>JBCBBI010000014.1:86378-97369 GCA_038531775.1 Pseudomonadota bacterium | reverse complement strand
GTCAAGGCGCGCCCACTCTAGCCATCATGGGGGACTCGGGCTTTCAGTATACGATGCAAGAGCTTGGGACCGCCTTGACGCGCAATCGCGCCACCGATCGCCGCAGGCAGGGCATAGCCAAGCGTGCCGTAACCCAAGGGATGGTGCCAATGGCCGGGGCGCGTGCTGCGCCAGGTCTCGTTTGAGACATAGGCGAATTGTGTCATATCGGAATAGATCATTACGTCATCCGGCAAGGCCGCATTCAGTGCCTCCGAGACCCGCAAAACACCGGGCCGCTCCGTGTCCACATCGGCGCGCCAACGGGATTTGGCAGCTTTGATTTCACCTTCATTCCAATCGCTGCTTGCAGCGCTAGGCAGCGTGTCCGCCAGCTCTTTCAGGAAAGCCTCCGATTCTGAAAGAATGGCTAAATCCGGTCGGGGGTGTTCAAGCTCTGCAGGATCAATGTCGACCCGAATAAGCGTCCCTTTATGCCCAAGTTCATCACGCCAAAGATCGACCTCTGCGAGTTCAGATCCGACCACCATTACTACATCGGCTTGCGAGATCGCCTGCGCGCTGTCCGGGCGTGCCAGATAACATCCGAAGTATTTTGGATCGTCGGCTGCGATGACGCCACTGGCCGAAAACGTGGTGAAACTAGCCGCCCCAGTCTTTTCCAGGACGACCTTTGCAGCAGCGCTAGCATCGATAGATCCACCACCAAAAATAATGAGCGGCTTCCTAGCATGGCTTAGAATTTTGGCCGCTTGTTCAATTTCTTGCAACCGTGCAACAGGCCTTGCTGGACGCTGTTCCGGTGCCCGATCCGCCGGATCAGCCATAGTGCCGCCAAGGGCAATAGGTACTTGAATATGCTTAGGCCGTGCGCGTGCGCCGCTGAACTCGTTAAAGGCCCGTTCAACCAGATTATAAACCGAGGCCGCATCACGCCCTTCATGGCTCCAATCACATACGCAACGCGCGGCGGCTTCTTGATCTCGCAGCTGGTGCAACTGTCCACGACGGGCCGCTGTTTCATCCAGGCACGAGGAAATCACCAGCAAAGGCACGCTATCGGAGTAGGCCTGTCCCATCGGCGTCATGATATTCGTAAGCCCTGGACCGGTGATAACGTAAGCCACACCTGGCTTACCAGAGGCACGCGCATAGCCGTCGGCCATAAATCCTGCGCCCTGCTCGTGCCGCGCCAGAATATGCGTGATCCCGGCCTCTTCGATGCCGCGATACATCTCAACATTATGTACACCGGGAATGCCAAAAATCACATCAACGCCCCGCGCTTTCAACATATGCGAGATTTGTGCGCCAAGCGGTCTTTGATTAGCATTGTCGGTCATCAGGCTCTCCAGAAGTAAAGCGTAAACATGGCGTAAACGGCCAGAAGCTCGAGCCGTCCAATCAGCATGGCCGCCGCGAGTATCCATTTGGCCGCATCATTGAGCGGGGCAAAGTTTCCTGCAGGGCCGATGATATCCCCAAGACCTGGCCCGATATTTGCAAGCGCCGCCCCGGCACCGGAAATCGACGTGACAAAATCAAGCCCGGTCAGCGCCAATAGAACCGATAACGCTCCCAGTGTTGCAATGAAGAAAATAAAGAATGACATCACGGAACTTAGAACGTCATCATCAACCGGACGCCCGTCATATCGCGGCGTGAAGACACCGTGGGGCGAATAGATCCGCTTCATCTGCGCCCGAACCGACGCAAAGAGAAGCTGGTAGCGGAAAATTTTTATCGAGCAAGAGGTCGAACCAGCACAACCACCGATAAGACCAATAAAGAATAGCATCGCAACTGGAAAAGAGCCCCATTGCATGTAATCGTCGCTGGCATAGCCTGTGCCGGTAAGGATCGAGACTGTATTGAAAAGCACTTTACGAAATGCAGCCTCGGTAAAGCTTTCCTGCTGCAGAAACTGCCAGGCGGTAAGAAACAGCACCAGAATTGAGCAGGTGATGAAGAACCCGCGCACCTGAGGGTCACTTAATAAGGGTTTTGCTGTACCCGCCGTGAGCTGCACAAAGCGGACAAATGGCAGTGCGGCAAGTATCATAAAGACCACTGCGACATATTCCACAGCCGGATCAAACGCAGCAAATGATGCATCGTAATTTGCAAAACCACCTGTGGCCATCGTCGTCATCGCATGCACGGTGGCGTCAAACACGTCCATCCCGGCAAACAGATAGCCAAACACACAAACAAGGCTCAGACTCAGATAGATGACCGAGATACGCGCTGCAATCTCGGTTGCGCGGGGCAGGATTTTTCCCATGGTATCAAACGCAGCGCTACGGAAAATCTGCATCCCGCCGACGCGGAGCTCCGGTAAGAACACCATCGCAACAACGATTATCCCAATGCCACCGAGCCACTGTAAGATACCGCGCCAAAGCAAGAGCCCCTTTGGCAAATCCTGCAGCCCCGAAAGCACCGTTGAACCGGTGGTGGTAAGCCCAGACATTGCCTCAAAAAAGCCGTCCACGACACGGGTGCCAGAACTGCCTAGAATGAACGGCAAAGCACCGAAAATCGGCAGGGCGAGCCATACTCCGGTCGTCAAAAGAAAAGTCTGCTGCAGGGTCAATTCATCTTGTGGCCGGTTGCGACATGCAAATGACATGCCCGCACCAGTAACAACAGTAATCAAAAGGCTTTTTGCGAAAACCGGCCAATGGCCGCGGCCTTCGGCAATATCGACCACTAAAGGCAACGCCATTGTCGCGCCGAGCGTGACCACCAAAAGGCCAATTACATATCCGACAGGACGCGGGTCAACCATAAGCGGCAGCCTTGTCGGCCCATGCCGGGCGTGTCAAGCGGATGTGCGGCGCTAACGCAGCTTTGAGCCTCGATGTCCGCTTCAGACAGAATGCGAGGTTTTTCGTCTAGCGATGCGTTTTGACAGGACTATAAACGACGACGCGACCCATATTTAGTCAGACATAATAAAGGTCACGAAACGCGTATTGCGCGATCCTGTCCCGCTCGATGCCGAGTCTGGCCAAATCTGCATCGCTGGTTTTTTCCAACCGGTCGATTATCCGGCGGCGGGCCGAAATTTGAGCATTTGCATCTACGGAACTCCAGAGACGCAAAACACTATTTTTTAATGTATTTTCGATTTGTTTTATCATCTTGAAACCTCGTTTTCTTTAGGTTTTCTTCCTTGCCTTATACATGGGAACGACCATTGGTGATGACCAATGCCCAAACAGAAGCCCTGCTCTGCACAGCGCGCAAAGCGACAACCGTAAACTGCAAAGGGATTATTTCTTTGTGCGTAACTGATTTTTAGGGAAACGCGGCACAGCGGCTTTCGAAGCTGGACTAGCTATTTTTCGGCGCAGGCTTTTGCCTCGCTTTTTTGCTTGCGCGTTCAGAAATTTCAGGCGGCATAGAGGGCTGCCGCGCACGCTTTGGCTTCGTTCCGTTCACTGGCGCTTTAGCGGTCTTTCCGGTTTTAGCGGCGACTGACTTACCAGGCAGTGGCTTAATTTCTGCTGTTTCCGCTGGCTTCTTTTGTTCACTCGCTTTTACGTTGGCTTTCGCAACCACTTTTGTTGGCTTGGCGACAAAATTTGCCTCAGACGCAGCTTGCAAATCTTTTTTCGCGGTCTTGGCCTTTGCAACTACCGGCTTGGGCTTTTTAGCAACGGGCTCAGGCTTTGTCTCCGCCTTGGTTTTTTTCGCCGACGCTGCCTTGGTCGCAGGTTTGGGTTTTGTTTCTTTGGGTTTTACTATTGCTGCAACTGTATGTTTTGTGGAGCTTTTTGGTTTGCCGGCTGGCTTTTTCGAGCTTGATTGGCGTTTGGTCAAAAATGGCACGGGCTCCGTCTTAGAAGGCTCCGTGTACTCAAACCGACCCAAAAATAAATCCGTTTGCCAAGCGGCACAAATCTGCGCAACCTTTAGATTACTCTCAAATAAATAGCCACCAAGCCTTAAGAAACTTGCGGAAAGCTTCAGCGGATCCATTATTCCAATCATTGTATATCCTTTCGCAGCAAAAATTCCCGATATTTCGCTTACGCAGCATATTAATGGTGCACTCGCAGCAAACGCCGTGTCAAACGAATATAAACTCGATTTTGAACCGAAATCCACGTGCCGTGCCCAGGTCGGCTAGGCCGCACAAAAAATCAGCTCTAGGATGAAAAACTAGACTTCTAGCCCACATGGATAAGCGTGGAAAACAACTTTGGATCTAAGCTATCTTCCGAAAACGTATCGCCGTGGGTCAAAACACTAACGGCATCATGGCTGTGCAAGCTTTCCTGATGGCTTGCTATAACGCGAAAATCACCAATCCGCGGCTCGTTCAAAAGTTGTTCGCAGAAAAGACGTGCTGCATCTTCTACAAAAATTGGGTTAGCGGCGTTCAACTCTGCGAAGGCCTGTTCGTCTTCGCGTTTGACCATGACTTGGGTTTCAGTGGCCACCGCGTTACGTGCGATGTCAATCAGGTCTTCAAACCAAACACAGTCCTCACCCACCACTTCAACTGAAATACGGGCAACAGAGCGCTGCGAGTGTGGCGTTGCCAACTGACCACGTACCTGACGGGCGTGCTCGCTGAGCTCAAGCGAACAGGGGCATGTGGACGAATAGACATACTCAAGATGCATGAATTTCTGTCTCACGCCATCACGCTCAACAAGCTCCAAAGCGATATCATAGTACTGAAATCCCTCTAGACCCGAGCGCAGCGACATAAGCTTCATCGGAAACGAAAACCGCATTTGAATGCGGGCGTCAAATGTTTCCAGATCAGTAATGTAATCATCAAGTGCAGCTTCGATCACTTCAAAGCTGAAGGTGCGCTCGGCATGCTTGTAAAAGCTGCGCATAATGCGCGACATGTTGATGCCTTTTTTATCAGCCTCAAGGCTGACTGTGCCGGTAACAGAAGTCTCAAGCGTCAGATCACCGTTGTCCCGTGTGTGAAAACGGATAGGCAGCCGAAAATTGGAAATACCGACATGCTGGAGCTGTTTCTTTGCGCCTTTGATGAGTGAAGACGGCCCGTTTTGCAGGTCAGGCATACCAGATTTATATGCTGCATCTGGTTCAAAATTCTCTGGGTAGTCTCGTTTGAGATCCGGGTAATTTGAAACCTCACGCTCCGGCAAAAGCCGAGCAATTGCCGGATCCAAATCAGCGATTTCTTCCTCACTCGCCGATTGAGCCCAGGCTCGCAGTCGCTGCAGAGCTTCTTCTGCTTCGGCGCGTTGTTGAACCTGTTTCATATCGGCTGTGTGGATGTTCATCTTTGGTCCTCATTCTGAGCAGACCTATTAAATATAGGGTCGGCAAAGATAAATTTCTATTTCCTAAACAATATACGAGCGTCGTCCCGGTTCAGATGATCTTTACTTCAATTTAAATCAAATGCGTTAGACTGCTTTCAGGGCGGCTTTAATATCGCCGACAATGTCATCAGCATGCTCAATACCAATCGATAAACGCACCAGACCAGGTGTTATACCAAGTGCATCTTTTTGTTCATCGGACAAGCGTTGATGAGTGGTTGTGGATGGATGCGTAATGATCGATTTTGCGTCGCCCAGGTTGTTTGAAATTAGGACAACCTCCAACGCATTGAGAAAGCGGAATGCCGCCTCCTGGCCACCCTTTATCTCAAGCGCAACAACTGTGCCGCCTTCTCCCATCAGCGATCGAACAAGATCGTGTTGCGGGTGGCTTTTATGCCCGGGATAGACGACTTGCGAGAGTTTTTCATGCCCGTGCAGCGCCTCAGCCAGAGCAGTGGCATTTGCAACCTGCGCGCGCACACGCAGATCAATTGTCTCCAGCCCTTTGAGCATCACCCAGGCGGTAAAAGGCGACATCGCGCCGCCAGTGTGCTTCATGTAAGGCTCCACCGTTTTTCGGATGTAATCCTTTGATCCCAGGATGACACCGCCAAGCGTACGACCCTGCCCGTCAATATGTTTGGTCGCTGAATAAACGACGACGTCTGCACCCTGCTCCAGCGCGTTCGAGAAAACCGGCGTGGCAAAGACGTTATCGATGACGACCCGTGCACCAACCGCATGCGCGATTTCCGCGACGCCTACAATATCGACGACTTCTAAGGTCGGGTTCGCTATGGTTTCGAAAAAGACCAGTTTGGTACCCTCGCGCACCGCAGCCCGCCATTCCTCAAGATTTGTTCCATCGACGAATGTTACCTCGACGCCGAACCGGGTGAGCACTTCTTCAAGCACATAAAGACAGGAACCAAACAAAGCGCGCGCCGCAACCACATGGTCCCCGGCCTTGAGCATCGATGTCAGAGCGCCGGAAACGGCCGCCATGCCGCTTGCCGTTGCAAAAGCATCTTCCGCGCCCTCAAGCTCTGCAATACGGCTTTCAAACATTGCGACAGTGGGATTGCCATAGCGCGCATAGATGTATTCATCTTCGCCAGCCTGCAAAAAGCGAGCTTCCGCCGCCTCAGCTGTGTCATAGACAAACCCTTGCGTGAGAAAGATCGCTTCGCTGACTTCATTGTACTGGCTACGACGGGTACCACCATGCACCAATTTGGTGCGCGTTTTCCATTTTTTATCCATTGCTGACCTCTGGCAAAGCCAAAAAAAATTCCCTGTTGCTGGTCAAGCAAAAGGGAGCCTTTCGTCCTGACCTCTTTAGCGGATGGTTTAACGTGGCCCGCAATCCGGTAACAAATCGCCACACCGTTGGTGTAATCACACGCTCAACTTTCGTCAACCGTGTCACAATGGTTTAAGAAAAGCTGTACTGGTGCGTCAGATCCGGCGGCAAAAACTGCAAAGTTCAATGGAGCGGTCGTCTTTACGCATTATGCAAAGGAACGCCGTTTCTTAGCAAAGGCGCTCAAGGCGAGGCTTTTTATATCAGGCAGCGCTCGCCGGAGTTGCGTCTTCGCTTGGCAAAACCAGCAAGACGACGAACCAGTACAGTGTACGTAGGATAAGGAAGAAGACCGCAACACAGGTCATCCACACGGCCAAATCTCCCGTGGCAATCAACATTTCGTTTATGCACAAAAACGCCGCTGCAAATACCGCGTTTATGCGGAGCAGTGAAACAGGAGAAGACATCGGCGTGGTTGACCGGATACCTTCGGCCACGCGCTTCATTACGAGGTTTTCGCGCCGAACACCCAATACCATCACGATCAGCACAAAAAGACATCCGCCAGAAAGCAATCGCTGACTAAAGAGCGGGCTTGCAATGGCAAGTTGAACAGCAGCCAGGGTGACCAAAGCCACCACAGGCCAAACCAGCAAGCGCGATTTGTTGCCTTCGATCTTTCCCAAATCGAAAGCGGCTTTTGGCAAGTTCCGCCAAAGAATGAAGGATTGTCCGATCACGAGCACCAGAACAAAAACCACGTCTTTGCTAAGGCCAAAGGATGAGAAGGTGATCCAAAGTACCAGCATAAGAACCAGCGGAAGGACCGTTTGCACCTGCAACGGCGGCACCGAAGCAGCGGAGTCAACAATCTTTGAAAACACTCGAGACGACATGGAGGAAACGTGACAGGCGAATACGGCTATTTTTTGACGTTTAACAAATGTGAAAAGAATTCTTTTGGCAGGACATCGGTTTAGCCGCTTTTCTCATCACTATCTTCGCTGGCATGTTCTGAAAAAAGCTTTCCTTGAAATATAAAAAACGCGAATATTGCCGCTGTTAGGCCAAAGGTTTTGAAATACACCCAGGTTTCTTCGCTTGTCGTGCGCCAAACCGCCTCGTTGAGCAGAGCGAGCGCAAAGAAAAACCACGCGAGCCGCTTTGTTAGGATCATCCACCCTTGGTTGGTCAGCGGCATCAGGCCTTCCATGACATATTGCAGATAGGACCGCCCCCGAATCAGCCCAAACATCAATATCGCAAAGAAAATCATGTAGATGATTGTTGGCTTCATTTTGAAAAACCGCGGATCGTTAAACCAAACGCTCAAACCGCCGAAGACAATAATGACAACCGCGGTCACCACCTGCATCTTCGAAAGCGTACCAGTGAGCCACCATAAGACAGCAATGGACAGCAAAAATACTGGTATGAAGCCTGCGGTCACGACAATAAATCCGTCGTAGGCAATCCCACCAAAGTTGAAGACCTGGTCCTTCAGTCGCAGGTAGGCCACAAAGAAAAGCACAATCGGGCCAAGCTCGAGCGCCGTCTTAAGCATGGGGTTTAGCTTTTGCTCTTGCATCTTCGCTGATCCTTATCCACCTGCCTCAACTATCACAGCACCCAGTGCAATCAATGCCATGAGTGCAATCCGCTTTGGCCCAACCTTTTCATGCAACACCAACCATCCAATGAGCGCAGCGAAAACCGTCGATGTTTCTCGTAGAACCGCCGCCTCGCCCACTTTATCGAGCCGGGTTGCAAGCATGATGGAGCCAAAACTTCCGTAAGCGATAAGAGCGCCTAAAAACCCACGCTTGATCAGCGGGCCGGGTTGAATGCCTTTCAGTTTTGCGCGCAATCGCGGCAAAAGTGCAAACATCAAGGGAAAATCAAACGCCGTGACAAAGAAAAACCAGGCCAGAAAGGTAAATGGATCGGCGGTGGCGCGAATGCCGTATGCATCGATTGTCGTGTACAGCGCCACGAAAAGCCCCGTTGCAACAGCAAGCGCCAGTGCAGGACGTAGCGTGCTGCGCTCTGTTTCAAGATACATTAGGTTGTAGGCCGCCAGTCCAAAAATACCTGCCATCAAAACCGCGAGACCCATCCACTGCCAAGTAGTAAATGTCTCGCCGAACAGAATATAGGCGCCGATAACTGTAAATAATGGACCC
Source organism: Pseudomonadota bacterium (assembly GCA_038531775.1). GTDB lineage: Bacteria > Pseudomonadota > Alphaproteobacteria > Rhodobacterales > Rhodobacteraceae > Roseovarius. Next base: position 88,556 of record JBCBBI010000014.1, on the reverse strand, counting down.
ATACCGCGCACAACCGGATAGACCACGGTGTAAGCCCCGCGCGCGTAAGCCATGGCCTGAAGTATTTTGTAAATCAGATGAACGGCGATCACGATAATGAAAATCGGCCACATATGCGGCTCTGGAAAAGGCACAAGGAATAATAACGGAAAACTGATAAAAATCAGTCCGGTATCAATCGAGGCTCGCGTTAGCCACGGATCGTGCCTTCCTTTCTGTAGCGCCCCGAATAGTGCATGAAGTACTGCCGCTATGAGCGCGAGAGTAAGCGCCAGGTTTCGTCCATCTGCAGTGCCCTCAAGAGAGATTAGCCAATCACTCATCTGGAGGACAACGCCTTACATCGCATCCCAATCAGCGGTCAGAACTGCCTCTCCAATAGCCAGCGCAACGGCTTCTTTGATCTCTGTCTCATCTGCATCTTTGGCACCTAATCGCTGGATCCCTAGCATCATCTGACCGATTTTAAGCAGGCTGCCATCGCTCAGCTCCAAATTGAAGCGCGCTTTGGTTTCAGCCCCTGATTCAATAAAGCTCTTGATTGCCGCACGCGTTTCACCGCTCATTGAAGTGAAAGGTGCATATTTTACAATTTTCAAAATAACCGCTTTGGCTTCTTCGACATCTCGGACCTTAAAAGGCATTTCCAGATCGCCGCGCGCTCCACTCCATACAAACGAAACCGCTTTCAATTCAGTACTCAAAATCGTGCCTTCCGCATCTGACTTTGACGCCAGAGAAAGGCCGGTTGCCTCAAATTCGAGTTGCAAAAGCGTATCACCAAAAGCAACCCGCGCCTCATCGACAGTGAGCGAACGGTTTTCGCGTCTGGCAGTAATCTTTACGGAGAGAGGCTCATCCTTGCGCGGCAACTCCACTGGCGATTTGATTTGGACGGTCTCGGCCAGATTGGCCGATAACTGGAGTGATTTTGGAAGCCAATTGCTTTTCGCTGCCTTGCCAAGGCCAACACCGGCGAAAGAAATGACTGATTTCGATGATGAGAGCCCATGCTCCATCACGCATCTTCCCGAAGCGTCAACTTTCCTACTTTTCGGGAAGTTTCCGAAATCGAGAAAGGTCGAGAGCAGATTAAAAACCGGGCGGCAGGATTGATCGGTCATCCTCGCGTCACTCGCCGTCTGAGCCAATGATGTGGTTGCTAACAGGACGGTGGAAATCAAAGTAGAAAATATGATTTTCATCGCTGAGCTCCTGTAAGTGCGACAGCAAAGTCTTCAGGGTCGAACGGCGCGAGGTCGTCTATTTGTTCGCCCACCCCAATCGCGTGGATTGGAAGGCCAAACTTATCGGCAAGCGCCACGAGCACTCCGCCTTTGGCCGTACCGTCCAGCTTGGTCATAACCAGGCCGGAAACATCGGCCATCTCTTGGAACGTTTTAACCTGGCTGAGTGCGTTTTGTCCGGTCGTCGCATCGAGCACCAGGAGGGTGTTATGCGGCGCAGATTCATCCTTTTTGCGGATGACGCGCACGATTTTGGCCAGTTCCTCCATAAGGTCGGCGCGATTTTGCAACCGCCCCGCAGTGTCGATCATCAAAAGGTCCGCACCATCTCGATCGGCTTGGTCCATAGCATCAAAGGCAAGGCTCGCCGGGTCAGAACCTTCGGGCGCGGTAAGCACGGGCACCCCTGCCCTGTCGCCCCAGATTTGCAGCTGTTCCACGGCAGCAGCTCGGAAAGTATCGCCGGCAGCGATCACCACCTTCTTGCCTGCCGCTTTGAATTGGCTGGCAAGTTTACCGATGGTGGTGGTTTTGCCGGAGCCATTCACCCCAACCACAAGAACCACTTGTGGGCGTTTAGGATAAAGTGGCATCGGTTTGGCAACCGGGTCCATAATCCGCGCGATCTCAGAGGACATCAGCGCCTTGATTTCATCGACAGACAGCTTTTTGCCCATGCGCCCTTCGGCCATGTTGGCGGTCACGCGAAGAGCGGTATCGACCCCCATATCAGCAGTGATTAGCAACTCCTCCAGTTGTTCAAGCATGTCATCATCGAGCACGCGCCGGACTACTTTTTTCCTTTCACCACGTCCGAGGAGCCTGCCAAAAAAACCCGGCTTTTCTGCTACAGGTTCTGCGTCGGCCACGGTTTCCGGGACTGGTTCTGGTTCTGGTTCTGGTTCTGGTTCTGGTTCTGGTTCTGGTTCTG
>JBCBBI010000014.1:85785-86279 GCA_038531775.1 Pseudomonadota bacterium | reverse complement strand
GTTCTGCGTCGGCCACGGTTTCCGGGACTGGTTCTGGTTCTGGTTCTGGTTCTGGTTCTGGTTCTGGTTCTGGTTCTGGTTCTGGTTCTGAGATTTCCGTCTCATCGGTGGTTTCGGCAAGTTCCTTCAGATCTGCCTCGATATCGTCCAGTCGTTCATCCAAAATCGTGCCGATAGATGGTTCTGGCTCAACCCAAGGATTTGCCTCTTCAAGTGCAGCAGCCTCTTCCGGGCTGATTGGATTGGATGCCATGTCTGCCTGAATCCGTTCAAACTCGGCATCCGCCTGTTCCTGCCATGCGGCCAGATAAAGCTCTCGTTGTTCGGGCAACAAAGCGTCTACAAATGCGTCTGCTTGATCTTTCGGCAAACCCTGGACGTGTGCAAGGACCGCTTTTGCATCGAATAACGGCTCTGGCTCTGGCTCTGGCTCTGGCTCTGGCTCTGGCTCTGGCTCTGGCTCTGGCTCTGGCTCTGGCTCTGGCTCTGGCTCT
>JBCBBI010000014.1:0-85686 GCA_038531775.1 Pseudomonadota bacterium | reverse complement strand
TGGCAGCGAAACCGCTTCGGCCTCGGCGTCAACAGGTAATTCAGGCGCGTTCTCGACAGAAACAGGGTCCGCAGGTAGATCTGCGATGATTTCCTCAACCTCTTCCCCGCCATCCTCGACAATCGCATCGAGGCCTTCCTCCAACTTGGACGAAGATTTGAAGAGTTTTTCTTTCAGCTTTCGGAAGAATGCCATGCCTGTCTCGCCTGTGCTTTTTTATCAGTTAACCCTCGAACGCGCGCTTGAAAAGTCGACAAACGCATGAGCACCACCGCAAAATCCTCCTAATTGCGCCCGAATTTGTTGTTTGAATGCGAGGCAACAGCGTTTATTTTTGTGGAACCGCCTTCAAAAGAGGCTTGTTAGAGGAATGGTTTTGTATCGCTTCGCCATCGCCACTTTGACCCCGGCCTTGCTCATCGCGCTTGCGGTCGGGATCGGTGCGCAATGGGGTTGGGCGGCGATTGTATATATGACGGTGCTGGTTTTTGGCATGGATAAACTAATCGGCGCGGAAACGGAAAAACACCCACCAGAGATGGAATTTCCTGCCGCAGACGCCCTTCTCAAGGTGCTGGCGGGCAGTCATTTTTTTCTTCTTGGCCTGTGTCTCTATGCCATGCTGAACCTCACCGGGTCGCAACTTGCTTTAACGCTGATCTGTTCTGGTTTGGTTTTCGGACAAATCTCGCACCCGGTGGCGCACGAGCTGATTCACAAAAAATCCAGCGTGATGCGTCTGCTTGGTCGGTTGATCTATAGCTCACTTTTGGTCGGTCATCATGCAAGCGCCCATGTCCGTGTGCATCATATGTATGTTGGCAGTGATGAGGACCCAAATAGCCCCCGTGCAGGCGAAGGTTTTTACCGTTATGCCTGGCGCGCGTCGAAACAATCATTTCTGGCCGGGCTGCGAGCGGAAAATCGCACAAGGCGCAAAAAGCCATCCTGGTCGCATCCCTATGCTCTCTATGTAGCGGTTGGTCTGGCGACGCTTGCAGTTTTTGTGCTCACCGCAGGGACAAAAGGCATGCTGCTTTACGGGCTTGTTGCCCTGCATGCGCAAATGCAAATCCTGATGTCAGACTATGTCCAGCATTACGGGCTGCGCAGGCAAACCATGCCAAATGGTGATCTTGAACCTGTAGGCCCGCAACATTCCTGGAACGCGCCCCACTGGTTTTCATCGTCTATGATGCTTAACGCCACACGCCATTCGGACCATCACGTGAACCCGCGCACGCCATATCCTGCCCTGAAGCTGTCGCCGGGCGAAATGCCGATGATGCCCTACCCTTTGCCTGTTATGGGGACGATCGCGCTTATGCCGCATCTTTGGCGTGCATTGATGGAAAAACGCGCTGAAAAATGGGTGAAGCGTCCGTGGCATATGGCCAAAAGGAATGGTCAAGAACCGAGCCATCTGACAGGATCGAACAATGCTAAAACACCTGCTCTTGATTTCAATTCTCTTGCCCGGACTGGGTCTGGCGCAGGATAGCATGAACGCGCGTGAGTTTGATGAATACACCCGTGGGAAAACCTTTACCTATGGCTCAAACGGCGCGCCTTACGGGGCAGAGGAATATCTCGATAATCGCCGGGTGCGGTGGTCATTCCTCGACGGGAAATGCCAAGAAGGTGAATGGTATGAGGAAAACGGGCTCATATGTTTCGTTTATCAAGACAAACCTGACCCGCAGTGTTGGAAATTTACCAGAGCGCCTAGTGGCATCAGCGCTTTGTTCCAAAATGATCCGACGCAATCAGTGCTTTACGAAATGCAGCAAAGCCAGGAACCTCTGATGTGCCTTGGGCCTGAAATTGGCGTGTAGGTCGCGCGTTTTTTACCCTTATCTCAAAACAAAGAGCCCTGATCCGGCGCGTCAGACTTTTTTGCAGGGCGACGCGGCGCAGTAGGTCTGGCTGGTGCTGTATTCCCTCCAACGTCCACCCTTCCATCGGCAAACTCAATCTCAAGGGTGCGCGCCGCCTTCGCATCAGTCTGGTTCGTGACAACAGCCCCATCCCCACGTACTACCGCATAGCCACGGCCAAGCGTGGCCTTATAACCAAGCGTCTTGCGCAGCCGCTCATACCCCGCCAAGGTCTCGCGTAGATCGTGCATCTGGCGCCCGCCTGCATCGGTCATACGCTTGGTTATCTGTCGAAAATCGCGCCGCTTCTGGGCCACGTCACGCTGCAAAGCAGAGATATTTAAGCGCGCCAAAGTGGCCTGATAGCGTTGCCGATCCTGATCCACGCCACGCCGCAAAATGCCCGGTCGCAACACGCCGGTTGCTTGCGAGAGTTGCAGCCGCCGCGTTTGCACTCCAGTGCGCAAGGTCGCTGACAGCCGGTCAGACAATCCATCAAGCCTTTGACGCGGTCCATCAAGCAGCGTGTTCGACTTCGGCAAGGCACGCGCCAGATCGCGCAGCCGTTGCTGGCGCGCCGCAACCTGACCCGTTAGGGCTTGTAAAAGTCTGCTTCCTTGCTCACCCGCCCAGGCGAGCAAATCAAGTCGTACTGGCACAGCACGTTCAGCAGCCGCTGTTGGCGTCGGCGCGCGCAGGTCTGACACGTAATCTATCAGCGTCGTATCAGTTTCATGCCCCACGGCGGAAATAAGTGGTATGTCCGATGCCGCTGCTGCACGTACAACGACCTCTTCGTTAAAGCCCCATAGATCCTCAACGCTGCCCCCACCTCGCGCAACGATAATCAGATCGGGGCGCGGCAAGGCTCCACCGGGCTTGAGCGCATTAAAACCGGCAATCGCACGCGCCACTTCCGGCGCACATTTCTCGCCCTGCACGGCCACTGGCCACACCAGCACTTTGCGCGGAAAACGCTCCCGCAGGCGGTGCAAAATATCTCGGATCACTGCACCCGATGGCGATGTTACAACGCCGATGATCTCAGGTAAGTAAGGCACTGGCTTTTTGCGGGCGGAATCAAAAAGCCCCTCCGCCTCAAGGGCCTTGCGACGCTTCTCCAGCATGGCCATCAGAGCACCAACGCCCGCAGGTTTTACATCCTCGATGACGATCTGATACCGCGACTGGCCGGCAAATGTCGTCAATCGCCCGGTCGCCACCACTTCCATGCCTTCTTCTGGCGCCACTGTGAGCCGCGCCGCGACACCTTTCCAGATCACGCCGGCCAGCACGGAACGGTCATCTTTCAAATCAAGATAGATATGGCCCGAGCGCGGCCTGCTTATGCGTCCCACCTCGCCTTTCACCCGGACAAAAGCAAATTCGCCTTCAATCACCCGCTTGATCGCGCCGGACAGTTCCGAGACGCTGAATTCCGGGGCGTTTTCGCCGGGGCTTGGATCATCAATTAAATCAGACATCGGACCTGTCTTGTAGAGCCTGCCTTGCCACCTTAGAACGGCGATCAAAGAAGGTGAAGCGCAAGAGGGGCGGATGAATATTCTTATTCTTGGCAGCGGCGGGCGAGAACATTCGCTCGCATGGGCAGTGATGCAAAACCCCAAATGCGACAAACTCATCGTGGCGCCGGGCAACGCCGGTATCGCCCAGATTGCAGAATGCGCAGCGCTGGATATTGAAAACGGTTCCGAGGTGTCTGAGTTCTGCCAAGCCAATGCGATTGAGTTCGTTATTATCGGACCCGAGGCCCCGCTTGCGGCGGGTGTGGCGGACCGGCTGCGCGAGGCCGGCCTCTTGGTGTTTGGTCCGTCCAAAGAAGCAGCAAAACTCGAAGCCTCCAAAGCCTTCACCAAAGAGATATGCGATGCGGCGGGTGCGCCAACCGCCGCCTATGGTCACTTCCGCGATGCAGCATCGGCGAAAGCCTACGTCCGCAGTCAAGGCACCCCGATTGTGATCAAGGCCGATGGGCTTGCTGCAGGCAAAGGCGTGATCATCGCCGAGACCCTGCCCGAGGCCGAGGCCGCGATTGATGACATGTTCGGCGGCGCTTTTGGCGGTGCCGGCGCCGAAGTGGTTATCGAGGAATTTATGACCGGCGAAGAGGCCTCATTTTTCGTGCTCTGCGATGGTGAAATCGCACTGCCTATTGGCACAGCCCAGGATCACAAGCGCGTCGGTGAGGGCGACACTGGCCCCAATACAGGCGGGATGGGCGCGTACTCACCTGCGCCGGTTTTGTCGGAAGAGGTGGCAGAGGCAACTCTAAATGAAATTGTGCGGCCGACGCTAAGGGAAATGGTTCGGCGCGGCACGCCTTATCAAGGTGTTCTCTATGTCGGGCTAATGATCAAGGACGGCAAACCACGCCTTGTGGAATACAATGTCCGCTTTGGCGATCCCGAATGCCAGGTCCTTATGCTTCGGCTCGGCGCTCAGGTGCTTGATCTGCTGCAAGCAACGGCTGAGGCTCGCCTCGGAGAGGCTCGCGTCAACTGGGCTGAGGATCATGCTCTAACGGTGGTCATGGCTGCAAAGGGGTATCCAGGGTCTTATGACAAAGGCAGCGCGATAAACGGGCTGAAGACTTGTGCCGAGGATAGCGCGCACATGGTGTTTCATGCAGGCACGGTGCAACAGGACGGACAAATCGTGGCAAGTGGCGGTCGCGTTCTCAATATCACAGCGCGCGGCGCTACCTTACGCGAGGCTGCAGACCGGGCCTATGTCATGGTCGATCAGATCGACTGGCCCGGAGGCTTTTGCCGTCGCGACATCGGCTGGCGCGCGCTCTAGGATTTAGCCTCACGCCTTATTTCTTTTTGCCGGAGATATCCCCGCCGGAGGCATAAAATCTCTTCGCGCTCAATCGCAGTCGAGAAACCCGTTCAGTTGTTCTGGGCTGCTAAACCTAGCCAAACGACCCGTTGCAAATTCCCCATCTGCAAACCTGACCGAAACAACATCGCGCCAATTCGCGCTCCCGAGGATCATCTCAGGTCCAGCCCCACAGTCCCGCAAACCGCCCACAATAAAGGGCCAGCCGATCTTATGATTGCTCACGCCGGGCATCGCGCCCACAGCTTCCAGCGCCGCGTCCCGATAACGCCAAATGCGCAAGGTCTTCGCCAGATGCGGCCGGTCCACATAGGCGATCTCTACAAATCCATCCCCGTCGAAATCAGCCACTGCGATCGGCGCCAACCACCGAAACCGCGTTCCAATATAGGGCGTTGCCGCCAAAAGCTGAAAATCCTGCCCGAGCTTGGGATAGCCGTAAACCTCAAGCCGGGCACCTTGTTGCGCATGAGAGGCCACGGCAATCACCTCATTCACGCCATCTCCGTCAAGATCGGCAAGCCGCGGCGTAATATCCTCAAAAACGCGGTCTGTTCCGGCCAGCACCGTATCGCAAATCACACGTTCGCCGTTGTCGTACCGAACCAGCACTCCTTCAGCTTCGATCTCGTCCCCTAGAACACCGTGGGGATAATCATTCGTTGCCCCAAAATAACGTGCGGCGACAACGGAGCCGTTCTCTGACCTTGCTGTTTCTCCATGTGGTGGTGGGGCTGGACGATTACAGCCGTCTTCGTGCACACGCCCTGCATCAAGCACCTGAGCAACGCCTATTTCTGGCGCCAGCAACATCAGCCAGACGCAGATCGACAGACATGCGCCGCGAGCGAGAGTGAACAATAAAAGAAAGGTCTGGCGCGGCGCCCCGGCCGATTTCACACCTGACGATCCGGCATAAGGACAACCAAACCATCCAAGTCCTCGGTAACAGTTATCTGGCAGGTCAGTCGAGAAGTCTTAGGATCAGGCGCATAGGCAAAATCAAGCATGTCCTCTTCCACCTCTTCTTTCTGCGGCACCTGCCCGACCCATTCTGGGTCAATATAAACATGACAAGTTGAACAGGCGCAGGCGCCACCGCAATCAGCAGCAATACCAGGAATATTAGCCGAGCGGGCCCCTTCCATTAGGCTGACGCCATTATCCAAATTGACTTCGTGACGCGTGCCAGTTGGCTCAATAAAGGTGACTTTAGTCAACATGCTCTCCGTGCGGAAGGCCGATTGGTTAAGCGTAGGCCAAAAATCTTGAAATTTCGAGAGCAGAAAACAGCTTGCGACAAAATGGTTTTGTTCTATTTTTGTTCTCATGCGTGTTTTCACATCTGCCAAAACGTACGATACATGGCCGCGCCCGCCTGCGGTGTTGGTGGCGGACCGTCTCAGGGAGCCACCTGATAACGCCCGGGTTACCGTGGCAGGGCTGGTTATTCTGCGCCAGCGCCCGGGCACGGCCAAAGGCGTGATTTTCCTGACGCTTGAAGATGAAACAGGTGTCATCAATGTGGTTGTCTGGCGCGCACTTTATGAGAAGTTTCGCCGAGCGGTGATCGCGGGACGGCTTTTGCGCATTACAGGACGCCTGCAACGACAAGCGGGCGTAATTCATGTTGTAGCAGAAGAGATTGAAGACATCTCTCCTATGCTCGATCAATTGCTCATCGTTGACGCCCCTCTTTCCACAAAGGCAAAAACAGAGTAGTCTACTACCAAGCAAAAAAGCACGAGCAGATGATACTATATTTCAGAACCGCCAGGCTAATTGCCTGCGTGATATCAGGAAGCCTGTTAATCGGATGCACAACCTATCCGGAAAAAGACGCTGCAGAAGAACCGCTTGTCGCGCATTTTTTGGATGCCCGACCAAGCGCGCCATCTGATCTTTGCTGGGATAAAATCACGTCCAAACCGGTGACCAAAACCGTGGAGACGCAGATACTCGTGCACCCCGCAAAAACCGCTGCGGACGGCTCTATAGTGCAGCCCGCCATATATCGCGCAGGCACCGAAGAAAAGGTTGTAACCACGGGCGTTGAGAAATGGTTCCAGACCCCTTGCGCGGCCGATAAGGTTCCAGATTTTACGGCATCCTTGCAACGCGCTTTAAAAGCGCGCGGCATTTATCAAGGCGCGATTACGGGCGCCGACGACGAGCCCACGCGAAACGCGATCCGGGCTTATCAAACGCCGCGAGGACTAGCATCAGACGCCCTGTCCATTTCTGCAGGCCGCGCGCTTGGTCTTGTCAAGGTGCTGGACGCGGGCGGCGGCTAGGTGCGCTCGGGTGCTTTCATAGACACTCAAAGGAGCCGAGCGTGCGGGCTAGCACTTAACATCGCGGTTCTATTCACGACGGCGTTGGCGCCACACAAAAGTGAAGCCGGGCCTTGGCCGCGCCCTGAAGGAGAGATGTTTCTTTCGATCTCTGGCGAATTTGATGTGCAAAAAGATATCACCGACGAGGACAAGTTTTTCACTTCGCTCTTCTTTGAGCGAGGATTGAAGAACAATCTTACATTTGGTCTCGACGCTGGCACCCGCCCTTTTGGTGATCCGGAAATTATCGCGTTCTTGCGCTACCCTATAAGTCCACTTGATCAAAACGCCCGCTATTCGCTTGAGTTTGGCGTGGGTACATTTGATGGCGAGGTCGCAATTCAGCCCGGGTTTTCCTGGGGCCGGGGCATTAAGCTCCGCGAAATCAACGGCTGGGTGTCGCTTGATACAACGGCGCTCATAAGCCAAGAGGATGAGGGACGTATTGAGAGTAATTTCACCTTTGGCCTGCGACCATGGGACCGATCGTTGACCATTTTTCAAGTGCAAACTGGCCAGCCTCTTAATGGAGATACTTTTGTAAAACTGGCACCGTCATTCGTATATGAAATCAAACCTGGGCGGCATATTGAGCTCGGCGTCGTGGCCGGTGTAATCGATTCTGACCAGCTGAGCATCAAGCTTGGCACGTGGCGAGATTTTTAGCCACGCTCTTAAGAGCGCGCTGCGCGCGTAAGTTTCATTGGGGGCACTGCCCCCAAACCCCCGGAGTATTTTTGGAACAATGAAAAGACCCAATTGCCTGTTACGAAGGTTTCCACTTAGTTGGTTTAGGCCATGCCGCCCTGTACCAATCGCGCGGCCAATAGAGCATAGGCTTGCGCCGCATGTTCGGTGCCGAGCGCTACGGGGGCTCCGGCATCGCCGGCCATGCGTGTTTCAAGATCAATAGGCAGGGTTCCCAATAGTGGAACCCCGAGTTCCTGGGCCTCTGCTGCAACGCCACCGTTACCGAAAATTGGGAATTTATGACCACATTCCGGACAGTGAAACATCGACATGTTTTCAATGAGACCCAGAATAGGCGTACCAAGTTTTTTGAACATGTCTATGGCTTTGCGGGCGTCCAGCAACGCGACGTCTTGAGGCGTTGAAACGACGAGCGCGCCCGTGGGATGTGCTCTTTGACACAAGGTAAGCTGTACATCGCCCGTACCCGGAGGCAAATCAACAAGCAAAACGTCAAGCTCACCCCAGCGGACCTGGCTTATAAGCTGCTGCAGTGCCCCCATTAGCATCGGACCCCGCCAAATCACCGCCTTATCCGCCTCCATCATCAGGCCGATTGACATCATTTTGACGCCGTGTGCCTCAATCGGTTCGATGATCTTGCCATCTGCGCTCTGCGCTCGGGCGTCAACACCCATCATTTTTGGCTGGCTTGGGCCATAGACGTCGGCATCAAGCAAACCGACCCTCCTGCCTTGTTTCGCCAAAGCCACAGCCAGATTAGAGGAAACAGTGGACTTACCAACACCACCTTTACCGCTTCCAATCGCAAGGATAGAGCGCACGGACACGGGTCGAATGCTCTCCTGTCCGCCTTTAGGATGGCCCCCGACCTTCAATGAAGGGGGCGATTTGGGCGACGCATTTGAGGGTTTACTTTGTGCCGGACTATGTGCCGTCAGCGCAACTTTCGCAGTTTCAATGCCATCGACACTGAGCGCCGCCTGCTCTGCCATGGCGCGCACTGGCTCCATTTGACGCGCCGCTTCGGGATTGGGTGCTTCGAGTACGAATCTCACAACTCCGGCGTCAAAGCTCAGCGCTTTCACCATATCGCGTGAAATCAAAGTTCCACCGTCTGGTAACTCTACAGTCTCTAGTTGTTCGCGAACTTTGTCTAAAATCTCAGACATGCCCGTTCTCCAGTCAAACCGCCCAAATCATCAGCTGTGATTTTAGACATTTGGTAAAAACTTAAACTGGCGGCCAAAAAATAGGCAAATTGCTAATATTTTTTGCTTTTCCACCATGTTATCAACGCATAGCTGCATTGCAGCATAAATTATTGTGCATGCGCAGCAACACTCCTATATTCATTATCAAGACGCTGAGGCTTTACTTTGTTTTCAGTGAATTTTTTAGCTCAGGACGGCGACGATTAACAGCTGTTTCGAGTTTGGTGAGTTCGAGATCCTTTCAGCGAACTTGCCACGATACGCGGCCTTCAGGGCCCAAACCTGCGACAAGCCCATCCTCCTCCCGAGGCTTGGCGTAAAATAACGGCGGCGTCTCTCCTCCTCCCTGACGTCGCCGTTTTTTTATTGGAGAACACGTTCTGTTCGGAGCCTTCGCCGTGTAACAGGTGTTGGCGTAATCTCTGCATCTTTCAGAAATCCCACAAAGGCAAGTGCGGCAGGGCTGGCCGGAGTTTGAAGGGCAGGCTCCGAGAGAGCAGATTTGAGCTCAATATGAGTAATACAACCTGGATGTTCAAACATCCATTGCATGAAGCCCATGCGAGCCAGCGCATCCGCCTCGGCCCCGGTGGCTGCGCTCTCTTCCAAATGCCGTAAAATCGCTGTGGCGTGCATGTGTGGTTTTCTCCCGGTCGCACCCCGGACCGATTGGGGCAGAGAAAAATGAGAGCGCGCGGAACCATCCCGAGACGCCCGCACCGCCCTCCGCAGTTTGACGTATTCCAAGGCTGGTTTCCGGGCTTGGTGGGTTTGCGGGTCTAGCGCCTTCCCAGGACATGCGCCCCAGTGGCTCTGTGCTCGACCCCCCATCCTTACCGTTGCGGGGGCAGCGCCGGATTTGCACCGGCTTCCCAATTCTCCGCGCCAGGGCGCGACACCTCGGATTTTCACTGTGATAGCTTTTCGCCTGTACCGCAAGTGATTTCGCGCTCGCAGCACACTTTAAACCGTGCAGCCTTGTACCAAACGCCAGCAGGCTCTAATCGGGATCCGGCTTTCGAAGCTGATTGCTTATTCTGGAGCTAAAATCGACGCGTCGGTTTTGCTGTGGCGCGGCAGTTCGGCTCGCGTAAAGACGGCCAAATCAGCTGCCCCGCAAATACGAACACTGATCGACAAGGCAAAAAATTACCTTTCGTGCTGCCACGCAAGAGTTCAAAGATGATAATGTCGTTTTTAAACAAAGGTGTGGACTGTAAATTATGAGCACACAACCCTCTTCAATTGAGAGCGTAACGCCGGTATGCGCTTTTGCATTTCAGGACGGCAACGCTACCCCTGCAAGACTTAACGATAAGCCACCGGCGTCAGGTTATCTTTGGCTTCACCTCGACCTGAACGAAAGCCTAGCCGAACAATGGCTGGCTTCACAATTACCAGACATTCCCGCCCGCGCGATGGTGAACACTCATACGCGACCAAGATGCGAGGTCATGGACGAAGGTGTCCTTTTGAATTTGCGAGGCGTGAATTTGAATCCCACTGCATCCCCGGACGATATGGTGTCTCTGCGACTGTGGGTAACAGAAAATCGCATCATTTCGGTACGTCTACGAAAGGTTCTTGCCATAGATGCGATCAAAAAAGGCCGAAACCGGACAGGGTCCAACATCAGTCGGAGCTTTTTTTGTAGAACTCATTGGCAACTTAACCAGGCGCATCGAATCTGTGGTGAACGAAATAGAAGAGACCACCGATGAAATTGAAGAAGCCCTTTCTGAAGAGACTATTTCGATTGAGGAAATCACGAAAGCGCGCATGACGACGATCAAACTCAAACGTTACATGAGCCCCCAGCGCGAAGCGTTAGATGACCTCATCGAGCAAAGCATACCTTGGCTTGATGAAAGTGCGTTAGCTTTGATCAGCGAGTACGGCAATCGCAACAGGCGTATTTTGGAAACTTTGGATGCGACACGGGAACGCCTGACTGCCCTCCGCGACTTTGTCGAAGCTGAACGGGCAAACGTTTTAAATCGTAACAGTTATCTGTTGTCGGTCATCGCTGCGATTTTTTTGCCATTAGGGTTTTTGACTGGCCTTTTTGGTGTAAATGTCGCCGGGATGCCCGGCACTGAGCTTACCTCTGCTTTCTGGTATTTGACCTTGGGCTCCATTGTAGCAGGCGCCGCGCTTTACACTGTATTCAAACTTCTCAAATGGCTTTGATTTGCCCGCCTAATAAACGGACAGATGGCCTGCGTATTAGTTTCTAAAGTTTTGCGCGGAGCGCATCGCCACAGGGTTGCCTGCGATGATCCGCTGTATAAGTTTAGCGGGTCGAAGTAATCGGCTGGGGTGTTTGCGCTGTGACATGCGTTTTTATCTCGTTCTCGAGCAGTACCATATCATGGAAACTTTGATCCAAATGACGCAAGTCCATCACAACAGACTTCGGCCGAAAGCGTCTTGGTTTTCAGTTTGCTTGATATGTTTTCTCCTTTTCTCGTCACTACAGGCATTTGGCCAGACGCTCATCGTTTCGCCACAAAACGATGAACTCTCGGAGCGTTTGGAGGCCGAGGCATTGTCCCTAAGCGTCGAGGATGATGAACCGCCTTCAGATGTTATCGCCGCCGCACGCGGAGACTACGCGCGTCTTCTAGCGGTAACTTATGAGGCTGGATTCTTCGGGGCTGAGATATCGATCCGCCTTGCAGGGCATGAAGCCGCTGAGATCGATGTTTTTGACACCATCCGAAGTGTAAGGCCGGTCGATATTCGTATCAATTTGGGTGCACCCTTTCGCTTCGGTCGAACCGAGGTCAGTCCGCTTGCCCCACAGACCAATTTGCCCGAAAAATTTGCGCCGGGCGCTATTGCAAGCACCGAGGCGATCCGGTCAGCAGGCGCCTCTGCCCTTGAGGCATGGCGCGAGGCCTCGCATGCAAAGGCACGCGTCAGCAGTCAGGATATCGTCGCACGTCACCGCCAAAACCGTTTGGATGTGCAGCTGCGCATTGATCCTGGTCCAGCCTTGCGGTTCGGCGCGCTCAATGTTCCCGATGACAGCAGCGTTCGGGCCAAGCGGCTCCGGGCAATTTCTGATTTGCCGAGTGGTGCGCCATATCACCCTGCTGATCTTGAACGCGTGCGAAGACGTCTTTTCGAAACCGGCGCGTTTGACTCTGTGGTCGTCCGCGAGCGCGATACACCAAATGAAGACGGGACCTTGGATGTAGACGTTGAAGTAACGGATGCTGATCCACGACGCGTTGGGTTTGGCATTAAAATCGAGCAACAGGCAGGCTTTTCCTTTGAGGCTTTCTGGCTCAAACGCAATACATTCGGAGGCGCAGAACGCCTGCGATTTGATGCCGATATTGATGGTGTTGGAGACGATACTGGCGGTATTGACGTTCACGTCGGCGCAAGTTTGAGCATCCCCGGGTTTCGCCGAGCTGATGATACTTTGACCCTTTTTGCAAATCTCGAGCGGCTTGATGAGGTCGCTTTTGAAAGTGATCTGGTAGAGTTTGGCGTGCGACGAGACCGCAAACTCCAAGACGGGGCGTTGGTTGTTGGCTTAGGTGGGCTCTTTCGGTTTGCAGAAACCAAGGACAGTTTCGGCACACGCCGATTTCAGCATCTCGTGCTGACTTGGGACGCGGTTCTGGATCGACGTGATGACAAGCTTGACTCGATCAGTGGCAGATATTTCGAAGTTTCTGCTGAGCCATTTGTGGGCCTAGCCGATGATAGTGGAACAGGTATTCGGCTAACGGGTGATGCAAGAGCCTACCGCGCGTTAGGATCGCAAACTGTTCTTGCGGGACGCGTTCAACTTGGATCGGTGGTCGGCAGCGCCCGCGATGAAACGCCTCCCGAATTCCTCTTTTTTTCCGGCGGCGGCGGAACCGTGCGCGGGCAATCCTTTCAATCCCTTGGCATAGAGACACCAACAGGTCTAATCGGTGGCCGGGGTTTTCTCGGCGCGAGCCTCGAACTTCGACAGAAGATAAGCGACACACTTGGCGTTGTTGGCTTTTTTGATGTGGGATACATCTCAGATGAAAGCTTCTTTGCCGATGGAGAAAGCCACGCCGGCGTCGGGATTGGCGTGCGATACTTCACGTCGCTTGGCCCAATACGAGCCGATATCGGGTTTCCATTGGGTGGCGATTCAGAGGATAGTTTCGGTCTTTTCGTTGGGATAGGACAGGCGTTTTGATCAGTTTTCGCAATATGTGTCGGGCTTTTGTTTGTGCTTTTGCACTAGGGTTCCCGGCGAGCCTTTGGGGCTCTTATGCATACGCGCAAAGCTCTTTGGCCGAACGTCTTCTGGAAAATCAGCTCTCCAGCGAGGGGCGTATCGTAGAGATCGATGGCTTTACGGGCGCATTGTCGTCTCAGGCACGCATGGAACGGCTACAGATATCGGATGCCACCGGAGTGTGGCTTACGCTTGAAAGTGTGGCGCTCGACTGGACGCAGTCCGCACTCTTGCGGGGGCGCCTTGAGGTTCGCGAGCTCAGCGCGGAAAGGCTCGAAATCTCACGCCGACCAATGTCTGATCCGAGCCCACCAAGCGCAGAAGCATCAGGGTTTGGCATTCCCGACCTACCAATTTCAATTGATGTCCAGAGTTTCGCTCTGCAAGAGGTATCGGTGGGCGAGGACATCCTTGGCACGGCCTTCAAAGCACGCGTGACGTCGAGCGCAATGCTTGCCGAAGAGCGTCTTAAGCTTTTGCTTAAAGCGGAGCGCATTGATGAGGTTTCGGGCGAGGTTTCGGTAACGCTCGATTTTGATGGGGAAGCACAAATCCTTCAGCTCGATCTCACTGTGAATGAACCAGAGGGCGGATTGGTGGCGCGTGCGCTTGACTTACCGGGCACGCCATCTTTGTCTCTTGATGCCGATGGGGCCGGTCCTCTTGATGCGTTGGATATTGATATCCGGTTGGCCACGGAGAACGAGGAACGGCTAACAGGACGAGTGTCTCTTATCGGTGATGAGACGGGGCGACAGTTTGCAGCTGACCTTGCAGGCGACATTCGCCCACTTTTGCATGGCGAGAGCCAGGAATTTTTTGGCTCGCAAACCACTCTGAGTGTTGCAGGGCGACGCGCACAGAGCGGTGTCTTTGACCTCAGCGCGCTCGATTTAAGGACGCAATCGCTCTCTCTAACCGGTTCCGCGCGGGTCGATGCTGACCGGATGCCGGGGGCGTTCGAACTTGACCTATTGATTGTTAATGAGAACGGGTTTTCCCCAGTTCGACTGCCAGGAACGACCGTCGATGTCACCAAAGCGCAGCTCAATCTTGAATTCGATCGCACACAAAGCCAGGCCGTGAGCCTTGCCGCAGAAATTGATCAGGTTGTCACTGAGGGCATTGTCATCAACGCTTTGAAATTGATGAGCAATGGCGTGCTTTCACCATCCGCTGACACAGCATTGACCGCTCAACTGTCTTTGGAAGCCCTCGGACTGAATGCGCCGAATGAAGCAGGAATTACGTCTGCGTTCGGCGGCGACACTCGTTTGACCTCTAATCTCACGGCGCAGTCGTTTTCAGAATTTTCTCTGCAAGACTTTCGTTTATCGGGTCCAAACGGAACCGCGACCGGTGAATTTGAGATCGCACCACGCGAGGACCAGTTGATATCGACGGCTACGCTTGAAACGGATATTCCAGAGCTGGCACCGTTTGCTGAACTTGCTGGCATTGCCTTGGACGGCGCTCTCGACGCAACGCTGGATGTCTCTGCAGAAGTGCCGGGTGGATCGCTTGCGGTATCACTTTCGGGTACGTCTCAAGACCTGGATATTGGTGCGCCACAATTGACCCCCGTTCTGTCGCCGCCAACAGAACTTGCGCTACAATTCTCGCGCGATGAAAACGGCTCACGCATTGAGGCTTTCGATTTATCCAATTCCGAACTGAATGCCACGGCTCAGGGGCAAATCAATAGTGGTGATGGAGCGCTTGAGGTTTCTGTTAACCTGCGGGAGGCAGGGATTTTTGACGAACGGTTACAAGGGCCAGTGGCGATAAAGGCAGCCTTAAGCGACATTCAGGGTATTCAAAACGTAGCTGCGCAGATTACCTCGCGGTTTGGACTAGCAGTGGATGTGAATGGAGATCTGGCCGGTCCAAACGCAGCGGTGAACCTGATCGGTACATTCGCTGAAATAGAGCGCTTTGCCGCTCCGCTGAATGGTGAGATGGCAATTGATGCGTCTCTGGCCCTCAGCGGAGAACACCCGGTTGCCGAGGCGCGACTTATGTCAGAACCCGGGATCACAGCTCTCGTGTCGGGGCCTGTATCCGGCCCGGATGCGGAAATTGATGTCAGACTCAGCATGACTAACCTTGGAGCCTTTGTGCCCCAACTGGCGGGGCCGAGCATCGTAGAAGGGTCTTTCAATCTCGCAGGCCAAGGTCTGCCCTTTGAAGTGACGGCAACGACCGAGCCAGGTCTCTTGGCCAACTTGGCGGGTACCCTGACAAGTGAAATGCCAAGCGTCGAACTGCAAGCATCGATCAACGACCTAGCAGAGTTTGTTGCGGCGCTGCCCGGACCGGCGGAACTAACCGCGACTGTTGATGATTTCATTGTTGCGCCAGATATTTCCGCGCGCCTCAAGGCGTCTCGTGGTGTAGAGGCGGAGGCAACTGGGCGACCACTTGGAGAGGCGGGCGCGCTTTCTATTCAGGCAAAATTAGATAATGCCGGAGTTTTTGTGCCGCAACTTCCCGGGCCAGCAGAATTGAACCTCGAAATCAGTCAGCCCACGGGCAGGTTGGGCATGGATGCTAACCTAGAAGCAACTGGGCTTACCGCAACTGCGACGGGCGCTCTCGCAGAGCCTGAGGATCGCGTCAGCATCGAAGTCAACCTAGCGCGTTTGGCCGCTTTTGCGCCGGACCTTGCTGGAGGTGCGCGCTTATCAGGAGACGTGTCTGCCTTGCGCACAACACCGGTGCTTAACCTGACGCTTCGAACCGATAGCGGCGCAAGCGCGCGATTACTTGGTCCTGTCGCCGCGGGGGGACCGGGCACGAACCTGTCGGTGCAAGGTGATTTGCCTTTAGCTCTGGCGGCGCCTTTTGTTGGCGATCGATCCATAAGCGGAGATGTCCGGTTTGATCTGGCACTGCGCGACGCGTTGTCTCTTGCCGCGCTTAGCGGCCAGGTGCAGATGACAGATGCTCGCCTTTTTGATCCAATCGTCAATGTGACGCTCGAAGACCTAAGCGCAACGGTTTCACTGTCCACTGCACGCGCCCAGATCAACGCGCGAGGAACAGCCAATCGTGGCAGTATGAACGCAACAGGCACGGTCTCGCTCCAATCGCAGTACCCAACCGATATTGACCTTCGGATTGATCAGTTTGCCTATGCATTCGAAGACGTGCTGACCACAAAGGCCAATATCGCACTGGCTTTGACCGGTTCGGCCACATCAAGATTGGCGGTGACGGGCGGCATCGATTTGTTTGAGACCGAAATACGCGTCCCTGACACCGGTTTGGGCGGTGCCACGGCAATCCCAAAAATCCGGCATGTTGGCGGCTCAACTGCCGCACGGCAGACCCGCTTGCGCGCTGGTGTCGAAGAACGAGGCCCTAAAAGGTCCGGCACGACGCAAAGTAGTGTCACGGTCCCCCTCGACATTGCTGTGCGTGCGCGCGATCCAATCTTTGTGCGCGGGCGCGGATTGGATGCTGAGTTCTCGGGCGGCGTAACAGTGCAAGGCACAGCGCAAAACCCGGAACCTGTTGGCCGCTTCACGCTTGAGCGCGGTCGTCTTGATTTTCTGGGCCGCAGACTGGATTTGACTGAAGGCGTGATAGTGGCCTCTGGCGCAGAGGTGCCTAACATATCGGTCACGGCAGAAACTCAAGCAGAAGAGCTTACCGCAACAATAACCGTGTCAGGACCAGCTAACGCGCCGGAGCTTGAGCTTTCGTCTAGTCCGGATCGGCCGGAAGACGAGATTTTAGCGCAGGTCCTGTTTGGCCGCAGTATCGATACGCTTTCACCGTTTCAGATTGCACGCTTAGTGGCCTCAGTGCGCACGCTCACAAGCGGCGGCACAAGCTTTCTTGAACGTACGCGGCAGGGTTTGAACATCGACAATCTGGATGTGACGACCACCGAGACAGGGGCAACCGAAGTTACCATTGGCCAAAACATTACCGAGAATATTTACTCCGACGTGGAAATAGATAGCGACAGCAACACGCAGATAAACCTGAACTTTGATCTCAACAAAAACACCAAGATCCGCGGCTCGGTCTCCAATTCCGGCGAAACAGGTGCGGGCGTATTCTGGCAGAAAGATTATTGAAGCTAATACTGTTTCAAAGCTGCGCTGAACCTCAAAGCTTTTAAGTGTGCATTTCGCAAACAAATGGAGAATGGCACGCCTATCTCGCGCGATACTTTTCATCTGGATTAAATGCTTTGTAACCCTTGGTTAATTTGAGCTTTCAGATCTCCGGAATAAGATAAAGCCGTTTGATGAATAGGGTCTTATTCCTCATCGCGCTTTTCACGTATGCAACCAAATTTCGAGAGATTTGAAGCCCCCACATAGACTAACGCTTGCGTCGTATCTTTTAGCGCGAATTGGGAAGCAATCTTCCGGTAAGAAGCACCAGCGTCGGTCACTCTTCTTTCCCTGGCCTTTCACAGGCCATATATCAAGGCGGCAACATCTGCACCGCGCAAAGCTCCCCTGCACCAAGAAGACGCGCTCTGTTCGAGCTCACAACGAGCCCCGCCAGCATAACACTGGCGGGGCCCAACACCGAATACTTATAAACGATTATGCAATCATGAAACTGTCGGCGCTAAAGTCGTTGAGAGTTGTATCTTCAAAGGTGATGATCCGATCATTGATGGCCAACTCAACGTCATCGCCCTCCTGAGACAGGTTCCCTAGTATGTTTTCTACCGTGACGTCTGGATTAGTGGTTTCAAAGCGGATCTGATCAACACCGACTTCAAAATCGACGATAACACTCACGCCCTCGTCTCCTTCGCGGAACACGAATGTGTCCGCACCCGCGCCCCCTGCCAGAATGTTGAATCCAGACCCACCGGCAATAACGTTGTCCTGATCGTCGCCAATTATTATGTCATTGAAGTCAGTGCCTTCGACGTTTTCGAAGTTCTCGGCCTTTGACGTGCCTAGCGTGCCTTCAGCAAGGTTCACTTCAACGCCGCTTTCGATCTGTGAGAGATTAAGCGTATCCACGCCATCCCCGCCGTCGAGATCCAGTTTGATCTTATCCAGCACATTGTCTTTGAGCACGGCCGTGTCATCGCCACCGCCAAAATTTGTCTCCAGCTCTTCAGTCTTGCGAATGTCGAGCTGGAAAAGTCCAACCTCGGTTTGATCGTTGACCTCGATACGGGCAAACTGGATGCCTTCATCTGTGACCGAAAACTCTGCCACATCTTTGTTTTGCAGATCGTCATTGACGAGATCTGTGTCGAAATTGACCTGGACCTTGTCGTAGCCGCCGCCGCCATGGAGCAAATCTGAGCCGTCGCCATTGTTCCAAACAAGCGTATCATCGCCGGCGCCGCCAAAGACAAAGTCATCGCCCTTGTTGCCAACGAGGAGGTCGTCGCCTTGACGGCCTTTGATCGTATCCACGCCGCCGAGCCCCGAGATTTCGTTGTCTTCTGCGTTGCCAATCAACCGGTCGTCGAATTCGGTCCCTATGAGGTTTTCGAAGTTTTCGACGGAGGATTTTTCGACCTTTTCCCGTTTGAGGTTGGCCGTCACGCCATCGGCGAGCTGTGACAGATCCAGCGTATCCAAACCGTCCCCGCCGTCGAGATCCAGTTTGATCTCATCCAGCACATTGCCCTTCAGCACAGCCGTGTCATCGCCACCGCCAAAATTTGTCTCCAGCTCTTCGGTCTTGCGAATGTCGAGCTGGAACAGGCCAAATTCGGTTTGGTCGTTCACTTCGATCCGGGCAAATTGCACGCCTTCGTTGGTGACCGAAAATTCAGCCACGTCCTTGTTTTGAAGATCATCATTAACAAGGTCGGTGTTAAAATTGACCTGAACTTGATCATAACCCTGACCACCATTCATAAAATCGGAGCCGTCGCCATTGTTCCAGACAAGCAAATCGTCACCGGCGCCACCGAACATGAAGTCATCACCCTTATTGCCCGCGATAACGTCGTGACCATTTCCACCGAAGAGGGCATCGCGCCCGTCACCACCATTCACGCTGTCGTGGCCAAAACCGGCAAACACCAAATCATCGCCCGCACCTGCGGAAACCTTATCATCTCCAAAGAGACTGAAGATCACGTCATCCCCACCCTTCGCATCAATCTTGTCATTTCCGAAGGACCCAATGATCAGGTCTGGCCCCTCTGACCCCTTGATTCCAAGGCCCTCCACATTGACTTTTTTTGCGTTTGCGTCTGACATTTTCACTCTCCGATCACATCATATATCGTTTGCCATCACCGCCTCGCTGTCAGAAGCCTGATCCGTTTTTGTCGGTTGGATCACGGCGCTCTCAGTTGGCGAGATGTCCTTTAGTTGCGCGAAGTGGGAAAAAAGGTTCAAAAAAAAATTTGGAACTAATTTGGGTTTGCGATCAGGCTCGCTAGCTCTGAATTTAAGGCGCAACAGAGCAAACTCGCGTTTGCAGGCGTAAAGGCTGCATAGAGCAATGCCAATCGACACGCGCTACAAGAAAACGCTGCTTGTATCGCATCCAATGTCTATTTGAAGCACGCCTCTGAATGAAACATGGGCTGCCGCAAACACAGACAATTTGCCGATCCAGGTCGGGATGAGAGCTAATCTGCTCAATAGATGCTGAAGTCGCAACAAGCTCAAATTGGAACTCGCAGCAAACACAAAAAGAAGTGGCCCGCAGTTTAGGTCATTTCTGTGAATGTCGTTCGTATAAAAAGCGTCTGAGGTCTACGAGCTCTTTTGTGTCCAGAGATACATATACAAAAGACAAGTTTGTGCGTTCGGTTACCATTTCACCCGGATAAGGTAGATAGCTTAACTCTCGTGTGCCGAACGAAGGGGATGCTGTTCCAACTTGCCATTCCGTGGTCAACTGCACATCAACCAGTTTCACCGGCGCGCCACCGTCGTTTGGCTGGCGTTCAAGTGGCACACCAGCGAGGCGTAGATATGCCATTTTGTCTTTTGCCTCGATGAATCCGTCTATGAACTGTGTCGCCAAAACCTGTAAATCTGCCGCTTCGTCTTCGGGTGGCAGATGGCTGTGCAAATGGTCATCCGCGTGGTTGTGCCCGATATGGCCACCGACGATGTCATGTGGCATTGGACCACCTCTTTCCTTCAAACTCGCCATGTGGGATCGTCACGGGCTTATCGATATGGGCTTTGTGCTTTCCAAGGTTCCCTGACGCGACGAGCGACCCCAGCACATCTACGATGACGCGTGTGCCCATCAGGGCTGTGATTTCTGATGTATCGTAGGGCGGGGCAACCTCCACAAGTTCCATGCCGCAAATACCTTCAGCGGCCACTTTGGACGCCAGCGCCAGGGCTTCACGCGGCAGGAACCCACCCGGTTCTGGCCAGCCTGTGCCGGGCACAAAACCACAATCGATGCTATCGATGTCAAAGGACATATATACCATGTCGACCCCGTCCCACGCCATCTCGAGCGCCATCTCAGCGGTTTTGTCTATGCCCATTTGCTCCATATCGGACATGGTGATTATGTTGGTTTCTCGCTTACGCGCTTCCTTGACGGCCGGCCGCGGCACTTGCCATCCGCCGATCCCAACCTGCACGAGGTTCTTGGCGGGCACATTGGGCAGGTTCGTTGAGTGGAACCACGGTGTTGTATGCATCCTCTCATCGAGATCTTTTTCCTGGATGTCAGCGTGGCGGTCGAAATGGACGATGCCGATTTTCTTGGATGTACACTCGGCAATACCGCGCACACACGGGAAGCCAATGGAGTGATCGCCGCCGATCATGATGGGCAGGCTACCGCTTGAAAACACATGGCTCACTGCGCGGCTGATTTGATCGAAACTCTTTTCGAGATTGGCGGGAATGGTAAACACATCGCCCGCGTCGCAAAGCGTCATTTGCTCTCGTAAGTCGACACCCATTTCATAATTGTATGGCGTATAGAGGGCAGAAATTTTACGAACACCTTGAGGTCCAAATCGAGTTCCGGCTCGGTAGGTGGTGCCACCATCGAATGGGATGCCAAGGACAGTGACGTCATAGTTTTCTACCTCCGTTACGTCTTCCGCATAGGGTGCTTTGAGAAATGTATTGATGCCCGCATAGTGAGGCAGTTCCCCACGCGCGAAGGTGGGAATAGATTTGTCTTCAATGCTCTCTGCACCTGTTAACCCCATGCGCAGCGCCCATTTGGTCTCCTCAACCCAGCGATCTGCGGGCAAATCGGCCTCGGCCATCATGGATTTCCAACCCTGCAGTTTTGTTAAGTCAGGGTGGTGATGGCGTCTTTCCACGCGTCTTGCGTCTCGCGGATCGTGCGACCTTGTGCGGTCAAGTGGGCTGAAGAACATGGGTTTCCTCCTCAATGGTCTGGTAGGGGATGCCCCCGTTGCGAGCATCGAAATCGTAGGTGATGGTGGCGCCGATGATGTCCGGGTTTGTTGGATCCCAGCGAGGTTTATCGAAGACCAAAACCCGATCGCCCAGCTTGAACCCTTCTTCAAGATCATGAGTGACCATAAAAACAGTCATCCCAGTTTCAGCACGCAGATCCATCAGAAAGTCATGCATTGAAAGGCGCGTACCGGGATCGAGCGCCCCAAAGGGTTCATCTAGCAGCAAAATGCGGGGTTTTGCAGCAAGGGCCTGACCTATGGCGAGGCGTTGCTGCATGCCACCCGACAAGGCGGCGGGATACGCACCCGCCATATGATCCAACCCGCAGCGCGTCAGAACATCCATCGCGCGGTCTTGGGCGGCTTTTTTCTCTGCTCCGAAAAAGCGGCCCCATGTCGTACGGAAAGCCTCTCCCACAACAACGTTTTCTAGAACACTAAGGTGCGGAAAGACCGAATACTTCTGAAAGACCACGCCGCGATCGAGGCCAGGTTCTTTCGCAGGATTTGCGCCCTCAATACGTATTTCGCCGCGCGTTGGGGTTTCTTGAGCCAAGAGCAAACGCAGAAAAGTGGATTTGCCGCAGCCCGAAGCGCCAACTATGGATATAAATTCTCCCTTGTCCACACTGACATTCACACGCTCCAGGATTGGGCGTGCACCATAGGATTGAAAGATATTGGCCGCGGTGACGAAGCTCACAGACTGGCCTCCGTCCATGGGAAAAACCGGCGCGAAATCCAGCGCAGCGTTAGATCCATCAGGAAGGCCAACAGAGTGATCCAAATGACATAAGTCAGGATCACGTCCATCGCCAGGAAACGTCGGACAAGAAAAATGCGATAGCCGAGACCCTGTTCTGAGGCGATGGCTTCCGCTGCGATCAGAAAAAGCCAAGCCGGTCCAAGTGAGAGTCGCACCGCTTGAATGAGCCGAGGCATCATCTGCGGCAAGGCCACATGTAGTGCGATCACCAAGGTTGAGGCGCCGAGTGTCTCGGCCTTAACAATCATTTCCCGGGGAACTTCAAGCACGCGGGCAGAGAGATCGCGGATCAGGAAGGGCAGGATGCCAACGATGATCAAAACGACCTTCGATAGTTCTCCCAATCCAAAGACAATGAACAGGATAGGCAGAACCGCAAGCGGCGGGATCATCGACACTACGGCCACAAAGCCTGCCAAAGTGGCCCGCACATAAGGCAAAAGACCGATCAAAAGACCAAAACCAACGGCCAAAGCCGCCGATATACCAACGCCCAGAAAGAGACGCACAAGACTGGCCCAGGTATCCCACCAAAACAAAATTTTCTCAGATCGGCGGTCCGGTTCGGTCAAGAGCCGCATGGCGGTTTCGCCTATTTTGGTCGGCGAGGGCATCAGTTTGTCAGACGGGTTTTCCGCCAATCGCGCCTGGCTACCCATCGCATAAGCGACAAACAAAAGAACGAAGGGCAGAGCGATTAGCACCGCGCGCGGCAAAACGCCGGGATGTCGGTTTATCAAACGCATCGCTCCGCCTCTTCGAAAAGCTCAAAGAGCGCCGTCTGCCGCCATCTGCATATACGTGGTGTCAAATCGGAATTTCACGTTGCTTGCATCGCCCGTGATCGCCCCATCCGGATATTCAATACCGACGAAATCTGCAGAGGGCGCGCCTTCTCCCAAAATCCCCTTATCGAACAGGAACTCTGCAACGCTGACCATGGTTTCTGGCAAAGCTGCGCTAGACGTAAAGGCCACCGCGTCGCCTGGATCGTAGAACATCTCGGTGGAGGCCAACTGCGCTTTGTAGCCTGCCAGATCCGTGCCTGAGGCCTCTGCCATGGCTGTAAGCACGGCTTCGTCACCAGAGGCCATAAGGCTCATCACCTCGTACCAAGCCCCAACCATTGCCTTTCCAAATGCTGGGTTCGCCGCGAGCGTTTCAGTATTCACAACCATAAGGTCGATGATTTCACCAGGTATGTCTGAACTATCAAAAAGCTTTGAGGCACTTGGATCCTCCAGGATCGTGGAAACCAACGGGTTCCAGGTGACGACCGACTCCACATCTGGTGTAGCAAAAGCCGCGATCATGTCGGCATCGGATGTGTTGATGACGCCAGCCAGGTCCGCCTCTTTCATGCCAACGCTGTCGAGCGCGCGGGCAAGCAAA
Organism: Pseudomonadota bacterium; assembly: GCA_038531775.1. GTDB lineage: Bacteria > Pseudomonadota > Alphaproteobacteria > Rhodobacterales > Rhodobacteraceae > Roseovarius. The sequence continues at coordinate 61,932 of JBCBBI010000014.1, read as the reverse complement.
TAATGGGACACGGACAACTCAACCAGGTTCACTGGCTTGCCTTTAAGTGACATTAAGTCGCCATCGCCTTTGACGATTACCGCGTCATTACCATTAGAGAAATCACCGACAATCAAGGCCGTGGTATCCACACCACCCCCCGACGGGATGGAAAGCGTATCCATATTCGTGGCAGATACCGCATCAAACGCACCTGCGGTGTATTGGTTTATCGACTCCACATAGTCGTTGATCTGCACAATCTCGACATCGATGCTGTACTTATCGGCCCATTTATCCATGATGCCGCTGTCTTCCAGATAGCCCCATGGCATCCAGCCAACATATATGGACCAAGCGACGCGAAACTCTGTTTTTTCTTGGGCGATTGCTGTGCTGGCGGTGCCGATCATAAAAGCGGCAGCACCCGCAAAAATGTGACGTGCAATTTGCATAAGAAACCCTTTTTCGACGTTCCGCCGGTATCTGAGTTGGGTCAGACCGTGGCGGAACAGGAGAAAACGGTCATACCTCATATGCAGTATTCTCCCGGGATTTTGTCCCGCCGTGTACCGATTGGAATTTGCCTAATCGGCGAAATCTCTCGGACCAGACCCGTTTATCTATGCAACGGCGGAACCCTAGATGTCCTGCGTGTTTAATCGTGCCCTACAGCCGCCAAAATAAAAACGGTGCGCACTTTGATTTATCGACCAAATCTCTTTTTGCATCCAAAATGAGCAGATTGTAGCCGTAAAGACTAGAATCCGAGCAAGGCTGCCTCCAAATTGGCGGATTTAACATTCAAGAAGTTATGTTTGCCCTAGCGGCGGCTCATGGCGAATTGCAAATACGACGTAGATAACGTCGGTCCGATAGCCGAGGTTTGCCATACTTCTAATGAGCCGCTAGTTTTTCGCAAGAGGTGAACCTCAGTGCGATAGCATCCAAGGGCGCGTACCTGACATTGACTTTGAGCCATCCGCGTGAGTGCGCGCGCGACTTTTGATCTTCGGACCGGTTGGACGCATCCCTGTGGCCGAGGCAAGTTTCGGATTGTCGGAAGCACGTTCGTTGATCATATGTCCGGCTCGCGCTTTGGAATTCAATGTTGAAAGTTGTGGCACGCTCAGCAAGTTGCGCGGTGACAGCGCCCCGCAGGAAGGACATTCACATGGATCTGCAAAGCGGCTGATTGATGCGGTTTCTTCAAAACTGCCGCAGGTTGCGCAATTATATTGGTAAACTGGCATTGGGTGTCCCCTTATTTTCTTTTTGAGGTCCAGCCCCGAAGTCGAGGCTGGACTTACGCGATCAAAGATCGGGTGCAGTTGGGATGTCGACTGATCCGTCGAGGTATTTGGTCGGGCCATCAGGGCCTGGCATCAGGTCGCCTTCGAAAATATCTGTGGGCAGCCAGAGTGTTGCACAGGCATTGGGATAGTCCACGATGCCCGACACGTGACCTTGCACCGGCGCAGTCCCTAAGATCGCAAGACCCTGCTCGCGCGAATAACCGAACTTGGTCATATAGTTGATCGCATTCAGGCAAGCCTGACGATACGCCTCGGTCATGTCGACATAGTGCTGATTGTCATCTTCATCAACTGAGATACCTTCAAAGATCAGGTAGTCATCGTATTTGGGCGTGATCGGAGATGGTTTGAACATCGGGTTCTTCACACCATATTTCGCAATCCCATCTTTGATCACACTGACTTTAACATGCAGCCATGAGGCCATTTCAATGCCACCGCAGAAGGTAATCTCGCCATCCCCTTGGCTGAAATGCGTGTCGCCCATAGAAAGACCGCCACCTTCAACAAAAACTGGGAAATAACAAACCGAGCCACGGCTCAAATCCTTGATGTCGCAATTGCCGCCATTCTCACGCGGTGGTAGTGTGCGCGCTGCTTCTGTTGCAGCCTCGCTGCGTGCATCACCCGTCATTTTTCCCATGTGAGCGGCCTGTGTGTTAGGAAGCTCTGCGAGAGCGGGAACACGTGTCGGATTGGTGTCAAACAGAGCCTTCTCGCGCGTATTCCACGCCTCCAACATTTTCCGATCTGGCAGCGTGCCAATAAGTCCAGGGTGAATGAGACCAGCGTAGCGCACGCCAGGAACATGACGAGATGTGGTGAACATCCCTTTGAAGTCCCAGATTGATTTCTGTGCTGTTGGGAACTGTTCCTGAAGAAAACCACCACCATTGTTCTTTGAGAACACGCCGTTGAAGCCCCACTGACTTCGATTGAGCGGTCCCACGTCAAGCAATTCGACCACAAGCAAATCGCCGGGTACAGCGCCGCGCACTCCGATTGGACCGGAAAGATAGTGCACCTGCGGCAATTCCACATCACGCACGTCGGCTGCATCGTCGTTGTTTGCGATTTGGCTGCCGGTCCAGTCATAGGCCTCGACAATAAAATCGTCGCCCGGATCAACCCACTCAACGATCGGAATGTCCGGGTGCCACCGGTTATGGATCTTCTCATTAGTGTGCGGGCTTTCGTCAAGATTGACAGTGATCAGCGTATCGGCAGAGTAAGAAGCCGTTGGAGTCTGTAGTGTATCTGGCATTTTTTCCTCCAGGTTTGGTTTGATTAGACGGAAAGAAATTTCGAGACCTTGGCCTCGTCGATGCCCGCGCGTGGGCTGTCATGGACAAAACGGCCGTTTTCGATGACCATCACGCGGTCCGCCACATCGAGAGCAAAGCTCAAAACTTGCTCGGAGACGACAATACTGAGCCCCTTTTGGTCGCGGATCTGTCGCAAGGTGCGCGCCATATCGCGAATGATCGAAGGTTGAATTCCCTCGGTGGGCTCATCGAGAAGCAAAACTTTTGGATTTGAGGCAAGCGCACGGGCAATTGCCAATTGTTGTTGCTGCCCGCCCGAAAGGTTCCCTCCGCGACGATCTTTCATTTCCAACAGGACCGGGAAAAGCTCGTAGATATCGTCCGGCACGTCTTTCTTGCCGGTCACGGTTAGCCCTGTCTCAACATTCTCTTTGACAGTCATCGCCGAAAATATCATCCGACCCTGCGGCACATACGCGATGCCCTTGGCGACGCGTTGATGGGACTTCATGCCGGTGATTTCTTCGTCGCCGACCTTTACATCCCCACCACGTTCGGGAACGATCCCCATCAACGTCTTCATCAGGGTGGTTTTGCCCATCCCATTGCGCCCCATTATCGCGACGATTTCGCCAGGTTGCACATTCAGATCGAGACTGTGGAGAATTTCGCTTTCGCCGTATGAGGCGCGCAAAGCTTGCACGTTTAGCATTGTGGATCTCCTTAATGGCCGAGGTAAACTTCAACGACTTTTGGGTCGTTCTGGACACGCTCCATGGAGCCTTCGCTCAGCATTTGACCTTGATGCAGGACCGTGACGCGCGTCGCGATATCGGCGACAAAACCCATGTCGTGTTCAATTACGATCACAGATCGATCTTGAATAATCCGATTGAGCAATTCAGCCGTCTTTTTGCGCTCTGCGACCGACATACCCGCAACCGGCTCATCCAGCATTAGGAGCTCCGGATCCTGGATGAGCAGCATTCCAATCTCCAGCCATTGCTTTTGTCCATGGCTTAGAAAAGCAGCCTTTTCATCTAGCAGATCATCAAGGAAGATCGTCTCTGCAACCTCCTTGATACGCGCCTCAACCGGATCATCGCGCTGAAACAGCAACGCCCCAAAAACGCCGTGCCCCTTGGGATAGCTCAGCTCAAGATTTTCAGAGACGGTGAGGTCTTCATAGACACTTGGCGTCTGAAACTTGCGGCCAACTCCAGCATGTACGATTTGATCCTCGCGCATCGCCAGAAGCTCTTTGCCCTTGAATTTTACGGAACCACCGGTGGCCTTGGTACGCCCGCAAATTAGGTCAAGCACTGTCGTCTTACCTGCGCCGTTTGGACCTATGATCACGTGGCATTCGTTTGGCTCTACGTACAAGCACAAATCGTTAACCGCCTTGAACCCATCAAAGGAAACTGTCAGGTCTTCGACGCTCAAAATATACCGTTCGCTCATTTTGACCTCCTATTCCGCTGGCGCGCTGGCGGGCGTTTGCGCGTTGCCGACCGACGTGTTCTTCTTGAATAAGGCAATCAGACGAGGTTCGATTTTCTCGGACCAAAGCCCGGCAAGCCCGTTTGGGAAAAACATCACCACCGCAATGAAAAGACCACCAAGGCCCAGCAACCACAGCTCGGGGAACGCCTCTGAAAAGCTGGTTTTGGCCCAGTTCACCAAAAGCGCGCCATAGACCGCACCAACGATCGAAAGCCGACCGCCGACCGCGCAGAATATCACCATCTCGATCGACGGAACGATCCCCACTAGCGTCGGAGACATAAAGCCTACTTGCAGCGTGAACATCGCACCGCCAATGCCTGCGAAGGCTGCGCCAAGACAGAAAATAAATATCTTGAAGTTTGCGACGTTGTAGCCGGAAAACCGTACGCGATCTTCCTGGTCGCGCATAGCGATCAAAAGCCGACCAAGTTTGGATTTTCGTACATATTGCGCGATCAACAAAACAACGAAGAGAAGCGCACCATTAACAAAGTAAAGCGTTGTCTTAGCGCTGTCCGTGCGTATGTCCCAGCCGAGTAATGTGCGTAGATCGGTTATTCCGTTGACGCCACCGGTGTAGCCCTGCTGTCCGATAATAAGGATGGTTAGGATCGCCGCGAAGGCCTGGGTTATGATTGCGAAATAAACCCCGCCCACGCGCCGCGTGAACATCGCAAATCCGATCACAAAAGCAAAGAAAACCGGAACTGCGACGACTGCAAGAAGGGCAATCGGCAAACTATAGAAAGGCTGCCACCAAACCGGAAGTTCTGTCAGCTGGTTCCAGTCCATAAAGTCCGGGATACCTGGGGTGGACTGAATTGCCGTATTCTCAGGCGTTGATGCCTCAAGCTTGAGGAACATCGCCATACAGTAACCTCCCAGGCCAAAAAACACGCCTTGGCCCAGGCTGAGGATCCCCCCCGCGCCCCAGCAGAGCGCAAGACCGACCGCAACGAAGGCATAAGTCAGGTACTTGCCAAACAGGTTCAAACGAAAGCTGTCGAGAATACCGGGCAGCACAAGAAAGATGATGACAGCGAGAATGGCAAAACCGACCAGCTCTTTGCGTGACATGTAGGATGAAAAAGACATTTTAGCCTGCTCCTTACTTGCGCAGTTTCAGGGCAAAGAGACCCTGTGGGCGGATCATCAATATTCCGACGACAACCAAAAGCGTCAGCACCTTGGCCATCGAACCGGACAGGAAAAATTCCATAATTGATTGCGCCTGGCTGATTGAGAAAGCAGAGGCGATCGTGCCCAACAGGCTGCCCGCTCCGCCGAAAACAACCACAAGGAAGGTGTCGACGATGTATAGCTGGCCTGCCGTTGGCCCAGTGGAGCCGATCATGGTAAAAGCTGAGCCTGCGACACCCGCAACACCGCAGCCAATTCCAAAGGTGAGCCGATCCGTCCAGGCTGTGTTGATGCCCACTGCATCTGCCATCACTCTGTTGTTGTTTATGGCGCGCACCTGGCGGCCCCAGGTCGACTTGAACATCAAGATATACACGCCCAACGAAATACTGACCGCGAGCGTCATCACGAATATCCCGTTGATAGGAACCTCAATTAGATCTGTGATCGGCAAACTGCCCATCATCCAATCGGGTATACTGACGCCAACCTCACGTGCACCAAAGACCGACCGATATATCTGTTGCAGGATCAAACTTAGGCCCCACGTCGCCAAAAGCGTGTCAAGCGGGCGCTTGTAGAGATGCCGTATGAGCCCCCATTCGACCACAAGCCCCAGCGCGCCAGAAGCGAGAAATGCGAGCGCCATGGCCAAAAAGAAATACCCGCCAAAAAGCGCGGGCATATAATCAGCGAATAAATTTGAGACCAGGTATGTCACGTAGGCGCCAAGGATCATAAATTCGCCATGAGCCATGTTGATCACGCCCATTTGGCCAAAGATGATCGCCAGCCCGAGGGCCATCAGCACGAACACCGAAAAAAGAATGAGCCCCGCAAAGCCTTGCATCGCGAAAATCGCGCCAAGCTCGGGCCAGGAATAGTCAGCAAACATGCCAGCCTCCGGTTGGGAAAAAGGGGGGAGAAGATACGCGACCCGGAAAAGGAAAATGAAACACGGGCCGCGTAAGTTCGGGCTTACTGGTAGCCCTCAGGGAATGGATCGGGTTCGACCAGTTCTGCTGTCTCGAACACCACCTCATACTGCCCATCAGCTTGCGCCTTGCCGACACGGGTCTTTGACCAGAGATGGTGGTTTTCATGAACCTTCACATATCCCTCTGGCGCAGTATTCAGCTCGATACCAGGGGAAGCGGCCCGCACCTTGTCGATGTCAAAGCTGCCTGCCTTTTCAACGGCCGCTTTCCATAGCCACGGGCCAAGGTAGGCAGCTTGTGTTACGTCGCCGACAACAATGTCGTCGCCCCACATCTCTTTGAAAGCTTTGACGAAACCGAGGTTATTTTCATTCTCAAGGCTCTGGAAATATTTCATGCAAGCATAGGAACCTGCGATGTTTTCTCCTCCGATGCCGCGGATTTCGTCTTCGGTCACGGATATTGTCAAAACGATGGGTTTTTCCGCCGCGGGATCGATACCGGCCGCGATCAACTGCTTGTAAAAGGCTACGTTGGAGCCACCCACCACGATTGCGTAAATCACGTCAGGCTTCTTCAGACGAATCTTGTTGATCACGGAGTTAAATTGCGTGTGGCCTAGTGGGTAATATTCCTCACCTACCACCTTGCAGTCGGTCATGAAGTTTTCGATGTGCTTGCGCGCGATTTTATTGGACGTGCGCGGCCAGATATAGTCGGACCCGAGGAGATAGAATGATTTTGCACCCTTGGTCTGGTTGACCCAGTCAAGACCAGCAATGATCTGCTGGGTTGCTTCTTGGCCCGTGTAAATGACATTCGGGCTTTCTTCGAGGCCTTCGTAGAATGTTGGGTAATAGAGAAAACCATTATGCTGTTCAAAAACCGGCAAGACTGCCTTACGGCTAGCCGACGTCCAGCAGCCCATAACAGACGCAACTTTGTCGTTCACCAACAGTTTCCGCGCCTTTTCAGCGAACGTAGGCCAGTCGGACGCGCCATCTTCCTGGATAAATTCGATCTGACGGCCCAAGATGCCGCCTTGTTCGTTGATCTGCTTGATGGCTAACTTTTCAGCCTGAACAGAACCGGTCTCGGAAATTGCCATGGTACCGGTGATCGAATGCAGGATGCCGCATGTCACGGTTGTATCAGTCACAGCCAGACCAGTCGTGTTCACCTCTGCAGTTGGAAAATCAGATGCTTTCAGACCTTTAGGTGCAAATAGCGTCGCCGTTAGCGCTGCGCTGCCGGCCAACATGGCGCGGCGGCTTAGGCCACCTACGGGTTGTTTCGGATTTTTATCAGACATATCGCCTCCTTTTCAGCTTGCTTGCAAATCGGGCGATTCCATCGCGCCCAGCTAAAATCATGATCAAGAAGACGGAGCGCCGTAGACATACGTCAAATGACGTATAGGCGTGCGCGTTTTGAGCAGTATTTTCAATTTGAGCTAAATTGAACGCGCGATGGCTTACCGCCAAAAGTAATTTCACGGCAGGTCAGACGTAGGCTCAAGAGGTATTTGTGGAGTTGGCTATGATCGCCACGCTACGTGCAACACGCGAAAAACGGACATATAATCGCTGGGTCGCAGACGAGACTATGGAAGACTTCGCACTGCGCTTCACTGCGCGGCGCGCCAGGCGATGGAGCGTCGGACGAGTTGCGAATACCGCGATCGGCTCGATATCTTTCCTCGCGCTTGAGGCAATTGGAGCCGCACTCACTCTGACATACGGCTTCGATATTGCAATCGCTGCCATAATGGCTGTTGGCGCTATCCTCTTTCTAACAGGCCTGCCAATTTCTTATTATGCGGCACGCTATGGGCTAGACATTGACCTGCTCACGCGCGGCGCAGGTTTTGGCTATGTCGGATCAACCATCACTTCGCTCATCTATGCCTCTTTTACCTTTATTTTCTTTGCAATCGAGGCCGCGATCCTTGCACTAGCCCTAGAGTTTTGCCTCGGTATACCGCTCTTTGTGGGCTATGTTATGAGCTCACTGGTAGTGATCCCACTCGTGATCCACGGGTTTTCCAAAATCTCTACCTTTCAGGCTTGGACACAGCCGATTTGGATCCTGCTCCACATATTGCCTTTCGTTTTCCTCGCCTTTGTCGGCTACGACATCGAGCTTTGGACGTCATACACTGGCACAGCATTTGCTGGCTCGGAAGAAATGCCTGATGCTGCGAGGCTTCTGATGTTCGGCGCGGCAACAGGCGTCGCGTTTTCATTGGTGGCGCAGATCGGCGAGCAAGTGGATTTTCTGCGCTTTTTGCCAGAACCCACCAACAAGAAGGAAAGACGCCAATGGTGGGCTGCCATGATTGCTGCGGGGCCTGGCTGGAGTGTTCTGGGCGTTCTCAAGATGGTGGCAGGTTCTTATCTGGTAACACTTGCGCTGCGTGAGGGCGTACCAATAAGCGAAGCGGCAGACCCTACACGCATGTACTATGTGGCCTTTGATCAGCTTTTGAACTCCCCAGGTACCGTACTACTGCTCACCGGATTGTTTGTTGTTCTCTCGCAGCTAAAGATCAATGTTACAAACGCCTATGCGGGCTCTATCGCATGGTCGAATTTCTTTTCTCGCTTGACCCAAACCCACCCTGGTCGTGTTGTCTGGCTGGTCTTCAATGTTGGCATTGCGCTTTTGTTGATGGAGCTGGGTGTTTTTACCGGGTTAGAACATGTTCTCGGCGTTTATTCTCATGTTGCACTGGCGTGGATCGGAGCTCTGGTTGCAGATCTGGTGATCAACAAGCCGCTCGGGCTCAGCCCCAAAGGCATAGAGTTTAGGCGGGCCTATCTATACGATATAAATCCGGTTGGCCTTGGAGCTATGGCGATGGCCTGCGTCTTTGCCTTTTTGTCCTATGGCGGCCTCTTTGGTGTAACGCTTCAGGCATTCTCAGCTGTGTCCGCGCTGGCAACGTCGTTTGTGCTCGCCCCTCTGATCGCTTGGGGAACCGGCGGGAAATATTACATCGCCAGACCCCAGCCCAAAGAGCCCTTAACCGAGAGCAATTGTACGGTATGCGACTATCATTTTGATGCAGAGGATATGATCGATTGCCCGTTTCATGCCGGTGCAATCTGCTCGCTTTGTTGTTCGCTTGAAACCAGTTGTCACGATATGTGCAAGCCCCATGCCCGGTTGAGATACATGATAGAGGGATGGATTTACGCAATCTTTCCTTGGGTGGTTGCGCGGGTCATGTTGACTCAAACCGCTACAGCGCTTTTTGCGACAGCGGTCATCGCGCTCATGTTTGGCGGTGTTCTTTTAGGTATTCGAGCTTTGGCCGAAACGCCTAATTTCGATGCGCTCCTAACCGTTATCTATGGCGCTATCGTTATTGTTATCGGCATTTCGGTCTGGATGTATCTTCTGATCGGCACCAGCCGCAAAAACGCAATGGAAGAAGCCGAGCGGCAATCTGAGCGATTGTTACGGGAGATCCGTGCACATGAGCGCACCGATCTTGCTTTACAAGAAGCAAAAGACAAAGCCGAAGCCGCCAACCTGGCCAAAACGCGCTATATGTCAGGTCTCAGTCACGAACTCCGCACCCCGCTCAACGCGATTTACGGCTTTGCCCAGCTGCTAGAGAAAGACAAAGAATTAGGGGCTTGGCGCAATTCGCTGACCAGTATCCGCAGATCAAGCGAACATCTGGCTGGGCTTATTGACGGTTTGCTGGATATCTCACGCATAGAGGCGGGTCGTTTGGAAGTCATGAGCGACCGGATCAATCTGCAAGTCTTTTTGAACCAAATTACCTCAATTTTCGAAGATGAGGCCCAACGCAAGGGTATTCGGTTCCGCATGCGCACAGAAGGCCGGTTGCCGGCTTTTGTACGCTCCGATGAGAAGCGTCTGCGCCAAATAATAATCAATCTTTTGTCGAACGCCTTTCGTTATACGGAAGAAGGGTCGGTCGATTTTAAAATGAAATACCGCAATGAAGTGGCGGTTATCGAAGTCCGCGACACGGGTGTTGGTATTTCTGAAGAAAACATGACCCGCATCTGGCGCCCCTTTGAAAGGGCAAATCGTTCAGACGCACATGGTTCCGGCCTTGGCCTTACAATCACCAAGCTTTTGGTCGAAATTCTTGGTGGTCAGATCGAGTTGGAAAGTCAGGTGAATATGGGCAGCATGTTCCGCGTTCGCCTCATGTTGCCCTCTGTTGCGCCAAGCGTGTTCGGCGCACAAGGTCTGTCCCCAGAGCCAAGTGCCTTGCCTGTGACTGGTTATGAAGGCCCGCGCAAAACAGTCCTCGCCGTCGATGACGACACCAATCATCTTGCCCTGCTTGACAAATTTTTGAGCGATTACGGCTTTGTCGTTCTCTGCGCTACTAATGTAGAAATGGCCGAAGCGATGCTTGCGGATGCGGTGCCTCACATCATCCTGCTCGACATAGATATGCCGGGGCGCGACGGGTGGAGTTTTGCACGATCCCTGCGCCAAAGTGCGCATGCCAATACGCCTATCATTATGATTTCAGGTCATGCCAACGAAGAACGCCAACACAGACCGGAATTGGGCTTGCACGACGCCTTTGTCGCCAAACCCTACAATCTAGATGATTTGGTGCTGCAGATAGCGGAACTTTTAAAGATCACACTGACTGTTGAAGGAGCGGAATTCGAAGATAGCTGCTTGCCACTTTCTACAGATGACCGCGCCAAATTGCTGGACCTTGCTCAACTTGGACATGCAAGCGCGCTGCGCACATCGCTCGAAGCTTTGACGGCAGATCGCAGAGGAGACCGTGCGACGATCAGGGATCTGACCAGCAAATTGGAAAAATTCGACATGGCCGGAATTGTCCATACCCTGGAGTCATACGATGACCGGACCTGAATTAGGAAACAGATGCATAGCACTTGTGGTTGATGATAACCCGGACACTCTTGGCATGGTTTCAGCTGCACTTGAGTCCGAAGGCATGACAGTTCTTGTCGCCCGTGATGGTCACAGTGCAATCCAATTGACAGGGCGGGTGCAGCCTGATGTGATCTTGATGGATGCCATCATGCCAGAATTGGACGGTTTTGAAACCTGTCGCCGCCTGAAGTCCGGTCAAAATCCGACGACGGCCCCGATTGTCTTTATGACTGGCCTGACCGATCCTGAACACGTGGTAAAAGGACTAAGGTCTGGAGGCGTCGACTATATCACAAAGCCAGTTGCGGTCGAGGAAATGATCGCACGTGTGACAACGCATATTCTGAATGCTCGTGCGCTGACCAGCGCGCGCAATGCCGTTGGTGTGATCGCAAGCTCTGTCCTTGCTTTTGACAAAGCCGGCGCGCTTGTCTGGAGCACTGAAAAAGCCCAACGCACCTTGGACACGAATACTTTTGATATCGTCGCACCCCGTGTGCAGAAATGGTTGCTTGGATGCATAGACCAACCAGTTTCAGACGTGGAGCAATGCGTGCTAAGTGAAACACATGCTTTGCAGTTCATCGGGGTCTCTGCTGCGCAAGATATTCTGATCAAGTTGATCCAAAGGCGGTCGGAGTGCAACGAGGACGTCTTGCAACGCGCATTCGGGCTTACAGCCCGTGAGGCCGAAGTTCTCTTTTGGTTGACATTAGGAAAAACCAACCGCGACATAAGTGCCATTTTAAGCCTCAGTGCTCGAACGGTGAACAAACACCTCGAACAGGTGTTCCAGAAAATGGGCGTCGACAACAGAACCTCTGCTGCAGTTCTTGCAGATAGGCACCTAAATTCTAACGGGTCGTAACCTGTCTCACTGGCCCCAGGTCTTTTTTACACAAAAATTCATGCCCAAGCAGCCTGCTTTCTGGCGCAACTATTAATATCGAGAATGTCACACCGGCATGTGAAAGCGAAAGAGTTGAAATGCAAAACATGCTTAATTGAGAAGTCACGCGGAATCGATGGCATCACGGCGCGCACACTCCCATCAGGCAGTTGAGCAAGCATTGTTGGCGTATAGCACAGAATTTTCTAGCGGATTTTGTGCAGATTTAACTCTGTTACAAAACCGAAAAATTCTTTTGTTATTTCGCGGGCGCCCGCATAGCCTTACCCTTGGGAGGAATTGACATGGAAAACCATATCAGTACTTTTTTCAAGCGCCGCACTGGCTTTTACGACATTTGCTTTTAACCCGGCCGTTGCAGAGGATTGCGCGCGTGGAGACCTTGATAAGCGTTTCTGTGATGCAGATGGTGATTTACTGGCGGACACACCCACCGATCCAGCTGATCTTATTGATCCAGACACCCTTATCTTTGCCTACACGCCCGTAGAAGACCCAGCGGTCTATAAAGAAGCCTGGGCAGATTTTCTAACGCATTTGGAAAGTGAAACCGGCAAGTCAGTCGTGTTCTTTCCCGTTCAGAACAACGCGGCACAGATTGAGGCAATGCGCTCAGGCCGTTTGCATATTGCGGGCTTCAATACCGGCTCCAATCCGCTGGCCGTGAATTGTGCAGGCTTCAACCCGTTCACGATTATGGCCGCTCCCGATGGCTCCTTTGGCTATGAGATGGAGATTATCACCTATCCCGGCTCCGGCGTTGAGGCGGTTGAGGATATCAAAGGCAATCAACTGGCTTTCACTTCGCCTACGTCCAATTCTGGGTTCAAAGCCCCCTCGGCAATTCTTAAAGCCGACTACGACATGGTCCCCGAACGCGATTTTGAACCACTCTTTTCAGGCAAGCATGACAACTCTATCCTCGGCGTGGCCAACAAAGACTATCTTGCCGCATCAATCGCCAACTCAGTCAAGGCACGGATGATAAGCAGGAACGTGGTGAAGGAAGAAGACCTCAAGGTGCTCTACAAATCGCAGACCTTCCCGACGACTGGATACGGCGTGGTGTATAATCTTAAGCCAGAGCTTAAGGAAAAGATCCGCAACGCTTTTTTCAACTTCGAATGGGAGGGCACATCCCTTCAGGAAGAATTTGAAAAGAACGGCGAAGGCCAATTTCTTGAGATCACTTACAAGGAATATTGGGAAGTTATCCGCAAGATCGATGCGGCCAATGACGTAAGCTACGCGTGCCAGTAACCTAAGGACCGGCGGGTCATATGGCCCGCCTTTCTCTCCAAAAAAGGGGATCGGGGTCGGCAATGCTACGACTTGCAAAGCTGGTGAAGACTTACAAGACCGGAGATCAGGCGCTCAAGGCAGTTGATATCGAGGTGCCCGAGGGTCAGGTCCTTGCTTTGATCGGACCGTCCGGCGCGGGCAAATCGACCCTTATCCGGTGCATCAATCGACTGGTCGAACCAACATCAGGCCAGGTGTTTCTCGATGGCATAGAGTTGACCGGACTGTCTTCAGGCGCATTGCGCCGCGAACGTCGCCGCATGGGCATGATCTTTCAGGAATACGCTCTGGTTGAACGTCTAACAGTAATGGAAAACGTTTTGTCTGGTCGTCTCGGCTATGTCGGATTCTGGCGCAGCTTCCTGCGGCGTTTCCCGCAAAAGGATGTGGACGAGGCGTTTCGCCTTCTCGACCGTGTTGGGCTTGCCCATATGGCAGACAAACGCGCCGATGAGCTTTCTGGTGGGCAGCGCCAGCGCGTAGGGATCTGCCGTGCTCTGATTCAGGACCCGGCGGTTCTACTGGTCGATGAACCAACCGCATCGCTCGATCCCAAAACCTCACGCCAGATCATGCGCCTGATTTGCGAGCTTTGCAAAGAACGCAAACTCGCCGCGATCATCAACATTCACGATGTGGACTTGGCACAAATGTTCGTACAACGCGTGATTGGATTGCGCTTTGGCGCCATTGAATTTGATGGCCCGCCTGGGGCGCTTACCCCTGATGTGCTCACCAAAATCTACGGTGAAGAAGATTGGGAAGCGACAATCGAGAAAGTCGAGGATGAAGACGACGTCGCAGTGGACGCGGCCGAATGAGTGACGCGGCCTTTGACCTGAACGCCCATGTTGGCAAGCCCTGGAAAAAGCCACCATTGGTAAAACGCCGGTGGCTTCGATGGCTGCTGTTTTTGGGCGCCTTGGTCTATCTGATCGTGGCAATCATGAGCATCGAGGTCAATTGGGCCCGCGTCTACGAAGGGCTGGAACGCGGCAAGCAGTTTGTCCTCGCCTTTACACAGCCGGATTTCACCAGCCGTTCAGGTGATATCTATAGCGGCATGGTTGAGAGCATTATCATGACCATCGCGGCCTCGGTTGTGGGCGTTATAATCTCTATCCCAATCGCTCTGGGAGCTGCGCGCAATGTGGCGCCCCTGCCCGTCTATCTGATCTGTCGCGGGATTATTGCAATCTCGCGCGCCTTGCAGGAAATCATCGTTGCTATCCTGCTTGTGGCGATCTTTGGCTTTGGCCCCTTGGCGGGCTTTTTGACGCTCAGCTTTGCCACCATCGGTTTTCTGTCCAAGCTTCTGGCGGAAGACATCGAAAGCATGGACCGGGTGCAGGCCGAGGCGATCAAGGCCTCCGGCGCGCGCTGGGCGCAATGGATAAATTACGGGGTACAGCCGCAAGTGATGCCGCGCCTGATCGGCTTGTCGATGTATCGCATCGACATTAACTTCCGCGAAAGCGCTATCCTAGGCCTTGTTGGCGCAGGCGGTATCGGGGCCACGCTGAACACCGCCTTTGATCGATATGAATACGACACAGCTGCCGCAATCCTGATCCTGATCATCGGGATTGTCATGGCGCTAGAATACCTTTCCGGTGTCATTCGCCTGCGGGTGCAGTAATGCCGGTAGCAGAGGCAGATAGCGGGTTGAAAACCTGGCAACGCCGGACACAGCGCGAAAGTCTGACACATTGGTTGATGTGGCTCACTGGCGTTGCGATTTTTGCCTATTGCTGGCAGCAGATATCGCAGGCCACGACTTGGTTTTTTGTCTGGGATGCGCCGCGCATTGCCGGTGATATTTGGACAAGGGCCACGCCCCCAAAATGGGAGTATATCACTCAGTTGGGTCAACCCATATGGGACACGATCAACATCGCCACACTCGGCACTGTCCTGGCGCTGATCTTTGCGGTGCCGGTCGCGTTTCTAGCGGCTCGCAATACAACGCCATCGTCGCTCTTTATACGCCCAGTAGCGCTCTTGATCATTGTCTCTACCCGGTCGATCAACTCCCTTATCTGGGCGCTTCTGCTGATTGCTATCATCGGCCCAGGGGTTTTTGCAGGGGTGATCGCCATTGCCATTCGGTCCATCGGATTTTGTGCAAAACTGCTTTATGAGGCGATTGAGGAAATCGACGCTACGCAGGTCGAAGCGGTCACCGCAACGGGCGCCTCACGTTGGCAAGTCATGGCCTACGGCATCGTACCGCAAATCCTGCCCGCCTTTGCGGGAATTGCTGTTTTCCGCTGGGATATCAACATTCGAGAATCCACAGTGCTCGGTCTGGTCGGCGCAGGGGGGATCGGCCTGCAACTCTCAGCGTCTCTAAACGTGCTGGCCTGGCCACAAGTCTCACTCATCCTGATTGTAATCCTGGCCGCCGTCGTGATCTCAGAATGGGTGTCGGCCAAGGTCCGGGGTGCGATTATCTAAACTCTAGGGCGGGGTCATAGCGCCTCGTTTTTACCCAATGGAGACGCAGCACTTGGCGATCTAGCCTATCCTAAATTTTTCCGGATGAAAATCTGAAGCGACCAAGATCCAGCCATTTGAATGGCTTGGTGCGGCCGAGAGGACTCGAACCTCCACGGGAGTTACCCCACAGCGACCTCAACGCTGCGCGTCTACCAATTCCGCCACGGCCGCACGAGACCAAGCTTGGTAGCGGGCGTATAGGCAATCGTGCAGGTCTTGTGAAGGGCAAATTTCACATCCTGCTCAGCTCTTTGATGGATAGGTTCCACCGGTGACGCGATGATAGAGGGTTGCAATAACAACCAACAGTATCGGGCCAATAAGTATAGGCACGATCATGAATTCCCAACCAGGCTGCAAGCCATAAATAACAATCGGATTTGCCCCTGCTGGAGGATGCGTGACCCGTAGCGCCATCATACCCGAAATTGCCAATCCGACACCAAACGCCGCCCCCCACCATTCGCTCGGGAAAAATGCAAGCGCGAGCATCCCCGCAAAAGCAGCGACGACATGTCCACCCACGACATTGACAGGTTGTGAGAGCGGTGCGGCGGGCAGGGCGAACATCAAAACGCAACTCGCCCCGAACGGCGCGATAACCATCAAAAGCTCCGTTGCACTTCCCAAAAGCAACAGGGCCGAGATCGCAAGCGCGCCCCCTACCCCAGCCAAGACAACTGCCAAAGCTTTGGGTTTGGGCAGCATTATTTGGAAAAAAGATCGCATAAGATTTGCTTTTGCTGGACCCGGCTCATGCTCTATTCCATAATGAACGTGGCCTGACAATAGATGGCAAAATGTGATACCCGCTTGAACGCAAACCCGCGTTTTTTATTTTGCCGCTTCCAGAAACATATGTTTATTGAAACCGTTCTATGCTGATCCGTCACCTTCATTATTTCACTGTTTTGTCTCGCGAGGGCCATTTCGCCAAAGCCGCGCAAGTCTGTAATGTCACTCAACCTGCCCTGTCCGCAGCGCTTCGCAAGCTGGAGGATGATTTCGGCGTGCGTCTGGTCGAACGCGGGCATAATTTTTCCGGACTGACCGGCGAAGGTAAACGCGTCCTGGCCTGGGCACAGCAAATCCTTTCGGATTTTGAAAGCCTCAAACACGATCTGGCCGAAAGCGCGGCAGAGCTTTCCGGTAAATTGCGCCTTGGCGTGATCCCCGCGGCCATGCCAATCACCGGGTTTTTTACCGAAACGTTTCTTGCGGCACACCCGGCGGCACAGATCGACATGCAGGCTATAAGCTCGCGCAGTATTCAGGCCGGACTTGATAGTCTCGAGCTACATGGTGGGCTTACCTATCTCGACAATGAACCCCTTGAACGGGTGATCCAAATGCCGCTTTATGTTGAGCGCTATGTCGTCATTGCCAAACGCGGCTATTTCTCTGTCAAAGGCCCTGTGCCTTGGGAGAGGCTGGAACGAGAGCCGCTCTGCCTTTTGAACGAAGAAATGCAAAACAGGCGCATTTTGGATGCAGCCGCTAAACGCAATAACGCAACGCTGGCCCCTCAGGTGACCGCGAATTCATTTCTGACCGTATGCGCTCATCTGCGACGTGGGGGATGGATTAGTATTGTGCCAGAAACCCTACCGTCCCTTTATGGGTTGGAGGGCGAGTTTGATATCCACCGCATCTCAGGCGATGCCACAACCCAAACCGTTGGCCTTGTGGTACCTGACCGCCAGCCGATGGCGAAAATGACCCATGCGCTTTTCTCGTCGGTGCTTAAGTCTTCACTGGCTGATGACTTTTCGTCAGCTTACCCCAGCGTTCGATAAGTCTCATTTATCGAACGCTCAATCCAATCAATTGGACCCTCAGCAAAGAACATGTTCCTTGGGCATGCGACCTGATTGATTAACGGCAGCTCATCTAAGACCGCTGATTGCACGCGCCGGTGAGCATTTCGCTACACCGCATTTTACGCCAGCCAACAGATCAGTTCATCAGACATCAATGGAGGAGTGACCAAATGGCAAAAGTCGTTTGCGTACTATACGAAGACCCGGAAGACGGTTTCCCAACATCCTATGCCCGTGACGAAATTCCTGAAATCACCGGCTACCCTGATGGCCAAACCGCGCCAACCCCCAAGGGCATCGATTTCACGCCAGGTGAGCTGCTCGGCTCCAAAACCGGCGAGCTTGGCCTGCGTAAGTATCTGGAATCAAATGGACATGAGCTTGTCGTAACGACAAGCAAAGACGGACCGAACTCGGTCCTTGAAAAAGAGATCGAAGATGCAGAAGTGGTTATCTCGCAACCCTTCTGGCCTGCCTATATCACCGCAGAGCGCATGGCCAAGGCGCCAAACCTAAAACTTGCGTTGACCGCTGGTATCGGCTCGGATCATGTCGATCTGTCTGCTGCCATGGAGCATGGTGTTACGGTGGCAGAGGTGACATTCTGTAACTCGATCAGTGTGGCCGAGCACGTTGTGATGCAAATCCTCAGCCTCGTGCGCAACTATATCCCATCCTATAACTGGGTGATGAAGGGCGGTTGGAACATCGCTGACTGTGTGGCGCGGTCTTATGATCTCGAAGGCATGCATGTCGGCACAGTGGCGGCAGGCCGGATCGGTTTGGCCGTGCTGCGCCGTCTGCATCCGTTTGACGTCAAACTGCACTATTATGATCGTCACCGCCTGCCAGAGGATGTTGAAAAGGAGTTAAACCTGCATTGGCACGATACGGTTGAGGATATGGTTCCGCATTGTGACGTGGTTACTATCAACTGCCCACTGCACCCAGAGACAGAGCATCTCTTTGACGCTCAAATGCTGAAGCGGATGAAACGTGGCGCCTATATCGTCAACACGGCGCGCGGCAAAATCTGTGATCGCCAAGCCATTGTTGATGCGCTCGAATCCGGTCAGATCGCGGGCTATGCCGGTGACGTGTGGTTCCCACAGCCGCCAGAGCGTGATCACCCATGGCGTTCCATGCCGAACCACGGCATGACACCGCATATCTCGGGCACTTCGCTTTCCGCTCAGGCGCGCTATGCGGCTGGTGTTCGCGAAATCCTCGAGTGCTTCTTTGAAGGTCGCCCGATCCGCGATGAGTATTTGATCGTTGACGGCGGAAAACTTGCCGGCACAGGTGCTAAATCCTACTCAGAGGGCAACGCCACAGGCGGTTCCGAGGACGCAGCCAAGTTCTCCGAACACGCTTAAGACATTCGGCCGGGCGTGAAATTGCGCCCGGCCCTTTTTTGACATTCATCTGTCAGCCTGCCACATCCTTGTAAAGCTTTGGGAAAGGCACGTATGGTTGAATGGATCACCTCCCCCGGTCTGACGGACTATCTGACGGCATGCGCCGAGATGGACGCGCGCGCCGACGCGATCGCGCGGGGCGAGGCGGACGAGGCAGTTTGGCTTTTAGAGCATCCGCCGCTCTACACAGCGGGGACTTCTGCCGATCCAGATGACCTTACCCAGCCGGATCGTTTTCCCGTTTATGACACCAAACGCGGCGGACAATATACCTATCACGGCCCCGGTCAGCGCGTGATTTATGTCATGCTAAACGTTGGAAAGCGTAGCCATGATGTACGCGTTTTCGTGAAACAATTAGAGGACTGGATTATCGCCACGCTTGATGAGTTCAACATCCGTGGAGAAGTTCGTGAAGGGCGCGTCGGTGTTTGGGTTGTGCGCGATGATAAGCCCTTGACCGCGTTAGGGGAAAAGCCAGAGGACAAGATTGCGGCCATAGGTATCCGACTGCGAAAGTGGGTGAGCTTTCATGGGCTTTCGATCAATGTGGAGCCTGATCTTGAGCATTTTTCAGGCATTGTCCCCTGCGGCATCGCAGAGCACGGTGTCACGTCGCTTGTCGATTTGGGTCTGCCCGTAACGATGGCGGATTTAGACGTAGCGCTGCAGAAAAACTTTGTGCGGGTCTTTGGCGAAGGCTAGATTAAACGGCCCGGGCAAGAAGAACAGCAATAGTTCTTAGCTTTTGTGCGGATCGCGTCATCAATATTAAAGATGCAAACGCATGCGTCGCCGGCACATTTCTGTTGGTTCACTTTAGGCATGACATATCTCATTCTATGTTTTCTCTTTTGCACCATGGCGATGCGTAAACATATGATCAATCACAATTGTCAAAGCACTATGTATGCATTCGTCCGACATGGCGTAAAATACTTGTTTGCCACGTCTCACGGAATTCAAAATCCAGGCTGACCGAAGAAATGCTGGTTGGTGGCTGGTGAGTGAGGCAGATGTACCAAGATGTTCTGCAATCTCGCCCGCCGACCACTCCTTATCCATACAGGAAATGACAATGGACAAGCGCTTCGGATCAGCGAGCAAGCCATAGGTATCGGTCAGCTCTGGGATTTGATCACAATGCAAACTTAGTGCAACATATGAACCATTAATTGTTCTTTGTTGAATTGTTTTCAGGGCATTTGGAAAAATTCACTGATCCCTCCAAATTACATAAGACCAGGTTTCATCTTTGCGTAAGTCCAATTAGGTCTTTGACCTGGAAACAGTTTTGCGCGTTTTCAGCAAGTACGGCAGTCATTCCGCTTCATCGTTTGTTGTTCATAGACAATGCCACCACTAGTCTAAAAAATGAAACACCGAAGCAAACCGCTGCGTCAATGGTTTCACTTTTCCCGGTAAAATCGGTAGGTTATTTACATATTTGGCTGTAATCCGCTCGCGTGTTTGAGTGGTCAAATGTGTTGTAAATGGTAAAGAGTGTGGGGGTCAAAAATGTTAAGTGACATCGAAGTCAGGCAATTTGTCGTTCTAAAATCTGCAAACAATCAAGGTTTGACGAAAAGGGAAACGCTGACACGGTATGGTTTTCTGCGTTCATTTAAGTCGGTGTGGAGTAACAGCGTTCTGGCTGTTTTTCCCCCGCTTGAAATAGCACTGCTTATCGGGCTTTTATTTTCTTGTTTTTGCAGGCCTGATTGCGCTGCAATTGCTCGTCGAGGCCACAGTCTCGGCGCCCAACACTAAACAGAAATCAAAAAGGGATGTCGTCGGTCGTGGTCACAAAGCGAGCCACAACCTTTTTTAGGCCTGCCTTTTCAAAGTCAATCTCAAGCTTGTCGCCTTCGATCCCGACAACCGCGCCATAACCGAACTTCTGGTGAAATACACGTTCGCCCAATGTGTGAGAACTAACGGCCTGAGCGTCGATCACCATATTGCGGGTCTCTTTGGGCTGGCTCATCGGGCGTTCGGTTGAGCGGGCTTGCAGGCGTTTCCAACCGGGCGAGTTATAGACATTCGCCTCGGCGGCTCTGGTTTCGATACCGCCACCACCCATCGCAGCAGCGCCGTAGCCGCCACCGTATAGCCCAGGCGGGGTAAGCACCTCAACATGCTCTTCGGGCAGTTCATCGATGAAACGAGACGGCATCTGGCTTTGCCATTGGCCGTAAACACGCCGGTTCCCCGCAAAAGATATGGTGCAAATTTCCTCCGCCCGCGTGATCCCGACATAGGCAAGCCGCCGCTCTTCCTCCAGGCCTTTGACACCGCTCTCATCCATGCTGCGCTGTGAAGGAAAAAGGCCGTCCTCCCATCCCGGCAAGAAGACCGCAGGAAATTCGAGCCCCTTGGCCGCGTGAAGCGTCATGATCGAGACCTTCTCGCCCGCATCCTCGGAATCATTATCCATGATCAGGCTGACATGCTCAAGAAAGCCCTGCAGGTTTTCAAAGCTTTCCAGCGCCTTGATTAGTTCCTTTAAGTTCTCCAACCGCCCCGGGGCCTCGGGCGTTTTGTCATTCTGCCACATCTCTGTGTAGCCGCTCTCGTCGAGCACCAGCTCTGCGAGCTCAATATGGCTGAGCCCGTCATCGCCCGCCATACGCCCCAACCTGCGCATATTTTCGACAAAACGGCCAAGCTCTGTGCCGCCTTTGCCTTTGATCATGCCGGAGTTCACCGCAAGCTCTGCGCCAGCCAAGAGGCTTACACCGTTAGAGCGCGCAACGCTCTGTATGGTCTGCTGCGCCTTATCGCCAAGTCCGCGTTTCGGCGTGTTGACGATGCGCTCGAACGCCAGGTCGTCTGTCGGGCTGATCACCAGCCGGAAGTAGGCCATGGCATCGCGGATCTCCATACGCTCGTAAAAGCGCGGGCCTCCGATCACACGGTAGGGCAAGCCGATGGTCAGGAAACGATCCTCGAAGGCGCGCATCTGATGGCTGGCGCGCACGAGAATGGCCATATGATCAAGGCTCATCGGGTCCATTCCGCGCGTGCCGCGCTGCATCGCCTCAACCTCTTCGCCGATCCAGCGCGCCTCTTCCTCGCCGTCCCAATGGCCGATCAGTCTGACTTTTTCTCCGCTTTCAACCTCCGTCCAAAGCTCTTTGCCGAGCCGCCCTTTGTTACCGGAAATGACCCCCGCAGCTGCCGCTAGAATATGAGGCGTAGAGCGATAGTTCTGCTCCAAACGGATCACAGTTGCGCCAGGAAAATCCTTTTCAAACCGTAGGATGTTGCCTACTTCTGCACCACGCCAGCCATAGATCGACTGATCATCATCCCCAACACAGCAGATATTTTTATGTCCACCCGCCAAGAGCCGCAGCCACATGTATTGGGCCACATTGGTATCCTGATACTCATCAACCAGAATGTATCGAAACCAGCGGCGGTATTGCTCCAATACGTCATCATGGGTCTGGAAAATAGTGACCATATGGAGCAGAAGATCGCCGAAATCTACAGCGTTAAGCTCCTTTAACCGCGTCTGATATTGCGCATAGATCGCCACACCCTTGCTGTCGTAAGCTGAGGCCTCAGAGGCAGGCACTTTATCAGGCGTCCATCCCCGATTTTTCCAATGGTCAATCACACCGGCCAAGGCGCGAGCAGGCCAGCGTTTGTCATCAATATTCGCTGCCACAACCAATTGTTTAAGCAGACGTAACTGATCATCTGTATCGAGAATGGTAAAATTACTCTTCAGCTCAACAAGTTCGGCATGTCGGCGCAGGAGCTTCACAGAGATCGAGTGAAACGTGCCAAGCCATGGCATGCCCTCCACCACCTCACCCATCATCCTGCCGACACGGTTTTTCATCTCGCGCGCTGCTTTGTTGGTGAAGGTGACTGCAAGGATTTCATTAGGCCGCGCCGTGCCCGTGTTCAGCAGATGCACCATTCGTGTTGTCAGCGCCTTGGTCTTACCTGTGCCTGCACCCGCCAACATAAGCACCGGCCCCTCCAACGCCTCCACCGCTTCACGCTGTTCGCGATTTAACTCATCAAGGTAAGGTGCCGGGCGCGCCGCCATGGCCCGCGCCGCGAGCCCTGCACTTTCAAACGCGTCGGTTTCATCAAGACTGCTCATAACGTTAAAGATAGCGCGGCTCGGCGCTTAAGGAAAGTAAATGTTCTTGCTGTGTTCTGCAATTATCAACAAGAAATTTTACGGGTTTGGGTCGACGCTAAGCTTTTTGCTAAAGTTGGAGACAGTTCACTCGGAAACGCCCTTATTCGTTAGTGTTTCGTCAAGCATTCCTAATCAGAAGTCACCGCAACATTTTAGGAGCGCTAGAAATGACGAACGACGAGGCTCACAGGAAAGCGCAGTTGTACAAGCTGCCTGGTATAATGGCGCTGCTGTTGCTTCTTTCCGTAGGAGCAATTGCCGCGATCTACCGCCTTCCCACGCCGATTGTGAACTATACGCTTGAGGCCGATCTGCGACAGCAGGCCGAGCTTTGGAAGCGGCGCGTTGTTTTGCATATGGCAGATACCGAAGCGTCCTTTGACGCGCGCGCTCTAGAGCCTAGCGATGAAGACTTTCTCATGCTGCTGCCGGAGGCATCTGATGTCTATCGATTCAAGCTTTTTGACGCAGATGGTCGTATTTTTTGGTCCTCCCGCAAGAACGACATTGGTGGAGCGAATGATGAGCCGTATTTTGACGCCATCGTCGCTCAGGGTCAGACCCATTTCAAACAAGTTCAGAAACCATCGTCAGAGATCGATGACCTGTTGCTGCATGTGGAAAACGTAGATCATTCGCAGCTGCGTGAAGTTGCAGAGGTTTATACCCCTGTGATGATCGATGGTCGTTTCGTGGGCGCAATCGAATTCTACACGGATGTGACTGAGACCATGTACAACTCGATCACCCGGATCCGTTATCTGCTGGCTACATTCTTTGGCATCGCGATTACGTCCCTCGGCATTGTGCTTTTGGTGATTTACCGGGCCAATAAAAGCCAAATGCGCGCAATGCAAAAGCGAAACGCCAAAGAACGCAGCATGATGGACGAACAGCTCCGCCTAGCACGCGAAGTTCGGCTTTTGGGCGAGTTGAACGAATGGCTGCAATCGAGCCGCTCGCTCGAAGAGCTCTTTAATATGGTCGCGCGGTTCATGACCCACATTCTGCCAGACGCCGAGGGAAGCATTTATGTCTATTCCAATAGCCGTGACGTTCTCGACGGCTGTGCGAGCTGGAATGGTGGTACGCATAAAGAGCATATTCATCCGGAGGAGTGCTGGGGGCTGCGGCGCGGACGTACATATGAATATGGCGCCTCCGAAATCGACTTTGTCTGTGAACATGCCGAACCTCACGATGGCCGACCTTACTTTAGCATTCCAATACTTGCCCACGGCGAAACGGTCGGCCTGATGCATCTTTGTGCCGTACCGGATAAAAGCGAAAGTTTCCGAGAAAGCAAAAAACTGGCACAGATGTGCGCGGAGCAGATCAGTATGGCGATTGCCAATGTGAGGATGCGAGACCAGTTGCATGACCAGTCGGTGCGTGACCCGCTTACGGGCCTCTTCAACCGCCGCCACATGACCGAAACCCTACGTAAATCCATCGCGCAAAGCCAGAAAACCGGTGATCCGCTGAGCGTGATTGCAATCGATGTGGATCACTTCAAGAAGTTCAACGACACCCACGGCCATGATGCCGGTGACATGGTTCTGCGTGCAGTTGGCTCAGTCCTGGAACAAGTTTGCGACGGCGAACAGGTTGCCTGTAGGATTGGTGGCGAAGAGTTCACGGCACTTCTGCCAGGGACCAGCGACTCTGATGCTTTGAAACGTGCCGAAGAGCTGCGTCAGGCGGTTGAGGCCGTTGTTGTGCGCTACGGCGACAAAAACCTGCCTCGCGTTACGATCTCTGCAGGTGTTTCGCATTATCCAGCGCATGGAACGATGCCTCAGGACCTCATGCGTGCCGCCGACGATGCGCTTTACGTGGCCAAGGGCAAAGGACGCAATCAAGTGGTCTGCGCAGCAAACTCGGCTTTGATTGGACAAGCTGCGCCTGAGACCTTGCCTGATGATGACAATGCCTCACCCCAAATCGCAGCCGAATGACCGGAGAACTGTAAACTTGCCATAGTCAAAGCAAGCGGCCTAACCTTGAAAAAAAACGGGGGAAAGGATGCTTGGGAGTAGCGATGGTCGCACACGCGATCTGATAACCACGCGCGATGGTGCCGGTTGGGATTTCAACATGAGTCGGCACCCTTATCACCATATGGAGGCACCGTTTGGTCCACATTATACGGTTTATAATCGCCGTTTTATGGCCGTCTGCTTTGATGAGATAGATACCCAAGAGGTCTACTGGCTACTGCGGCAAAAGGCAGCCGTGTTGCATACAGGAGAGTTTCCGATTGAATTCAAAGGGCCAGACGCGGAGCGCCTCCTCAACAAGCTTTTCACAAAAGATATCAGCAAGATAAAACCAGGACGTTGCGGCTATGGCATCGCCTGCGATCACACTGGGGGGCTTATCGTGGACGGCGTGCTTGTCCGGCTAAGCGCGTCGCTTTTTTGGTATGTGCAGGCCGACGGCGATTTCATGAATTGGGCTAAGGCGCATGGCCAGGACATGGATGTTACGATATCCGACCCGGCTGTTTATGTGTCTCAGGTGCAAGGACCCAATGCGCTCAAAGTGCTAGCAGCGGCTTGCCATGACGGCAAACTGCCCGAGCCTTTCGGTTATTTCGGCATGGCGCGTGTCCGTCTAGGCGGACAAGAGGTGGTGATCACGCGCACGGGATATACCAACGAGCTGGGATGGGAGTTCTATACTGAACCGCACCACGATGCCGAGGCGCTTTGGTCGCATCTGACAAAAGCTGGCGCACCGTTTGGGCTTGGGCTGCACGGGCTAGACTCCATGAATATACGCCGGATCGAGGCAGGAATTTTGAACGCCGGTTCCGACTTTGACGCAACCATGACCCCTTTCGATGCGGGCTTTCAGCGGTTTGTGGACATGGAAAAGGGTGATTTCATCGGCAAGGCCGCTTTACAGAAAGCATCTCGGTCACCGCGTTTGATTGGATTGAAATGCCCGGACGCAGAGCCGCGTATTGGAGGAACGGTGCATTTGCATGGGAAACCCGCAGGAAAGATCACGGCGGGCGCCCACTCCCCCTACCTAAAACACGGCACCGGCATTGCCGTGATGCAAGAGGCCGGTTTTAGCGCCGGCCAAGCTGTTGAAATTGAATGCATCGATGGCAAAAGACACACCGGAGAGCTGCACACCCTGCCCTTTTACGACCAGAACGCTGAAATCCCCCGTGGCAAATTGGTCGATATACCGAAGAGGAGTTAACGATTCCGCTTCCAGCTATGCACGCGCCTTGATATCGCTCCAATATGTCGCTCGACGCAAAATACCCGGCCGTGTCCGATCTACGCGCCCGCGCCCGCTGGCGTGTTCCGCATTTCGTTTGGGAATATCTCGATAGCGGTACCGGGGTCGAGGCCACAACGATGCGCAACCGTACACAACTTGATGCGGTTCAATTGATGCCCTCGGTGCTGCATGGCGAGCTGGAATATGACTTGTCGACCGAATTTCTGGGGCAAAAGTTCTCAATGCCGGTGGGTATTGCCCCCGTTGGCATGTCCGGACTGATCTGGCCAAATGCAGAACAGCATCTGGCAAAGACTGCCGCTAGGAACGACCTGCCGTACACGCTTTCTACGGTCGCAAGCCAGTCGCCAGAGGATGTTTCAAAATCGCTTGGTGAAAACGCATGGTTTCAGCTTTATCCACCGCGTGATCCGGACATGCGCAAAGATGTGCTGGCACGGGCCAAATCCTCCGGTTTTAACACTCTTGTTCTGACCGTAGACGTGCCCACGGGTTCTCGCCGAGAGCGCCAGGTGCGATCCGGCCTGACGCAGCCGCCGAAGATCACGCCGCGCATTCTGGCTCAGATTATGCTCTGCCCTGCCTGGGCGGTTGGGATGGCGCAGATGGGCATGCCGCGTATGCGGTTGATAGACGATTACGCGCCCAAAACCAAAGGCCTGCCGTCGAACAAGCACGCCGGATACTTGCTGCGTACCTCACCTGATTGGGACTATGTCAAATGGCTGCGAGACCACTGGGATGGACCGTTCATCGTCAAAGGCGTGCTAGATGCAGGTGACGCTGAGAAGTTAGAAACCGACGGTATTGATGCTCTTTGGATATCGAACCACGCGGGACGGCAATTCGATGCTGCACCCGCCACGATCGAGGCTTTACCGCAAGTGCGTGAAGCAACCAAACTACCTCTTGTGTTTGACGGAGGTGCTGAGGGCGGGCTCGATATCTTGCGCGCTTTGGCGCTTGGTGCTGATATGGTGATGATGGGCCGCGCCTGGCATTATGCGCTGGCGGCACTGGGGCCGGATGGTCCTCAACATCTTGTTTCTATTTTAAAATATGACTTAGAAGCGAATATGGGACAGCTCGGCCTGACATGTCCTGCCGAGGTAAAATCACGGCTTTTTCCAAGTGGGTAGTTTGCCCACCCGGAACGGCAAAAAAATTTGCCAGAGGGCCTGATAGCGCAATCTACCCAGAATGCCGGATTGCGCAGAGACCATACAAAACTTACAAGCTCGCCAGAAAGCTGCTCTGCGCTATCAGCAGCACAAATAAGAACTGGGGGCACCCATGGCTGATTTTGACAAAATCCTTATTGCAAACAGAGGCGAGATCGCCATTCGCATTTTGCGGGCGGCCAATGAACTCGGCAAACGTACTGTTGCAGTTTATGCAGAGGAAGACAAACTCGGCCTGCACCGTTTCAAAGCCGACGAAGCCTATCAAATTGGCGAGGGTATGGGCCCTGTTGCGGCGTATCTTTCCATCGAGGAGATCATCCGCGTCGCCAAAGCCAGCGGCGCCGATGCAATTCACCCGGGCTATGGGCTGCTGTCGGAAAACCCAAAGCTGGTCGATGCCTGCGAAGAAAACGGTATCACTTTCATTGGACCCAGGGCCGCGACGATGCGCGCTCTTGGAGACAAGGCGAGCGCACGGCGCGTGGCTGTCGAGGCCGGCGTGCCCGTCATTCCTGCCACTGAAGTGCTCGGCGATGATATGAATGAGATCCGCCGGCAAGCCTCCGAGATCGGCTACCCAATGATGCTTAAGGCCAGCTGGGGTGGCGGCGGCCGTGGCATGCGGCCGATAGAGAGCGAGGCAGAGCTTGCCGAGAAGGTCATGGAGGGTCGTCGCGAGGCCGAGGCCGCCTTTGGCAACGGCGAGGGCTATCTTGAAAAGATGATCATGCGCGCGCGCCACGTTGAGGTGCAAATCCTCGGCGACAAGCATGGACAGATGTACCACCTTTTTGAGCGGGATTGCTCTGTTCAAAGACGCAATCAAAAGGTCGTGGAGCGTGCCCCTGCCCCGTATCTGACGGACACTCAGCGCGCCAAGGTTTGCGAGCTAGGCTACAAAATCTGTAAGCATGTAAACTACGAATGTGCAGGCACGGTCGAGTTCCTCATGGATATGGACACTGGTGAGTTTTACTTCATCGAGGTCAACCCGCGCGTTCAGGTCGAACACACGGTCACAGAAGAAGTCACCGGCATCGACATCGTACAAGCGCAGATCAAAATAGCCGAGGGCAAACCATTGGCAGAGGCCACGCGGAAGGCATCACAGGATGAGATCACGCTAAATGGTCACGCGATCCAGACGCGGATCACCACCGAGGACCCCCAAAACAACTTCATTCCAGATTATGGCCGTATCACCGCCTTTCGCGAGGCCACAGGCATGGGTATCCGCCTTGATGGTGGCACGGCTTACTCCGGCAGTGTGATAACCCGCTATTACGACTCACTTTTGATGAAGATCACCGCACATGCGCAGACACCCGAAGGCGCTATTGCACGGATGGACCGCGCCCTGCGCGAGTTTAGAATCCGAGGCGTTTCAACCAACATAGCTTTTGTTGAGAACCTTCTGAAACACCCGGTGTTTCTGTCAAACGAGTATAGCACAAAGTTCATCGATACCACATCTGACCTGTTCCAGTTTGAACAGCGAAGAGATCGGGGGACTAAAGTGTTAACCTATATCGCCGATGTGACCGTCAATGGACACAAGGATGTCGAAGGGCTACAGCGTCCGCGCGCGGATCTGGCCTTGCCTCGCGCGCCGAAGCCTGCAAGCAACGAGATCAAGAACGGCGTCAAGCAAATCCTTGACCAGGAAGGTCCACAAGCGGTCGCCGATTGGATGGCCGAACAAAAGCAGCTTTTGATCACCGACACGACAATGCGTGACAGTCATCAGTCGCTTTTGGCCACGC
The DNA here is from genome assembly GCA_038531775.1 of Pseudomonadota bacterium. Taxonomy (GTDB): domain Bacteria; phylum Pseudomonadota; class Alphaproteobacteria; order Rhodobacterales; family Rhodobacteraceae; genus Roseovarius. The sequence continues at coordinate 32,555 of JBCBBI010000014.1, read as the reverse complement.
GTATGCGCTCTATAGATATGATCGCAGTGGCCCCTAATTATGCGCACGATCTTCCTGGGCTTTTTTCGATGGAATGCTGGGGCGGTGCGACCTTTGATGTGGCCTATCGCTTCCTTGATGAATGCCCGTGGCAGCGGCTTCGCGATCTACGTGCAGCAATGCCCAACCTTATGACGCAAATGCTGTTGCGGGGCTCAAATGGCTTGGGCTACACGAACTATCCAGACAACGTTGTGCAGGCCTTCGTTAAGCGCGCGGCGGAAAGCGGTGTGGATGTGTTCCGCGTTTTTGATCCGTTGAACTGGGTCGAGAACATGCGCGTATCGATGGATGCAGTTATAGATGCAGAAAAAGTTTGCGAAGCGGCGATTTGCTACACGGGTGATATCCTCGATCCAAATCGGGCCAAGTATGACCTGAAATATTATGTTGCCATGGCCAAGGAGCTCAAAGCTGCTGGAACGCATGTTCTGTGTCTCAAGGATATGGGCGGGCTGATGAAACCTGCCACAGCGACCATTCTTTTCAAAGCGCTGAAGGAAGAAACCGGCCTCCCAATCCACTTTCACACCCATGATACCGCTGGGATCGCCTGCGCGACGATCCTGGCCGCTGCCGAAGCCGGCGTGGATGCCGTCGATTGCGCCATGGACGCGCTTTCCGGCAACACCAGTCAGGCAACGCTTGGCACGGTTGTTGAAGCGTTGCGGCATACCCCACGGGACACGGGTCTAGATGTCACTGCCGTTCGGCAGATTTCAAACTACTGGGAATCCGTTCGCCACCATTACGCAGCCTTTGAATCGGGCATGCAGTCGCCAGCCTCCGAAGTTTATTTGCATGAAATGCCGGGCGGGCAATTCACCAACCTCAAGGCGCAAGCGCGGTCGATGGGCCTCGAGGATCGCTGGCACGATGTGGCCCGCACCTATGCAGAGGTCAACCAGATGTTCGGCGATGTGATCAAGGTCACGCCGATCGCCAAAACCGTTGGTGATCTTGCGCTAATGATGGTGACACAGGGCCTGACTTGTGAAGACGTCCTTAACCCCGATATCGAAGTGAGCTTTCCCGATAGCGTTGTAACGCTGATGAAAGGCTATGTCGGTCAAGCCCATGAGGGTTTCCCGGAAGATATAGTCAAGACCGTGCTGAAAGGCGAAAAGCCGATAACGGAGCGTCCAGGCGCTCTGCTCGAGGACGAAAATCTTGAGGCACGGCGTAGCGAACTTCAGGAAACCCTTGGGGTCAGCGTAGATGATGAGGACCTGATGGGCGCAATGATGTATCCCAAGGTCTTTGCAGACTACACCAATCGACATAAGAATTATGGTCCTGTTCGCACGTTGCCGACCCGCACATTCTTCTATGGCATGGAAACCGGCGAAGAGATTACGGCGGAAATCGATCCCGGAAAGACGCTTGAGATTCGTATGGTATCGGTTGGTGAAACCCATGAGGACGGCGAGGCGCGGGTGTTTTTCGAGCTCAATGGTCAGCCGCGCACCATTCGTATCCCAGACCGCCGTGTCAAAGCGCAGGTAGAGGCAAAGGCCAAAGCCGATCCAGACAATATGGCGCATTTGGGCGCACCTATGCCTGGCGTCGTGACGACCATTGGCGTTAGCGAAGGACAAAAGGTCAGTGTTGGCGATTTGCTTTTGACTATCGAGGCCATGAAAATGGAAACCGGTCTTCACGCCGACCGGGACGCGGTCGTAAAGCGGCTGCATATTCAACCAGGCGGCCAGATCGACGCAAAGGATCTTCTGATCGAGTTTGAATAAGGATCGTTTTCAACAGTGCAGAAACTTTTGGTTTTCACAGACATTCATTTTACCCCCCACGGTGAGACAATCATTGGCCTCGACCCGGAAGCACGTTTTGCCGAAGGTCTTGCACATGCAGTAGAACGCCATCCTGATGCTGCACATTTGCTGATCACGGGCGACCTTGCGCATAGCGGTGCTGTTGGAGAATACGAGCGGCTTCAAGATGCCTTGAAAGATTGCCCCATCCCGGTACACCTGATGCTGGGAAATCACGACGACCGTCAGAATTTTCTGCATGTTTTTCCTGATACGCCAAAGACCGAAGCTGGCTTTATCCAAGACGTAATAGATCTTGGCGACCACACGCGTCTGATTTTGCTCGACACACTGAACGAAAACACACCTGGAAGGCATAATGGCCGCTTATGCCAACATAGGCTCGATTGGCTCACTACTGCGCTTAGCGATGCGAATGAACGGCAGGTTCTGCTCTTCATGCATCATCCCCCTACACGCTCAGGCTTTCCAGGCATGGATGCAATTGGACTTCTGGACGTAGAAGCGTTTTCTGAAGTTCTACGCAACTATTCCAACGTTCGCCAAATCGTCGCTGGGCATGTTCACCGCACTATTCATGGCGCCTTTCGCTGCGGAATTTTGCAACAGATACCGGTGACCGTATTCAAAAGCACCTGCCACCAAATGCCGATGAATCTGATTGTTGAACATAGCGATCTTTCGGTCAACGAACCGGGGGCCTATGGCATATTGCTTGTCGAAAAAGAGGAGATTGTCGTCCACACGGAGGATTTCACGCTCTGAAGTTTACCTGCATTTTTGGCAAATAGGGACCGTACAAGCGTAAAACGAATGTTTCAGAGTAAAGTCGCCTAATTCCGAAATAACGTAAGCCACTGTTAATAAATAAATTTCAGTCAACTAATATGGCAAATACAACCGAATTGACCGGTTTTGTTTGCGTTGTCGTGTAAAAGTGCATAGCTTTTAAGTGGGGATGATGAATAGGCCCGCCGGGTACGCCCTGCATAAAATGGACAAAGGAGACGGGCAATGACACGTTTCTTTGATCGTGACCCAGACAGCCCAGAACGGCACTCCAAACGCCGTAAAGCGCTTTTCTTCGCATCTTTGCTTGTAGGTTCAACGCTGATGTATGTGGAACTCGTTATGAGATTTAGCAACTAAAGCGTTCCAGAAAAACCTGAATTACAGATTTTCGCGAAACGCAGTGCAACGTTCATACGTTGCGCGCATTCGATTTTATGTGTTGTCACACGTTAAACTCAAAACGCTGTAGCGGAGCTTTGAATGCCCGGCTTTATCATCGCGTGCTCGAAAATTTTATTGATCCTTGCGCTTTTCGCTTGCGAGCAGGCCTAAGAATTTATATCTCCCCCTCACCCATCGGATGCGGGCGTAGCTCAGGGGTAGAGCATTACCTTGCCAAGGTAAGGGTCGTGAGTTCGAATCTCATCGCCCGCTCCAAAATCTCGAACTGTAGCTGACAAGTTCCTTGCGGCCTTTATATGTCAGTGCATATATGATCTGCAGAATGCTTTTTTCCGCGTTATGAGCAATCTAGGAAACGAAAAGGCCTTTGACCGAAATAGCTTAAATCTGCCTCGTACATCATATCCAATTCGAGTTGGACATCCTCACTTATCAACTCCTTGGCAATTGCTCCGCGTTTCGGATCCTGTTTAAAATACTCGTCGTAAAAGGCATCTGCTTCGGGCTCATGTGTTCCCAACAAATTCACCATCATGCTTTTGGCGGTTTTTTCATAACTCTCAGCACCCCAAACCCAAAGTTCGTTAGGGGCCGAAATACGTTCTAAAACACCATCTACCAGTGGCGCCCAGGTCGAGCTCTTCCAATTTGTAAAATCAGAATTTTTCTTACTTTCCAGGTAGGTCACGTGATCGGTAACAAACAAATGAAAGACAATCTTCGTCTCTGGGAAAAATTTCTGCACGTTATCAATTTTATACAGTTGTCCTTTTATAGACGATTTTTGATTTAATGGCTCTCCAGCCAACAGAAATCGATCTCTTGATATAATCAGAGCTTTTGTGTCTGCATCCAATGGAAACTCTTCATATTGCTCCGGGATTATGCCGTTGATCACGTCTTTGAAGTGAAGCGCAAACTGATCGGAGGATACAAGCTTCACGCCAGTGTCGAATTCTTCAAATAGCGGCACGGAAAACATTTTGGCAAACAAGCCACTGAACACGTTTTCAACGCCAAGATGAAAGTGAATTATTTCGAGCGCCATCACGTGTTTACTTACACGCACAAGGTCAGTGCGCAATGTGAATTTTTTTATCTCCGAAACCCAACTCCAGCGCAAGATGCTGGCAGGTTTCGTAAAGCTCGTACTCACGATGCCAAAATTGCTTCAGATTATCCTTCGCCAATTGTGACAAAGGTTCGGTTTCAAAGCCTGTGTTTTGGCGCGCATCATGAAAGTCTTGTACCTTTGCATCGCCGGTCAGTGCGCTGAGAATTTTCACACGGTGTTTGTCAATATTTTTAGTCTCACAACAAACGGCCACGTTGTTCCTAGAAAATTCTTCCAATAGTAGTTGGCTGGAAAAAAGATAATGAACATAGTCTAGTTTCAGATGCAAAATGGCTGTGAAAGCAAAATAAGCAGCCGATTTTTGACGTTCATCTTGAGAAGAAAGCGCCTCAGCCAGCCTGTTAGGTGTGTCAAAAAACGTAAAGGCCATAGCCTCGGCTGGCGTCCAGTTGATGTTATAGGTGGGACGGCCTTGGCGCATTCGTGACAGAAAACCAGAGACGAAACGCTCCGCAGGATCTCGGAACGTAAATGCTATCTTTCTTGTCCTGCCATAATTTGCAGCGGTCGATACGAGGGTATCTCCGTGGCCTCCCAAAAACAGATTTGAAGGTTTTATGTTCGGCTCTTCAAACAATGATTTTATATAAGTTCCGCCGGTTTTGCCGATGTGGAGGAAACAAATTTGTTGATCCTCTCCGTCTTGTCCACGCTTTTTTCTCGCCAAATTCTTCTTAAAAACAGCGTTTTCAGAAGCTTCAATCGACCCAAAAAATCTAATGTCGTCCGAGGCTTCTAAATCGCGCAATTCATCCAAATATTTCTGATTCAATAGCGTCGCATGCTCTTCAGAGAATGGCTCAAAAACATCGATTAGGTCTTGTTGCGTCTGTTTGGCGTCTTTTTGGGCGGACAATATCGTGGGCAAGATGGCTTTAAGGTTAGGCCGCGCGTTATGGACCGACTTAACCGACTTCATCGCCCGGAATTCAGACCAACCGGTCACTTTAAGTAGCTGTTGCTTCGGATTATCTATTTTCCACTCATGCGCTCTAACGATGATTTCCGCATTCGGCGCCACGTGTCGGATATCTTGAATTACATCCTTCCAGCCACGTGATGTTTTCACCAGCTCTTCAAGCTTATCCTTGGTCAAAAGAATATTTTGTGACTTCGCACAAAAGAAGAAAACCGACGTCCAAAAATCCACGTAGTTGCGGATAGAAAAAAGAATTTTGTCTGAATCAGCCATCAAATTTTGATAACGCTGTAGCTGTTTTTGGGCATCCGGGTACAAACCTTCTTGCCAGAGGTTGTTCTCCATAGTGCCAAGCATGTTCTCTTCACTGATAAGAAACTTTGGCTGATCAATATGGATGTCTTCCGGGTTGATCTGTCTTGAATATGGCGGGATCACGGTTTGCACTCCGGATTGGAGCAGTGCCGACTGGTTCAGCGATAAAAACTTCTGCAGTGTTGATGTGCCAGTTCGATGCGCACCCAGATGTATTAAAACTTCCGTCATTGATCAGATTGATTTTGAGAAGCCACTGACAGCGCAAGGCGCAAGTGGAGCATAAATTCCGTGCGCTTCATTTTATCATCTTTCTTGGCATCACTCGTCTCCATTCAGTCTTGTGATTGCCCACTGGCCGTGACCATCGAGACGCAGGTATTGATAGTCGTGATCCTTCGTAAAGTCCCTCACAGCGTAGAAAACATCTGATTTATAGCCGTTAGGTTTTATCCAACAATCGTCGCCGAAGATAATTCCGTTCTTTTGCAGCATTGCATCGATCAATTTCAGCGATCGGTAAACGGCTCCATATTCATGCGACGCGTCGAGGTAGGCCCAGTCTAAAATTGGTTCGCTAAACTTTGCTGCCCAATCCTCTAGAAAACCTGCGTAAACCTCTGTTTTTGCGATAAATAGACTTGCTCGGTATTCTGTCGCTTTTTGTGCCGTCGCTGCCTTCAGGGGCTGATTAGCACTGTAATTTCCCCAATTTGGAAAGAACTCACCATGGAGTTTTTCCCAAGGATCAACCAGATACAACGTATTTGGTCTCAAATCACGGTCGAGGACTTCTGCGAACATGCCGGTGAAGACCCCAATCTCAGCTCCAATCAAGCCCGGCTTAGCAAGTTTCAAGATATGGCGGCGCGAGGTTAATCTGTGTTTACCCTTCGTTTCTACGAGCATTAAATCGTTATGTTGGGCGTATAAATCGCCCATGTCGATTTTCAGACAACGATGCGGGATCATTCTATGACTACTCTATCAACAAGTGATGCCGCTTATACCTGCGGTTTGGTCACAGAGTAGTTTATCAACGAGTTTTCATCAAATTACTTTTATCAACACCAAAACACAGCATAAGAGCGTTGACGCAAAAAAGCAAAAAATGCACGCGTTTCGACATTGTTTGAATTCTCACGTTAGCATCGAATTACATCGATTTTTGGGCTATAATGATGGCGCGGCTAAAAAACGGTCACGCACGCGTGATTTTTTTTTTCTAAGTCTTGAAAGCAGCAAAGGCTTGGTATACATCTGCATACAGAAAGCCAGTTCAGCGCTCGCCAACATAGTTTCGTGTCCGACTGATCAGGTATTGTCTAAGCTTTGTCGTCGGAGGTTACTATGAGCCTTTACACAGAATATCTGGAAGAGATTGAGACCCGCAAAGGCGAGGGTCTGCACCCTAAGCCGGTTGAAGATGGTGCTTTGACACAAGAGATTATCGATCAGATCAAAGACACTGATAACGAACATCGCGAAGACTCATTAAAGTTTTTCATCTACAATACCTTACCCGGTACAACGAGTGCTGCGGGCGTAAAAGCGCAATTCTTGAAAGAGATCATTCTCGGGCAATCTGATGTTGCTGAAATTCGGCCTGCATTCGCCTTTGAACTTTTGTCTCACATGAAAGGAGGGCCATCGGTAGAGGTCCTGCTCGATCTGGCGCTTGGCGACGATGAGGCTACCGCAAAAGACGCGGCCGAGGTGCTTAAGACGCAGGTATTTCTTTATGAAGCTGATACCGATCGCCTTGAAGCGGCCTACGCTGAAGGAAATACAATCGCAACCGACATTCTTGAGAGCTACGCGCAAGCGGAATTTTTCACCAAATTGCCGGATATCGATGAAGAAGTTGATGTGGTGACTTACATCGCCGCCGAAGGTGACGTGTCAACCGATCTGCTTTCTCCGGGAAACCAGGCGCATTCTCGCTCAGACCGTGAATTGCACGGCAAATGCATGATTTCCGAGGAAGCACAGGCCGAAATTCAGGAATTACAGAAAAAGCATCCTGGCAAACGGGTGATGCTGGTGGCGGAAAAAGGCACAATGGGTGTGGGCTCTTCGCGTATGTCCGGCGTCAACAATGTGGCTCTCTGGACCGGCCAACAGGCAAGCCCCTATGTGCCCTTCGTCAACATCGCGCCGGTCGTAGGCGGGACAAATGGTATCTCGCCAATCTTCCTGACCACTGTCGGCGTGACCGGCGGCATCGGCATCGACCTGAAAAATTGGGTGAAAAAGCTTGATGACGACGGCAACCCGATCCTGAATAACGATGACAATCCGATCCTTGAGCAGCGCTACTCGGTCGAAACCGGCACGGTGCTAAAAATCAACACCAAGGAAAAGAAACTCTACACCGAGGACGGTAAGACAGAGCTTGTCGACGTCTCCTCCGCCTTCACCCCGCAAAAGATCGAGTTCATCAAAGCAGGCGGCTCTTACGCAATCGTTTTTGGCAAAAAGCTACAAAACTTTGCCGCGCGCACCCTTGGTATTGAAATGCCGTTGGTCTTTGCCCTGTCCAAGGAAATCTCGCATGAGGATCAGGGCCTGACAGCGGTTGAAAAAATCTTTAACCGTAATGCGGTTGGCGTGGCTGATGGCAAGGTCTTGCACGCCGGCTCCGACGTGCGCGTCAAGGTCAACATCGTGGGCTCCCAAGACACCACTGGTCTGATGACCAGTCAGGAGCTTGAAGCGATGGCCGCAACAGTGATCTCACCTACGGTGGATGGCGCTTATCAATCGGGCTGTCACACGGCATCGGTCTGGGATATCAAGGCTCAGGAAAATATTCCGAAGCTCATGAAATTCATGAACAAATTTGGCCTGATCACTGCTCGTGATCCGAAAGGCGTCTATCACTCGATGACCGATGTGATCCACAAGGTTCTCAATGACATCACCGTTGACGACTGGGCCGTTATCATTGGCGGTGATAGCCATACCCGCATGTCCAAGGGCGTGGCCTTTGGTGCGGACTCAGGCACTGTGGCTCTGGCTCTAGCCACCGGTGAGGCAACCATGCCTATCCCGGAATCGGTAAAGGTGACCTTTGCAGGCGAACTTAAAGATCACATGGACTTCCGCGATGTGGTGCACGCCACCCAAGCGCAAATGCTCAAAAAGTTCGGTGATAACGTATTCCAAGGTCGTGTGATTGAAGTGCATATAGGCACGCTTATTGCCGATCAGGCCTTCACCTTCACCGACTGGTCTGCCGAGATGAAAGCCAAGGCGTCGATTTGTATCTCAGAGGATGAGACCCTCATCAAATCGCTTGAGATCGCCAAAGACCGGATTCAGATCATGATTGATAAGGGCATGGATAATGAGGCCAAAACCCTTCACGGCCTTATAAAAATTGCCGAAAATCGCATCGTTGAAATCCGCTCCGGTGAAAAGCCTGCACTGACACCTGACGATAACGCAAAATACTTTGCCGAGTTCGTCGTCGACCTTGATCAAATTGACGAACCAATGATCGCGGATCCAGATGTGAACAACGCGGACGTGTCCAAACGCTATACCCACGATACAATTCGTCCCGTCTCGTTCTACAAGGGCGAGAAAAAGGTCGACCTTGGCTTTGTCGGCTCCTGCATGGTGCATAAGGGCGATCTTAAGATCGTGGCGCAAATGCTGCGCAACCTTGAGAAGTCCGGCAAAGAGATCAAATTCAATGCACCTCTGGTGGTCTCCGCGCCGACCTACAACATTATCGACGAACTTAAAGAAGAAGGCGATTGGGCCATCCTACAGAAGTATTCGGGTTTTGAATTTGACGACTCGCTCCCCAAAAGTCATGCTCGGGTAGAGTATGAAAATACGCTTTATCTGGAGCGCCCAGGCTGTAATCTTTGCATGGGCAACCAAGAGAAAGCCGAGAAAGGCGACACGGTTTTGGCCACCTCAACCCGCCTCTTCAAAGGCCGCGTTGTAGAGGATGCTGAAGAGAAAAAAGGCGAGTCGCTTTTGGCCTCAACACCGGTGGTCGTGCTCTCGGCTATTCTAGGTCGAACCCCGAGCATTGAAGAATATAAAACAGCTGTAAATGGCATCACTCTGACAAAGTTCTCGCCGCCGCTGACCAAGCCACTCGATCCACTTTCCGTGCACTACTAAATCACGATCGCCCACCCCTTTCTTTTTGCCAAAAGTATCCTGGGGGATCTCGAGGCGGCAAAGCCCTCTCGTATAGGTCGGTTGGTGCAAAGCACCATTCAAAATTATTCGCACGCAGCGTCATGCGTCCAAAAAAACAGTTTCTCGTTCGCCTTGCAGATAAATGTCGTGCCGGTAGCCCACGTTGGTCCGCTTCGCGAGCATGGTCCCGGCACGCGAGCCCGCCAACTCAAACACCGGATCGGAAGAATTGTCCTCGTCCTCGAAATAGACTCGGGTGGTCAGCGCAATATTAATCCCACGCGCCGCGATCCAGATCAAGATATGCGGCGCGGCTTCAGTCGAAAATCCGGGTTTCAGCGTTTCAAACCGCACGCAGCCGGTTTCAAAATTCGCCAGCTGCCGCCCCCAGTTTGCGAAATCGTCGGTCGTGCCAAAATCACCATCGGGACCAGGCTGCCAAATCTCGACCAGCGCGTCTTTCACAAGCGCGCCCTCCCCGTCATAGATGTAGAGATCAAGCGTAATTCGCTCACCCTTAGCCGCATCACTCGCCATCACACCGCCAAGCTCTGCCCCAAGGCCGCGTTGCTCCAAACCCGCCATTTGCGGCGCTAGTCCGATATGCACATAAGGCCCTGCGGTTTGCGACGGGGATTCTTTGAAATCCGCCACTTACTGGCCTTCCCTCTGATTTTCAAAGAAAGTCGCATTGCGCCCGCGCAACACGATATCAAACTGGTAGGCGCGTAAATCCATCGGCACCGTGGCCTCCATATCCAGCCGCGCAATGAGCATATCCACCGCTTTTGGATCAGAAATGGAATGCACAATCGGGCATAGCGCTATATGCGGATCGCCCTCAAAATACATCTGGGTGATCAATCGCTGCGCAAAACCATCCCCAAAAACCGAAAAATGGATATGCGCAGGGCGCCAATTATTGCCGCCATTGGGCCAAGGGTAAGGACCTGGCTGGATGGTGCGGAAAACATAACTGCCATCTTCTGCCGAAATCGTACGCCCACAGCCACCGAAATTCTCATCCAGAGCAGCGGTGTAGCCGTCATTGACATGTCGATAGCGCCCGCCCGCATTGGCCTGCCAGACCTCGATCAGCTTTCCCGGCACCGCGCGACCGAATTCGTCCAAAAGCTTACCGTGCACGATGATACGTGGACCAATCGCGCTTTGGCCCGGTTTGGCGTAATTCACTATCAAATCGTTATCGAGTGGGCTGAGTATATCGCGACCAAAGGCCGGACCTTTACGCTCTGTTTGCGTTGCATCATAGCGCAGCGGTTTATGTTTCGGCGCGCGAAGACGAGTTGAGCGGTATTCAGGATAGAGCACCCGGGGATGCCATTCCATGTCACGCGGCTTGAACGCGGATTCACTCATCTTGCTGTGCTTTCATCTCAGATAGCGTGGCTTTGATCAGTTTTAGCGCATTATTGGCGCGCGGCACACCGGCATAGATTGCAACATGTTGCATGGCCTCTCCAATGTCGCGCTCTGTCGCGCCGGTACGCGCCGTGGCGCGAACATGCATCGGAATTTCCTCAAAATTACCTTGTGCAGCAAGTAGCGCCAAGGTCAGCATCGAACGCTCTCGCGCCGAAACCCCTGGGCTGTGCCATACCGTGCCCCATGCTCCTTCTGTGATTAGCTTTTGAAAAGCCGCGTCAAAACTCGTCTTTTTCGCTTCTGAACGATCCACATGCGCGTCACCAAGAACCGCTCGACGTACCGACATGCCACGCGCTTGAGCACTCCAATCGCTTTGGTCAAATCCCTCGATCAGTTGTGCCAATTTTGCCGGTGCTTCCAAACATGGAAAATGCCCGACACCGGGTAAAATCTCTAATTTTGCGTCAGTAATCGCATCGGCCAAAGCCCTTACGTCGCCTGCCGGCACAGATTTATCCTCATCCCCGCCAACACAAAGAATAGGGATCGAGATTTGTTTTACAGCCTTGGAAAGATCGGTAGCGGCGATAGCGCGACAGGCATCCACATATCCGCTCGACGAGACACGCGATAGCATATGCAAATGCATCCTTAGACGATGAGGAGAGGCATCGGCATAAGCCTCGCCGAACCAGTTTGAAATAATGGTCTCGGCGATCGCGGAAATACCGCCACTTTCAACAGCAGATATTCGTTCGTCCCAACGAGCCTGTGTTCCAACCACTGGTGCAGTATTGCATAGCACCGCCCGAGACAGATAATCAGGCGCTCGCGCCGCCAATACCTGTCCAATCAAACCGCCGATGGACACACCACAAAACAGGACATCTTGCAGCCCGAGAAACCGGACCAAGCCATCCACATCATCGGCCAAGTCTTCTAGGCCAAAGCAACTGGTGTGACCACTTTGACCGTGCCCGCGCAAATCATAGGTCAGCACACCATATCCACCGGGCAGGCATGCGATCACGTCATCCCAAATGCTTTGATCGCTTCCCAGAGAATTTGCAAAAACGATAGTGCGTCCAAGACCCGGGCGGTGCCTGTAAGCGATAAGCTGATCATTTATCTGCAGCGCGTCCATGACCCTACTCCAAAGGCAGACCGACGTAGTTTTCCGCAATTGCGCGCGATGCTGCCTCAGACCCGGTAATATAGTCGAATTCCGCGCGCTGCATGCGCTTTTCAAAGGGGTTGTCATCGGGGAACTGATGCATCAGGCGTGACAATTGCCAGGAAAATCGTTCCACTTTCCAGACGCGCTTGAGTACAACCTCAGAATAGCTTTCAAGATACGCGTCATTGTTGTTTTTATAATACTCTGTCAAAGCGCGCGCCAGGATGCGTGTATCGGCAATGGCAAGGTTCAGCCCCTTCGCCCCTGTCGGCGGAACAATATGCGCCGCATCACCGGCAAGGAACATATTACCGTAGCGCATAGGCTCGGCCACGAAAGATCGCAGGGGCGCGATGCTTTTCTCAAAGGATGCACCTGTCTCGAGTTTAGCCGCGGCTTCACCACCGAGACGTTGTGAAAATGCTTCCCAAAAACGATCATCGGGCCAATTACTGACGCAATCACCTTTATCGCACTGCACATAGTATCGGCTTCGCGTCGGCGAACGCATAGAGGCCAATGCAAAACCCTCTGAGTGATTTGCATAGATAAGTTCCTCGCTGACTGGCGGTTTCTCAACCAGTATGCCGAGCCAGCCGAATGGGTACACGCGTTCGAAGGTTCGTAAAACATCGCTTGGGATAGCTTGCCGGCAGGCACCGTGCGAACCATCACAACCGGCAACAAAGTCGCATTCAATGGTGACTAAAATGCCGTTGTGCTCACAATGCACTTTTGGCGCATCAGTTTTCAGATCGGCAGGTTTCACATTGCTGACCTGAAACAAGAAAATCTGTCCGTCGTCCACGCGTTTGGCGAAAAGATCCTTCGTCACCTCGGTTTGGCCATAAACAGTGACTGATTGACCAGTCAGCCCAGCAAGATCAATGCGGTGCCGATGACCATCGAAGGAAAGCTCAAATCCCTCATGGGGAAGTGCCTCGCGATGCAAGCGTTCTGCGACGCCCGCCTCTTCTAAAGCGTCCACTGTACCCTGCTCAAGTACGCCTGCCCGCACGCGGCTTTCGATATGTGCTCTATCCTTGCGGTCGAGCACCACAGAATCCACTCCAGCGTTGGCCAGAAGCTGCGATAGCAGCAACCCGCTAGGGCCGGAGCCTACAATACAAACGCTCGTCTTTATGAGACGCGTAACCAAATCGCCGATCCTTGGTTTGGATCCATCCCCGCAACACTTGCCCAACAACGGCAAAAGGAAAATGGACATATGCCTCAAGATATTGCACTATCCGACCATTTTACGCGAGAAAGCGCTAAATGAGGCATTCCATACCATCCTATGATTTATTTGGAGAAATTCTTACTGGCGACCTTCCAGATGCACTTCACTATGAAGAATTGGCGGAACGTAGCAGCAAGCATGATTGGACCATTCGACTGCACAGGCATACCCGTCTCGCGCAAGTGTTTTTGTTTTCAAGCCCTCAAGTTACCTATCGTTTAGGGGATCAAACCTTCAACACGTCAGAACCACTGGTCCTTGTCGTACCTCCGGGGGAGCCGCATGCCTTTTCCTATCCTGTTGGCACAACGGGCGATGTTCTGTCCCTGCAAACCGACCGTCTTGACCAAGAAATTCAAGAACTAATTTCAGAGGTGGCAACGATGCATCCAATCGGTTTGTCATTTAGTGCGTCGCGACACTTTGATGATATCGCAGAATTAATGGCAAGGATCCGAGCCCATTTTTTGGACATAAGCAGCACCAAGCGCAGTGAAATTCTCAAATCGCTTTGTCGTTTATTGTTGCTGTATTTGGCGGCTGATCATCAGAGCACTGTTCTAACGCGCCCAAGGATGTTTGATCAGCTATCAGGTAGCGAGGTCTATGCAGACCGTTTCTGCAAAGCCGTTGAAGAGCAGTTCACCCTGAAGCTCAGCGTTGCTGATTATGCGGAAATCGTAGGAATCTCAGCGTCCCATTTGACCCGAGTTTGCAGAACCTTTTTGGGGTCACCTCCAAATCAACTCATCCGGCAACGAAGACTTTTCGAAGCAAAAAGGCTTTTGCGCTATACGGGCATGCCCGCATCCCAAATCGGTAGATTCGTTGGCTTCGAGGAAGCGCCATACTTTGCACGCGTCTTCAAAAAGGAGACGGGCCTATCGCCGTTAGAATACCGTGCACAAGCGGACCAAGCAGCTTAAAGACCAAGGGCCTTGCGCTTTTGCTCGGCAAATCCCTGTACAAGACGGTCCGCCAAAAGCGCCAGGATTACCATCGCCCCACCCGATGCGATCCCGAGCCCCACATCTGCCTGCCCCAAGGCAAGATAAATCGACTGACCCAGTCCGGTTGTACCGATCAACGCCGCAATAACCAGCATTGCAAAAGCGTAAAGGATGGTTTGGTTGAGCCCGAGCAAGATGGTCGGCACCGCATAAGGAATACGGACGTCCCAAAGCATCTGCGCAGGCGTGGCACCACTTGAAATGGCCGCCTCAATCAACTCGTCAGGCGTGGTTGAAACACCCTGTTGAGTGTAGCGGATCATCGGCACGATGGCATAGGCGCAAATCGCAAGAAACGCCGAAAACTCGCCAATTTGGAAGAACATTAGCACTGGAATGAGAAACACAAAGAGCGGGATAGTTTGTAGCATGTCGCATATAGGCCGCACAATTCGCCATGCCATAGGGCTAATCGCGCAAAGCAGGCCAATCGCACCGCCAAAAACAGCGCAAGAAACCACAGAAATACCAGAGAGGTAAAGCGACAGGAGCGCACGTTCCCATAGGCCGGAGATCAGCAAAAGCCCGACAAGAACAAGCGCCAAAGTCGCCAAAGGTCGACCCCCGGAAGCATACCCAACAAGAGCCGCACCAAACAACACGAAGGGCCACGGCAGCTCAGCAATGCCAGTTTCAAATACGACCGCCGCGACCACAACGAGACCCGCAGCGACCCGCGACCCACGCAAAAACAAGACCGCACCGATTAAAACGGCGACGCTTAGGAAGATCAGGCTCATATTAGGCGTCCACTGAAACCCCCATGTGAAGGGCAGAACTGCGCCATCAAGACCAATCCGAAGAGGCAGCATGACAAAAAACAGCGAGTTATTCTTCAGACTGTCAAGCCATGCGCCGTTTTGAGCGGTAAATGCACCAAGGCCTGCGTCCACCGCATCGGCCACTTGAGCGAAAGCAGGTTCCGGCAAGCCCGCGCCAAACAACATGCTGAGCACCACCGCGAGGGCCACCATAGCCGCCGATATGCGCCAGTCATTGCGCTTGCGTTCATTGGCAAGTGCGCCGCTCATCCTATCGATCACGATGGCAAAAACCACGATCACCAATCCCGCAAGAAGGCTTTGCCCGAAAAGCGCCTTGCGCATTGTAAGCAGCACTTCCCAGCCGATATCGTTAAAACCGCCTATAACAGCTGCGATGATAACCATCGACAAAGCGGCCATCAGGCATTGGTTGACGCCTACAAGTATCTGCATTTTGGCCGATGGCAGTTCCACTAGGAAGAGCTGCTGCGCGCGCGTGCCGCCGGACATGACGGCGGCATCTTTGATATCGTCCTCCACCCGATCCAGACCTAGCATGACATTGCGTGCCATTGGAGGAGCGGCATATATCGCCGACGCGATGAGGCCCACAACTGGCCCAAAGCCAAAGAGGACTAGCAGAGGCGTCAAATAGGCAAATGTCGGCACCGTCTGCATGACGTCCAATACGGCCTCAAGACCCTTGCGCACGCGCGGTACCTCATAGGCCAATATCCCGATCAGAAGCCCCATGGTGAGTGCTAGCGGTACAGAAACGGACACCAATGCCAGCGTATTCATGCTCTCCACCCAGTACCCCGAAAAGAGCACAAAGCTTAGACCAGTGAAGCCGAGTGCAGCCATGCTCAAACCGCCAAGATACCAGCCCAAGGCGGTCACCAGACCAATCAGCAGGGGCCAAGGTGTATTGACCAGAAGCCAATTGGCACCGCTCATCGGGTATTGCATCAGGCTTGAGAAAACCCGTGCCGATGGTTTGAAAACCTCAAGCAACCAATCAACACCGGTGCCAATCCATTCCGTTGCTGGAACGGTCAACGCCTGCGGCCAAGCGACGAGCCAAGGCAAAAAAGGCGCAAATGCCAGACACAAAAGCCCGATGATCGCCGTGCCAAGTGCCGCTTGTGCACCGGGGGAAAGGCCCAGCATTCTAATCAGCCTCGACCTTGAGAGCTGAAGCAAGCTCACTTGGTCGGACATATCCAACCATATTGTCCGCCTCGTCCCAAACCGGAACGGGCTCGTAGAGCGACATGCATTTGGCCAAGGCAGTATCAATGGTCATATTCACCCGCAGTTTGGGATCATCGACCATCTCCGGTGCCTCATCGCGCGGCTGCATCACAGACGCCACCTGCGCATGCTGACCTTTGGCCACATCCTTGGAAAACTCAGCCACGTAGTCATTCACCGGATGCAGCACAATATCGGTAGGTGTGCCAATCTGAACGATTGCACCGTCTTTCATTATTGCGATCTTATCGGCGAGTTTAAGCGCCTCTGTTATATCATGAGTTATAAAAACAATAGATTTCTTTAGATTAGCCTGAATTCGTAGAAACTCATCCTGCAACTGACGCCTGATGAGTGGATCAAGTGCCGAAAACGGCTCATCCAGAAACCAGACATCGGGATTAACGGCCAAAGATCGAGCAATGCCGACCCGCTGACGCTGGCCACCGGAAAGCTCCCGCGGATAGGCATATTCGCGCCCGCCAAGGCCGACCAGTTCCACGACCTCCAAAGCACGTTGGCGCCGCTCAGCCTTGCCCTTGCCTTGCATTTTTAATGGAAAACCAACGTTCTCTGCCACAGTCATATGAGGAAACAAGCCAAAATGCTGAAACACCATACCGAGCTTGTGCCGACGTAGTTCCGTCAGCCGCGCCTTGGGCGCGCGGAGGATATCCTCACCGTCGATCAGAATCTCGCCTGCAGTCGCTTTGAGAAGGTGTGAAATGCACCGAATAAGCGTTGACTTACCCGAGCCTGAAAGCCCCATTATGACGAAAAGCTCACCCTCGTGAACCTCGAAAGTGGCATCTTGGACGGCTGGAATTAAGCCCCTTTCACGCAGTTGATTGGCCGCTGCAAAGGCATCGCCTGGATGGTCTTGCAGCGCCAATTGTAGCGCTTTTTCCGGTTGCTCGCCAAACACCTGCCAAACGCCTTTGCAAGCTATGGCAGGTGCATCACCCCGTTTATTTTCCAAGACCCGAGCCTATTGTGTGGCCGCGTCGACGATTGGTTTCCAGTCAGCCTCGTTGGCTGCCATGTAGGCGGCGACGACATCCTCAATGGATTTGCCATCGACATCGATCGCGCCCATCATCGGCTGCTGCGCCTCGGTGCTCAGACGATAATTTGTCAGGATCTCATGCGCCGCTGGCCACTTGTCTTTCATGCCTGGCCAACCGGCCTTGAAAATACGCGCCGGTAGGAAATCACAGTCGCTGGTCGCGTTTGGGTTTGGTCCCCAGGACGCATCCTCGTAACAAGCCGTCGTGCCTTCGGGCAGCGCTACAAATTTCATGTCATAGGCCGACATGGCCCAATGCGGCTGCCAAAAAGTGATAAGAAGCGGGCTTTTCTTTTCGGTGGAGGCCCGGATTTCGGTGATCAGAGCGCCCTCGGATCCCGCTGGAACAGCTTTGTATGGCAACTCCAAGCCAGTCATACGGTCTGCGCCGGGTGTGCCCCAATCGGCAGGATAATCGACCAGACGGCCTTGCGGAAGTGTCTCCGCCGTGGCAAATTTCGCTGCGCAATCCTGCAACGCTTCCCAAGCTGGCAAACCTGGGCAGATTTCGGCGACATGCGCTGGATAGGCAATGCCCTCCCGCGCGTTGAGGCCAAGATCACTCAGCTCTTCAACCTTACCGGCTGCTGCCATCTCTCCAAACTGTTCTGAGACGTTGGATTCCCAGATCTCCATGGCACCGTGGATTTCACCGTCGGCCATGGCTTGCCACATGTTCATGTAGCCTGCAGTCACGTACTCCACCTTGTAACCTGCCGCCTCAAGCATGCTGCCTGCTACATGGGTGCTTACATGCTGGCCGGTCCATTCATTTATTGCCAGCTTGATTGGCTCGTCGACCGCGCCCAAATCTGCGGCGCTTGCAGCACCTGCAATTGATACTGCGGCAAGTGCCGCAACTGTCTTTTTCATATCGCTCTCCCTGTCTTTGCGATTGGTACTATAGGGAACTCTTGCGCGTAGTTAAGGCTTAAACTAAGCTATTTTGGACATTCATTTTACACAAATGGACAAAACCTGTCGAAAGTGCGCGCGCATTTCCATATAAGAATTCTTGTAACTCCCAGTTTTAACATGTCCGCAACGATGGGCTTTGTCGACCCATTTCGTGCAGTGAACTATCTTGAGGGTGTTTCTTTGTTTTCTTGGGAGTTTATCTCGGAAAAAGGAGGGCCGGTGGTTGCGTCTAATCTCGCCAGCATCGACACGGGTTCCATAAGCAATGCAAGCCGCGCTGAAGCCCTCGATATGTTGGTGATTTCGTCAAGCTGGAATCCCATCAGCCATGGCACCCCAAAAGTTCAGTCTTTGATCCGCCAGAGTGCGCGTCGCGGCGCCACTCTGGTCGGTATCGATACCGGCGCGTTCCTGATCGCGCAGGCGGGTCTTCTTGCCGGTCGGACGGCCACCGTGCATTACGAACATATCGATGCGTTCCAAGAGCTGTTTCCCGACACCGAGACCAGCGAAAATCTTTATGTTTTCGATGAAAGACTCTCGTCTTGTTGTGGCGGTACAGCGGCGGCAGATCTGGCATTGATGATCATTCTGGGCCTGCACGGAACCACACTTGCCAACGCGGCGGCGCGTTATGTTTTTCATCCTGGGATACGTCAGAGCGGTAGCCCACAAAACCCACAGGACCTTGAACCGCTTGGTGCGACCGTTCCCGAGTTGATACGGCGCGCGATCAAAATCATGGAAAACCATCTTGAAGAGCCGGTCTCCATTGCCGATATCTGTGCGCGGCTCAACACATCGCAGCGCCAGTTCAACAGGCTTTTCTCACAATACATTCGCAAACGTCCCGGGCTTTACTATCGTGATATTCGCCTTGATCGTGCACGCAGCCTCGTCACGCAGACGGATATGCCAATGTCCGAGATCGCTTTTGCTTCTGGGTTCTCAAGTCATGTCTACTTTACGCGCGCCTACAAATCGCGTTTTGGACTGCCACCGAACAAGGACCGGATCGAGGGCCGTATCCCTTTTGAATTCCGGGCATGGCCCATGCACCGGAAAAGTACAGTTTAGATAATTTTGGCCAAAATATTTAAATCAATGGCCAACCAGTCATAGACCGGCAAATTTTCAGCGGCGATATTTGCCCGATAGCTACTGGGATTTTTCCCACTGCCCACAATTTGTTTTGCGAGGTAAGCCATGAAAGATCTGCCATCGGCGGACGAGTTTCACTCGATCAGCGACGGATATCACACCAACGCATCGCGATCCTATTCGCTGCGTAAAGAGGCCTATGTTCAGGATAATTGGTACAAGGCCGATCTTGAGGCCGTTTTCGCGCGCAACTGGATTTGGGTGTGCCATGTCGAGAAGCTGCGCAAAACAGGCTCTTATGTCACTGTGGAGATCGCCAACCGGCCCATAGCAATTGTGCGCGACCGCAAAGGCGTTTTGCGCGCGTTTTATAATGTCTGCAAACACCGCGCGCATGAGCTATTGCTCGGCGAAGGGCGTACATCTCGCATCATGTGCCCTTATCACGCCTGGACGTACGGGCTTGATGGTAGGCTAGTGGTGGCTCCTGAGGTGGATTCACTGGTCGATTTCAACGAAAGCGAGATTTGCCTCGATCAGGTCCAAGTCGAGGAATTCTGCGGCTTCGTCTTTGTTAATCTGGATACTAACGCGGCCTCACTCTCGGAACAAAGCGGCATGTTGGAAACCGAGGTGCGCCATTGGGCCCCGGATATTGACAAGCTGACCTTCAGCCGCCGTTTGCAATACGACATCAAATCGAATTGGAAAAACGTCGTCGACAATTTTCTGGAATGCTATCACTGCCCCACCGCGCATCACGATTTCTGCGATCTGGTGGATATGGACACGTACAAAGTGACCACCTACGGCATCTATTCGAGCCACATGGCCGATGCGGGCAACAATCAAAACACCGCTTATGACGTCTCCAACGCGACGGTAAAAACCCATGCGGTTTGGTGGCTTTGGCCGACGACCTGCCTGATGCGCTATCCCGGACGGTCCTCGATGATCGTTCTGAATATCATCCCAGCCGGGCCGGACCGGACGCTCGAAACTTATGATTTCTTCCTAGAAACTGAAGAGCCGAACGAGATGGAAATAGACGCCATGCGCTATCTCGATGAGGTATTGCAGGTCGAGGATATCAACCTCGTGGAAAGCGTGCAGCGCGGGATGAATACACCCGCCTTCACGCAGGGGCGTATCGTCAATGATGAACACGGCTCGGGTCAATCAGAGCATGCCGTGCACCATTTTCATGGGTTGGTTCTCGACGCCTATCGGAAGATGCATAGGTGAGATTGGACCCGTCTAAGTGAGCGATAGGCCGAATATAATCATCATCATGGCCGATCAGCTCGCCCCGCATTTCTGCGGCGCATATGGGCACGAGGTGGTGAAAACGCCGCATATCGATGCCTTGGCAGCACGCGGCATGCGGTTTGATGCGGCCTATTGCAATTCGCCTCTTTGTGCACCCTCGCGGTTTGCCTTTATGTCCGGGCAACTGATCAGCCGCATTGCGGCCTATGACAACGCATCGGAGTTTAAAGCTTCGGTGCCCACCTTCGCCCACTATCTGCGTGCCTTGGGATATCGTACCTGTCTTTCCGGTAAGATGCATTTCGTCGGCCCCGATCAGAAGCACGGCTTTCAGGATCGCATCACTACTGATATCTACCCTTCAGATTTCGCCTGGACCCCCGATTGGGAGGCTGCCGATGAGCGGATCGACAAGTGGTATCACAATATGCAAACGGTCAAGGAAAGCGGCCCGGCGGTGGCCACGTTCCAGACCGATTACGATGATGAGGTTGGATTCGCAGCGCGACGCTGGCTGATTGACCGGGGGCGGGATCGGGCGGCTGGGGATGACAGACCCTTTGCCATGGTCGCAAGTTTCATTCATCCGCATGATCCATATGTCGCCAAACCGGAGTTCTGGTCGCTCTATTCCGATAATGAAATCGACATGCCGGAATTTGTGCTGCGGCCTGAGGAGCAAGACCCGTTCTCTCGCCGGATCATGGACGGCATTGAAGCGAGTTACGTACCTCTGACCGATGACGAAGTGCGCAGGGCGCGCCGCGCCTATCTGGCCAATGTCAGCTATTTCGATAGCAAGGTTGGCGAAATCGTAAAAACACTGGAGGAAACCGGCGATCTGGAGCGTACGGTGATCATCGTCACCGCCGACCATGGCGACATGCTTGGCGAGCGCGGACTGTGGTATAAAATGAATTTTTTTGAGCATTCTGCGCGTGTGCCTCTGATCATGGCAGGGCCCAATTTGGCACAGGGCGCGGCGAGCAACGCGTGTTCGCTGGTTGATATCCTGCCCACTCTAATCGAGCTCGGTGGTGGTGATCAGGCGACGCTTGGAGAGCCAATCGATGGGCGCAGCCTGTTGCCGCTTGCACGCGGTGAAGCTGACCCGGTCGATGAGGCCATTGGGGAGTATTGTGCGGAGATGACGCCCTACCCGGTTTTCATGATTAGGCGCGGCGCGCTAAAATATATCCACTGCGATCCTGATCCGCCGCAACTTTATGATCTGTCTGTTGATCCGCTAGAGAAGCTGAACCGCGCCAGTGATCCGAACTATGCTGAGTCAGCAAAAGCCTTTTCCACAGAAGTCGCGCAGCGTTGGAACAGCGACGCCATGCGCGAAGACGTGATCGCCACGCAAAAGTCCCGCCGAATCCTCCATGCCGCGATGGAGGCCGGTGCCGGAGAGCCTTGGGATTATAATCCGCCCTCGGACGCGTCTGAACAATATGTTCGCAATCATATGGACTGGACAGCAGCAGCCTTGCGCTATCGCTTTCCGCCTTTGAAACAGGGTGACGAATAATGATCGTGACCGCGCAGCGATTTCCTGACAACCCGATTATCCGCCCCGGAGACTGCGCCCGTATTGGCGACAACATCAACGGTCCTTCCCTGATCCGGGTGCCGGACTGGGTCAAGGAACGGTTGGGTAAATACTACCTTTATTTCGCCCACCATGTCGGCAGCTTTATCAGAATGGCTTATGCTGATCACCTGGCTGGCCCGTGGCGTGTGCATGAGGCAGGCATTCTGGACCTCGAGCAATGCCCGCAATTCCACGATCACATCGCCTCACCTGATGTGCTTGTCGACGACAAGACACGCACGATCCGGATGTATTTCCACGGCGTGTCGGGCTTTGAGCCAGCAGGCGACCCCCAGCAAAGGACAAGCCTCGCAGTTTCGGATGACGGGCTTCGCTTCGCACCGCAGCAGGCCATTCTGGGCGAGTCTTATTTCCGCGTCTGGCAATGGCAGGAAAGTTATTATGCCATTTCTCTGAATGGGGTTTTGTGGCGCTCCGCAGACGCGCAAACGCCATTTGAACGCGGCAATCGTCTTAACGGGTTACCCAAAGACACGCGACATTCGGCCATCATGATCCGGGAGCGGAAATTTTGGATTGCTTGGAGTGCGATTGGCGACTGCCCAGAACGGATTTTCATTGGCGCCTTCGATGCAGCACTGGATTGGCAAGACTGGACGCTGGAAAATGTCCAAGAGCTTTTGCGGCCAAAAAAGGATTGGGAAGGTGCGAATGAGCCTTTGGTGGCTTCAGAAATCGGAATCATCAATGGCGCTGCCAACCAGCTCCGTGATCCGGCTTTCTTTAGCGATGATGGTCGCGATTATCTGGTCTACTCTGTTGCGGGTGAATCCGGGCTTGCGTTGGCGGAACTAAATTTTGAAGGGGCGTCGTAATGGCAGACATGCAAAACGGCAAAGTGGCCTTGGTGACTGGCGGGCGTGGCGGCATCGGACGGGCGATTTGCGAACGGTTAGAGCGCGAGGGCGCAACGGTCTTTGCCGCTGACCTGAGCGCGGCAGGCTCGCTTGAAGAAAGCGATAGCTCCGGCTTTTTGCAGATGGATGTGACCGATGAAGCCTCCGTCGTGGCGGCGATGGATCAAGTGGGTGAGGCCCATGGAAAGCTCGATATCCTGATCAATGCCGCCGGGATTGAGATCGAGAAAACCATCGAGGACACTTCGCTAGAGGAGTGGAACCAATCCTTTGCGGTCAATGTCACAGGCACCTTCCTGACCTCGAAATATGCCCTGCCTCTGATGCGCAAAGCGGCCAGTGACGGCAGTTCGACCTCGCTGATCAATTTCGGCTCCTACGATGGATTTATCGCCGATCCCGGTCTCGCCGCCTATTGCGCCACCAAAGGCGCTGTACATGCTCTGACCCGCGCGATGGCCTGCGATCATGGGCCTGAGGGCATCCGGGTCAACGCGATATGCCCGGGCTATATCGACACGCCGATGTTGCAGAGTTTCTTCACTGGCGACGGCTCTGGCGCGGGTGGCAAATCGATTGATCAATTACAACAGGCCGTGCGCGACGTTCACCCGATGCGCACCTACGGCACACCCGACGACATCGCCAATCTGGTCAACTGGCTCGCCTCCGATGAAGCCCGCTATGCTTCGGGGCAACTTTGGGTTCTTGATGGAGGGCTGTCAGCACAAGTGCAGCAGATGAGACTATGAGCAAACCCGTTATCATCACCTGCGCGCCAACCGGCGGGATTCACACGCCAACCATGTCTGAGCATCTACCGATCACGCCCACCGAGATCGCGCAGGCCAGCATTGAAGCGGCTGAGGCCGGGGCTGCGATCATCCATCTGCATGCGCGCAATCCGGAGGATGGCCGACCGGACCCCTCCCCCCATCTTTTTATGGATTTCCTGCCGCGCATCAAACAGGCAACCGGCGCAGTGATGAATGTCTCCACTGGCGGCGGCCTAGGCATGACGCGGGAAGAGCGCCTGCGCGCTGCAACAACGGCAAGCCCGGAAATGGCCAGCATGAATATGGGGTCGATGAATTTCGGGATTTTTCCAATGCTGGATAAATATAGCGAGTGGAAGCATGACTGGGAGCCTGAATTCCTCGACATGACCCGCGATTTCATCTTTCGCAACACGTTTGCCGATCTTGAGTTCGCGATGAAAGAGCTTGGCCAAGGCCACGGTACCAAGTTCGAGTTCGAATGCTACGATCTGGGCCATCTCTACAATCTGGCCTGGGTGGTAGATCAGGGCTGGGTCGAGCCGCCGTTTTTTATTCAGATGGTTTTTGGCATTCTAGGCGGAGCTGGAGCAGATCTTGAGAATTTGATGCATATGCATGGGATCGCGCAAAAACTCTTTGGCGATGGCTACGAATGGTCCGTGCTGGCTGCCGGTCGGCATCAGATGCCATTTACGAACCAAAGCGCCCTGCTTGGCGGGAATGTCCGCGTCGGGCTAGAGGACAGCCTGTACATAGGACCCGGGCAGAAGGCTAAATCAAGCGCGGAACAAGTGCGCAAGATCAGAACGATTATTGAGAGCCTTGGCCTTGGGATCGCGACGCCGGATGAGGCGCGCATACGACTTGGCCTCAAAGGTGGAGATCAAGTGGCGTTCTAACGCGACAGGAGGGAGAGAAGATGCAAACCAATATGTTGATTAATGGGGAGATGGTCGCCGGCGACGGCGAGGCGATCATCGTGGTCGATCCGGCAACAGAGGATGAAATTGCAACGGTGACCGAGGCAAGTTCTGATCAGATAGAAGCAGCTGTTCGTAGCTCTGCCGAGGCATTCGAAAGCTTCTGCCGGACGACACCTTCGAAACGCGCGTCGCTTTTATTGCAGATCGCGGATGCGTTGGAGACCCACCAGGATGAGCTGGCCGAACTGGAAAGCCTTGATGTGGGCAAACCCTGGCCCTCGGCGAGAGATGATGAGATGCCAACGACTATCGATGTCTATCGCTTCTATGCTGGAGCTGCGCGCACTATGTCCGGCTCTGCCGCAGGAGAATATGTCGAGGGCTTCACATCGATGATCCGGCGCGATCCGGTTGGCCCGGTGGCCGCGATTGCGCCATGGAATTATCCGATGATGATGGCGGCCTGGAAGCTTGCGGCGCCTATCGCTGCAGGCTGTAGCATTGTCCTGAAACCCTCTGAAATCACGCCGCTTTCGACACTCAGGATGGGAGAAATTCTCAATGATATCCTGCCCAAAGGCGTGCTCAACATCATCCATGGTCGCGGCCCAAGCGTTGGGGATCAGCTAATAAATTCGCCTCAAATGGAAGCAATCAGCATAACTGGTTCACCTCGTACCGGGATGGCCGCCATGCGCGCTGCCAGCAATCAGATCCGGCATGTTCATCTTGAGCTTGGCGGCAAATCTCCTGTGATTGTGTTTGACGATGCCGATCTTGACGCCGTGGCCGAGACGATCCGTTTCGGAGCCTATTTCAACGCCGGCCAGGACTGTGCCCAGCCGACACGGATCATGGTACAGGACGGCATTTACGATAAGCTGGCGGCGGCCGTTGAGGCGCAGGTCAAAGAAATCCAGATTGGCGCGCAGAAGGAAGAAGGCACAGAAATGGGCCCGCTTGTCTCGGACACACAGCGCCAGCGTGTTGCGGCATTCATAGACCGCGCCAATGGTGGTTGTGAGGTTCTCACTGGCGGCAAAGCGGCTGATGGCAAAGGCTATTTCTATCAACCGACTGTTCTGGCCAACGTGGATGCCAATTCGGAGATCGCCACCGAAGAGGTTTTCGGACCAGTCGTTACGCTTTCGCGTTTCAAAGAGGCCGATGAGGCGATAAGTCTAGCCAATGCAAGCCCCTACGGCCTCGCCTCCTCGGTCTGGACGCAGAATGTGGGTCAGGCAATGAATGTCAGCAGCCGCTTGCGTTACGGGTTCACCTGGGTGAACACCCATGGCGTCGCCACGCCGGAGATGCCCTGGGCCGCGATGAAGGGCTCCGGCACCGGTTGCGATATGAGCGTATATGGTTTGGATGCATATACCGCTATCCGCCACGTGATGATCGCGCATTGATGGGGCGACTGGACGGCAAATTTGCAATGGTGACTGGCGGGAGACAGGGGATCGGCAGGGCCATCGTAGAGGCGTTCATTCTAGAAGGCGCTACGGTCTGGACTTGCGGGCGAGGCAATCGACCTGAAGGGTTGCCAGACGCCTGTGAATGGGATGCTCTGGACGTGAGCAACGCGCAGGCTGTAAAGGCCTTGGCTGCAGAGCGGGGAAAGGTAGATATCCTCGTGAACAACGCCGGCGTGCAGGTGGAAAAAACCGTCGCTGACAGCACTGATAAGGACTGGGACGCGGTAATCGGCGCCAACTGTAAGGGTGTGTTCAACATGTGCCGCGCTTTCATCCCAAAGATGAGCGGCGGGAGCATTATCAATATCGGCTCAATCTCCGGCCAACATGCCGACCCGTCTATGGCACTCTACAATGCGTCTAAGGCTTTTGTGCACGGCCTCACTCGCTCTATCGCAGTCGATTACGGGCTTCACGGCATCCGTTGCAATGCGATTTGTCCCGGCTGGATCGAGACGGGTATGCTAGACGCGGGTTTCGATCTTGCGCGTAATCCGAAGGCTGCAAAAGCCGACGCAATTCTGCGCCATCCGGTTGGCCGGTTTGGCAAGCCGGAGGATGTAGCGGCGATGGCCGTCTGGTTGGTCTCCGATGAAGCGGCTTTTGCGTCCGGTCAGCTCTTCACAATTGATGGGGGCATGACGGCCGCATCGCCGCTTAATCCCGGGCTGTTTTGATGGCAGAGATCAAACATACCGCCGTTATTGGCGCGGGTACAATCGGGGCGAGTTGGGCTGCGTTATTCTTGGCCTCAGGTCGCTCCGTCGCGGTTTATGATCCCTCGCCTGAGGCTGAGAAAACTGTGCGCGCCTATATAGAACGCGCGTGGCCAACCATGGCGGAGCTTGGATTGACCGAACGGGGCACACCAGACGCGATCAGCTTTCATGCGACTGCGGCGGATGCTTCTGAAGACGCTGATTTCATACAGGAAAATGTGCCCGAGCGGGTGGACATCAAGCACGCTACATTTGCCGAGATTGAGCCTGTGATCAGTGAGAACACCATTGTTGCAAGTTCTGCGTCTGGTCTCACCTTGGGTCAAATGCAGGCCGGATGGACCAATCCTTCACGGTTCATTCTGGGTCACCCGTTCAACCCGCCCCATCTCATCCCGCTGGTCGAGGTCATGGGCAACGATCAAACCGCCTGTGATGTCATCCCCTCCGCCGAGGCGTTCTACGCAGATATCGGAAAAACCACGATCCGCGTGAACAAGGAAGTCCCCGGTCACGTGGCCAACCGCTTGCAGGCGGCGATCTGGCGGGAGGCGATTCATCTGGTACTGAGCGGCGTGGCGAGTGTGGAGGACGTGGATAAAGCCGTGTCGGCTGGTCCCGGCCTGCGGTGGGCGGCCATGGGGCCAACAACGCTATTTAGTCTTGGCGCAGGAGATGCCGGTCTCGAAGCGTTCTGCGCGCATTTCAAAGATACGTTCAACGGCTGGTGGGATGACCTCGGCGCGCCATACCTTGATGAGGCGACCACACAGGCCCTTGTCGATGGCATGTCGGAAGCCGCGAAGGGCCAATCCACGCCAGAGCTCGCCGCCAAACGCGATGCGCTTATCCTGGCTATGCAGAAGGCAATCAAATCCGAAGCGAAGTCATAAAACTAACCGAATGGAATGTCCAAGATCACGACCGCTATGATCGCGAGTCTCGAGAAAGTCGAAAATCAGATCACTGAATGGCTTAAATCAGTGCGTCAGCTAGTCTCTAGGACGCAAACTTCATAGCAGCTGAAGGCCGTCTCCCGGACGGGTTCCAAAGCGAGATAATCAGGGTCTTCGAAAACCATGCGGATTGCTTCGGCGTCGGGATATTCCACCAACGATACAAACTGAGGGGCCTCTGATCCAGAAAGGCTCTCCGACACTTCATATCGGTTTATCAATCGCGCTCCAGCTTTCTCCATCAATGGGCCAACGACAGATAAATAAGTGTCCAAAGCCATTTGTTCTCCGCTCCTCAAAGAGGTCATCGCCAGAACTGTCTTTCCCATTATCTTAGATCCAGAGAATTTCTTGTTGGCTGACACTAGCCAGACTTGAAATCAACTTTAAGAACGTTTTCGTCTTTGCCTTTACCGAAATCGCCAAAGATTTCATCAAGATCCAGGGTCTCTTTCTCACCAATATCATCGAAATGCGCCCTTAGCCAAATGTCAGCCGCTTGGCGTCCTATGTCGCGCAGATGCTCAAGAAAAGCCCATTCGGAATTGAGTTTGGATGACGCGCCCATATCGAGCATTTTCTCACACCCGTCATCAATCATATGCAGACGGATGCGTTTGTAGTTTGTCTCCGACAATGCCCCTCGATCCAGCAGTTTATCAACGAGGCGTATAGCGCGCAGATCACGCAGGAGAGAGGCGTTGAAGGTGATCTCATTTACTCGATTCTGAATATCCTGCGCGGTGCGTGGTGTGCCAGGACGTTTCAGCGGATTGATCTGAATGATCAATATGTCGTTACAAGGGGAGTGATCGATGATCGGAAAGAGCACCGGATTGCCCATGTAACCGCCATCCCAGTAGGGTACGCCGTCAATCTCAACCGCCTGGAAAAGAAAAGGCAGACAGGCCGAGGCCATCACAACATCAAGCGACAACTCATGACGGTGGAAAACGCGCGCACGGCCAGTTTCCACATTCGTGGCAGAGATAAAGATACCCATATCCTTCTCGGCTGCGATTTTCTCGAAATCCACAAAGTCATCAACGATCTTGCGCAGCGGATTGTAATTGAAAGGGTTTAGGTCATAGGGGGAGGCGAGCCGCGAGAGCATATCCATCCAAAGGTAGCCGGGATTGGCATCGAGCGACCAGTTACCAGTCATGACATCAAAAGGCGTTCGCTTCATCGGGCTTGACTGCCCGGCCTCTGACACAGCGCGCCAAAACCCTTCAAGAGCCTTTCTTGCGCCTGACGCACCAGCGTCATACATGCCCTGCGCCGCTACAACGGCGTTCATGGCGCCCGCGCTTGTGCCACTGATCGCCTCAATCCAAAGTGCGTCTTCCTCAAACATCCGGTCGAGCACACCCCAGGTGAACGCCCCGTGCGAGCCTCCGCCCTGTAACGCGAGATTGATGCTTTTCTTATGCCATTTCTGCGGGCCTGAGCCTTTCATAAAATATCCTTTCGCAGGCTAATGTGCGGTCCAACCGCCGTCGACAGGCAATGCCGTACCTGTCATTTGTGCGGCTTCATCAGAGCTTAGGAAAACACAGAGTGCTGCAAGCTGTTCCACCGTGACAAACTCTTTCGTGGCCTGCGCATAAAGCAGAACATCGCGTTTCACTTCTTCTTCCGTCATGCCGCGCGCCTCAGCCGTAGCCGGGATTTGCTTTTCAACCAATGGCGTCAGAACATAGCCCGGACAAACCGCATTGACCGTGACACCATGCTCTGCCGCTTCAAGGGCGATCGTTTTGGTTAACCCGATCATGCCATGCTTGGCCGTGACATAGGCCGACTTATAGGGCGACGCGACAAGACCATGTGCCGAAGCAACATTGATTATGCGCCCCCATCCGCGTTCTTTCATCCCCGGCAGCGCATGGCGGATTGTGTGAAACGCGCTCGACATGTTGATCGCGATAATGGCGTCCCATTTCTCTGGAGGGAACTCTTCAACCGGAGCAACATATTGAATGCCTGCATTATTGACGAGGACATCAACTGCGCCGAATTTCTTCTCCGTAGTCGTGATTAAGTCGGCGATCTCATCAGGTTTGGTCATATCTGCGCCGTGATAATCGACCTGTCCCGCACCGCTATCTTCAAGCGACTGTTTGGCCTGTTCGATCTCTTCGGCTGGACCAAAACCATTGAGCATCACATTATGCCCTTTCGCCGCGAAGGCCGTGGCAATCCCAAGGCCAATCCCGCTTGTCGAGCCTGTTACAACCACTGTCTTCATGCGCTTCAGCCTTTCTTGAAAATTGCATCCGCATCGAAATAGGTTTCTCTGCGCTGCAGAAATAAGGTGTGTCAGACAACTTTTAAACCCGCAAAATAAGC
The DNA here is from genome assembly GCA_038531775.1 of Pseudomonadota bacterium. Classification (GTDB taxonomy): domain Bacteria; phylum Pseudomonadota; class Alphaproteobacteria; order Rhodobacterales; family Rhodobacteraceae; genus Roseovarius. The sequence goes on along the minus strand of JBCBBI010000014.1, from coordinate 2,126 downwards.
ATTGGAGCGTTCTCGCTCACGCAGAAAAAGAAACGCCTTCATGAGTTTGATAAAAAATGGACCGCACGTCGACAAATGGCTATCGTTCGAAACATGGATGGGACCCTGCAATCAAACGCAATAGCCAAGGCCATGTCGTTGCCGTGCTGGCAAGCGCCACAAAACGCCGAAGCCCTCGATGGAGGCATCACGAACGTTAATATCAAGCTCACCGACAAAGGAGAGACCTACGTTGTTCGTTTGGGCGATGATATTCCAGAACACATGGTTATGCGCTGGAATGAGCTTTCTCTGAGCCATGCCGCGCATTCGGTTGGTCTGGCCCCGGAAGTGATTTATCATGAGCCTGGCGTTTTGGTTCTGCGTTTTGTGGACGCCGCACCGCTTATGGCTGAAGACTTGCACGATGAAGTCACGCTTTTGGCAACGGTGGATCTCATCAAGACGCTGCATAAGAAAGGAACTCTTGCTGTGTCCGGGCCAGTGCTGAGTTTCTGGGTTTTTCATATCCTGCGCACCTACGCGGGCTTTCTGCGTGAAAAAGCGTCGCCTCATATGGCAAAACTTGATGACTTGATCGCACAAGCCGCGCAGCTTCAAGCGGCCGTTGGCCCGGTGGAAATTGTGCTCGGGCATAACGATCTACTTCCGGCGAATATACTGCGCGGTACTGATCGCTTTTGGCTGATCGATTGGGAATATGGCGGCCTAAACTCGCCACTCTTTGATCTTGGCGGGCTGGCTACAAATGCCGGACTAGAGCGTGCAGCCGAGGAAGCCGCCCTGACCCGCTATTTCGGTGCCCCGCCCTCCCCGGACCTGTGGCGCAGTTATAGCGCGATGAAATGCGCTTCGCTTCTGCGCGAGACAATGTGGAGTATGGTGTCAGAGATTACTTCAAAACTTGATTTTGACTACGCTGCATACACAGCTGAAAATCTTGAAAGTTACAACGCTGCTTTTACGCAGTTTATGAGCAAAGAAAGCTGAGATGACAGACCTGCCCCGCTCAGCCAAGGTGGTCGTGGTTGGTGGCGGCATTATGGGGTGTTCGACGGCTTATCATTTGGCAAAGCTTAGCTTGGATGTGGTCCTACTTGAGCGCAAGAAGCTTACCTCTGGCACAACCTTTCACGCCGCTGGCCTTGTTGGTCAGCTCCGCTCCAGCGCCAATGTTACCGAACTTCTGGGTTATTCGGTCGAACTCTACGACAAACTGGAGGAAGAAACAGGTCTCGGCACAGGGTGGAAGCGCAATGGTGGTCTCCGGCTCGCCTGCAATGAAGAGCGCTGGACCGAGGTAAAGCGGCAGGCGACAACGGCACATAGTTTCGGCCTAGATATGCAGCTTTTGACACCGTCTGAGGCGTTGGAGCTTTGGCCGTTGATGGACATATCCGATCTGGTTGGCGCCGCCTTCCTGCCGACCGATGGGCAGGCCAATCCGTCAGACATCACGCAAGCGCTAGCTAAAGGCGCGCGCATGGCCGGCGCGAAGATATTTGAGGACACAAAAGTGGTTGGGGTGCATATCGATAAAGGCCGGGTCAAAGGTGTAGAGACCGAGCACGGCTTTATTGCATGCGAGACTGTTGTGGCCTGTTGCGGGCAGTGGACACGGGATTTCGCAGCACAGGTCGGGGTAAATGTGCCGCTGGTCTCGGTTCAGCATCAGTACATTATAACGGAACCGTTCGATGTGCCCTCTGATCTGCCCACCCTGCGCGATCCCGACCGATTGACCTATTACAAGGAAGAGGTCGGCGGACTGGTCATGGGCGGCTATGAGCCGAACCCCAAGATGTGGGCCGAGGACGGTATCCCCAAGGGCTTTCACTATACCCTTCTGGACAATGACACCGACCATTTTGAGCCGATGATGGAGCTGGCCCTTGGCCGCGTGCCCGCCCTTGAACATGCCGGTATCAAGCAGATGATCAACGGACCCGAAAGCTTTACCACCGATGGAAATTTCATTCTGGGCGAGGCACCGGAGCTAAAGAATTTCTTTGTTGGTGCGGGCTTTAACGCCTTTGGCATTGCGGCCGGTGGCGGTGCAGGCATGGCATTGGCGGAGTGGGTGGCCAAAGGCGCCCCGCCCTATGATCTTTGGTCCGTGGATATCC
>JBCBBI010000013.1:83476-107012 GCA_038531775.1 Pseudomonadota bacterium | reverse complement strand
GCGCGAGCAAAACGGGAAATTTGAAAGGTTTGGTGACATAATCGTTTGCACCGGCGTCCAGTCCTAGGATCGTATCGGCATCGCCATCATGACCTGTGAGCATCATGATTGGCGCCTTGACGCCCTGTTTTCGCATCATCCGGCAAAGCTCACGCCCATCCGTATCTGGAAGGCCCACGTCGAGGATCAGCAAATCAAAAAGGCCATCCTTGATCTTGGTCATGGCGTCCTGCCCGGTGGCGGCCTCGAACACGTCGAAGTCTTCGGTCATCATCAGTTGTTCACCGATTGCCTCGCGCAGATCGTCATCATCATCAACAAGCAGGATTTGCTTTAGCTGTGCCATATTGATTTCCTTCATTTAATTTACCCGTACTTGCGGCAGCAATGGCGCTGAGACAAGATGTGTGACAGGGTAATCACGGCCAAGTGTAATTGCCGTTAGAATGTTTCATTCAACCGGTAAAGCGAATACGGCTTTGGTGCAAATTGCAGAAACGGGACAATTATGAGCCTTGTGCCAACCAACGAAGAGCTGCTTGCCCGCGCGCGTGCTGACCTGCGCATGGGTTTGGGCGTTGTCTTGCGTGACGGCGATAAAGCGGCTTTGGTTCTTGCAGCAGAGACTTTGACGGACACAAGGCTTGCGGATCTGCTCGACCTGCCGGGGGCACCGGTTCTGGCGATTACGGCCAGGCGCGCAGCAACGCTAAAAGCGCGGCCTTATGATGGGGATCTGGCCCGGATCAGACTACCACAACAGGCCGATGCTAATTGGGTCCGCAACGTAGCGGAGCCTGCGCGGGATCTGGACACGCCAATGAAGGGGCCTTTTAGCGTGGAACGTGATGGGTCCGCCGCCTTGCATAGAGTTGCGATTGCTATTGCCAAAGCATCCCGCCTCCTGCCGGCTGTGGTCGTATTCAGAACCGATGCATCCCAGATGAGCAGTTTTACTGGCCTGACCGAGCTTGATGCTGTTGCGACCGATGCATTGCTTCAAGACCACACCCCCCTGAGCCCTATTGTTGATGCAAGGCTTCCCCTGGAGGTTTCTGAGAAAGGCCGTCTTCATGTGTTTAGGCCCGACGATGGAGGCGAGGAGCATTATGCCGTTGAAATCGGCAGCCCCAATCGCAGCAAGCCGGTGCTCGCGCGGCTGCACTCGGCTTGTTTTACCGGTGATCTTTTGGGGTCGTTGAAATGCGATTGTGGCCCACAACTTCGCGGTGCGCTGGCGCAAATGGGCGAAGCCGGCTCTGGCATACTGCTATACCTTAATCAGGAAGGCCGAGGTATCGGACTTGCCAATAAGATGCGCGCCTATGCGCTTCAGGATCAGGGATTTGATACGGTCGAGGCAAATCACCGGCTCGGGTTTGAAGATGATGAGCGCGACTTTCGCATTGGCGCTCAAATTTTGAAATCGATGGGTGTTTCATCTGTAAGGTTGCTTACCAATAACCCGTCCAAGATCGAGATGTTGCAGGCCCAAGGTATCGACGTGGTCGAGCGGGTGCCCCTTCGTGTGGGCGAAACCCAATACAATAGTGACTACCTCGCCACCAAAGCGCGCAAATCAGGCCACTTGTTATAAACCCTTATAAGGATCGGTTATGCGATGCGTTTGTTGGATAAAGCATCAGCATCAACAATGCCGTTCGTCACCCAGTCCCGGATCGCATCAGGTGGCATCGGCGGAGCAATGTGAAACCCTTGAAGGCGTTGAAAACCAAGGTTTTCGACCATTTTCATACGCTCGAGCGTTTCGACACCCTCGGCAACGAGTTCGACTTGAAAATTTCGAGCAAGTGCCATCACTGCCCTTAACGCGTTGCGCTTTGTCTTGTCGGTATCTTTGCTCTGCACCAATTCTTTTGCCACTTTGATACGCGATGGGTTGATCGTCAGGATACTTGCCATCGAAGCTTTGCCATCGCCGAATTCATCAAGGTCAATCCCGATACCGAGGTCGCGCAAGCCATCAATATTCCACCGCAATATCTTGGTCTTTTTATCGAAGATTGCATTCTCCTTGATCTCGAACGTTATTTTTCCTTTGGGAATATCCTGAGAACGCAATTGAGGCAGCAAGCCCTGACTGAATAACCGCCGGCTTGAGACGTTGAGCGAAATTGCTGGCACATCAATTCCTGCCAAATCCCATTTGCGCAGATCATCGATTGCCCGGCGCAGGATTACCTCGTCAATTCTATGGATTACGCCAATTTCCTCCGCCACAGAGATAAAATCTTGCGGCTTAAGCACCCCTCGCTCTGGATGATGCCAACGTGCCAGCGCCTCATAGCCAACTGTCTTGTGATCTCCGACCGTGACTTGTGGTTGGTAGTAAGGCGTGAATTCACCATGATCCAAACCGCGCTTGATATCCTCGCCAAGCGCACGACGCGTCTCGGTTAAGTTGCGCATACTTTCGTCAAAAACAACGAAACCGCCTTTATTTTCATTCTTGGCTTTGTACAGAGCGACGTCCGAATTCGACACGATCTTCGTGGCCTGATCCTTGCGACCGCTCAGCTTGCCAGTATCGATGCCGATACTTGCCTCAACGTTACAGCGTTCTCCATGCACCTCGATATCGCGTGAAATGGCATCGATGATATTTTGCGCACGTTCTTTAGCGACATCGATACCTGCATCAGGGGGCAGAAACACCACGAATTCGTCGCCACCTGTACGAATCAGAACTTCATCCTCAAGCGCGCCTTCAACCAGCCGGTTGGCGCAAACGCGCAAAACCTCATCACCAGCATCATGGCCCAGCGTGTCGTTGACCAATTTGAACCCATCCAGATCGATGTTCAAAATCGTCAGAACTTCTTTGAGTTCGGCGCGGTAAACCAACTCGTCATCCAGTTTACGACGGTTGCCGAGACCGGTGAGAACATCATGTGTCGCGTTGTATTCTGCCGTGATCTTAGCCCGCTCGATGCTCTTTACCAAAAGTTTGAGCGGCCTGCCGATTATGCGGCGAAACGCCAGCAAATTGGACAAAATTGCAAAGACAAGCCCGGAGCCAAGAATTACAAAAGTAAGGTTTCGCTGGCGCTCTTCGGCGGCGACCACCTCATCTCGTTTCCAGTGCAGCAAAAGGTCCATGTCATCATTCCAATAGACCGGAACCGTCATGGAATTCAGGCTTACACCAGGGTAACAGCCCAGCCCTTGTGGCGCTTCAAGCACCGCGTCTCCATTCAGATCGCGCAGTTCTGCGCACTCAATCGCAGGATCCGACATAAGCGTCAAAATAATCTGTTGTCCTGCGATGAAGGCCTCGTCTTCATCCTGCTCGAAGGCCACTTCCTCCAACCCACCAGCTACGCGCCCAGCGAAATTTCCAATCCGCATCGACAGCTTTTGATCTATATCGTTGACCTGCATTTTCGATAGAAATGACAGACCAATGACTGCACAGACTGCAAAATTGAGCGCTAGCCAGAGTGAGAGCCGGAAATAGAGCTTAAATGGCCCACCCCAATCGATTGGGTTATGTTCTTTCTGGTCAGAGTTTTTTGACATAACCCGCTTGCATCATTTCTTTAAGGACAACGCGATTTTCAATTTCAGTGCGCACAACACGGTATCCTCGGCGCGCTTCAACCAAATAGAAATCGACCTCATACTCGTTGCCGTCATCATCGCGCAGCTCCGCGCACATCACAAAAAAACCATCCCCTTCAAGGATATACGGGTGTGCTTTGATCGGATAAAGCCGCTGCACAGTCGCTGTTTTGTTTTCAATAAAAGGAATAGCGCCATTGATTTGAGAACGCTCAATATGACGTTGCATGGCAACCTGTAGGTCCGTTCGGATCTGGGTTGTATCCGCCGCCGCGGCCCCTGCAGAGACGGTCAAAGTCGCAGCAGAAGCCAATTTTATGAAGTTCCGTCGATGTATACTCATGGCTCACCTGTACAAATCAAAATGATGGGTATCAGGTGGCTAACAGAGCCAAGTCAATTTTGCGCTAAAGTTTCAATTACAGTTTGGGTTGAATTTTATCGATCACGCCCTTTGTGTCAGGTCTCGACAATTTGTCCATTAAAGCCATCGGCGTACCCAGACCGGAGCAAACCGCGTCGCACGTCAAGATTTTGCGGCATCAGGTAACCTGATCTCGCACGGAACCGACCATCGTATCGGCCAAAATAGATCGCGCGCGCATCAGCGAGAGGCGCAAGACGCACATTTGGTGCAAAACTATGGCCAAGACCAGCAACCCTGAAACCAGGGCGCGCGGTGATCGGCTCGAGGAAACCTTCAACGGAGAGCTGGTTCAAAGAGGAAACTCCATTGAATCGACCGGACGACACCGACTTCGCCAAGAAGCCCGAAGGCGTATATGTTCCGATAGCCACACCGTAGGATCCAGATTCAGGTCGCGGGCCAGAAAAAGCAATGCTAGCACCGCCAATGTTAAAGGCACCCAGTTGGGCGTGGTTAACCGTGCCAGCGATCAGATCTCGCTCATCATGTGCTGGATCGATTCTACTGGCCACGAATCCAGTTCGCGTCCAAGCCCCGTTTAGCGCAACCCGGGCACCTGTACCGATACGTCCCAAAGCGCCTGGCTCGGCCGCAACAGGCACCCCATTCACGAAAAATTTCTGCCCTTTGCGTGTGACACGACCCACGAGGGCGTAATCTACGGTCACGTTTCGCGCAACAATCGCGTCGCGGCTGCGCACGGCATAAACGGTGAGCGCCATTCCTGGTTTTAAGGCATCTTGCGGCAACCGTCCCAATGCGGACACCACGCTTGTGGTATTCTCGACTTCGACGCGCAGTCCATTGACGATCAAGCTACCGAAATCTGTCAGAAGACCGACAATGCCGGTTCCGCCAATCCCGCCTTCAAAAGGATCATTTGCATCTCTGCTGACGATCAGCGGAGCCGCGCAAGCTGTAAGCGCCGAAGAGCCAAGCAGACCAAGTACTGCACGTCGGTTAGGTCTAGTCACTCTTATCCTCCGCAGGATCGCTTATTTCCGGTCGACTAGATGTTTCTCGGTAAAAGTAGACGCCAAAGCGATAGCGTTCACATGCCTCAGTGCCTTCTTTATCTTTAACCTGTAACGCACTGCTTTCAGTATTTAAATCTTCAAGAAGATTTTGGGCCAAATGACGCGCACGCGTTTCAATTTCATCGACCGAGGCCGAAGAAAGATGGCTGTAAAAAACCGCACGTTCAAAAAACGGTGGGTCCTCGGAGAGCAGGTTTTCGGTTGCTGCAGCAAGGTGATCGCCGACGTTGGACGCAAAGAACACCATCTTTTGTTCATCTGAGGCAGGCCCTGCCAGAGCACCCTCGTTGATCTGCAGTAGCCCGTCTTCGGTTTCGCTTACAAGTTCCTGGCGCAGAAGCTCATCCAGAATTGTGCGCGGGCGAATGTCGCGGCTAACGCCTTGCACCAAGCTCTCAAAATCAGCGCCTTCATCACCGGAACGCGGCAGCGGGCGAGGACTACCCTTTCCGTCTTGAAATTCGGGTCGCGCAAGCCATTGGCCTAAAACCGTTGCAAAAGTGACCGTCTTGGAACGCGCCCTCTCCCAGCTTTCATCTTCTGCCGATAGAATCGATTTGACGTCACGACGATGAACGCCCGTGATCATGCTAACACGGCTGTCGGTGGGTGGCGTATCGTCGATACGAAAATCCTTGTGGGCCACTTCGACATAAACGGATTTCAACACACGATAGACTGCAGGCGCGCTCACACCGCGACTGATCAAAAGCCGTACAATCGGCCGCAGCAAGCCCTTCAGGACTCGCAGCATTTCCCCAGAATCTGAACCCGTCATATTTATGTCATATGGTTTGGTGTGAATTTTTTCCACAATTTTCTTGACGAATTTTGAAACTGCGACATTTAGCGACGTGTGAGAAATACACACAACTTCCGCTGCTTCCCTTGCAGCACTAAATAGAGAGAAGAAATATGAACGTCATATATAACCGCCGCAACGTCATGAAACTCGGTGTTGGTCTGCTGGGCGCCGCTGGCTTGTCCGCTTGCGCCGTTGAAGACACTCAACCTGACATCGTTGATACCGCCGTTGCGGCTGGCTCTTTCACCACGCTTGTCGCCGCCGTTCAGGCCGCAGGCTTGGTAGACACGCTGAAAAGTCCAGGGCCTTTCACAGTATTCGCGCCAACCGATGACGCGTTTGCCGCACTTCCAGCAGGCACTGTTGAGTCGCTTCTTGAACCTGAAAATAAAGACAAACTGGTCTCGATCCTCACCTATCACGTGGTTGCAGGCGAAGCGCCAGCGTCAAGCCTTTTGGGCGTTCGTGGTCGTCTGACAAGCGTTGAAGGCAGCCAACTTCACGTTGATGGCACCAATGGGGTGAAAATCGAAAACGCCAACGTCATTACACCGGACGTATTTGCATCGAACGGCGTGATCCACGTCATTGACGCGGTTCTTCTGCCCTAAGGGAGATGGGCAAAGCGAAGCGATAACGCGGCCCAAGGGTCGCGTTTTCGCGGGTCAGACGCCGTAGTATTCGCGGTACCACGAAACAAATCTCGCCACGCCATCGGCTACAGATACCTGCGGCAGATAGCCGGTCAGAGCCTTTAGCAGAGATGCATCGGCCCATGTCGCGGGAACATCGCCAGGCTGCATTTCCATAAAATTCTTTTCTGCCTTTTCGCCGATTGCATCTTCAATCGCTGCAATGAAATCCATCAGTTTAACCGGCTCTGAATTGCCAATATTTACCAATCTATAGGGGGCAACGTCCGATATACTGTCACCGCCAATTTCCGTTTCGCGCTGCCCCGGCAACTCTGGAGCTTTGCCCATCAAAAGCCAGATAGCCTCAATCAAATCATCGATATAGGTAAAGTCCCGCCTCATATCGCCGTGGTTATAGATATCAATCGGCTTATTGAGCAAAATCGCATTGGTAAACTTGAAATGCGCCATGTCGGGGCGGCCCCAGGGCCCATAAACAGTAAAGAAACGGAACATGGTGATCGGCATGCCATAGAGATGCGCATAGGAATGCGCCATCGCCTCCCCCGCCTTCTTGGTCGCCGCATAGAAAGACATCTGCGTATCCGCCTTATGCGCCTCGGCATAGGGCATCTCTTTATTGGCACCGAAAACTGATGACGTCGAAGCCATCAACATGTGACTGCACGGATAGGCACGAACAGCCTCAAGAAGATTAAACGTGCCGATGAGGTTGGCATCAACGTAAGAGCGCGGGTTTTCGATCGAATAGCGCACCCCGGCCTGAGCCGCGAGATGGATGATCACATCGGGACGTTCGCGACCCATCAGGTCATGTAAAACGCCGTCCTCCTCAAGCCGCGCATTGACCGGCCGAAACTTAGCATTTTGGCATAAAATGTCCTGACGTTTCTTTTTGAGCGTAACATCGTAATAGTCCGTCAACGCATCAAAACCTACAACATCATAGCCTTCATCGAGAAGCCTTTGGCTGAGGAAAAACCCGATAAATCCGGCGGACCCGGTGACAAGAACCTTGGCCATCCTAGGCTCGACTCAAAAGGACTTGGTGTGACAAGCGACGGCTCCAAGACTAAACGCTTTGGCCGTCGTTTTGAAAAACAAATGCTGGATATGCAAGCGTAACTTGGAATTCAAATGGCGCCGAGTACGCCCGCGCATCTACCTCTTCAGTAAGGTTTTAAATATAGCGGCCGCCGCTTTGCGTTGTTCCATTGGCATCACCCGGTAAGAAGTTGGCCCCAGCTCCACCAGTGTCGATCACGCCGTTGCTGTTTACGGCGTAACGCACTCCCGTTGCCGCACCCGAGAAACCAGTCGCCGAAAATCGCGCGCTGCTGCAGGTCTCGCTCCGCAAAAAGGAAGACGTAAACTCAGGCGCGCCAGTCACGTTAATATTGACGCCATCACTGATGAAACGCCCGCCGTCGGACAGGTGAATATGAGCACTTGCACCGCCAGATATACTGTAATCACCAACAGCATGCACTTGGGCATTCTCAATGCGGATATGCGCACCGGCAGAGGCGAAATCAATGTTTTCTATTGAAAGATTGGCCTGCTCGCTGACACGCAGCGCCGGGTTTGCACCGCTGCTATTGCCCAAGCTGAGACCACGCAAGATAACCGAACCAGAAGAAATATCGAATACCTCTTCCGGTGCAGTCAGGTTTACTTGTTCTGGATTCGTCAGATTACCTTCGATAAGTAAAAAGGACGCACCTGGCAGCGCATGATCAAACGCAACTGCTGCAGAACTTGCATAATTGCCATCCGCGAGATGAATGGTCACGCCATGACCACCTGCGTCGATCTTTTGTGCCACGTCCACCGCGTGCGACAGCGTTGCAAAAGCGCCAGCACCAGCTGATAGCCCATCGTTGTTGTCATTACCAAGCGCGGGATCCACGAAGTAGCTGGTTGGCCCTGTCTTGACCTTTCGCCAGCCCGCTATTGGTGTATCAACGACCCCAGTCGCCGCATCAATGATCAAAGCGTCCTGCCAATTGGCACCATCGGCTGTGACTTTGATCGAGAAATTGTCGTTGCCCGCGGTACCGAATTCCGCTCGACCGGAAAAACCAGTTTGAAAAATAAGGCTGGCCGTATCATTGCTTGCGGCTTTGTTTATCACCAATCGATGCCCGGACCCCTCGTGATTGAACAATACGGCCTCCGAAGATACCGCCAAGCGATTAACGGCATCTGCACTTGCATTTACCCCAAGCGTATCGACCGCGCCAAGATCAGCCGCCTGCCAGGAACCGCCTGAGAACACGATACGAGCGCCGGTTCCCAAATCCTGTGCGTGCCACCCTTCGCTAGGGCTCACGAACGCCCACTCATTGCCGTCGAACACCGCGATCTCTCCATCACGCCCGTCCCAGTCGGCCAGACCCCCACTCGCCACGATGTAGCGATCTCCCGCGGCAAGGTCGACGGGTGGCGTTGTGAGATTGCGAGCCAGAACAACCAACTGCACGATTTGGTCCAGTACATGCAGTGCATCGTTATGGGTGACGTGCTTTTGCGCCTGCGATGGCTGGATATAGGGCATGTTTAGGATAAGCGAAGAGTGCTGGTCTGACATGGCTGCCTTCCGTTCTGGGTCCGGTTTGTTAAGGCGCGACGCTAGGTTTGCCGTGTTACCGCAAAGTTAGAGCAGCGCACGGTACTGCTCCGCGCAATGCCCGTCTACGGAAAGTGCGCAAAAGAATGCCGTTTTTCACGACCTTGATCGACCGGTGGTAATCTCGTTTTTCTGGTATGAAAATTCATCTTTGACTTGGTCAGGTCGTGGACAGCCGCGTCGACCTTTGTTAAGCAGCGCGCGATTAAGGCCCGGTGATCGAGGTAATACATGCACGTCGAAACGACCCCTATTCCAGGCCTACTGGTACTCACACCGGCCAGACATGGTGACGCGCGCGGCTTTTTCTCTGAAAGCTACAACGCGAGGGTACTCGAGGAGCATGGAGTTGAGACTGTTTTCGTCCAAGATAATCATTCGTTCTCGGGCGCCGCAGGCACTGTGCGCGGCCTGCATTTTCAAAACCCGCCGCATGCTCAGGATAAGCTTGTGCGCTGCGGCAGAGGCGCGCTCTTCGATGTGGCCGTTGATATCCGCGAAGGGTCGCCCACCTACGGGCGTTGGTATGGGGCAGAGCTTAGTTTTGAAAACGGTCGCCAAATGCTGGTCCCTGCGGGCTTCGCCCATGGCTTTGTCACCCGCGTGCCCGACACCGAAATCATTTATAAATGCTCTGATTACTACGCCCCGGAAACAGAGGGCGCAATCCGTTGGGATGACCCTGATATTGGTATAAATTGGGGTGCTGAAGCGGCCCTCGCGATCCTTTCAGAGAAGGATGCTAAGGCCGCGGCGTTTTCTGAATACATGCCAGTGTTCAAGTTTGAAGGTTAGTGCATGAAGATTTTGGTGACAGGCGGCGCTGGCTTTATTGGCTCGGCTGTGGTGCGTGTTGCGGTGAAGCGCGGCCACAGCGTGGTTAACGTCGATGCACTGACCTATGCCGCATGTCTTGAAAACGTAGCATCGGTTGCCGACAATCCGCTTTATAGTTTTGAAAAGGCTGACATTTGCGATCTTTCAGCCATGACGCAGATTTTCAAAGACCATCAACCAGACGCAGTGATGCATCTGGCTGCAGAGTCTCATGTAGATCGTTCCATCGACGGCCCCGGCGCTTTTATTCAGACTAATGTGACAGGCACATATTCCCTTCTTGAAGCTGCGCGCGACTATTGGAAAGGCCGCGAGCGATTTTCAGAGTTCCGCTTTCATCACATATCAACCGACGAGGTTTATGGTTCGCTCGGAGCCGAAGGACAGTTCACCGAAGATACGCCTTATGACCCACGCAGCCCCTATTCCGCCAGCAAGGCCGCAAGCGATCACCTGGTGCGCGCCTGGGCCGAAACCTATGACCTGCCAGTTGTTCTCACAAACTGCTCAAACAATTACGGGCCCTATCACTTCCCTGAAAAACTCATCCCGGTCGTGATACTAAAAGCGCTCGCTGGGGAGCCAATCCCGATCTATGGCAAAGGAGATAATGTGCGCGATTGGCTTTACGTTGAGGACCATGCTGACGCGCTTCTGCTTGTGCTCTCAACAGGCGAAGTAGGTCGCAGCTACAATATTGGCGGAGAGAACGAGGCAACCAATCTCGACCTCGTTCGGAAAATCTGCGCCATCCTTGACGCGCGCAAACCAGGTGCGGCACCACATGCCGACCTGATCACGTTCGTCGAGGATCGCCCAGGCCACGACTTGCGCTATGCAATTGATCCCGCGCGTATCCGAAATGAACTTGGCTGGCGGCCTTCGGTCACACTTGATGAAGGTCTAGAGCGCACTGTTGATTGGTACCTTGAGAACCAAGAATGGTGGCGCGCCTTACAAGCTCGCGACGGCGTCGGTCAACGACTTGGAAAGACGCAAGCGTAGCCATGGATATCCTAGTCTTCGGCAAAAACGGTCAGGTTGCGACAGAGCTGTCGCGTCTGGCATTTGGTGACCTTCAACTGACATTCCTGGGCCGAGACGAGGCTGATCTGACCCAACCAGAGTTTTGTACCGAGGCCATCGGCGTGCACCGCCCCGATGCGGTGATAAACGCAGCTGCTTACACAGCCGTCGACAAAGCCGAGGAGGAAGAGGCTTTGGCGCAGGTCGTTAACGCCGATGCGCCAGCTGCCATGGCGTCTACTTGCGCAGATCTTGGAATTCCTTTCCTAAGCATTTCTACCGATTACGTCTTCTCAGGAGAGGGTAAAACCTCCTGGCGACCCAATGATCAGACACGCCCGCAAGGCGCTTATGGACGCACCAAACTGGCCGGAGAAAAGGCCGTCGCTGAGGCAGGCGGGCTTTGGACAATCCTGCGCACGTCCTGGGTGGTTTCGGCTCATGGCAACAACTTTGTCAAAACTATGCGCCGTCTCGGAGGAGAACGAGATTCGCTCAACATCGTTGCCGACCAAATTGGCGGACCGACACCTGCCGCAGATATTGCGAATGCCTGTTTAACCATAGCGCGCCGCATGTCTGAACCCTCGCCACCAAACGGCATCTACCACTTCTCCGGCGCGCCCGATGTCAGTTGGGCGGATTTTGCCAGGGAGATTTTCAACCAATCTGACATCGACTGTGCCGTATCCGATATCCCGTCGACAGATTTTCCGACAACAGCCAAACGACCGCTAAATTCAAGAATGAATTGCGACACGACTTTAAGAGATTTCGGCATAAAGCGGCCCGATTGGCGCAAAGGCCTCGAAAAAATTTTGACAGAGCTCAAAGCTAACCCTAGCAGTTAAACGAGTGGACAGTTTACGATGACAAAAGCAAAGGCGCGCAAAGGCATACTTCTCGCAGGCGGTTCCGGCACCAGGCTCTATCCGATCACCGTTAGTGTTTCCAAACAGCTTTTGCCGGTCTATGACAAACCGATGATTTATTACCCGCTTTCTGTGCTCATGTTAGCGGGAATACGGGATATTGCGGTTATCACAACACCGCAGGATGCGGACCAGTTCAAACGCGCGCTTGGCGATGGCAGCCAATGGGGTGTAAACCTGACATATATAGAGCAGCCCAGTCCCGACGGCCTCGCGCAGGCCTATATTCTAACCGAAAGCTTTCTTGCGGGCGCACCTTCGGCCATGGTCTTGGGCGACAATATATTCTTTGGTCACGGCCTGCCTGAGCTTCTTTCCGAGGCGGACCAGCAAACAAGCGGCGGTACAGTTTTCGGCTACCGTGTGGCAGATCCGGAACGCTACGGCGTCGTAGACTTCGACGAAGGCGGTCGGGCACGCCAGATCATTGAAAAACCTGCCGTACCACCATCAAACTACGCTGTAACCGGGCTATACTTTCTCGATGCAGAGGCCCCTGCCCGCGCCAAAGAAGTAAAGCCTTCTGATCGTGGAGAGCTTGAGATCACAACGCTGTTGGAGACCTACTTGCACGATGGGTCTTTGAGCGTGAAACGCATGGGACGCGGCTATGCCTGGCTTGATACCGGCACTCATAACAGCCTGTTGGACGCAGGCAATTTTGTGCGAACGCTCGAAATGCGCCAGGGCCTGCAAACCGGTAGCCCAGATGAGATTGCCTTCACGCAAGGCTGGATTACACCCAAAGAGTTGGAAGACCGCGCTAAGATTTTTGCCAAAAATGACTATGGTGCATATTTGCTAAACCTTAAGACGTGACAAAGGTGAATAGCTCTTAGTTTCTCATCCACGATGAGCGCTATGGCAATTCGACTTTTGCCGCGCTACGCTTACGCGTTAGCGTTAAAGCCAGCCGCCTTCGTTAAATCTCGACCGAGGTAGACCATGCCCGAACATAGCGCACATCTGAATGCTGATCCGGAAAAGGTGATCGCGCCTTTGGCCGCGCTGGCCGAGCAAAACGGATTTGAGGTGCTGCGTGAAAATGGCACCTGCACGATCGATGCGCCTCTTGGTTACGTAAAGATTATCCAAGAGACAGGCGGTGCGGGCATCGTTTTTGGCGCGGACACTCCAGCAAAACTACAATCGTTAAAGGACCTTTATGCCCAGAGAATTGCCAACATCGGCATGCTTGATGCCATAGATTGGGAAACACCAGACGCGCGTATCCCGCTGAACCAAAGGATAACGCGTGTGGTGTCCAAAGAGCAGATTTCCGAAAATTTCATGCGTGTGCGCCTGAAGGGTGACTTCACAGCTTTCACAGAGGAAGGTGCTGGCCTACATTTTCGCCTGCTCTTCAATCAAAGCGGCTCTGAACGCCCCAGTCTTGATAATCGCGGCATAACCTATTGGCCTGGTGGTCCGACGAACTGGCACAAACCGGTATATACGGTCCGTGCCATCGGCCCGGAAGCTGATTGGATCGACATGGATGTGGTGCTTCACGAGGGCGGGCGCGTGACCAAATGGTGTGGTGATGTAGCGGCCGGCACGGAAATCGTAGTAATGGGACCAAATGGCGGTGGCATTCCTATCGCAAGCTGGTACGGCCTTATCGGCGATGAAACTGCTCTGCCCGTGATGATGCGTATTATCGAGGCTGCCCCGGCTGAGGCATCTGGACAGGCGTTTATCTTTGTGCGCGATTGGGACGACGCGCAAGAGATACAAACGCATTCTCAGATACAAGTCAGTTGGGCTCAGATGTACAAAGACGATCCGGTCGAGGCGGCTTATATGCTGCAGCCTAAGGGCGACGATTACCACGTCTTCTTTGCGGCAGAACGTCGCCAAGCCAGCGCCGCACGAGAGGTTTTCAGAGAGCGTGATTTTGCCCCGAGGCTCTGTAAGTCAGCAAGTTATTGGACCACCAAATAAAGCCTTCCAATGCCTCAACCTGGTTCGATTATCGCATCATTCCGGTAGTACGCAACGCCATTCGTAGCCAGTGTTGTACAACTGGGCAGTCCTAGGCGATGCCAGCGCCTTTAGTACACATCCCGCACATAACGCTTCTCACGCTTCAATGTGTTGACGTATTCAACTGCCCCCTCTTCAGACATCGCGCCATGGGTCTCAACCACCTTGTGGAGTGCTGCATCCACATCCTTGGCCATGCGCGTGGCATCGCCGCAAACATAAAAATGCCCACCTTCTTGCAGCAAACCATAAAGGTCTTTGCCATTCTGGATCATGCGGTGCTGCACATAAATCTTTTCTTCCTGATCCCGTGAGAACGCCAAATCAAGACGGGTCAGAAGGCCGCTCTCACTCATTTCGCTCATTTCATCCTCGTAGATGAAATCGCTCGCCCGATGCTGGTCACCGAAGAAGAGCCAATTCGTACCCTCTGCACCCCGCTCTCGACGCTCTTCAAGGAAAGCACGGAACGGCGCAATACCTGTGCCAGGCCCGACCATAATCATCGGGCGGCTATCATCCTCTGGCACGCGGAAGGATTTGTTGGGCGACATAAATATGCCCGCACTTTCGCCTTCTGGCACGTGATCGGCAAGGAAGGTCGAACACACGCCTTTGTGCCCGCGCCCCTCATACGTCCAACGTACAGCAGCCACAGTCAGATGCACCTCGCCAGGATGTGCCTTGGGGCTTGATGAGATCGAATAGGCACGGTGTTGTAGCGGTTTAAGCCAGCCAATCACTTGCGCCGGGTCAAGCGCCAGTTCCGGGTTCAAATTCAGCAGATCAAGCGCGTCTTTACCCCAGAGATAATGATCTAGCGCTTCTTTATCGCCGTTGCTGACGACATGGGTGAACTCCGGATCACATACCAGCGGCTCAAGCCCGGCAATCAAATCACGCGATGGTGTCATGATCTCCAGTTGCTTGGTCAATATCTCGCCAAGCGGTGCATCACGTCCTTCAACCGTCGCATCGGCCGCAGCACCGAGCCGCCCAAGCCAAGCCTCGACAAGATCAGGCGCATTCACAGGTATCACGCCAAGCGCATCGCCAGCCTCATAGGACATTCCTTCTTCCGGAAGCGCAAAGGATATATGCCTGATTTCCTTGGCAGATTTCTTACCAGACAAGTTCCGGTTTTCCACCATCGTAGAAACATAAGGGTTCTTTCGATTCCAACCGGACTTGGCCGGTTTGGTCATCGCGGCATCACCATCGGCAACCGGACCGCCTGCATCAGGGATCGCCTCGGAGAGCCATGCTGTGGCAACCTCCTCAAAATCCACATCGCAATCAACCCGCGCCGCGAGGCGCTTGGCGCCAAGCTGCTCTAACCGCATATCGATAAGCTTGCCCGCTTGGCAAAAATGCTCGTAACTTGTGTCACCGAGGGCGAGGACGCCGTAATTTAAATCTTCCAGCCTCGGCGCTGTATCGGCAGACAGCGCGTCCCAGAACAATTCCGCATTGTCTGGCATTTCGCCTTCGCCGTAGGTGGACACAACCACCACCAGGTTTTGCATAGCCGACAATTGCTGCATATCAACGGCATCAAGGTCTGCGACCCGCGGGCTGAAACCTTTGGACCGGGCAAGGTCAGCCGCCTCGTTTGCGACTTCCTCGGCATTACCTGTTTGCGTGCCGAACAAGATGTCCATCGGCCGCGCCTGGACCTCACTGTTAGCAGGAGCAATACTTGCACCTAGTACTGAACGCGCTTGTTCTAGACCGGCCATAAAGCCTGAAATCCAGGCGCGTTGGTCTTCGGAGAAAGGCGCATTTTCAGGTATATACGGCGCGTTCATAAAGTTACTCCGCAGCGGTACGGGCGACGACGTCTGGCAGTGCTTTGTGAGCAAAGAGCTTGTCAAAGCTTGGAATATCGCCAAGGGCCGAACGGTTTTTGCGTGTCTGGTGCATTATCCAGGAATATGTCCCCGGGCTGTCCATGGAAAGGATGTTTCTGAGGCTCAGGGCATGTTTAAAATCGTCCAGCCTTTTGTTGGCCACGAGCGTTGCCAAACCGGAATCATCGTAATCGGCGACCGCCGTGCGTGCATGTTTCGCAAGCGCTGACATAAGACCGAAGTCTTCCGTCATGATCAGGTTGCGCACGGCCTTATCACGGGCCTTTCGATCCGCGCCAAATCGCTTCTCGGCCATCACCTGCGCTGTCTCAAGCACGGTATAGCTGTTGAGCAAACGATACATGTCCTCACTGTCAGCGTCGCCGTAATCCGGCGTTAAGCCCTGATGCACTGGTTTTCCGCGTTTCCAGGCTTTCTTAAGCACTGTGATCTGATGCGCTGCAAGCGCGGTCGCGAGCTCTTCGACCAGCTCCTTGCGGCTCCGCGCGGCGAGAATTTCGTCGGCGTCTTGATATTGCAAAAGCGCACGCGGCATTATCCAAGCGAAATCGCCTTTTACGTCATCCCAGTTGTTCAAAAGTCCTTTGGCTTTCTTCGATCCGGTCGCGTCAATATGCCATTCCAGCAACTGTTTGACCGCTGCCTGATGAACGTCCGCTTCAACAGAGCCGTCAGTCAGCGTGCCCATGAAAACAGAGTCTTGGCTGAGCATGTCAGGAAGACGCCCGTCGGGATCGTATTGATAGGCAAACCCCCCAGACATCCCGTTTCCGTAGCCTTTTGAAAAACCACCAAGATTTAGGATTGCGCCGTTTGTCATGTATTCTGCGCAGAAGTCTCCAACGCCTTCTACAACAGCCGTCGCACCCGAGTTTCGCACAGCAAACCTGTCGCCTGCCTGCCCCTCGATAAAAGTTCTTCCACCGGTTGCACCGAAAAGCGCAAAATTACCGATCAGAACATTCTCGCCATCGCCCTGACCACCGCCAGCAGGGGAGCGCACGATAATTTCACCGCCGCAGGCGCCTTTTCCAACACCATCGTTGCAGGTTCCGATATGATCCATGACCATGCCGTCATTGCAGAACGCTGCAAAGCTTTGCCCGGCCGAGCCCTGCGTTACAATACGGATTGATTTATGGTCGAGGTATTTGCGTCCGCGTTTATCTTCAAAAGCAGCGTTTGGTAGAGTTTCCAATTCGTGGTTCAGCATACGTTCGATATCAATTGCAAGCTGTCCACCAACCGTTTTATTACGATTGTTAAGTGGTGCATTCGGGCGCAGCTCAATCGAGCGCTCTCCCGCATCAATGATCTTGGCCCTTACTTGCTCAAGCAGGCCATCATCGATCTCAAAATCGCGCTCTAGGTAGACCGGATTTTCAACTGGGTTTTCTGGAACGCGGGTCAGCATCGCACGCAAGGTCAACTGTCCAACCGATGATGGGTGATCCAGCAAATGCAGCAGGTCCACACGCCCACGCGCCTCATCGAGACTGCGCAGCCCCAGATAGGCCAGAATTTCGCGCACCTCATGGGCGATATTCAGCAAGTACTGCGCCAGCGCACGCGGATCGCCATCAAACGCCTCAGCATTTGTGGTCAAGCCTGCCGGGCACTTGATGTTGCAGTTCTTCGCCATGACGCATTTCAACATCATCAACGCCGTGGTCCCAAACTCAAAGCTGTCGCCCCCCATTAGAGAGGCCTTCACAACATCAGAGCCAGTTTGCATCGCGCCTGAACAGCGCAGGATAACCTTTTGCCGGATACCATTTGCGCAAAGCGCTTGGTGCACTTCGGCGATACCGATTTCGGCTGCGCGGCCCGTATACTTGAGCGATGTCACGCTTGCCGCACCTGTCCCGCCGGTATTCCCGGCAACGTTGATCACATCGGCACCGGCCTTGGCCACGCCAACCGCAATCGTGCCGATACCCTCAGAACTCACGAGCTTAACAATCACGCGTACACGCGCGGCTTTTGCGTCGTGGATTAGCTGTCCAAGGTCCTCAATTGAATACGTGTCGTGATGTGGAGGTGGAGAGATAAGCTCAACACCGGGCGTACCGCCGCGTGCTGCCGCGATTTCAACCGTGACTTTTGGCGCAGGAAGCTGGCCGCCCTCACCGGGCTTCGCGCCCTGACCGATTTTGATCTCTACTTCTTCCAAATTTGGATCAGCAAGATAACCGGCCCAGACACCAAATCGACCAGAGGCAAACTGTTTAATCCGAGAGGCACGGATCGTGCCATAACGAGAGATGTGCTCACCGCCTTCGCCAGAGTTTGACATGCCACCGGCCATATTGGTGCCATGTGCCACCGCCTCATGCGCAGAAGCCACAAGCGCACCGTGTGACATCGCACCGGATGCAAGACGACCCGTAATCTCCGACGCTGGTTGCACCTCAGCCAATTCAATCTTTTCAATCGCGGGCCGCAGACGCGACAGGTAGTCAAGTGCCCACCCCTTGGCCGCGACTTTCAGCGCGCCTTTGGTGATGTGATGACCTTCGATATCTTCGCCAAACCGCTCAACAAGAGACTGAGCGAGAGCGTCCAGCCGGCCCATGACTTTTGATTTCGGCCCCGTCAGACGCAACAGGAATTCGTCGTTTCCGAGCGCCTCGCAATCGACACCGCGAATGACAAAATCAACATTGCCCGCGCGGTTAAACAGCATCATTTCTTTTTTAATGTCCTCGACGCTGTCGAAGAAGGTTATATCAGCCGGAAAGGCCAGCACGTCGCGCAGCGCCGCAGGCCTCTTATGACGCTCTTCCGCCATGGCTCTGCTAAAGGCGCGATACCCAGGCGTTATCTTGAAATTATCAATCTGTTCAGGGCTTAATTTCTCAAAGCTCGTGTTAACATAACCGCTATCGTCAATGCCAAAAGCATCATCCATTTGCCGCAAGGTCAGCAGGCGAAACGGATCGGTTTCCGCATCCGGGGTTTCCGATGTGTCAAAGCTGATAGCCTCTTCGGTAAGATCGACGAAACCACGTACGGCGGTCGTGCCATAGCTATGCCCTGCGCCCTCGGAGCGCTCTTTGAAAAGACCGAGGATCGGGATATCCGCCTCAGATTTCACGCTAAGCGCCCGCTCATGCCAATCGGCCACCGACTGTGCGATTGAGTTAAACCTCACGCCACCAACGACGGTTTTCATGTTTGGCAAATACTTCCGGAAAACCGGGTCATCTGTGTCTAGGAAGTTTGGCTCAAAAAACTCGCCGCCGGAATAGCTTTCAACGGTGCAAAGGCCAACTTTGCCCATGGTTTTCATAAGCGCTTTTTCAGCGGCTTTTTGATACTTGTAATAAGCTTCTGTCGCTTTATCGCCGAACTGTTCCTCGGCGCGTAGACGCACGCCCAGCGGATAAACTGCGGAAGCGCCAAAGCCTAAGGCACACGCAATATGATGCGAAGAGGAGATCTGTCCACTTTCAACAACCAAAGACACCTTCAGCCGCAAGCCTTCTTCGATAAGGCGTTGATTTATCGCAGAAACCGCTAGAGTCATTGGCATTGCGGCACGCGCCGTCGAGATGTGCCGGTCTGTCAGAATGGCAATGCCGCCCTGCTCACGAGCGAAAGTCACGACCTCATTCGCAACCTGATCAATGGTGCAAACCAGAGCGTCCTCATTGGCTTCCGCATCACCAAAAACAGGTTCAAACAGAATATCAAACCGCTCCCACGGCGTCCCGGTCTGCGCTTTGATCTTCAGCATATCCGACATGCGAAGAATGGGTGTGTTAACGACGATCTGCCTACTGCGCGATTGACCAAGATGAGGCTTTTCGCCGAGCGCCACACGCAAAGTCATTCCATCTGCTTCGCGAATGGAATCAAGCGGCGGGTTGGTCACCTGCGCAAAGCGCTGACTGAAATATTTCGCCACGCCACCTTCGTTATCTGACAACGCATTGATTGCGTTGCCATATCCCATTGCGGAAACTTTCTCGACCCCAGTCTGCAGCATCGGATCCATCAGGAATTTAAAGCTTTCCTGATTGTGAGTATAAGCCACATACCGCGCGGGCGTGTCCATGTCGCCAAAATACCGCGTCGCGGCCAGCTTGGGATCAGCATCAGCTGAGGGAAGATCATCGATGTTGATCTGGGCATCCTTGAGCAACGCGGAATAATCGACTTTCGCCGCGAGCATTTCCAAAGCTTCTTCGGTCTCAAAGGTCTTCTGCTCCGCATGATTGTAGTAAATCATACCGCCTGCTTCGACACGCCCTCTTCGCAAAACACTTTCTGGTGGAAAGCTGACTTGTCCAGCTTCCGACATCACCGCCAGATACTCGTCTGTTTCCACCATACGCAAAGGACGCAAACCAAGGCGGTCAAGCCGGGCACCGATGATATTGCCATCGCCAAAAATCAGTGCCGCCGGGCCATCATTTTTCTCTTCCGAAAGTGAAAAATATTCAAGCATGTCTCGCACTTGCGAAGAGATCCTCGTGTCATTCTCCCAAGCGGGTGGCATCATGGCGACGACGGCTGTCACCAAATCAAGGCCCTCTTCGTACACGCGGGAGTTGAGGGTCTGGTCAAGCCGGCAGCTATCAGACTGTCCCTTTGGGCGCACGATCGACTTGTTACGCGCCAGAGCAATGGCCGCCTCAGACAAACGGTTTTTCTTATCCGTATTCAGCTCACCATTATGCGCCATCAAACGGAAAGGCTGCGCCATTGAAGGATGCGGATCAGTATTGGTCGAAAACCGGGTGTGGAAATACATCGTATGCACAGCATGGTCCGGATCCGACAGGTCTTCGAAGTAGGGAATAATTTCCCAGGAGTTCAGCCGCCCCTTAAAGACCTGCATTCTCGATGACAAAGAAAGTGGATACAGCCCATCCAAATTCGGCTTTGTATAGGCCACTGCTTCGATATCGAGCAAAACCTGATGAATTCGAGAATCCATCGCAGCACCACGAAGGCCATCAGGTGCCTCAAAAATCCACTGGCGTATCGGCAATTGCCATTTGACCGCACGTTCGCCAATCGCGCTGTTGTTCACAGGCAGGTCGCGAACGGTAAGGGTCTTAAAGCCTGCTTCAAAAAGAGCGTCAGATACGCGAACGCTGGCCTCTTCATTGGCATCAATGTCAACGGGCATAAAGAAATTACCGACACCGAAAGCCCCTTTTTCAAGGGGTTTGCCTACCAGTTTGCTGAAAAACTCAATCGACAAATCGACGGAGACACCTGCACCGTCGCCCACGCCTTCTGACGACATGCCACCGCGGTGCGGTACCGCGCAAAGCGCTTCGTGCCCTTTGCGCAGTAAATCATGGGTCTGCGCCCCATCCTTGCGCGTCAAAAAGCCAACACCACAAGCGCTGTGTTCAAGCTCAGGGTCGTAAAGACCGAAGGGTGTCAGTTCATCTTTCAACGGCGCTACCTTATAGGGTTGCAATCTCTCGCGCTCTACATAGCGCAAACCAGATTGGCGAGTACGTTATTTTTAACAAAAAACAGCTACATCAGCCACTATTAAACGTCAGGAAGCCTGACATACCTTTAAAGCCGTTTGAATTCAAGCATTGAGCGATGGCCAAATGCCGCATATTGAATTCATGTCGCTAAGTCCTTCAATCATTAGCGCTTTTAAAGTACGTGCTTTGTGTATCTAAACTATTTTTATGCGGAAAGATGCTACTTTTGGTTTTGGGGTCGACCATATGACGTTGCTGGATATTGCTAATCTCACCGTTGAGTTTCCTAACCGCAAAGGTGTTTTTGTTGCAGTTAACGGTGCCGATCTACGCGTTGAACCGGGTCAAATCCATGGATTAGTCGGAGAATCAGGGGCCGGAAAATCCACAATAGGCTCTGCTGTCATGGGTTTGCTAGAACGCCCCGGTCGCATTGCCGGAGGTGAAATCGGATTTCAGGGCAATAGGATCAGCGGGCTGGACCGCGATGCGATGCGCGCCTTGCGCGGACGTCGAATAAGCATGATTTTCCAAGATCCGCTGACCAGCCTCAATCCTTTGTTCACCGTGCGCGAGCAACTGATTGAGACCATTCTGGAAAACCTCAATATCTCAAAGGCCGAAGCCAACCAAAAGGCACGCGATCTGATTGACCGCGTTGGCATTCCAAATGCGGAAGAACGGCTTGATCAATACCCACATCAATTCTCGGGCGGAATGCGTCAGCGCGTTGTGATCGCACTCGCACTTTGTTCTGATCCGGAAATCATCATCGCCGATGAACCAACGACGGCGCTCGACGTCTCGGTTCAGGCGCAGATCCTTGAGTTAATCAAAGAACTGGCGCGCGAGCGTCAGGTGGGCGTGATCCTGATTACCCACGATATAGGTGTGATTGCGGACACGACCGACCGCGTGACGGTGATGTATATGGGTGAAGTGGTCGAGACCGGCCCCACAGACCAGATTATCGGTAACCCTCAACACGAATATACCAAATCTCTGATCGCCGCCGTCCCGCGACCAAGCGTGAAACTGAAGCGTTTCCCACAGATAAGCTATGGAGGCCGCTCTACGCGCTTTGCAATTGATGATCTAAGCCGCGATTGGCATCCGGTGGCGCGGGATAAGACCAAGCCCCTTATCGAGGCGGATAACCTAACCAAAAGATTTGCGATGAAACGAAGCATTCTGCCTTGGGCGCGAACTTATTTCACCGCCGTTGATAAGGTCAGCTTTTCGATCATGCCGGGCGAGGTTTTTGGCGTTGTGGGCGAATCTGGCTCAGGCAAATCGACCATCGCGCGGATGATCTGTGGGCTGTATGATCTCGACGGTGGTGAGGTACGTTTTGCCGGACAGGTTGTAAGCGATAAGGCCGACGCGAAAACGCAAGATGCGTTTCGGCGCAAAATTCAGATGATCTTTCAGGATCCCTATTCATCGCTCAATCCGCGAATGCGGGTCGATCACATCGTGGCAGAACCGATCGTTCATCACAAACTGCTCTCAGGTGTGGCCGTAACAAAGCGTGTCGATGAGCTGTTGGAACGCGTCGGTTTAGGCTCCGAGGCGGGTCTGAAATACCCTCACGAGTTCTCCGGTGGGCAACGGCAGCGTATCTCTATCGCGCGCGCGCTCGCGACACAGCCCGAATTCCTAATCTGCGACGAACCTACGAGCGCCCTTGACGTCTCGATCCAGGCGCAAATCCTGAATATTCTGAAAGACATACAAGAGCATCTCGGTCTCACCATGCTCTTCATCAGCCACGACTTGCCTGTGGTGCGCCAGATGTGCGACCGGGTCGCGGTTGTGAAGGATGGTAATCTCGTGGAAT
Source organism: Pseudomonadota bacterium (assembly GCA_038531775.1). Lineage (GTDB taxonomy): Bacteria > Pseudomonadota > Alphaproteobacteria > Rhodobacterales > Rhodobacteraceae > Roseovarius. The sequence continues at coordinate 83,925 of JBCBBI010000013.1, read as the reverse complement.
TACAGGAGACGGAGGCGCTTTTCAAAGCTCCGCAGCAAGCCTATACGCGCGAGCTGCTCGAGCTCATGCCGAAGCTGGAAGGCATATCAGAAGCAAGCATAGAGGGATTAGACGCCTGAGGACCATTTGCGGCTAAAACCGATGAAGTACGTTGATCACGTGTGTACCGGTTTGGGAAAGAAGTGCTTGCGGATGCCATGCGTAAGGATTGTCGGAAGAATTTAGCGCCCCAAAGAACCAGCAGGCTGGAAGTCAGTTGACGCATTGGATGTTGGTGGTTTTTTCGCGGCACACTTTGACGAAATCTCAAAGGACTTACTTTTTGTTTCTGCTAAAAGCCAAGGCGTCACAGACTGAACAACTGGCGAACAAAATAGAGAAAATGACGGCTGCCACCAAACAAAGCTGACAGCAAAGCGACTAGACAAGAAAAATAAGCCGGCAATGAG
>JBCBBI010000013.1:0-83376 GCA_038531775.1 Pseudomonadota bacterium | reverse complement strand
AGAAAAATAAGCCGGCAATGAGGATGTCCGGGCTTGAAGGTAGCGCCATGAAAACCTGCACCCATGATGGGTGAGGTTTGGTCATGTGGGACCCAGATTAACCGTTTAAACGATTGGCTATACACATGCATAGACCGCATGGTTTTGCAGAACCGCATCAAAAATTTCTTGCTCAAAATTTTAAATTCCGCGTCTGGGGACTTTCTTGTTCGAGCCAATCGATGGTCTGGTCAGATGAAGTTGACATTCGCGTCCACACAAAATCATGCCTTTAGCTTAATGTATGTTTTCCAGCCCAAGCGAGCGGAAGTTTTTTTACCTCAGTTCAAGCGTAGTTCTTAGCCTTTGACATCTTCCCTAGACCCGGGTTGAGGCTGTTGGTCGGATCGCATTGCTTATAGAACTCCGCCAAAGGCTCTTCTGCTTCATAAAGGTGACCCACATTGTGTTCTGCCGGATACTTCGCGCGTCTTTTGTCTAGAATTGCCAGCATCTTGGCTTTGATTTCTTTGGGGTCGTACCCATCCTTCACCACGTAGTCCTGATGCAGAACATGGCAAAACAAGTGACCATAATAGAGCTTGTGCTCGATCGCAGCATCGATCTCTTCAGGCAGTACTTCAAACCAGTCCATTTCGTTGCGCCGAAGCGCTATATCCAGCACGATGATATCCGAAACCTTCCCAGTGTTGACCGCCATATAGCGAACAGCCGCCCCAGCAGCGGCAAATCGGTGGAGCCCGGCAATCTTGCCTTCGCGCGGGGTGCAGGCGAACCACTCGCCATCCGTCTTGCCATCAAATAGCTTCGTCAGATACGCCTCCGCCTCTGCTACGCCACTATCGCGGGTTTTGAGGATCAGGTGATGCTCGTATTTGGCGCGATAGTCTTCCATTTTTTGCGGCAAAGGATTTTTCCAAAGACGGCTGGCAAATTGCATCATTCGGTCCACGAGGTTCTTGGGCAGAAATGGCAGTTTGTTTAGCCGCGCATCAAGAAAACCCTTCATGGCGAAAATCGTCGGGAGCCAATCCGTGCCAAGTTTGTCGATCAGGATTAGAGTATCTTTGCCGTAGATTTTTGAGATGTCATAGGCCTCCGCATGCAGGTACTCGGTGCTTACGGGAAGCGTCCGAAAATCCTTGAGCATGTCGCGCCGCAACTGCGCTAGGACGCCAGTGTTATTCGTGCCGATGTAGAACACCTGTTCTTTTTCGTTCTTTGGAAACGTATCCAGCCGCACCGCAAAGACCATAAGCTTGCCTGCAGACCCTGACGCCTCAAAAAGGCGGTTCGGATCGGCATTAAAGCGCGACGGTGTGTCTGCCTCGATGTCGCGGATTTGCTCTATGTAATCTGTCGCTGACGCCTTGGCATTGGTCGGTTCAAAATCTGCCTCGGAATACTCGCCATTCTCAAGCCGCGTCAGGATCTCTTCGGGTGTATCGCCAAGCGTGATACCGAGGTGATTGATAAGCTCTACCGTGCCGTCCGCGTCGATCCGGGCAAATAGCGAAAGCTCTGTATAGCTTGGACCGCGCTCGATCAGAGAGCCACCGGCATTGTTGCAAACGCCGCCAATGATGGACGCCCCGATTGAGGACGATCCGATGACCGAATGCGGCAGGCGTCCAAGCGGTGCAAGAAGCCGCTCCAACTTGTAAAGCGTGGCCCCTGGAAAGCTGATGATCTGTTTGCCATCCTCCAAGACCTGAATTTGATCCATACGGCTGGTGTTGATCACCACGGCCTCCCGATCATAGCGGTCCGACGGCGTCGAGCCTTCTGTCAACCCGGTGTTCGCCGCCTGCATAATGACAATCTTGTCCGCCGCAACGCAAGCTTGCAGTACTTTCCATTGCTCCAGAAGCGTTCCAGGCTTGACCACCGCAACCGCCTCGCCCTTGCCCGACCGATAGCCTTTGCAAAACCTCTCCATCGCGCGCGGTTTGGTTATGACATACCCTTGCCCGACTATGCGGGTCAGATCGTCTATGAGTTGGGCATTGGACATTGTGGCGTCCTCGGTTTTGGCCTTGACCTAATGCTGGCGATTATGAAACCGCAGGTTTTCGCGGCTCAGCTGATCAAGCTTGGTAATTCCCATAAGCTTCATATCGCGTTCGATCTCGGTTCGGAAGTTTGACAGCGTCTTTTCCACTCCGGCCTGCCCTCCGGCAGCCAAAGCATAGAGGTAAAGCCGTCCACCTGAACAGGCTTTCGCACCGACTGACAACGCTTTGAGCACATGCGTACCACGCTGGATACCACCTTCACAGATCACGTCGATCTTATCACCTACCGCGTCACAAATCTCGGCCAGTTGGTCGAACGGAGCACGAGAGCCGTCAAGCTGCCGACCGCCATGGTTGGAGACCATGATACCGGTGCAGCCGATATCAACCGCACGTTTGGCATCCTCGACGCTCATCACACCTTTAAGCGCAAACTGCCCATCCCATTTCTTGCAAAGTTCTTCGGCATCTTTCCAGTTCATCGACTGATCGAGCATCGATGAGAAGTATTGCCCAACAGACACCGCGAGATTTGTGCCCTCGCTGACATATCCAGACAAATGCGGCATATCGAACTTCTCTTTGGTGAGGAAATTCCAGGCCCACATTGGGTGGGTAGCAAAGCTAAGCAGAGAGGACGGGGTAAGCTTGGGAGGCGAGGTGAAGCCCGTGCGCAGATCACGCTCGCGATTGCCGCCGGTAATGGTGTCCACGGTCAGCGCCATAACCTCAAATTTGGCGGCCTTTGCCCGTTCGAGAAGCGCGTCATTGAGACCGCGGTCCTTGTGAAAATAGAACTGAAACATCTTAGGACCGGGCGCGAGCTTGGCAATCTCTTCGACCGTTACGGTGGCCAGTGACGAGACACCAAACATTGTCCCGTATTTCGTGGCAGCCTGAGCCACCGCGCGCTCTCCTTCGTGGTGAAACAACCTCTGCAACGCGGTGGGGGCGCAATAAAGCGGCATATCGAGCTTTTGACCCATGACTTCTACGCTCATGTCCACCTCTTCCACACCAGCCAGAACGTTGGGCACAAGGTCCACGTCATCATAAGCGGTGGTGTTCCGCTTGTAGGTCAACTCGTCATCTGCAGCGCCGTCGATGTAATGAAAGATCGGGCCGGGCAGTCGCCTCTTTGCCAGCTTTCGGAACTGTTGGAAATTATAGCAACCGTCGACACCCATTATGCTCTCCTTGAGATGTGGTAATATTTTATTACCAATTTATGCGGTTTGTCATGTAAGTCCAATCGAATGTCAAGGCAAATGCCTATTTCGCAGGCAGATGCGCTAATATCGGATTAAATTTGACTAACTGGTCAAATTTAATTGACAGCCTGCCCTATCATCTCAATCATACAGCCACGGGAAATAATGACACTGGTATGAGCGAGATGGTCGACCTCCTCGATCCGAAGACGCCAACCGACGCTTTGCTGCAACGTGCCAGCGAAGTGCGTGACGAATATCGCGGAAAGACTGTCACTTATTCGCGCAAGGTGTTCGTTCCGCTGACAAATATGTGTCGAGACACCTGCGGCTACTGCACTTTTGTAAAACATCCATCCTCGCCACAGGCCAACATTATGACCCCCGAGCAGGTCCTATCGACGGCTCGTAAAGGCGAGCGGACGGGGTGCAAAGAACTGCTCTTCAGCCTCGGGGAAAAGCCCGAGGAGCGCTATGCTCTGGCAAAGGCGGCTTTGGCAAAATTGGGCTATAGGCGAATGACAGACTACTTGCGCGATATGTGCGCGTTGGTGCTGCGCGAGACCTCCCTGCTTCCGCACGTGAACGCCGGTACGCTGTCGGACGAAGAAATTGCGATGCTGCGTCCGGTGTCGGCCTCAATGGGAATGATGCTTGAAACTTCGAGCCGTCGCCTGATCCGGCGCGGTGGACCGCATCATGCCTGCCCCGACAAGGTGCCGGTGCAGCGCCTTCGCACCCTGGAACGCGCGGGACAAGCGCGTGTGCCGTTTACCACCGGACTACTCATAGGCATTGGTGAGACCTGGGAAGAGCGGCTTGAAGCACTGCATACGATCAACGATCTGCACCGGAAATACGGGCATATACAGGAAGTCATCATCCAGAATTTTCAGCGTAAGCCTGACATCGAAATGGCACAGCATCCGGAGCCTTCGCTTGACGATATGCTGCGCACCATCGCCGCCGCGCGCCTTATCCTTTCGCCTGAGATAAGCCTGCAAGCGCCGCCAAATCTAAGCGCTCGGCATATCGCCTATCTTAATGCCGGTTTGAATGATTGGGGTGGGATCTCTCCAGTGACAATCGATTTCATCAACCCACAGCATGTCTGGCCAGAGATCGACAAACTTGCGGCCTCCTGCGAGGCTGCTGGCTTTGAGCTAAAGGAACGACTGACAATCTATCCCGATTACCTGCGCGCCGGTACGGGCTTTGTTAGCGAGCCCATGCAGGCGCGCATTTCCTCGATGGCCGCGGCAGATGGGCTTGCACGAACACAGGTGCCCGTATGAACGCCCCGGTCTCCTTCGTCGATATTTACAAAGCAGCCAGCGAAGCTATCCCGCAAGGCCGCGTTTCCGATGGTGTTAGGCGCATTCTGGATATAGCGCTCGTAGGGCGCCGTGATATCACCGAAGATGAGGCGATCACGCTTTTCAAAGCGCAAGGCGCGGATCGAGAGGCGGTGTTCATGGTGGCGGACGCATTGCGCATGCGTGCCAACGGAAACTTCGTGAGCTTTGTGGTCAACCGCAACATCAATTTCACCAATGTCTGCTACATGGGTTGTCGCTTCTGCGGCTTTGCTAAGCGCGCCGAAGACGCCGCCGCAGAATGGCTTTCCACGGCGCAGGTTACAGCGAGAGCGCAAGAGGCTTGGGATCGTGGTGGCACAGAGGTCTGCATTCAAGGCGGGCTGCACCCGAAACTGCCCGGCAGCTTCTATCGCGAGCTGATCGAGACCATCAAAACAGCCCTACCCGACATGCATGTGCACGCCTTCTCACCCTTTGAAATCTGGTACGGCGCGGCCAAGCAAAAGATCAGCTATCGCGAACATCTGGCTGAGCTTAAGGCGGCAGGGCTCGGCTCTATGCCCGGCACGGCGGCCGAAATCCTTGATACAGAAATTCGTAGGCAGCTGACCAAGAACAAGCTTTCGGCCGAAGCCTGGGTCGACATCATCCGTACGGCTCATGAGGAAGGCATTCGCACCTCGGCCACGATCATGTATGGCCATATCGATGCACCGGAACATTGGGCCGCGCATATTGGCCTGCTTCGCTCAATCCAGAAAGACACGGGCGGTTTCACGGAACTGGTGCCCCTTTCTTTTGTACATACAGACTCACCGCTCTATCGCGATAACCCGGAAAAAGTGCGTCCCGGTCCAACCACCGATGAGGTTGAAAAAATGCACGCTGTGTCGCGCATCATGCTGGCAGGCCATATTGATAATATCCAAGTGAGTTGGACCAAGCTTGGCGCTGAAAAAGCCCAACAGATGCTGTCGCGTGGTGTAAATGACCTTGGCGGCACTCTGATGAATGAAAGCATCAGCCGTGCCGCAGGGTCAGAACATGGCCAAGAGATCACCGCCAAAGAGCTTTGCGATTTAATCCGCTCTGCAGGCCGAGTGCCCGTCCGGCGCAATACTGTTTACGACATTACCGAAGTCTACGACGATCACGACCCGGTTGAACTCACACCGCTGGTCGACCGAAATGGGCGCGACCCTCTCGATTTTTTGAGCATGTTTCCGGAACCTCCACGCATAGAAGCCGCCGAATGAGCGCGCGTCCCAAAGTCACCCTGCTCGCCGGTGGTGTCGGCGGCGCGAAGATGGCAGAAGGACTTGCTGGCATCGAAGGCATTGAATTGCAGATCATCGGCAATGTTGGTGATGATGAGGAATTCCACGGGCTTTGGGTCTCTCCTGATATCGATACGCTGACCTATAGCCTGTCCGGCAAGATTAATCGCGAGCAAGGTTGGGGCGTGGCCGATGAGGGTTTGCGCGCACTCGAAACGCTAGGCACGCTTGGCGAAAAGACCTGGATGACACTGGGCGACCGCGACCTCGGTTTGCACATTTACCGCACTATGCGGCGGGCACGCGGGGATAGACCTGCAGATATTGCAAAGCACGTGGCAGAGGCCTTTGGCGTAACCTGCCCTATCCTTCTGCCCACCGACGATATCGTGCAAACACGACTTTGCACACCAGATGGTTGGCTTAGTTTTCAGGAATATTTCGTCCGCGAACGCTGCGCGCCTGAGGTATTGGAAATAAAATTCGAGGGCGCAGAAGACGCGCGACCCACGCCCGAAGCGCTCAGCGCGATTACCGAGGCAGAAACGATTATAATCGCCCCATCCAATCCGTTGGTAAGCATTGCACCAATCCTCGCTATACCAGGAATACGCGACGCGCTTGTTCGCAGTCCGGCAAGCAAAATCGCGGTTAGCCCACTCATTGCCGGGCGTACCGTCAAAGGACCTGCGGCGGACATGATGACCAGCCTTGGCCATCAGGCCGACGCACTCGGTGTTGCGCGTCTCTACGCTGAATTGGTCGAGTATTTCATGATCGACCGGCAGGACGAAAAGCTTGCCAATGCCATTGAAGCGCTTGGTCTGAAGGTTTTGAAAGCCAACACTCTCATGAAGAGTAAAGATGATAAAACCCGCCTCGCCAGAGAGGTTCTTCAATCCCACCATTCGGAGGCTCTTGCGTGAAACAGAACGAAGTATTGATCGTTGTCCCTATGAAGGACCCAAAGGAAGCTAAAACGCGCCTTGAATCATGTCTAGAGCCAAGCCATAGGGCGGAACTGGCAACACATCTTTTCATGAAAACACTCGCATGTTTGAACGCCGCTCAAGACCTAGAAGATTTTGATTTAGCGGTAATTTCGCGCAGCAAAAAAATTCGCTTCATCACCCGGGGCAACAATCTTGAATTTATATGGGAACGGGCTCTTGGGCTAAACCTTGCGGTCGAACAAGCGCGCCAATGGGCCGCTTACCGCGGTTACCGCTACATGTGCGTGATCCCCGGTGATCTGGCGATGCCAGATGCGTGTGATATTGCGACTCTGCTGCGACAAACCCGGAAGCCTAGGCAACTCACCCTTTGTCCATCAGTAGAGCTTGGAACCAACGGCCTCGGTCTGCCGCTTGATTGTGATATGAGTTTTGCCTACGGCGTTGGCTCTCTCAACGCACATATCAAGAAGGGGCTAGAAGCTCGTCTGATGCCGGTCGTGCTACCACTTAAAAGCCTTCAACGAGATATTGACGTGGCCGAGGATTTGCAGGCTTTGCCCGAAGAGACCACAAGCAGATTGACCGGGGGAAACATGCATGACGCGATCAATCACGCTTACAGCGCTTCCTGATCTGCCAGATTTCAAACCTGGTGACGATCTCGCAAGCGCCATAGCCAATGCTATGTTGGGATCCGGTTTAGAACCAAGAGAAGGCGATATTCTTTGCGTAGCGCAAAAGGTCTTTTCGAAGGTCGAAAACTGTATTGTGAATTTGGCTACGGTCACTCCTTCAAGGGCCGCCCTCGATTACGCTGCTCAACTTAACAAGGATGCGCGCAAGGTTGAGGTCATTCTTACGCAAACCGCACGGGTACTGCGCGCGTTCAAGCATGATGGACAGAACGAGGGCACGATTATCTGCCGTCACAAGCTTGGCTTTACATCGGCAAATGCGGGGGTCGATGAATCCAATCTAGACGACCCCAACACTGTCATGACACTTCCACCTGACCCCGACAGCAGCGCCCGAAGCCTTGCTGAAACCCTAAGCCAACGCTTTGGCATAAAAATCGGCGTTGTCATGACCGATACGTTCGGCAGGCCTTGGCGCCTGGGTCAGGTCAATGTGGCCATAGGGCTGGCCAATGTACCCGCAACCATGCGTCTTGAAGGTGAGGCCGATGCATGGGGCCGCCCACTTACGGTCACTGAGCCCGCAATGGCTGATGAATTGGCCGCTGCGGCGGGGCTTGTCATGGATAAAAGTGCAAAGACGCCGGTCATTATGGTGCGCGGACTAACCTGGCCAAAGACAGAAAGCTCAGCGCGCCAATTGGTGCGTGCGGAAAAAGAGGACATGTTTACATGACGCTAGCAATAATCGGCGGCACCGGGCCACAGGGGCGAGGCCTCGCACTTAGATTTGCAAAGGCCGGCGTTCCGATCATCATCGGCTCAAGGAACGGAGTGCGGGCGGCAGATATCGCTAAGGAATTATCTGATAAACTACCTGCGGGTGCCGCAAAAATAGAGGGTATGGAGAACCTTGCAGCCGTAAACGCAGCCGACGAGATGGTCATGCTCGCCGTGCCGTGGTCAGGCCACAACGCGACGCTTGAAGCTATCAAACCGGAGCTCGGGGGTAAGATCCTTATCGATATCGTGGTGCCGTTGAAAGATGGCGATCCAAAGAAAGTGGACATGCCGCCCGAAGGCTCTGCAACAGAGGCCGCGCAAGCACTGGTAGGATCCGATGTTCCCGTCATCGGCGCGCTTCACAACGTCTCAGCCACAACGCTCAACAATCTAGACTGGCACATCAATTGCGACGTGCTGGTTTGCGGCAATAGCCTTGAGGCGCGCAAAACCGTCATGGCACTGATCCGAAAACTAGGCGTTGAGGCCTATAACGCGGGCGATGCAGAAGCTGCGCGCGCCATCGAAGCGATCACGCCAATCCTCATCCGTATCAACATCTCAAAACAGGTGCCGTTTTCCCACGCGGGCGTTCGCATCTGGCCACCCGAACACTAAAGACAGGGAGCACGCATCATGGAATTCGCCATTTGTTTTAAAGGGTTTATGGAACCTAATCGAGCCAAATATTTGGTCCGTCAAGCCGAAGAAGCAGGGTTCACTTATTGCTGGCTCTATGACAGCCATATCCTCTGGCGTGAAAGCTTTGTGGTGATGGCAATGCTGATGGAACACACGACGAAGATGCGCTTTGGCCCCTGTGTGACCAACCCGAATACGCGCGACTGGTCTCATGCGGCCTCGCTTTTTGGATCGCTTGCCAAGCAATCAAACGGCCGCTTCGATATCGGGGTCGGCCGCGGTGACAGCGCGGTGCGCGTTATGGGCAAAAAACCCGCACCATTGGCTCGGATGGAAGAGTTCATCCTCAAGGTAAAAGATATGGTGCGTGGTGATGAGGCGATCTATGGCGATGCGCCAAACCCGATTCAATTTCCTTGGGCCTCGGGGTATGAGCTGCCCGTTTGGGTTGCGGCCTATGGACCCAAGGCCCTTAGCTCTGCCGGACGCGTTGGTGACGGGCTCATACTACAGATTGCAGAGCCGTCGATATGCAAATGGCTCACAGAGCAAGCCAAGGCAGCCGGTGAGGCCGAAGGACGTGATATGTCCAACTACAAGGTGATGTCTGCCGCACCTGCATATACCGGGCCGATGGATGAAGCGGTTGAGGCCACCAAATGGTTCCCAGCCATGGTCGGCAACCACGTGGCCGATATCGTTGAGCGCTATGGCAAGGATTCCGATGCCATCCCTGAAACTCTGAGCTCATACATCGAAAACCGCAAAGGCTATGACTATTCCAAGCATGGACAAAGCGATAACCCATATCTCGATTTCATCACCGAAGATGTGGTCAAAAGTTTCTGCGTGCTGGGCGACCCAGACGCGCATATCGCCAAACTCCGAGAGTTGGAGGCCGTAGGCGTGACCCAATTCAACATCTACCTAGACAACGGCAACGAAGAGAAAATCATCGCCGATTACGCAGAGAAGATCATTCCGGCGTTTCAATAAACGCATCAACCTCGCGCGCGTAAAAGTCTTCGAAAGACTTTTGCCAAATCCTTTTAGAAGATGTGCGCGGGGAATAGAGCCGTTTCTTCACTCAAGCGGTGGCGGCACCAACTCAAGCTTCACGAGGCGTACGCAAACATATCGCCCAGAAGTAACTTCAGTCGATTACCGGTACCACTTGACATACAGCTCTAAACAGCGTTCTGCGCAACTCAAGCCGGGCCTTGTGGTCTGGAAGGGCAAGTGCGATATGGTTTACCGATTCAGACCTTGCTGCGCTCTTGTACTATACAGAACAGCCTCGGTATCAATTACGTGGGGCCCGTTACCGCCCTCGATCATGTATCGCGTCAACGCGCCATCCGTTTGAGAACGTTGCTAGTCCATAAATTGCAAAAGCTCTTCTGTTGGCTCGCCCTGATGCAAACGCCTGCGAACGGGAAATACATTATGACACAGTCAGGCATCCCAGCCTCATCACGCCAAGATAGATCATAAACGTCTGCTGTATCGAAGTTTTCAGAGGTTTTTACCCGGTGGAGCGAAAGCGCTCTGGTGAAAAACCTTTGTTATTAATGGCATCGAAGGCCAAGGACGTCACGTGTTGCCACCTTTCGATCTGCTCCGACACCACCACCTCCAATGTGTCGGTTATCAACTTAATCTGCGCGACCAGGGATGAAATAAACAGCTTGGATCGTTTTTATGAGCAAAACCACACGCTCCGCCATCAGCCCTGGTTCTCCGCCAACCGCGCATCGACCTGCGCCACGGTTCTGTCCACCTCGGGATGAGATACATCACGGGACCTTGCGATTTGTTGCACCAGTCGATCCACGCGTTCGATGTTGGTGGCTCCAGCCGCGACAGCCCGCGCCGCAGAAGACGGCTTCAACAGGTTTTCGGCAGCCTTGGCATATTTTTCAAACGGCACCAGATCAGCCGGATCGGCACCCAAAGATTGGGCCAGTTCACCGACAAATCCATAAACGTTCTGCGACAGGTCAGGCGCGCCATGCACCGCGTCACGGATCGAACGGGGTTCGGCATCCGTGATGCAACGATAATTGCCGGTAAGCAGCATGCTCCACTTTGCAAGCGGAACGAACAGCGAGTCGAAAGCGCGTAATTTTACAGGCACGTCTTTTCCATCGACGGTGACCGCATCGATATCCGCCTCCAGCAGATCGAGCACCTTGTTATGAGCCGCATCAGCAAAACGCGCCGCTTTGAAGTTTGTGGGCAGGCCGACGAAAAGCACGTTTGCCTTTTCTTCCGGAGGACGGAAGGCCTGCGGATCCGGGCTGCAAAGGGTTACCAAACCTGGATCAAACCCGTCCCAAACGCTGGGATCGGTAAAGGCAGGGGTCAAATCGGCGTCTTCTAGAGCATCAATTCGTTTTAGATACGGCAAAGGCGGCATATTCATTATCGAGAGGCACGGCACCTTGGCCGCCGCGACGCGGCCCATCAAGTCGCGCAGTGCATCATTGCTATATTGTGGCTCCTGCATCGCCAAACCAACCATGTCGTAATCTACAGGATTAGCTTCTTCCGGTGTCAATGCCCCAATACTGCCCGGCAAATCCTTTGAAAAAATCGAGCGGTGCGCATCTTCCCCCTTGAACTTGATGCGAACTTCGGTGCCTTCGGCATTGATAAGATCAGCCGTGGCCCGTCGGCACACCAGATCAACATCATGGCCCGCCATGGCCAGTTTTGTTCCCAACAGTGAGCCGTAGGATGCCCCGAGAATTAGTATTTTGTATCCCATGAGGGCACCTCTTGCGTTTGTTTTTCTGCACACCAAGTAGCGCAATATTACTAGAAATAACAGCGGTCATCGGTTGCAAATCACCGACCACTATGCGCAGAACCGTCGTGGACAAGGGAGGCGCGAGATGCTGCCAGAAACCATGAAAACCATCGAAATGCGTGAACCGGGCGCGCCAGCCGTATTAGAGATAGGCGAGCGAGAATTACCTTCACCCAAGGCGCATGAGGTCTTGATCAAAGTGGCTGCGGCAGGCGTCAACGGACCCGATATCATGCAGCGGCACGGCCTTTACCCACCACCAAAAGACGCGTCCGATCTTATGGGTCTAGAAGTATCAGGAACGGTTGCCGCTGTTGGTGCGGATGTAACCAATTGGAGCCGCGGCGATACGCTCTGTGCGCTCACAAATGGGGGCGGTTACGCAGAATATGTCGCGGTCGATAAGGGTCACTGCCTTCCCATACCGGATGACATGAATTTTATCGATTCAGCAGGTCTTTGCGAGACGTTCTTTACAGTCTGGAGCAACCTTTTTTTGGATCATGACGTGCCTGGGGATAGTGTCCTTTTGGTGCATGGCGGCGCGGGCGGCATTGGCTCCACGGCGATCCAGCTTGGGAATGCTTTGGGCCTTCGCGTCTTGGCGACCTGTTCCGCGGAGGACAAGGATTACGTTATTTCTTTGGGTGCAAAGCGCGCGATTGATTATACCTTGGAGGATTATGTCTCGATTGCCCGCGAGGAAGGCGGAGCAAACCTTATCCTCGACATCGTTGGAGGTGACTACATCCCGCGTAATATCAAAGCCAGTGCCGCTGACGGCCGTATTGTACAATTGGCCTTTCGCGCGGGCTCAAAGATGGAGCTCGACCTGATGCCCATCATGCTCAAAAGACTGACCTTTACCGGCTCGACACTCCGCTCTCGACCCTCCGCCTTCAAATCACGCGTGGCTGCGGATTTGGCAAAACGGGTCTGGCCGCTCCTGAGCAAAGGCGACATGGGCACACACACTCATTCGGTTTTCCCATTCGAAAAGGCCGCAGCTGCCCATCAAATGATGGAAGATGGCGCGCATCGAGGTAAGATCATTCTGACGCCCTGATGTTTTAAAAGGTGGAACTATGCTGATCAAAGCCTCGGATTCATGCCTGACCATAATCGATGTTCAGACCAAGCTTCTGGCCTCGATGCATGCCCCAGAAAAAGCGGTAGAAAATACGCGAAAGCTGCTCTTGGGCGCTCAGTGTTTTGACGTGCCATGCCTAATCACCGAACAAAATTCTGGGCGGCTCGGCCCAACTGCTCCTGAGCTCAACATTCCCGAAGGTTTTCCTCGGCACGACAAAATGCACTTTGCGGCGATGCAGGACGACGGAATTGCAAAATCGTTCAAATTACTGGGAAGAAAACAGGTCATTCTTACAGGGCTAGAAGCCCATATCTGCATCTTGCAAACCGCTGCTGGCTTGATCGAGCAGGACTATGACGTTTTTGTCGTGGCTGATGCTGTAATGACCCGAGCACCCAGTAGCCTTGAATTGGCGCTTGCAAGACTACGGGAATATGGAGCCAACATTACAACGACCGAGATGGTCCTCTTCGAATGGCTCGAACGCAGCAACAGATCCGAATTCAAAGATATTTTACAGTTAATAAAATAACGCCTCCTGACAGAAAGGACACGACCGTCTTTTGTGCTAAAGACGTCAAAGATAGGCTTTGCGCCGCTGATTAAGGACTTTTGGTCGCAAATTCTATGTCGTTCAGCGGCAATCAAATTAACAAGCAAGCTGCAGCTAGGCTACAAGGGTTTAATAAATGACTGATCTGAAATCTCAGCGAGAAGCATCCATTGGCGCCACGGTTGGAGGAGCTCCTGCGCGGACATTGAACCCGTTTTTCGGCGTGGGCCCAATCACGGATGTCATTCGAGATGAGGGCGATGGCCGCTTCAACCGGTTTGAATTCGACGCCTGGCTGGAAGCGACCTATCGCAAGGTTGACGATAAAGGCAACGACTTGGGCCCTTTCACCACGGCAGAAATCGGACGCTCAATGCATCGTGGCTACCCGGCCGATGCGATCCTTCTGGACATGATGCACACCATCCATCGGTACTTCCGGTTCCCGAAGGCCAACAAGATGGCTGTGGGCCTTGGCGGTGGGCATAGTGGTTTCACTGTGGCGATCATGCATTTGATGAACCCAAACCTTGATAGTCAGAAGGTATATGTCGACACCCCGAAACCGGAATCTGAGGCGGCCGTCGCCGGTGGTTTTTTCCGCCAAAGCTGGGGTACGCAGATCGCCGAGCTACAACAGTTTGCAGCCAACGGTCACGAAGATAAGGTGATCTTTGCCAATGGCGAAGGTACAATTCCATCTGCCTCCGAACTGGCTGATATGGGCGTTACGCTATTTGTCGGTGTGGGTCACGAAACCACCGGTGCCACAACCTATACCGAGGCCGAGGTGCATTCGCTTCTTGATTGGATCGATGGAGACCCGCAAAATCGCCACGCTATGATTGACGCGACTTCGATGCTTGGTGCCATGCCATGGAGCCAGCCTATCGTCGACGCGTTTATGCAAAAATGCTGTATCTTCACCCCGTTCCAAAAGGCCATTGGCGGCGCATCGGGGTACTTCCTTTTCTCGGTCACACCACAGGCGATGCAATTGATCGAGGACAACCAGAAAGATCCGGCTTGGGCCATTGCGCGGCAGTTGAAATTGGTAATTCCGACCGATGCGAAAAAGCCTCTGAGCGGTGACAAAACCGTTGGCTTGGGCCCCTTCTATGACGCCGACGCGCATAAAATGACCGGCGGTGTGATCAATACATTTTCCTCCCTGGCCTTTGCCGAGACCACCTATTGCCTGCTGCGTGTGGAACGCATCATTGGACCTGTCGAGACCATGAACGCACGGTCCTCCACCAACCGTCAGCGCATTGCCGACTGGCTTGCCGAACAGGACCTGTTGGTGCCGGGTGTTGCAGAGGCGGACAAGCGCGGCGCCGCGGTGACGCTTTTGGCCGTAAACGATCCCGATATCACTGATCCTACCATCCACACACGTATCATTGCGCGTTCGAAACAGCTTTTGGGCTATGAAGGACTGACCCATCCCAATGGCGATTATGAGCCCGGCCTTGATGCCGCGCGTTATGTCAACGCCTTCCCCGGCACGCCGGGCGACTACCGCGCCTGGATCAATGGTATCCGAGAGGTCGAGGATGTCGACCGACTGCTGGAAAATATCTCATACGCCTATCACCGGGCCAAGATCGTGGTGCTGGAAGAAGAGCTTGCGACCTCTGGAACGACCTTTGAGCCAAGTGCAGCGGCGGATGGCAACACCCGTCAGGATGATCCAAATCGCGCCTATCGTATCCTTGTGGCCGATCTGATCGGACTGAAGTTTGGTGCCGATGGGCAACCCGACCCGTCCGACGTCAAGGCGCATATCGAGGCACAAGGCGCGACCTTTACAATGGGCGGATGGGACGGTGGCGATCTGCCCGCCGGTCAGCACTTCTTCTATGAGCCTGACCTGTCCACACATGAGGAACTCACGGCGGCCTGTTGCGCCGGTCAATATGATGCTGTGATTGCCGCCGCGACGTTTTTCCCAGAGGATGCCACCTTCCCCGAGGGCGGGGTTCGTATTGGTGCCGGGACAGGCAATATGGCCTGCAAGTGTTGGGGCGGCGGCGACGGCGCGGGAGGTTCCGCACCATTGATGAACACGCCAAGTTTTAATAGCCGCGCAACAGCGCAAACAGCCATGAAAGCGCTTTTGCGCGTGCTGCCTGATCTTGCTGTCGAGGAAATGCACGAGCGTGTTGTTAAAGGCGATTTTGACACGGGCAAACACCTGCGCGACTACCCTACCGAAAAGCTTGAAGGCAAGCATATGGGCGTCATTGGCTATGGCAACATTGGCCGCGAGGTTGCGAAACTGGCCCAAGCCTTTGGCATGAGCGTCGCTATTTATGCCCGTGAGCGTCATCGCCGCTGGATTGAGTCAGAAGGCTTCATTTATGCTTCAACGCCGGCAGAAGCGGCGGCTGGCGCCGACGTCCTATCCCCTCACACCGGGCTTGGTGCCAAAGGCGCTGACGGCAATTTTGCCAATGCCGGTTTGATTGACGGCGAGGTTTTGGGTGCTCTGAACGATGGCGCTGTCCTTGTAAACTATGATCGCGGTGAGGTGGTGGATGCTGGCGCATTGCAGGCCGCCATGGAAAGCGGCAAGGTGCGCTATGCGGCCATTGATGCGGACCTCTTTGTGAATGATGACGGCAGCCTTTTTGGCCCGATGGTTCCCTATCGTCCACTCATAGAGATGTTCCCTGACCGGCTAGAGCTTTTGCCTCACGCCGCCGCTGACACCGAACATACTTCCCGCGTTGAGGGCGCAAAGCAGGCGGTGGATCAGATCCTGAACGCGATCCGGTATCGCCGCGTGATCAACTGCAAAGGTGATATACCCGAAGGCTATATAAGCGGTGGACCACAAACCGTACCGGGCGTTGGAAAAGTGTCCTCCGCCAATATCGCCGCCGCCACAGAGAATGCTGAAACAACAGCGCGGCTTCGCAGCAATATCGAAACCATTGCCGCGATCTGGGGCGCGCTGGACTCCACACGTGATCCAATCCGCCGCGCAGAACTCATCGAAAAACATGGCGAGGCTCTGACCCTTGCATCCAATGGTCTTAAACGCGATCTCGATGCCCTAGGGCTTGTCGGTGGCTACGAATAAAAGGTAAGGCAGCGCGCGAGTTACGCGCTGCCAGCTCATTCTCAGACCAGACTTGCCGGCACATAAGCATAAGCTTCACCTGAGCGAACAAAGCGTCCGAAGCCCGGGAATGGCACGTGTGTGGCAGCTATGATCAGGTTGTCGCTTGCCGCACGATCAAACACGCGGCGACGCGAATCGGCGGCTGTGGTCGAATCTACATCAAAACCAAACCCGACATCGGGCAAAGCTGTATGCAGAACCGAGCTATGCAGGGTATCTGCCACCATAAGAAGCTGCCTGTCACCGCCATCGATCTGCACCAGGGCATGACCGGGTGTATGGCCTGGAGAAAGCTCCATCCGGATACCTGGTGCCACTTCCGCACCTGATGCAACAAGGCTCAGACGGCCTGAGTAGGCTCCAAAAACCGCCTGCGCCAGCTGGAACATCCCTTGCGCCTCTTGCGGCGCCTGCGCCGCAATACCCGCATCGCTCCAAAATCCTTGTTCGATTTCGGTCAATACAACTTCTGCGTTGGGAAAAACCGCAGCACCGCCTTTGATCAGACCACCAATGTGATCGAGATGCGCATGAGTTACGATGACCATATCGACATCTTCTACTGTGACGCCGACCGCTTGCAGCGCGTCTGAAACGCGGCCAAAACCGGGGCCGAAGGCATCAAGCTCTCCCATGCCTGCGTCAATCAATATGGTGCGGTCCGCGGATTGCAAAAGGAACGCGGTGATCGGTGCAGGCATGGCATCGCCGGTGATACCACCAGCCGCGAGTGCCGTATCAATTGCAGCCTGATCACCAATAAACATGCCCTTCTGCAGCGGGCCCATGCCGTCGAAAATAGATGTAATTTTGTAATTGCCGAGCGGGGCATCAAACATTGCAGGCGCGGAGGTTGCGGTTTGCGCGAAACTTGGCAATGTCGTCGTGGTCAAAATGGCTGGGGCTGAAAGGGCTGCGAGACCAAAACTACGGCGCGTTAGGTGTGTCATTTGGGAGAATCCTTTCGATTTACTTCGTATACGATATATTCGTATTAGATTTTATGAGAGTCAATACTTTCCAACACGAATAAAAAAGCCTAACGTCACACGCCATGACTGACAAAATGAATACCGAAGACCTGAAAGAGCTTCTGTGCTTCCACATTTACTCGTTGAATCGCAGCTTCGGCCGCTACTATGCTGCCACGTTTTCAGAAACAGGTCTCACATACCCGAAATTTGTGATCCTCATGGCGCTGGATGCAAATGGTCCGATGTCTATTTCGGCTCTTTCAACACAGGCTGGCGTTGAGTCCAACACGCTGTCCCCGCTGCTTAAAAAAATGGCAGAGTTCGGCGCAATCACTCGGCAACGAGCTGAGGACGACGAGCGCCGCGTTGAGGTTGGCATAACGCCAATGGGTCGTGATATCCTCGTGCGCGCCAAAGACGTGATCGCGAAAGGATTTTTGGAGCTGGGGGTTGACCCTGAACGGATGGTCGACGCTTTGCGCTTTCTGGAAGACACAAGAGCAAAAGTCGACCAGGCTGATCCGCCAAAGCTCAGCTTTGATGGAATTGGGTGAAGCTTTTCAGGTCTTCAAGATGCAAGGAGAATACATGCTGGGCCGTTGAAAACCCACGCACAGTCAAATTGCCAGTGCGTGGGATGTAATTCACCCTACATTCCCAAAAACAGTGGTACTATTCTGCCGCTATTTGCCCCTCTGTCACAGGCTCGGCCCTCACCGCAGAATATTTGAACTCTGGAATTTTTCCGTAAGGATCAATGGCCGGATTGGTCAGGATGTTGGCCGCAGCCTCCACAAAAGCGAAGGGCAGGAACACCATATCCGGTGAAACCGCCCTATCGGCGCGCGCCATGATCTCAATCGAGCCGCGTTTCGTGGTCAAACGGATCATACCTCCCGGCGGCACGCCCATTTTACGCAATGTGGAAGGGTGAAGCGAACAGTTCGCCTCCGGCTCGACCGCATCGAGCACAGTGGCACGGCGAGTCATAGAGCCAGTATGCCAATGCTCCAACTGGCGCCCCGTGGTAAGAACCATCGGATATTCGGCATCAGGCAGGTCATCGGGCGGCACTACGGTCGCAGGGGTGAATTTCGCCCGGCCTTCTGCCCGCGGGAAGGCATCGCCGAACACAACGGATTGGCCAGGGTCTTCCGATGAAAGCGACGGATATGTCACAGCCGAGCCTTCAAGACGCTCCCATGTAATGTTATCAAGGCTACGCATGTTGAGCGCCATTTCTTCATAAACCTGAGACGGATGCGTGTATGTCCAGTTCAGCCCGCAGCGTTTGGCAAGCTCCACCTCAATCCACCAGTCCTCCATCGCCTCACCCGGCGGAGGCACGGCAGGGCGCAGCATCTGCACCGTGCGGTTTGTATTTGAGACCGTGCCTGCTTTCTCGTACAGCGCCGAGGCGGGCAGGATCACATCAGCATAGTTCGCTGTCTCGGTGATGAAGATATCCTGCACCACCAGATGGTCGAGCTTGGCCAGCGCATCGCGCGCGTGCTCCACATCGGGATCCGACATGGCGGGGTTCTCGCCGAGGATATACATTGCTTTGATCTTATCCGCATGCACCGCGTCCATGATCTCGGTCACGGTCAGGCCCTTCTCATTCGAGAAATCGCCCGACTCCCAGACATCGGTAAAGGCAGAGCGCACACCGTCATCGGTCACGGTTTGATAATCCGGCAGGAACATCGGAATAAGACCCGCGTCAGACGCGCCTTGTACGTTGTTTTGACCGCGCAACGGGTGCAGGCCGGTGCCAGGACGGCCCACATGGCCGCACATCAGCGCCAGAGAGATCAGGCAGCGGGAATTATCCGTGCCGTGAATGTGCTGGCTCACGCCCATACCCCAGAAAATCATGCCCGCTTGCGCCCGCGCAAAATCCCTTGCCACGGCGCGCAATGTTTCGGCGGGAATACCGCAAAGTTCTTCCATCTTCTCGGGTGGGAACTTCTTGAGGTGTTCTTTCTGCGCTTCCCAATCTTCCGTGAAGGCCTCGATATATTGCCGGTCGTAAAGCTCTTCTTCGACAATCACATTCATGATGCCGTTGAGCATCGAGACATCCGAGCCA
Organism: Pseudomonadota bacterium; assembly: GCA_038531775.1. Classification (GTDB taxonomy): domain Bacteria; phylum Pseudomonadota; class Alphaproteobacteria; order Rhodobacterales; family Rhodobacteraceae; genus Roseovarius. The sequence goes on along the minus strand of JBCBBI010000013.1, from coordinate 63,884 downwards.
GGCTTGAAGGGCAGCATATGCGTGGCAAACCGCTTCAGCCCATGCTCACGCGGATCCATCACGATAAGCTTGCCACCACGCTTGGTGAATTGCTTGAAGTATGTTGCCGCAACCGGATGATTTTCCAGCGGATTACACCCGATCATAATCGCCACATCGGCGTTCTCGATCTCGTTGAAGGTCGCCGTCACCGCGCCAGAACCCACATTCTCGATCAACGCCGCAACGGAGGACGCATGGCAGAGACGCGTGCAGTGGTCGACGTTGTTGTGGCCAAAGCCCTGGCGAATGAACTTTTGGAAAAGGTAGGCCTCTTCATTTGTGCATTTGGCCGAGCCAAAGCCAGCCACTTCATGACCGCGTCCCTTGAGGCCATTCGCAGCAAAATCCAGCGCCTCATCCCAGGACGCCTCGCGGTAGTATTCCCGCCAGTTATCAGGATGCACGTTCAGCCCCTTGGGCGGCGCATCTTCACGGCGGATCAGTGGCTTGGTCAGCCGGTGCTGATGGTGAATGTAGTCGTAACCAAAACGCCCCTTAACACAGAGACGCCCTTCATTGGCAGGTCCGTTGATCCCCTCGACATACTTGACCTTGTTATCTTTCACCTTGATCGAAATCTGACAGCCGACACCGCAGAAGGCGCAAACGCTCTCAACTTCGCGGTCATAGTCAGAGCGGTCGCCAACACCGTTTTCATCAACAACGGAAGACGGCATAAGCGCGCCAGTTGGACAGGCCTGCACGCATTCACCGCAAGCCACGCAGGTGCTGTCGCCCATCGGGTCAGCGAAATCGAAGGTCGGATAGGCGTCATGCCCACGCCCGGCCATGCCGATCACGTCATTGACCTGAACTTCGCGACAAGCCCGCACGCAGAGACCGCATTGGATGCACGCATCCAGATTGACACTCATCGCCACATGGCTGTCGTCCAAAAGCGGCACACGGTCACGCTCGATCTTCGGAAAACGGCTCTCAACCAGGCCGTTGGCATCGGCCATGTCCCAAAGGTGGCTCGCCTTGTCATGCGACACTTCGCGCTCCGGTTGGTCGGCCAGCAGGAGCTCAACAACCATGTTGCGCGCATTCTCGGCACGCTCAGTATCGGTTTTGACAACCATGCCGTCAGAGGCCTCGCGAATACACGACGCGGCCAGCGTGCGCTCGCCCTCAATCTCCACCATACAAGCCCGGCAATTGCCATCAGGACGATATCCTGGCTTTGGTTTGTGGCACAGGTGCGGGATCTTTAGGCCACGCCCATGTGCAGCCTCCCAGATTGACATGCCTTTCTCGACCGAGACTTCCTCACCATCGAGAGTGAACGTGACCATTTCTGTGTTGGCTTGATCAAGCATAGCTCACACCTCGTCCGGGAAATGTTTCATGGTCAGGCGGATCGGGTTCGGGGCCGCCTGTCCCAGCCCGCAGATCGAGGCATCAACCATGGTTTGGCTAAGCTGTTCGAGCAGATCTTTATCCCACTTATCCGCCTGCATCAGCTTCACAGCCTTCTCGCACCCAACACGGCACGGCGTGCATTGACCACAGCTTTCATCCTCAAAGAAGCGCAGCATGTTTAGTGCGGCTTCCTTGGCGCTGTCCTGATCGGAAAGCACAACAACAGCCGCCGAGCCGATGAAGCTGCCAAGCGGTTGCAGCGTATCGAAATCAAGAGGCACATCGTTGATATGCGCAGGTAGAAGGCCAGAGGATGGCCCGCCCGGCTGATAGGCCTTGAATGTATGACCTTCAAGCATGCCACCGGCAGCCTCGATGATGTCAGTGATAGTGGAACCCGCAGGCAGCAAATGCACGCCTGGGTTCTTAACCCGGCCAGATACCGAATAAGAGCGCAGCCCTTTGCGGCCGTTGCGCTCAACACTGGAGAGGATTTCACCGCCCTCACGCATCACGCGGCACACCCAATAGAGCGTCTCCACGTTGTTCACCAGCGTCGGGCGATTGAAGATACCCACCTGCGCCACGAAAGGTGGGCGGTGACGTGGCATGCCGCGCTTGCCCTCAATGGACTCGATCATCGCGCTTTCTTCGCCGCAAATGTAAGCCCCGGCACCGCGACGCAGGTCGATATAGCCCGGCTCGACAATGCCCGCCTCTTCTAACGCAGCAATCTCCTTAGCAAGGATTTTCAGCACCACCGGATATTCGTCGCGCATGTAGATAAAGCACTTCTCGGCCTCCACGGCCCAAGCACCGATCAGCATGCCCTCAAGGAAAAGATGCGGCGTGCGCTCAAGATAATAGCGGTCTTTAAATGTGCCAGGCTCGCCTTCGTCGCCGTTAACGGCAAGGTAACGCGGCCCCGGCTCCGCACGGACAAAGCCCCATTTGCGGCCTGAAGGGAAACCAGCCCCGCCCAAACCGCGCAGGCCTGAATCAAGCAGCTCTTGCTGGATCGCTTCAAAATCGCCGTTAGCACGAATTTCCGCCAGCTTCTCGTAGCCGCCACCGGCGCGATACGTGGCAAAATCCTCATAGTCCGTCATGCGTGGATGTGTGTCATCAACCGCAATCGCTGTGATCACCTTAGCCGGCGTCGCATGGTCGATGTGATTATGGCCGATCTCCAAAACCGGTGCGGTATCGCACCGGCCCATACAAGGCGCGCGCAGTACACGTACCTCGGTGGGATCAAGGCCTTCTTCCAACGCCGCCTTCAGCTGCTCAGCACCGGCTAATTCGCATGCCAGCGAGTCGCAGACACGGATCGTAAGAGACGGCGGCGGTGTTTCGCCTTCGCGGACGATGTCGAAATGAGCGTAGAAGGTTGCTACTTCGTAAACTTCGGCTTGTGCAATACGCAGTTCTTCGGCCAATGCACGTAGATGCGCAGCTGACAAGTGACCATATTCGTCCTGAATGAGATGCAAAAATTCAATTAAGAGGTCACGATGGAGAGGCTTACCTTGCAGCAGGGCGCAAACCTCGTCCGACGCTTGATCTTCAAGTTGCCTACCCTTTGGAGTTCGCCGGCCTTTGCCCTTGCCGGATTTCCAAACACCCTGCCGATCATCAAGCGCCATACACTCTCCTTGCTCGCAATAGCTAGCTACATTCCCATTATGGATTGAGTGTATCGCACGGTTATTACGGGGAAAAATTGTATATTTTAATCTATCGATAAGAAAAACTTATTGACCCGCAGTTGTCGCTTCAACACTTGAAAATTAGGCTTACAAACGAAAGGTTATACCCTGCGCGAGTAAGACTGTTTCAGTGAGTACCACCGAAAATCCTCGAAGAACTTTCACCCAAGCGTCAAGTGAATGTCTTTTGCACCAAACCGGTCAAATGCGCGATGTTCTTCAGCCCGATTTTGAGATGCGCCAGAGGCCGGGAACGCACCAGTTTTTTATTCATATAGGCCTCAAACGTTAGGCGCTGCACGTCCACGTCGTGACACAGCGAGACAAAGCGCTCCCGTCGTTCGTCCGAGCGATAATAAGCGTTCTGCATTGATGCCAGCACACGGAAAACCATTTTGTGTTCCTTCATGAAAAGCTGACGCGCCAACTGCAGATCTTTCACCCTACCGGATGCCATACAGGCCGCCGTTGCCGTGGCTGCTGCTCGCCCGCCAGCCATGGCATAATAAATTCCTTCGCCGGAGCTTGGCGCAACAATACCTGCCGCATCACCCGCAACCACTGTGTCTTGCCCATTGTCCCATTTATCCAATGGCTTAAGGGGTATTGGTGCACCTTCCTTGCGGATCGTCTTACACATATCCAGCCCGCTGGAAACGCGCAGATCCGCAGTCGCTTTCTTTAAATCCACTTCCTTGACGAGCGATCCCATACCAACACTGGCGGAATTGCCGTGAGGGAATACCCAGCCATAGAAATCTGGGGATATGCGCCCGTCATAGATCACGTCGCACCGTTCCGGATCGTAATCGCCAACCCTGCCAGGCGCCTCGATAATCTCATGATAGGCCACCACAAAGGGGATTTTATCTCCATCCTTTATCTCGCTCCGTGCCACAGCCGAACGCGCACCGTCCGCTCCAATAATAAACTTGGTCTCGAGCGCACGCTCATTGCTGCTCACCTTGTCGCGGTAGATTACGCGCGTTCCATCCTGATCGCGCTCGATGCGCAAAAACGTACCCGTGGCACGTACGGCTCCAACCTTGGCAGCGCGCGCGCGCAGATATTCATCAAAGTGCTCCCGATCCACCATACCGACAAAGCCATTCTCGATTGGGATATCAACCTTGCGGCCAGTCGGAGAGATCATCCGCGCCGTGGTAATTTTGGCCACTAATTGCTCGTCAGGAATGTCGAAGTCTTCAATCAACCTTGGTGGAATGGCCCCACCGCAAGGTTTGATGCGCCCTGCCCGGTCGAGCAAGGCCACATTGTGACCCGAGCGGACCAGATCGTGCGCGGCGGTAGCACCGCATGGCCCGCCTCCTACGACGACAACATCAAACATGGTTCATTCTCCCGGTTGAAGCTGCGGACTAGGCCGCGGCGACTGCAAGATAAGCGTGGCGACCCAAGCCGCCGCTAAAAACAAAACCGCCTCAAGCCCAAACACCAACGCATAAGCGGTGGCGTCTGTGAAGACGAGGCGCGCGACATCAAGCGTGCCGGTAGCAATCAGACCCGCAAGTCCCGCTGCTACGGCCTGCGCGGCGCCGAAGACCCCCATGCGAAGACCTGTTGAGCCTTTATCAGCGGCGGCAAGACGCATCATTGAGCCGATGGCACCTACAACGAAAAGCCCGTTTCCGAAGCCCAGTATCACTGTGAAGGCCACCAAATGCATCCCGGCACCTAGCCCGACGAGGCCAAAAGCTGAGATGACGCAGCCGATTACGGCCCAGGCTCTCAGGCTGCCCAATCCGAAGGTCGAAAGACTGCCGGCAGCAAGCATGCCCATTAGAGCCGCACCGTCTTTTCCACCCGATAGTTTGGTTGAGGCATCAGGCGCTAAACCATGGATATGACCAGCAAACGGCTCTAACACGAGTTCGCTAAGGTAAAAGGCAAGGATCGAAAGAAATACAAATCCAGTGAATGCACGCGCGGCCGGGTCGGCCCATGTGGCGCGCAAAGCAGGACGCAGATTTGGCTCGGCCGGAGCAAGTACAGGGCCAAGCTTGCCCTCAACCCGGAATGTGCCAATCAATGCGATCAAAAACGCAATTCCAGCGACTGCAGGAACGACCATCATCAAGCGTTCAGGCGAATAGGGTTTTAGGGCGATACCGGTACCTATTGAGGCAATGATCGCCCCGGCAATAAGCATCAGCCAGGCAAATGTGGCCGCCGCGCCCTTACGCTTATCCGGTGCCGCCGTTGCCAGAAGCGCCAGAAAAGACGTGCCTGCCGCACCAATGCCGAAGCCAATCAGCGCATAGGCCACGATCCATGTTGTCAGGGCAATTGCAGCGCTCGGCGCCATCGCGATCGCCCAGGCCGCGAGGACAAGCCCCAAGCCGACAACAGCGATGCCACCAAGGATAAACGGCGTACGCCCGCCCTTGGCGTCAGAGCGATGACCCCAGATAGGGCGAGACATTTGCACCGCATAGTGTAGGGCTACAAGAAGACCCGGCAGCAAGGCCGGTAATGCCAGCTCCACGGTCATCAGACGATTGAACAGATTGACCGGTAGCGCCGCGAGCCCGCCAATGGCCGCGTTCACGAGACAGAGTCTTGCAATTCCACCCCATCCTAATGTCATGACAGCTCCCTCATGCTATCTCATGTTTAAGTCAGCCCTCGCAAAGCGAAGGCAGCGATCATCATCCCGCTGACGTAAAGCGTGACGCCCGTTGCGTTGTACCAGGGTGCATTTCCTCTCGGGTCCCGCAAAAGAATTCGCATGGCCCAAACCTGGGCCAGGAGCACTGTGGTGATTGCCAGACCGTGCCAGATCTGACCCCAGCCTATGAGGAGCCCAATCACACCCAGCTGTGGCAAAGCCATGACCCAACAGGCCACGCGCGCCGCGCGTGCAGGACCAAGCGTTACCGGAAGAGAGTTGACGCCCGTCGCAATATCTCCCTTCAAGGCTTTGAAATCATTAAGTGTCATAATGCCATGAGCGCCAAGAGCATAAAGCAGCGCGATCCCAACGATCTGCCCCGACGGCGCACCCGCAGAAAGCACCGCAGCGCCCGTGAACCAAGGCAATCCTTCATAACAGAGCGCGACAAGCCCTGGCCCCCACCAACCGGAACGTTTCAACCGAACCGGTTCGGCCGAATAGGCCCAGGCCGCTAATACGCCAAAGACCGTCGCGCCAAAGCCCCAAGGACCAAGCGTAGAACCAAGAGCCAAAGCTAGAGCTGACATAGCCAAAGCAATCCACAACCCCCATCGACCGGGTATATCGCCAGACGGGATCGGGCGATGGGGCTCATTAATTGCGTCCACGTGCCTGTCACACCAATCATTGGCGGCCTGGCTCATGCCGCAAACGACAGGTCCGGCAAGAATAAGCCCCGCAAAGACAAGCCACGGAGAAGACGTGACCGGAACGCCCGACGATATAACACCGCAGAGATAAGCCCATACCGGAGGAAACCACGTGATCGGCTTGATCAGTGTTAGCATCGCGCGCGGGCGCGGCCTGCTCCTCGCAGCATGTAGCTCTATTGAGACACTCATAGTGTCAATTAAAGCTTACAATTGAGAGTCGTTAAAGCGTTTTTTGCGGAACCGCAGCTCAACCGTCGCTATTGGAGTTGATCAAACCGTGCTTTCTGAGCTTCACATAAAGGCTCTGGCGCGATAGCCCCAGCATTTCCGCCGCTGCGACGCGGTTATTATTGGTCAGGCGTACGGCGGTCTCAATGCACAGCTTCTCAACCACATCCGACGTGGCCGATACAAGCTCTTTCAACGACGCGGTGCCAACCAGATCAAGCACGTTTTTCATCGCATCATCGCTCACAGCGGCTGCTGGAACATCTGATTCCATCGCGTCCGCATAGCCATTTCTAATTACGAAACCATATCCATGATCGCTGCCCTGATCGCCCAGCCGTGCGACGGAAATCTCTACATTCGCCCGGGTCCCGACGGAGCTTGTAAATTGCGTCGTATAGTTGCGCACCATACCCTGCTTTGCGGAGTTATCCAGCAACAGCTTTAGATCAATGGCACCGCGCACAAAGAAATCCGCAAGGCTTTCATCGCGCACGTCACGGAGCTGTGCCGCATCAGCAAGGACCAGAAACGCATCATTGGCATCACGCACAGCACCATTGCGATCAGTGATTACAATTGCGTCGCTGCTTGCTGCAAACAGACGCGCCATCGATTGCGCGGTTTCTGAACCAGACTCGCTCAACGACGTCTCAGACGTCAATCGGCACAGCATATAAAGCTCTCCGGCAGCGCGGAAATATTCAGGATGCATGATTAATCGAGCGCCCGTACGGCGCACGACAAGCTCTACGCCATCCGGGGCGTCACCACCAGATGCAGCCTTCAAAGCCTCCATAAGTTCTTCGCGACGCCGCCCCTCAAATGCCTGCGCTAAAGAAGAACCGCCCAGGCTGCCAGATTTGGCACCAAGCAGAAGCTCGGCCGCGCTATTCACATCACGCACTCTGCCACGCTCCGGCTCAACCATGATCAATGGGGTTTCAGATGCCTCAAGTGCGACGTTGTAGAAAGTTTGCTCGCTGCGCAGCTTCTGCTGATCGCGTTCGCGCGCCATCTGCTCGGTGACTAGGCGCTGCTGAACCTCCGCGATAGGCTGCATGTCACGCCCAAGCAATAAAAGATTATCCCCGCCATCCACCCTGTGAAGCGTGTAACGAATGGGAAACTCCCAAGCAGCGTCATCGGTGTGATTAATCTCAAGCGGTCTCGGGGATAGCTGCGCGTCTTCACGAATTAGAGCAACGCGTGCGTTAAATTTTTCTTGGCTTTCGACAGTGAGGAAATCGACAAAAGGCCTACCGACCCAATGATCCAGGCCTTCGGGCGAAGCATTGTCGGGATGCACTGAAACGCCGCCAACTTCTCCATCAGCCAGAACATAAACGGCTATGTCTGCAGCTTGCTCTACAAGGTTCTGTACGTTGGCTGGGTTCGGCAGAGCACCAGCGCTCAACCGTTCCGTGCTCCGTCTTTCCCTACTCAAAGATCTGCCCCCTTCGAAGACCCATCATCTCGGTCCACGACCAGAAAAGGGTACCGCGTTTGATATTCCGATCAAACCGCATCTTTCAATTGCTTGTTTTGCATTTGCTACCGCAAAGTCAACGCCAGTTTGCAAAACGGATGCCTGATCCTCCCCGACCAGTCGCCCGCCCGCAACAATTGGAGGGATAAGATCCGCTTCTTCACGCAATACATTCACCAATTTGGCGGTCTTGTTAAGCACGCGTTCGGTGGCTAGCGTCAAACCCACCATGGAAAACTTTTCTGATCTGATATGTTCCAACAGTTCAGCCGTTGAAAGACCGACCGCCATGTGCACGTGCAAGCCCTCACGACGCAAAAAATCCGCCGTAACAAACGCGCCAAGCGCGTGCTGTTCGAATTGTGGCACCACTATTAATACCGACTGCGCAAGAGGGATCAGGCGATCTGGGCCGCGGCCTGCACTGTCAGCCTCGTGTTCACGGAACAGCCTTTGCAGCCGTGACGCACCAACAGTGACGTCTACAAAGGTCACTCTGTCATTTACCCAATGATCACCAAGCAACCAAGCCGCTTCTGGAACAATGGTCTGGAAAAGTTCCTCCGGAGAAGTGCCGCTGGCTCCAAGCATTGCAATAACGTTGCGATAGCTGCTGTCGTCATCTGCAATCAAAGCATCGGTTAAGCGCTCCACCCATTCCCGGCGTGTTCTAGGCGCTTCTGAGGCGGCTTTGGCCATGACTGTATTGAGGGCAGACTCTACCAGAAACCGAATCGCGGGCCGCTTTGTTTCCACAAGGCCAGAGCCCTTGTTTATCGAGGAATTTTGCATACCTCGCTCCTCAGGACGTCAGGGCAGATGATATCACATTATGCAACAGTCCGCTCTGGCCCTTTCATAATGCACGAAAATGCCCAAAATGTCAATTTTCATAGACAATTTCGCGCTCCGAGAGACCCCGTTTTTTAACAAGCCTATGACAAGGCTGAGTTATATGTCGAAACTTAACGCAACGTGCGTTGAAACAATTCGCGTGATACCGATCCAAAAGTGGCGACAATTTTAATTTACATATCGATCGATCTAATATGTAAATTTTAATTGACACTTTTGCTTATAACACCCTAGCATCAGTGACAGCCTGACGGTCTGACGAGGGGTTCAATGACGCTTAGCGCTCACGAAAAAACGGTTGGAGCTACGCTTTACACCGCTGAGCAACGCGCTCGACGCGATGCAACCACCTGGACGCTTGTCCAGGGTATTCTCGCGCCAGCTCAATTTGCTGTTTTTCTGATCTCTTTGGTGCTTGTTTTTCGCTATCTCATAACGGGCGATGGATATGAGGTCGCAACATGGTCAATCCTGATCAAAACCGGCTTCCTTTATCTGATCATGATTACCGGCTCGATATGGGAAAAAGTTGTTTTTGATCAATACCTTTTCGCCGGTCCGTTCTTCTGGGAAGATGTCTTTAGCTTTGCTGTTATGGCGCTGCACACGGCCTATGTCATAGCCCTTTTTTCGGGCGCTCTGGGCCCTGTTTCTCTTATGCTCTTGGCTCTCGCGGCATACGCATTTTACGTCATAAACGCAGCCCAGTTTTTACTCAAACTACGGGCTGCTCGACTACAATCGGAGGCGCTTGCATGAATACGCATAGCCCCGTCCCCAAGACACTCGGATGCCGTGATGTGCCGGTCCTCAAACAACGGGGACAGCACGAAGTTTTCTGCGGTCTGACGGGAATCATCTGGTTGCACCGCAAGATGCAAGATGCGTTTTTCCTTGTTGTTGGCAGCAGAACCTGCGCGCATTTGCTGCAAAGCGCGGCTGGTGTGATGATTTTTGCTGAGCCAAGATTTGGCACAGCGATCCTTGAGGAAACCGACCTTGCAGGCCTAGCCGACGCACAAGAAGAGCTTGAGCGCGAGGTCGAGCGCCTTCTGGAAAGACGGCAGGATATCCGACAGCTATTTCTTGTAGGCTCCTGTCCGTCTGAAGTGATCAAGCTTGATCTGGCCCGTGCCGCCGAAAAGCTGACTGCGAAATTTGCCCCTCACGTCCGGGTTCTGAATTATTCCGGATCGGGAATCGAAACCACATTCACCGAAGGCGAGGATGCATGCCTTGCCTCCATGATACCGGCCCTGCCGGAAACCGATGAGCGTCAATTACTGGTGGTTGGCGCCCTGCCTGATGTCGTTGAAGATCAAATGCTCGATCTGCTCGGCAAACTGGGGATCGATAACGTTAGAGTGCTGCCCGCGCGGCGCGCAGACAGCACTCTGGGTATTGGTCCCAACACCGTGTTTGCACTGACCCAGCCTTTCCTAGGCGGCTCCCTCGCCGCCTTAGGAAGGCGCGGGGCGCGTCACATTCCTGCGCCTTTCCCGTTCGGCGAGGAAGGCACCACTGGGTGGCTTCACGCCGTGGCTAAGGAATTCGGTGTCGACTTCACCCTGTTCGACACTGTAACACACGCGCCCCGCGCACGTGCAAAAAAAGCGATTGCACAAGCGTCGCAGCCATTAAATGGCAAATCTGTGTTCTTTTTCCCAGACAGCCAGATGGAAATTCCATTGGCTCGCTTCCTTACACGAGAGTGTGGAATGGAGGCTGTCGAGGTAGGATCGCCCTTTATTCACAAGGGTGTTGTCGGTCCTGATCTCGACCTTTTGGCGCAAGGACCGACCATTGCCGAGGGCCAGGACGTGGATTTGCAGCTTGAGCGGTGTCGCACCGCTCAACCTGATCTGACCGTCTGTGGTCTTGGATTGGCCAACCCTTTGGAGGCCGAAGGGCTCACCACGAAGTGGGCCATCGAGCTGGTTTTCACGCCGGTTCATTTCTACGAACAAGCCGGTGATCTCGCCGGTCTCTTTGCAAGGCCAATAAACCGTAACGGGCTATTGAGGCTTGAGGCCGCGGAATGAAACTGTCCGTATGGACATATGAAGGGCCTCCTCACGTGGGGGCCATGCGGGTAGCGACCGCCATGAAGGGGCTGCACTATGTGTTGCATGCCCCACAAGGCGATACTTATGCCGATCTGCTGTTCACTATGATCGAACGGCGCGATGCGCGCCCGCCTGTCACCTACACCACATTTCAGGCCCGTGATCTGGGAAGCGACACGGCCAATCTTTTCAAAACCGCCTGCCAGGCTGCCTATGAACGGTTTGAGCCGCAGGCGATGATTGTCGGCGCGTCCTGCACGGCCGAGCTTATCCAGGATGATCCCGGCGGTATGGCCGAAACCATGGGCCTGCCAATTCCTATCATCCCGCTCGAATTGCCAAGCTATCAGCGCAAAGAGAACTTTGGCGCCGATGAAACGCTGTTTCAATTGGTTCGTCATATCTCTCGCCCCGTTGAGAAAACCGAAAAGATCACCGCCAACCTGATTGGTCCAACTGCGCTTGGCTTCCGCCATCGCGACGACATTACGGAGCTCACACGGATGCTCGAATATATGGGCATCGGCATCAATGTCGTGGCACCTTATGGCGCAACACCGGCCGATCTGACACGGCTGGGTGCGGCGCACGTCAACATCCTCATGTATCCTGAAACGGGTGAGGCCGCGTGCCGTTGGATGGAACGGGAATACCAAATTCCCTACACCAAAATCGTGCCGATCGGTGTCTCGGCAACGCGCGAGTTTATCGAAGAAGTGGCGCAGTTGACCGGGCTTGAGGCCAAAATCGAAGACGAACGTCTACGCCTTCCTTGGTACTCCGCCTCCGTGGACAGTAACTACCTTACCGGCAAGCGCGTCTTTATTTTTGGCGATGGCACGCATGTCGCAGCAGCCGCCAGAATTGCTCGTGACGAGATGGGTTTCGAGGTTGTCGGCATTGGTTGCTACAACCGCGAAATGGCTAGAAGTATCAGACGTTTGGCCAAAAGCTTCAATGTAGATGCGCTGATTACCGAGGATTACCTCGAAGTTGAGCGCACCATTGAAGAACTGGCTCCCGAGATGATCCTCGGCTCCCAGATGGAGCGTCACATCGGCAAGCGTCTTGGCATCCCGTGTGCGGTGATTTCCGCGCCCGTGCATGTCCAGGATTTCCCGGCGCGATACTCGCCGCAGATGGGTATCGAAGGCGCGAACGTGATTTTTGACACGTGGGTGCACCCGCTGGTCATGGGGCTCGAAGAGCACCTGCTGCACATGTTCCGCGAAGACTTTGAGTTCAACGATGAGGCCGGACCAAGCCACCACGGCGCCCATGCCGAAGCGGAAGAACAGCCAATCGCGACCCAAGAAGAAGACAGCAACATCATTTGGATGGCAGACGCCGAAAAAGAACTGAAGAAAATTCCGTTCTTTGTCCGCGGTAAAGCCAAGCGAAACACCGAGGCCTTCGCCGTTGAGCGCGGAGTGTCCGAGATCAGCGTGGATACGCTCTACGAAGCGAAGGCCCATTATGCGCGATGATGTGATGATATCGCGCCCTTACCACATCGTGGTCATTACGCTCGATTCGCATGTCGTCGGGCCGTGTGAACGCGCGCTGCGTCAACTCCATCAGGATTTCCCCGGCCTGGAACTTTTGGTTCATGCCGCCGCAGAGTGGGGCGAAGATCCGGAAGCTTTGACACGGGCGCGAGAAGATATCGCAAAGGCCGACATCATCATTGCCAATCTGTTGTTCCTCGAAGAACATATCAACGCAATCCTACCCGATCTTGAGGCTCGACGTGAGGATTGCGATGCGCTCGCCGGCATAATTGCCGACGCCAAGATCGTGAAACTGACCCGGATGGGCACGCTGGATATGGCGGCACCGGAATCCGCAACCCGCAAACTGCTTAAGAAGCTGCGCGGTCAGACAAAGTCCAATGTCGATAGCGGCGCCAAGAAGATGAAAATGCTGCGCCGCCTGCCCCGTTTGTTGCGGCTAATACCCGGCAAAGCGCAAGACTTACGAGCCTGGTTCCTGACCATGCAATACTGGCTCGGGTCATCCGATGACAATGTCGAGGCGCTGATCCGTTTTTTGATCTCTCGTTATTGCCGCCATGATGCCTGGCGCGGGGCCAAGGTCGCGCTGCCCATCGAATATCCGGACACGGGGCTTTATCATCCTGATCTTCGCGGGCGCATCACGGTTGAGCCTAACGATCTGCCGAAAGCCGATCCTTCTGCGCCGACCATCGGACTGGTGATGATGCGCAGCTACGTGCTTTCAGGAGATACCGCGCATTATGATGCGGTGATCCGGGCGCTTGAGGCGCGAGGTCTGAACGTCTTGCCCGCCTTTGCCGGCGGGCTTGATGCGCGTCCGGCGATAGAGACCTTCTTTGAGGATGTGGATGGCCCGCGAATAGACGCGTTGCTGTCCTTAACTGGTTTCTCCCTGGTCGGTGGCCCCGCCTATAATGACAATGCCGCCGCAATCGAGGTGCTTACGCGCCTTGATCTGCCTTATATCGCGGCCCACCCGCTCGAGTTCCAGACACTGGAACAGTGGGAGGCCTCTCCACAGGGTCTTGGACCTATTGAAACAACGATGCTCATCGCGCTGCCAGAACTTGATGGCGCGACCAACCCAACAGTGTTTGCTGGACGGCACGGCACCGGAGATAGCAAAAAGGCTATGGCGCCTGCGCCCGAACGGGTCGAGACACTGGCTGACCGAGTATCGAAACTTGCGGCCCTGCACCGCAGTCGTGTTGCACAGAGACGCGTCGGTATTGTCTTGTTCGGTTTCCCCCCCAACGCCGGCGCGGCAGGCACGGCTGCCTATTTGGATGTCTTCACCTCGCTACATGCGACGCTGCATACGATGGCAGAGCGCGGCTATGACATTGAGCCGCCGGAGACGGTTGAGGCATTACGGGCCGCAGTTCTGGAAGGTTCTGCTCAGCAATACGGTCAAGAGGCCAATGTTGCTGATCATGTCTCAGCAGACAAAATTGTCTCGGGCACGCCTTGGCTTGAAGAGATCGAGGCACAATGGGGCCCTGCTCCGGGCCGTGTGCAATCGGATGGGCGCGGTGTGTTCATTCTAGGCGCACAATTCGGCAAGGTCTTCGTCGGGCTACAGCCTGCTTTCGGCTATGAGGGCGATCCGATGCGGCTCCTTTTTGAGCGCAGCTTTGTACCAACCCATGCCTTTACGCAGTTCTACCTGTGGCTTCGGCACAGCTTCCAAGCTGATGTCCTGCTGCATTTTGGCATGCACGGCGCGCTGGAATTCATGCCGGGCAAACAGGCCGGTGTTGGCGAGGCCTGCTGGCCTGACCGCCTAATTGGCGACATGCCCAACATTTATCTCTACGCCTCCAACAACCCGTCAGAGGCCACACTCGCCAAGCGGCGTAGCAACGCCATTACAATCACGCACCTGACGCCACCACTGGCAAGCGCGGGGCTCTACAAAGGGCTGGCTGAACTCAAGGACAGCCTGGCGCGCTGGCGCAAGACACATCCGGATGCTCCAGAGCGTGCGGATTTGGAACAGCTGATTTCGGAACAGGCTGAGGCCGTTGATTTGGCCGGTGAAGCGCCTGAAGCGCTTTGGTTGCGTCTGCTCGAGACTGAGGACGCGCTTATCCCTGAGGGTCTGCATGTGCTCGGTCGCCCGATGGCCGATGATACGCGGGCTGAATACCTGTCACTGATGAGCGATGCCGACGCCACGACCAAAGCGCGCGTTGACCAGCTTCTGCAAAGCTCAAACGAAATTGCGGCGCTGATGCATGCGCTGGATGGTGGCTTCACCCCACCGGTGCCGGGTGGCGATCTCTTGCGTTCACCGGATGTTGTGCCAACCGGGCGCAATATCCATGCGTTCGATCCATTCCGGATGCCCAGCGCTTATGCTTGTCGCGAAGGCGCTTCGCAGGCGCAATTGCTTCTCGATACCCATAACAGCCTGCCGCGAAGCGTGGCTATTGTGCTTTGGGGGTCAGACAACATCAAATCAGACGGCGCGCAACTGGCACAGGCGCTCGCTCTGATGGGGGCCAAACCACGTTTTGACAGCTTTGGCCGCCTTTGCGGTGCAGATCTCATCCCACTCACGGAACTGCAACGCCCCCGAGTGGATGTCATCATGACCTTGTCAGGCATCTTCCGGGATCTTCTACCCCTGCAGACCAAGCTGCTTGCAGAAGCCGCGCTCAAAGCCGCCACCGCTGATGAGCCGTTGGAGCAGAATTTCATCCGTGCGCATGCCTTGGCTTATGCGGAAAAAATTGGTTGCGATCTGGAAACGGCCGCGCTGCGCGTATTCTCCAATGCCGAGGGGGCCTATGGCTCCAACGTCAATATGATGGTCGACAGCTCTGCCTTTGATGATGAGGACGAGCTCGCAGATGCCTATATGGCGCGCAAGAGTTTTGCCTATGGTGTGAACGGCAAGTCTGAAGCCAATGACACCCTGCTAAAGACCGCGCTTGGCGATGTAGAGCTCGCTTACCAGAACCTTGAATCAGTGGAGCTCGGCGTTACTACGGTTGATCACTATTTTGACACGCTTGGTGGTATTTCTCGTGCTGTGAAACGTGCCCGTAATGGCGAAGAAGCGGCGATCTATATCTCCGACACCACGCGCGGTACCGGCAAGGTACGCACACTGGCCGATCAGGTCTCGCTCGAGTCCCGCTCCCGCGCGCTCAATCCAAAATTTCATGAAGCGCTCTTGCAACACGGCGCCGAGGGCGTACGCCAGATCGAAAGCACGCTTACCAACACCATGGGATGGTCGGCAACGACAGGCCAGGTCGAGCCTTGGGTTTATAAGCGCCTTTCAGAGACATTCATCCTCGACGAAGAGATGCGTGCGCGTTTGGCAGAGCTCAATCCGACCGCCTCCTCGCGCATGGCGAACCGCCTGCTCGAGGCACATGACAGATCCTATTGGCAACCCGATGACGACATGCTCGCCGCCCTGCGTGAGGCGGCAGATGCGCTCGAAGATCGACTTGAGGGAGTAGCAGCAGAATGACCTTCTCTAAGGAAAGGAGAGGCCAATGAGCCCCCGTGACAACATCCCGCTTTTGCGCGGACAGGACGGAGAGGGATCCGTTCAGGTCCACCAGGATCCGACGGCCCAGATCGACAGCGCCAAGGTGTTTTCCGTCTATGGCAAAGGCGGGATCGGCAAATCGACCACTTCGTCAAACCTCTCGGCCGCGTTTGCCTCTCTTGGAAAACGGGTGCTGCAGATCGGATGCGATCCGAAACATGACAGTACATTCACGCTCACCGGACGGCTTCAGGAGACGGTAATCGACGTCCTCAAAGAGGTCGACTTCCACCCCGAAGAGCTTCGTCCAGAAGACTTCGTCGCCGAAGGTTGGGGCGGCGTGCAATGCGTGGAGGCTGGTGGCCCACCCGCCGGGACCGGCTGTGGTGGCTATGTGGTTGGTCAGACGGTGAAACTGCTGAAACAGCACCACATGCTCGATGACACCGACGTGGTGATTTTTGATGTCCTTGGCGATGTGGTTTGCGGCGGTTTTGCCGCTCCTTTGCAGCACGCCGACCGTGCCTTGATTGTTACGGCCAATGATTTTGACAGCATCTATGCAATGAACCGGATCATTGCCGCCGTGCAGGCCAAAGCCAAGAACTACAATGTGCGCCTTGCTGGCTGTGTGGCTAACCGGTCCGAGACCACCGAAGAGGTGGATCGCTTCTGCGACGCGGTAGGCTTCAAGCGGATCAGCCATATGCCAGCGGTCGATGCGATCCGTCGCTCTCGGTTAAAGAAAAAGACACTTTTCGAGATGGAGGACGAGCCCGACATCATCAGCTGTCGCGCGGAATACGTCCGTCTGGCGCAACTTCTCTGGGATGGTACCGATCCGCTGGCGCCAGCACCGCTCGAAGATCGCGACATCTTTGAACTGCTTGGTTTTGACTAATGGGCTATGACCGCACACTCGCTTCTGTCGAAACCTATTTCGACAAGACAGCCACCCGCACCTGGGAACGGCTGACAAGCGACGTGCCGGTCTCAAAAATCCGACAGACAGTGCGCAAGGGACGCGATCAGATGCGCGCGGCCATGATCTACCGGCTGCCAAATGATTTGCGCGGAGCGCGCATTCTCGATGCAGGCTGCGGCGCGGGGCAGATGACCGCAGAGCTTGCGGAACGTGGCGCGCACGTGGTGGCAGCCGATATCTCGCCAGCACTGCTCTCAATTGCCAAAAACCGCCTGCCGCAAGAGCACTTGCCCAACGTGACATTCCATCATGGCGATATGTTGGCCGATAATCTGGGCCGGTTTGATTACGTCATGGCGATGGATAGCCTGATCTATTACGACCGTGCCGATATCGCGAAGGCGCTGGCTGGCCTTGCGGCGCGTACGGATAACAGCATCGTCTTCACCGTCGCGCCCAAAACCGCGATGCTTTCGCTGATGTGGCGCGCAGGAAAGCTTTTCCCGCGCTCGGATCGCTCACCGACCATGGTGCCTCATGATCCGGCAAGCCTTTCTTTGACATATGCAGAGACGGGCGCTCCTGGGGCCATCTACACGCTCGATCGCATCACCTCGGGGTTCTACATCTCTCAGGCGATGGAGGTGCGCAAATGATGATGAGCGCCTCCAAGTTCAAGCAGGTTAGCATGAAAATGCTACCCTTCGCCGATGCCGCGAGCGAAGGCCTGCCGATGGCGCAATTGCTGCGCCTGTCGCTGTTTCAGGTGTCGGTGGGCATGGCAACCGTGATGCTTCTCGGGACGCTCAATCGCGTGATGATCGTTGAGCTGTCTGTGCCTGCCACCATTGTGGCGTTTATGATCGCCCTGCCCGTTCTTATCGCGCCATTCCGTGCGGTTCTGGGCTTCCGCTCAGACACTTATCGTAGCGCTATCGGCTGGAAGCGGGTGCCGTACCTATGGTTTGGCTCGCTGTGGCAAATGGGCGGACTGGCGATCATGCCATTTGCCCTTCTGGTACTTTCTGGCCAACAGGCGGTCGGACCAAGCTGGGCCGGTGAAGTGCTTGCCGCTATTGCCTTTTTGCTCACCGGTCTTGGTCTGCATATGACGCAAACTGCTGGTCTCGCACTGGCCACAGACCGGGCCGATGATGAAACGCGTCCCCGGGTTGTAGCGCTGCTTTATGTGATGTTCCTGCTCGGCATGGGATTGTCGGCCATAATCATCGGTTGGCTGCTGCGCGATTTCAACGAAATCAAGCTGATCCGCGTGGTCCAGGGCGCGGCGATGGTCGGCATCGGGCTCAATCTCATCGCGCTCTGGAAACAGGAAAAGATGAACCCGATGAGCAAGGCAGAGCGCGCCGCACCGCGCCCGCAATTCGGCGTGGCCTGGCGTGACCTGCTTCGTGGTGGCGAAACCGGGCGTCTTC
The DNA here is from genome assembly GCA_038531775.1 of Pseudomonadota bacterium. Classification (GTDB taxonomy): domain Bacteria; phylum Pseudomonadota; class Alphaproteobacteria; order Rhodobacterales; family Rhodobacteraceae; genus Roseovarius. Next base: position 45,399 of record JBCBBI010000013.1, on the reverse strand, counting down.
TGGCGGTCGTGTTCATTGGCACTATGGCCTTCAACATGCAGGATGTCTTGCTTGAGCCATACGGCGGCGAAATCTTGGGTCTGTCGGTGTCTTCCACCACAGTGTTGACGACCGTTTGGGCCATTGGTGCGCTGATCGGCTTTGTTCTTTCCGGGCGCCTTCTCTCGCAAGGGCATAATTGCTACCGCTTGGCGGCCTTGGGCGTACTTGTTGGCATTCTTGCATTTTCACTGGTGATCTTTGCCGCACCTCTCAACGCCGTTCTGCTGTTCTTCTCGGGCGCAGGATTTATCGGGTTAGGCGGGGGCATCTTTGCCGTCTCAACACTAACCGCTGCCATGACCATGCCAGAGCGCGGTGCGGCGGGCCATGGTCTTGCACTCGGCGCTTGGGGTGCTGCGCAAGCAACCGCCGCGGGGCTTTCGATTGCTCTCGGAGGTGCTCTGCGCGACGGCATGAACAGTGTAGCCGAGGCGGGACTTCTCGGCGAGGCTCTCGACAAGCCGGTCACCGGCTATTCCATGGTTTATCACATCGAAATCGGGCTGCTCTTTATCACGCTCGCAGCTCTGGGGCCGTTGGTGCGTTATGCCCGGCCCCTATCAAAATCACCCAAAACGAAAGCGGCCAATATCGGGCTGGCCGATTTTCCAACATGACGATCAGTCCAAAGAAAGGATGATGTAATGGACAACGCATTTTTTGCACAGTTCGATCTAGCAGCCCTAGCCATATGGCTGTTTTGGATCTTCTTTGCGCTGCTGATTTTCTACATCCAACGTGAAAACATGCGCGAAGGCTATCCGTTGGAAAATGATGATGGCTCTGTTTCGGCAAACCAGGGGCCTTACCCTGTGCCTGGCGACAAGACCTTCATTCTCCCACATGGTCGCGGCACGCTCACCGTGCCATCTGGCCAACGCGGAGACCGAGATGATCTGCCCTTAGCGCGTACATCTGAGTCCAATGGTTTTCCGTTTGAGCCTACTGGCGATCCGATGGCTGACGGGGTAGGTCCCGCGTCGTGGGCACCGCGGGAAGACGTGCCAGAGCTGGACGGACACGGTCACGCAAAAATAGTGCCTCTGGCTGCACTTGATGATTTCCGCATCTCTGCTGGTGGCGATCCGCGTGGCCTGCCAGTGTTGTCAGGTGATCGCAAAGTGGTCGGCAAGATAAGTGATATCTGGGTCGACGCACCCGAACAGCTTGTCCGCTACGTCGAAGTGGAACTGGACAGCGATTTCGGCAGCGGCACACGGCTTATCCCGCTGACGCTCGCCCGCGTCATGGGTAACCATGTGAAGGTCGCCTCTCTCTTTGGCGAACAGTTCAACGGCATTCCACTGAACGGCTCCAAGACCCAGGTGACCAAGCTCGAAGAAGACAAGATCAGCGGCTACTGCGCCGGCGGTTGGATTTACGCCTCCGCTGACCGTTTTGAGCCTCTGATTGGCTAATCTGAAGCAAGCGCCACGGCAAGGAGGGATCCCGATGCGCATACAAAACCAAACTCGAGTGCCCGAAGCAGGGCTGCCCGAGAAACTGCCGGAGGGTGAAACCATCCTCTGGCAAGGCCGACCCGACGGTTGGGCGCTGACACGGGATGCGCTCAACCTAAATTGGGTGCTCGGCTATTTCGCATTGATCGCGCTTTGGCGGGCTGTTTCACTGACTGATCAGCTCACGTTCGCCTTGGGGCTTTTAGCTGCTCTGCCCTTGATGGTGATTGGTCTTGGCGTCGCAGCGGTGCTTTTGCTCATCGGCACTATCCAAGCCCGCGCCACAACCTACACCATCACAGATAAGCGGGTTGTGATGCGCATCGGAGCGGCGCTGACACTGACACTGAACCTACCCTATAGCCAAGTTCTGAGTGCTGATCTTCAGCAGCATCGCAAAGGACGTGGCACTATCGCCTTGGCACTGAAGGAACGCACAAAGATCGGCTTTCTGATCTGCTGGCCTCATGCACGACCATGGCATTTCCGCGACCCGCAGCCTGCGCTGCGCTGTATCCCCGATGCCAAACGTGTGGCGCGCATTTTGGCAGAGGCTGCTGAAACGCAACTGAACCAGCCACAAGTCGAACGTGTCCCGCGAGGCGCATCAGACCTTCCCTTGGCGGCAGAGTAGGAGGGCAAAGAGATGGCAAAAACAGATTTTCATACCGAAGCTGAAAACAAACCCTATGACAGAGAACTGATCCCGCGTCGCATGATGACGGGCGTCCTGATCCTGGTTTGCACAGTTCTGTTACTTGTAAGCTATGCTCGGCTAACCGACCGACCTCTGGTGGGCGTTCCACCAGTGTCGCCAGTCGCGCAGAGTCTCGAAATTTACCTGCAAAGCGACACGTCAGGATCCGTCCTGGTTCGCGATAGCCAAGGCAATGTTCTGGTTGATCGTGGGCCGAATGAGGGTGGCTTTCTTTCGACCATGTGGCGCGTAGTAACGCGCGAACGTCAGGTACATCGCGTGCCGCTGGATGGATCGGTGATCGTGCGTAAACACGAAAACGGCCGGATGACCATGTTTGATCCGTCAACCAATGAAACGCTCGAACTCAACGGGTTCGGGATCGACAATGCTAGAGCTTTTGAAAAGCTCTTGATTAACTGAAGCAACTTTAGAGAGAGAGAGGAGGCCAAAAATGGGATGGCTTACCAAATCAATCGAAAAGGCACCTTGTACAGTCGAGGTGAGCCACTGTTTCGAAAGCCTGCACGCACATGTGCGGTTTGACAATGGAGCGGTGGTGTATCCCGGCGACGAGGTCAAAGTGCACGGGCCGGAAATCATGGCGCCGTTTGGCGAAGTGGTCCGCGAAAGTCGCGAGGCCACAATCATCCGCGCCTCAAAGCTGGAACAGCTTTGGACCCGTTGGACAGGTGATTTTGAGTTTATGGAACTCTGCGAATTCTCCTTCTCCGAGGAGGTCACGCTATGAATGTGCAAAACAAACCTAAAGCAGCCCCAGAACTTCTGGCCAAAACCGCAGGCGCAAAGCATTCCGCCGATGCCACTAACGTCGAAGAGGGGCTCGCACTTGTTGAAAAGCAGGCCGAGGCGAAGATGGACAGCGACTTTGCCACCTCGGTGGCAATGCAAAACACGTTGCTAACACCGCGCTTTTACACGACCGACTTTGATGAGCTGGACGCAATTGACGTCACACCTGTGCGCAAAGACTGGGACCATCTGATCGACCAAATGGCCAGCGACCCCAACAAAGGTCACTTCAAGAAAAATGCGGACTGGGACAAAATCGACTGGGACGCCATGGAGCCGGAACTCAAGAAAGAGTTCATCGACTTTCTCATTAGTTCCTGCACAGCCGAGTTCTCAGGTTGCGTGCTCTACAAGGAAATGAAGCGGCGTGGAAATAACAAAGACATCACGCAGCTCTTTCAACTTATGGCACGCGATGAGGCGCGGCATGCCGGATTCATCAATGATGCCCTCCGCGAGGTTGGCGTCGCGGTCAATCTGGGCTTTCTGACCCAAAAGAAGAAGTACACTTATTTTCGACCCAAGTTCATCTACTACGCCACATATCTTTCGGAAAAGATCGGCTACGCGCGCTACATCACGATCTTCCGGCACTTGCAGGCCAATCCTGATCATCGCTTCCATCCGATTTTCAAATGGTTTGAAGAATGGTGCAATGATGAGTTCCGCCACGGCGAGGCTTTTGCTCTGCTGATGAAGTCGGATCCGAAGCTGACCTCGGGACGAAACATCTATTGGATAAAGTTTTTCCTGACTGCCGTTTACGCCACGATGTACGTGCGAGATCATCAGCGCCCTGCGTTCCACGAAGCGCTTGGCGTCGATCCGGATTGGTACGCCCATGAGGTCTATACAAAGACATCAGAGCTCTCCAAACAAATCTTTCCGATCACGCTCGATATCGAACATCCCCGTTGGCAGCCGCTCTTGATCGCGCTGCAGAAAGCCAATGTGGATATCGACAGGGCAGCAAAACAAGGCGGCTTGGGCGGCAAGATCAAAGGCGTATTCGCCCGCGCCCGAGCAGCGTCAGCTTTTGTTCGTCTCATGTTCATCCCGGCCGTTAAAAACGAGGTTCCTGCCTCTACAAGACTGGAGCCCTGCTACTAATGAGTTCTGTCTGGATCGCAGCATTGATAGCCCTGTTCGTCTGGTGGTTCTCCACCGGAGCGGTTCTTTATGTTGTGCGCCGGACAGAAAAAGCAGGAAATGTGGGGCTCATGGCCAGTATGTTCATGGGGCTTGTCCTTGTTAGTCTCGGTCTTTGGGGGTTTGTTGCCAGTTTGAATGAAACCAGCGTGGGCTCGGCCTATGTTGCGTTCCTTTCAGCCATCGCGATTTGGGGTTGGGTTGAGATCTCGTTTTTGACCGGCACGATTACCGGGCCAAATCCTCATCACTGCCCGTCCCATCTTTCCGGCTGGGAACGGCTGGTACGGGCATGGGGCACGATTGCCTATCATGAGGTCCTTCTAACCTTGGTCTTCGCTTGTCTGTGGCTTTACGGCGCGGGGGCAGAAAACATTGTTGGCGTGTGGACTTTCACAATGCTCTATCTGGCTCGCATCTCGGCGAAGCTTAATCTTTTTTGCGGTGTGCCAAAGATCAACACAGAGTTTTTGCCCGAGGTTTTGGGTCACCTGCCAAGCCACTTTAAAATCTCCAAATTCAACTGGCTTTTTCCGATCTCTATTACCGTTCTGACCTGCGCCTCGGCGCTTTGGATTGAGCGGGTTCTGACGGCTGAAACTGCAGGGGCCGCTGTTGGATTTACACTCCTGAGCGCGATCACCGCGCTCGCGCTTCTCGAACATTGGCTGATGGTGCTGCCATTGCCGGATGCCAAACTATGGCGGTGGATGCTTCCAACGCCCAAGACATCACCTACGAAAAATACTAAACCGGAGGGAAATCATGGATTTTGATGCCATGTTCAACGCGCAGCTAAATGCGCTTAGGGAAGAGGGCAATTACCGTATCTTTGCGGAGCTCGAACGCCGCTGCGGCGCTTTCCCCAAAGCCAAGAGCCACGACGATGACGCACCTGATGAGGTGACCGTCTGGTGTTCGAACGACTATCTTGGCATGGGGCAGAACCGCGATATTCGCGAGGTGATGAAAAACACCGTCGATGAGTGTGGCACTGGCGCCGGGGGCACTCGGAATATTTCCGGTACCAACCACCACCATGTTATGCTGGAGCGTGAACTGGCCGATCTGCACAGCAAGGAAAGCGCGCTTCTGTTTACGTCCGGCTATGTTTCAAACTGGGCTGCGCTTTCGACGCTTGGCGGGCGCTTGCCCGATTGTGTGATCCTATCGGATGAGCTTAACCACGCATCCATGATCGAAGGCATCCGCCATAGCCGAGCGCAAAAGCGCATCTGGAAGCACAACGACCCAGAAGATCTAGACCGTCAGCTGTCGCGGCTTCCCGCAAACGCGCCCAAGATCGTGGCATTTGAAAGTGTCTATTCGATGGATGGCGATATCTGCCCGATGCAAGAGATTGTCGAAGTCGCCGAGAAACACGGTGCCATGACATATCTTGATGAGGTGCATGCCGTGGGCCTTTACGGACCACGCGGTGGTGGTATCTCGGAACGAGAAGGGCTTGCCGAACGGATCACTTTGATCGAGGGCACGTTGGGTAAAGCCTACGGCTGTGTCGGAGGTTATATCACCGGTTCTGAAGCGATGTGCGATTTCATCCGCTCCTTTGCCAGTGGCTTTATTTTTACCACTGCCCTGCCCCCGGCCGTTGCGGCAGCGGCAAAGGCATCTGTGGCGCATCTCAAACGCTCCAATGCCGAACGCGAAATGCAGCGGATGCGCGTAGCCCAGCTCCGCAATGCATTAGACCGTGCCGGTATCCCACATCTTGAAAATCCCAGCCATATAATCCCGGTAATGATCAAGGACCCGGTCAAATGCCGTCAGATTTCCGATATCCTAATGCAGGATTGGGGCATCTACGTGCAGCCGATCAACTATCCAACAGTTCCTAAAGGCACAGAAAGGCTTCGCTTTACGCCCGGCCCGCTTCACAGCGAGGAAGATATTGAGCACCTTGTAGTGGCGCTCAAAATGCTCTGGAAACAATGCGCGCTGGCGCACGCCGTGGCGTGATTTGGAAGGGTGGGTGAAAACCCACCCTAGATACTAGCTTTCCATGGCCTCCAATTCGTCGATGAAGCCTGAGATCATCGACAGGCCTTTGTCCCAGAACGCTGGATCGGTCGCGTCGAGACCAAATGGCGCCAGCAATTCTTTATGGTGTAGCGATCCGCCTGCCTTCAGCATGGCAAAATACTTATCCTGAAATCCCTCTGGCGCCTCTTCATAGACCGCATAAAGCGCGTTTACGAGGCCGTCGCCAAAGGCATAGGCGTAGACGTAAAACGGCGAATGCACGAAATGCGGCACATAGGACCAGAAATGCTCATAGCCGTCCATAAACTCAAACGCAGGACCGAGGCTTTCACCCTGCACTGACATCCATAGCTCACCGATATCCTCTGGTGTCAGCTCACCCTCACGCCGCGCCGCGTGCAGTTTGCACTCAAAGTCGTAAAACGCGATCTGGCGCACCACGGTGTTGATCATGTCCTCGACTTTACCGGCCAAGAGCACCTTGCGCTCAGTCTGGGTTTCGGCTCCGTCAAGCATTTTGCGGAATGTGAGCATTTCGCCGAATACACTGGCGGTTTCGGCCAAGGTCAGCGGTGTCGAAGAAAGCAATTCCCCCTGCCCCGCTGCAAGCACCTGATGCACGCCGTGGCCAAGCTCATGGGCGAGAGTCATAACATCACGCGGCTTGCCCAGATAATTCAGCATCACATAAGGGTGCACATTCGTTACCGTCGGATGGGCAAAAGCCCCCGGCGCCTTACCCGGTTTCACTGCCGCGTCGATCCAGCCTTTGTCAAAGAATGGCTGCGCCAGTTCTCCCATGCGCGGATCAAAAGCCGAATAGGCGTTCATCACCGTATCCTGCGCCGTGGGCCAATCGACGATCCGTGTGTCCTCAATCGGCAGTGGTGCGTTTCGGTCCCAAACCTGAAGCTTATCAAGCCCCAGCCATTTACGTTTTAACTCATAGTAGCGATGGCTAAGCTTGGGATAGGCGGCGACAACTGCATTTCGCAGCGCCTCCACCACTTCAGCCTCAACATCATTCGACAAGTGCCGTCCGGTTTGCGCGCTAGGCATATTGCGCCAACGGTCGACAACCTCTTTTTCCTTTGCGCCTGTATTGTGAACGCGGGAAAAGATTTTGATGTTTTCGCCAAACACCCGTGCCAGTTCACGCGCCGCCGACTCGCGTGTGTCGCGGTTCTGTTCGGTCAAAAGGTTAAGCGTGGCTTCCATGCCAAGCTCTTGGTCGCCCACATTGAACGTCAGACCGGCAATCGTTTCGTCAAACAACCGTTCCCACGCATCACCGACAACGCCAAGATCATGCAGGAATTTCTCCAACTCATCCGAAAGCTGGTGCGGCTTCATCGCGCGAATTCGGCGCAGAACCGGCGCATAGCGGGCGAGCGCGTCACTGTCGCTATACATGACGGTCAAAGCGGCTTCCTCAATGCGGTTGAGTTCAAGCGTGAAAAACACCAGCGGCGTGGTAAAATTCGTGATCTTTTCCTGACAATCCGAAAGGAATTTGGCACGCTCGCCATCTGTCGTAAGCTGGTAGTAGCGCAGCCCGGCAAAAGACATGATACGGCCTGCAACATTACTGATCTTCTCATTGCGCTCAATGCATTCCAAGAGACCTGCCGCGTCCAAATCCGCCAGCTTGCCCTCATAGTCGCGCGCAAAATCGGCGCAGGCCTGCTCCAGCCATGCCAGATCATCTGCCAGCTCTTTTGCGTCTTCTCCAGTATAGAGATCGTCCAAGTTCCACTCAGGCAATGCGCCAAGATTGTCAGAACCGGAGGCAGCATTGGCATCAAACACGGGGGTTACGTTCATGGCAGGCTCCTTTAGCGTTGGCTATCAGGTAATGCGCCAACAACGAGAAGTACATGGCGCAAGCCAAAAAGTTCGTGAAAATTGCAGATCGAAAAATGACCTAGCGAGGTTTCACCCAGTCTGCGCCAACTCCTGCGCCGAAACCTGCGGCATCACTTTGTCTATGAAGAGGTGCAAACTGCGCTTTTGCTGCTCCATATCCATACCCATAGACGCATAGTATATAAACGCATCCACGCCGTATTCCCTATGATGGCCCAGCTTTTCGACCACCTGATCGGGACTTCCAAACATAAGGTTTGTCTCGAGCATTTCCGGATCGACACGGGCATTCCCATCAAGCTCATCTAGTGGAATTTGTTCAGGGAAGCCATTGATAACATTACCTTTTTTCATCATTAGATTGCCGAACTGACCGAGCACATGGCGTATTGATCCAATCGCGCCCTGCCGGTCCGCTTCATTCTCATAGATCGCTGCGTGACGCATCACCGCCCAAGTTCGATTGAACGGCTTTCCCGCTTTCTCAACCGCGTCCTCCAGACGTCGGCGATAGGTTTCCACCTCGGACATCGGCATGGTGAGTGGCCAGCTTAGGATGTTGCAGTCATTTTCGACGGCGTAGTCGAAAGTAATCGGCGCGCGCGCGGCCACCCAGACCGGCACATCTTTTTGAACGGGCTTCGGGCATGACGTTGACTTTGGGAACTGCCAGAACTCGCCGTCATGGGCATAATCGCCCTGCCAAAGCTTTTGCACGGCAGGCAGCATCTCTTGCATATAGCGCCAGCTATCACGTTGATCGAGACCCGGCTTCATCCGGTCGAACTCTCGCTGATAAGCTCCTGATCCAACACCAAATTCGAGCCTTCCACTGCTGGTCAGATCAAGGAATGCGGCCTCACCGGCAAGATTAATCGGATGCCAATACGCAGCATTCACCACGCCAACGCCCAGGCGAATGTGGCTGGTATGCTCACCCCACCATGTCAGGATTTGAAACGGGTTTGGGGCGATGGTCATTTCCAGCGCGTGGTGTTCGGCGGCCCAAACCACGTCAAAACCGCCAGCCTCCGCCATCTTGACCATTTCAAGCGTATGATCGCGCACAGCCGTCATATCGGTGTCGGGGTTCATCCGTTCAAGATTGATCGCGAGGTGAAATTTCATGGCAGGCCTCCTAGCTATTTGCGAAGTTTGGCACATCTTATAAATCCTGAAAAACAAATTATTTTGCTTTGAAAGTTCGATTTTTTCGAATTTACTGCCGCTATGAACCTCACATCTTTGCAAACTTTCCTGACCATTGTCGAAACCGGCAGCCTTGTTCGCGCGTCAGAGCAGCTACATGTGACTCAATCCACCGTAACCGCACGTTTAAAGACGCTCGAAGATGAGCTTGGCCAACAGCTTCTGAACAGGCAGAAATCAGGAACCACTCTCACGCCTGCTGGAACAAAACTCTTGCGGTATGCCCGGGTCATGACCGGTCTTTGGCGTCAGGCGAAATATGAGACCGCCCTACCCGAAGGGTTTGCGGCGGTGTGCACTTTTGGCTGTGAGGCGGAGCTTTGGCACGGGCCAGGACGCGTTTTTTTTGAGGGGGTGACGGAGACGAGCTCCGACATGGCGGTCAGCGTTCGTCAGGGCAGCACCGTAGAGCTTGAGGCCTGGCTCGCCGAGGGGCGCGTCGATGTTGTGCTGGCGCGCGAGGTTGCGGCGCGCAACAACCAGACCACTTACACGCTCCCTCCTGAAAATCTGCGGCTCTACTCTGACCGCCCCAACACACCGATCGATTCCGATCCGAAATATATTTTCGTTGATCACGGGGCCGAGTATCGCGCGCAACATGATGAGGCTTATCATAATGCTGGCGTTGCCAGGATTGGCTTTGATAACTCCTTTTGTGCGCTGCAGCATATGCTTGCGCATGGCGGATCCGCCTACCTCGCCGAGACGCTCGCAGAGCCTTACATGAATGAAGGAAAGCTCTATGAAAGCGCCGGCGCGCCGGTGTTTTCCAGAAAGATAAACCTGATCGTCAATGACGTGGCCGCGCGCAATTGGGATTGGTTCTCACCGCTTATGGAACGGCTATCAACGCCATAGCGCAAATCTGTGATTGATGTTCTCAATCGATCCGGCAAACTGCCGGTGACGAATTTCTATTAGGGCAAGTCATATGAGCCATATCCTCGCCATTGATCAGGGCACGACCTCTAGCCGGGCAATCGTCTTTGACAGCCGTCTCTCGGTAGTTGCCACCGCACAGGAGGAATTTGCCCAGCATTTCCCGAATTCCGGCTGGGTGGAACATGAGCCAGAAGATTTGTGGCGCACGACGCTGTCGACATGCCGGGATGCACTTGAAAAGGCCGGGCTGTCTGCCATGGACGTTGCGGCAATCGGCATCACCAATCAACGTGAGACCACCGTGGTTTGGGACAAGACGACCGGAGTGCCAGTGCATCGCGCCATTGTTTGGCAGGACCGGCGCACTGCGGACCGCTGTCAAAGCCTGCGCGAAGCGGGTCATGAGCCGATGATCACAGAGCGGACAGGATTGCTACTCGATCCCTATTTTTCCGGGACAAAACTTGCTTGGATCCTCGACAACATAGAAGGCGCGCGGGCAAAGGCCGAAAGTGGCCAGCTGCTCTTTGGTACTGTCGATTGCTTTTTAATCTGGAAGCTTACGGGCGGCAAAACCCACGCGACCGATGCCACAAACGCGGCACGTACCCTGCTGTATGATATTCGCGCGGGCGCCTGGAGCAAGGAGATCTGCGCCCTGCTCAACGTACCAATGACCGTGCTGCCTGAGGTACGCGATAGCGCCGCCGATTACGGGACAAGCGAGCCCGCATTGTTTGGAAGTTCCATTTCAATCTTAGGCGTGGCCGGTGATCAGCAGGCGGCGACCGTTGGGCAGGCCTGCTTTGCTCCGGGCATGATGAAATCAACCTATGGCACCGGATGTTTTGCTTTGCTGAATACCGGGCAGACGCCGGTAAAATCGCAAAACCGCCTGCTAACAACCATTGCGTATCAATTGAATGGTAAGCCTACCTATGCGCTGGAAGGGTCAATATTTGTCGCTGGCGCGGTCGTACAATGGCTGCGTGATGGTCTGAAAATAATCGATACTGCGAGTGAAACCCACTCGCTTGCTGACCAGGCCGATGCAAATCAGGACCTCATTATCGTGCCTGCGTTCACCGGCCTCGGCGCGCCCTATTGGAGGCCCGACTGTCGTGGTGCGATCTACGGGCTGACCCGTGGCTCTGGTGCCGCAGAGTTTTCCCGTGCAGCACTCGAGAGCGTTGGCTTTCAGACCCGAGATCTGTTGGAGGCCATGAATGCCGATTGGGCAGCAGATGGAGAAGAGCAAGTCCTGCGCGTTGATGGTGGTATGAGCGCCTCCAATTGGACCATGCAATTCCTCTCAGACATCATCGACGCGCCAGTCGACCGTCCGCAAGTGCTTGAAACCACAGCGCTCGGCGCGGCATGGCTTGCAGGAATGCAGGCTGGCGTTTGTCCAGATCAGAATGGCTTTGCAAAAGAATGGGCGCTTGAGCACCGGTTTGAGCCTTCGATGGCCGCCTCAGACCGTGACGCCAGATACCAAGCATGGAAAAGGGCGGTTCAAGCAACGATGCAAGCCTGATCAACTCAGGATGTCGATCAAAAATTTGATGTTGCGAAAACATGTTTGCATTGTACTGTTAGCGCTAACATATCTACAAACTAGAGATGGAGGCGCATCCAAATGACGATCAATATTGCAATCAATGGCTTCGGTCGTATTGGCCGCTGTGTCCTAAGGGCACTTCTGGAAAGACAAGACCGTGATATTCGGATTGTCGCGATAAACGATCTCGCTGATCCGGCGACATCAGCGCATCTGCTCAAATTTGATAGCGTGCACGGACGCCTTAACACCGAAGTAAGACTCACGGAAAACGCAATGCATGTGAGCGGTCAAGAAATCGCCCTAACCGCGATCCGAGAGCCTGAAGCCCTGCCCTGGGATAACGTCGATATCGCCTTTGAATGCACGGGGCGCTTTACAACGCGAACCGAAGCCGCGCGACACTTGCAAAATGGCTCTCGCCGCGTGCTGATCTCTGCACCCGGCAAGAATGTGGACCGAACTGTAGTGTTTGGGGTCAACCACGATGACCTGATATTTGACGACGTGATTGTCTCAAACGCGTCCTGCACGACGAATTGCCTGGCCCCACTCGCGCAGGTTCTCGACCGGGAATTCGGCATCGAAACCGGCTACATGACCACGATCCACGCCTATACCGGCGATCAGCCAAGCCACGACACCGCGCACCGGGATCTATATCGCGCTCGGGCTGCAGGGCTGTCGATGATACCGACCTCGACGGGAGCCGCGCGCGCCATCGCAGAAGTCTTGCCGCAGTTAAAGGGCCGTCTTGAAGGTTCTGCCGTGCGAGTTCCCACAGCGAATGTGTCGATGGTTGACCTGTCATTTATGCCTCAACGCGAGACCAGCGTTGAGGGCGTTAACGCTGCGGTCAAATCAGCCAGTGATACAGGACCTTTGGCTGGAGTTTTATCCTATGAAGACGAACCGCTGGTCTCGGTTGACTTCAATCACGACAGCCATTCATCATGTTTTGCGGCCGCTCAAACGACCGTGACGCAAAACGGTATGGTCCGCGTCGTCAGCTGGTATGACAATGAATGGGGGTTTTCCAACAGGATGCTCGACACAAGCAAAGTCATTGGCCAGCTTCTAAAAATACAAAATGGCATGCAACTTGCGAGCTAGGATTGCTCAGCGCGCTGCCAAGACTGCATTACGTCGCCACCAATCGGCGTGGCTGTGGCAAGCGTAAAACGCTGCGCAGCGTCGAGGCGATCCAGCCCAAGCGCACCCACGGCGGGTAATCCCTCTGCCCCAATCGCAAAACCCGCGTTGAAACAGATGAGTTCGTCAACCAGATCCGCCGTCAAAAGCGATGCCGTGAGCGCGCTGCCTCCTTCACAAAACACGGATGTAAGGCCCCGCGCGCCAAGTTCTGCCAAGACCGAACTCAAATCAAGTTGTCCTTCTGACAAAGCACATAGCAATAGCTCCGCGCCAAGACCGTTCCAGGTTTGCAAAAGTGCCTCATCGGCGTCTGGCCCATGGCAGATCCAAACCGGCGTCTTTGCTGCCGTGCGGGCCAATTGCGACATTAGTGGCACATCTAACCTTCGCGAAACGACAATGCGCAGTGGCTGAAAATCGACGCCCATATCCCGCACGGTCAGTGCCGGATCATCGGAACGCGCCGTACCTCCGCCGACCATCACCGCATCGTGACGCGCTCGCGCTGCATGCACCCACCTGCGAGCGTCTGGCCCGGTGATCCATTTGCTATGCCCACTTGCCGTCGCGATCCGTCCGTCGAAAGAACTGGCGAGCTTCAACGTCACGCACGGTCGGCCTCGTCGAATACGGCTTAGAAAGCCGCCGAGAGCTTCTTCAGCCTCGTGTTGTAATAGATCAGTGCGTACCTCAATGCCTGCTGCGCGTAGTTTTTCAAAACCTCTTCCCGCAACCCTCGGATCGGGGTCTGTGATCGGTGCGACGACCCTCGCGATACCGGCTTTGATCAATGCCTCGGCACAGGGCGGCGTTTTGCCCGTATGCGAGCAGGGTTCAAGGCTAACGTAAGCCGTGGCACCTCGAGCAGCTTCGCCTGCGGCTTCAAGAGCGACGCGCTCGGCATGCGGCCGACCACCCCGCGCTGTGCGCCCACGACCGATAACCCGTCCCTCGCGCACAATTACGCAGCCCACGGAAGGGTTTGGCCAGCACTGGCCGAGCCCGCGTCGCCCAAGAGCGATAGCGAGCTTGAGATATCGGACGTCAGCGTCGATAACGCGCCCTCCGGAAGTTGTTATTAGCTATCGTCAGCCGATGCGTTAGGGCGCAGCTCGCTTACAAATTTGTCAAAATCATCTGCGGCCTGGAAGTTCTTGTAAACGCTTGCGAATCTCACGTAAGCAACCGTGTCGATCCGAGCCAGGCTTTCCATGACGATCTCACCCACCACTTTCGATGGAATATCCGTCTCGCCGAGCGACTCAAGACGTCGCACAATGCCAGAGATCATTTGTTCCACCCGATCAGGTTCCACTGGGCGCTTCTGCAGAGCGATGCGGATCGAACGTTCCAGTTTGTCACGGTCAAAATCCTCACGGCGACCATTTGTTTTCACAACCACAAGATCGCGCAATTGCACCCGCTCATAGGTGGTAAATCGTCCACCACACGCCACGCAAAACCGTCTGCGCCGAATAGATACATGATCCTCCGCAGGGCGCGAATCTTTCACTTGAGTGTCAATATTTCCGCAAAACGGGCAGCGCATAGGCCCATCCCCTTTTCTTTTCTGCCTCTGTCGTCCGTGGGTCTAACGCCCAACCTATCCACAGTGACTATAGGCCCGCCGCAAAGTTTTGGGTAGAGGATAAATGAGACCGCTGTATCTTGGGCTTAAATTGGCGGAATTACTGTGCCAGATGAGCCACGACTTGCCGTTTTCGCGGACCATCCCGGTGTTCAAACACATAAATGCCCTGCCATACGCCCAGCATCATCTCGCCACCTGAAACGGGAATGCTCAGACTGACAGGCATCATTGTTGATTTGATATGGCCCGGCATGTCATCGGGCCCCTCATATGTGTGTTTGAGATAACCCATTGACGGATCTGTGGTCTGCGGCACAAGGCGATCAAAATATTCAAACAGGTCTTGTTGCACCGTTGGATCGGCATTTTCCTGGATCAGGAGACTTGCCGATGTGTGACGGATGAAAAGCGTAAGGAGCCCTGCATCGACGCTTTGACTTGCCACCCAGGCCTTCACTTCATTGCTGAGATCATAGATGCCCTGCCCCGTCGTATTGATCTCAAAGGTAGTTTGCGCGTTGGTACCCAAGATTGCGATGCCTTCTGACGATAAATATCAGCCAGCTCCTAGCTTTGATAAGTTCAATTATCCAGGGAAAACATCGCGCTATATAAGCACAGGGTGGGCTTTTGCCCACCCTACAATTGATGTCACTGATCCAAGAAAGAGCGCAGTTTGCGGCTTCTGCTTGGGTGCTTCAGCTTACGAAGCGCTTTTGCCTCAATCTGACGGATACGTTCACGCGTCACGCTGAACTGTTGGCCAACCTCTTCGAGAGTGTGGTCGGTATTCATGCCGATCCCAAAGCGCATCCGTAGAACCCGCTCTTCCCGAGGTGTAAGTGAGCTGAGAACGCGCGTTGTGGTTTCCTTCAGATTGTCCTGAATAGCGCTATCAAGCGGCAGAATGACGTTCTTGTCCTCGATGAAGTCACCGAGCTGGCTGTCTTCCTCGTCGCCGATCGGCGTCTCGAGGCTGATCGGCTCCTTGGCGATCTTCATGACCTTGCGGACCTTTTCGAGCGGCATCTGCAGCTTTTCGGCCAGTTCTTCTGGCGTCGGCTCGCGGCCAATCTCATGCAACATCTGACGCCCGGTGCGCACCAACTTATTGATCGTTTCGATCATATGGACAGGAATACGAATTGTGCGGGCCTGATCAGCAATCGACCGGGTGATGGCCTGTCGGATCCACCAAGTTGCATATGTGGAGAACTTATAGCCCCGGCGATACTCAAACTTATCCACGGCCTTCATCAGACCAATGTTACCTTCTTGAATAAGATCAAGGAATTGTAGGCCGCGGTTCGTGTATTTTTTAGCAATCGAAATCACCAAACGAAGGTTTGCTTCGACCATTTCTTTCTTGGCCTGGCGCGCCTCTTTCTCACCCTTTTGGACCTGATTTACGATGCGGCGGAATTCAGAGATGTCCAAACCAACATATTGCCCAACCTGAGCCATATCTGCACGGAGTTCTTCGACTTTCTCCGGCGCGCGCTCCATGAACATTTTCCAGCCACGGCCATCCTTCTTGGCCATATCTTCCAGCCAGTTGGGGTCAAGCTCGCGCCCACGATATTCCTCGATAAACTCCTTGCGGTTAATGCGAGCCTGATCGGCGAGCTTCACCATAGAGCCATCAATTGACATGATTCGACGGTTGATGCCGTAAAGCTGGTCAATCAGCGCCTCTATCCGATTGTTGTGAAGATGAAGCTCATTCACAAGCTCAACAATCTCGGCACGAAGCTTTTGGTATTTCTCCTCTTGCGTGTCGCTAAAGGATCCATCCTCGTTCAGTGTCGCCGATATCCGGCTGTCCTGCATTTCAGCAAGGTATTCATAATCGTCAGCAATGCGATCGAGTGTCTCGAGCACGCGCGGCTTTAGAGCGGCCTCCATGGCAGCAAGGCTCATATTGGCCTGATCGTCTTCATCGTCGTCGTCATCGTCGCTGGTGATCGGATTGCCGTCGGCGTCAAGCTCTGGCTCATTACTAGCCTCCGGCTTACCACTCGGCGCGGTGGACATATTGGCGGCCTCAACAACAGTTTCGCCGCCCTCACCGTCTTCACCCATCTGATTGCCGAATGTGGCCTCAAGATCGATCACATCGCGCAGCAGGATATCCTCGCCCAAAAGCTCGTCACGCCAAATCGTAATCGCCTGGAATGTCAGAGGGCTTTCGCAAAGTCCTGCGATCATAGTGTTTCGGCCGGCCTCAATGCGCTTGGCGATTGCGATCTCGCCTTCTCTGCTAAGCAATTCGACACTGCCCATTTCGCGCAAGTACATGCGCACAGGATCATCGGTTCGGTCGAGCTTTTCTTCTTTGCCGGATCCAAGCGTGATCTCACCCTTGCGGCCAATCTCGGCCACTGCGGTTGATTTCTGCTCCTCTTCTTCGGCCTCTTCATCCTCAATAATATTGATGCCCATTTCAGAGAGCATCGACATCACATCTTCGATCTGTTCACTGGAAACCTGATCGGGAGGCAAAACCTTATTGAGCTGGTCGTATGTGATGAAGCCGCGCTCGCGTGCTTCGGCGATCATCTTCTTGACCGCAGCCTGGCTCATATCAAGGGAAAGCTCGCCGTCCCGCTCTTCGGGCTTTTCCTCTTCAGTGTCCTTAGCCATACGTTCTCCTAGTTAGAATACTGCGACACGAATCACTTCATACGAATCAATAGTGCGATTCGCCGATTCGCAAAGGTTTATGCGCTATTTTCCTTATATTCCCGTAGAAGCGTTACCCTTCCGCTCCTTTACTGAATCCCATCTCGTCGATCAACGCGTTTAAATCTTCTTGTTCAGAACGGTTTACAGGCGCACCATTTGCGCCACGCTTAAACTCAGTCTTATCTTCTTTTTCAGATCGAAGCGCCTTCTGGCGGTTTCGCACAGCCTCGTTAAGACGCCAAGTAACTGTTTCGTCAGCCCCGTCAGCAAGATCTTGCTCTGCTTCTATAATCTCCGCTGCAAGACCGCGCTCTGTTTCTAGTTTGGCAAACGCCTCTGACACCGTCATTTGCGCAAGTTCAACGTTGCCGACGCGCCGTAGCGCAGGCACCACGCGCAGGTGGGGCTGCGCAAAGAGTTTTTCAACCGCTTCTGCGCCAATTTCTGCACCAATTGCCGCTGCCAGATCATTTTTATCGGTTGGATCAAGGCGCAAAAGCGCATCTCGAATGGCTGCATGTTCCGCTGTTTGACAGGGAATACGGTCAAGCGCTGCCTCAAATTCGGGCAAGAGAGAGGGTGTGCGGATCAGAACGGCAAGGATCACAGCCTCACGCAATTGCACTTGCGCGCCCTCTCCGGAAGACGCGAGCAGAGAAGACTTTGTTGAAGCTCGCACACCTTCAGGTTTTTGCCAGCGACCAATGCCGCGGCCTTGTTGGGGGGAACGCGCATTAAAGAGCTTCCAACGCATATCTTTGATCGTCTGGCCGTAATGGCTCCGGATCGAGGGGTCGCGGATTAGCCTAATTTTCTCGCGCAGTGCTTTGTCGAGCGCGGCTTTACGTTCTGGGCTGTCAAAGCTCTGTCCTTCCGTTTCACGCCGCCACAGAAGTTCGACCATCGGCATGGCCTTATCCACCCGCGCCTGGATGGCGGCAGGTCCTTCACTGCGGATCAAATCATCCGGGTCCTGCCCTTCTGGCATAAGCGCAAAGCGTAGCGATTTTCCCGCCTCAAGAAGCGGTAAAGCCAGATCGATCACTCTATATGCCGCTCGCAATCCTGCTGTGTCACCGTCCAGCGCAACAACCGGCTCATCAGCGATACGCCACAACATGGCAAGCTGATGTTCCGTCACAGCAGTCCCCAAAGGCGCCACAGAGCCTGTGAAACCCGCCTCGGCCAGCGCAATCACATCCATATAACCCTCTGCCACGATAAGCGGATTGCCCTTACCTGCGGCCTCACGCGCCGGGGCATGGTTGTAAAGTGTGCGCGATTTGTCAAAAAGCTCGGTTTCCGGACTGTTGAGGTATTTCGCCCCATCAGTGGGGTCCATCGCCCGGCCACCAAAGGCAATGCAGCGCCCGCGCGCGTCGCGAATCGGATAGATTATGCGGTTACGGAACGTGTCGTAGGGCTTGCCGCCTTTCTGACTTGGTTTGGCAAGACCACAGCCAAGAATCAATTCATCCTCAACGCCCTTCCCCTTGAGGTGATCCCAAAGTCCCTGCCAGGCATCCAGGGCAAAGCCGATCTCAAAGCGATCCTGTGCAGCCTCGTCCAGGCCCCTGCCCGCCAAATAATCCCGCGCCGCTGCTCCCGCACCTGATCTGAGCATAAGCCTGAAGTGACGTAAGGCCGCCTCCATCACTTGGGCCAACTGAGTGAGGCGGTCGGCTTTCTGTTGGGCCCGAGGATCGCGTTCCGGCATTTGCATACCCGCCTCAGCAGCAAGAATTCGAACCGCCTCCATGAATTCTACATTTTCGGTTTCGCGCACAAAGGAAATCGCATCGCCTTTGGCGTGGCAGCCAAAACAATAATAATAGCCTTTGCGATCATCGACGTGAAACGAGGCGGTCTTTTCCTGGTGAAAAGGGCATGGCGCCCAGAGATCGCCTTTGCCCTGATTGGATTTGCGCGCGTCCCACATGACTTTGCGGCCTGCCACTTGGCCAAGTGACGTACGCGTTCTCAACTCATCAAGGAATCCCGGCGGCAGGCTCATAAACTCAATATGGTTCAAACCAACGGGGCCGCCAAGCAAGTTTCGAGGCTAAAGCGTTTCGGCTTGGACTTGAGAAATCAAATAAAGTCAAAACGCATGCTCCAGATTGATGTTTGCCTGCGTTTCGCGAAAAGTTGTGATTCAGTTTTCTCGAACGGCTTTATTTTCGCGCGGCCACGCTTTCCATGGCAGTCGTTACATCATGCAAAAGCGTTTGCGCCATCGAACGAAAAACCATGATTTGAAAACTCTGCGGACCTGTGCGCGTCACCGAGGCCATCATGTGTTTCAAATCCGTGCGCGCGGTATGCCCGCGTTTGAAGCTCGACACGCGAAAATCCAGCGGACACAGTCGCGCCAAAACGGCTTCTGCAGCATTGCCTTGAAGCTCGGCGATCGCCCAGCTATCCGATTGATCGACCACCGCTGCAAACTCGGCCAGCTTTGGATCAGGTGTTGGTCCTATGAGGAGGGTCTGTCCTCGGCCAAACCAAAGCGCGCGAGCGCCGGACTTGCCGGTGGCTCTGTTCGCCTTGGGCAGCGCTAGGCCATGGCATTTTTGCAAAGCGACCGAGAGTTTTTCAGACTGACCTCTGTAAGGCAGCAAAGACGTCAGCGTGCCCGCTTCCATTTCGGCAAAACGCGCAGGACCGATTTCCAACGGCTCTGCCCCGTGCAAGGGCGATTTGGCGATGAGATCAATCACGCATCCGCCCTCCCTCCGGATCAAACTGAATTGGGGGCACAACCTCGCAGGTGGCACTCACGCCGCTTAGATGCTCTATCATACGAACCTTCTCGCCATGCCGTTGCAGCCCGTTTTGCAAAAAGCCCAGCCCGACCATCCGGCCAAGAGTCGGCGAATAGCCAACGGAACTTATGTACCCTTGGCTGTTCTCGCGAACTGGTTCCGCGCCGGGGGCAAACAAGTGCGATCCAGCGATGAGCTGCTTCACTGACCCTTCCGCCTTGAGCCCGATAAGTTGCCCTCGCTGCGGATCTACCAGGCCCGGTCGCGCGGCCATCGCCTTTCCGATGAAATCTTTGGACGGGCTCATCATGCCGGACATCCCAAGATCATGCATGGTCACGCGGCCATCAATCTCAGCATGCGTGATGAACCCTTTTTCGATCCGCAAAACGTTGAGAGCCTCCATGCCGTAGGGACCGCCTCCCAAGGCTTCGGCACCTTCAACAAGCGCATCAAAAAGTGCGGAGCCAAACCTGGCAGGCACGGCCAGCTCCCACCCCATTTCGCCGCTAAAGGATATGCGGAACAGCCGGGCAGAGACGTCACCGATTGACACCGCGCCACAGGACATGAAAGGCCAGTTTGCGATGTCGAACGAAGCTCCAAGCAAGTCACCGATAAGCTCCAACGACCTTGGCCCGGCAATTGCAAACTGCGCCCATTGTTCGGTAGCGGATACAAAACGCACGTCCCAATCAGGTCGCAGGCACTGGTGCGCAAATTCAAAATGGCGCATGACCTGACCGGCGGCAGCAGTCGTCGTGGTGACAAGATAGTGTTGCTCACCCAACCTTGCACAAGTGCCGTCATCCATGACAAAGCCATCCTCGCGCAACATTAGCCCATAGCGCACACGGCCAAGCTTCAATTTAGACATTTTGCTGGTGTACAAGAAATCCAAAAACGCTGCGGCGTCAGGGCCTTGCACATCGATCTTACCAAGAGTGGAGACGTCGCAAACACCAAGATTTTCTCGCACCATCGTCACTTCGCGATCGCAGGACTGGCGCCATGTCTTCTCACCTTTCGCAGGGAAGTAGCTTGGCCTGTACCAAAACCCCGCCTCAATCATCGGTGCCTTGCGCTTTAGGCTTGCGTGATGCGACGTCGTGTGGCGTTGCGGCGCAAAACCGGTTCCCGACCCGCCCGCGCCCATGGCACCAATCGGCACCGGCACAAATGGCGGCCGGTAGGTTGTCGTTCCAGTGTCGGGGATACTTTCGCCTGTCGCGCCAGCAAGCACCGCCAAGGCATTGATATTAGAGTTCTTGCCCTGATCTGGGGCCATTCCTTGAGTTGTGTAACGTTTCATATGCTCGACAGAGCGAAAGTTCTCTTGTGCCGATTGGCGCACATCCTTGACCGTCACGTCGTTTTGGAAATCAAGCCAGGCGCGCCCCTTACCCTCGACCACCCAAAGCGGTTCGATGTCATAGGCACTGTCCTCCGCCGCAGCTACGTCATAGTCAGGGGCCTTCAATCCCAAGTCCTGCAACGCCGAAACAGCGGCCTCGGCACCGCTTTTCAAAACAGCGTGGGTGGAGAATATGCCGTTCGCAGCCCCACAGGCTTGCATCCCAGGAATCGCATCAGGCGCAGGCAAAAAAGCAGAGATGGCCTCATCCCATTGCGGCCGCGCTCCCATATGTGAGCTCAGGTGAACCGATGGGTTCCAACCTCCTGACACGGCAAGGGCTTCCGTCTGGAATTTTTCTTCAAAGCCAACGCCTTGGATAGTGATCGCCTCGACCTGCCCTCCGCCTCGCACGCCTGAAACCCGCGCTCCAGCAAAGAAGGGCACGTCTAAATCCGTTTTGGCGTCCGGTCTGGCGTCTACCAAGGCAGTGACTTTCAACCCGGCAGCTTGCAAATCTGCCGCCGTGCGATGACCGTCAAGATTATTACAGAAAACCGCGATTTGCCTGGCCGGAGCCACGCGCCAGCGGTTAGCATATGTGCGCATTGCCCCTGACAGCATCACGCCAGGCTTATCATTGTTTTGAAAGGCTACAGGCCGCTCCAAAGCGCCGGTGGCCAGTATCGCTCGCTTGGCGACGATACGCCAAAAGCACGCCATCGGCGCACCCTCTCGCGCAGTCACGTCAGGCGCCAGCCGCTCGAATGCACCATAGGTTCCCTGATCATAAGCGCCAGTGACCGCAGTGCGGGGCATAAGTCGAACATTCTCCAATTCCGCCAAACGCGCGACCATATCCGCAGCCCATTCGGGCGCCGAGCGTCCTCCTAATTCATAGCTTTCGCCATTGAGCTGACCGCCAAGCCGTATGTCTTCATCAGCTAAAACGACATCAGCTCCCGCCTGAGCCGCGACCCATGCGGCCATGAGGCCAGCAGGACCACCGCCGATGACCAATAAATCGCAAAAAGCATAAGCTTTTTCATACTTTATAGCGGTATCCTCAGGTGATAATTGACCCAGTCCTGCCGCGCGGCGGATAAGTGGCTCATAGAGCTTTTCCCAGAACTTTTCGGGCCACATGAAGGTCTTGTAATAAAAACCCGCGCCCAGAAATCGCGAGACCAGATCGTTCACCGCAAGCAGGTCAAATTCCAGGTTTGGCCAAGCGTTTTGACCGAAGGCCTGCAACCCTTCATGCAACTCGACCATCGTCGCGCGGGCGTTAGGCTCCTGCCCTGAACCACGTCCGATTGTGACCAGCGCATTGGGCTCATGACTACCGGCTGTAAAAATGCCGCGTGGTCGGTGATATTTGAATGACCGCCCTACGATTTCTACGTCATTGGCAATCAATGCAGACGCCAGAGTATCGCCTTTGAAACCGCGGTAACTTCGCCCGTCAAAACTAAAACCGACTGGCGCAGTTCGATCAATAAGTCCTCCGCCCGGAAGTCTCATTTGCGCGCCTCTTCGGCTAGCTCAGTTTTCAAAATCTCATGCGTTGCTGTGTTTCGTGTCACCACGATCCAGACGCCGCAGCCCGTCTCACAGAACCAAAGCTCGCGCGTCTCGCCACAAGGATTATCGCGCAAGTGCAAATACTCATTCCATGCCTCCGCTCCAGCATCTTCGGCAGGCCGATCCAGAACAGTCGCCGCGCCCTGGTAATAAAACTCACGGCGGTCACGCTCTCCACATGTGGGACACTTAATTCTCATGTTTTACATTTATTTTCATTTACTTGTCATTCATTCTTTATGTTTTTCAAACATCCTAGTGCAGGTTATGCTGCGCACCGGTTCCCTCTTCGTCCATCAAGCCAAAGCCCGTGGAAAATCGATCCAACCGAAAACGCGCAGCAGCCTTGTGTGGCTCATCTTTGGCCAGAAGGTGCGCCGTGCAATGGCCCGATCCCGGCACCGCCTTGAACCCGCCATAGCACCAACCGCAATTGAGATAGAGACCTTCGACTTGGGTCTTGTCGATGATGGGTGAGCCGTCAGGACTCATGTCCATAATCCCACCCCAACTGCGAAGCACCTTGGCCTGCCCGATCATCGGCATAAGCGTCATGCCTGCTTCCATGACATGCTCAACAATCGGCAGATTGCCCCGCGCGGCATAGGAGGCATACATGTCGAGATCGCCGCCAAACACCAATCCGCCCTTGTCGGATTGGCTGATATAGAAATGCCCCATACCAAAACTGACAACATGGTGAATGCAGGGCTTCAAACCCTCGGTGACAAAGGCTTGTAAAACATGGCTTTCGATAGGCAGGCGCATACCTGCCATCGCGGCAACCTGACTGCTGCGACCAGCAACGATGATCGCCACTTTCTTTGCTTTGATTGCGCCTTTTGTGGTCTGTACACCGCGTATAACACCTCCTTCAATGTCGATGCCGGTGACCTCGCAATTTTGGATCAGATCTACACCGCGATCACTGGCCCCGCGCGCATACCCCCAGGCGACCGCATCATGGCGCGCGGTTCCCGCTCGGCGTTGTAATACGCCACCATAGATAGGAAACCGCGCCTGCTTATAATCGAGATAGGGCAACTCGCGTTTCAGCTCCTCAATAGTGAGCCATTCGGCATCATCGCCCTGATTGCGCATAGCGTTGCCTCGCCGGATCAAAGCATCGCGTTGTCCGTCTGAATGGGCAAGAACGATCTGGCCGCGCTGTGAGTGCATGACATTGTAATTCAGGTCCTGTTCGAGCCCCTCCCAAAGCTTTAAGGAATGGCTGTAAAACTCTGAATTTCCAGGCATCATATAGTTTGCACGAACAATTGTGGTGTTGCGCCCGATATTGCCACCGCCGAGATATCCCTTCTCCAAAACCGCGACATTTGTGATGCCGTGTTCACGAGCGAGGTAATATGCGGTCGAAAGCCCATGCCCACCACCGCCAATGATGACCACATCATAGGCGTCTTTCGGCGTTGCGTCTCGCCAATGCGCTTGCCATGCCTTGTTGCCAAGCAATCCTTGCTTGAAAACTTGCCAGCCCGAAAATCGCATAATGACGGGGTCCTCCTGCGTCTTTGAACCAAGTTCGTTCCACGGTGACAATGGGAAGGCTGTGTTTTTTGCGTCATCTTACGCCGTTTTCATCTGTTGCCGCGAATTTTTCACCAAATCGTTGAATGCCTGTGATCGCTTTTTGTGCAATGTTACACACCTGTAGCCGAGCAGGAGTCACCGATGCCGCTGAACCGTAGGGAATTTTCGTTGTCCCTTGGCGCTATATCCTTTTTTGCCAAACCGACTTGGGCGCAAGGCAAAAGCGAACTCGATTTGCTGCTCGATTTAATCGATGGATCGCCAGCCGCTTATGCCGAAGCCCATGGCGCGATCCGAGCCAGCAAGCGGCTCGATTTAGCCGCAGGCGTCATCATGGCGTCCCGGTTTTCTGCCGGTCGTGAAGCAGACTTCAACGAGACGTTGCGCGCAATCACCGGAGAAAAACGTGCTGCTACGTGGTTTGACTGGATGCTTTGGCAGCAAAGCAACCGCCAAATTGTGCCGCATCAAGCCTCGCTTATTGGGTTGAAACAAGATGTCTACAAACGCATTGACCCGGATTTTGATGTCTTTCTGAAAAGCAAGCACCTCAACCGCAGGCGGATGCGCATCCGGTTGGAAGAGATAACCTGGGGCGGCGTGCGCAAAGACGGCATACCCTCTCTGGATAACCCTTCTTTGGTAGATGCAAATCGCGCGCGTTATATGCGGCCTGATGACCTGGTTTTTGGTGTGTCGATTAATGGCGATAGCCGCGCGTATCCCCTGCGCATAATGGGCTGGCACGAGATGTTTAATGAGGTGATTGGTGGCGTACCTGTAGCTCTTGCCTACTGCACATTATGTGGTTCAGGCATTTTGTTTGAAACCAAAGTACGCGGCCGCAACCGCCCATTAATCTTCGGCTCTTCAGGATTTCTATATCGTTCCAACAAACTGATGTTTGATCGCGCGACCCATTCGCTTTGGAACCAGTTCACAGGTGAGCCCGTTTCAGGGCGGCTGGTTGGCAGCGGCATCAAGCTCAAGCAGCGTCCGGTGGTGATCACCCAATGGCAAGACTGGCGCGCAGCAAATCCCGATACAAAGATCCTCTCCGTACAGACGGGGCATCGGCGCAACTACGGCTCGGGTGTGGTTTATAGCGAGTATTTTGCATCCAAGGATCTGATGTTCCCGGCTTTGGTCGATCAGAGGCGGCACCGGCAAAAGGACTATGTGTTTGGCATTCGTGAATTTGGCGGAGCCAAGGCATGGCCCTTGGATGCGTTCACCAACCGTCGGGTCATCAACGACGGGATGAGCGGAAAGCCACTTGTTCTTGTCGGCCAAGCCTCAAAAAGAGAAGTGCGCGCCTATGAGCGCGGATCACTTAAGTTCAAAAAAACACGAAACGGGCTCGCCTCCAACGACGGACGAAACTGGCGCATGACGGAGAACGCTCTCGTCGCCGGTGACGGCACACAATTGCCTCGCGTGGCTGGACATATCGCCTATTGGTTCGCTTGGAACGGCTATCTCGGCGCGCAAAGCGAGTTATACAAGAGCTAGAGCGGGCAACGATTTGCTCGGGCGCCACTCATAATTATACCTGCTCATAGACCCAAGGCGCGATAGCTTGCTGCAACGTTGCCGATTGAGACCAGATAGGCAGCTGTTCGTAAATCACTGACGTCGTCTCGGGCATGCCAAACCTCGCGCATGGCCTGATAGGAAGAACGCATCGTGTCATCCAAGCCCGAGCGTACAAGCTCCAGCTCGCCCGCGCCCTTAAGATAGCGTTCCTTGAAGTCCGGCGTCATATCCCAACCATCATCGAGATAGTCGTCAAGCCGCTGCAACTCTGTCACCAGAAGGTGGTGGCGCGCCTCTTCCTGACGTCGGTTCATACGGCCAAAACGAATATGGCTGAGGTTTTTCACCCATTCAAAATATGAAACGGTCACACCACCCGCGTTTGCATACATATCTGGAATTATAACGGTGCCCTTACTGCGCAGGATATCATCCGCCCCCGCCGTAACCGGGCCGTTTGCAGCCTCAATAATCAGCGAGGTTTTGATACGGTCCGCGTTGCCCAAATTGATCACGCCCTCAAGGGCGGCAGGAATAAGGATATCGCATTCTTTTTCCAAAACCGCTGCGCCATTTTCGACATATTCAGCACCAGGAAATCCCGCGACGCCGCCCTTTTCGCCGATCCATTCGCGCACAGCTTCCACATCAAGGCCTTTGTCGTTGATGATTGCGCCGTCGCGTTCGATGATCGCTGTAATAAGGCAGCCATCTTCTTCGCTGACGAATTTCGCTGCATGATACCCAACGTTACCCAAACCTTGAACCACGACCGCTTTGCCCTCGAGCGCTCCTGAAAGCCCGGCGGCTTTCAAATCCTCAGGATGTCTGAAAAACTCTTGCAAGGCATATTGCACGCCGCGTCCAGTCGCTTCGGTTCGGCCTTGAATACCGCCCGCGTTGATTGGTTTGCCGGTTACGCAAGCTTGCGAGTTAATGTCTGTTGTATTCATGCGTCTGTATTGGTCGGCGATCCAAGCCATCTCGCGTTCACCGGTTCCCATATCAGGCGCAGGAACGTTCTGGGAGGGGTTGATCAAATCGCGTTTTGCAAGCTCATAAGCAAAACGGCGGGTGATCTGTTCCATCTCATGCTCGTCCCATTCGCGTGGGTCGATCCGAAGCCCACCCTTTGAGCCGCCATAGGGCACTTCGACCAGAGCACACTTATATGTCATCAGCGCGGCCAGTGCCTCTACCTCGTCTTGATTGACGCCCATGGCAAAGCGGATACCGCCCTTAACAGGTTCCATATGCTCGGAATGCACGCTGCGGTACCCTGTGAAGGTGTGAATTGTTCCACGAAGGCGCACGCCAAAACGCACTGTGTAAGTCGCATTACAAACCCGGATTTTTTCCTCCAGTCCAGGTGGCAGGTCCATCAATTTCACGGCACGATTGAACATAAGATCTACGCTGTCTCTAAAGCTTGGTTCTGTTGTCGGTGCGTTCATGTTGGTCCTCTCCATCTTTGGCGTTAAAGCACAAAGCTCTCTTTATGTTGCAAAATCGATGGTTATGCGAAGCGAAGGATTTGTCTAGCCACAGTTGTGAGATCGGGGTGAATTAGAGATTCTCACAGGTAACGCACCAATTTGTCGTAGCTTCGAGAACAATAGGCTAAAATTGGGGAAATCGTTCGTTTCAGCTTAGTTAATACAGGCATTTTCTTTGCTCTTTTGCCTTATTTTCACCACACACCTTGTCGATAAAACCTGTGAGGAATTCTGTCTGCACGGGCGTAGTCCGTCTTATGAGGTGTGATATGAATGTTTTTGTGAAGGCACTAGAAGCCAAACTGAGTCAGCGTTCGGATGCTGTACGTGACGCGCTCCGTCAATTTAAGCAACGTGACGAAGGCGCAGCAGCGGTGCTGTCAGTCTTCATGATAATTATGATGCTTGTCATGGCGGGGTTGGGCATTGACACGATGCGCCACGAAATGCGGCGTGCGCAGCTTCAAAACACTCTGGACTCCGCAGTTCTTGCAGCTGCGCGTCAAGATAGCACCGATAAAGCAAAACAAGTTATCATTGACTACTTCGATAAAACGGGCCGTGGCGACAGCCTCAACGCTATTGGGCCGGATGACGTCGAAATCACCTTGAATGAGGCAAACGTGACAGCGACAGCGGACTTCACGGTTCGCACCTACCTCATGAAGCTCGCTGGCGTTGATACTTTGACAGCAAAGGCCTCATCCTCTGCGACAACAGCGACACCAAACCTCGAGATCGTGCTTGTCCTCGACACATCAGGCTCGATGGGTCGCAGCGTTGGAAGCGAAACTAGAATGGAGGCACTGCAGGACGCTGCGAAGGATTTTGTTGGCACGATCCTGGACAACACAGTAGCAGGAAAAGCATCTATCGCGATTGTTCCGTTCAGTACGTCGGTATCACCATCGCAGGAAATGTTTAACGCGCTGTACGTCAACGATACGCATGACTTTTCAAATTGCTTGTATTTCGGACCGAATGACTACAACACACGCGCTTTGCCGACAGATGCCGCCGCTGCGGCACCTGGTTCAACTCTTGTAGAGCTCGATCAGATCATTTACACGTCTCGGTACGGTAACGACTTTGAAAACTTGGACGGTTGGTGGCGGTCTTGCTACCCAGAAGAGTATTTCCAAATCATGCCGTTTTCCATGGTCAAGGGCGATTTGGAAACCAAAATTGACTCATTCCGCACAGAAGGGTTCACGTCTGGCGGACTAGGCGTCAAGTGGGCGGCCGGAATGCTCGACCCAAGTTTTGCGCCTGTCACTACTGCTCTTGTGGCCGCTGGTGTCATGCCAAATGAACTTGACGCCGTACCTGCGAGCTATGCCGAGCCACAGAACCAAAAAATCATTGTGCTTATGAGTGACGGCCAAAACACAACAACCCGCTTCTTTGAGCGTGACAGTGACTATCGCGGCCCAGACTCAGACCTTTACGAAGTGCGTTATTGGGATGACGATAACCCATCCGGCGCGCAATGGGTGACCGAGTTTTTCGTTCACGATCCGAGTTCTTTCGACTCCATCGGCGAAGCAACTACTCCAACTGGCTATGATCCCACTATTGCAGAGTGCCTGTTCGATCGGGAGACGGAAACCGTTAGTGTTCCGGCAGGAGAAGATCTTTGTGACGATATGAATGACCTCTTCGCCTTTGATGATGACGACTACGAGAGAGTAGACCGTTACAATCGCGAACGTGTCGAAGGCCATGATTTCGTAGCCCTGCGCAACATCACAGAGCCCGGTCGGTTTATGCCGGATGGTGTAACGCCATACACAGAGTTCTACCGCAAGCGTCACACCTGGGAATTCATGTGGGGAAAAATATCTCCGCGCTACTTCCAAACGCTTACAGGGTCAAATGAAGCATACAAAGAATACAACAATAACCCTGGTGACATCACTGCGTCTCAGAAAGATACCAATATGCAGAATATCTGCGCCCAGGCAAAGACCAATAACAACGTGAAGATCTATTCGATTGGCTTTGCGATCACGCCTGGTGGAAACGCTGAGACCCAGCTGCAGGACTGCTCAACCAACGCTGCTTCGCATTATTACCTGGCGACAAACAAAACTGGGCTTGCTACAGCATTCGCCTCGATCGCTCAGGACGTGCTACGCCTGAGGTTGACAGAATGATACGCTCGATCAAAAAGCGTTTCTTCAGAAGCGCGCAAGACGAATCTGGCGCAGCTACGGTTGAGTTTATCCTAATCCTGCCCGTTTACCTGTCGATGATGATGTTTTCGATTGAACTGGGTTTTGTGACAATGCGGCATGTGCTTCTGGAACGAGGCCTGGATATAGCTGTTCGGGACTTACGTCTTGGCACCGGCACGTTCTCAGGTGACTCCGAAGAGGTGCATAACCTGATAAAAGACGCTGTCTGTGACAACGCGATCCTATTGGCGGATTGTGATACACAGCTGCGTCTAGAGATGCAGTCTGCAAATCTGTTCAGTTATGCAACGTTGGATCAAGAGGTGGAATGTACGGACGTGTCGCAACCGGCGACTGCAGTAACAGACTATAACTTCAACACCGGTTTGAGTAATGAGCTGATGCTTTTGCGAGCGTGTTATCGTTTCAACGCATTATTCCCGAACGAGCTTTTGGGCAACTTGGTAATAGATGCCACCGGCCAAGGTGCAATTGTTTCTACGACCGCGTTTGTAGGGGAGCCTGGGTAATGTTATTCGCTCGCTTGAAACCTCAAATTCGCGCTTTTTACGAAGACGCAAGGGGCGTGATTGCTGTTGAGTCGGTCTTCTGGATCCCGACGCTGTTTCTTGGGCTCATTTTGACGTATGAGTTTTTCGAAATTCATCGCTACGCAAGCGCACGCGAAAAAGCGACGTACACTGTCGCAGATATGATTTCTCGTGAAAACGCGTTTGGCGATGACGACGTTGGTCTGACCGATGCGTATCTCAATAACGCTTTGCAGCTGTTCAATGAAATTTCGAACGATGATGGCGACAACACGATCCGCGTTTCAATGATCCGATTTGTTGATCCAACGCCCGCAGATGACACAAATGACGATGGAGAATACAATATTCTCTGGTCAGAAGTGCGTGGTACAGGCAGCTTCACCCCTTACACGACTGCGGAAATCCGTCTGGTGGAAAACACACTACCATTTCTGGAGAACGGCGAAGACCTAATCTTGGTCGAGTCTCAATCCGTCTATGACGCGACGTTCGATATATTTGCCCACTTGATCACCCGCAGCGATGAACCGCCTATCGACGAAGACTACACTGGTCGCGGTCTAGACGGAAAAAATATCAGAACAAGAAGCTTTACCGCGATCCGATTTGCCCCGCAAATTTGCTATGAAAGCGATTGCGCGATCGACTCCTGAATTTTCGCGAAAGCAAAATTTAAGCGTGCCGTGCATTCGGCGCGCGTTCATTTATTTTGCTCAAGGAGCATCACCGCGATGATTTCTGACATTGCTTTGGCATGTGATCCGGGAGTGACGCCGCCGATACCAATCCTGCGCCCGAAGCGCCACCAAAGCCCGGGCCTCCAGCGTACTTCGCGAGACGATTTGAGCCTGATGAGAAAACCGTTGGACGGCTTAAAGGCAAAGATGCTTCGATCTACGGCGTCGATTTCGTCAAGTCGCGCAATCTGTTCACCGTGACTGGTACGCAGCTCGCTAGAAGTAAGCTCTATACTTTGGGACGTGGCACGACGCATTTTGTCGGCTAACAAAACAGCCCCGACGCCTGCGATAAGCAAAAAGCCCTGAGCAAGGGCCGTATCGGCGGGTTGCGCGAAAGCAAAGTACAACAAGAACAGCCCAAGACATCCAAGCGAGCCCACACCGAGAAATCGTCGCCCAATAGAGGCGCTCAAAATTGCGAGCACTTCGTCATCAGGCCGTTTTTTCACGGTTTCAATGCCACAACACGCTGCACAAGCTTCAAATGATGCTCTTCAACCGCATCAAGCGACAGCCGCCCACTCTCTCGAAACCAGACGTTCACACCATTTAGCATTGCTATAACGGCCATCGCGGAAATCCGTGGCTCATCAACCGCGAACACGCCGGCCTCGTTTCCTTGATGCATGATATTTTCAAGTTCATTCTCATATTCGCGTCTAAGTCGGCCGATATGCTCAAAATTCTCCGACGTTAGATTACGCAGCTCCATATAGGCCAAAAATACCGCGTCTGCACGCTGCGTATTAAAACGAATATGAAATCGTGCAAATGATTCCAGCCGCTTGATTGCGGGTTTTTTTTTATCCGGCGCTTGGGCTCTCCATGCACTCAGAAGACTAGTCATATGCATGTGCATCAGGTCAAACAGCAGAGTTTGCTTGTCAGGCGTATAATTGTAAAGCGCTCCTGCTTGCACACCAACATCATTGGCAATCTGGCGCATAGACACGGAGGCATAACCGTGACGCGCAAAAAGCCTAAGCGCAGCGTCGCGTACGCGCGGGCCTGTAATGTCAGAATGCGAACCTTGGGTACGTGCCATGGATAAGCATTAACTGTACGAGCGTTCAGATAAAAGCCCTACCCTGTAAATCCTTCGCTTGCCTGCAAAGCCGCCAACATGGCAAAGTATTGCTGTGAATCCTCGCAAGGACAGCAAAGAGCGTGACAACGACTTCTGCAATAAGGGCCATGCTTCCAGCGCTTTTGCTCTTCGGGTGCACGCAGTTCCCTGATTTAGAAGACAGCTTCAGCAAAGAAGCCTTGTCCTCAAATTTTCCGAGGCTCGAACCCGTTGAAGAGCTGCGCTCAAAAATACGCGAGGCTCAGATTACCGATGCCAGTTTAGCCGATACCGAAGCGCGTATCGACAATCTGAAGGCCCGAGCAGCGCGCCTGCGCGGTACCGTCATCGATCAAAATTCACGAAATCGATTGTCGCAGCAACCAGCTGTTGTTCCAACGAATTAAAGGCAAAAGCGCACTGACCAAAACCCGCATTGCAAGCCTTTAGGCAACAAGATACATCGCGACGCACTGGATGGGACTGTCGGAGAAAGCACTATGACTATGCCAATAAAGCTTGGGATCGCCGGGTTGGGCACCGTCGGCGCAGGCGTGGTGCAGATTATCCGCCAGAAGGCAGCGCTGTTGGAGGCGCGAGCAGGCCGCCCTATAGAGATAACCGCAGTTTCCGCGCGCTCACGTGACAAGGATCGCGGAGTACCACTATCTGGTTATGAGTGGGAAGATGACCCGGTGAAGCTTGCCTCGCGCGACGATATCGATGTCTTTGTTGAGCTCATGGGCGGCTCTGACGGCCCCGCAAAAGCGGCAACTGAGGCTGCTATTAACGCCGGGAAAGATGTGGTCACCGCCAACAAGGCGATGCTTGCATTGCATGGGCAAGCGCTGGCAGAGATGGCCGAGGCTAAGGCACGAGTTTTGCGGTTTGAGGCGGCTGTGGCGGGCGGCATACCGGTAATTAAATCCCTCACCGAAAGCCTGGCGGGAAACGAGATTACCCGAGTGATGGGTGTCATGAATGGCACTTGCAACTACATCCTAACGCGCATGCAATCGGCGGGCCTGCCTTATGATGAAGTTTTCGAGGAGGCCAATCAGCTCGGTTATCTGGAGGCAGATCCGACGCTTGATGTCGGCGGCATAGATGCCGGTCATAAACTTGCTTTGTTGGCTTCCATTGCTTTTGGCACGCGTGTGGATTTTGACGGTATATCGCTGGAAGGCATCCAAAAGATCACGATCGAAGACATCAATCAGGCTGCTGATATGGGCTACCGGATCAAGCTTTTAGGCGTGGCGCGCCTGACCAGGCGAGGACTTGAGCAACGTATGTCGCCTTGCCTGGTGCCGGCCAATAGCCCACTCGGTCAATTGGAAGGTGGCACCAACATGGTTGTGCTTGAGGGAGATGCCGTCGAACAGATCGTGCTGCGTGGGCCGGGGGCTGGCATGGGCCCAACCGCAAGTGCCGTAATGGGCGATGTCATGGATATCGCACGCGGCACGAGGATCTCAACTTTTGGCGTCCCTGCAGTTTCGCTAACACAAGCCCAGGCGGCGACTGCGGCCACACCTGTACCGTACTATCTGCGTCTGACACTTCAGGATAAGCCCGGCACACTGGCGCAAGTGGCGACAGTGCTTGGAACAGCAGGGGTATCCATCGACCGTATGCGCCAGTATCGCCATGACGACGCCACAGCGCCTGTACTAATCGTCACACATAAAACGGCGCCTGCCGATCTCGGAGCTGCGCTGGATGAATTGACGACACTAGACGTGGTGACCGAAGCACCTGTGGCGCTGCGGATTGAGAGCGTTTAGGAACGCGGCTTCTGCAATTGCCATTCCAGATTGGCGCGCACGGTAGGCCATTCATGCGGTAGGATCGAATAGACGGCACTGTCGCGCAGGCTACCATTCTTCATAACCATATGGTTGCGTAGGATACCGTCGAGTTTGGCGCCCAGTCGTTCGATCGCACGTCGGGATTGTACGTTCATTGCGTGGGTGCGGAACTCTACAGCGATGCAATCCAAGCGCTCGAAAGCGTGCTCTAGCAGCATAAGCTTCGCCTCGGTATTAAACCCAGACCGCTGCACCTGCTTTGACATCCAGGTGGAGCCAATCTCGACCCTTTTGTTCGCCGCATCGATATTCATATAGGTTGTCATGCCCATTGCCCGACCATCCGGCAGAAGCTGCGCAAAAGGTAGCATCGTGCCAGCCGCCTGTTTTGAGAGCCGCACCTCAATCTCGGCCACCACGCCGTCGGGCGTTGGAATACTTGTGTACCATAGCCCCTGCACATCCCGGGCCGCCTCCGCCAAATCATCCGCATGGTCCAAGGATAAAGGGGCCAGCGTGACGTGCTGGCCCCTTAATTCTATCGGTTCCGGCCACATCTCAGATGCGGCGTTGGTTTTCACCCACTCTATGCAAAGACCCGACCCAATGCGCTATCGACCGCGGTTACAATCTCGTCGATGTCATCCTTGGTGGCGATAAGCGCAGGTGAGAAGCAAAGCGTATTGTTGAAGCCCGGCAGCGAACGGTTCGTTGCACCGATCACGACGCCCTGCTGCATGCAGTCCGCGACAACCGCCTGAACCTTTTTCTCGTGCATCGGTTCTTTTGTGCTTCGATCCGCGACCAGCTCTGCACCAAGGAAAAGACCTTTACCACGGCAGTTCCCTATGACTTCATGCTTTTCGGAAAGCGCCCAAAGCTGATCGAGCATGTATGCACCCATGGCTGTGGTGTTTTCCAAAAGCTCTTCTTCTTCGATGATGGCCATATTCTCAAGTGCCGCCGCAGGTCCCGCCGTGCAACCGCCAAAGGTCGAGATGTCACGGAAGTAATCCATCGGATCATCCATGTTTTCCTTGAACATCTCAAAGACGCGTTCATTGGTCACGCAGCAGGCAATGGCCGCATAACCCGACGCCACGCCTTTCGCCATAGTGACGAAATCTGGCTCAATGCCGTAGTGTTGATAGCCAAACCAAGTACCTGTTCGGCCGATTCCGCACACCACCTCATCGATATGCAGCAGGACATCGTATTTGCGGCAGATCTCTTGCACGCGTGGCCAGTAGCCCTCTGGTGGGGTGATCACGCCCCCGCCTGCCGTTACCGGCTCAAGACAAAGCGCACCCACAGTGTCTGGTCCTTCAGCAAGGATGACCTCTTCAATCGCGTTCGCAGCTGCGATGCCGTATTCCTCACCACTAAGGTCCCACTGAGCGCGATATTCCATGCAGTGCGGTACCCGCACAAAGCCTGGCGCAAATGGGCCGTATTGCGCGTTGCGCTCATCCTGGCCACCCGCCGACATCGTTGCAAGCGTTGAGCCATGGTAATCACGATCGCGGTACAAGATTTTATTTTTCTGACCACCGTAGCGCTTATGGGCGATCTGACGCACCATTTTAAACGCCTTTTCATTGGCTTCTGAGCCGGAGTTCACATAGTAAACGCGGCTCATTCCTGGCATCTTTGAGATAAGGCGCTCGGAGAATTGCGCCCCGGGGATCGATCCTGCGGAACCAGCAAAATAGTTGAGCTTGATCAGTTGGTCGCGCACGGCGTTCGCGATCCGCTCTCGCCCATAACCTACGTTAACAGTCCATACGCCCCCGGAAACCGCATCAATGTGCTCTTTGCCATGCTGGTCCCAGACGCGCATACCCTTCCCCTCGACGATAATGCGCGGCTCACCAGCCTCGAAGGGTTTATGTTGAATAAGGTGGTGCCAAACATGCGCACGGTCGGCGTCGACAATTTTATCAATATCGTTCAGAAGATTACCATCCATGGGACACTCCATTTTTATGTGCATGACCCGGTTTTGAATCAATACCAACCGAGCCTAGAAATTACACAGATTCAGCCCTAAACATTATCCAAAAAATAGGGCCAGGTGAAACCTATTATTAAGGCCAAACAAACCGAAAAACACCATATTACAGTATCGCGCTGAACACGGGATGCAAAACATCATGCTATTCCTTTAACAGCCACGGATCTGTGACGCTTAGGAAAGCCAGGTTTTAGACTGCACTCAATAGGCTTCTTGCGCTGCGGCGGTGCAATTTCTTCCACGTCGCCGAATTTTGAGGCAATCTGCCGACGCCGACCCGTACTCTTCGGCAAGCTACCAATGCATTTTAAGCGAATGTTAGCTTTTTCCATTGTCTGAAAACTTGAACTTTGTTAACACATGCGCGGTGTCTAGTATCAAGGGGGTTTCCATGGTTAGAACCATTACAGCGGCCGCAGTTGCGGCCTTTTCATTGGCGGGTGGTGCTTCGGCGGCTTCGCTTACATTTGACGTGACTGTCGTTAACACAGCCAATCTTTCCGCATCTGCTTCTCAGGCCGTCGCTAGCGACTTTAATGCCGCACAGGTCTCAGCCGGTGCTACCGTTGCGATGGGCACATTTACTGGTGACCTGATGTTCCGCGAAGACAACGTTCCAGCTAACCTGGATGACATTACCATTGGCGAATTCCTTTCGCTTGGTGGTACGTTTTCCGGCTTGGACGCTGTGGCGGATTTGACGCTCAGTGAAGGTGGCTTCAAAACAGCAACGTTCTTCCTGTTTGAAGCGTCTAACATCGTTGGCGAAATGCTGACCGTGAACCACGATGATGGCGCGGGTATCTTCAACGGCGGCACTGCGGGAAACAACGCAATAGACGGGACGCTGGCGGATAATGACAATTCTGGTGTTGGCGGCGGCACTGCCGGTGGCCCAACATCCGAAATCACCACGATCTTTGATTTTGAGGGTGGCGATTTCGAGCTTCTTTACGTTGCAGCGAACGGCAACCCGTCAGTTCTCGAAGTAGAACTTTCCGCCGTACCAATTCCGGCAGCAGGCTTTCTGCTTCTCGGCGGCATCGGTGCTCTCGGCGCAATGCGTCGTCGTCAAAAAGCCTGATCTTTCGCGCAAACAGCGCAAAGCATTTCTAGGGGCGGTCCTTTGGTCGCCCCTTTTCTTTTGCTCAAGGAATGATCACGGCATAAGGCCAGATGCATGTTTGCGTAATGCCAATTCTTCGTCTTATCATCAAAGCCGAAGACTGGGACATAAAAAAGAGGGCGAAAACGCAATGCGGGAGCAAGATAGAGCCCTAATCGTCTTATACTTATGTAACAAAATCATTGCACGGAATCGCAATTTCGGATCGGATGTTGCAGCGCTTGTCGTTAGCGGCAAAAAACGCTGCGCTAGCTTGAAGGTCTGCCCCTAGTGCAGACGAATCTGGCGCCAAAACAAAGTGACCATGTGTCAAGGGAGACATTAACAATGAAAATAAAGGCAAAACTAATGGGTGCTGTGGCCGGTCTGGCCGTGTCCGTGAGCGCACAAGCGGCGCTGGCCGGTGGACATGAGGGGCTGACCGTTGGCTACTTCCTGGAATGGCCGATGCCGTTCCAATTCGCTAAAGCCGAAGGAATGTATGACGAAGCACTGGGCCAAGAAGTCAAGTGGGTCAGCTTCGATACAGGTACGGCCATGAGTGCCGCAATGGCGTCTGGCGACGTACAGATCAGCGTGAGCCAAGGTGTGCCACCTTTCGTGGTTGCGACATCCGCGGGTCAGGACCTGCAGATCATCGACGTGGCTGTATCCTATTCTGACAACGATAATTGCGTTGTCTCCTCAGGTCTTGAAATTGACAAAGAGAGCGCTGGCGAGCTTGCCGGTAAAAAGGTTGCTGTTCCGCTCGGCACAGCCGCGCATTACGGCTTCCTCAAGCAGATGAGCCACTTTGGTGTATCGCTCGACAGCCTGACGGTCGTCGACATGGCTCCTGCAGAAGGCCAAGCGGCACTGGCGCAAGGCGCTGTTGATATGGCCTGTGGCTGGGGCGGTGCTCTGCGTCGTATGAAGGAAAGTGGTAACATCCTCTTGACCGGTGCAGAAAAAGAAGAGCTGGGCATTCTGGTGTTCGACGTGACATCTTCGCCAGCCGACTTTGTGGCCGGTCACGAAGACATGGTCGCGAAGTTCCTCAAAGTGACCGCTGAAGCCAACGCGATGTGGGCAGATGAGGCAAACCATGCCAAAATGCTTCCAGTGATTGCCAAGGATGCCGGTATGTCAGAGGATGATGCTAAGGGTTCCTTGAGCACTTTTGTCTTCCCTTCAGTTGAAGATCAACTAAGTGACAAATGGCTTGGCGGTGGCGCACAAGACTTCATGAAAGGTGTTGCCGACGTATTTGTTGCAGCCGAGTCAATCGACGCAGCAAAAGCATCTTACGCAGAAAACGTGAACACAGGCCCGCTCAGCGCGGCAAAGTAAGTTTTCAACTTAACCGCAGGCCACCTACTTGGCCTGCGGTATTCATTTAAGGAAATTTAGGGGGACGAGATGTCGGAACTCGTAATCGACAATATTTCGATGCGATTTGACCTGCCGAACGGTGGTCATGTGCAAGCGCTTAAAGACGTCTCGTTGACGTTGAAAACCGGCGAATTGATGAGCGTTCTTGGTCCCTCCGGATGCGGAAAGACCACGCTTTTGAATATTGTAGCGGGCTTTCTTGCCCCAACGGAGGGCCGCGTTGTCCTCAACGGACATAACGTCGAAGGCCCCGATGCAGAACGCGGTATGGTCTTCCAGCAAGGCGCCCTTTTTGAATGGATGAGTGTTCGTGATAATGTGAGCTTTGGCCCCCGGATGAAGGGTATGGCGAAGGCTGAGTACATGCCAAATGTCGATCACCTTCTGGAGATCGTAGGCCTGCAGGATTTTAAGGAAAAGGCGATTTACGAGCTTTCCGGCGGCATGCAACAACGGGTGGCGCTTGCCCGCTGTCTGGCGAACGATCCAGATGTGATCCTGATGGATGAACCTCTTGGCGCGCTTGATGCTCTGACACGCGAAAAGATGCAGGGGCTGGTCCTGAAACTTTGGAAAGAAACCGGAAAGACGATCATCCTTATCACGCATTCTGTTGAAGAGGCGCTGCTTTTGGGTGAGCGCCTCCTTGTTATGGCCCCTCGCCCGGGCCGTATACACAAAGAGTATCGCCTGCCTTTCGCTGATCTCGGCGTGGGCGCAGACCTTCGCGAAGTGAAAAAACATCCCGAGTTCAATGAACGCCGCGAGGAAATCCTCGAAATGATCTGGAACATGGAAGAAGAAATCATGGGCCGCGTGGAGGAAAACGCATGACTGGTTACATCGTTCTTGCCCTCTATGTTGGCGCATTTCTGGGCGCGTTTCTGGTGGTGTCCTATATGTACCGCGCCTTCTTTGCGCGCGCCGATTTTACGTCTTTAAAAACCGTGACCTTTGGTGACGAAAGCGCGGTCAAAGCCAATCGTGTGGCATCCGTTCTTTCGGTTCTGACGATCTTTTTGCTGTGGGTGGCTTTCACCAATTCCAACCTGCCCTTGCCAAAGGCGCCTTCGCCCTTCCTTGGCGATGTGACGTTCACTTACACCTCAACCTTGTCAGATGGGCGGCAAGACGATGCAGAAGTGACTGTGCGCGTATATCGCGAAGACATCAGCCAAACACTCGATGCAGATGGCAAGCCCGGTAAGATCCCAGAGGCCCCAGAAGTAGAACCAGGCGATGGTTTTGCCAAAAATGACAGCCTCGTTGTCGCGCGCTATGGCTTCAAGGTCATACAGGTGCGCAGCAATGACGAGATTGGCAAATCCGAGGGCGCTGTCATCACCGCGTTCAATGGGACACCCGTGCAACCGGGGCAGTCTATTCTGATCCCCGAGGGCGAAATAGGGTTAACCGACAAGGGCACGCCGTCTTTCTCTCCCGCGACAGGGCAGCGTATGCAGCGACTTTATCTGCCAGCCCCAGAGGTGGCGACAGAGCGGTTTGGCACGCTGTTGTCCGAGGGGTACCGAAATTTCACATTGATCGAACATACATGGATTTCGCTCCAACGGGTTCTGCTGGGTTTCTTCTTTGGCACGCTTTTGGGTGTCCCTTTAGGCTACGCTATGGGACTGACAAACTGGTCACGCGGCTGGTTTGATCCGATCGTTGAATTCATGCGTCCGGTGCCGCCTCTAGCGCTTATTCCGCTGATGATCATCTGGTTTGGTATTGGGGAACAATCCAAGGTTATCCTGCTCTTCCTTGCCGCGCTCTGGATCATGGCAATTGCTGCCCGTGCTGGCGTCTCTGGCGTTGCCATCTCCAAGGTGCATGCGGCCTACTCGCTCGGCGCAAGCAAATGGCAGCTTTTGACGAAAGTGATCATTCCAAACTCCCTACCTGAGATCTTCACCGGCGCACGGGTGGCGATGGGCGTGTGCTGGGGCACGGTTGTGGCGGCGGAACTCGTCGCCGCTGAACGCGGTTTGGGCATGATGATTATGGTCGCGTCCAAATTTCAGCTCACCGATATCGTGATCGTCGGCATCATCCTAATCGGAATCATCGGCTTCCTGATCGACGTGGGCATCCGCGCGTTAGAAAACTGGTTGGTGCCATGGAAAGGCCGGGTCTGATTTTAGTCCGACAAATTAGCGCCGCCTGGGAAATCTGGCGGCCTTAGTCTTGTATCGTCGCTAGGCGGGGAAGACTGCTAAACGGACAAAGCCGGCCTTGAAGCTTCGAGGCTTAGCTTGGAACCTATCTAAAACTTGGAGCCAAACCTATGTCGCTTGAATTCCTACTCACATCTCTGGTCGTCGTCCTCTTACCCGGGACGGGTGTCATTTACACACTTGCAGTCGGTCTTGGTCGTGGGTTCAAGTCGAGCATTGCTGCTGCGTTTGGGTGCACACTTGGAATTATACCCGCAGCCGTGGCTAGTATCATAGGATTGGCAGCATTGCTGCACACCAGCGCTTTGGCTTTTCAAGTCATTAAGTTCTTGGGGGTTGCGTATTTATTCTACATGGCGTGGAAAATATTGAGAGACGATACTGTCTTGGAAGTGTCTGAAAACAAAGAAAGGGGGGGCTACATTCGCATAGCTATAAGCGGTACTTTGCTGAACGTACTAAACCCCAAGCTGTCATTGTTCTTTCTGGCATTCCTGCCTCAATTCATTTCACCGACAGCAACGAACGCGACTGCTTCCCTAGTAGGGTTGGCGATTGTCTTTATGATCATGACGTTTTTGGTTTTCGTGGTCTACGGTGCATTCGCCTCATATGCGCGCGACTATGTCATTCAGCGGCCATCCGTCATGAAATGGATCAAACGCAGCTTCGCCGGAACCTTTGGTTTTCTCGGGGCGAAGTTGGCTGTCTCGAATTGAAGCGCGATTGCTGGAAGTTTTCGACGCAATTTAGTCGGTAGATCTGGGCTCAAAAAAAGAACTTCTTTGTCAATGCCCTACCGCCTTCAAGCCCGCGCGTCCTTTGGTGAGCCCATAACGACATAAGACGTAATGGAATTCACCTGAGGCAGCACGCCTACGACATCTGTGTGAAATGACTTATACGCCGCCAAATCGGCGGCCTCGATCCGCAAAAGGTACTCGACCGCGCCGGTGATATTGTGGCACTCGACCACCTCTGGCGCGGTGGCCATGGCCGCCTCAAACGCCTCTTGTGCCGCCTTGGTATGCGAGTTCAACCCAACCGTTGCATAGGCCACGAAACCAACGCCCAGCTTTGATCGATCAAGTACCGCGCGATAGCCCGAAATCACGCCTCGTTTCTCAAGTTCTTGCACTCGTCGCAGGCAAGCGGAAGGAGACAGGCCAACCTTTTCAGCAAGCTCAAGATTCGAGATTCGACCCTCATTCGACAAAACGCGCAATATTTTTTGACTTATTTCATCCATAACAGCACTTAATTGCAAAATTTCCGTAAATTTACAAATTATTGCAATTTAATGCAGCTGAGGAACGGTAATATTGTGCGTATGACCTATGAAATATTCGCAGCACTTGTTGCCTTCGCCTTCGTGTCCGTCATAACTCCTGGACCCAATAACCTCATGCTAATGGCATCTGGCGCTAATTTCGGCTTTCGGAAGACAGTGCCACATATGCTGGGCATTGGAATTGGGTTTCCGGCGATGGTGGTGCTCGTCGGGCTCGGCGTTATGCAGGTTTTTGACCTATGGCCGCCAAGCTACACCGTTCTCAAATTTCTGAGTATCGGCTACCTTCTCTATTTGGCTTGGAAAATTGCCAATGCCGCCCCACCATCAGAGGCGGCAACGCAAGGACAACCGCTTAGCTTTCTGCAGTCCGCGGGTTTTCAATGGCTCAATCCGAAAGCTTGGAGCATGGCCCTTTCGGCGATCACTCTTTACGCCGCAAGTCGCGACATTCAGGCAATTCTTTTGATAGCTGGAATATATGTTTTGGTCTCTGTCATCAGCACTACAAGCTATACCGCTCTGGGCCAGCAGATGCGCCGTTTGATTAACAACCCCACGCGGTTGCGACGGTTCAATATCGCTATGGCAGGATTGCTGGTCCTATCTCTGGTTCCGGTGCTTTTTCCGACGGGCTAGGATGAAATGCTAAAAATGAAGTTTGTTGAACCCGGGATTGGTTTCTATATACCGGTTGGAAAACGAAAAGTCACAGAGAGCCGGGCATGACCAATTATCTGGATTTCGAGAAACCACTGGCGGAAATCGAAGGCAAGGCCGAGGAACTGCGCGCCATGGCGCGGGCCAGCGAGGACGGCAACGTTGATGTTGAGGCGGAGGCAGGCGGTCTCGACAAAAAGGCTGAGGCGCTGCTGGCCGATCTCTACAAGAACCTGTCGCCCTGGCGTAAATGCCAAGTGGCCCGGCATCAGGACCGACCGCATTGCGGCGACTATATTGCAAAGCTCTTCTCGGAATACACACCGCTGGCCGGTGACCGGAATTTTGCCGATGATCAGGCGGTCATGGGTGGGCTGGCACGGTTCAACGATACGCCCGTAATCGTGATCGGCCATGAGAAGGGCAATGACACCCGCACCCGGATAGAGCGCAACTTTGGCATGGCCCGGCCTGAGGGCTATCGAAAAGCTATCCGGCTTATGGATATGGCGGATCGGTTCAACCTACCAGTGATCACGCTTGTGGACACGCCTGGTGCCTATCCTGGCAAAGGCGCCGAGGAACGTGGACAAAGCGAGGCCATCGCTCGATCGACAGAGATGTGCCTGCGGCTCAAGGTGCCGCTTGTCAGCGTCATCATTGGCGAGGGCGGCTCCGGTGGAGCGGTCGCATTTGCTTCGGCCAACCGGCTCGCCATGCTAGAGCATTCGGTTTACTCGGTGATTAGTCCCGAAGGCTGCGCCTCCATTCTCTGGAAGGATGCCGAGAAGATGCGTGAAGCGGCCGAAGCATTGCGTTTGACAGCACAGGATTTAATGAACCTTGGCGTGGCGGACCGGGTTATTGAGGAACCGCTCGGCGGTGCCCACCGCGACCGGGAAACGACAATCGCGTCCGTCGGACGCGCCATTGAGGGGATGCTGGATGAGTTGAAGGGCAAATCCGGTGACGATCTTCTCAAAGACCGGCGCGAAAAGTTCTTGTCGATTGGCTCAAAAGGATTGGCGGCTTAGGTTCCAAAAAACATCTTTGCTGCATACGGCATATTGGTCTCTTAGCTCGCCGGGTTTTGAATATTTTTGACGCCATAACCCATGCGGCGACCAGATTTCGTCCAGTAACGTATGGACAGAAAAAAAATTTTATTGGCCGAAAAGCAATTCAAGACATTCAAATGAGGTTGGAGCGGGATGTAACTGTCATTTCTGCTGTTATGTCAATGACCGCTATATCCGCTCACATTCATGGTGTATCATCCTCGACCAGCCTTTTTTCGTCTTGGCTTCCACGGCCCAGATCATCCCTGTTTCGCTCGGCCAAAACCCGAGACGTGCAAGACCGGATGGCATCTTGGCGATAAACCCTTTCGCGTTTTCCCCCATTTCTGCCACGTCGGCTAGCTCTCCATATGAGTTTCCGCCGTCGCTCGTGAAAGACCAAAAAGCTGCTGTTTTCTTTCGGTTCACACCATAGTGTGCGATTTCCTGATAGGTCTTACCGGCTTCGCCGATAGTCCAGTCAGCAGTCAATCGTATGAACTTTCCATCAAGAATTTCTTCATAAAAGCGGCGACACACTACCTTGCCCATTGGTGTCTCGGGTACGGTTGCGATCCAGGCTCCCAACAGGGGTTTCATGAACCCCATTTTACCTCTTCCAAGTTTCCACACTTTTTTGTTCATCCGGGTTATCTAAACTCGCTACGACAGCCCAATTCTATCTCAACATATATCAAGGCCAACTCTTACTCAAAGAGGGCTTGTTTTTGAGTGGCACCACGAAGCACGATAGGCCCGACGCCTCAATTTACTTGCAAGCGGTTTTTGGTTTTGGGCTAGATCCCCACAAAGCCCATGTATTGGTTGACTGAAAGCAAGAGCGGCATGCAAGTAAGACTTTACCTTGGTCAACGTAGAACGAAAGCTCCGCATACCTGTTCAGCTTGCAAAAACACTCAAATACCAAATCTGCGACCACTGATGTTTCCGCTAACGACCTTGTGCCATCCGCCGGCTGCAGATAGGTCTGGCGGAACACGATTTGCCAAGGATTACCCATGACCGCTGAATTTGACGACGCAACCCTGTCTTTGGCGCTGGCGCGCGTCTCTGAGCAAGCCGCGCTTGCCTGTCGCCCATTGATTGGACGCGGCGATGAAAAAGCCGCCGATCAGGCTGCGGTTAACGCCATGCGCGAAGAGCTGGGCAAAATGAATATCGCAGGCACAGTGGTCATCGGCGAAGGGGAACGCGACGAGG
Source organism: Pseudomonadota bacterium (assembly GCA_038531775.1). Taxonomy (GTDB): domain Bacteria; phylum Pseudomonadota; class Alphaproteobacteria; order Rhodobacterales; family Rhodobacteraceae; genus Roseovarius. The sequence goes on along the minus strand of JBCBBI010000013.1, from coordinate 727 downwards.
CACCAATGCTTTACATCGGCGAGGAAGTAGGAAGCGGCACCGGCCCGGCCGTCGATATTGCTCTCGATCCGCTTGAGGGCACGACAATCACTGCCAAGGCGATGCCAAACGCAATCACCATTATCTCAATGGCCCCGCGCGGCACTATGCTGCATGCGCCGGATGTGTACATGGACAAACTTGCAGTGGGGCCCGGTTATGCAGAAGGTGTCGTGTCTCTCGACATGTCGCCCAAAGAACGTGTCGAGGCATTGGCCAAGGCCAAGGGCGTTGCCACCTCGGAAATCACCGTCTGCGTATTGGAGCGTCCGCGTCATGAAGAGATGATCGCAGAGCTGCGAAGCACCGGCGCTTCGGTCTTTCTTATTGGTGACGGTGATGTAGCCGGTGTTATGCACTGCACGGAACCAGACCTTACCGGTATCGATATGTATATGGGATCAGGCGGCGCGCCTGAGGGTGTTCTGGCCGCTGGTGCTCTGAAAGCCCTTGGCGGACAGATCTGGGGTCGTTTGCTGTTCCGAAATGACGACGAAAAGGGCCGCGCGCACAAGGCTGGTGTGACCGATTTGGATCGGATCTATGCGCTTAGTGATATGGTCCAGTCTGATGTGGTCCTAGCTGCCACCGGTGTAACGCAAGGCTCGCTCGTTGCAGGTATGCGCCCGGGGTCTGGCTACATCGAGACAGAGACGCTCCTCCTGCGGTCAGCCACCGGCGAGCGTCG
>JBCBBI010000012.1:70378-114183 GCA_038531775.1 Pseudomonadota bacterium | reverse complement strand
TGTAGCGATGGCCCGTATAGGCGGTAACCGCCTCACGCGCATTTCCACTGGCGATGCCTTCGAGGTAAATGCGTCGTACATTCTCAAGCGCTTGTCCCATGTTGAGTACCCTTTTTTATGTAACGTTTTGCCTTCCGTGAGTGGTGGCAACGCAAGCCGTTATTCGTTTCCGTGATACGCCTCGCTTACCGCGTAGCTGTCTTCGAACCAGTTCCACAGCACCACCTGACCGTCTTTCACTTTGGCGCGAAGCGCAAATGTAAAGTCGCCGGTTTCCTTACCTGATTTGGGTGTGATCGCGTTCATCTTGCCAAAAACTGCGACCGTATCGCCAAAGGCAAATGCGTCCTCTGTTTCCCATTTGGTCACTTGGAAATTCTCTCCGAACACCCCGAGGAAGGCGAAAATTTCATCCTTGCCTTGCCAAGGGCCAATCCATGGCATGTCCTTGTCGCCCTCGTTATGCCAGACCATATCGTCGGCCATAAGGCCAGCCATCGTATCTGTGTCGCCTTTGCCCATCGCGCCCATGAACGCCATGACCGTGTCAAAAGTGGCTTGGCTGGTCGCATCCATCTCCTGCGCGCTGGCATGATTGCCAAAGGCCAAGGCAATGGCAGCGGCTGCGAATAATGCTCTGCGTTTCATATTATTCTCCATTTGAATTGGCGCACCAAATCGGGTGCGCCGAATGATCTCTATTTGCCGGCAAGCTGCTGCAACGCGCTCGCCCAATCCTCGACATGGTAGGTGCGAATGATCTTACCGTCTTCCAGCTCATGGATGTCGATCGTCATAATATCAAATCCCCGGCCTTGCCCATCTACGCCGAAAAACGGCGCAACCGGTGTGCCGGTGGCGCGGCTGCGAACGGTGACGAATGCGCCATCCTGATGCATTGCCTGAACGTCCCAATCAAGATCCGGGATCAGTTCTGCAAAACCACCCATTTGGCCAAGAAATGCCTCGCGCGTCTTGTTGGTGCCTGAGTAGTTTCCAACGCTTTCCCAATCGGCCGTCGTGGCTTCTGTAAAGGCGTCAGTTTGCGCTTCAGCGCCTGGATTGCTGAGCAAATCGTAGAATTTGGCAACTGTAGCTTTGTCGTCGGCAAAGGCACCGCCAGCGGAAGCGATAACGGCGATTGCGGCGGCTTGGAATACGGTTTTCATCTGTGTCTCCCTGAGAAATGCAATGTTCGTGAGACAGAGAATAAGGATTGCCTTTATTCTGATTAAGCGACTAATTTCAGATATTACTATTCTGCTGAGACGAACAATGATAGATAAACTCCGCGGCATCGCCGTCTTTTCAACGGTTGTGGATCAGGGCTCTTTCCGAGGTGCATCAAAGCATCTTGGTCTAGCAGCATCGCGCGTTAGTGAAATTGTCTCTGAGCTTGAACGCGATCTTGGGGTGACCTTACTCTATCGTTCGACACGTCAGATATCGCTCACCCACGAAGGCCAACTATTACATGGAAAAGCCCTCGATATGATCGATGCCGCGGCTACCGGTCTTGATGCGATTAACCCGACGTCAAAGGAACCGACAGGCCAATTGAGGATTACAACGCCTGCGTTCATCACGCAAACTGAGCTGATGCAGAGTTTTTCGGACTTCACCAAGACCTATCCCAAGATTAACCTGCATTTCCATTTCTCAGATCATCCAAGTGATTTAATAAAGGACGGCTTCGACGTTGCTATAAGGGCCGGATGGTTGGAAGACAGCAACCTGCTAACGCGTAAAATAGGTGATATCGAAAGGCGTCTGGTGGCCAGCGCAGATTACGTTTCGGCCCGCCCGGTGCCAACGCACCCCACGGATTTGGCAGATTGGGATTGGATCGGCTTCGTCATGCGTCCCGACCAGACGGCACTCCTTAACTCTGACGGCACATCTGTTCTGGTCTCGAGCCGTCCCAACGTCTCAGTCAACTCCGCCGAAGCACTCTATGAATTCGCGATCAGGGGATTAGGTCTAACCGCAATCCCGGAAAACCTCGCAACCCGCGGCTTTGAACGCGGTGATCTTATGCATGTTTTGCCTGAGTGGACGTTGCAACCATTAGGCATTCACGCTGTTTGGCCAAGCCAAGCGCAGCGTGAAAGCCTGACCACGTTATTTGTACGGTTTGTTGCCGAACACTGCTCCGCTAAACAGAAACCGCTTGTTTAAGCGCATCGCGGCTAATATCACTCGACCTTCCCGAAAGCTTGGTCTGCCCTCGTTCCAGTACCAGAAACCGGTCCCCCAGATCGGCCGCAAAATCAAAGAATTGCTCCACCAATACAATCGCCAAATCACCCCGGTCGCGCAGGGTTTTGATCACCTCACCAATCTGCTTGATTATATTTGGCTGGATGCCTTCCGTCGGTTCGTCCAGCAGAAGCACTTTCGGCTTCGTCACCAACGCGCGCGCGATTGCAAGCTGCTGCTGTTGCCCACCTGAAAGATCGCCGCCACGACGCCCAAGAAATTCTTTCAGAATGGGAAAAAGACTGAAAATCTCGTCTGGCACGAACCGCTCTTTTGCAGGCAAACAGGCGAAACCTGTCTCCAAATTTTCTTTAACCGTCAAAAACGGAAAAATCTCGCGTCCTTGCGGCACGTAGGCTACGCCTTTCTGCGCTAGGGAAAACGCACCTGCCTTGCCTACTTCCTCACCATCCAAACGATACCGACCGTCGCTGTGGGGATGCGTGCCCGAAAGCGCCTTCAGAAGCGATGTCTTGCCCACTCCATTTGTACCCATCACGCAAAGCACTTCACCACGCGCCACATTCAACGACACATCGCTAAGAATTTGACTGCCGCCATAGTGCAGGCTCAGGTCTTCGACTTCGACGACATTATCGACCAAGATACACCTCGATGACTTTCTCGTTGCTGGTCACATGGTCGATTGAGCCTTCGGCCAGAACGGAACCCTCATGCAGAACCGTGACCTTGCAGTTCAAACGGCGAACAAACTCCATGTCGTGCTCAACAACCACAACCGCCCGGGTTTTCGCCGCCTCTACCAGCAACTCGGTTGTCTGTTCGCGCTCAGCACCGGTCATGCCTGCCGCCGGTTCATCGACCAGCAAAAGCCTCGGGTCCTGGGCAAGCAGCATCCCAATCTCCAGCCACTGTTTCTGGCCATGGCTCAGCTCCCCTGATTTACGCCCCAAAGCACCCAACAAGCCGATCTGATCGGCCAGTTCCGCCACCTTTTCCCGATCCCGGCTCGAAGCTTTGAAAAGCAGAACTGAGAGTGGATTACGGTCCTTGCGCAGTGCCAGCATGAGGTTGTCTCCGACGCTTTGATCCTCAAACACTGTCGGGCGTTGAAACTTGCGCCCCACGCCCGCTTGCGCGATTTGGCTTTCGTTCATCGCCAAGAGGGACTGCGATCGCTCCCCCCAAAGAACATGCCCTTCGTCAGGCTTTGTCTTCCCTGTGATTATGTCCATGAACGTCGTCTTGCCCGCCCCGTTCGGTCCGATCACGGCGCGCATCTCCGCCTCACCAATTTGAAAGGTAAGGTTGTTTATTGCCTTGAAGCCATCAAACGATACCGAAACCCCGGAGACTTCCAAAAGCTGGCTCATTTATCGGCCTCCTTTTCGCGCAGCGCACCTTGATCAGGTCCGAGGTCAGCGCCGTGCCGGTCCGGGCTGCGACGATCCGAGATCAAATCAAACAACCCACCAATGCCGCGCGGCGCAAAAAGCGTCACCGCAACAAAGGAAAGTCCCAGAAGAACAGTCCACCAGTCCACCCATTGAATACGGTAGAAACCAAGATTGATATCGGGCGCCTGCCCACCCGTGAACCACGTCGAAACGAGCGAGACAAACGCGGCGCCGATCACCGCGCCGTAAAGCCGACCACGCCCGCCGATGGCCACCCAAACCGCAAGATATATCGAAGCGATAGGCGCAATCTCTGCCGGGTTCACAATACCCGCCTGCGGATAATATAGCGCCCCCGCAAGTCCCGCGATCACGGCTGTAAAAGTAAAAATGACCAGCTTATACGCCTCCACGGAATAGCCAAGGAAGCGTACCCGCGCCTCATCGTCTCGGATGGCGCGAATGACTGAACCGAACTTGCCCGAGATAATCCAAGAGCAAAGCAAATAAGCCGCACCAAGTGCCGCTGAGGAAGCCCAAAAGAACCACATCGACACGGTCGATTGCGGCACATCGTCAAGACCAGGGAGGTTTTGCAAACCCGAAAGACCATTGTTGCCGCGCAACCCGCTGTCGTTCTGGAAAAGATAAAGCGACAGAGCGAGCGTCATGGCCTGGGTCAAGATCGACAAATATACGCCCGTCACCCGGCTACGAAAAGCAAGCCAACCAAAAATCAGTGCCAATAGCCCCGGAACCAGAACCACTGCCGCCAGTTGCAGCGGCAAAGAATGGGCAAGCGCCCATATTGGCGGAAACTCGGAGGCCCCAACGACGCCAAAAATCTGCGTTGCAATGCCGTCCGATATCTCCTGCGGGGTCGGGGGCAAAGGTGCGGCCGCAAGGCTCTGCACCACGATGATTTCGGTGCGCGCATACATGAGCCACATACCGATGGCGTAGCCGCCAATGCCGAAAAATGCCATATGTCCAAGGCTCAGGATCCCACAGTAGCCCCACACCATATCCATTGCCAGCGCCACGAGACAAAGACAAAGTGTCTTGCCCAGCGTCTTCACAAAACTCGTCGAGATCACCCCAATGCCAAAACCCTCGGCCAGCACAGTGACCCCAAGCGTAAAGAGCGCCAGCACAGCAATAAATATCACCACCGATGGGTGCTTCATTACAAAAGGCGTTCGCCCAATCCGCCCTGCGGAAAGCTCAGACATCCTACGCCTCCGCCGCCCGGCCCTTGAGCGCAATGATGCCCCGCGGCCGGAATTGGATAAACAGAATGATAAACAGGATCATATAGGTTTGCGCCGCCAGTGTATTTGACGGGTTAAGCCACTCGATCCCTTTCTGAAGTGTGCCCACCATCGACGCGCCCAGAAGCGTGCCCCAGATATTGCCAACACCGCCAACAACAACGGTCATAAAACTCTGCACGATATAGTCCGCGCCCATCTCGGAGGTCACTTTCGCATAAAGCCCGATGGCGACGCCCGCAATCCCCGCAATTCCGGAGCCAAAGCCAAAGGTTAGCATGTTGATCTTGTCCGGGTTGATTCCCATAGAGGCCGCCATCCGCGGGTTTTGTGTCACCGCGCGCACCTCAAGGCCAAGCCGCGTACGATTCATCACAAACAGAAACAGCGCCAGAAACAGCAATGCCAGAACAAATATTGCGATGCGGATATAACTGATCGAGATCACATCATTGATGACCCAAGAGCCGTCGAGCCAACCCGGCGACGTCAACGGTCGCGCTTGCGTCCCAAAGATGTTCTTGGCGATCTGCTGCAACGCGATGGAGACGCCGAACGTGGCCAATAGTGTCTCGAGGGGACGATGATAAAGCCAACGCACCACCAATCTTTCCATCGCCACACCGGCCGCAAAAGTCACCATAAAGGCCAGCGGAATAGCCAGAATGATCGAGATTGTATGGTCGGGAACAAAAAGTTGCACGACATACCCGGTGTATGCGCCCATCATAATAAATTCGCCATGGGCCATATTGATGACACCCATAACGCCAAAAGTGATAGCAAGCCCAATAGCGGCGAGAAAGTAGATCGACGCCAGTGAGACTGCGTCAAGCCCCAGATCCGCGGCCTGGCTCAAAGCCACTTTGTTTTCAATGCTAGCGAGGGCCGCTGCAGCTGCCAACGCTACTGACGGCGGGGCGGCAACATACGTTTCGAAGAAAGTGTAAGAACTCAGCAAAGCCTGGCGTTCTTCCTCTGTCACGCTTTGCTCTGCCACACCTTGCGCAACAAGCGCGTCATAGGCTGATTGTCGAGCTGCATCAGTGCTTAGCGCGGACACCTCAATTCCCGCAATCTGCCCGTTTTCAATATTAGCGACAAGAACCTCGCGGCGGTCCGCCGCAGAGATCGAGGCGGCGGCCAGCCCTTGAGAAACCAGCATTTCATATGCCTCATCCTCAGAGATTCCTTCGCCAATTTTCAGAAACCGTGCCACTGCGTCGCCCTCTGGCGCCGTTTCGGAAAACTCACGTTTGGCGGCCAATAGCGGGTTCAACGCAGCACGCACGTCAACGCTGAGATCGCCATCAAAATACTCAATCGCGGCAATGCGCTCTTCGTCGCTTTCACCAAACTCAATGGTAAGAAGCCGTTCAAGTCGCTGCATGCGTGCCTTTAGTCCAGCATCACCTTCCGTCTCGATCACGTCACGCAAAGCAACCAAATGTGTGTCTTTCGGATCGCGCGCAATCGCGTCGAGTGCCTTGCTGCGGGTCCAAAAACTGTCGTCAAGAAGCTGGAATTTCACCAATGCAGCAGCAATTAGACCACGCACACCGCTATTGGGCTTGAGCTGCTTGTACTCTTTATCGGAGACAGTTCCGATCTCTGCTCCATCGGCAAAATCAAAAATACGCAGAGTCTTACTATCCACTTCCTCAGCGAAGACGAAAAGCCCGCTCTCTTTGTCTCGCCAGATCTCTTTGGCTTGCCATGCTTCCAGCACACGCTGCACTTCGGGCAAGCCGCTTTCGACAAGCGCATCAATTACCGGCTGAATGGTTTTGCGCTTTGGCTTTGCAATACTGTCGCCATGATCCTGCAAAAGCTGCTGTATCGGAGCCTCAGCCCGCTGCGCGAAAGCCGGCAGAGCCAGGCACATCAACAAAAGGATAGTCAGAAACTGTCTCATGCCTTCCCCCAAATGGCGAAGGGCGCGAACGCCCTCCGCTTTCATAATTTCTTGTAAGATGGGTGAATACCCACGCGCTTTTAGTAGTTGGATTTGATCTGAACGCAGGTTGATGTCTCAGTGTTGTACATACCGCAACCGAGCTCTTTCCAGTCGGACTTTAGTACAGCCGACTCTGGTAGAAAGTCTGTCCATGCATCGCCTGGAACTTCTGCGGTTTGGCTTATGATGTCGAACTGTCCGTCTTCCTGGATCTCGCCAATCAGAACCGGTTTCGCCAGGTGGTGGTTTGGCAACATCACTGCTGTACCACCAGTGAGGTTCGGGAATTCTTGCCCATACATCGCAGTGCGCACTGCATCAACATCCGTTGTGCCAGCCGCCTCGGCCGCGTTCACCCACATGTTGAAACCGATGTAGTGTGCTTCCATCGGGTCATTGGTTACACGCTCTTCACCCATGCGCGCTTTCCATGCTTCCACCCATGCCTCGTTGGCATCAGATTCAGCCGATTGGAAATAGTTCCACGCGGCAAGGTGACCGACGAGGTTGGTTGTGTCGAGACCGGCAAGCTCTTCTTCACCGACCGAGAACGCTACAACCGGAATGTCGTCCGCCGACACGCCAGCCGCCGCCAACTCCTTGTAGAAGCCCACGTTTGCATCTCCGTTGATGGTGGAGATCACGCCGACCTTTTTGCCGTCTGCACCAAGCGCAACCACATCAGCGACGATCTTTGACCAGTCGGAGTGACCGAAAGGCGTATAATTCACAAAGATGTCGTCCGCCGCGATGCCTTTGTCCTTTAGGTAGCTCTCAAGGATATTGTTCGTGGTACGCGGATACACGTAGTCAGTGCCCAGCAACGCGAACTTCTCAACTTCGAGTTCTTCGAGGAAGTAATCCGTGGCCGGGATCGCCTGTTGGTTGGGCGCCGCGCCGGTATAGAATACATTCTTGGAGCTTTCTTCACCCTCGTATTGGACCGGATAGAATAGAAGACCGTTGAGCTCTTCGATCACAGGCAGAACCGACTTACGGCTCACCGACGTCCAGTTGCCAAAAATCACATCTACCTCATGTACCGTCAGAAGCTCGCGCGCTTTTTCAGCGAAAAGCGGCCAGTCGGAGGCAGGATCGACCACGACAGCTTCAAGTTGGCAGCCCAGAACACCGCCAGCGGCATTTTGCTGTTCGACCAACATTTCCATTGTATCTTTCAGTGTTGTCTCGGAAATCGCCATTGTGCCCGAGAGCGAGTGCAGAACGCCAACTTTGATTGGCGCGTCGCAAGCCATCGCAGGCAACGCACCTGCAAAGCAAAGGGCAGCCGCAGACGTTAAAAGTTTGTTCGACATTTTTTTTCCTTTTTCACAGCGTGCACCAGCATGGCGGTCTTTCGAAAACATCCCCATATGCCTCCCACGCATTCGATTGCAGCGTGCGGTGGTGCATCAGGTATCAAGTCCACGTCACCGCACATACGAACTGGTCGTTTAGACCACGCAAGCTTCTAGGCAGAATGGATTGCGAACTCCGAGTCGCCGACGGCGGCCAGACAACCCTGCCTGCCGCAATGATTAAATAATTACCATTTTCAGGTGCTTTGTTTAAAATTTAGTCGATTTCATTCGCAACCTTCGGGCAGATCAACTATCAAGGAGCATGCTTTGGCATTGATTTTTGTACAAAATCGCCTGGCGCCTTGCCCAGTCCGCGCGCCGTTCGTCCGATCCGAAAAGACCAATAGTCAAAAGGGTCGCGTGGGCCATTTTGGCATCAATGCGCACTGCCAAGAGCTGTTTTCGCTCCGAGCGATTCTGCATCGATTGCAAAAGCTCAACAAAGGTGTCGCGCTGTTTTTGGACTTCGTCAGCATCTGGGTCTGAGACAAGCCACGCAAATTCCATCTCAGCTGACAGCAAACCTGTGCAGGAGGCAATAATTTCAGATACTTTTCTTGTTTCAGCAACGGCGAAATTGGAACAAAAAAACAAAAAGCAAGCCGCGCCCAACATTTTTTTTCTGCTCATGGATTGAGCCTTCCACGGAAATTTGCGCCAATCAAGGAGGCAGTTTGAAAACTTTGTGGCTGGTTGCATGCTTGCCATTACGTGATATAGGACATGAAATCTGAAGAAATGCTCAAGAAATGAGCGGCAACTCTGGCATTTGGCGTTGTTTTTAGCTTTTCGCTGGCAATGGCCGTCTGCTTTTGGAATTCTCCGCCCGCGACATTGGGGGGCGTAGCGATCAAAGACCTGCATGCAGATGCTGATTTGGCAAACACCAACATGCCGCGCGCCCGCGGGTCTTGTCTCTTACGCGCTAAACAGCGCGGACAGGCAAGCGCGATTGCCGATCTTCGCATGTCTGGATGCATGAAAGTGTTGTTTGCGCGCAGCCCAGATCGGGTTGACGCGATAACAATCAATTCGGCAGGCGGTCTCACAAGCGGCGATCGTCTCGATATGGAAATCAAGCTTGAACCTGCTTCTTCGGCTTCTGTGACAACGCAGGCCGCGGAACGCGCCTATCGCGCACCGGCTGGAAAGGCTGTGGTCGAAACAGAGCTAAGCGTAGGCGTGAATGCAAAATTATTCTGGCTACCTCAAGAGCTCATCTTATTTGACGGCGCGGCGCTGCATCGAAAACTACATTGCGATTTAGATGAAAATGCCCAGCTGCTTCTAGTTGAGCCCGTGGTGTTCGGCCGGGCCTTAATGGGAGAGCGGTTGCGGCATGCATACTTCAAGGACCAAATCTCAATAGACCGTTGCGGCGCGCCGCTTTACCGAGACACCACGCATTTGAACGGCGATGTCGAGGCGCTGCTTGGCAGCCGCGGGATCGCTTACGGGGCGAGAGCCATGGCGAGCCTGGTTTATGTTGGACCAGACGCGGAGGCACGGCTTCAGCGTATTGCTCGACATGAATGGCTAGGCGTTTCGCTGATCCAGCCTGATGTGATGGTTTTGCGTCTTTTGGCCAGCGATAGTTTTGAAATGCGTCGCACGCTTTTGCCCATTCTGGATGATTTAACTGATAACACCCTGCCCACGTCCTGGAGACTTTAGATGAACCTTACCCCACGGGAAAAAGACAAGCTTTTGGTGGCAATGGCCGCCGAAGTGGCCCGCAAGCGGCTTGCACGGGGCGTGAAGCTCAACCATCCTGAGGCGGTGGCACTTATAACCGATGCAGTGGTCGAGGGTGCACGCGACGGTCGGTCCGTGGCCGATATGATGCAGGCCGGAGCCCATGTCATTACCCGCGAACAATGCATGGAGGGGGTGCCGGAGATGATCCACGACGTGCAGGTTGAGGCAACCTTTCCCGATGGCACCAAGCTGGTGACGGTGCACAATCCGATACGGTAATATTTTGAGTATTTTTGGAACAATGAAAGCAGGGGACGCGCGATGATACCGGGCGAGATGTTTGTGGCAGAGGGGGTGATCACGCTCAACGCCAGCGCGGAAGCGATTACTTTGGAGGTGGCCAATACGGGCGACCGACCGGTGCAGGTGGGCTCACATTATCATTTTGCCGAAACCAACCCAGGGTTGGAGTTTGATCGCGCGGCGGCGCATGGACGACGGCTCGATATCGCAGCAGGCACCGCCGTGCGATTTGAGCCCGGGCAGCGACGCGAGGTGCAGCTTATCCCGATCAGCGGCGCGCGGCGGGTGTTTGGGTTTAATCAGAAGGTGATGGGGGATTTGTGATGAACGTCTCACCACCATCCCTTCCATTGACCAAGAATTACCAGAATAAAAATCGCGTATGCGGCGGCTTGGAGCCAAAAGGCGGTGCTAGACATGGGTTGTCTCCAATTGAAAATCGCGGGGCGAAAAAGGACAACCTTTCTAATAAACATCAATCCGTGAAATATCTTGCATAAAAGATCCAAGCTGAAAATTCTGCAATATTTTTTATTAGTTAACTGAGGCTTATACCCGATGCCAGCAACCATCAAAAAATCCGACTACGCCGCCATGTTCGGTCCCACTGTGGGCGACAAGCTGCGGCTGGCCGATACGGAACTGATCATCGAAATAGAGCGTGATCTGATTGCCGAGCGCGCCGGGGCGGCGACCACAGGAGGGTCTGGTGACAATGCGCTGCTTTACGGCGAAGAGGTCAAGTTTGGCGGCGGCAAGGTCATTCGCGACGGGATGGGGCAGAGCCAGTTCACGCGAGCCGAAGGCGCGGTGGACACGGTCATCACCAACGCGCTGGTGGTGGATTACACCGGCATCTACAAAGCTGATATTGGTCTGAAGGATGGGGTTATTGCGGCTATCGGCAAGGCAGGCAACCCGGACACGCAGCCCGGCGTAGATATCATAGTGGGGCCCGGCACCGAAGCGATTGCCGGTGAGGGGCGCATTCTGACAGCAGGCGGGTTTGACAGCCACATCCATTTCATCTGTCCGCAGCAGATCGAGGATGCGCTACACTCTGGTCTGACCACTATGCTTGGCGGCGGCACCGGCCCTGCCCATGGCACGCTCGCCACCACCTGCACGCCAGGGCCCTGGCATATCGGGCGCATGCTGCAGGCTGCTGATGCCTTCCCTATGAACCTAGCCTTTGCCGGTAAGGGCAACGCATCTTTGCCCGCCGCTTTGGAAGAGCAGATCAAAGGCGGCGCCTGCGCACTGAAACTACATGAGGATTGGGGCACGACGCCGGGCGCAATCGATTGCTGTCTTAGCGTGGCTGACGCGATGGACGTACAGGTGATGATCCATACCGACACGCTCAATGAGAGCGGATTTGTCGAGAATACCGTGGCCGCTATGAAAGGCCGGACCATCCACGCCTTCCATACCGAGGGTGCGGGCGGCGGACACGCGCCGGATATCATCAAGATCTGCGGTGAAGAGCACGTCTTGCCTTCCTCCACCAACCCGACGCGGCCTTTCACAGTGAACACGATCGAAGAGCATCTCGATATGCTCATGGTCTGTCACCATCTCGATAAATCTATTCCCGAAGACATCGCCTTTGCCGAAAGCCGCATCAGGAGGGAGACAATTGCGGCCGAAGATATCCTGCATGATATGGGCGCGTTTTCGATTATTGCCTCGGACAGCCAAGCCATGGGCCGCGTGGGCGAGGTGATCATCCGCACCTGGCAGACCGCCGACAAGATGAAGAAACAGCGCGGGCGGCTCGCGGAAGAAACCGGCGAGAACGACAATATGCGCGTGCGCCGCTATGTGGCGAAATATACGATCAACCCGGCGATTGCCCACGGTATCAGCGATCATATCGGCAGCATCGAGCCCGGCAAACGTGCCGATCTCTGTCTCTGGAGCCCGGCGTTTTTTGGTGTCAAGCCGGATATGGTCCTGCTCGGCGGCACCATTGCTTGTGCTCAGATGGGCGATCCCAACGCCTCGATCCCTACCCCGCAACCGGTCTATTCTCGGCCCATGTTCGGGGCCTATGGACGCTCAGTTGAGCACTCCGCAGTGAGTTTTGTATCTCAGGCGGCGCTGGCCGAGGGGATCGGCGGACATCTGGGGCTAGCCAAATCAACGCTGGCGGTGAACAACACGCGCGGGATTGGCAAGAAGGATTTGAAACTCAACCAGGCAACCCCAGAGATAGAGGTCAATCCCGAGACCTATGAAGTACGAGCGGATGGGGAATTGCTGACCTGTCAGCCTGCCGAAGAACTTCCTATGGCACAACGATACTTTTTGTTCTGAGCGACCACCATGGCTTCAAAACGGCTCCAGAACGTCAAACTCCTCTTCAACCGGTGCGGCGGCCACCGGCAAAGGCAATATCGCCTGCGCTGGCGCTTGCACCGGCTTGGTCACCACAGTCGCCTGCTACGCGGTGTGCCAGTACCGTTCATTAGTGCGAATATGATTGGGGAGCGCGGAATGGTTAAACGTCCGCCGCTGGCTCTTGAGAATGACCGGCTCAAAGCGCTCACCAGTGACCGCACCGTTTGGTCGAGCCTCGATAATCGCACGCCGCAGGATATCACTCTTGGCCTTCAACTCACGCATCTCGCGTCTGATGTCACCGAGTTCGTCAGCCAGAGTATCGAGGGATTTGGAGGGGCACGGTTTGGGATAAATCATGCTCGGACGATTACAAACTGAGGTAAATTGATCGTAAAGATGGCTGATATTCTCACCTCTCATTCCTACCTCGCCTCGAGTCAGACACTTGCCGCCGACACCGCGACGCTGAGCTATGAAGATCGCTTTTTGCGCCGCAAGGTCGTGCCACTTGGCTCTGGGCGGCAGCTCTTGATCAACCTGGCGCAGACGACATCGCTTGATCATGGCGGGCGGTTGGTGACAACGGATGGGCTTGAGATTGAGGTGCGCGCAGCGCCTGAGGCACTATATAAGGTGACGGGCCCCGATTTGACGCGGCTCGCCTGGCATATCGGGAACCGGCACACTCCGTGTCAGATCATGGGTGATCATATCCTGATCCAACGCGACCCAGTGATCGCGCATATGTTGGAGCATTTGGGTGCAACGCTTGAAGAGGTTACCGCGCCTTTCACGCCGGAAGGCGGCGCATACGGTCACGGGCGCACCCATCGTCACGAGCACGGCAAGACCGCCCATGCGCATTGAGGCCGACCTGATCACACTCACGCAATGGCTCTCGCCCAGCTTTCCCATTGGGTCATTCGCCTATTCTCACGGGCTTGAGGCGGCAGTAGCGCAAGGATGGGTTTACGACGCAGCGAGCCTGCAAGAGTGGCTGTCGAATGTTACGCTGCATGGTACGGGGCGCAGCGATGCGATTTGGTTACGGCTGGCCTATAGCGCCAAAAATGATACCGAACTCTTGGCATTGAACGCCGAGGCATGCGCCTTTGCTCCTGCAAAAACGCGATTGATCGAGGGCGAAAAACAAGGAGCGGCTTTCGCGAAGACAGTACGCGCCGTTTGGGAGATAGATTTACCGGATCTCCTACTGCCGCTAGCGGTCGGAGCTGCGGCGGGTCAAAAAGACATCGAAATCAAACTGGTCGTGCCGCTCTACTTGCAGGCCTTCCTTGGCAATTTGATCAATGCCGCGCAGCGCTTGATGCCTTTGGGTCAAACCGAAGGTCAGACGATATTGGCGGCTCTGCAAAGCGAGTATATGCAGGTTGCACATGATACCTCTCAAGCCGGGCGCGAGGAAATTTGCAGCAACGCGTTTGCGTCCGACATTGCCGCTATGCACCACGAAACTCTTGAGCCGAGGTTGTTTCAATCATGACCCAAATCAATGGTCCCGTTCGCATTGGTATCGGCGGCCCTGTTGGCGCGGGCAAGACCACACTCACTGCCCGGCTTTCCAAGCGCTTGAAAGAGGATTTCTCCATCGGCGTGATCACCAATGACATTTACACACAAGAAGATGCCGAGGCGCTTACCCGAATGCAGATCCTTCCGTCTGACCGGATCATAGGTGTGGAAACTGGCGGCTGCCCTCATACGGCCATTCGCGAGGATGCCTCCATCAACCTTGCCGCAGTGGATGAGATGCATAAACGGCATCCTGATCTTGATCTGGTCCTGATCGAAAGCGGCGGGGATAACCTTTCGGCCACGTTCAGCCCCGAACTTGCGGATGTAACGCTCTATGTGATTGATGTTGCAGCCGGTGAGGAAATCCCGCGCAAAGGCGGCCCTGCAATCAAGCGCTCTGATATTCTGGTTATCAACAAAACCGACCTTGCGCCGCATGTTGGTGCATCGCTTGATGTCATGCAAAGGGACGCGGCCATCGCGCGTCAAGATCGACCCTTTGTCTTTACCTCACTACGCTCGGGCGAAGGTGTTGATGCCGTCACGGAAAACCTTTTGCGCATCGCGGGTTTGGACACTTAGCCTTTCAAATCCACGCGGTAGCCAACGCGCGGGAAATGCACGTTTACCTCGCCAATATCCGGATCGCTCCGACGAATGGTGATCATTTTCTGGTTTGCGGCGACCACTGCGCCTTCGACCGGTTGCTCCCCGCCGTCCACGTCCGGTGCAACGGTGACTATATGACCGGGCGCCAGACCCTGAGGTTCATGCGTGTCGGTGTGCATGATTTCTACCGGCTCAGCCTCCGCAGCAATTTCAATCGCCCTTTCCGGAGAAAGCTCAGTATTTGCACCATGTCCAATCTTTTCAACTCTGTCTTTCCAGCGCAGCAGATCGGGAAACTCGGAAAGAAAAGTAGGGCCATTGTCCCAACGACCATGAATGAACCACACCAGGTGGTAAACTTGCGCATCGATCGCGCCAGGTGCTTTTCCCAAAAGAAACGCGCGCCCATCCGAGAACTGCCTATTGATCCAAGTGAGCGCACCCCGCATTTGAGCAGCCAGATGGGGCACCTCGTTGCCCGCGTCTTTCAGGCCCTGCGCCCAGTCCGGGCCAAGATAGAGACGCCCGCGATCCTGGGCAAAATCCTTTGGAAGCGCATCGCCAGCAGAGCCAAGCACAAGCTTCACGGCCAAATCAAACATCGCACCGTCCGTCCAGCGGCTAAGCGCCCATACAAGACCTGCATCGGAGGTCGGGAAAAACGTGGGCGAGGGAAAGCGATGCTCCAGCTCTGCAATGATACACTGCGAGTCGCAATATATATCCGCCCCAATTTGCATCACCGGAGTCCGCCTGTAACCTCCAGTGAGCTTTGTCAAATTGGGCTTTGGCGCCAAGCGTGGAATTTCAACAGAGTGCCAGGTGAGGCCCTTTATGCCGAGGGCAACGCGCGCTTTCTCTGCGACGGGGGATTGCGGGTAGTTGTGTAAGATGATGGCGTTGGCGGCACTAGACATCTGTGAGTTCTTCCAAAGCGTTCCTCTGTAAAAGCAGCCATAGGAAATTATGCGCAGCTACACCAGAGGCCGGACAACCCAAGCGTGTTCATCAATTGTGTCTGATTGTCTTTCCGAGGAAGTAGAGAGCGATGCTACTAACCAACACGCCGGACATCAAATAAAGCGCCGCGGCCCATATTCCGTACCACGCCGTCAACGTCAGACCAACAAGCGGCGCAAAAGCCGCACCGACAATCCATGACAGGTTTGTGGAAAGCGCGGTTCCGGAATACCGGAAACGTGCCGGATACCGATTTGGCACGATGGCACTGGCCTGCCCATAAGCCAACCCAAGCAGCGCAAAGCCAAGGATAATATAAATCCAAGGGCGATCATCGAGAGTTGGGAACGTCAGGCAAAGAAGCGGGATAAGCGCGATGCTGGTCCAGAGCACGGCTCTCTTGTTAAATCGGTCAGCGAGCACGCCGGACAGGATCACCGTAAACACAGCCGCCATACCGCCCAAAAGCTGTAGGAAAAGAATATTTTCGATAGAGTTATCCGTGTAGAGCAGCTCATATGCCAGCGGAAAAACCGTTACCATGTGAAACAAAGCATAGCTGGCAAGCGGCAGCATGGTTGATAACAGAACGGGGTGCCACTGCGTCCGTATGGTTTCGAAATAAGGCGCAGGCCTGAAGGTCTCTTCGTCGGCACCAAAGTCAGCTTGCAGAAGTCTGATGCGAGCAAACAAAGAAACCACATTCACAGCCATTACCGCAAAGAAGGCAAAACGCCAGCCGTAACTGATGAACTCTTCCGGCGTGAGAAAACCGGTCAAGACGTAAAATAGGGCAGCAGCAACAATGAACCCAATCGGCCCACCGATTTGCGGCACCATCGCATAAACACCCTTGCGGCCCGGAGGCGCGGCATTTTGCAGCTGCATCGTGATGCCGTCCCACGCTCCGCCGAGCCCTATGCCCTGCAGTACACGCAATGCCGCTAGAAGCGTAGGTGCTAGCCAACCGATCTGCTCGTAGCCCGGAAGCAGGCCAATCGCAACGGTTGCCGTACCCAGAATCAATAACGCCAAAGAGATTTTGCCAGTCTTACCTATCTTGCTCTGGACCCAACGGCCCAGGACACTCGCAAAAGGGCGTACTACGAAGGCCAGGGCAAACAACCCAAACGCAGCCATTGTTCCGGTAACTGGTTCTAGAAAAGGGAAAAAAAGCTGTGGAAAGACTAAGGCGGATGCGATGGCATAAACGAAGAAGCCGAAGAAATCGGTGACCCTAGCCATGATGACGGTGGTGACAACCTCGTCTATCGTAACGCTGTGTGTTTCTGTGCTGTGTGCATGGGCCATGACGTTGCTTTAGCTTACCTTTTCGCCGGTGCCACCCGGAGCATTTGGTCGCAGGGTGCGACCTTTTTTCTGCACCGCAGAATGTTGTGGTGCTACGTTATGATATCATAAATAACAGGTACATAGGGAATCAATAGCCAGCGCTCTCGCTCAGTTCGGCACAAGACCGAAACAGCTAAACGCAGAGCTCTAATTGACGGTTGTGCGGTTCGATGAAGATTTTAAGAAATATCGCATGTTTGACGCTGATGTTCATCCTTTCAGGGTGCAAACTTGTTGTCATGGATCCGTCCGGTGATATCGCTTCTCAACAGAGCGAGTTGATCATCTATTCCACTGTTCTGATGCTGATCGTCATTGTACCGGTCATCCTGCTCACTTTCTTCTTTGCATTCTACTACCGTTCCTCCAACACCGAGGCCCGGTATGAGCCCGACTGGGATCACTCTATCAGCCTAGAAATTATCATCTGGGCCGTACCTTTGGCGATTATCATTTGTCTTGCCGGATTAACGTGGGTTGCTACGCATAGGCTCAATCCATATGACGACTTGGCCCGCATTTCCGAGACAAAACCAATTGATCCTGATGTACAGCCAATGCAGGTGCAGGTTGTCGCGATGGATTGGAAATGGATGTTCATCTATCCCGAGCATGGTGTCGCGACAATTGGAGAAGCCGCGGTTATCGTGGATAGGCCAGTGGAGTGGAAAATCACTTCGACCACGGTGATGAACGCTTTCTACATACCAGCGATGTCAGGAATGATTTATGCCATGGCAGGCATGCAGACAGAGCTTAATGCAGTCATGAACGCGCCCGGTGAATACAAAGGGTTTTCCGCCAATTACAGCGGAGCCGGTTTCTCGCACATGGATTTTGAGTTGAAGTCGCTTAACGAAGCCGAGTTCGATCTTTGGGTTGATGAGGTGCGTGCAGGCGCGGAAAGCGAGCTGGATCGAGGCATGTTCCTGAAACTTGACAAACCAAGCGTCGATCACCCGGTGACCTATTTTGACGGCATACAGGACGGCCTTTGGGATCGGATAATCAACATGTGTGTCGGCGAAGATCAGCTTTGCCATAACGATATGATGATGGTGGACGCTCTTGGCGGAGGAGGCTTGGACGGTCTTTTGAACAGACAGCTGTTTGCCGGGATCTGTTCAGCGGATGATCCGGCAATGATCCTTGCGCTGATCAAGCCCGAACAGCGCGAATACGAACAACAGATCCTTGCAGCAATCATAACCGACGAGTTGCTCGCGCCGGAACCGGCAGCTCAACTGGGAGCTAAATAGAAATATGGCCGCGAAGCTCGACGCACTCCCTGCAGATATTCACCCATTCTGGGGCAAACTGGGATGGGATATATTTCCGTTCTATGACCCGGTGATCCTCTCGACATTTATCGTTGTGGTGATCGGGGGAGCCGGTCTCTTCGCGGCTCTCACCTACTACAGGTTATGGGGCTATCTCTGGCGAGAATGGCTGACCTCGATTGATCACAAGAAGATCGGGATAATGTATATGATCCTGGGGCTTGTCATGCTGCTCCGGGGTTTTGCAGACGCTCTTCTGATGCGGTTGCAACAGGCACTGGCCTCGTCAGGGGGCGAGGGATATCTCGATGCCCACCACTATGATCAGATCTTTACCGCCCACGGCGTGATCATGATCTTCTTTGTCGCGATGCCGTGGGTTACGGGCCTTATGAACTACGTGATGCCGCTACAGATCGGCGCGCGCGACGTGGCCTTCCCCTTCCTCAATAACTTTAGTTTCTGGCTGACGGTATCGGGCGCGGTCCTGATTATGATCTCGCTTTTCGTGGGCGAGTTTGCCGCTACGGGTTGGCTCGCCTATCCCCCGTTATCGGGTCTCGATTATAGTCCGTCAGTGGGGATGGATTATTATCTTTGGTCGCTCAATATTGCGGGGATCGGGACCACACTATCGGGCATCAACCTCGTGGTCACTATCGTCAAGATGCGCGCACCGGGCATGACTTACATGAAAATGCCGGTCTTCGTCTGGACCACGCTTTGTACCAACATTCTGATTGTGGCGACATTCCCAGTGCTGTCTGCCACGCTGGCACTGCTTACCGCAGATCGCTACATCGGCACCAGCTTCTTTACGAGTGAGCTGGGCGGCAGTCCGATGATGTATGTCAACCTGATCTGGATTTGGGGCCACCCAGAGGTTTATATCCTGACCCTGCCCGTCTTCGGCATCTTCTCTGAGGTTGTGCCAACCTTCTCGCGCAAACGTTTATTTGGCTACACCTCGATGGTCTACGCCACCTGCGTGATCATGATCCTCAGCTACATCGTCTGGCTGCACCACTTCTTCACCATGGGCGCGGGAGCGAGTGTGAACTCCTTCTTCGGGATCACCACAATGATCATTTCGATCCCCACGGGGGCGAAGCTCTTCAACTGGCTCTTTACGATGTACAAAGGTCGGATCGAGTTTGAGGTGCCGATGCTATGGACCATTGGATTCATGGTGACTTTTGTAATTGGCGGTATGACCGGGGTTCTTCTTGCGGTTCCACCTGCAGATTACGTGTTGCACAATTCGCTCTTCCTCGTGGCGCATTTCCACAATGTGATTATCGGTGGTGTGGTCTTTGGCCTTTTTGCCGGAATGACCTATTGGTGGCCGAAAGCATTTGGCTTCAAGCTCAAACCATTTTGGGGCAAGGTCAGCTTCTGGTTCTGGCTAATTGGCTTCTACCTCGCCTTTATGCCGCTCTACATCCTTGGTTTGATGGGTGTGACCCGTCGTCTGAGCCAGTTCGAAGATACGTTCTATTCCGCTTACTTCGTGACCGCCCTTGTAGGCGCTCTCTTTGTCGCCGTGGGTATTGGCGCGTTCCTAATCCAGATTTACGTCTCTATCCGGGATCGTGAAGAGCTGCGCGATACAACCGGGGATCCTTGGAACGGGCGGACTTTGGAATGGTCGACGTCCTCACCACCGCCCTACTACAACTTCGCTTTCACACCACGAGTCTATGAGCTTGACGCGTGGGAACATATGAAGCGCAACGGATATGTTCGCCGCACTGAGGGCTATTTTCCAATCCATATGCCCCATTACACGTCTTCGGGGATCATCATCTCTGGCATCCTGACGGTGATGGGTTTTGCTCTTGTCTGGCACGTGTACTGGCTGGCTCTGATTACACTGCTTGCCTCAATCGCTTACGGGATCGCGCATACGTTCAACTATAACCGCGACTATTATGTACCCGCAGATGAGGTGAAAGAGATAGAGAGTAATCGCACTCAGCTCTTGATGCGTTCACAAAACATCCAGGCCGCTGAATAATGACACCTCCTCCAACCGACATAACCGCAAGCGAGTTCGTCTCGGTCGCACGTTCTAGACCGGGCAAGCCTGTCACTTTTGAATTCGATGTGGTCGAGGAAGAACACCACGAACCCGGCACGATGCTGGGCTTTTGGGTTTACCTGATGAGTGACTGCCTGATCTTTGGCATACTCTTTGCTGTGCATGCGGTCCTCGGCCAAAACTACGCCGCAGGGCCAGCGCCCGCTGATTTGTTTGAGATCGAATTGATCCTCGTGGCGACCTTTGCGCTACTGTTTTCATCGATCACCTATGGCTTTGCAGTGATCAACATGCAGCATGGCAATCAGCTTGCGATGCAGATATGGCTGGGCATCACGGGTATTTTCGGCCTGATTTTCCTAGGTATGTCGATACAGGAATTCTTGCACCTATGGCATATTGGCGCGACGCCGATGGCCAGTGCGTTTTTGTCATCCTTCTACTTTCTCGTCGGAACGCACGCTCTTCACGTCACAGCGGGCGCGCTTTGGTTGATCGTTTTGATGATACAAATTCAGATGCACGGGCTGAACCCGGCCAATAATCGCCGGGTGCTTTGTCTAAGCCTATTCTGGCACTTCCTAGATCTGATCTGGATCGGTGTTTTCTCCTTTGTCTATCTTGCGGGAGTCTTGCTATGAGCGCGCATGACGATCATGGCCATGAAAGCCATGGCAGTTACCAATCTTATGTCATGGGCTTTGTACTCTCGGTCGTACTAACCGTCGTACCCTTCTACATAGTCATCGCTGAGGTAGAGATGAACGTCTACTGGGCCATTGCGATTATATTTGGTCTCGGCGCAGTTCAGGTCATGGTGCATGTGCACTACTTCCTGCATGTGACGGTCTCAGCAGAACAGGGGTGGCAAGCGCTATCGCTAATCTTTACCACAATCATCCTGGTGATTGTCCTTGCGGGCTCGATCTGGGTCATGCTGCATCTGGAAGAAAACATGATGCCTTCGCATGAACAGATAGAACGGGTTCGAAACCTGCCATGACCAACGAGGCGGACTACATAACACGTCCGCTATGGGTAAAGCTGGTTTTGCTTGGTCTGAGCTTGGTTGTTTTCATTACACTGATCGGCTTAGGCAATTGGCAAATGCGCAGGCTCGCATGGAAAAACGATTTGATAGACGCAGTAAATGCGCGCGCCTTCGATGATCCAGTGGAGCTGCCCAACGGGACTTTGACGGCGGATGCTCATGCCTATCTTAACGTCGAGCTATCAGGGAAATACCGCCATGATCTTTCCCGTCGTGTGAAAGCCGTTACCGAACTGGGCCCGGGATACTGGCTCATGGTGCCGTTGGTCACGCGCGAAAAAACAGTCTGGATCAATCGCGGGTTCCTACCATCTGGCCTGACCGATGCAGAAATAACCGAGCCTGAGGGCGACATTCGGGTAACTGGTCTTTTGCGCATGACCGAGCCTGAAGGGACTTTGCTTGAGGCGAACAACCCCGCAGCAGAGCGGTGGGTTTCGAGGGATGTCGAAGCCATGAGCCGCGCCGCGCGGGTGCTGGCGCTCAACCAAGCGTTCGTGGATGCGGATCACACAGGCGCGCCCGACGCCTGGCCAAGAGGCGGTCTTACGATCATCTCGTTCAGAAATAACCACCTGTCCTACGCCCTCACATGGTATACGATGGCGGCGCTTTTACTTTGCGGTATGGCATACGTGATTTACGATCACAGGCGACCTAACAAATTAGAAAAAGAAGCTTAAGCCTCGTCAAATTGCACGCAAAGCCGCCACGCGAAGCCTGTTACCTGCATCGCGCTGCACCTCTGCCTCGATACCGTAAACGCGGGCAAGGCGATCCTCGGTTAGGACCTCCTCGGGAGAGCCACAGGCATCAACGCTGCCATGGCTAAGGCAAGCAAGCTGATCACAGAATTGCGCCGCGAGCGCGAGGTCATGCAAGGCCACGATAATGGTGATCTTCTTACCCTCGCTTAGCCTTCGCAGGGTCTCGAAAACAACTAGCTGGTGGCGCAGGTCGAGCGCGGCCGTTGGCTCATCTAGCATAAGAATGCGAGGCGCGCTGAACAAAGCCTGTGCCAGATAAGCGAGCTGTCTTTGCCCGCCACTCACTGCCTCCAGGGTACGGTGCGATAGCTGCTCAAGCCCAAACTCGGCCAGCATGCCCTGCACTTCAAGAATGAGTTCTGGGCTCACGCGCATGCCGAGCGATTTCAAACGGCCGAGCAAGACAACTTCTGTCAGGGTCAAAGAAGAACCGGCGCTGCTATCCTGCGGCATGTAAGCCACCAGATCACGGCGCTCTGCATCCGATACCAGAGCGCCCTCAAAACTCACATCACCAGAGCATGGCGCAATTGCCGCAAGGCTTTTGAGCAGAGACGATTTCCCGACACCGTTAGGTCCGATCAGCCCGGTTATCTGACCTGCAGGCACGTGCAAATCGACATCGCTCAAGATCCTATTCGAACCGTGCTGGATCGTAAGATTTGAAACCGAAAGGCTCACCAATGCCTCCTTTTACCCAAGACAATAAGACCGAACAGGAACGGCACGCCAAGAATGGCCGTGACGATGCCGATCGGAATGACTGAACCGGGCGAGATCACCTTCGACAGGATCGAAGCGCCGGCCATGATTATACCGCCACAAATTGCCGCCATTGGCAGTAAGAAGCGTTGATCCTCACCGATAAAACCGCGCGCTATGTGAGGCGCCACAAGTCCGATAAAGCCGATAGTCCCCACAAACGCCACAGCGCCAGCCGTGAGCAGCGCAACGATAACAAACATGCGTATACGCAGACTTGTAACGTTAACGCCAACGGCTGTGGCACGCTCATCCCCCATACGCAGCGCCGTGAGCCGCCAAAGATCCGGAAGTACCCCAAGCACGCAGACCACCAGGATTGTGGAGGTGATCGGTAAGTTATCCCAAGATGCTTTCAGAAGGGAGCCAAAAAGCCAAAAGACAATGGATTGCAGCACCTCGGGCGAGGCTAAATATTGCACCATGGATTGCAGAGATTGGAACAGAAAAAGCGTCGCGATCCCAGCAAGGATCATGATCTCGGGCGTCATACCCCGAGCGCGCGCAAGGCCGTAAACCAGTGCGGCAGAAACCAGCGTCGCCGCGAACGCCGCCAAAGGCACCGTGAGCCAGGCAAAAACCGGCAAAGCGATACCTGTTAAAATAACCAGGGCTGCGCCAAAGCCTGCGGCAGCTGAGAAGCCCAAAGTATAAGGGCTGGCCAACGGGTTACCGAGGATCGTTTGCATCAACACACCGGCAATGGCCAGAGCGGCGCCGACAACGACAGCCATCAGCGACATGGGCAACCGAATATCCCAGACAATGATAGCCGTGGTGCCGTCCGCCTTTGCCGGGGCAAAGAGCGCCCAAAGCACATCTGTGACGCCCAACATGGCCGGACCCGTCAAAATATCAATCAGTAGGCAGACAACCAAAATCACGCCAGCGGCGCACAGCGCGATGGTGCGTTTAGCGATCAGTCCTCGATAAGTGGTGGAGGCGGCTTGCACCGCCTCGCTCTGCAAGCTCATTTGAGCTGTGTCATATATGTGCCGTTGAATTCAATCGGCATGTAGGTGGCAAAGAATGCGTCCAGGTTTGCCTGTGGATCGACATCCTCAAAAAGCTCAGGGTGCAGCGTTTTGGCGATGTATTGCAGGAACGCAAAGTCATAGAGGGTGCGCGCACCACCGTGATAAAGACCGTGCACTTCACCGTCCTTTACCGCCTCGATACTGTCCCAGCCGGAGCGGTCCAGGTAAGGGCGCATGCGATCATGGGTCAGGGCCGTGTCCACGCCCGGGCCCATCACAACGGCTTTCTCACGGCTGAGCCAACCTGAGCCAGCGAAGAAAACAACTTCGGGGTTTTGTGCCAGCACATATTCAGGGCTAAGCGGGCCCCATTTCGCTATTTGACCTTCGGCGATGTTCTCGCCACCGGCTGTGGTGACAAGTTTTCCCCACATTGTGTTGCCGTAAGAATTGTCGACCTCTTCAGCGCCTTTTCGACCAAGCTCTACATAAACCTTCGGCTGTGCCGCTGCCTTCGCGACGCGCGCTTGTACGTCAGCATGCGCATGGGCGTAGGTATCTGCCAGCTCCTTGGCACGTTCCGGTTCACCGAGTATCGCGCCGAGAGCGATGGTGGATGTCACATGTTTTTCGACTTCCTGTGCATTGTAATCCAGGATAACAACCGGAACGCCAGCAGCTTCGATCCGGCCAATGGCTTCGCCAAGCGCATCAAATTGCCAAGCGGCAAAGATCGCCACATCAGGCTTGGTTGCAAGTGCCGCCTCAAGTGAAAAAGTGCCTGCATCGACCTCGCCCACATCTGCGATTTCGTCAATGCGTGGCACCGCCTTTACGTAGGCATCCCATTGCAACGAACGCCAACCAGCCCATGCGTCTTTGGAGATACCGACGACGCGGTCGTATACATCTGCGCCACCAACTGCGAAAGTATCTTCAAAGTAAAAGCCGAGCAGAATGCGTTCTGCTTTTTCCGGCACTTCCACGGAGCGGCCAAGCGCGTCCGTTACGAATTGCGTTTCAGCGAGTGCGGGCAGTGGCAAAGCCAATGCTGCGCCCACAAGAGCCGAGAACACTCGGCGAGTGAGTTTGAATGTCATGATTATTTCCTTTGTCAGGTATTACTGGATCGGCGCCCAGCACGCGCCTTTTGCTCATCTGCAAATGCGCATCTGGCCCAATAATGCAGGTTGAAAGGCCTGATCCCACGGATATCCGGGGACTCTTCGCCTTCGAGAAACTTCAGCTTTCAGACAAAAGGCGGTGCACGCGACGCGCGCGACAAATCAAGCGCGGTGTCAGGATGCACGCTTGGGCTCATCGTCGTGACAAGCGTTTCATCACCGAACAGTGCGATCCAAGGGGCATCAATGCACTTCGGCAGGACAAGCCCATTCTTGATTAGGCAAGCCTCGCAGTGAACAAGGAAGGCCGCGCCATCCTTACCCAAAGAGGCACATATGTCAGAGAGCGAGCCACCGCTGTCTAGATAGGCCTGCACTGCGGCATCAACCGGCTCTACGGGCTCTTGGATTTTGTGAGCAAGTCCAACGAGTGCAATTGCCCATGACAAGCAAACTGCCACGGCAAAATTGCTGAATCGCATCAAATAATCCCGGTTCATTGTGATACTATTTCATTGAAATCAATGCAGGAAAACGCGAAAATTCTTGTTAAGCGGTTTTTAGCTGCGGTTTGCGAATATCAGAGCTGCCAGCCCGGATACGACAGCTGCGTTAACCAATGAGACACGACCCAAACCTTTACCAAATCCGGCGTCAATCAGGAAGACTGCCGTCCAAAACGTACCGCAGGATTTCGACCACTTGGCGAGGCTCACGAGCGACAGCCAATGCTGCAGCGTCGACTTCTTTCAACGCGTGATCATGCTCAGGAGGCTGCAGAATGATAAGCGATTTACCCAGAGCACTGGCGATTCCGGCGTCAAAAGCCGCGTTCCATTGTTTGTATTTGTCACCAAAACGAACAACAACGACATCTGCATCGGCAATCCCCTTGCGCGTTCGGATCGCATTGACCATCGCGCCCTTATGGTCATGCCAGTATTTGTTCTCTTCCTGGCCCAGAATGTTTACACCGCAATCGTCGCTCGCCGCGTGATCGGTGACCGGGCTATTGAAAGCTATATCTAAGCCTTGGGCACCGTTGATGATCTGCTCTCGCCAGTCCGTGTGGATTTCACCGGACAAGTAAACGTTCAGCATTGCGGGCCTCCTTCGTTTGCTAGGCTGAAAATGTGTCTCGCCCCCTGAAAAGCACGATCAGGCCTTTTGGGCCACCACAAAATGGTTGGGTGGACGCACCGGATAATTTCCAGTCTCGATAATTGCAAAGCCTGCACTGGTAATTTCTTGCTCAAGTTGGGCGAATTTGTATCGGCGTACGTAAGGCGCTTTTCCGAGTTTTTGCATCAACGGAATTGCCAACTTCATCAGACCGAATTTTAGTCCAAGGCCTGGTTCGTCAATAGAGGGCGTTTTGGAAATAAAAAAACCTTTTGGTCGCAATAAGTCATGCACCCGCGCCATGACCTTTGGCGCTTCCGGCACAAGATGTAACATATTGAGTGCAATCACCGCATCAAAGCTTTCACCTTTAAGGAATGCATCGAAAACTTCGGCTCTTTTGAACACGACATTGGAGGCCGGCGCTCGTTTTACTGCCTCAGCAATCATACCTTCCGAGAAATCTGTGGCGATGACCTCCTTAGCATGCGCCGCAAGTCGCAAAGCTGTGCCACCAGTCCCACAACCGATCTCTAGTACTTTGGCCCGATCCGGCAGATTTGCAATAATTCTGTCCAGTGTCTGCTCATAGGCTTGTTCGTTGGAAATTGGCCTCTTGGCATAGCTGGGGGCGATTTTGCTCCAAAAATCTGGTTCGTTTTTCATTTGAAGTCTCCTTTACAAACGCATGTAATTCAGAGAAATCTCTGTTTAAACTTCAGATTTCGCATCAATACATACAAAAATGCATGAATAGATCAGCAAATTGGAACCACCTGCGCGCTTTCTTTGCGACCGCGGAAACTGGGTCTCTGTCGGCAGCCGCTGATATATTGGGACTGACACAACCCACGTTAGGCCGGCAGATCAAAGCATTAGAGGAAACACTTGGCCTGGCCCTGTTTGAGCGATCAGGTCGCGCGCTTACACTGACAGAAACTGGGCGGGAATTTTTGGCAGATGTTCATGTCATGAACGAAGCAGCAGCGCATGTGACTCTACTGGCGGACAGCAGGACTAAAGGCCTTGAGGGCAAGGTCAAAGTGACCGCGAGCGACATGACAAGTGCCTATGTTTTACCAGACGTGCTTGTTCGACTGCGCCGTTTGGCTCCTGACCTTCGGATAGACGTTATCTCTGCCAACGACATTCGAGACATCTTACACCGAGAAGCGGATATTGCGATACGTCATGTTCGTCCGGATCAACCTGAATTGATTGCCCGGCTTATAGGCAACGCGCCTGCACATCTCTACGCTGCCAAGAGCTATATTGAAGCGAATGGAGAGCCAAAATCTCTTGATGACCTTAATCATCATGATTTCATCAGTCTAGGCGACGATAGACGCATGATAGAGGAAATGGCCAAACGAGGCATTTGCATCAAACCCGAGAAACTAATAGCCGGATCAACCAGTGGGATTGCATGCTGGGAATTGGCTCAGAAAGGTCTCGGGCTTTTTCCGATGACTGATAGTATCGCCAACTTGTTTCCTAACATGATCCCGGTATTGGCAGAAGACAGCAGAATAGAAATACCAACATGGCTTGTTGCCCACCGCGACATGCAAACAAGTCGACGTTTGCGAATTGTATTTGATCTTTTGGCTGACATTCTGACGGACCGGCTTCGAAAAACGACGGCTCAATGAACTCACCGTCTGCTGGTCATTACAAAAGCCAAAAGCCCAAAAGTCACTAGGCCAATACCGGCCCATTCCATGGAAGTGGGAAATTCTCCAAGCGCCGGAATAGCCAGAAGCGCCGCAGAAGCAGGAACCGCCGCCGAAAAAGCCGACGTCGCCGTGGCGCCAAGATGGTTAGCAGACAGGGAAAACAGGATAACAGCAATGAACCCTGGCCCGAGCCCCTGATACAACGCTTGCAAGGTAATTTCCGGCATAGTGGCCTGCGAAAGACCGGAGGGCATCAGGAAAAACCAAATTGGCAGGAACACGACCGCGTTTGGCACGTTGACGAGTGCCAGCGCCTCACGCGGGGCAATACGCCAATGTCTTAGCCCAAAGATATAGACAGAAAGTACAGCAGATGCCGCCAAGGTGAGCGAAATGCCCAGCACAACATTCCCTGAGCTCGCGCCTGCACCGGAAACGCCAACGAGCAAGCCTCCCAGAATAATCACCGCGACACTGATAAGTTGCCCTTGGCTGGGCCAGGTACTTGTAACCAACACAACCAGAAGCACTGTAAAAAGTGGTATGGTTCCGTTGGCGAACACTCCGCCATAGGCGGCTGTGATTTCGGCCAACCCAAGGTACATGAACATGCCATAAACAATGCCCGGCCCGGTCAACGCCAAAAGAGCCGCCACGTGCCAAGGCAAATGCCTAGGCCACCAGCGCCAAACAAACGGCAGCGTGAGCGATCCGGCCACCACAAAGCGCAGCGCGGTGATATCACCAGCGGTCAATGCTGTCTTGGCCCCGGCGCGCGATACCACGAGAAACCCGGCCCAGATCAGCAGGACTAAAATTGCGCTGATCAGCCCAAGCTTAAAGTTAGGTGCCGTTTCCTGTGCAGCTGCGTTATCCATTTGAAACCAAACGTTTGCGACTGCGCTACATGTGCACGCTTTGCAACCGCTGCCAAGCGAAATTGAAACAAGAATATATGCGCCGCGTCAGTAGATTTTCGGGCTCTATAACGGGTGGCCCAAATCTGATAATTTCTTGCTTAGCTGGTGCATCAACTAACCCGGATACACTGGGTTTAACCGCATCTGCAAAAAGCCACTGTAACGGAAATCTGCGTATGCGGCACACAGGCAATCATCGATTGCCCTGCAACCGGTATTGCCACATTGCAAAGGACCGCTGCCCTCGAAACGGGCACCGACTAGATCAACGTCTCGATCCAACTCCAGTCAAGCGACGTGTTTTCAAGTGCTCCGGACTATCTGAGCAATTTGAGGATGCGCTATCACATTATGCAAAATATTGCTTGGTGATATCAGCCGACCGAGCGACGAATAAATCCAAAGGCGGCCGCCCCTGCTAGCATAAGCGGGAACCCGGCCGGCAGCGGCACCGGCGTCGCTTGCCCTACTCCAGGAACATAGCCATAGACCATCGCCCAAGCGCCCGTGCCGTTTGCTGCAACAAAACCAAACGTGAGCGTTATACCACCGCCACCCATAAAAATAATGCTCGTGGGGCCGTCAAACAGCGTCTGTGTCACCTGAAGACGACACAAAATTCATTGTCAGATTTATGGTCGTTGCGTTCGCAGTAGCCGCTACAGCAAAGAGAATAAAAAACAAAAAACCGCGCTTAACATGAATTCCCCAATCAAAAAATTAAATCAAAACTGGCTACAAGCCGCTTCGGGAAATTCCCATAATTGCGAGCAAAACAAACATCTGTAACAAGACAGAACGTCAATCGGGCTGAGTAATGCTAATAACAACCCAATTGATGCGTTTGCGGAGACCAACTATGTGGGCTCAACGCATTCGGGACATACTGTTTCCAACGACCCAGACCTGCAAGTATTTCTGTTCAACGGTCAATGATCGCGGTGCTGCGGATCAGCCGCGCAAAATGGCACCAGTGGCTTTTTGCACCTTCTCGACGATCTTGGCGCTCACCGCCTCAATATCGGCGTCTTTGAGCGTCGCCTCGGAGGGCTGTAGTCGGATTGTGAGCGCAAGGCTTTTCTTACCTTCGCCAAGATTACCGCCGATAAATTCGTCAAATACGCGAACGTCTTCAATGAGTACCTTATCGGCTCCAGCGGCGGCATTGACCAGATTGATGGCCTCTACGTCTGCATCGACAACAAAAGCAAAGTCACGCTCCACTGCTTGCAGATCGCTGATTTCAAGCGCCGGACGCGATGTACCGGATTGCCGCGGAAGGGGCACTTCATCAGGCCAGATGGTGAAGCCGACAACAGGGCCTTTGATATCCATCTCACGCAACACCTTGGGATGCAGCTCGCCGTAAACCGCCAACATTTTTTTTGGCCCAAGGCAAATCCGTCCGTGGCGGCCCGGATGCCACCACTCACGCGCGTCACGGAAAATCTGCGCCTTGGCCGGTGCGTCAAGAGCTGACAGGATCGCCTCGGCATCAGCCTTGGCATCATAAAGATCGACCGAACGCGAGGCGCCGTGTACGTCCTTGGCCGTTGTTTTGCCGACCATGATACCGCTTACCTGCAGGTGCTGCTCTTCGGGTTCACCACCATGAAAGGCCGCGCCGACCTCAAAAAGTGCAAGGTCCATATACCCGCGCGCCTGATTGCGTGCCGCTGCCTGTAACAACCCGGGCAAAAGAGCCGGCCGCATGTGGCTCATCTCAGAGCTGATCGGATTGGCAAGCATCGTATCATCGCCACCGCCGTTGAACATGGACGCCGAAGCATGATCGATAAAGCTGTAGGTGACGCATTCATTGTAGCCTAAAGCCGCAACTGTTCGACGCGCGATCTGCTCACGCTTCTGGCCTAAGCTCAAAATTGGCTTTGGCACAC
This sequence comes from Pseudomonadota bacterium, assembly GCA_038531775.1. GTDB lineage: Bacteria > Pseudomonadota > Alphaproteobacteria > Rhodobacterales > Rhodobacteraceae > Roseovarius. Next base: position 83,554 of record JBCBBI010000012.1, on the reverse strand, counting down.
CCGTGGTCATGCGCGGCATAGGTTTACCTTGCAATTTAGTGAGGGACGCCACACGCGCCACTTCTTCCACAAGGTCCGCTTCACCGAGAACATCCGGCCGCCAGCTTGGCACATGGGCCATATCGCCCTCCAGCCGGAAACCAAGATTGGTCAGTGTCTGACGTTGTTCTGCCTCTGGTATCTCCATTCCCACAAGCGACTGCACCCGCGCCGGATCAAGTTTATAAGCGCGGCTCACATCAGGTACCGTACCTGCAACAACCTGATTGGAGGGCTCCCCACCACACAGATCGATGATCATCTGAGTCGCGAGATCATGAGCCTCCATGTTGAAGCCCGGATCAATACCGCGCTCATTGCGGTAGCGCGCGTCTGAATTGATCTTCAACGCGCGGCCCGTGTGAGCGATCTGAATATGATCCCAAACCGCGGCCTCTAAAAATACATTGGTGGTTTCATCGGTGCATCCGGTGGCCAGCCCACCCATAATACCGGCGATACTCTCGATGTTTTCATCATCGGAAATCACCACCTGACCGGTTGAGAATGTGTATTCCTTCTCATCAAGCCCAATTAGCGTTTCACCACCCTTGGCGCGGTGGACACGCAGATTTCCCTTCACTTTATCCGCGTCGAAAACGTGCAAAGGACGATTGCGGTCATAGGTGAAAAAATTGGTGATATCGACAAGCGTTGAAATAGGCCGCAAGCCTATGGCGCGCAGCCGGTTCTGCAACCACGCAGGACTTGGCCCATTCTTCACACCTTTGATCAGTCGGCCCGCAAAAACATAGCAGCCATCCTCGGTATCGCTTTCGATAGTGACATTGATCGGGCTCGCGAATTGGCCTTCAACATGTGCTTTGGGCGCCTCTTTCATTGTGCCAAGCCCGCGCGCCGCCAAATCAAGCGCAATGCCGCGCACGCCTAGGGCATCGGGCCGGTTGGGTGTAATGGCTATTTCGATAACAGGATCAACCTTGGCCGGATCATTCGTCGCCAGCCAATCAGTAAACCGCTGACCAATTTCACCGGAAGGCAGCTCTATGATACCGTCATGCTCATCTGACAGCTCCATCTCCCGCTCAGAACACATCATGCCAAAGCTCTCGATCCCGCGGATCTTGCCCACACCAATGGTTGTATCGATGCCCGGCACATAAACACCGGGTTTGGCCACGACCACAGTGATCCCTTCGCGCGCATTAGGCGCGCCGCAGATGATCTGGCTTTCACCCTCGTCGGTCATCACCTGACAAACGCGCAGACGATCCGCATCCGGATGCTTCTCGGCCTTTACGACCTTGCCAATCGTAAACTGCGACAGCCTTGCCGCAGGATCGGAAACGTCTTCAACTTCTAGCCCAAGATCGGTCAGCGCCTCGGTGATCTCGTCAAGAGAGGCTTCTGTTTCCAAATGATCTTTCAACCAGGACAGGGTGAACTTCATAGCCAGTTTTCCGCCAAAGAATTTCGCTCCTGCGTCACTTAACGGATACACAGCAAAGGGAAAAGAGCGGCGATGTTTTTTGAAATTAAAATGCGGTGGAATTGCCTTACTCAGAGGTAGTGAGAAACGTTTTCGTTTGGGTTGCCAATTCTGGTCCAAGTTGCAAAAACGTGTTTGTTCTGTCTTAGATGTGCATTTTCGCACTGTAGGGTTGCAGTTCTGTTTATTGATCCCGGCTTTGCGAGCGGTCTAGCAAAAAGCACTATCGTGTATTGCCGCAAGCTTGAATGCGTATTTGCGGCCCTTGGGGAGTACCAAATGTATCTCAGAAATATCTTTACTGGCCTAGCTTTGTCCGGGCTTTGCTTCGCGGCCAACGCGGCCACAATCGACTTTGAAACAGTACCAGGTGAGACACCAGTGGATGGGGTAGCCATCTCAAACCAATTCGCGGCGACCGCTGGTGTCACTTTCGCTCTAGCAGACGGCTCTGCACCGGTTCTCGCGTCCTACGGCGGCACACGGACGGCATTTCAGGGACCGGGAAACGGCAACGACAATCTCAGTGCGTCTGAAATGGAAGACCTGGGTAGCTTCTTTTTGACCGATGATGGCGTTACCAGCGGCGGTTTGTCTGATCCTGTGCTAATAGTGACCTACTTGACACCTTCGCAATTCGCTAGCGGTTCAATATTGGACGTCGATGGCGGCGAAACTTTCAGCATTACAGCCTTCGATTCAGAAGTTGGCGGAACAGCGCTCGACAGTATTCACATTACCGCCGGAGACGCCGATACTGGAAACGGTATTGCAACCAATTGGATTTTCGAACGCGCCACTGCAGATATCAGGCGCATAGAATTTGCGGGCAACCGGGGGAACTTTGGCTTTTTTGGCCTGGGGTTTGACAACTTTGATTCCGGGGTCAACCTGGCTGCGGTACCGCTACCTGCGGGGCTTCCACTGCTATTACTTGGTATTTCAGCTTTTGCTGCTCCTGCACTCAGACGGAATAGATGATTAAATGGTAAGGTCGCCTATCGAGCAAACCCGCCCGATAGGCGCCGAACGCACCTAGCATTGCTGTGCACTGTCTTCACCAAATATATTTGACGCGATCATGATTTGCAGGGCGTCTGTCTTACTGGATTTAGTCTCTACGTCCTCCGCTTGTTGTGCCTTTGCACAGGGCGACTGACCAGCTCGACCTCATGCCATTTCTTTGTCAATTTCTGCGCGGCCTTGTGCGTTATGGTTTCGCTCTTTGCAGGCTTTAATTTTAGCGCTGAACTCATTCAGGGTTTTACATCGTGATATCTCTGGGAGGCGTGATGTTGCGAGGGGACCAGAATTCTGAACCAACGAACGACATCAAGTTTTTACTGCCAGTGCCATGAAAGCAATTTTCCCTTTCCAAAACGAACAGATGTTTACAAAGCCAAGAAACCGCGTCGCACCAGATTTAGGCCCATTATTACCAACACAATGAGCGTCAGTCTGCGAAACATCGCTTGATCAATGCGATCCTGGATACGAAGCCCAAACCACATGCCTAGTACACCGGGCAAGATCAGCGCCGCGGAAAACGGGATCGTGGCCGCGTTCAAAACGCCAGAGGACAAGTGCGAGGCGGTCAAGACAATTGCGCCTGTACCGTAGATCACACCTTGGGTGCGCATTTGTTCTTTTTTCTCAGTGCCTAGCGCCAGTAAATAAGCAACGGTTGGAGGGCCCCAAACGCCTGAAATTCCACCAAAGAAGCCTGCCACGGAACCTATCCCGATCTCGGTGCCTTTTCCTGGATTGGGTGGCAATTGTAGCGCCCGCCCTAATAGGGTCAGCGCAGCATAAATGGTAACAGGAATGCCAATCATCAAAAGCATCACGGCTTCACTCAAATAGGTCACAAGTTGCGCCGATCCGACCATGAAAAAGAGACCTGCCAGCAGAAAGACGCGAAACTTCGCCATGGACGCAAGCGCTGCCCCAAAGCCCTGCCGCAAGGCTTGCCAAAGGTTGGTCACCAATGTGGGAAGGATGAGCCCAGCCAGCGCCACCTCTGGGGCGACGAAATTGCTGAGCATGGAGATAAAAACCATAGGCATCGCAAAGCCAACCACGCCCTTCACCATCCCGGCAAAGACCGCCACGGCGCAGGCAATAGCCACGAGAAGTACCCAATCTGTGCCAAAAAGCATCTGCATGCGCTGGTAGTAACAGTTTTGAAAACGGCTGCACCGCTTAAATAGAAATGTGCTATAATCGATCCGAAGTGCCGGTAAGCTACGACAGCCGCGACATGGTGGCGCAAGAATAAGTTAAATCAGGCAATTCATGCGCAAAATAGTTGCGCTGCACATGCAAAGTAGATAGATCGGACCGACTGTTACAAAGGGATTGATTCATGGCGCACGACGGACAGAACCAAATTCTCACCGAAACGACAATTGTGGACGACTTGCTCGGCAAAACTGAGGCTGCAATTGCACCGGTGGAGGCGCTTCTGGACAAAGCCAAAGACGCTGTCAGAATGTCGGTTGTCATCGAGGGTCGCGTATCCGGCGCTGCGGTCGAGGCGAACCAGACCGCTTGCCACGGTTTGGCTTGGTTGGCGACATATGTAGAATCCCTGCGGCAAATGCTAAACTGGGCCAAACGCCTGGATGAGGATGGCAAATTCGGTGAGATGGAGCAGCTCATCCATCAAATCGCGTTTGGTGAATATCTGCACCAGCTGGCAGGCGGCATTCCGATGAATCAGGGAGAATTTCTACGGCCTGCTGATTTGGGCCTGGGCTGGGACGCGCTTGGTGGATTTCAGTGCGAAGAAGTTCAAACCCTTATGGCAAAGGGCAACACTCAAGGCGCGAGAACACGCCTTGTGGAGCTGATGCAAGAGCGTTCCGCAGAAGCAACATTTGGCGACTCGGGTCTTGATGAAGAGCTCGAAATGATCCGCGATCAGTTCCGCCGTTTTTCCACCGAAAAGGTTCTGCCGTATGCCCATGAATGGCATCTCAATGACGAGCTTATCCCGATGGAGATCATCGAAGAGCTGGCCGAAATGGGCGTGTTTGGTCTGACAATTCCAGAAGAATACGGTGGTTTTGGCCTGTCCAAAGCGTCGATGTGCGTCGTTTCCGAGGAGTTGTCTCGCGGCTATATCGGTGTCGGGTCGCTCGGCACCCGTTCAGAGATTGCAGCAGAATTGATCATCGCGGGCGGCACTGAAGAGCAAAAGGCACATTGGCTGCCGCGTCTGGCCTCGGCTGAAACCTTGCCAACAGCTGTCTTTACGGAACCTAACACCGGCTCCGACCTTGGCGCGCTGCGTACCCGCGCGGTGAAGGACGAAAACGGCGATTACAAGATCACCGGCAACAAAACATGGATCACGCATGCCTCCCGTACGCAAGTGATGACCCTGTTGGCCCGGACCAACCCAGATTCGACCGATCATAAAGGTCTGTCGATGTTCTTGGCTGAAAAGACACCGGGCGATTGCGAACACCCGTTCCCGACCGACGGCATGACCGGCGGCGAGATCGAGGTGCTGGGCTATCGCGGCATGAAGGAATACGAACTCGCGTTCGATAACTTCCACGTCAAAGGTGAAAACCTGCTCGGCGGTGAAGAGGGCAAGGGCTTCAAACAGCTTATGGAAACCTTTGAGAGCGCGCGTATCCAGACAGCGGCGCGTGCCGTAGGTGTCGCGCAGTCGGCGCTCGATATCGCCATGCAATACGCCATCGACCGCAAACAATTCGGCAAATCCCTGATTGAATTCCCACGCGTGTCGGGCAAGCTCGCAATGATGGCCGTTGAGATCATGATCGCCCGTCAGCTGACCTATTTTTCTGCCTGGGAGAAAGACGAGGGTCGGCGTTGTGACCTAGAGGCTGGCATGGCCAAACTGCTCGGCGCTCGCGTGGCCTGGGCTGCTGCAGACAATGGTCTGCAAGTGCACGGTGGCAATGGCTTCGCTCTGGAATATGCGATCAGCCGGGTGCTTTGTGATGCCCGCATCCTCAACATCTTTGAAGGTGCAGCGGAAATCCAGGCGCAGGTGATTGCTCGAAGATTATTGGCATAGGTGGCGCAACTTAAGACATTACTGGCGGCGGTCTTCTTTCAAAGAGCCTCTGCAAGTTGGCAAAATTCTTTCGTCAAGAAACTCTAGGCGCGACTTTAGGTTTATGGCATTTTCGTTAGTGGCTGCAGCTTCAACAGGGAACAGTTCGTCAGTGGGTTGAGACGCAAAAACCGCTTCAACCCACTTCTCAAGAGCGCCAATGTATCCATCAAGAGCCGTAGCGGGATTAGGACATTCATCGACTGTAATGTATAAGCTCGGAATGTCGCCGACCAGCACCCAAACAAAATCGTCGACACCGACAAACCGCGGCGTAATTCTGAAAAGAAATATTCCCAATATACCTTCGAAGAAGTCGCCTAGATACTCTTGATCGATAGACACAACCCATTCGTGAGATTTCAAATAGGCTCTGGCTTCTTCTAAGCTGGCAACCAATTCAACTGGACAACCTTCGGCTCCCTCATCCAGTAAATTAACGCAATCAAAGTTCACAAATGGCGCGACAGTGCCCTTCATTATTGGCATACCTATGTATAAAAATTCACGGCAACTTTTCCTCGCCGCACTAAAAGACGAATAGCAGATAGTCTGGTCTGACTAAAAGACTTCGCCAAGCCAAACCGCGCGCACGGTTCGTACCAAAAGCCAGGTCAAAATCACAGCCAGAACACCCAAAAGGCCAAAACCGAGAGTGTTATGCAATTCCGATCCTGATAGTTGGGCAAAACACAGAGAGGCTGTGGTGATCGCCGCAAGGGGGAAGCTCAGCGCCCAAAAGGTCATGGAAAACTGCAACCGGCTTAGTGCGGGTAACTGTACCGCGACGATCAGGCAAAAGAAGTAGCCCAAATTGATAAGGATCCGCGCGAACGGGTCGAGGCCTTCGTTTAGCGAGACCCACCCGAGAAAGCCAATCGCTGGCGGCGCAATCAGTACAACCAAAGTGGGTTGCAAGCGTTCGGGGATCGGGTCGTGAAAAATCAACCGGTTAATCACGATTGCGAGCAAAACGATCCAGAACATCAGCCCGATGGCATAGAGAAACCAACTGAACTCCACATAGCCAAGCGTCACGCCTCCAATCGGCGCAATAACGTTCCCAACCACGGGCACGAACCACGCAGGCGTCAAATGCCCATGCTGAAACGATCGCGCGCCGATCCAGCTTGAGACAACGCCAACGGTTAGTATCAGCTGCAACACCGCGCCAATGAGCCAAACGATCTCCGACAAAGCTGCTGATATAGGATGAAAGGCCGTGGCGAGAAGTAGGAGCGAAATCGAAAAGGCAGGAAAGAAAGCCACCCGAACCGGATCGGCCCATTCTGCTCGAACCGCCTCCCAGTGCCGCAGCGCTTTGAGAGCGTAAACACCTGTGATCATAACGAACAGGATTGTCGTCGCGACCAAGGCGAATGTCGACGCTGTGTCGGGAAGAACCAACACTTCTTCTGCCTTGGCCAAAGACAGGGTGAACCCGCTTAACCCCATGATCATGGTGAAGAAGGTGACGGGAAACCGCGCCAACCTGCTATCGCTTGTGCCATTCATGGGCGCGCTCTAATGCAGCCAGCGTAGAAGGAAAAGCGTGATTGACGGGAATGTGACCAGAAGCCCGACGCGCAAAATATCGGACGTCACGAAATAAAGCACCGCTCGATAAGTCGCGGTGATCCGCGTTGAGGGATCCATAGCGTTGATGACAAAGAGGTTCATGCCAACAGGCGGGGTTATAAGCCCAACCTCGACCACGATCAGCACCAGAATGCCGAACCAGATCGCGACCTCTTCCGGCGTCATGCCAAAATCAAGCGCACTGATGATTGGGAAGAAGATTGGGATCGTGAGCAGGATCATCGAAAGGCTGTCCATAAGGCAGCCGAAAATGAGGTAAAGCACTAGGATCGCAAGCAGGATCGACATCGGGCTTAGGCCTAGGCCGAGCACCCATTCCGAAAGTGCTTGCGGTGCCTGGCTCAGTGCCAAAAAGCCGTTATAGAGCCCCGCCCCTAGGATGATGAAAAAGATCATCGCCGAGTTGCGGGCTGTGGAGAAGAAGCTTTCCTGCAGGCTCTGCCATGTCAGGCCGCCATTGAGCAAGGCGATCAAGCCGGTGCCCGCCGCCCCAACGGCCGCACCTTCTGTCGGCGTAAACCAACCCAGATAAATGCCACCTACGACAAGGCCAAAAACCAAAAGCACGGGCCACACATCAAACAGCGCGCGCAACCGCTCCGCCATTGGCAAACGCTCTCGCGCGCCAGCGTCTTCAGGATGAATTCGGGCATAGACCGCAATGGTGAGCATATAACCCACCGCCGCAAGCAGGCCGGGCACGAAGGCCGAAAGGAAGAGCTTCGCGATATTCTGCTCTGTCAGGATCGCATAGATGACTAGAATTACAGAGGGCGGGATGAGAATGCCCAGTGTCCCGCCAGCCGCCAGTGTTGCTGTCGAAAATCCGCCGGAATAGCCATAGCGTTTCAGCTCGGGCAAGGCGACCTGGCTCATCGTGGCAGCGGTCGCAAGGGACGAGCCACAAATCGAGCCAAACCCGGCGCAAGCGCCCACTGAGGCCATCGCGACGCCCCCCTTTCGGTGGCCAAGAAAAGCTTCAGCCGCCTTGAAAAGCGCCGTAGACATACCCCCTAAAGTGGCAAAATGCCCCATCAAAAGGAACATCGGAACGATCGAAAGAGAATAGCTTGAAAAAGTTGAAAAACCCTCATGCTTGAGCCTAGAGAGCGCGACGTTCCAGCCATCGGTCAAAGCGTAAAGACCACCCAACGCCACTAAAAACATCGCAAGCCCTATAGGCACCCGAAAAAAAATCAGACCCATCAGTATTGGAAAAGAGGCAATGCCGATCTCAAGATTGCTCAACCGTTCCGCTCCCGCAAAAGATCGCGACCGGAAAGCAATTCCATACCCCTGACAAAGACCACGTATATGCCGACAAGCGCCGCAACGCTGGCGGCAATCAAGCTCGCCCCATAGGCCCACCAGAGCGGGAACTGCAGCATAAAGCTGGTCTCAGAATATTGCTGTTTCTCTTGCAGGCCGACGGAGAGCCGCCATGCGATCAAAACGAGTACGACGGCAAAGATCAGATCGGTGATAAGTTGCAGAACGCGGCTCCCACGCTGTGGCAAACGAGACGTGAAAATATCCACCTGCGCATGGGCGCCTGAAATCTGGCAGAGCGGCAGAAAGGCAAAGATCGTAAATGCCATCCCAGCCTCAACCAGTTCCACATCGCCCAAGATTGGCGCAACACCCAGCGCGATCATATTATCGGCAAAGTCGGGAAACAAACCCTGGGCCAGATCACCTTTGAAAAAACCGTTGAGCTGACGACCAAGGATGGAAACGCAGGTCATTAGCACAAGCCCCGTCAGGACTAAGCCACCAAGAACGGCCATGAATTTTGCCACTAACCAAAAGGCTTTATGCACTGCGTCCCCCAAAAAATACGCGCCGCCCGAAACGACGAGCGGCGCGGGATATCATTTAGCCTTGTTTACTTGCTGGCGTCAGAAATCAAGGCCTTTGCCTGATCTACCAAAGCTTGGCCATCAAAGCCCTTACCGTCCATCTCGGCAATCCAGTTAGACTCAACCGGCCCCGCGGCCTCTTTCCATTTGGCCACCTGCTCCGGCGTCAGATCAATAATGTTGTTGCCACGCGCCTCAGTTTTGGCACGCTCGGCGGCATCGCTGTCTTGCATGGTCTTACCAGCGAGGGCGGAGAAATCTGCGCCTGACTGACTATCGATTGCAGCTTTCAGATCATCGGGCAGCGCCTCATATTTGTCTTTGTTCATCGCAAAAATGAAAGCTGCAGTATAAAGCGGATCATCGCCAAATGTGGTGTGGTTGCCAACCAGTTCCGGGATTTTCAACGCGCCAGTGACCTCCCAAGGGATCACACCCGCGTCTATTGTCTTTTTCGAAAGCGCTTCCGGCATTGCGGGCACCGGCATGCCAACAGCCGTCGCTCCAAGTTCATTCAGCATTCCGGTGATGATACGCGTCGGGCCACGCACCTTAAGGCCATTGAGATCCGCCGGCTCTTCGACCGGTGTGGAGGAATGGATAACACCGGGGCCATGCACCCATACACCAAGGATTTTCAGGTCCTTGAAATCCTTGTCCATCATGTTGGCTTCGGCATACTCCCAATAGGCGCGAGAGGTATCCTCGGCATTGGTCATCATGAATGGCAGCTCAAACACCTCAAGCTGTGGGAAACGGCCCGGCGTGTAGCCAGCGACCGTCCAAATGATATCGGCAACACCATCCTGCACCTGACTGACAAGCTCTGGCGGCTTGCCTCCGAGTTGCATTGCAGGAAAATGATCGATTTGGATACGACCTTCTGAGGCCTCCATCACACGCTCGGCCCAAGGTACCAGGATCAGGTTCGGGACATTTGCCTGCGGTGGCAAAAACTGGTGCATTTTGAGCGTTACTTCTTGCGCCCAAGCCCCGCCTGTCACGAGCGCTGTTACGCTTGCGGCCAAAAACGCTTTCGTGGTTTTTTTCAGAAACCCCATAATTTTCCTCCTCTTGACAGACCGATCATACTTCACGGTACATGCGTCTATAAGATCAACATTGATGCGATCAATTCACAGAGTTGCAAGTGAAAAACACGTTTTTCTCAGTTGGAAAAACGTAGTTCTACAGGTGCTAGACCTTCAATAGAGCCTTGCAAATGGCTTCCCGGCGCAACGGGTCCAACACCGGCAGGCGTGCCTGTCATAATCAGATCACCAGGCATAAGATGATAGAAGCGCGACAGATGCGCGATGATCTCAGCTACGTTCCAAACCATATCTGACAAACGCGCTTCCTGCACGCGTTCGCCATTGTGATCTAGCCAAATCCGCTGATCTTTGGGCGCGCCGAATGCCGCAACAGGCGTGATAGCGCCCAAGATCGCAGCATTTTCAAAGTCTTTGCCAAGGTCCCATGGCCTGCGCTTTTCCTTGGCAATCGCCTGCAGATCGCGCCGCGTCAGGTCAATCCCAGAGGCATAGCCAAAGACAGCCCCTATCGCTTCAGCCTCTGAAATGGCTTTGGCCTCTCCATCAAGCGCGACTGTGAATTCCATCTCGTAATGACAGTTTTCTGTCTCTTGCGGCATTGGAATTGTCGCACCGCTGAGGCAAACCGTATGGGCAGATTTATTAAAGTACCAAGGTGCTTCGCGGTCCACCTCACCGCCCATTTCAGCCGCATGCGCCGCATAATTGCGACCGACGCAGAATATACGACGGACAGGGAAAAGAGCCGAGGTTCCCTCTACGGGCAAAGACGGCTGCGTTGCTGCGCTAAACAAAAATTCCATGAACCACCCTTTCAGAGCAATGAGCCAGAAAACCAAACCTTGTATTTACTAGGGATTCAAGCCGCAGCCGATAGGATACGGTCTCGATCCACTGATCCATTGTAACGCCAATGGCGTGCAACCATATTTGGCGTATGAAAATTCTTCTTGCAGAAGACGATACCAAATCAGCCGATTATGTTCGTCAAGGTTTGATAGAACAGGGCTTTGTCGTGGATTGGGTAAGCGACGGACGGGAGGCATTAACTTATTGCTTATACAATGAGGTTGATCTTCTGATCACAGACCGGATGATGCCCGGCATGGACGGTCTCGCTCTGGTGAAATCCTTGCGTTCGGCGAACATAGACATTCCCGTGATCTTCTTGACCGCTCTTTCCGATGTCGATGACCGTGTGGACGGCCTCAGATCTGGTGGCGACGACTATATGGTCAAGCCTTTCCATTTTTCCGAATTGCTTGCACGAATAGATGCCTTATCCAGACGGCCAAAGGCGACGGCGCAACAAACAGCTTTGACCGTGCATGATCTAACGCTCAATATGCTCGAACGCACGGCAGCGCGCCAAGGCGACACGATCGCGCTGCACAACAAAGAGTTTTCGCTCCTTCAGTTACTGATGGAAAATGCTGGACGCGTCATCAGCCGCACGCTGATTTTAGAACGGGTTTGGGACTTTAACTTTGATCCGGGGACATCGGTTGTCGAGACGCATATCAGCAAGCTACGACAGAAAATTGACAAACCCTTCGATGTTCGCCTACTGCACACGATGCGCGGCATGGGGTACGTGATCCGTGCGCCTCACTAGCCTGATCCGAAGTGAGCCGTTTCAGGCCGCTACCCGTGTTCTAGCCGTTTTCCTGGTTCTCTACTCAATCGCCTGCTGGGCCCTTCTCAAATCCGTTGAGACGACCCTGATCGAGGACCTTAGATCGCGGGTGCAGGGTGAAACGGCTTTGCTCAGCCAGATCTATCGTGACGAGGGACGCCGTGGTTTGATCGAGGCCATCAACCGGTTGGAGCGTGCCGCCTCCGATCGAGCTTACGGGCTATTCGACGAGCGTAGATTGAGCCTGACCGGTCCGATTTCCACGCAACCGGATTTCCTAGGCTTCGACACCCGCGACTTAGGTGTGCTGAGCCGCGGGCGGATCGCTGGACGCTATGCGATTTGGGTTGACCGTATCGATGCGCTCACACTTGTGGTAGGGCGCGATGATGCCGTGGTTGGCGAGGCCCGAACGCGACTTATAAAAGGAATGGCTCTCTTTGGGACCCTTCTTGCATTTTCGACGCTGTTTTTGGGTTTATGGGCGGCTCGTCGGTCGCAACAACGGCTAGACCGCATGGAACACGTGCTTAGTGATGTGGCAAAAGGGCAGATGTCGGCCAGGCTGCCCGTTGGCCCAAACAATGACCAGATTGATCGCGTCTCAAAACGGATCAACGCAAATCTGGCACAGCTTCAGCGGCTTGTCGTGAACGTGAAATCCAGCGCATCGGCCATCGCTCATGATCTCAAAACACCCTTGTCGCACGCGCAGATCGCTATGCAGGAGGCTGCAGATGCTGTTTCAAGCGATCATAGGGCAAGAGAAAAGGTCGGCGCAGCCCTTGCCGCTACGGATGAGTTAGGGCGATTGTTTGAGACAATCTTGCGGCTCTCACGCATTCAGACCACGGCAAACCGCAGTCACTTTAAGGAAACGTCTCTGAAGCAGATTGCTGAAAAGGCAATCGCTTTTCTTGAACCGCTTGCCGAGGAAAACGACCAAAGCCTAACTCTTTCAGATAAGGATACGATCATTGAGGCAGATGCGGACATGCTTCAGCAAGCGATGATCAACCTGGTTCAGAACGCTTGCACACATGCCGGTGCAAAAGCCAAGATCGAAATAGAGGTTAAGTCCGAGGCGCATTCCGCGGTCTTAACGGTCAAGGACAACGGCCCGGGCATTCCCGATGATATAATGAAAGACGTCCGCACGCCTTTCACCCGAGGCCGCGAAGACCGAGGAAGCTCTGGCCACGGGCTCGGGCTCGCTATAGTGGCGGCGGTCGCAGAGTTGCACGAGGCAGAGCTTTTGCTGGAAAACACCTCTGCTGGTTTCGAAGCGTCACTGGTCTTCCCAAGCTCAAAAAAACCTGAAGCTCACTCCAAGTTTACGCAAAGCTAGCTATATAAATCATTCGCGGAACAGAGATGGTTGGACACCCCGACAGCCATTGCTGTTTTCCCCTCCGTCGCTTTGACGATCAAGCAAGGAGGACGCG
>JBCBBI010000012.1:0-70279 GCA_038531775.1 Pseudomonadota bacterium | reverse complement strand
AACGCGTTTCGCAAAAAACCTGAGTCGCAGCTAATCGCGAAACGCAGCGCAACGGCCATATGTTGCACGCCTTTCGCCTTTTGCAGATGTCTCAGGTTAAAGGCGAAAGGCTTTAGGGAGACCAGGCGGGGCGCATTTTTGACATTTAGACGTGCCGAAGCTCAAGAAAATTTATATTTTCGTTCAGATCAGCTTGACCCAAACCCCATAGATCTCCGGCGTAGTAGCAATTGGAGACGAAAATGAGTATTGCGCTGAGAAAAACCGTTGGTACAGCGGGAGCAGCCGCCCTTATCGGGGCAATTTCATCTACATCGGCACTGGCCTCAACAGGCGGGTTTGTCGATCTGGTCAAAAACGTTAGCCCAGCCGTAGTCTTTGTCGAAGTTACCGGCTCAACAGACAAAATCGCGGATAAAGAATCACCCTTTAACGATCCTCGTTTCGAGGAATTTATGAAACGGTTTGGCGATCAGTTTGAACGCAAAGGACCCCAAACACCTCGTCGAGGTCTAGGCTCTGGTTTTATTATCTCGGAGGACGGCCTGATCGTAACAAATCACCATGTGATTGAGGGCGCAGCCGAGGTCACGATCAAACTGGAAGATGGCTCAAAATATGACGCACAAATCATCGGTTCCGACCCGCTGACCGATATTGCGTTGCTCGACATCGAAGGTGCCGATCTTCCGACCGTATCATTCGGTTCATCGGATGATCTTGAAGTTGGCGAAGAAGTCATCGCAGTCGGTAGTCCTTTTGGCCTTGGCGGCACGGTCACATCCGGCATCATCTCGGCCAAATCGCGGAACATAAATTCCGGCCCGTTTGATGACTTTCTGCAAACAGACGCCGCCATTAATCGCGGCAATTCCGGCGGGCCGCTCTTTAATCTCGAAGGCGAAGTTGTGGGCGTGAACACTGCTATTTTCTCTCCTAGCAGCGGTTCAGTGGGGATCGGTTTTTCTGTGCCGTCTGATCTCGTGACAGACATCGTGGCCGACCTTAAAGATGACGGAGAGATTGAACGCAGCTGGCTCGGCGTACAGATCAAGCCTGTCGGCGAAGACGTGGCGCATGTGCTAGGCCTTACGGCCGGTGACGGCGTGATGATCGAACAGGTTGTTAAAGACAGCCCGGCAGAAGCAGCGGGCTTGCAATCCGGTGACGTCATCCTGAGCTTTGCGGGAAAGGACGTGACCGAGCTGCGCGACCTGACACGCGGGGTGGCGCGCGAAACGGCAGGTACCACCGCCGAGATTGAGGTTTTTCGTGGAGGCAAGGAGCTAACTCTGGAAGTGACGCTTGCCAAACGCGAGGAAAAAGCGGCTTAACTAGTTAAGAAGTCTTTGACGAGTACCCGGAGGCTTCCAAAGCCTCCGGATGATTTTGTGACGATCAGGCGACGCGCTTACCCAGAGACCAGACAGCGCGTAAAAACGGCGTTTGAGCTGGCATGCTAAAACGGATCAGGTCCGCGCGTTTTCCAACCGCGATCTCACCTCTGTCATGAAGTCCAACCGCCTTTGCCGGGTTCCGCGTGACAGTCGCAATACCGCGCGCGATGTCATCCCAGTCTCGCGCCAGTCTGACCGCCGCCAAGAGCAAAGCTGACGGCACATAGTCGGATGAGAGAATATCAATCAAACCTGCTTCAGCTAAATCGCTCGCCGCCACATTACCGGAATGCGATCCGCCACGGATCAGATTTGGCGCACCCATAATGATTGCAAGCTGGTTGTCGCGGCACGCCCTTGCGGCCTCTGCCGTCGTAGGAAATTCGGCCATAGTCACACCGTGGGCCTTTGAGGCCAGCACATGCGCCTCGGTGGTATCATCGTGACTGGCAAGCACCGCACCATAACGCTGGGCTTCTTTCACCGCGTGTCGCGCGTGCAGATCACCTTTTAGGGCACCGAGTTCCCTCAAAGCATTGGAAGATTCGATGAATTCATCATCACTTAGATCGTATTTACCTTTGTAATAGGCCTCGAACTTTTCCAGATCGCGAAACTGTCTTTGGCCCGGTGTGTGATCCATCAAGCTCACGATCCGCACGCGGTCATTTGCGTCAAACTCGGCCATTTCGTCCTCAAGGGTTTCCGAACATAGCTCGGCTCGCAAATGCAGAAAATGACTAACTTTCAATGCGCCCTGATCACGTAAGTCCCAAAGCCGCCGCGAAAGATCGCGCGCATATCTTTTAAACCTCGCCTTCGATTTTGGCACAGAGCCCACGCGCATCGCATCAAAAACCGTGGTGATCCCTGTGCTTGCAAGCTCTGCGTCATGGGCAAGAAGGGCCGGATCATACGGCCAGGGCACTTTGGGGCGCGGTTGAATATGGCGTTCGAGATTGTCGGTATGAAGCTCGATAAGACCTGGCGCCACAAAATCACCAGCGCAGTCGATCGCGCCAGGCGGCACATTTGAGCCCTCTCCGATTTCGACAATCCTTTGGTCAGAAACCTTTAGGAAACCCCTTAACGTACGGTCAGCAAGCACAAGCGTGGCATTGGCGAGAGTGAAGTCTTGTGTCATTGGAACCTCAATCGCTTGGGTAAGAAAGGGAGATGTCATGCCATTTCAGCGCTATGGAATTTACTTCACGCCAGCACCAGGGTCTCTGGCGAGTTTCGGCGCGCGCTGGCTTGGTTGGGATATTGTCTCTGGCGAATTC
Source organism: Pseudomonadota bacterium (assembly GCA_038531775.1). Classification (GTDB taxonomy): domain Bacteria; phylum Pseudomonadota; class Alphaproteobacteria; order Rhodobacterales; family Rhodobacteraceae; genus Roseovarius. Next base: position 67,599 of record JBCBBI010000012.1, on the reverse strand, counting down.
TTTGAACCCCTCGGCGACGAAGAGGCGACGAAAACTCCACGAAAATATGGCTTTCACGGAACCATAAAAGCACCCTTCAGACTCGCTGATGGGCAAACGCCAGAGGCTCTGAGCAAGGCACTTGAGACGTTTTGTGCGCGTCAGGCGACCATCAAACTCGATGGTTTGAAATTGGCTCAGTTGGGTAGTTTTTTGGCCTTGGTGCCCGACGGGGATGCGGATGACCTGCGCTCTCTTGCCTCGGACACAGTCAAGTCGTTCGAGGGTTTTCGCGCGCCTTTGACGGAAGCAGAGCTGGCCAAACGCCGCGCCAAAGGTCTTAGCGCGGTAGAAGACGCGCTTCTTCTGAAATGGGGATATCCACATGTGATGGACAAGTTCCGTTTTCACATGACCCTGTCGGGGAGGCTGCAAAAACCACTGCGCGACGAAGTCACCGAGACGCTCGAAAAGCATTTGGACGAGATCGCGCTTTCGCCGTTTACCATTGACGCGCTGAGCCTTGTCGGCGAGGCAAAAGATGGGTTTTTCCACCTGATGCAACGCTACCCCCTTGGCAAATGAAGCGCGCTCAACGCCTGCCCAACGGTTTCATCAATCATACCCGTATTGGCAATCTCAATCACTTGGCGTAGCCCCTCGGGCAACTCGAAACCAGCGCGTTCCAGACGCAAATCGATCACATCGGCACTCTCTCTCCCACGGTCTGCAAGACGTTGCGCCAGCACTTCTCGTGGTGCCGTCAAATGCAGCACGCAAAAGCCAGGGAAAAGCATCTGGGCCTCGGGCAACACCGCACGAGACAGGTTGACCAAAAGAGATGTGCCTGAGCTTAGCGCCGCAGTGATTTCACGCGGGACGCCATAAAACAGCCCATGCGCCTGCCAATGCAAAGCGAATGCGCCGTCGTGAACACGGTCTTGAAACTCCGCCTCACTCACGTGCTCAAAGTTCTCGCCACCTGCACCTGCTTCTCGCGTGATCACCCGCTGAACAAGCATCAAGTCCGGACAGGCACGCACCATGCCCTCCATTACGCTATCTTTGCCCACGCCAGAGGGCCCAACGACCGCGATCAACCGACCTTTCATTTTATGCTCCCAGCTTTAAATTTTGAGATATAAATCTCGCGATCGCAAACCATTTCGCGAATCATCAGGTCGAGAAAAATCCCAAACGAGGCGAGGTAATTTCCATAGATCATCCGCATTTGGGTCGAATTTCCCAACCTACTCTCTCCAACAATCCCAATGACCTCGCCGGGATAAAGATCAAAGCTCACCCTGCTGCACACAATCCGGTGTCCATGGTGTTTCGTGACATCACGGGCGGACAACAAAGGTGTCATGGCAACGCCTCCACAAAATGATCAATTTCCGCCTGCATGGCAGGCGCATTGTCAAACGGTATATGATGCCCAGTGTCCATTACGACAATCTCAGCCTGCGGACAGGCACCGCCCACCATCTCGCGGTATTTTTCGCCTGTGAGAAGGCTGCGCTTACCACAAAGCACGAGCATCGGCAGCGTGAGTTTAGGAAGCGCTTCAGCACCGTCAAAGCCACCTGCCACGATCAATGCATCGGCCATGCCGCGTGGATTCGCAGCCTCTATGTGACGGCGAAATTCGGCTTGTCCGGCAGGGTTCTCAATGCGGCTACCAACTGCCTTACCAATGGTTTTAGTTCCCGGAAATCGCGTCACAATTGGTGCCACATAGGGCGTGTACCAAGAGATAAATTTTAAAGGCGCGCGGATTGGTGTGTCAACCAACACAAGGGCGCGCAGATGATCGGGATAAGCGGCGGCAAAGGCCATAGCCACCATCCCACCCAGAGAGTACCCAACCAGAACTGTACCCTCTGGCACACGGTCGAAAATTTCTGCGGCAAAGCTTTCTGCCGTTGCGTCGGGCGCGCGTGGCGTGCCGCCATGACCCGGCAAATTGAGCGCCATGCCCGGCACGTCACCCCAACTCTCGGCGTTGAGACCCGCACCGTGGAGATAGATCAGCCCAGCGTGATCGATTGCATTCGCGTTCACACTGCCTCCTCTTGATTGCGGTTTTTTTGGCAGTAGTCCGTATCAGAGCCGACAAACATATGTTGACCTGTATGATCCATAATCAAATCGTAGAGGTTGGCTTCCTCCACCGCGCAAAGACCACAAGGATGATCCCCAAAGTCGAGATTGGTCACCTGGATATAGTGCGGCAGAGCATAGAGGCACTGCTCGCATTCGGCATAAAAGAGTTGTACTGCAGCCATCTCCAGTTTTGGATTGTCGAGTTTCTGGATCAGCGATGGAATCATAAAATAGTACCCTCCCACCCTCACCGGATAGGCGAAGTTATAGTCGCTGATAATAGGCCTCTTTTTATCAAATCTGCGCGCAAAACGGCCGCAGAGGTAAAATGATGTGCCTGCATACCAGAAGCGATAGCGCCCTTCACATTTGTCGCACTATCATCGATGAATAGACAATCGTGCTGATCGATTTGGTTGCGCGAGCAAAGCAGGTCAAAAATCCTTCGCTCAGGCTTCAAAACGTTTTCTAGGCCAGAAACCACGATATCTTCAAAGAGGTTCTGTAAATCAGGATGTTTGGCAAGACCGATTGGCCAGGTATCTTTGGCCCAGTTGGTCAGAGCAAATAAACGAACCCCGCCGCTTTGAAGCTCTTTTAAGATGGTCCAACTTTCCTCTATGCGCTCGCTGACCACATCACCGAAACGGTCGAAATATCCATCAATTAGATCTCTATAATGCGGCCATTTTTCCGCGATTACGGCCACGCCTTCGTCTCTACTACGGCCACAATCCTGAGCAAGATTCCAGTCAAAGAAACCAATCTCGGCAAAAAACGAGTCTATTTGCGCATCGCTAGCAAAGGCATGGCGAAAGGCGTTCTTTGGCTCCCACTTGATGAGCACATTGCCAATGTCGAATATCACATTCATATCCGCACCCAATCGCTTGGTGGTTGGCCCATCCGACTGCCAAAGCAAAAATAGTGACCGCCTGTTTCTCGACCACCGGATGGCTGCATCTGTTCTTGCGAAACTTCTATGCCAAGAAGATTACATCGCAGCAAAGCGCCAACAGTTCCATGAGCGACAATAAGTATATCTCCCAGCGCCGTTGCTAGACGCTGCAGTTTTTGGACAACCCTGACAATCCTGCCCATAGCCGAATTCGCCGTCTCCCAGCCGTCGCATGACACGTCTGGGTTTTCGAAAAACGCAAGCATCGCCGCATGAAATTCCGCTTTGGGGAGATATCCTGTAGAGCTTCGATCACATTCTCCAAGCTCACACACGGTCGAAACGGCATGGCCCTTCACATCAGCAACGCATTTAGCGCCTTGTCTTGCTTTCAACTCTTCGCTCGAAAAGACAGCTGACACGTTGCGCAGCACTGGGTTCCTAGCGAATGCCTGGTGTCGGCTTCTGCCGTTTTGGCTCAACGGCCACTCTGCAGGCGGCTTTGACGGCTCAATGACGACATCTGCATGCGTCAGAAAAATGACTTGCCCATCGCTCATTTTGTGACCTGTTTGGCGGCATTGATTTCTGCGTGCCGGCGTAGTTTGCGGACAAGCTGCAATTCTGATTCACAATCCACATAGTACGTTAGTTTGATAGGCTCAAGAAAGTCAGTCGTTCCGGCGCTCCCAAGCAACCCAAGCATGAACATTTTCAATGGCACGCTCGCCACCTTTCACCGCAATATGCAGCCCGACTTCGCTTTGGTTATAAGTGGCAGGCCTTCGACCCGAGCGCGCCATTGTGAAAAAATCAGCCTTGGTCGCCGCTGCTTTTGCCCGACGCATCTGTCGCGCACTCTCGCGCAACTCTCTCATAGGTTTCAGGATTTGCTCTTCTACCTGCTCCCCTGCGTCCGTTTGCATCGCGGCGTCGATCAATGCCGCGAGCCGCGCGTGATCTTTGTCGTGACCCTGAACTTAGCCATGACTCACGCCGCCATCGGTCAATTGCATGGAACATCTCGTGGCGGTCATTTTCCCCAACTTGAATGCTGCGCTTGTCGCCCCGGCTCTGCAACGCTCCATGACAAAACTACCTCAGGCTCGCGTGGCACTTTACAAGTGCATATCAGGCAGAGCGCGTTCCAAAGCTGCGATAAATCTTCGATTGGCGCTTTTGCTTCAGACACTGCAGGCAGACGCAAACGAGGCCGATACCCTCGGCCTGCACAAAGGCGCAAGCGTGCATTCTTGCGATGGGCTTTCTTTTGCGGATAAACAGTCGATTTCTATATTTCGAAGTTTTTTTCCGGCTGATACGTTTCCTCAACAAACGGAATTTCTAAAACAGCACCAATCAATCACTAAAATCCTTTATAAAGTCGGTATCAATAACTACGCGCGGGCATGTGCACGGATATCGGCGCAGCTGGCAGATACGACGTATGCACTGCACTTACAGCTGCGGCAAGGGGCGCCTTTCATCAGATCGGAATGGCTAAACATCGGACCGAAAAATCAGCAGGTGGAGTACGGTCTTGCGTGGTTTTACGGGGAACGCATAACCATCACTCTTGATGGTGTTTAGAGCAGCTAACGCAGCGGTAAGCTCAATTTCCTATACCAAAATGCTGCAGAGCAGCATTACGCTTGCAAAGGTTGAGGCCGCCGCATATGTGTGTGCTATGCCAAAGAAATCCACCCGCTTGAACGCAAATGACTGGCTCTCCGCCGGCATGCGCGCCTTATCCAAAGATGGACCAGACGCATTGAAGGCAGAACCACTTGCTGTCAAGTTAAGTGTCTCAAAAGGCTCATTTTATTGGCATTTCCGAGATGTGCCAGCGTTTCAAAATGCCCTGCTTGCAGAATGGGAAACACAAGCGGTCGCGCATATCGCCGATCAAGCGGCGACAGGGCCCACACCTGTTGCCCGTCTACGAAATTTAGCCCAAGCATTTGCGGCACCCGAGCCCACGGAACCCGCAATCCGAAGCTGGGCACAGAGCCACCGGCCGGCACGCCGAGCCGTTAACCGGGTAGACGCCGCAAGGCTCATGCAAACTCAAGAATTGCTTGGCGAAAGCGGCATTGCAAATCCGGAGATGGCACGCATTCTTTACTCAACTGCTGTAGGCATGTCAGTTCTGCGCGATGCCTCACCGTCTGACCAGCAAAGCGCAATTGGATCACTTGTCGATCTGGTACTGGCTTTGCGCTAAAACGCGCGCATGAAGCCGCTTTTGATACTTCCTTTTGTGCTTGGCCTGCTGAATTGCGGTGGGGATGAGACGCTTTCGGGCTACGGCGCGGCAGAGCGAGAGTGGCATCTTGTTGAAATCGGCGGAGCAGCATTTGAAACAGAGGCCGTCGTGCAATTCCCGGAAGAGGGCAAGATCAACGGGCGCGCGCCTTGCAACAGCTTTTCAGGCCAACAACTTCAGCCATATCCCTGGTTCCAAGTGGAGGCTCTTGCCGTGACCCGGCGCGCCTGTCCGGAATTGCCCGAGGAAACGGCCTTTTTCAAAGCGCTGGAACAAATGACACTTGCGGAGGTGGTTGGCGAGACGCTGATCTTGAGTAACACCGAAGGCGGTGAGATGGTTTTTGAGGCGCGCTAGCGCTCTATGTTGGCACCACCTTCTTCGGTCCTGCGCGCAATGAAAGCCTCCATTTCTTCAAGCCTGTCTTCCGGCATCGGCGGCGGTTCGTGAGCCCGCACCGCATCAAAAAATATCTTATGCGCGCGTTGGGTAGTGTCGACGCTGCCGCGATCACGGTAATTCTCAAAATTGGACCAGTCAGACAGAAGCGGAGAATAAAATGCCGTTTCAAAGCGTTCCAGCGTGTGCTGGGTGCCAAAAAAATGGCCGCCATGACCTACATCCGCGATAGCGTCTAATCCAAGTGTTTGATCATTCACCTCAACAGGCTTGAACAGCTCCGCAAACATCTGGAGCATTTCAACATCCATAACGAATTTTTCGGCCGACGCGGTCAGCCCGCCCTCTAACCAACCGGCACCGTGCAGCAGAAGGTTTGTGCCACCCATCAATGCACCCCAGAGCGACATTTGCGTCTCATAGGCCGCCTGCGCATCAGCCTCATTGGAGGCGGTTACACCGGACGAACGCAGCGGCAGGCCAATATGCCGCGCGAGCTGCCCCGAGGCAAACGCTGCTTTGACATATTCCGGCGTGCCAAAAGCGGGGGCACCAGACTTCATATCCACATTACTGGTGAAGCTACCGTAACAAACTGGCGCTCCGGGGCGTGAAAGCTGTGACAGGGCGATCCCAGCCAGCGCTTCGGCATGTTGTTGCGCCAACGCTCCGGGGATTGTCACGGGCGCCATGGCCCCGGCCAGCGTAAAGGGTGTGAGCACCATAAGCTGCCCCGCTCTTGCAGCGTCAATGATCCCCCGACACATCAGCAGATCGAGCATCAGCGGCGAATTTGAATTGGCAACAGAGTAGCTAACCGGTGTTTCGCAAAACGCTTCCGGCGTAAGCCCGTGAGCGATGCGCAGCATTTCATAGGCATCCGCCACCGCCTCTGTGCCACGAAAGAAAACAAACGGTACCTTATCTGTGAGCGTCAAGACGGATTTGGTCATCGCGTAATGGCGCAGATGCGGCGGCACGTCTTGCGCCTCAACAAAGGGCCCTATCATGTGGATGACATCATAGGTCTGAGCCACACGGCAAAGGTTGTCGAGCGCCTTAAGCGTACCTGGGCGCCTGCCTTGCTCGATGTCAGAAAAGTTGGGCGTGCCTCCCGTTGTACACACACCAACATGGCGCCCGCCAATCTTGACCTCACGCCCAGGGTTACGACCCATTAGGTTAACGACACTTGGAGCTTGTCCAACGAGTTCCATCACCCGTTCCGGATCAAAACGGATGACCTCATCGTCCAGTTCAGCCATGCCGCCTTCGACATAGAGCGTGCGGGCCTCGTCGCTCAGAATTTTAAGACCGATCTCTTTGAGCACGCGAAGTGCAGCTTGATGGATAGCTTCGATCTGGTCTGCGCTGAATTGCTCAACAGGGGCGTAAGGATTTTGCCATTGCCGCCACGCTGCATCAAACGCCCTCTCGCCAGCCTTAGCGCGTTTTGCGCTACGCCCCCGCCTGCCACCGCTGCGTTGCGTGTTCATCGACCCCGCTCCTCTTGCAAGAGAACCGAGCGATAAGCATCCGCAGTACCGGCATCGATATCGCGACCAGTAAAGGCTTGAAAATACGCCTCAAGGTAACTCAAGCGCTGTTCCGCAGTTTCATCGTCGGCAATGCGCAGACCGTAATATGTGACCTGCGTAAAATAGAGCACGCGCGCCCTGATAAAGGCCTCTGTCGCTTCATATCCTTGACGCTTGAAGAAAGCAGCCAACGCCTCCACCCGTGCGTCATCCTCTACTTTGACCTTTTGGCGCAGTGGTTCGTCATGGCGGGCCCAATCGCGGATCGCTTGATCCAAGTTCGGATCAAATCGTTTGTGATCACTCCAGATTGAGAACAACGCCAGAATACCCTCATCAAGCGTCGTAGCGCCTTGTACCACCTCAAATATAATGTTCGTATTAAGCCTGCTCCAACGCTCAATCAGTGCATTCAGCAGATCTTCGCGGCTCTCAAAGTGCCAATAAAAGCTTCCTCTGGTGACACCTAGATCGCGCGCCAAAACAGTGATCTGCACGGCATCAATGCCGTTTGCCACTAGCACCGCAAGCGCCTTATCCACCCAATCCTTGCGTATCAGGCGTGTTTGGCGATCCAGATTTTCAAGAGTTTGGTCAGGCGACATTGGTATGGACCATACAAGGTTGCATGTTACAGTACAGGGCTGTATGTTTTACGTCAACCAGCCAGAGACTATCATGCAAAATAAAGCCCCTCCTCAGGTAATCGAATTCGCCTCAAAAGCCTTTAAACCGCGTTTTGCGTATGGCGAGATGGCAGAGGTTAATGAGATCTCAGGCGCTTCATTTAGTAGCAAGCTCGGTACGGGGTTCGCCCGCTTCAGCGACGCAGAAATCCCATGGACCGTACAGTATGACGAGGTCATTCTGGTGCTGGAGGGCGAAATCACGGTCAGGACAAAAAACAGCGATCTCAAAGCCGGGCCGAAGGACAGCATTTGGCTGCCCTCAGGAACGGAGCTGACCTATATCGCGGACAGCGCTCTGGTCTTCTACGCTATTGAACCCGCCGATTGGGCAGAAGGGTAAGTCATGAAAATCAATCGCTTGCCCAAAGACGACAAAACCAATGGATGGAGTGCCGTGCTGCCCGCACGCGATGCGAAACCGGAACTTCGAGGTGATATCAAAGCGGATTGGGTCGTGTTGGGCGCAGGATATGCCGGGCTTGCGGCGGCGCGGAGGCTCGCCGAGAACTGCCCAGATGAAAAAATCGCCGTAATCGATGCAGGTGAGGCCGGGGAAAACGCCTCAGGGCGCAATTCGGGCTTTGCGATCGACCTGCCTCATAACGTTGGTTCGTCACTTGATGAACTCGAAGGGTCTCATCGCTTCATGCGGCTGGCACGGATGGCAATTGATCATCTTGAAAACGTTGTGGAAACGCACGGGATCGATTGCGATTGGTCACGCGCCGGAAAATATCACACTGCGGTTTCTGAGCGCGGGACACGCGATGTGTTGGAGCCATTCCGAAAAGAGCTCGATGCACTAGGCGAGCCGTATGAATGGATACAAAAAGATGACCTGCAAAAGCGTCTTGGATCGCCACATTTTAATGCCGCTGTTTATACGCCACATTGCGTATTGATGAACCCTGCCGCGCTAACCCGAGGTTTGGCGGATACACTACCCGAAAACGTCACGCTTTACGAAAACTCACCTGTCATTGCGGCAGAGTTTCAAAACGGCGTCAGCCTAACCACGACAAACGGTTCTTTACGGGGCCCGAAAATGATCATGGCCGCGAATGGGTTCTCCGAGCAGTTTGGCTTTCATCGGCAGAAATTTCTGCATCTTATCGCTCATGCCAGCCTTACTCGCCCTCTGACAGAAAAAGAGCAGGCGATCTATGGTGTCGCAGAACCTTGGGGCATGACGCCGGCCAACGCCTTTGCAGGGATCACCATGCGTTACACAGCGGATAAACGCATCCTGATCCGGCACGGTCTTAGCTATCGGCCAAATCAACGCATCAAATCCGGCGAACATGCAAAAGTGCAGCGCACACATAAGAAGCTCTTTGATCAAAGGTTCCCGGGGCTTGAAGCCGTAGAGATGGAACATACTTGGTCTGGTTTTGTTTGCCTGTCACGCAATGGTGCCCCAGCATTCGGACGGCTAGGGTCCAATATCTGGTCGGCAGTTTGTCAAAACGCTGTTGGCGTAACCAAGGGCACGTTCGGCGGCATACTAGCGGCAGATCTTGCCACTGGTCGGGATAACCCATTGATTTCTGATATGAAAAGCCTGGGGGAACCCGACACTCTGCCACCGAAGCCGTTCCTTGACCTGGGCGTGCAAGCACGCTTTCAATGGGAACTCTTTAGCAATCGTCACGAGGCATGAAGCAAAAAAGGCAAAGGCCCGGGAAACCGGGCCTGAGTTATACATCCAAGTGACCTTTACTTCTTCAGCGAGTCACGGATTTCCATTAGAATGTCGAGCTCGGATGGGCCTGGATCTTCTGCTGGTGCTTCCTCTTCTTCAGGGCCCTTTGCCTTGTTCACAGCTTTGACAAGGAGGAAAACTACAAACGCGATGATCAGGAAGTTGATAATGGCCATTATGAACCGACCATAAGCGAATACCGCAGCACCCGCTTCTTCTGCAGCAGACAGCGAGCCGTAATCGCCGCCATCAAGAATGGCGAACAGGCTTGAGAAATCGATACCGCCCATGAACAGGCTGATGATTGGGTTGATAAGGTCCGCAACGAGCGAACTTACGATAGCTGTAAATGCTGCACCAATGATGATGCCGACGGCCATATCCATAACATTGCCTTTGGCAATGAAATCTTTGAATTCTTGTATCATGTAGTTTTGTCCTCTTTTTCCAGCGATTGGCGCAAGCTATCGCGCCGACTGATTAACACAAAAAAACGAAACAAAAGCAAAATTTAAGGGGAATTAGAGGGCTTACATGCCATCGTCGCAGGATCATAACAGTGCAACAGCTGCTTTACTGGTTTGTCTGCTGTTCCACTGCACGCACCACGTCACCTATCACTACTTCTAGCAAAGCCGGATCTTTTGCCTCGCCCATCACTCGGATAAGCGGCTCCGTTCCCGATTTTCGGATCAAAAGGCGCCCATCGCCGCCAAGCTTGCGCTCTCCATCCTCAATCGCTTGCTGTACCGCGTCAGTCTCCAATGGTGTCTCGCCTGCCTGGTAGCGCACGTTAATCAGCTTTTGCGGCAAAGGCTCAAACACGCGGGCCAAATCACTTGCCTTCTGGCTCGTCTCAACCATGTTTGCCAGGAATTGTAACGCACCGATCAGGCCGTCACCCGTCGTGGCAAAATCAGTCATTACAATATGCCCAGATTGCTCACCGCCAAGGTTGAAGCCACCACCGCGCATCGCCTCAACCACATAGCGGTCGCCAACGGACGTTCGCTTTAAGCCTATGTCTTGGCTCTCAAGATACCGCTCTAGGCCCAAGTTTGACATCACTGTTGCGACAAGCGTTTCGCCTCGCAACCGTCCTTCCTTTGCCCAGCGGCTGGCGATGAGTGCCATTAACTGGTCGCCATCGGCCACCTTGCCAGTCTCATCGATCAGGATCAAACGATCCGCATCACCATCAAGGCAGATGCCGATATCTGCTTTTGTCTCCAAAACCTTTGCCGCGGCCGCTTCGGGATGTGTTGAACCACAATTCTCGTTGATGTTGAAACCGTTAGGCTCAACGCTCAATGGGATCACCTCTGCGCCAAGTTCCCAAAGCACCTCTGGCGCTGTCTTATAGGCAGCGCCATTGGCACAATCGACGACGATCTTTAACCCAGCTAACCTGCCACGGTAAGGGAAGGTCGTTTTCGCATATTCAACGTAGCGGCCAGCAGCATTTTCAATTCTACGAGCTCTACCAATGTTTTCTGGCTGCGCCAGGCGCGCGCCTTCATTCAAAAGCGCTTCAATTCCTGCCTCAGCGTCATCAGATAACTTGAAACCATCTGGCCCAAAAAGCTTGATACCATTATCTTTGGCCGGGTTATGGCTTGCCGAGATCATAACTCCAACATCCGCGCGAAGACTGTGGGTCAAATACCCTACAGCTGGCGTGGGAACCGGACCCAGCAAAAAAACGTTCATCCCGACAGAGGTAAATCCAGCGGTCAGCGCGTATTCGATCATATATCCTGAAAGGCGCGTGTCCTTGCCAATAACAACACGGTGTTCTTGCGTGTCGCGGCGAAAGTAACGCCCTGCGGCAGCGCCCAATTGAAGCGCCATATCGGCGGTCATGGGCCACGTATTGGCCTGCCCTCGCACCCCATCGGTGCCAAAAAGCTTCTCAGGTGACGTGCTCAAAACGACCCCCGTTCGTTATAACTGCTCAAACACGTTGTATCTGGCATAGACGAACCTGTCCAATAGGGAAATTTGCCTGTAGCGCGCACACGTGCTCTGTTCGCGAAATGTCTATAGGGCAACAACCGTTTAAATGGAGTGACCACGATGAAGATAGCTTTGGTGACAGGCGCGGCGCGGGGAATTGGTCTTGCAACCGCCAGACGGTTTTTGTCAGGCGGGTGGAAAGTAATCATGCTGGATCGCGACGAAGAGGTCCTGTTGGCCGAGGCGGACGCGCTTGTAGGTGCCGAGCCATTGGTCTGCGATGTATCTTTTCCCGATCAAGTGGCCGAAAACCTCGCGCCAATCGAAAAGCTTGATGCAGTGGTTAACAATGCTGGCGTGGCGGATTTTGGTCCGATTGAAGAGACTGATTTTGACCGATGGCGCAGGGTTATGGAGACGAACCTCGACGGTGTCTTCAATGTCACGCAGGCCCTGCTTCCTGCACTCGCATCGGCACAGGGAGCGATTGTAAACATCGCGTCAATCTCGGGTTTGCGCGCCTCGACCCTCCGCGTAGCCTATGGCACGTCAAAAGCAGGCGTCATGGCGCTGACACGACAACAGGCGGTCGAATTGGGCGAAAAAGGTATCCGCTCTAACTGCGTCTGCCCCGGCCCTGTGCGAACAAAGCTTGCTATGGCTGTGCACAGCGACGACATCATCGCAGCCTACCATGACGCTATACCACTCAACCGCTATGGTTCGGAGGACGAGATCGCCTCGGTCATCACATTTCTTTGTTCCCCCGAAGCGAGCTATGTCACCGGACAGATCATCTCTGTGGATGGCGGGTTTGAGGCAACAGGGATTGGACTGCCTGCAATGCGCAGCTAGCCAAGACTTATCCATGAGTTTTCGGGCCATGCCGGTAAACCTAACGCAGCGCACTTACTTATTGGTTAGCTATTCACCCTGAGTTGGAAACTGGTTAGGTATAACCCTCGAAGATGACGGGAAAAGGATCGCAAGCACTGCGGCAAAACACTGATGAATGAATTCAAACGTGCCGAAGGTCAGCGCTACAATCGTTTCTTAGCGCGGCTTCACCAAACCTGTCTTTTCGATTGGTATCTTGAAGTTGGATGTCGCAAGGGACGTACCTTCGCTTTGGCGCGCGGCAAAACCTTAGCCGTAGACCCTTTTTTTCAAGTCGATACCAACGTCATCGGGCCAAAACCAGCACTTCATTTATTCCAACAAACCAGCGATGATTTTTTTGACTCTCAGTTTTTGGAGAAACTAGACATACGGCTTTCGTTCAGCTTTCTCGATGGCATGCACCTATTTGAGTATTTGTTGCGTGACATGATTAATACCGAGAAAGCAAGTGACCCCAAAGCCATCATAGCGCTTCATGATTGCTGTCCATACAGCCATAAGATGACAACAAGAGATCTCGACAATATACCTGGAGGGGCCTGGACCGGTGATGTTTGGAAATTAATACCGATTTTGCGCGAATACCGCCCAGATCTGCATTTGACGGTGCTTGATTCAAAACCAACAGGACTTGTTTTATTGAGCAATCTGGACCCGGCCTCAAACGTGTTGTCTGAAAACTACGACCAGATCGTTCAAGAATATCAGGACCAAACGTTAGAGAGCTTTGGTTTGGCGCGGTTCAACGAACTTTTTGAATATACCGATACCAAAGCCTTTGCCCGGGACGGTTATCGCATATTCCGCGGCGTGAGCCTTTCAGAAAGTCAAAGTTTTAAGCCTAAAAAGGTAACACCCTGAAACGAAGTTTAATGTGACAAGGTCTTTTCAAATATTTGAATGAGACGTGCTCTAGCCTCAGGAATAGGGATGTGACCTAGTTCCTGTGCTAGACGATTGGCCATGAAGTATCCCGAAACGCCTAGCGCTTCTAGGACTTCGCTGTCACTCTCCGGTGCCTCCCCGAGCAGACATTTGGGTAATGGCAATAGCTTGTCTACCCATTCCCCAGCGCCCTGTTCTGAGACGGCCCGGCCAGTGCGTGGTGAGATATAACTCAGCTCATTCGCCTTTGGTCCCAACACGGCACATTCGCCGAGATCAAGGCCAAAGCCCATTTCCTCGAGCAAAGCCAACTCCCACCGCAGATAAGCCAGCGGCCATAGCGACTCGTCTCCTAGCAAATCGAGCAGGTCTTCGGTTATCCGGTAAAGCCGGGCAAAAGCCTCCCGCTCTGGCAGGCAAAACAGCAGCAGCGCTGTGACCGCGTTTAACCCCGCAAGCGCCAAACGGTCCTGCATCACAGAAGCTGCGCGAGATCGGATCAGTTCAGCAGAAAAGGTACCGATATGATCCTCCAGCCTCGCACGCCATGTTAGGTCAAGCAGCGCGCCGGGCTGCAAAACAGGGGCCATTTTGCGCGATGTGCCTCCCCGCACAACGCCCGCGTGACGACCGCGCGAAGGCGTGAAAACCTCAATGATAACGGAATTTTCGCCATGCTTTCGACATTTGAGCAAAATGCCATCTTCGCGCCATTCCATGCCTATGCCCTGCCCCGCTTTAAGCCATTAGGCCGGTTTTTACGCTGCTTGCCAAGTCAGTCTGCGAGCCCCGGCTCATCGAGCAGGTGCCGTCCCTCTTTGTCCTCTACCTCAATAACCCAGAGATCAGGATCAAAGCCCCGCTGTTTGCTGGCAGCTGTCTCAACCTCGCTTTCATTACCTTCCGACAGCACAACCCAAGACCGCTCACCGCTCATCAGGTCAAAAGAGCGTTGATAGAGCACCGCTTTACCATCAAGCGTGTTGAGCTTAATCAGGACCGCGCCCGCCGTGTTATCACCATGAGAGGTTACAAATGCCGGGATCGCGTGGCCGCGCAGACGAGTCAAATAGGCCTGCACCCAGAACTCCGTGGTAAGTCTGCTCACGAATTGCCATCCTTAAAATCTAGGCCCATTTCCGTGTAGCGCTCCGCCTCTTCAAGCCATCCAGGGCGCACTTTAACCTGCGTGAAAAGATGCACGCGGCGGCCGAGAAATTCCTCAAGCTCGGCCCGCGCGGCCTGGCTGACGGCCTTGATTGTCTCACCCTTTTTGCCAAGAACGATGCCTTTGTGCCCGTCGCGCGTGACATAAATCAGCTGATCAATTCGGGCCGAGCCGTCCTTGCGCTCTTCCCACTTTTCTGTCTCGACCGTGAGCTGATAAGGCAGTTCCTGATGCAGCCGAAGCGTCAGCTTCTCCCGGGTAATCTCAGCCGCGATCATACGCAGCGGCAAATCAGCGATTTGATCTTCGGGATAAAGCCAAGGTCCTTCAGGGAGTTGTTCCGCCAGCCAGACGCGCAGGTCATCTACGCCATGGCCTCTTTGCGCGGAAATCATGAAAGTTTCGGCAAATGCAAAGCGTTCGTTTAACTCTTTTGTAAGAGACAAAAGCACTTCCGTTTGAACCCGGTCGATTTTGTTGATCGCAAGCGCCACCGCGCGCTCCTTCGGGAAATCCGCCAACCCATCCAGGATACGCTCTACACCTTCGGTTAGACCGCGGTGCGCCTCAACCAACAGTACGATGACATCGGCATCCGCCGCACCTCCCCAGGCTGCGGCAACCATAGCCCGGTCAAGCCGCCTGCGCGGGGCAAAAAGGCCAGGTGTATCCACGAAGACAAGCTGTGACTTGTCCTCAATTGCGATGCCGCGAATGCGCGTGCGCGTGGTCTGCACCTTTTGCGTCACAATGCTCACCTTGGCGCCGACCATACGATTGAGCAGTGTGGATTTGCCTGCGTTGGGCTCACCAATTAGGGCGATAAAACCGGCGCGCGTGCTCATTTTGCGTTTTTCTTTGACATGAGGGCAGCCCTACCCGATCAAACGCGGCATGGCCAGATCAGAAGACCGCGTGATCGCCGCGATCCAATGTAACCTCGCCCGCCGCAAGTTTGCGGTAGTAAACCTGCAGAGTGTCGGTGCCAAACTCTGGCGTGCGTTCAGCGTCATATCGGTTGGAGACTTCATCCCAAACCAACATGGATTGCGTGGCATAATAATGCCCGATCCGCGCAAGTTCCGCCTTCTCCCGGGCTTTTCGGCTAACTAGGCCAGCAAATGAAAGCGCCGTAGCAATAAGATTTAGAAATCCAGGTGGTACGCTTCGGCTTTGAAACGGCACACCGAGCGCCTCGGCAAGTTGCTGTCCTTGCTCATGCGGCGTCAGAGCTGGCCCCGGTCCGCCGACTGGCAAAACGCGATTGGCGCAGGATGGATTGCTTAGGCAGGTTGTTATGAAATGCGCAAGATCCTCATCGCTGATTGGTTTGCATGAAGTGATTTCGCCATTTCCAAACATTAAAAATGGCTTGCCTGCGCGCAAACGGTCCAACTGCCCGGACAGCGACTTAAAAAAAGCGGTGGGTCGAACAATGGTATATGTGAGACCCGAGGATTTGAGTTCCTCCTCGAAAGCAGCTTTGGCCTTTTGAAACTCCAGCAAGGGCCGCTGTACGCAAATCGCCGAGAGCAGGACAAAATGCTCTAGCTTCGTTTCCTTGGCCACCTGCAGTAAGGCATGGTTCAGGCCATAGTCAACTGCCCAAGCATCCTCGCCCACACCAGTGCGCGAAGCGATGCAGCTAATGACGGCATCGCTGGTTTTCGCATGCTTGATTAGAAATTCTTGATCCGAAAAATCGCCTTGTACGACTTCTAAAGCAGGATGATTTTTCACGCATTTTGCACTATCGCGCACAAGCGCTTTGACCGTATGACCTTGCGCTAAAAGCGAGTCCAAAACCGCGCTCCCAATCGTGCCGGTCGCGCCGAGAAGCAGCATGCGTTTGGCTTCACTGGCTTCATAAATGGATTGATAGGCAGGGTCGTTTTGCACAGTTTCAGCCTACACATTGAGGAGGGCGCGTCCAGCGTCAAGCGTCAAGCGTCAAGCGATGTGGATCAGATGGTTGTCCCATTGCATATCATGGGATTGCAGATGGGCATTCACGGTACAATTGCTGGCAAACATATGCCCTTGCCCTGTGGTGAAAAGCAGGCCGCCCCCGGCTGGTGCAACGCCGCAAACATCCTTTGAGTGCAGTTCATGCAATGGCGCGCCATCAGCGCCAAAAACTGCAGCAAGCCCCCCGCGAGGGCCAGTGATAGCAATTTCGCGACCATCACCAGAGAAGGAAATACTGCCAGCATAACCCTGCATTCGCTGCTCCAGCCGGTCGTTTCCTCCATGAAAGCGCAGCGCTTCGCCCTGCCAGTGCGTCGCCAGCAAAGGCGGAACATCGCTCAACGGACCTTCCCATTGGCAAGCAAGCGCGACAAGCCCGTCGGGTCGAACACTTAAATGCCGGGTCGAAGCCTTTTGCCATTCGCGTGGGGGCTCGTGACTGTCCAAAAGCCGCCCATCAATCGCGACATAGCTAAGATTTGGCCGCATCTCTGGGATGTTAAGCTTTGCTCTTCCGGTCTCTGGATGCGTCTCAATCCCGCCATTGGCAACCACCAGAGTTTCACCATCCGGCATAATCCGTAGTTCATGTGGCCCGACACCACCGGACGGGAACGCACCAAGGCGTTGATACCCCGATCTCACGTCCCAGATGCCTACCATGCCGCGCGCATTTTCATAGTCGTTCTCTGAAGTGAAGAGCCGGCTGCCATCACCGCTAAAGGCTCCATGACCTGCAAAATGATAGCCAGGCGGCGCGATAAGTCGGGCGTTTTCCCGGCCAGTTGCACAATCGATCACAAGAGCAAAAGTCCCCGGACGGCGGGCAAATGCGACACCAATAGGGAGACTAGGATGCGCAGCAGCGGCATGACCTCGATCGGGTAAATCAATCCTGAAAACCTGCGTGCCGCGCATATCCAAACCAAAGAGCGCATACGCCCCCGATGGCAGGCGCGCTGCTGCAAGATAGGCCGGGCTTCCCGCATCGGCCCAGCTTGGCGCAGGTGCAAGCCCGGTTGCCATCAAGCCGGTGAGGAAGTTTCGCCGCGTCGCCAACTCAGTCACCATCGAGAGAATTAAAGCCAGCGGCCACACCCAATAGCGGTCCAAGCTCAAGGGCTGCAGTGCGCCAGATATCGTCGACGACTGTCTTGATCGCTTCCAACCGCAGCCGGGCAATCGGGTCATCTAAATCTGAAAAAGCCAGGTCGGCGCGCTCAATCAGGTCTTCATCAGTGCGGGCCGAGAGGCTTTCAAACTTTTGCGCAAGTTCCGCATCAGCCGTTGCGAGCGCCTGGGCAAGCAGGACGGTGCCGCTCAATGAAGCCCGCAGCAAATCCCGACTTAAGTTAGACCTTCTTGCTTCTGCGCGTTTAGGTCTGGGTCTTTCCGGTGTACCCAAAGGACGGCCAAGGCGCATTTCTGAATTGAATTGCATACCTGTCAGAACCGCATTGAAAAGCGCAGCTGCCACTTCCGTTTCAGTGCGGTAAACGCCGTCGGGCTTTGGCTCCAGAAGGCTAGGCGTGAATGCCGACCATGCTGCCGCCAGCTCCGCGGTATTTGTTTTGATGTCATTTGTTATCGCTTGAGTCAGCGCGCAGCGATACGCGTCATTGCCCAGCGCTGCCAGACTTTCATCGAAGAGCAGGTAATCAAGCGCGTAAAATCCACGAATTGCCACTGACTGGTCTTGAAAGGTTTCCGGTGCCAGCAAGGCCTCATCTGCATTTGCGATCAGGCTACGCAGGGTTTTGGGCGTTTTCCCACGTGGGTCCGGCCAAAAGGCCAGAGCAAAACCTCGGTTCAGCTCTTCTGTCGGACCAAAGCGAAAATGGCCAACCTTCGCCCAGGCGAGAAAAGCATCTTTATAGCTTTGGCGAAGATTGGTGTCCGCAGCATCGCAGGTCGCATCGGAGGCTTCGGACAGCACCAGTGACGCGTCGCGCAAATCTTTGAAACCCCCAATAATCTGGCCGTTGACTATCGCATTTATAGGTACCGCGGGGTCTTGCGCAGCGACGCCGAATGGCCAGAGCAAAACGGCAAACCAGAACCAAAAGCGCCGCATCTCAGAGGCTCTCCAGAAACTTGATCAACGCTGCACGGTCCTCGGCGGGCATCTCGATAACGCGGTTGCGATGGCTCAAGGCCTCTCCACCGTGCCAAAGGATCGCCTCAAGCAGGGAGCGCGCGCGCCCGTCATGCAGTAAATAGGTGTGTCCGCTTACCCTTTGCGTCAGTCCAATGCCCCAAAGCGGCGGAGTTCGCCATTCCCTGCCGGTGGCACGCACTTCTGGACGGTTATCGGCCAAGCCCTCGCCCATATCGTGCAAAAGCATATCCGTATAAGGCCAGATCAGTTGAAAACTGCGCTCAGGCTCATTTTTCAGACGGTGCGTCACAAATGACGGAGTATGACAGGAATTGCATCCTGCCGCGTAAAACATCTCCTTACCCCGCAACACTTCAGAGGTATCGAACCCACGACGACCTGGAACAGCAATGTTTGAGCTGTAGAAGCTCACAAGATCAAGCGCTGGCGCGTCTATTTCGAAAAGCCGGGCATCGCTATCGCCATGAATGGCATTGCGGCACTCGCGCTGGTTTGACGTGCATTCACCATAGCCGGCCGGAATCAACGGGCTCGAAATCCCTATATCACCGGAAAACGCATCTGCGGTTTGCTCTCGCATCGTGGCAAGGCCTGCCTTCAGGCCAAACCGGCCCAGCATAGGCTGACTAAACTCGCGCGACCAAACGATGTTGGGCCGCCCCGATACGCCATCATCATCGAGGTCGTCGGGGTCTGCATTGGCGAGGATATCGCGCGCCGGGATCGCCTCTAGCAAGCCAAGTCCAATCATCTGAGGCGCCACTCGCGGGCTGATCATGGCCTCGGCGTGCAAAGGGCCATAACCAAAGTTATTAATGTCATACGTAGGTCGTCTTAGCGTAGCGACTTCCCCGTCTGACAGCGCAACGTCGAACTCTTCATATTTGATATCGATTTTAGCCTCTGCACGATGTCCTTGAATGGCAAAATCCTGAAGCTGCTTACCATAGACCGGATCCGGTTTGGCATGTAGATAGTCTGCGATCCCAGCCATAGCCGACGCGTCATCTGCCGGGACAGAGACGCGAAATACCATCGAGGTCGTGTTATCCTCATGCGGCTCAGGCGGATGGCCACGTCCGTTATTGACATGACAACGCAGGCAAGAGCGCGCGTTAAATAGCGGCCCAAGCCCATCCGAGGCCAAATTGGACGACGGAGACGAAACCCAAAGCTTCTTGAACAGAGCAAAACCGACGACAAAGTCTAGGTCCTGTTCCTGATCCAGAGTTGGGGTGGCAAGAGAGAAGGCCTTCTCATCCTTGCGCACGCGCACTGTGGCCGCCCCCGCTGGTCGATCTTCGAAAGGTTGGGGTTTTGAAAAATCAGTCGGCGGAGAGAGAACCGCGTTAATTCGCGCCTGCTCCGCTGCAGTTCTGGGAACGATATTAAGGTGAGGCTCTTCCATCGAAATCGCGAAAGCGCAGCTTGACCACATACCTGTCAGAGACAGTGCAAGGCAGACCTTATTGTGACTTGACGCTCGCATATTCAGATCTCGACGTAATACCGAGGGATTGTACCTACAGTTTATTCTGCGTAACCCGCGTTTCAACAATAGCGTAATCGATCGTTTTGATCGACCGGGCTTAACCCCGGCCGATCTTGCAAACTTAGAATTCGTAGACCCACAAAGTACCTATTGTGTGCGACTCTACATCTCCCTCATCGGCATATTTATAACCGATGGCCGCAGTGAAATTCTCAAAAATCTCATATTCCGCGGACGCTGTCAGAAGTGTGTCTGTTGGCGCGTCTTCAACATCTCGGATGGTAAAAACACCGGACAGTGCTACAGGACCAACCGGGACAGTAACGCCGCCTGTGTAGTATACTGCATCAGACGCTGAGCCTTCAAAACCATCGAAATAGGCGATTTCACCAAGTACCTCGATCTCGTTGAACGAGTGAACAACGCCTGCGACGATACCAAATTGATCGTTTGGATCGCCGTCACCGCCTTCTTGGTACTGTACACCCACATTATACGAGGTGTTTTCGGTATCTCCGGTGAGCGCCGCACTGAACGATTGAAGACTTCTTGTGTTGGAAACACCTCCATCAGCGATCGTAACACGAGGGCGATCTTCGCCGATGGATTCGCTTAGAAACGTTCGGTCCGCAGTAAATGCGGCTACCGAAATGCCAATGTCGCCGAGCACCCTGGCAAAACCTTCACCTGCGTCGAGGCTGATATTCGCACCTAGACCAATGCGCTCTGTGATCTCGTAGTCTTCTGCGAAATCTGCACCGTAAATTCCGGGGGCTGCATCCCATGCTACGCCAAATGCCGGGTTGAATTTGCCAACCACAAATTCAAACTGACCAAATTCCTGGGCGTAAAACAGCTCTTCTACAAACAATCCATGGTCTTCAAAGAAACGGTCATCATCTGCATCGACAATTGGTTCAAACACAAGGCTCGCGTTAAGCGTTGATCCTTCGGCAAAGTTAAATGTGATTGCTGGCTCGATCGTGAAAAAGAAATCTGTGAGTTCGGCATCGGAGTCATCAGAATCTACGATAAAGTCAGTCTGAAGCTCGATAGCGGCTTCAAATTCGATGAAAGAGCTACTGTCTTGGGACAGAGCGGGGTTAGCTGCTAAGGCAAATGCCAAAGCAATTAGAGAGGTTTGGGTTTTCATGGTCTTCTTCTGTTTCAGAGGTTGCTGTTTACCCGCTCAAAATCCGCGAGCCGCGACACTCCGCTCGCGCAAATTGGCGAGCGAAGCGTAATCTTTATGGATCGTTGCTTACTCGAAAACCGCAGACGGATTGTCTAGGCTGTCAGACCCTTCAAATTCGATCTGGTCCAGGCCAAGAGCAGCAACGGCCCGTTCGATAGAGCGGGTTTGCGTTACAAGACCGTTCACGCCACCCATGATCAAGGCTTCACCACCGGCATTGCCCGCCTCAAGCATCATGTCATAGGTAAATCCAGCCTCTGCCGCCGTTTTGATCCTCCCCAGAGCCATCATGGTTGATGACAGGTTTGTGCGCAGTTCTGAGTCGACTCCCGCATCGGATTTTGCAACCAGATCCGAAAGCGAAGAGCCGCTTACAAGCGTGCCGTCGGTGCGAACGTATTCGCCCAGATAGACGTTTTGAATGCCGAGCCCGTCGTAGAAGTGGCTGTTATGCGTATTGTCGGCGAAACAATCATGCTCTTCTTCCGGGTCATTCAGCATTAGGCCCAGGCGCATGCGTTCACCAGCTTGCTCACCGTAGGACAGCGAGCCCATACCGGTTAGAATGGCAACAATGCCAGCACCTTCGTCAGCGAGCAGAGTTGCACGCGCTTCACCGCCGTCTTGCCACTGTGCTGTCATCCACTCCAAGTCGGATACAAGGAGGTCTGTGGCAGCCGTCAGATACTGACCACGGCGATCACAATTACCACCCGTGCACGCATCACCCGCGGCGTAATCTGTCCACGGGCGGTTTCCAGCACCTGCACCGTGTCCATTCAGATCTTGCCCCCACAGGAGGAATTCAATCGCATGATAACCGGTGGCCACGTTTGACTCGACGCCATCCGCTTCGTGCAATGTTTCCTCAAGCAGCGCAGGCGTAATAGTGCCTGCGTCGACCGTTTTGCCTCCAAGCGTAAATGATGCGTTCGCCACCACGTTCAACGCGGCAAATTCATTCTCGTCCGTTGCACCACCATAGGAGGCATCGACATAGTCAATCAGGCCTTCATCCAGCGGCCAAGCGTTAACCTTACCTTCCCAATCGTCTACGATTGCGTTGCCAAAACGGTACACTTCGGTTTGCTGATATGGCACGCGCGAGGCAAGCCATGAGGCACGCGTTGCTTGCAGAGCTTCCGCCGAAGGATTAGCGACGAATGCGTTGACAGCAGCCTGCAAAGCCTTGGCAGCGTTAAGGCTATCTTCATATTTTGCGGCAGCGATATCAGAGTATGTATTCAGCACATCGGCTTTGCTGCCATGCCCGCCAGCCATCGCACCGGTTGCTACAAAAGCAGCCCCTGCTGCTGACATCCAAGTTATTGTTTTCATTTCTCCATGTCCTCTACTGAAGATGTGTCAAAGTATCAGTGTACATTTGCCGTTTCTGGATGTGTCGCCTGGACGATCGTCTGGCTTTCATCCAAATCATTGCCGCCAACGACCTTTTTTAAGACTGCAACAAAATCCTCCGCCAAGTTCACCAAATTCGATGCCATTTTCGGCCGAACCATGTTGGCAGCCATCAAAAAAGCGTCCTCACGTTCGCCTTCACAGACGTAGCTCATGAACGTGGCAAAACATGCCTCATCACCGCCCAGGCAACGGCAATTGATACCGTGGCGAGCCAGAGGTCTGCGCCCATAATTTACGCAAAGACTACATAGTTGCCCAAACGTCTGTAGCGCTTTCATCGTTTCCTCATGTCCAACGATCGGTTCAAAATCTGCCCAAACGCGATCACGTCCAAAAGACCCATCAGCCCACAGGCGAAAATAGACGACTGACGCTGCTTCTACTGGGCTAATCTCATCGAGATAGCCAACCGGCGCTCCACCGCGTTGCATGCCCATCTCGCTTACTTCGTCAGGATCAGTTTGCCTGCACGTGTAATGCGCAGTGTGTAGACCTGATCGCGCAGTTGAATATGCGCAAGCGACCCGCCTTTGGTCAGATCGGTCGCTTGATGACGTGGCATGCTCCCCGTGACCATCGGCGCTGTTTCTGCGTGTTGTATTTTTAACGTTTTTGCTTCGTAAAGGCCCATATTGCCCTCCACACTCGGCATCGGAAGTATGCGCAACCGATCCATGTAATTTTACGTCAGCCACGAAACTGACAACTGGTTTTCACCTGCCGTAGGAGCGGTCAATCAAATAGCTCAAAGCGCAAACCACAGATGGAAAGCACAAAATTCGCAATTTTTTCAGACCGTTGAGTCGAGGTTTAGTGAAGTTCCTAATTTCTGACAAAAAAAGTCAGAATGGTCAATAGCCTCCAAGGCGGTCAGACATGATGTCGCAATAAACCGACAATTTTGCGTGACAACCAGGCACTTTTTTGATCACTTTTTTTTGCCATCGCAGCATAATTTTTAACATCTTTAATGCGCAGCCAGCGAGCGGTCTAAAGCCTTGACAAAAGTGCCTTTGCGGCTGCCTGCTCGGCCTGTCGCTTTGAGCCTGCAGTAGCCACTTCTTTTTCACCATTGGCCAGCCGCGCCTCAATCGTGAACTGCGGCGCGTGATCTGGCCCGCTGCGTTCCAGCTCAATATATTCAGGCGGTTGTAGGCCAATAGACTGAGCCAGCTCTTGCAAAGAGGTTTTTGCATCTCGGGCATCAGCTTTCACCGTATCAATGCGCTCTGACCAAAGTCGCAAAATCACGTCACGAGCCGCTGAGAACCCCGCATCAATGTAAACAGCTGCGATTACGGCTTCCATCGCATCACCCAAAAGCGCCTGCTTGCGCCGTCCACCGGAAAGCATCTCAGACCGGCCAAGTTTAAGCACGGAACCCAGATCCAAGGCACGCGCCACATCGGCACAGGTTTCCTTTCGCACCAACGCATTGAAGCGAGGGGCAAGCTGGCCTTCTCTGGCGCTTTCATCATGGTTGAGCAAGGCATCGGCGATCACCAGACCGAGCACCCGGTCGCCCAGAAATTCAAGCCGCTGGTTATCGTCACGATTTGCCGATGCGATAGAGCTATGTGTAAGCGCTCGTATCAAAAGCTCGGGCTTAGAAAATTCATGCCCCAGCCGTTTCTGAACCGCCTTCAGTTCCCCAGAAAGTTTCACCGCCATCTGTCCAATCCGCGACGAGACCTAAGCATGTTCCAACTCAAATCAGCTTCTCAAAGAACCTGTCGCCTCTCCACGTCCAGAAAAATAGCATAGAGCGACCCGCCGACGAAAACATCACCCGGTCAGCGCGACCAATAAGGTTCTCCAAGGGAACAAAACCAACACCAAGTGCTGTCAAAGGTGCTCTGGAATCCTGTGAGTTATCCCTGTTGTCGCCCATAAAAAAATAATGGCCTTCCGGCACAACAAATACGCCGGTGTTGTCCGAGCGTTGTGTTGTGATGTTGAGAACGTTGTGCTCCCTGCCGTTGGGCAGGGTCTCGATTTGGCGTGACTTTTGGCAAACAGCGCCAAGACCAACAATGCCGTTTTCACAACGTGGTTGACGCTGCAAAGGCCCCTGCCGGGCGAATTCTTCTTCGAAAACACCGGCATCCTCGAGTTCTACGGGCTTGTCATTGAGATGCAGAACACCGTCGATCATCTGCACCCGGTCACCGGGCATGCCAACAACCCGTTTGATGTAATCGGTGTGGTTGGTCGGGTGGCGGAATACGATGATATCGCCTTGCTCAGGGGTGCCCTGCCAGACCCGTGTGTTGTCGCCATCCATGAAACCACAGATTTTTTGCGCGTCGATATCAATCGGTCCAAATCGAATATTTGGACATGACGCATAAGAGTAGCCATAGGCAAACTTGTTGACGAAAAGGAAATCCCCAATCAGCAGTGTATCCTTCATGGACCCGGATGGGATCCAGAACGGCTGAAATAACACCGTACGAAAGATACCGGCGATAACCAATGCCCAGAACACCGTTTTCACGGTTTCCCACACGGCGCTGGTCTTTTTGGCTTCGGCTGTCATCAGCAATCTCTCCGTTGCAATGGGGCGCTACATGCGGGCGCTCAGCGTCTCTGTCAAGGCACGCTATTGTGTTTCGGCTAATGCGGTGACAACGGGCGCGCCTCGATCACGACATAGGCCTGCGCCCATGGGTGATCATCCGTCAGCGAGACATGGATGATGGCCTCATGACCATCCGGCGTCATCTCCGCCAGCCGTTCCGCAGCCCAGCCGGTTACGGCCATCACAGGCTGACCCGTCTCAAGATTTCGCACCGACATATCTTTCCAGGAGATCCCCATGCGAAGGCCGGTACCAAGCGCTTTTGAACACGCCTCTTTGGCCGCCCAACGTTTGGCATAGGTCCCCGCGACATCGGCGCGACGCTCTGCCTTGCGTTGTTCGATATCGGTAAAGACGCGGTTGCGGAATCGGTCGCCAAATCGGTCCAGTGTCGCGGCGATACGCTCAATATTGGCCAAATCGGTTCCGATGCCCAAAATCATACCTGCCCTCAGGTAGCTGTAAACATGGGAAAGCTTACACCTAAAGCCCAGGCAAGCGCGAGGCCTAGGCCGACGCCAGCCGCGCCCGGCCCGGATCGTTGTGCCACAGCGCGACCCATGGTGCCAAAGCTCACATAGAAAAGAACGATGACCGGTGCGATCATGATAACAAAAAACAACCCTTCGAAATCGAGCGCTACCGCGACGGCCAGAGAAATTAGAAACCCCAATCGCGCTGTAATCCTTTGCCAAAATGGAGCGCCAAGCGCGAGCCAGCTGTCGGCGAGCATGAATGGCACCGCTCCGAGTGCAAGAGCCGCAATGATCAGGAAGCGCTCTGGGATAGGCCAAAAGTTAGCCCCGTAGCGATCAAGCAAGAAGCCAAATACCCCAATCGTCCAGAACAGCAGGAGCGCCGTGGCCAAAGGATTGGGCCAATCGGGCGGACCACGAAAACGCCAAAGCAATGCGATTTGGACGGCACCGTACATCAGCAAATGGAGCGCGAGATAATCTGCAACCAGCACCGGCAAAACACCGATGTCGAGCAGGCTTGCAAAGAGTGGCGTAACAACCAAGGGCGCGGCCAGCACGATCAAAAACTGTTTGGCACCGAGAGGCGAAGTATTCACTGCCACCAGCTTCAGAACTCGGGCCAACGGGGCAAAAAGCAAGGTGACAGATGCGAGAAGTATCAGGAATGCCCAGCCTGTCTGAGGCACGGCAACCTGAGTATCAAGATCATAGAACGCATTAAACCAATCCAATGCCACAGCGCGCCCAGCCCGCGAATGCAGGATAGCAACGTGCTCCACGGCTGGGGCGATCAGCAAATCTCGATTTGCCTCAGGCGTTGCATCCCGCGTCACGTTTTGGGCAAACTCGAGAAGCCCAGGCTCCCATGCGCCAGTGATTAAAAGCATGTCTTTCGGCGTATCGGCATCAATCTCCTTGGAAAAGGCAGAGACTAGGACAACCGGTCCCGCGCCTTTGGCTGAATTTGCCACACGGACCAAGACATCGGTCGCCATAGAATGACCGAGCAAGCCAACCGGTGCGTCACTCTGTCGGGCGAAATCCATCACAGCAAACGTTTGCTCCATCAAAAGGCGCGTCGTGCCGTCAACGGCTGTCACATCTCCGGACATCGGCACCGGATGACGACCGTGTCCCTCAAAATCAAAGGTGTAGACCGTATACCCAGCCCGCGCGAGAACATGGCCATAGCCCTGCATCATCTGTCGGGAGCCCGCAAAGCCATGAGCGATAAGAATCGAAGGCCCAGAAACAGGGCCCTGCATGACTGTGACGGGCGTTTGGCCAACCTTAACCTCACTGATCGTCAGGCCAGCTCGTGCGCCTTCCAGAACCCAAATGGCCCAAATCCCAGCAAGCAAAGCGCACGCATAGATCATGATCCTCATAACGGCATGCGCCTATTCGCCATTGTCTTTCTTCTGCATTAGCGAAAGTTGATTGCCGACGCCCAGCCCATAGAAAAAGCGGTTACAAAGAAGATATCCAATGGCGTAAAAGACCAACAGTGTCATGAATTGCTGCGATCCTGGCATGGCAATCGCGAGCTTGGCGAACTCGGGCGCCACATTCGGCCCGGAATAGGCCAGCGCAATATTCAAAGCAAACGCGATACCAGAAGCGGCGAAAGCGAAATTCCAGGCTTTGGCACCGCCTGGATGGCTACGTTCAATCTTGGCGTGCCGCTGACCTTCGATCAATGCTGCGATCATCGCAGGCACCATAAGTTGCGCCGCACCCCCGATGGTTTGATCCTGGGGCAAAGCGAGCAAAGCGATTATCTGTGACACGCCGATTGCAACAGCAAGAAAGACAAGCCCGTAGCGAAGCCAAATCATCCAACCGACCGTAAAGCTTCGCCCCTGGCCTCATCCATCAGACGGCGCATCTCTTCTATCGCTGGGCCGAGCCCGCGGAAAATCGACTCACCGATAAGGAAGTGTCCGATATTCAGCTCCATCACCTCAGGAAGGGCCGCGATTGGTTTCACCGTGTCATAGGTCAATCCATGACCGGCATGGATTTCCAGACCGAGCGAATGTGCATAGGCGGACATTTCGCGCAACGATTTCAGCTCTGCCTGATATGTCTGCATATCGCCTTCGGCGTAAGCGTCACAATAGGCACCGGTGTGCAGCTCGATCACTTCTGCACCAATTCGGTGCGCCGCCTCAATCTGACGGCGATCAGCGGCGATAAAAATCGACACACGACAACCCGCCTCGCGCAAAGGCGCAATAAAATGGGCCAGTCGATTTTCCTCTCGCGCCACTTCAAGGCCGCCCTCGGTGGTGCGTTCTTTGCGCTTTTCTGGTACGATGCAAACCGCGTGCGGTTTGTGACGCAAAGCAATGGTTTGCATTTCTTGCGTCGCGGCCATTTCAAAGTTAAGCGGCAGTTCAAGCGCTGCCATAAGCCCTTCAATATCTGCATCGGAAATGTGGCGCCGGTCTTCACGCAGATGCGCTGTAATCCCGTCGGCGCCTGCCTCTTCAGCAAGCTGCGCGGCCCGAATCGGGTCGGGATAGGCACTACCGCGTGCATTTCGGACGGTAGCGACGTGATCAATGTTGACGCCAAGGCGCAAATGACCTTCAAAACTCATCAGAGCCTCCTTTTACTTAATGACAACCTAGTTCTGTTTACCCGGGAAGTCAGCCTTGTCTCGCGACTTTGCTTTGGCCTTGGCTGTAGCCTTTTCTTTGATCGCGACGAGCTTTGCCTTCAGCAATCCTTTGCGCCGGTTTTGATAGGCTTGAATTACCGGTAGGCTCAAATAGTAAAACAGCAATGCCGTGATGACACCAGGGACAAGGCCGCCCACCATGTAGGGAAAGAAAACCTCATCAAAGAACACAGCAAGACGTGTCCAATCTGCCCTGTCATCGGTGAAAAGCGCCCAGATGTTATCGCGCAAGTCACGACCAGCATCTACAAATTTGCCCCCTACGGTTCCTTGGGTCTGAAGGTCTTCAACCCCGCGCAGACCGAGGATAAAATAACCTGTCTGCAACGACGCAGCACCGATAGGCACAAACGTCAAAGGGTTTCCAACAAACGTAGACAGCAGCGACGCAACAATGTTGCCGCGTATCACCCATGCCAAACCCGCTGCTAAAAAGAAATGCAAACCAAAGAAGGGAGAAAATGTGACAAACACGCCGGCAAAAATTCCCCGGGCAATTCTGTGTGGCGGGTCCGGCAAACGGCGAACTCGGTGTTTAACGTATTGGAATGCGCGCGACCAACCGGATTTTGGCCACAGAAACTGGAGTGTTGCCTTCCACCAGGGTAGTTTGTCTCGGCGTTTGAAGACCAAACGGTGTCTCCTAGGCTTGGCTTTGCTCAGTTGCGTGGGCTACCACTTGTGACGCGTCCCGGTATCTTTCAACCGATGCGACATCACTATCGGCATCCAACACAGAAATCACGCTATGTAAATGCTCTGCATCGCGCAGCTCAACATCGACTAGAAGGCGGAAGAAATCGGGCTTCCGATCCAGGAACACCAGATTTGAAATATTAGCTTCGCGCTCGCCGACCAGCGTGCAAATCCGTCCAAGTACACCCGCGTCATTACCGATCGTGATATCGAGGGTGACATCGTAGACCGCTTCATGCGTGCCCTGTTGCCAACGAAGATCAAGCCAGCGCTCTGGCTGATTTTCGTAGGCAAGTAGTGAATCGCAATCAATGGCGTGTACGATAACGCCCTTGCCCCGATAGGTAATCCCTACAATGCGCTCGCCCGGCAAGGGTTGGCAACAGGGCGCGCGCTGGAAATGCTGATCCGGTGCTAGACCAATAACGGCCCTATCCTGCCGGACTTCATTGCCTTTTACCGGAGCAATATCTGGGTAAACGGCATTAACGACCTGCTGCGCAGTGATCTCGGCACTGCCCAACTGAGCAAGCATTTCGTCACGGGACTTGATCCGCAGAGTTTTTGCCGCACGATCCAATGCCTTATCGGTGCGTTTTTTGCCCACATGCTCAAATGCAGCGCGCGCCAACTCACGACCAAGCTTCACAAAACGGTCGCGGTCAATCTCGCGCAGGCCTTTGCGAATTGCTGTTCGTGCTTTGCCGGTCGTTGCAATATCGAGCCAGGTTGTCTGCGGCGTTTGACCACCTGCGGTAATAACCTCGACAGATTGCCCGTTTTTGATTCGTGTCCAAAGCGGCACCCGCATACCGTCAACCTTGGCACCGACACAGGCGTGCCCGATCCGTGTATGGATCGCGTAAGCAAAATCAATCGGCGTAGCACCACGTGGAAGCTTGACGACATCGCCTTTCGGCGTGAAGCAAAACACTTGGTCGGCGTACATTTCAAGTTTGACCGCCTCGAGAAACTCACTGTGATCATCTTCGCCGTCAAATTGCTCTGTAAGCCCGGAAATCCACTTAGCCGGATCAACCGCAAAAGGGTTTTTTGCGCGCACACCATCACGATAGGACCAATGTGCAGCTACGCCCGTTTCGGCCACCTCGTGCATTTGGCGGGTGCGCATCTGAACCTCAACAAGTTTACCGTCACGACCGGAAACAGTTGTATGCAAAGATCGATAGCCGTTTGATTTGGGCTGGCTGATGTAATCCTTGAATCGACCGGGCACAGAGCGCCAGCGGCGATGGATCACCCCCAAAACACGGTAACATTCCTCTTCGGTTTCCGTGATCAAGCGAAAACCGTAGATGTCGCTTAGCCGAGAAAAGGCCATCTCCTTTTCCTGCATTTTACGCCATATCGAATAGGGCTTTTTCGCGCGTCCAAGGATTTCGGCTTTGATACCTGCATTGTCCAACTCGTGGCGCATATCACTGGTGATGCGCTCAATTACGTCCCCTGTCTCACGCTGCAACGTAATGAAACGCCGCATGATAGAGGCGCGGCCTTCTGGGTTAAGCACGCGGAAAGCAAGGTCCTCAAGCTCTTCGCGAATCGATTGCATCCCGATCCGACCAGCCAGCGGCGCGAAGATGTCCATGGTCTCCTTGGCTTTCTTCACTTGCTTTTCATGCGTCATCGCCCGGATTGTCCGCATGTTATGCAGCCGGTCTGCCAGCTTGACCAGGATCACGCGCATGTCCTTGGACATTGCCATTAAAAGCTTGCGAAAGTTCTCGGCTTGTTGCGTCTCGGAACTTGAGAGTTGCAGATTAGTAAGCTTGGTCACACCCTCGACGAGGTTTGCAATTTCGTTGCCAAACTGTCCCGCAACGGTGTCATACGATGCACGTGTATCCTCAATAGTGTCATGCAAAAGGGCCGTAACAAGCGTCGCGTCATCAAGCCGCTGATGGCCTAAAATTTCAGCCACAGCTACCGGGTGAGTGAAGTAGGGCTCACCCGACTTGCGAAACTGACCCTCATGCATCTGAGCGCCAAAATCAAACGCCGAACGCAGGAGCTTTGTGTCAGTTTTCGGATTATAGGTTTGAACCTGTTCAATCAGGGTTTCTGCGCCGACCATTTCGCATCCCCCCAAGGACGTTCGAGGATTACCCCTCGCCCTGAGCCTCCATCAGTGCCCGAAGTAGCTTTTCTTCGGACATATCATCTTCCACAGGCTTTTCGACTTCATCACCCATCAGCAGCGCCATGGAATCTTCTTCGGGCTCATCGACTTCAATCTGCGTTTGGTTAGACTCAATCAACCGTTCCCGCAGCTCCTCAGCAGGCTGTGTTTCTTCAGCAATCTCACGCAGAGCGACCACAGGGTTCTTGTCGTTGTCCCGATCAACAGATATTGGTGATCCAGACGATATTTCGCGAGCGCGGTGCGCTGCGAGCATGACCAGGTCGAACCTGTTAGGAACTTTATCAACACAATCTTCTGTCGTTACGCGGGCCATGGAAACTCCAATTTTCGCTGTCAGATGTAAGAGGCCTTGTATCTAGAGCCTTAAAACGCGGTTTACAAGCTCAGAAAATTGCCATTTGGCTTACCGATGTCCCATCTTATGGGGTATGGGGCACAATCTGCTTAAGCTCCTCTGCTGGCAACGCGGCCAACATCTCAGCCACAGTTTTTCCAAGGACTGGATGGCACCAATCGGGCGCAACGTCATTTAGAGGCACAAGGACAAACCCACGCTCATGCAGGCGCGGATGCGGAAGAATAAGTTCATCCGGTGTGTCATTCATCTGTTCGGATAGCGATTTGCAGCGCCATCTGTGATATCCCTGTTCGTCGGGCAAGATTTCATCTCCTATAGCCAACAGGTCGATATCTAACGTGCGCGCACTCCACCGTTGGTCTCTAACACGACCAAAACTCGCCTCTACGCGGTGCAAAACACACAAAAGCTCTCTGGCTGATCCAGCAAAAGCAACGTGGGCCGCAGAATTGATAAAGTCATCGCCTGCACCGGGCGGAAAGCATGGCGTTTTGTACAGCTGACTTTTTGCGTGTACGGTGACACCTTCGCTCGCTAATTCCGACAATGATTTTGCAATGATCAAGCCAGGGGTGCCATAAGATGACGTAACGTTACCCCCCAATGCAATCAATGCGTTAGCAGAAATCATAAAATTAACCTATCCAAAAGATGATCACACGAGTCTTGCAGAAACCCTACGCAACTCTTAACCTCCGTGGCTAGCTTTACTGTTTTCACCACCACTCACACCACTCACAAAAAAATCGGTGAAGCGACGTTTGGAAAGGACATTTATGTTTTACAAAGACGAACGGCTTGCGCTGTTCATAGACGGCTCGAATTTGTACGCGGCCGCGAAATCGCTGGGCTTCGACATCGATTACAAGCTTTTGCGCGCGGAATTCATGCGTCGCGGAAAACTTCTTCGTGCCTTCTACTACACAGCGCTGCTCGAAAATGACGAATACTCACCGATCAGACCTCTTGTCGATTGGTTGAATTACAACGGCTTCACCATGGTAACCAAACCTGCAAAAGAATACACCGACGCGCAGGGCCGACGTAAAGTTAAGGGCAATATGGATATTGACCTTGCAGTCGATGCCATGGAACTTGCTCCGAAGGTTGATCACATCGTTCTTTTCTCCGGTGACGGCGATTTCCGGCCACTGGTAGAAAGCCTGCAAAGACAAGGGGTTAGGGTATCTGTGGTGTCGACCATCAAAACCCAACCTCCGATGATCTCCGATGAGTTGCGCCGTCAGGCTGATAACTTCATAGAGCTTTTCGACATCAAGGATGTGATCGGGCGCCCTCCGCGGGAGGAAAGTGATGCGCCTGAAGGAGAGCTTGTCACAGGAAAGTAGCCCAAATTAAGATAACAGAACGCGCGAGTGTATATTCTCGCGCGTTTTACTTTTGGGACAGCTAGACAACGCTTGAACCATCGAGACGCGAAAACTAAACCTTGCTAACGTTTAGTTTAGTCAGGACATAAGTTTGGCCTCGATCCCTCGTACTCCACTTATCCTTAGTCTGGCCGGGCTGCTGCCGTTTATATGGAGTGCGCTAACCGTTCTCTCGCCAGAACTTGCGCTTTGGGCAAGTAAGGCCATTGGACCGAGATTCATCGGACCGTTCGTCGGTTTATTTTACGGCGCGATTATCCTGAGCTTTATGTCCGGTGTGATCTGGGGTTTTGCGACCAAAATGACCGGCCCGAGCGCAACTGCAGGCTATGTTCTGTCCGTGATTCCGGCGCTTTGGGTCTTTTTCAGCCATGGCGGCGGCCCAGAAAGCGCGGGTACATCGCTTATGTTCGGCTTTGTGGGAATTCTACTGATCGATTGGACGTTTTGGCGAAACGAGATCGCGCCACCCTGGTGGATGCAGCTCCGTGTTATGATAACGGCTATTGTGTTGGTCTGCCTCGGTGTAGGTCGGTTCGCATGAACACAGATCGCGAAACCATCGCCATCTACGGCGAAAAAGCCGACGAATATGCAGCACTTGTCGGTGATTTGGAACACAACCGGACCCTTGAAAATTTCATGGCCGAGCTTCCCGATAATGCGCATGTGCTTGATCTGGGATGCGGGCCAGGCTGGGCTGCCGCGATCATGGCGCGCGCCGGACTACAGGTCACGGCAACAGACGCCGCGCCGGAAATGGTCGAAATGGCGGCCAAGTACACAGGTGTTGAGGCCAAATGTGCCTCGTTTGATGAGGTTACGGAGCTCGAAGTCTACGACGGCGTTTGGGCGAATTTCGCGCTTTTGCACGCAGCGCGTGACGATCTACCACATTACATCAAAGCACTGGTGCAAGCGTTAAAACCTAGGGGTGTTCTGCATATCGCCATGAAATCTGGCAAGGGAGAAAAGCGCGATAGCTTGGGGCGTTTTTATACATACGTCACCCAGGAGGAGCTTGAAGATTTGATGCGCAATGCAGGGGCGACACCGTTTTTCAACAAAACCGGCGAGGAGCTCGGGCTTGACGGGACGATGGCGCCTTGGGTTTTGGTCTGGGCACGCAAAAATGGCTGAGCTTTTCGCGTATACCGATGGTGCTTGTTCTGGCAATCCCGGTCCCGGCGGTTGGGGGGTTCTTCTGCAGGCTAAAGACGGCGATAATTTGGTTCGTGAGCGAGAGCTGCAAGGCGGCGAAGCAGAAACGACGAACAACCGCATGGAACTTCTGGCGGCGATCCAGGCGCTTGAGACGCTTTCAAAACCAGCGCGCATCACCATCATCACTGACAGCGCGTACGTGAAAAACGGAGTCACTGGCTGGATTCACAGTTGGAAAAAAAATGGATGGAAGACGTCTAATAAAAAGCCCGTCAAAAACGTCGAGCTTTGGCAGCGGCTAGAGGCCGCGGCTGAGCGTCACGATGTGGATTGGCAATGGATCAAGGGGCATGCCGGTCACGAGGAAAACGAACGCGCCGATGCGCTTGCCCGCGCAGGCATGGCGCCATTCAAGCCGGAAAAAACGCAAAACGGTGGCTAATTTGCCAAAGGCGTACTTCTATTTTTTGCGCCAATGGGTCGGGACGATAATCAATGCTCCGATTGATGAGATAATCGCATCAATCCCGGGCGCACCAAAACGAAACCCAAACATGATCCGCACGAAGAAAAACAGAAACGCACCGCCAACACAGATGATGATCGAGGGAATGTAGCCGTTGCGGGTGAAGCCGCTTTTCTCACTGGTATACCCTACGATTCCGGCAATCACGACGGTTCCGAAAAGTTGTAAAAATCCACCCATGTCTCTCTCCTAAAGCCGCGTCCCTGAAGGCAACGGCATCCCGCGCAAAAACTCATCCACATCCTGCGCGCCCTTGCCGGCCCGTTGCAAGCGCAAAACCTGCACCGCGCCCTGCCCGCAGGCAATCGTCAGAGCATCGTCAAGCACGCTGCCCGGTGTGCCGCAGCCCTGCGCCATTCGTGAGGCGAGCAGTTTGATACGCTGACCCTCATGCTCGATCCAAGCGCCTGGAAACGGCGAAAGGCCTCTGATCTGTCGGTCGATTTCCGAAGCCGGATTTGACCACTCAATGCGCGCTTCTTTCTTGTCGATTTTCTGCGCGTAAGAAACGCCGATCTCATCCTGCTCCTCTGGACGAAGTTCATCAATCCGCGCCAAAACCTCAACGATTGCCTCAGCGCCAATTTCTGCGAGCCGGTCGTGGAGATGGCCCGTCGTTTCCTCTTCGCCAATCAAAGTGCTTTTGCGCAAGAGCACGGGACCGGTATCTAATCCCGCCTCCATCTGCATAATGCAAACGCCGGTTTCAGTATCCCCCGCCATAATCGCACGGTGAATGGGCGCCGCACCTCGCCAACGCGGCAGCAGCGAAGCGTGAATATTCAAACAACCCCGCTTTGGCGCGTCGAGTATTGCCTGTGGCAGGATTAAGCCATAGGCCACAACAACGGCAACGTCCGCATCAAGAGCCACAAACGCAGCCTGTTCGTCAGACCCTTTGAGGCTCACCGGATACCGCACCTCCAGCCCGATAGCCTCAGCGCGCGCTTGAACGGCGCTTGGCCGATCTTTCTTGCCACGTCCTGCAGGTCTTGGGGGCTGTGTATAGACCGCCGCAACCTCATGGCCTCCATCGACCAACGCATCAAGTGCAGCCACTGAAAACTCCGGCGTGCCCAGGAAAGCAATACGCATCAACCGCGCCCCGCCATTTTCTTGGCCTTGCGCAAAAGCATGTCGCGCTTGGTTTTGCTCAGCCGGTCGAAATACATGCGGCCATTTAAGTGATCGATCTGATGTTGCATAGAGGTTGCCCAAAGCCCGGTTAACTCGCGCTCTTCGCTTTCTCCATGCGGATTAAGAAAACGCACTGTGACCTCAGAGGGACGTTCAATATTAGCAGACACCCCGGGCAAATTCGGGCTGCCTTCAGGATAGATGCGCAGCTCTTCACTTGCCTGAATTACTTCAGGATTAGCCATCAAGATCGTCTGCCCGCGTGCCTCGCTTGCATCTACGATTGCAAGCCGCTGCATCACACCAATCTGAACAGCCGCCAAACCAACGCCCGATCCCGGCATCGCCTCCATACTATCAACCATATCGGCCCACACAGCGCGCGTTTCGTCGGTGATCTCAGCAACAGGATCGGCGGCCATACGCAGACGCTTGTCAGGCCAACGCAGAAATGGCCGCACCGCCATGCAGGATCAGCCCCGCGCCTTTTCGCGCTTTAGCTTTTGCATCTTGCGCGTAATCATTTGGCGCTTCATCGGGCCAAGATAGTCGATGAAAAGCTTACCTTCGAGATGATCAATCTCATGCTGGACACAGGTGGCCCATAACCCGTCAAATGTCTCTGTCTGCTCTTTGCCGTTCTCGTCGATCCAGCGCACATCGATCACCTTCGGCCGCGTTACCTCGGCAAACTGCTCTGGGATCGAAAGGCATCCCTCATCATGCACGTTCGTTTCATCTGAGGCGGCAAGAACCTCGGGGTTGAACATGATCAAAGGCCGAGACGTCTCTTCCTCTTCATCCTTGGCGCAATCGAGCACAACAAGCCTCTGGTTCACACCCACCTGTGGCGCGGCAAGACCAATCCCAGGAGCATCATACATGGTCGCAAGCATATCTTCGGCGAGCTTGCGCAGCTCGTCAGAGATATCATCGACCGGGTCACAGATCTTTTTGAGCCGTGGGTCGGGGTGGATTAAAATAGGCAGTAACATCAAGCTTGATTTAGGCGATTGAACCAGCGCCTGCAACGGCCTAGCGTACGTCTCGCGAATGGAGAGTGTTTAATGAGCTTTGACGAAATAATCGACCGGCGCGGAAGTCAGTGCGACAAGTGGGATGGCATGGAGCAAAAATTCGGCGTTTCGCCGAAGACAGGCCTTTCTATGTGGGTCGCCGATATGGATTTTCGTCCGCCGAGTTGCGTCACAGACGCGCTGCGCGGCATGCTCGATCATGGAATCTTCGGCTATTACGGCAGTGACGCGAACTACCGCGAGGCAATATGCTGGTGGATGCAGAAACGCCACGGTTGGAGTGTCAATCCATCTTGGATTTTTACAACCCACGGTCTCGTCAACGGAACAGGAATGTGTGTCGATGCTTTCTCAGAGCCAGGCGATGGCGTTGTGCTCTTCACACCGGTTTATCACGCTTTTGCTCGGGTCATTAACGGGGCAGAGCGTCGTGTTGTTGAATGCCCATTGGTACAGCGGGATGGCGCCTATGAGATGGATTTCGAAGCCTATGACAAATTGATGGATGGCTCGGAAAAGATCGTCATCCTTTGTTCACCGCACAATCCGGGCGGTCGAGTGTGGCTGCGTGAAGAGCTTGAGCAGCTCGCCGCATTCGCCAAACGTCACGATCTCGTTCTGGTATCAGACGAGATTCACCATGATCTGGTCTTCCCTGGTTCCACGCATATCCCGATGAGCCATGTCGAAGGAATTGATGACAGGCTGGTCATGATGACCTCAACCACCAAGACATTTAACATTGCAGGTGCTCACTCCGGAAACGTGATCATCGCCGATCCAAAGCTGCGCGCGCGGTTTGCCCAGAGAATGGCGGGCCTTGGCATGTCGCCAAATTCCTTCGGTACAGTGATGGCCGAGGCCGCCTATTCACCCGAAGGCGCCGCTTGGACCGATGAGCTGATCGCTTACCTTGATACAAATCGAAAACTGTTTGACGAGGGCGTAAATGCAATCCCTGGCCTTCGCTCAATGAACCTAGAGGCCACATATCTTTCCTGGGTTGATTTTACTGATACTGGCATGGGCCGTGAGGAATTCACGCAAAGGGTTGAGCAAACAGCAGGCATTGCCGCAAATCGAGGCCCGACATTCGGCACAGGTGGCGAAAGCTTCCTGCGATTTAATATTGCTTTGCCACGGGTACGAATTGAAGATGCGATTACACGGCTTCAAAACGCATTTGGTGATCTGCAGTAGTTATGGCAGCTTTAAGATTTTATGGTTACGCGTTCAGCGTTTATGCACGCACAGTAAAAGCAGTGCTTCACGAGAAAGACACCGCATATGTCTATATCGAGACCGATCCGTTTTCCGAGGATCTGAACGAGGAGTACGCCTCGCTGCACCCCTTTGGCCGCGTACCGGCACTCCGTCACGGCGAAATTTCTTTGTACGAAACCATCGCCATTACGCATTACCTGGACGCGCGCTTTCCATCTCCTGCTTTGCGGCCGACGGACCCGCTTGCGCTGGCGAAAATGCTCCAGGTCATTTCGATCACTGACAGCTATGCCTATTGGCCGCTTGTGCGTCAGGTTTTTGCTCACCGGGTTTTCGCCCCACGCATCGGTCAGCCTGTTGACGAGGACGAGGTGAAAGCTGGCCTCGCAAATGCAGCAAATGTTTTAGCGGCTTTGGAAAAAATTTGCGCGACAGGCAAGGGCCTTAATGCGCGCGAGCCCAGCCTAGCTGATTTCCATCTGGCGCCGATGCTCGATTATTTTAAACAAGCAAAAGAGGGGGCGAGGATGCTGAAATCATATCCGACCCTTTCCGCTTGGTTCAACCTTGTCCAAAAACGCCCTTCGCTTAAGAACAGTCGTCCAACCTTGCCTTGAGCCAGTTGCGCCATAGCTGGAGGATGACGCAAAAGGACGACATGTTTATGAGACGCATCGCAGCATTTTTGACGCTGATGATCTTGGCTGGCTGTGCTGGCAGGCCTTCTTTGGAAGACCCTTTGCTGAGCGACAGGCAGTTTGAACTGCAGGAGTTTTTCGCCGGTGAGCTAATTGCCTATGGTCAATTTCAAGATCGATTTGGCAAGGTTCGGCGCCGCTTTGAGGTTGAAATCGATGGCACTTGGGATGGCGAAACGCTCCGCCTCGTTGAGGATTTTGTTTATGAAGACGGGACCACGGAGCAGCGCATTTGGACGTTGCAACAAACCGGCGATGAGACATGGACAGGTTCAGCGCCGGGTGTAATAGGCGTCGCAAAAGGCATCGAAAACGGTGACAGTTTCAACTGGCAGTACAAGATCGATCTGCCTGTCCCCGATGGCACGCTGCGCGTCGATTTTGACGACTGGATGTGGCAGCTTAGCGATGACCGCCTGCTTAACGTGGCCTACATGCAAAAGCTCGGCGTCAATATCGGCTCGGTGATCATCTACTTCGAGAAGCTGAAATAGCGTTTAGGCTTTACCGATAAGAGCCACCGGCGCATTGGTGTCCCGTGCGAAATCTACCGGCTGTTCACAATCGGCATCGGTGACGACTTTCAGATCAAAGCGCATCTCATCGCCATCTTCCTCGGAAGCAACAATCAAACAGCGCGATAGGTGTCGCGCTCCATCATAAAGATCGACCAAGCCACGCAGATTAGGCGCGGTACCTGCGCGTAATGCGAAACCACCGTCCCAGGCACGCAGCACCGAGAACCGTTTATTATCGACCTCGATACGCAACCGCCTGCTCTTTTGCCAGCCTGAGGTACGCGCCTCATGTAAACCGGCCAGAATCTCTGGCGAGAGAAAAGTAGACATCTGACAGCACCCCCAATGACGCAGAATCACCAACAACCACGTAGACCGTCTACACGATAAATCTAAAAAAATCTCTCATATTTGCATAGGTTTATACGCCGCAGTGCAGAAAATTTTAGACTTAGACAGCTGGACGCAAAACATGGGGGCAGTCGGGATTATACAACGCGCTGTCCTTAAAATCAGATATCTCGCCAAGTACTGGCCCCACCAGAATGAGAGCCGTACGAGTAAGCTTCTCGGCTTTCACCTTGGCCTGAATATCGCTCAGGGTGCCGCGGATGAACAGTTGATCCGGCCATCCGACGCGATAGCCAACGACAACAGGGCAATCAGGCCCATAGTAAGGCTCAATAGATCGCCTGATATTGGCCAGGGCGCGAATGCCCAGATGAATCGCGAGCGTCGTACCTGTTTTGGCGAAATTCTCCAGAGTCTCGCCTGCAGGCATAGAAGTCGACTTCATCGATACACGCGTCAGTACGATCGATTGCGCGATCTCAGGAAGGGTAAGCTCTTGTCCAAGAGCGGCTGCAGCTGCAGCATAGGCAGGCACCCCAGGAATGATTTCATAACTGATCCCGTCACGTCGCAGCAGGCGAATTTGCTCGGCAATTGCTCCGTAAAGCGATGGATCGCCAGAATGGACACGGGCGACATCCTTGCCCGCCTCGTGAGCCGCGACGATTTCATCATGCGTCTCTTCCAGTGTCATCGATGCCGTGTCGAGGATGTGAGCGCCCTTTGGTGCGCAACCAACGACTTCCGGTGGCACCAATGAGCCCGCATACAGACAGACCGGGCATTCACCGATCACACGCTCTGCTTTCTTGGTCAGAAGCTCAGGGTCTCCGGGACCGGCACCTATGAAAAACACTGTCATTGAACCACTTTCCCTATTAGCGCTGAATGAGATGACGGGCGGGGCGTTGCTTGCCTGAAGGGCAGCGAGTGTTGCCCGTCATCGTTTATGTCCCTGCGCAAGATCACCATCAATTTTGCGATCGTAGCCACGTGGTGTGTACATGCGTGGTCCTTCGCCAAGCAGCGTAAGTCTGCTGTTGCTAGAACCCACAAGAACCACGGTCAGCATATCCACTTCGTCCACCTCAAGCTGATCCAACTGCCGGTATCGCACCTCTTCCTCCGGCCGCCCGAGATTACTGGCCAGGATCACAGGCGTATCCGCAGGCCTGTGGGCAAGCAAAATTTCCTTTGCCTCGGTCAGAAGTGTCCGACGTTTTTTCGAAACCGGATTGTAGAAAGCTATTACGAAATCACCTTCGGCGGCCGCTCTGATACGCTGCTGGATATCGTCGCGCGGCGTGAGCAAATCCGAAAGGCTAATCGTACAAAAATCATGCCCGAGCGGTGCGCCGGCCCGCGCAGCCGCCCCTTGCAGGGCAGAAACGCCAGGCGAACAAATCACCTCCACGCGACGCGCGGCATCACTAACGCCCTGCTCTGCTGGACTGCGATCCAGTAACTCAAACACAAGCGACCCCATGGCGTATATCCCGGCGTCGCCTGAGCAAACCAAAGCCACGTTTTGCCCTTCGCCCGCCTTCTCGAGTGCATAGCGACAGCGCGCCTCCTCACCACCCAATGGGAAGTCAGAGCGCGGTTTACCAGCGGCGAGCGGACCCAACAAATCGATATAAAGCCCGTAGCCCACAAGCTCGTCCGCTTCTGCGACAAGACGAGACACTTCGGGCGTGCGCCATGACGCTTGACCTGGGCCAATCCCCACAACGGAAAGGCGCCCTCTTTCCCGTCCCTTCAACTCGGAAAAAGGCTTGTCGGAACGTGTTAACGCACATGTGGCCATTGAGGTTTTATGCTTTTCAACACAAAGCGTTCCACCCATTGCAAGAGCAGCACCTTCGGCAACACCGTGACAGCCGACCTCTGCGAACACCACTTCGGAAGGATTTGCAAGATGCTCTGCTTGGTCTTCAAGCTCACCTGCCGAAAACAGCCGCAAAGGCACCCCCAGGGTTTCGGCCAGCACATTGACCGCTGGTTCGTCAGCTTTGAGATCAATCGTTGCCACAGCGGCAATCGCGCCTGCAGCAATACCAGCCTGGTCTAGGGTCCCCATCACCAGGTCTTCCAGCTCTTGAGGGTCAGTATCGCGAGCACATCCGACACCCAAGACATAGCACTGCGGGTTATAGACCAATCGTTTGTCGCTTCCGGTCGCTGGCGCTTCTGAGACTAAAAGCTCGACGTCGCCACCGGTATCCATAACATCAAAGATATTCTCGCCTGACACGTGGACGCCTGCACCTGACAGCAATTCCGCCATAGCCTCCTTGGCGTTTTCAGGATTTGCGAGGCGATATCCAACGGGTGGTGCATCAAGCGCCACGCCCATAGCAACATCCCCTGCAGTGGTGACCGCCGCCACTGCCCCCAGTGTATCGGCGATCTCCAAGGCCAGCCGGTTCGCGCCTCTATGCCCGCCCAGCAACGGCACCACCACGGACGCATCATCACTGACAGACACAACAGCTGGCTCACGCATCTTATCAAAAAGCAAAGGTGCCACTGCGCGTATCAAAATGCCGGATGCACAGACGCCGACAATCGGCACACCCGCTGCGAAAAGATCACGAGCATGATCCAAAGCATTGTCGAAGAATATGTCGGCCTGATCAACACGGTCCTTGCGTCCATGCAAAGCCGCGCCTAGCGCTTTAGCAACCTTGTGCGCGACAGGTTCACCCGAGCGGCTCAATGCCAGCACAACAGGCGTCACAGCCATGGGTCCGCCCCCTTGGTCAGCAGGATCATCGAAAAATATGGCGCAGTTTCCGGAGCATCGGCCAAGAGACAAATCTTTTCTTCCGCGAGGCTTGCACGCTCAACATAAATCGCTTCCTTGCTATAGCCCAACGCCTCTATCACACCTCTGATCTTTGGAAGGTGCCTGCCTACTTTCATGATTGCCACGCTTTCCGCGCCTTCGATCCGCAATCTAAGCTCATTTTCAGGCAAAGGGCCCGGCAGCACTGTGAGCCGTTCATTGCGTGCGGCCAAAGGCAGACCAGCGCGCGCCGCACAAGCCATAACCGAACTCACACCCGGCACAACTTCGACCTCAAAATCAGTGCTCAATCGGGCAAAAAGATACATAAACGAGCCATAAAAAAATGGATCTCCCTCGCACAGGCAGACAACATCATCGCCGGCTTCCAGCGCATCTTTTATGTGTTCTGCACCTCGATCATAGGCCACCTGCGCTGGCGCTCGTTCTGTTGTCATCGGCACTTCGATCACAATCTCCTGCGCGCCTTCGTCAATTGCGTCCTTGGCGATTGATCGAGCAAAGCTATCCGCCCCTGCCAGCTTTGGGTAGGCGATCACGCGAGCATTAGAAATCAGCCGATGCGCGCGGACCGTCATCAAATCGGGGTCACCTGGC
Organism: Pseudomonadota bacterium; assembly: GCA_038531775.1. GTDB lineage: Bacteria > Pseudomonadota > Alphaproteobacteria > Rhodobacterales > Rhodobacteraceae > Roseovarius. Next base: position 24,501 of record JBCBBI010000012.1, on the reverse strand, counting down.
CCAAGACCAACACCGTAAAGCTTGCCTTTGCTCATCGTTTCACAAGGCTCCATTGCGTCACCGGCATCAACGGGCGCCATCCGGTTAGCCCACCGACCGGCTCGGCTCGGTTAACCGAGAGTTTCACAAGTTGACCGCCAAATTCTCGATGCAGCGAAATAAGCGTTTCCTCGCTTTCAAGCGTCACCGCGTTGCTCACCAAACGCCCCAACGGCCTCAGCCGCGCCCATGCGGCCTCAAAAACATCGCGGGAAAGACCGCCTCCGATAAAGACGGCATCCGGTGCGGGCAGATCTTTTAAGGCAGTCGGCGCCTCCCCTTCAACAAGATCAAGACGCGGAGCCCCCAGAGCAAGCGCATTAGCTGCCGCCATCGCTCGCCTGTCCGCCCGAGGTTCAATCCCTATTGCGCGGGTGTACCGGGCACCACGCATCCACTCGATAGCAACAGAACCGCAGCCTGTGCCAATATCCCAGAGCAGCGCTCCGCGCATTGGCATCAATTTGGCTAAGGTCGCGGCACGTACCTCTTGCTTGGTCATTGTTCCATCACTTTGAAAAAGCTCATCAGCAAGCCCTGGCACCCGGGGTAAAAGCGCTGCATCCGGCTTGGCAAGACACTCGACGGCCAGCGTGTTGAACTCCGGCACTTGATGAGTCCAGCTCTCTGCAACACCGTCAAACCGAGCCTCATTGTGACCACCCATTTCGGAAAGAACCGTCAGTTTAGATTTCCCAAAGCCACGCTCTGTGAGAAATCGAGCAACCTTAGATGGTGTATCCGAACCTGTTGTCAGCACCAAAAGCCGAGCATACGGCTGGATAAACGCAATCATCTGCTCGACCGGTCGACCATGGACCGTCAACGTTTCGACGTCGGCCAGGCTCCAACCAAGCCGGGCGGCGGCCAACTGAAATGCGCTAAGTTGTGGATGGTAAACGATCTCGCGCGGATCAATCTCGCGCCCAATCCGCGCGCCAACAGAATACCACAAGGGATCACCCGTTGCCAGCACCACAACACGTTTGGTTTTGAGCGTGTTCAACGTGTCGATCATTGCGTCAAATGGCGAAGGCCACTCGAGGCGCTCGGCCGTTATAGTTTCGCTCAACGTATGATGACGTGTGCCGCCGACGATCACCTCAGCCGCTTCCACAACAGCGCGTGTTGCCGGTGATAGCCCGACCATGCCATCTTCCCCAATTCCAACAATATGCAACCATGGTTCAGCCAAGAGGGCCTCCAAAACTTTTCGAAAAAGTTTTGCCAAATTTCTTGATAAGAAATTTTACCCTCATGGGTTTGCTCCGCTGCTAATGAGCGCCAATGCGTTCACAGCGGCAGAGGCAAGCGCTGAACCTCCCTGGCGACCTTTTAGTGCAATAAACTCAACACCGCGCGGGTTGCGGGCCAACTCGTCCTTGCTCTCTGCTGCGCCGACAAATCCAACAGGAAATCCCAAAATAAGCGCCGGTTTTGTTGCGCCTTCGTCGATCATTTCCAGCAGATGGAAAAGGGCCGTTGGTGCGTTTCCGATGGCGACAACAGCACCGTCTAGATCCGGCTCCCAAAGCTCGACAGCAGCAGCAGAGCGCGTATTACCAATCGCGGCGGCACGTTTGGGCACGGTTGGATCGTTCAGCGTGACAATGACCTCATTTTTTTCCGGCAAAAAACGCCGCGTTATGCCTGCAGCCACCATTTCGCAATCACATAGAACAGGCCGTCCTTCGAGCAAAGCCGCGGAGCCTGCTGCACCGGACGCTGGTGAAAAGACAAGTTGATCTGCAATGTCCAACATACCGCAAGCGTGGATGAGGCGTACGGCAATAGCCTCGATGTCTTGGTCTAAACGCTCCAGGTTCGCCTCACGGCGGACAGTGGCAAAGCTCTCGGCATAGATCTTTGAGGGGTCTTTTTCATAGTCAAGCATCAATAGCGCGTCTCCCTCAAGTCGCGATCCGCGCCATCACCATAAACAAATCCATCATTTACCTCCAACGCAAAGCATTAACCAAACAACTACGGAAAAGAGGTCTCTGCGCAAAAAGCGCTTCAACGATCAACAGCAAAACCCCCGATTTGGGTCGGCTTTGCCCTTTGCACCTCTCCGGCCCTTGGGCATCGTCTTTGGTCGTACCTACAGATGACATAACAGCCGAGCAATCGATTTTTATCTGTGCAAAAACGCACCAAACCTGCGCCCTCAGCGGCGGTGCATTTGGGTGGCAACTATCTATCTATAGATCAAAGGAGCCGCCTCATGGGACAACTGATCAACGGCCGATGGCATGATGTGTGGTACGACACCAAGTCGACCGGTGGCGTGTTCAAACGAACGCAGGCCAAGTTCCGCAACTGGATAACACCCGATGGAACGCCCGGTCCATCTGGCGACGGAGGCTTTACGGCGGAGGCCGGGCGCTATCACCTTTACGTCTCGCTGGCCTGCCCATGGGCGCATCGCACGCTGATCTTTCGCTCACTTAAGGGCCTGGACGACCTGATCGATGTATCTGTGGTACATCCCGACATGCTTTCAGAAGGCTGGAGCCTTGCCGCAGATTACCCTGCCGCGACGGGTGACAAGCTTTACGGTCTGCCGCTTCTGCACAATGTCTACACCAAGGCCAAGCCGGACATGTCGGGGCGCGTAACCGTACCGATCCTTTGGGATAAAGAGCGCGTAACTGTGGTGTCCAACGAGTCCTCCGAGATCATCAGGATGTTCAATTCCGCTTTTGATCATCTGACCGGGAATACCAATGATTACTGGCCCGAAGGCCTGCGCGAGGCGATGGAGCCCATCAACGACCGCATTTACAACACGCTCAACAACGGGGTCTACAAATGCGGCTTTGCCACGAGCCAAGAGGCCTATGATGCCGCCATTGGTCCACTGTTTGATACGCTCGACTGGCTTGAGGCACATTTGTTGGAAAACCGCTACCTGATGGGAGACCGGATCACCGAGGCCGATTGGAGGCTGTTTACTACGCTGGTGCGCTTTGATCTGGTCTATCACGGGCATTTCAAATGCAATCGCGCAAGGATCATTGATTATCCAAATATCTGGGGCTATCTACGCGAGCTTTATCAATGGCCGAGCATGGCAAAAACTGTAAATTTCGCCCATATCACGCGACACTATCACTATAGCCATGAGACATTGAACCCGCACCGCATAGTGCCCACCGGACCCAAGCTTGATTTCAATGTCCCGCATGGGCGTGAATAGCATGCAGCTATGCCAAACTACGGGCCGAATCCCTTGACGCTTGCGGCCATACCCCGTAAAGACCGCAAACGAAATTCGGGGCGCTGCCAGTGGCGGTGCCCATTTGTATTGAAAGAGGCGCGGAAATGCCTCAACCAGATATGAGGATGACGCCATGTCGCGCCGCTGCGAACTAACCGGTAAAGGCCCAATGGTTGGCAACAATTCGAGCCACGCCAACAACAAGACCAAGCGCCGCTACCTGCCCAATCTGAATAATGTGACGCTACAGTCCGAAACGCTTGGCCGTGGGATCAAGCTCCGTATTTCCGCGGCCGCACTGCGCAGTGTTGATCATCGCGGCGGATTGGATGCATTTCTAGCCAAAGCCAAAGACGGCGAACTCTCAGCCAATGCGCTCAAAGTGAAAAAAGAGATCGCGAAAGCGCAAGCTGAAACCGCGTAAAATACGCTTGTAGTTATGCATGAGAGCTCCGGGCGCCGACCGGGGCTTTTATTTTTCAATTATCCAGGATTTCTTCCACCCAAGCCGGGACAATTTCACTTGCCTTGCCACGACGGGTCTCGGCAAAGTCACTGCTTACACCTGAGGTCTCTAGATTCAATTCTATCGTATGGGCGCCAGAGTTGCGGGCGATGTACCCAAAATTGGCAGCCGGATATACCTGTCCCGAGGTGCCTATTGCGGCAAAAATGTCAGCCTCTGACAGAGCGGCATCAATGGCGTCCATCACGTACGGGATTTCACCAAACCAAACGACGTCGGGTCGCGTCGCTTTTGCGCCACAAAAGCCACACTCATCTTCTGGCGACATAACCAAAGGCGCAACCCATTTGTCGTCACATGCATTGCACATCGCGCCCGCCAATTCCCCATGCATATGGATAACGCGGAGCGAACCTGCCTTTTCATGCAATGCGTCAACATTTTGCGTTACCAACAGAAATTGCCCTTCATGCTCTGCCTCCAATCTTGCCAAGGCGACATGCGCAGCGTTTGGAGTGGCCTCTGCTGCTTTCGCACGCCGCGCGTTGTAGAACTCATGCACCAGCGCGGGGTTACGAGAAAAGCCCTCCGGTGTCGCCACATCCTCAATCGCATGCTTGGCCCAAAGACCATCCTCGTCGCGAAACGTGCCAAGCCCGCTTTCGGCCGAAATCCCAGCACCGGTCAGGATCACAATTTTCGACATCACTTTGCTCCAAACAGGCTTGGCTAGCCTTCGTTTTCCCGTCAAAGAGACTTTGTGACAAGCCATGAGGCAACAATTGCGCGTTCTTTTCGTCTGTCTTGGAAATATATGCCGCTCGCCTCTTGCCGAGGCAATATTTCGTACGATAGCGCCCGACATGGAATGTGACAGCGCTGGCACCTCAGATTGGCATGCAGGCGAGGCACCAAGCGAGCCGATGCAAGCCATAGCACGGGCAAAGGGCTATACCATGTCGGATATCCGTTCCCGCCAGCTCAAATCAGAGGATTTTAGACGTTTTGATCTTATCATTGCGATGGATGCGCAAAACGTCGTCAATCTTGAGGCTGTACGGCCGGATGGAAACGGCACACCGGTCAAGCTGATGACAGATTACATCGCCGACAACGGCATCAATTATGTGCCGGACCCATATTACACCGGCGATTACATGGGGGCTTTTGAACTTATCGAAGAAGCGGTGCAGCGTTTGCACGCTGATCTTTGAGACCTTTTTTCAGCCTTTCCGAAACGGCGCTTTACACTTTTGAAAATCGAGCGCACGAAGACTTTTGTTGTCTTGTCGGCTCTCCATTTTCGTCGCACTCCGGTTTGGTAAGGAGTGCTGCCAATGTCTTTGAGATATCTGAAAACCGCTAAACCCCTAAACGCGACGACCTCATCTGATGTCTCTGACACCGTGCAGGTCATATTGACCCGATTAAAGACTGGCGGCGAAGAAGTCGCTCTTGAATACGCCAGTCAACTTGATGGCTGGGATGGCGAAGTGACCCTCCAAACTGATCAGATTGAGCAAGCCATAGCGCGCGTCCCGCAAGCGCTCAAAGATGACATCGCTTGGGCACATGAAAATATCTCACGATTTGCCGCGGCGCAAAGGGCGACTGCGCAGGATATGGCAATTGAACTTCGCCCCGGGCTTTATGCTGGCCAGAAACAAATCCCTGTTCAGGCTGCCGGGTGTTACGTGCCGGGTGGACGCTATACGCATATTGCATCCGCCTTGATGACCATCGCCACTGCGCGCGAAGCAGGCGTGCCCGATATTACCGCTTGTTCACCACCGAGCGACGGCGGCATTCCTGATGCAATGCTCTATGCAATGCATTTAGCGGGAGCGCACCGGATCCTTTGTATTGGTGGAGTGCAGGGCCTCGCGGCCATGGCTTTTGGTATGTTCGGAGCACCTTGCGCCGATATCCTGGTCGGTCCCGGTAACGCCTATGTTGCAGAGGCCAAGCGACAGCTATTCGGCCCGCTTGGCATCGACATGTTCGCCGGTCCTACAGATAGCCTTATCCTCGCCGATCATACGGCGGACGCTGAAACTGTGGCGGTCGATCTTGTCAGTCAAGCGGAGCATGGCGCGACAAGTCCGGTCTGGCTTGCCACTACCGATGAAAAACTCGCCCGACAGGTGATCGCGCGCGTGCCCGAACTGATCGCGGCTTTGCCGGAGCCAAACCAGATTGCTGCACGCACTGCCTGGTCGGATATGGCGGAAGTGGTGATCGCCGAGACAAGAGAGCAAGTAGCCACATTTGCCGATGATAAAGCTCCAGAACATCTGCAGATCATGGCCGAAGATCTGAACTGGTGGCAGGATAGACTGCATGCCTACGGTTCACTGTTTTTAGGCGAAAACACCACTGTCAGTTTTGGTGACAAGGCTTCTGGAACAAATCACGTGCTGCCCACATCTGGGGCTGCGCGCTATACCGGCGGGCTTTCCGTGCACAAGTTTCTTAAGACGGTCACCTGGCAGCGAACAGACACCGGTGCGCTTTCGGATTTGGCCCGCGTAACCGCCAGTATCAGTAGGGCGGAAGGTATGGAGGGTCACGCCCTGGCTGCTGATATTCGACTTAATAAAATGACCCACAAGGTGTCGCCCAAAGTTAATGTCGTTATGTAGACATATAATTTCACGCGAGCGCTCTTCCAAAAGTCGCGTTTAGGTGTATCCTTTCGCATAGCGGAATGGTCTGGCTGTAGGGGATGGCCGAGACGCGCGTTCCGCGAATGAGTGTTGAACATGAAACCAGTAGGTGTTCTCGGCGGGATGGGGCCTGCCGCAACCATAAACTTGATGCGAAAAGTCCTTGCGGCTCAGTCGTCGGAGGAAAGCATAGAATATGTGCCGTTAATTGTGCATGAAAATCCGCAGGTTCCTTCGCGTATCGAAGCGCTCATCGACGGCACAGGCGCCGATCCGATGCCGGTGTTGATGTCCATGGCGCAGGACCTCGAACGCGCAGGCGCGCAAGCACTGGCAATGCCTTCGCATCTGGCCCATCAATATGCCATCGCGGTGTCTCATGCGACTAGTCTGCCGTTTCTGAACATGATCGACATAACCGCAAAACGGCTTTCGCAAGGCGGCGGGCAAAAGATCGGTATGATCATTTCGCCAGCGGCACATGTAACCGGTGTCTTTGTCAAAGCCTTTGAGGAGCATAGCCTGCAACCTGTCTGGCTTCAGGATGAGATGAGTATCAAAGATGCTATTAAAGCGGCCCGCAAAGATACACCGCCACAGCAAATTTCTGAGATTTTGCAGTCATGCGCAAATATTTTAGCGACTGCCGGGGCCGATCAGATTTTGATCGCAAACGGCATCTTGTCGCCATTCGCTGAAACCGTGCAGTCTGATTTACCATGTATCGACAGTGTAGAATGTCTTGCGCGCGAGATTGCGGACTTCTCAGCGAAATAAATTTAATCAGCTCTGAGCGGCCGTTAACTCTGATCGCAGGCTCTCTGCTTCCTGTCTCGCTTCGCGCAAACCATCCATAGTAGCGGAAAGCTCCGCCTCCGTTTGGTTGAGCTGATTAGTCAGCTCTGCCTCACGCTGCTGCAGGTAAGTGATTGCCTGATCGCGGGTTTCCTCAGCTTCGTGCAGCTCTTGAGCCATACGCTCCAGCTCACCCACATCCGATTGCGAAACCCGTGTGAAACGATGTACCAGCCAATTAGCAAACCAGCCAAGGCAAAAGGCCACAAATAAAACAATCGCTGTTGCTATGATAAATTCAGTTCTGTTCATCGTTATTGATGTCTTCGGCCGCTGTGGTGTTATAATCGCTTGTCTGTTCAAGCGCTTCAAGTGTGGTTTGCTGTTCTGTGGTTTCTGGGCGGAATACCTTAAACTCGATGCGCCTGTTTGCCTCTCGGCCTTCTTCGCTGTCGTTTCCGGCAATAGGCTGACTCTCGCCATAACCCTTAGCGGTAATATTTGAGGTAAGCACCCGGCGGGTGCGTAATTCGTTCAGCACTGTCTGCGCTCGTGCCTGGCTTAGATTCAGGTTCATGATTTCCCGACCCTGGCTGTCAGTGTGACCACCAATCTCCATGCGGATTTTTCCGCATTCCTTCAGGATGTCCGCGATCTGATCCATTATCTCAGCACCACTGGCGTCTATCTCCGCTGCCCCTGGCTCAAAGGTGATTTTTTTACTGGACTGCACCTCAGCTATGCTGGACTCGCACTCTTCAGGAGTTGGCAAACTGGCAACCGGGTCAAGCTCTTCACGGTACGCAACCTGGATATCAAATCGCGCCGCTTCGCCGAGTTTTGAGGTGAAAACCTGTGACAATTGCGCAGTGATATCAGGTTTGCCAGATTGGCCCTTGATTTGAATATTTTTGCTTTCCACGACAACCGAACCATTGGACAAAAGTGCCAAGGCATCTATTGCTGCAAGCACGCGTACGGTCCAGTCTTTAGGAAGGTCATCAGACACGCGGGCAGCAGTATCCACGACCGCAGAGCCAAACTTTGCCCTCGCAAAGCTGTCGACTGTATCCCGTGTGATTTCACTATCGAGCTTACCCCTAATCTGCACCTGACCTTCTGGTGAAAGTGTCGCCACTAACTCTGGAGCGATCACAACATTAGAGGCTTCTGGTTTGGGCAATATTGATTGCAAGGCGAAGATATCCGGCAAACTTGTCTCAAGCCGTCCAATCACTTCGTCAAATTTACTTGATGGCGTGCCTTCGGCTGCAACCAGCACGATATCGGCGTCAGACATGGTTAAGCTGCCACCACCGAGATCCGCAAGTGCGTCAATCGAAAGCTCTGCGGCGCGACCCCATTTTGGGGATGGCACGCCAAGCGCCAACACGCAGTTGGCCTTTTGCGAAAGCCCGGACCGGCCTGCCGCTGCTAGAATTCGATCCCGCGCGCTTTCAGTATCAGAGTAGCAGGCGTCGAACCTTCCATTGCCATTTTGGAGTACATAGCGAAGAGAAAAAGGCGCACTGACCGGCCGGGGTGCCGAAATCTTCAGCGTCAAGCCAATACCCTCGGGCAAACTGCGAGCGAGGCGCGTCTCAAGATTTTGCTTATCCTGATCGCTTTCAACCATAGCAACTACCGTCACGTGATCCGGCTCAATGGAAATTTTTGCACGTGGCATGGTTTCCAACGCGCGAAGACCATAGGTTAACGAAGACTGCCAGGTTGGCGGAAAACTATAATCAGCCGTCTGCAGCAGATCAGCGACGCGGTCACCGGGGGCACGGCGTCGCACATCAGCCAAAAGTGCCTCGCGGTCTGTGTTCGCTGGGATTAGGCCCAAGAGCGAAAGCCCGTTTGTGTTTCGAAGAATCTCCACAGAAAATTTCGGCGGTTTAGGGGGCTCGGCATCTTCAACCAGCATCTCGTCGATAATGCGCGCAGACTCTACGACACTGCCGGCGATAGAAAGGGCTCGGAACCTTTTGGCCTCGGACGGCGCCGTTCCGGCGAGATACACTTGCAAACCGTCTGCATCGACAGCTGTCCATGCCATATCATTTTCCTGAAGGGTGTCGCGCACCGCACGGCGAGAAGAATCTTCGATCGCCTCAACCGCGAAAGTTGCGGCAATAACGGACAGCACAAAACCCACAATGAAAGGGACAATCATTACGAAAATCACAGAAAGCCGCATTTGTACCCGCTCGCCAATTTTCACCACCACGCAGTTTAAGGTGCCACGATCCGAAGCGCAATCAAACCAAAATTGAAAGAGCGAAAAACAGCAAAGGCAGAAGGCCCGCGTCACGGTTCGACCGGAAAAGCGCGATAAGTTTTTCGTTATCGTTTGTGTCAAGCTGCCGCAGTTGCCAGAACAAGTGCAAACCAAAAACCCACGTTCCGATCAACCCCAGAGCAAGCGCTATGGCAGAGCTTTCAATCAGCGCCAGAATAACCGCAAGCCCCATGAGGCAAACGGCTATTGCCAGGAACGCTTGTAGCCATGCTGGCGAATTGTCACCAAATAGCCGTGCAGTTGACTTCACCCCGATAAGCGCATCATCCTCAGCATCCTGATGGGCATAGATAGTGTCATAGAAAAGCGTCCATGATATTCCGCACAGATAAAGAAAAACGGCTGGCCATTGCAGGCTGCCAGTATGCGCCGTCCAAGCCAGAAGCGCGCCCCAGTTGAAAGCAATGCCCAGGAAAACCTGTGGCCACCATGTGAAGCGTTTGGCAAATGGGTAAAGAGCCACCGGCACCAATGATATAATGCCCAATAATATCGCTGACGTGTTGAAGGTGAGGAGGATCCCGAAAGCCAAAACCGATTGCGAAACGGCCCAGACCAATGCTTGTTTTACGCTCACCTGACCGGAAGGTATCGGTCTTGAGGCTGTTCGAGCGACGCTTCCATCAATGTTTCGGTCGGTTATATCATTCCATGTGCAGCCTGCCCCACGCATCAGAAATGCCCCGATGGCGCAACCCACAAAAACCCAAAGGTCATGCCAACTGGCGCGTCCATCGTACGCTATGCCAAGCAAAAGCCCCCACCAGCACGGCAAAAGCAATAGCCATGTTCCTATTGGCCGGTCCGCGCGTGAAAGCCGTAAATAGGGACGGGAGAACCCAGGAGCCAAACGATCCACCCAGTTTCCTGCAACAGCATCTGCCACCTGCCCTGACTCCTCTGGAGTCTGGTCTTGTCCAGTCATAAGGTGCCTCATGGCGAAGTCGAATGTCAGGTTATATGTAGAGCACCCGCTCGGCCCAGAACAAGCCGTAGCGCTGCAGAAAGATCAGGCGCACTATCTGTTTGGCGTGATGCGTCGCTCTATCGGGGACAATGTATTTCTCTTCAATGGTTGTGATGGGGAATGGCGATCCGAGGTAAAAGAGGCTGGAAAACGCAGCGGTCAGCTAGTCGTTCTTGAACAGACAAGACCACAGCAAAACGCACCTGATCTTTGGTTACTTTTTGCCCCTATTAAGAAAACCCGCACCGATTTTATTGTGGAAAAAGCTACCGAATTAGGCGTCTCGCGCATCCTTCCGATACTTACCGAGTTTACCAATTCAGAGCGGATAAGACAGGACAGGTTGCAGGCGCATGCAGTGGAAGCTGCAGAGCAATGCGGCGGAACGTTTGTTCCTGCCGTGGTCGATCTGCAGAAGCTTGGTCAAGTTTTGGATAACTGGCCGCCCGAACGGCAAATCCTTTTCTGCGACGAGGAGCTATCAGGGCCCGCAAACTCTTTAGCTGAGATGAAAACAGGGCCATGGGCAATCCTTATTGGTCCAGAAGGTGGGTTTTCTGAGACCGAAAGGGCGAGATTGTCGTCATTAACCGTATCGCGTCCTGTGAGCCTCGGGCCACGTATCCTGCGCGCTGATACTGCCGCTGTTTCTGCCATTACGCTTTGGCAGCAAGCCTTGGGGGATTGGCAATGAGTTTCGTTCGTCCTCAGGCGAAACAAACGCTCTGGCGGTATCGCGATTTTATCGCCGCAGGGGCGCTCTGTATTCTCGGGCTCTGGTGGATTTTAATCTCCGGCGGACTTCTATTTTGGCTTGGGATTGTTTTATTGATCTGCTCAGGCTTCTGTTTTGCGAGTGGTTACCAAAGGCTGCGCTTTCAGCAAAACAAAGATGGACCCGGCTTGGTCCGCGTAGATGAGGGGGCAATCGCCTATTTCGGACCACTGGGTGGCGGACTTATTGCGCGCTCGGAACTAAGCCAAATCGCCTTGGATGATACATCCCTTCCGAAACACTGGGTTCTCACGCAGCCGGGTCAAGAAGAGGTATTCATACCTGTTACCGCTGAAGGCGCTGACGTGTTGTTTGACGTTTTCAGCAGCCTACCCGGCATACAAACCGAGCGCATGTTAAAGCTCATCGAAAAGCAAAGCGGCACTCGTCAGATAATTTGGCAAAAGTCGGGGAACTCACTGAATGCCAATACGCGTTTGCTTCATTAAATCCTGACACCTATGGCTTCGTTTTGCGTCTGAGTTTATCTCTTTCTATGCGGTTTCGGCGACGTTGCACGCGCAGCTTTTCCTTTGCTTTTCTGCGTTGCGTGACAGAAAGCCGCTGTTCCAGATCAGGGCCGCCCTGAGCTACCGCCTGCGTGCCAAGCGCGGCCGCGGTTCCAAAAGCAACTCCCATTGTGAAGAGGTTGCGCCGTGTGATTGAGTTGGTCATCTTTTCTTCCTTTTCAAAATGTTTCATTGTCTTAAGCCCTAGATCGGATCGCGCAGCTCCGCGTTCCAGGATTGTTACGGCCGCTTCAGAACAAGGTGATGACCCGTGAGCGGATGTGCGCAGGACGATTTTGGCAAGCTATGGCAAGAGGTCTGCAGGGTCGTAAGACGGCAACGCATTGACACCCCAAACGAATAGCGCCACTTCTTGCGCTCAGAGTGCTCGAGATTCAGGAGACCCCCAGATGTCGATACCGCAATCCGGTGGAGGACCAATCGAGAGCCAATCCCAGCTCTCGGAATATTTGGAGAGCGGTTGCAAGCCAAAAGAAGCTTGGCGAATTGGCACTGAGCACGAAAAATTCGGCTATTGTCGAGATACCCTTAACCCAATCCCTTATGACGGTCCGCGCAGTGTTCTGGCCGTGCTGCAAGGGTTGCGCGACATGCATGGCTGGGCACCTTTAGAAGAGGCCGGCAAGCTCATCGGCCTCACAAAAGACGGGGCCAATGTCTCGCTGGAACCTGGTGGGCAACTGGAGCTTTCAGGCGCGCCGCTGCAAACCATTCACGAGACTTGCGACGAGGTAAACGACCACTTGCGAGACGTAAAAGACATCGCCGACAAGGTTGGTGTCGGTTTCATCGGTTTGGGGGCTGCACCCGTCTGGTCCCACGAGGATATGCCCGTAATGCCCAAAGGCCGCTACAGGCTTATGACCGACTATATGGACCGTGTCGGAACCATGGGTAAATCCATGATGTACCGCACCTGCACTGTTCAGGTGAACCTCGATTTCTCCTCCGAGGCGGACATGGTGCAAAAGCTGCGCGTGGCACTTGCGCTTCAGCCGGTTGCGACAGCGCTCTTTGCCAATTCTCCGTTCTTCGAAGGCAAACCGAATGGCCATAAATCCTGGCGCAGCCGCGTCTGGCGCGATCTGGATGCGGACAGGACCGGCATGCTGCCATTCGTTTTTGAGGATGGTTTTGGCTTTGAGGCCTGGGCCGAATATGCGCTCGATGTCCCGATGTATTTCGTCTATCGCGATGGCGAATATGTTGATGCGCTTGGCCAGTCTTTCCGTGATTTCCTGAAAGGAGAGCTGCCCGCACTGCCGGGTGAAATGCCAACCCTTTCTGATTGGGCCGATCATCTAACCACGATCTTTCCGGAGGCGCGTATCAAGAAATTCATGGAAATGCGCGGGGCCGATGGGGGTCCGTGGCGCAGGCTTTGTGCACTGCCTGCCTTTTGGGTTGGGCTGATGTATAATCAATCCGCGCTCGACGCTGCGTGGGACCTTGCCAAGGGCTGGGATGCGGAGACACGCGATGCTCTGCGGGTGGCCGCGAGCGAGCAAGGTCTTCAGGCGCAGGTCGGCAATCTATCAATGCATGAATTAGCACGCGAAGTGGTGGCTATTTCCGAGGCTGGCCTCAAAGCCCGCGCATTGCCAGGCGCAGGCGGTATGATACCTGACGAGACGCATTTCCTTAACGCACTTCACGAAAGCCTGGAAAGCGGTCAGGTGCCAGCCGACGAACTTCTGGAAAAGTATGAAGGCGATTGGCAGGGCGATCTTAGCAAGATTTACGGCGAATACAGCTATTAACTCTTCTGGCCGATTTTCGATTCTGTGCCATTGCGAAGGCGTTGAATATTCTCGCTGTGTCGCCAGAAGATGAGTATGGCCAAAATCACGCTGGCGAGCACCATGCTGGGATAACCAAGAGACAAAAAGGCCAATGGAGAGAAGGCCGTTGTGATCAATGCGGCAAGTGACGACATCCGTCCGATAGCAGCCGTGATCAACCATGCAGCACCGCAAACCAGAAAAACCGGCCACGCCAAGCCAAGCAAGACACCGAAAAAAGTGGCAACGCCCTTGCCGCCCTTGAAGGAAAGCCAGATTGGAAAGCAGTGCCCAACCAGGGCCATGACACCTGCGATCTGTTGCGCATCATCCCCGGCAAATGATCCGGCCAGCAGCACCGCCAGGGTACCCTTTCCCGCATCAAATAGAAGCGTTGTGGCGGCAGCCGCCTTATTGCCAGTGCGCAGAACATTCGTTGCGCCAATATTGCCTGATCCGATGTCGCGAAGATTGCCCAGTCCGAAGAGCCGCGCGGAAATCATACCAAAAGGCACTGAACCGAGCAGGTAGCCAAGCAGACCCCAAAGCGCAAAAGCGCCAAAACCTGAGGTCAGCTCAGGCATTGTCCGCCTCGTATACAGTCTCACCTGCGACCAGAGTTCTGAGCACCCTGCCTCGCATTTCACAATCATCGAATGGCGTGTTTTTGGACCGGGAATTGAGCTTTGTGCGATCTAAAACAAAGCGCGCATCAGGATCAAAAAGCACTAGGTCCGCGGGAGCACCAACGGCCAGCCGACCACAGTCAAGCCCTATCCGCTTAGAAGGATTAAGGGCCATAGCGCGAAAAAGAGTCGGCATATCAAGTTCGTTCGCGTGATAAAGACCAAGCGCCGCGGAAAGGATCGTCTCAAGCCCGACAGCGCCGCTGGCGGCTTCCTCGAATGGCAATCGTTTGCTTTCCTCATCCTGAGGCGTGTGCATAGAACTGATTATGTCGATGGTCCCGTCCCTAACGGCAGCAACACTCGCAGCCCGGTCCGCCTCGGCGCGCAACGGTGGTTTTATTTTGAAAAACGTCCGGTAATCAGCAACATCAGTTTCTGTCAGCGTCAGATGGTGGATCGATGTGCCTGCCGTCACGTCGAGGCCCTGCTCTTTTGCCCTTACCAAAGCAGGGAGTGCGGCCGCAGTTGTAATCTGATCCGCATGATAGCGCGCACCTGTCATCTCAACGAGCGCCAGATCACGTTCTAGTCCCATGCGCTCGGCCTGGGGTGAAACCGCTGGCAGGCCGCGAAGCGAGGCGAATGCGCCGGACGTGGCCGCCGCACCGTGGCTTAATATGGGCTCTTGCACATGGCTTATCACTAAGGCGCCAAGACCGCGCGCGTAACTGAGAGCTCTTGAAAGGACCTTCGTATCACGCAACACATTGTCGCAATCGGTGAAGGCCACGGCACCGGCGTCCATCAGAAAGCCGATCTCGGCCATCTCGCGACCATCCCGTCCTTTAGTCAGCGCGGCCATCGGCAGCACATTGACCAGAGACACAGCATTTGCGCGCCGTGCTACAAATTCCAGTGCCTCGGGGCTATCAATCGCTGGTTGGGTGTCCGGCCTGGTGACAATCGTCGTCACACCGCCCGCGGCCGCCGCTTGTCCAGCCGAGCGATAGCTTTCCTTATGCCGCTCACCGGGTTCGCAAACCTTGACACCAATATCTACAATCCCGGGCGCAAGGCACATACCGCCGCAGTCGATACTTTGCGCTCCTAAATCTGGGTTCCCGCCATAAACCACCTCTTTGACTTTACCATCAGCTATGACAACCATGCCGATTTTATCCGTCATCGCCTCAGGATCAATCAAACGGACATTGGTCAAAACAAGGCTCATTTTTCGTCCCTGTGCGCGTAACAGGAGAGTGTGCGGAAGCTCATGCGGCAATCCAGATCATAAGAGCGGTCAGAGCAAAAAAGACCAGCAGAGCGAGGGTTGCAACCTTGCCCGACATCGCGGCATCAGATGGTTTTTTCTTTTTAGGCGCTGGTTCCGGCTCTGCCTCGCTGACCGCAGCTTCATCAGGAAGTTTCTCAAATTGCACCGGTGCTCTGTCTTCGCGGTAGGTACCGATCCAGCGCAGCGGCGCAGAGGGCTGTAGCGTTACAGAAAGCCCTTTAAACGCGCCCGACAAAACCGTCAGGACATGCCCGTCCACAGCCCCTAGAAAAGCACCGTCATCGGCAAGTTCCGCCTGCGACACACCGAGGCCCTCAGTCATGTATCCTGCAAGGCCAAGCTCCCCCAATTCGGCGACAGAAAACACATCGATAAAGGTGGCGTTCACATCCTCAATACCAAGCGCTTCTTTTAGAGGCCAACGACCGGTCATTAGGTCGTTCTCGGAAAACGTTTTGATCTCTTCCGGGGGCAAATCTATCCGGAATAGCCTCACGACGCCGCGCTCACCTGCCTTGATATGAAACGTATCGCTCACGCCATAACCGCAGGTTTGCGAGCGGCTCGAAGATTACGCGCCAAAAGGTCCATCGCCGCCATGCGCACCGCCACGCCCATCTCGACCTGTTCCTGAATAACCGAACGAGTGATGTCGTCAGCAATCTCGCCATCGATTTCCACGCCGCGGTTCATAGGACCCGGATGCATGACAATGGCGTCTGGCCTTGCTGCCTTCAGCTTTTTCGCGTCAAGACCGTAGCGATAGTAATATTCGCGCTCGGACGGGATAAAGCCTCCGTCCATACGCTCCCGCTGTAAACGGAGCATCATCACCACGTCGGCTGCAGTCAGCCCCTCAACCATATTGTCGTAAACGGTGGCACCGCTTTCGGTCATTCCGCTGGGCATTAGCGTTCTTGGTCCGATAAGGCGTACGTCACTGCCCATCTTTCTCAGAAGCGACACATTCGACCGCGCCACACGCGAATGCGCGATATCACCACAAATTGCCACAGTAAGCCCGCTCAGGCCGCCTTTGGCCCTGCGAATGGTCAGCGCATCCAACAGTGCCTGTGTGGGATGCTCATGCTTACCATCGCCTGCATTCAAAACCGCGCAATTGACCTTTTGCGCCAGCAGATCAACGGCACCGGAATGCGGATGACGCACCACAAGCAGGTCAGGGTGCATGGCGTTGAGCGTCAACGCCGTATCAATAAGAGTTTCACCCTTTTTGATAGAGCTGGCCTGCATGCCCATGTTCATCACATCGGCGCCGAGCCTTTTACCGGCAAGCTCAAAGCTTGCTTGAGTGCGGGTTGAGTTCTCAAAGAACATGTTGATCTGAGTAAGACCGGCCAGCGCATCGCCGTGTTTCACATCGCGTCGGTTCAGGGCCACATACTGATCCGCCAAATCAAGAATGGTCGAAATATCATCAGGCGTGAGCGGCTCTATCCCGAGCAGATGGGAATGTGAAAAAGCCATATAGCCTCCGTTCCGTTAACGGCGCTTATAAGAAGGCAATAGCCCGGGGGCAAGAAACGAAGGGAAGTCTCAAACATCGAATTCCATTGCTTAACAAAAAGCCAACTGACTTCCCCCAGCTTGCAGCACAAGTTACTGTAATCCATATGAACGAAGTGGATTCGAATACGGCCCTGGCAATGCTGGACTGGCAAATTGAACTTGGTGCCGATGAGGCAATTCGGGATACGCCGGTGAACCGGTATGACGTTCCGGCGAAACCTGCGCCTCACAAAGCGAATGCACAAAAAGCAGAGAGAGCGGCGAGTGCTGATCCCGTCGCAGAGGCGCGCGCAGCTGCTGCGGGATCTGGGGATCTGGAAGAGTTGCGTGCGGCTCTCGGGACCTTTGAACATTGTGGGCTTAAACAGGGGGCTAGAAACCTTGTGTTCAGTGACGGGCATGCCTCGGCGCGATTGATGATCGTGGGCGAAGCACCAGGACGGGAC
Organism: Pseudomonadota bacterium; assembly: GCA_038531775.1. Classification (GTDB taxonomy): domain Bacteria; phylum Pseudomonadota; class Alphaproteobacteria; order Rhodobacterales; family Rhodobacteraceae; genus Roseovarius. The sequence goes on along the minus strand of JBCBBI010000012.1, from coordinate 7,058 downwards.
GAAGATATCCAAGGCAAGCCTTTTGTCGGTCGCGCCGGGCAGTTGCTCGACCGGATGCTGGCGGCGATTGGTCATGCGCGCACGGATGAGACCCCCAATAATGGCGTCTACATCACCAATGTCCTACCGTGGCGACCACCGCAAAACCGTGACCCTACCAAAGAAGAAATGGGGATGATGCGTCCCTTTGTGGAGCGCCACGTGGCGCTGGTCGATCCCGATGTGGTGGTACTGATGGGCAATATCAGCTGTCAGGTCGGTCTCGGTGTTCGCGGGATCACGAGGCTCCGTGGCAAATGGACCGAAAGCTATGGCAAGCCTTGCCTGCCAATGTTTCATCCCGCTTACCTTTTGCGCAATCCGGCGGCCAAAAAAGAGGCTTGGGCTGATTTGCTGGAGCTTGATGCTAGGCTTGGCAACAGCGCATGAAAATCATGGCGTTTTCCGATTTGCACTTGTCTGGCGCGCGGGCGGCTGAGCTCGTCACCGCAAGTAAAGCCGCTGACCTGGTGCTCGGTGCGGGCGACTTCTGCAATCACCGGCAAGGCCTTGATGACGCAATGGCGCTGCTTGATGGGATCAACACACCTATGGTCGTGGTCGCTGGTAATGCTGAAAGCGCGGATGAACTGCACGCGGCAGCGCGGCCAGGGACAACGGTTTTACACGGTAACGGCATGGCACGTGATGGCTTGCAAATTTTTGGGCTTGGCTACGGCATACCGACGACGCCGTTTGGAGATTGGTCCTGCGATCTTAGCGAAGCAGAGGCTGAGGCTTTGATCGCCCCTTGCCAAAGCGCCGATATCCTATTGCTCCATTCGCCCCCCAAAGGCGTGGCCGATGAGACCGCCACGGGTATCTCAGTGGGCTCAACGGCGATACTGGCGGCCATAGAACGCATCCAGCCGCAACTTGCAGTCTGCGGTCATATTCACGATAGTTGGGGGGTGACCGGACATATAGGACGTACGCAAGTTGTAAATCTCGGCCCGCGCCCCAATTGGTTCGATATATCCCAAAGCTAAAGGGTCAACCAATGTCAGAGCAGGAAAGAGATTTCATTCCCATCCGCATTGCGGTCCTAACTGTGAGTGATACGCGCGATCTGAGCGAGGATCGTTCTGGCGATGTTCTAGTGGACCGCCTTGAAGCAGCTGGACATATGCTCTCAGACCGCGAAATCCTGCCGGATGAGCACGCGCAGATCGCTGATCAGTTGCGACAATGGATCAATGATGATGGTATCGATGTGATCCTCTCAACCGGTGGGACAGGTCTTACAGGCCGTGATGTAACGGTTGAGGCGCATCGCGAGGTCTATGAAAAGGAAATCGATGCCTTTGGGACAGTTTTCACGCTTGTATCTATGAATAAGATCGGCACCAGCGCGGTGCAGTCACGCGCTACCGGCGGCGTCTCCGGCGGGACTTACCTCTTTGCACTTCCAGGCAGTCCAGGGGCCTGCAAGGACGCGTGGGACGAAATACTCGTTCATCAGTTGGATTACCGGCACAAGCCCTGCAATTTCGTAGAAATCATGCCTCGGCTCGACGAACACATGCGGCGAAAATAAAGGCTAACCGGCCGAACAGCCCTGGATATCGACAGCAATACTCTCACCGACAACCGTAATCCGCAGATCTGATCGATTGACCGCGAAAGCACGCTCATCCATGTGGTGCACGGTGGTTTCGGCTACGAGCTTTTGGCCAGACCGCTTGGAGCGAGGCTGCGCAATCCACAGGTTTGGGTCAGCTGTTTCCACCACAACCGCCTCGTAACCACCGACCGAGGGCATGGTGATCTCAGTTCGCAGTTTAATACCGTTCTCAATTGGCGACATTGAACACGAAATTTTACGCACCCCTGCCTCATTCGCAGAATAGGGCGTATCTGCCATCGCCGCAGCGATGTTGGGGTCGCGTGTGGAGGATGAGTACGGCAGTTCTTGTGCGACAGATACGGTGACAGGAATACAAACGTCACGGCATACGCCCAAGAGTATCTCTCCCGCTAATCGGACCGTTTTACCCGGCTCACGCGGCGCTACATGCAAAGGCAGCGTAACAGCCTGATCATAACCGATGGTCAAAAAATGACCTTGTGGAATGGCTTTGGGTGTCGGCCACTCAACCCTCACGCCAGACAGGTTCCGAGAGCCGGACCAATTAAATTGCGTTGGGATCCCTGCCTCACCAGGCGAGCGCCAGTATGTCTTCCAGCCTTGTCCCAAAACAAGCTGCAGCCCCGCAATATGCGTGCCATTCGATGAACGCCAACCCGGCAGGATACGCGCCTGCACAATCTCATCGATTGAAAAATTCTGCGCCTTCACTTGCAAAGGCGCTAAGAAGGCAAAAATCGATAATGCCGCAAAAAGGGTTCTAACAGTGAACATGTTCCTCACATGGCAAACCGACAGATCATTTCCAACTCACATTCAAGCGAGAATCTGCTCTGGAACAGCAATACCACACTTGCGCGCTAGGCCCTTAGCCTTCATGTTTCCATTAATTCGCCGGGACCGAAAATTTTGAGCGACATCGACCTAAACGGAAAGCTGCTTATCGCCATGCCGAGCATGACAGACCCTCGTTTTGAGCAGTCGGTCGTGTTTGTGTGTGCCCATTCCAGCGAAGGCGCGATGGGTTTGATCATCAACAAACTGGCCGAAGAGCTGCGTCTGCGTGATCTTTTAGATCAGCTCAAGATCGATCAATCGACCAAGGCACGGGACCTACCCGTGCATTTCGGCGGCCCGGTGGAGCATGGGCGCGGCTTCGTTCTGCATGATTATGGTTACCGTTCAACAATTTCAACTCTGGACGTAAACGATGAGTTCGCCATGACCGCGACGCTTGATATTTTGGAAGACCTCGCCTCAGGCAGAGGTCCGGTGCGTAATATCATCGCGCTTGGCTATGCCGGATGGGGGCCTGGGCAGGTCGAATCCGAGATTTCACAAAACGCTTGGCTCACAGTTGATGCCGACAAGGCCATCGTGTTTGACGCCGACGACGGCGGCAAATGGCAAGCCGCTCTTGGCAAGCTAGGCATCAACGCTCTCATGCTGTCCTCAGAAGCTGGCCGCGCTTGATTAACGACACCTTTTTGCAGCCCTTGTTCGTCCCTAGCGCCTGCAAATGGTTTTGAAACCTTGTCACCATGTAATTCGATAGACACCATAAAACGTTCCGCGCACAGCGCTAGAAAACCCGTTTTATCTGACTCAATCCAAGCACCTTTCGTTTATACCGTTTGCGACACGTTCCGCAGCATCAAGCGCGCCTTCGATCAGTCCTGGGCTTTGCGTAGCTGTCTCAGAACCCGCAAAGAAAACACGGCCTTCGAAGTATGATCGCCTGAGACTATCGGGGCCAACACTGGGGTGGTTCATAGGACCCTTTAGATCATTTGAGGTGGTCAAAAACTCTTCGCGCGCCCAATCTTGAATATAAATTGCCGCAGGTTCAGGATTATTTGGACCAAAACATCGCTTCAGCTGACTATAGATGTGAGCTTCCAACTCATCATTCATTTTGATGCGCATGTCATGTGGCCAACCTATGAAGCCCCAAAGAGCAGCAACGCTCTCGTCCGGACTACAATGATCATGACATTCCACAATAGGGCCGGCGCGGCTCGCAATTCGCCCGGAAAGGCCTTGGCTGCGCCAGAAGGGCTCGTCATAGACCGCCACAAACTTTGCATGAGGAGCCATCCACGTCGGCATCATGTCTAAGGCTTGATGGAGCGACGTTGGAAGTGCTTTGCTCAACTCGATAGTTTGACTTGCGATCCGCGGCGGAATGGCCATCACCACTTGGTTTGCGCGAAATGTCGTTGTTCCAGACTGGATTTCAACACCGTTTTCCGACGCGTGAATGGCGCGAACCGGCTTTTCGAACGAAATCCTGTCATCTGGCAAATGTTTGATGAGTGCGTCGATAAGCGCTTGCGGCCCACCAACGACCCGAAAGTTGCCATCTTGACCGGGAAGAAATGCTGCTTTCGCTTCTTGGTCGGGCCCATAGTCGATCAGTGTTTGTCCTGAATCATATTGCGCAAACACCTCTAGATTGAGCCTCTCAAGCCACCGCTGGACAACCGGCTGAAAGGCAGGCCAGATCCAACTCGGCCCTAAATCAGCGAGATAGTCTCCTGTGCTTTTATCAAACACCGAGCGGATCCGACCACCGGGCCTTCCACTGGCTTCAACGACATGAACAGATCGCCCCTCTTCGTGTAGCAAAAAAGCTGTTGCAAGACCGCAAAGACCAGCGCCCACAATAACCACTTCAGTGCAATGCTCATCGTTCAAGGAAGATTTCATGCGAGCATAGGCTCCAATGATCAAAGACGCATGCCATGGAAGACTTTAACATTATGGGCCATTAAACCAATTGTTTGGTCGATAAGCGATCTGCTGCGTTTACCATCAAACTTGGTCGCTGCAATACTGCATCTTTCAAGCTGACGCTTGACGCAGTTTGCAAAAGTTTCGTCTTGAACGTTGGCTTAACCGCAGGACACAGAACGTCCGAGACCTACATCGAGCGCTGTGCTACCCGCTCAATTGGCCCACCATCTGTGACCATATGCTCTGCCTGTCGGATGCTGGTAGCTTTGGTTGGCAGGCCGAGCGAGCGCCGCGTCACCACTGATAACACCTCGAAATTGGTACGGAAGAAACCTGGGTCGGGCTCTGGCAGTTGCTCTTTGACGACGTCGGCCAATTCTGGAAGCGCGTGGAACGGTACTTGCGGGTAGAGATGATGCTCCACGTGGTTGTTCATGTTCATGTACAGGAATTCCGCCGCCGGTCCGGTTGCAAAACTACGGGTGCTTTCCAGTATAGAAGGTGAGTTTTCCTGTAATTCCACATGCTGGATCAGAGTGAAGAGCAACATCACCGGCGCACCAAGAATGCGCGGGATCACAAAGAGCCATACCGGCCACCAAACGCCAAAAAAAGGCGCCACAGCAATCAGGGCATAAAGCGCCAGCATGATCCGCGCATTGCGTGTCATTTTGTCGAAGACGCCCTCGGGACAAGCCATTCTCATCATTTCCGTGTAACGCCGCGTGGCCAGTTGTAGAAAAACACTTCCATGAAACCGCACAAGAGCCAGACCTGTGATCTCGGCAATCCAACCGCCAAGCCCCATTGGTGTGTCAAATGGCATCTGCGCGTCTTTGCCCACATGCCAAGTATACATGTGATGCGAAGTATGGGTGTAACGGCGGTGCAGTGGTTCTTCCATATAGACAAAAGAGGTGACCCAAAGCACGGCATCATTGAGCCAAGGTGTCTTGAACGCAGTACCATGGGCGGTCTCATGGCTCGCAGAATAGGTCGGCACGCAAAGTATTATTCCGTGCAGAAACATTGCAGGCCACATCCAGAAACTACCCACACTTAGCATCACAAGTGTGCCGGTTAATCCCAACAGAACTGCGAGTTTCACCAAGTAAATCAGCCCCGGTCGGTCAGTACGGACAGAGAGCGCCTTTATCGATTTGGCGTCAACCTTCACACCGGAAGAGGCGGCATTTGTTCGGATGGATTTACTCATAGGTCTGTGCGCTTTCAGCTGGCGTAATCGGAGCCTTCTTTGTCCAGTACGGCCATTAACTCGGCGAGGTGACGTTTGGCTTGGCCGGGGTAGGTTTCAATCTCATGTGCCGTCTTTTCGGCGATATCGTCGGAGAGAACGCGCAAAGGCAGCCCTGTTTGCAGCGCCCGAATGTAGGTCTCAGCAGCACGTTCGAAATAATACATTCGATTAAAGCAATCTGCGGGATTATCGCCCATAATCAGGATACCGTGATTGCCCATAATTATGACCTTTTTGCTCGGATCGCCAAGCTGCGCCGCGCAACGTTCGCCCTCATCCTCAAAGGCCAGACCGCCGAAGTCATCATCGATCACATAGCGATTGAAAAACGTGGCTGTGTTCTGATCGATGGGAAGTATGTTGCTATCAGCCAGGCTTGCCAGGACGGTTGCAAAGATTGAATGCACATGCATCAGGCAACGGTGGTGGGGGCAGCGGCGGTGCACGGAGCCATGAAGCCCCCAAGCGCTTTCATCCGGGGCACCAGGCAGGCTCAGCGTTTCGGGGTTATTGGCATCGAGCAGGAGCAGATCGGAGGCTTTTATCCGACTGAAATGCACCTGATTTGGGTTCATCAGAAACCGAGTGCCGTCCTCGCTCACAGAGAGACTAAAGTGATTGGCAACGGCCTCATGCATATTGAGCCGTTCGGTCCACCGGAACGTCGCGGCAAGTTCGACGCGCTCTTTCCAGTGACTGATGTTTGGCGTCGAAGAGGGGCTATGTGCATGAAGCATGGCAATCTCCTTTGGCTCGTGCACGTAGCTTGCCGAACCGTGGCTCGGTTTACAAACGATGCTTTTAGCGCAATTACATTAATTAAATTAATGGATGTTTTTTGCATATGTCCTCAACACTACCCCCTCTAACTTGGCTACGTGCCTTTGAGGCCGCTGCTCGTCATCTGTCTTTCACCCAAGCGGCGCAGGAATTGAATCTGACGCAATCTGCGGTCAGCCAGCACGTTCGTAGTTTGGAAAGCTTCCTTGGGCACGCCCTCTTCATTCGGAAGACAAGAGCCCTTGGCCTAACCGAGGCTGGGGCCAATTATTTACCAACTGTAAGGGAAGCCTTTGATCTACTCGCACGTGGAACTCAGTCTTTTGTTGGCGTCGATCGAGGGCGCCTTCTAACCCTGCAATGCAACCTTGCTTTTTCGGTTCACTGGCTGGCGCCTCGCCTAAGTGACCTGCAGGCCGAACATCCCTGGCTTGTGTTGAACATTGCGACCTCGATTTGGGAGCCGCAGAACCAGCAAAGTGATAACGCACTAGAGATCCGTTTTGGCCGATCGGGCGACATGTCTGATCATGCCCTTAAACTCACCTCTGATAGTCTTTTCCCTGTTTGCTCGGCTCAATACCAAGATGGCGTGTTTGACCTCAACACAGCGACCCTCTTCGATTGCTCGGGTGTGATGAGCACGTGGGATGTCTG
>JBCBBI010000011.1:0-115770 GCA_038531775.1 Pseudomonadota bacterium | reverse complement strand
GTGACGCCGCACACCACGTTTGAGTGCGAGGTCTACATCCTGACCAAGGATGAGGGTGGCCGCCACACGCCGTTTTTTGCCAACTACCGTCCCCAGTTCTACTTCCGCACCACGGATGTGACGGGTACGGTGACATTGCCAGACGGCACCGAGATGGTGATGCCGGGCGACAACCTGAAGTTCACCGTTGAGCTGATCGCACCGATCGCCATGGAAGACGGCCTGCGCTTCGCCATCCGCGAAGGCGGCAGAACCGTCGGATCAGGCGTCGTCTCCAAAATTATCCAGTGATGGTGTGAAAAGCCGGGCGGGTCCAAAACCCGCCCTAAAAAATTTGGCGCGACGAAGCCCGGCAATGCCGCCGATCTTCCTCTCCGCTGCAACCCATGTTCGGGGAAGACCAAAATGGCCATTCAAAGCCAAAACATCCGCATCCGCCTGAAGGCGTTTGATTATCGCGTTCTGGACGCTAGCACGCAGGAAATCGTCAACACCGCCAAGCGGACCGGTGCCGACGTGCGCGGGCCGATCCCGTTGCCGAATAAAATCGAGAAATACACCGTTCTGCGTGGGCCCCACGTGAACAAGAAATCCCGTGATCAGTTCGAGATTCGCACGCATAAGCGTCTCTTGGATATTGTTGACCCTACACCGCAAACCGTGGACGCGCTTATGAAGCTCGACCTGGCCGCCGGTGTGGATGTCCAAATCTCGGTTTAAAGGAGGGTAACAGATATGTTGCGCTCTGGCGTAATCGCGAAAAAAGTCGGCATGACCCGGCTTTTCATGGAGGACGGAAAGCAGATCCCTGTGACCGTGCTCCAACTGGACAAACTGCAGGTGGTGGCACAGCGCACTAGCGACCAGCACGGCTATTCAGCGGTGCAGCTGGGCGCAGGCACGGCAAAGGCAAAACGCACATCGAAGGCGATGCGCGGTCACTTCTCGGCGGCAAAGGTTGAGCCTAAGCGCAAGATCGCGGAATTCCGCGTGGCGCCCGAGAACCTCATTGCCGTGGGCGAAGAGATCACCGCGAACCACTACTTTGAAGGTCAGTTCGTCGATGTCTCCGGCACCTCGATTGGTAAAGGCTTTGCCGGGGCCATGAAACGCCATAACTTCGGCGGTCTGCGCGCCTCGCACGGTGTTTCGATCAGCCACCGTTCGCACGGTTCCACCGGTCAATGTCAGGAGCCGGGCCGTGTCTTCAAAGGCAAGAAAATGGCCGGTCATATGGGCGCGGCGAAGGTGACAACCCAGAACCTGCAAGTTGTGCGCACCGATGCAGATCGCGGCCTGATCATGGTCAAGGGCGCTGTTCCCGGCTCCAAAGGCGGATGGGTGACAATCAAGGACGCGGTCAAAAAGCCGTTCCCTGATAACGCGATCTTGCCTGCGGCGTTGAAATCGGATGCCGAAGCGGCGGCGAAAGCGGCCGAAGAAGCAGCGGCAGCAGCAGCGGCGGAAGCCGAAGCAGAAGCCAAGCGTCTGGCCGAAGAGCAAGCGGAGCAAGAGGCGGCGGCGATGGAAGAGGCTGAGGCCTCAATTGCGGCGGACCAGGAAGCCGAAGCGACTGCGGATGGTGGGGCCGAAGAGGCCGCACCTGAGGCAGAAGAGAAGAAGGATGGCGAGGCATGAAACTCGACGTGATCAAACTCGACGGTAAAAAAGCCGGGTCGGTCGATCTGGGCGACGAGGTCTTTGGCCTCGAGCCACGCGCCGACATCCTGCACCGCGTCGTCCGCTGGCAGCGCAACAAAGCGCAAGCTGGTACGCACAAGGTCAAGACACGGTCCGAGACCAGCTACTCGACCAAGAAGATCTATCGCCAAAAGGGCACCGGCGGCGCACGCCACGGGGACCGCAACGCGCCGATCTTCCGCAAGGGCGGTATCTACAAGGGCCCGACACCGCGCAGCCACGGTCATGACCTGCCCAAGAAAGTGCGCCAGCTTGGTCTCAAGCTTGCCCTATCGGCCAAGGCCAAGGCTGGCGAGCTTGTGGTGATTGACGCCGCTGAGTCCAAGGACGGCAAAACCGGTGCACTGGCCAAACAAGTGGCCAAGCTCGGCTGGAAGCGCGCGCTGATCATCGATGGGGCCGAGGTGAACGCAAGCTTCGCCAAAGCGGCCGCCAATATCGACGGGATCGACGTGCTGCCATCAATGGGCGCAAACGTATACGACATCCTGCGCCGTGACACGCTTGTGCTCACTAAGGCGGGTGTCGCAGCACTGGAGGCTCGACTGAAATGAGCGCGAAACCAGAACATTACGATGTGATCCGCAAGCCGGTGATCACCGAGAAAGCCACCATGACGTCGGAAAACAACGCCGTGGTGTTCGAGGTGGCCATCGACGCGGCCAAACCCCAGATCAAAGAGGCCGTCGAGGCGCTCTTTGGGGTGAAGGTCAAGGCGGTCAACACGACGATCACCAAGGGCAAGGTCAAACGCTTCCGCGGCCAGATGGGCAAGCGGAAAGACGTAAAAAAGGCCTATGTCACGCTCGAAGAGGGCAACACGATTGACGTGACAACGGGGCTTTAAGCGGTCACGCCTTGGTTTTCACCCACCCTACGAATTTGGAAAGCCCTCGCGATTGCGGGGGCTTTTTAAGGAGCGGCTAGCCAAGCAATAGCAGTTTTTGTGAAGTCGTATCCGGCACTAAGAAGGAACGCAGACCCTATTAATCCTGCGACGCTGCGGTGAATATAGGCGCCAATTCGACTAGTCTTGTAGTACTCCATTGGCGGGAACAGCCAGCGAAAGTATTGAAATAAAAAACTGCAGCCAAAAGAAAAAGCAGAAGTACATAAATCGCCAAGAAAACGTTGAAAAAAACGGTTTGGTTCTCAAGCCATGCGCTGATTCCGGTGCCCTTTCTGTAAAAGAGCCATACTACAGCGGGGAGAAACGCCAGGAATATAAAATAGTCGTACGTTCCAGATCCATGTATTACTGGTCTGAAGGCTTGTTTTTTGTTCAGAAAACCTTGAATTCTGTTTGTGGTTGAGATCACCTAGTCTTCGCTGCGCCCACTTACGTTTATCACGCTTTTGTTTTCGGTTGGATTTGATGGCAGAGTGAGCAAGTCTATCTTCAGTGTTGGTTTTTGAAAGTCCAAAAACGCATCAACTGTGTTTGCTGGACTCTGATTGACAGCGTTTTTGGCGTAGACCGCATTAGAAGCGAAAAACGTTGTTAGCTCTTCCGGGAACAAACGCTCATCTGTCTTTGGAATCCCAATTCCTTCTATATGATCGCCGCTCAATGCCGTGTAGCTATGTTGTATGGGCATTAATTCGTCTATACGTTCCTTCAAGTCCTCGGCGCTTTTGAAGTTTTCTACGTTCGTGTTCTCTATTTGAAATTGTTTCGCGCGCTCGTTCGCCTCAGTCAAAAGTTCGCAAAACTCTGAAAGGTCTTTTGCCGATAGCACTATATTTTTTGGGAAAAGGTCACGTCTGTATTGGGGTACACTGATGATAGCTTGTTCCGCGACGTCTTTGTGCTCTAACTCGGAGGTGGTTGGAAGGTTGGTGTTCGTTTCTGTCACTTGCAAAACCACTCACTTTGTTTCTGTTTAACACTAATAACTAATTCTGCAACCTAGCGTTGCTAGCGGTATTTGGGTTCATTGACTACCTGCAAAGGCTGTCCGCCGAAGGCGATAGCTCAGCACCATCCTATCCGAACAGTCTGGCTCTACGTTGGCAATTCTATATGGTCCTTTCGACCATAAACGAAGAAAGCCCATGACCCTCTACATTGACGCAGATGCTTGCCCTGTGAAGGCGGAGGCGGAGCGTGTGGCGACGCGCCACCGGGTGCCGATGGTTCTTGTCTGCAATGGCGGACTGCGTCCGTCGCAAAACCCTCTTGTGTCATTGGTGATCGTCGATGAGGGGCCGGACGTCGCAGATCGCTGGATCGCCGAGCATTGCGGGGCAGGGGATGTGGTGGTGACCGCTGACATCCCTCTCGCGGATCGTTGCATCAAGGCCGGTGCGGCGGTGGTGCAACCCAATGGAGAAGTGCTCGACCCGCGCAATATAGGGCAGCGTCTGGCCACCCGTGACATGATGGCCGATGTCCGCGCGGCCAACCCTTTTCATCAGGGCAGCGGAAAGGGATTTTCGAAATCTGATCGCTCGCGGTTTCTGCAAGCTTTGGATCGGCTGTTGGTGAAGGCTTCTCAATGATTTCCGTGCGAGTTTTCAAAGGCAAAACCCTTTGAGACGCTTGACCTGAACCCCATCCATGACTAGTAAACGTCATCCATCGCCCCGGATTCGTCCGGGGCTTTGATTTTGTTCGTTTCGAACAACCAAACCGGGGACCTACGGGGCCCTTTATTACATAGCGGGGCTGCGGTCTCGCATTGCTAAACGGAAGACAGAAAGCATGGCACTCAAGTCGTACAAGCCGACGACGCCGGGCCAGCGCGGGCTGGTGCTGATCGACCGTTCGGAGCTGTGGAAAGGACGTCCAGTCAAATCCCTCACTGAGGGTATGACGAAATCGGGCGGCCGCAACAACACCGGACGTATTACATCGCGCCGTCGCGGCGGAGGGGCGAAACGCCTCTACCGGATCGTTGATTTCAAACGTCGTAAATATGACGTCGCAGGCACCGTAGAGCGGATCGAATATGATCCGAACCGGACCGCCTTTATCGCCCTTATCAAATACGAAGATGGTGAGCAGGCCTATATCTTGGCCCCGCAACGTCTCGCCGTTGGTGACAAGGTTATCGCCGCCGAGAAAGCTGATATCAAGCCAGGTAACGCGATGCCGTTTGCCGGCATGCCCATCGGTACAATTGTGCACAACATTGAGCTTAAGCCCGGCAAAGGCGGACAGATCGCGCGTGCTGCTGGTACATACGCTCAATTTGTCGGCCGTGATGGTGGCTACGCGCAGATCCGTCTGAGTTCTGGCGAGCTTCGCATGGTGCGTCAGGAATGTATGGCCACCGTTGGTGCTGTGTCGAACCCTGACAACTCAAACCAGAACTACGGTAAAGCCGGTCGCATGCGCCACAAAGGCGTGCGTCCGTCGGTTCGTGGTGTGGTTATGAACCCGGTCGATCACCCACATGGTGGTGGTGAAGGTCGTACCTCGGGTGGTCGTCATCCGGTGACCCCATGGGGCAAGCCCACGAAAGGCGCGCGTACCCGCAACAAGAACAAGGCGTCGCAGAAGCTGATCATCCGCTCGCGTCACGCCAAGAAGAAGGGCCGTTAAGATATGAGCCGCTCTGTATGGAAAGGCCCCTTTGTCGATGCTTATGTCTTGAAAAAGGCCGAAGCATCGCGCGAAAGCGGGCGCAAAGAAGTCATCAAAATCTGGTCACGCCGGTCAACCATCCTGCCGCAATTCGTGGGATTGACCTTTGGCGTCTATAACGGCCGCAAGCACGTGCCTGTGCTCGTCTCCGAGGATATGATCGGCCAGAAATTTGGCGAATACTCTCCGACGCGGACCTATTACGGTCACGCAGCGGACAAGAAAGCCAAGAGGAAGTAAGCCATGGGTAAGGAAAAGAACCCCCGCCGCGTGGCTGACAACGAAGCGATGGCAAAACTGCGCATGCTTCGTACAAGCCCGCAAAAGCTTAACCTGGTGGCGGCGATGATCCGTGGCAAGAAGGTGGACAAAGCTCTTAATGACTTGACCTTCTCGAAAAAGCGGATCGCGCAGGACGTCAAGAAATGCCTGCAATCGGCCATCGCAAACGCGGAAAATAATCACAACCTGGATGTGGATGAACTCATCGTGGCAGAAGCTTGGGTTGGTAAGAACCTGGTGATGAAGCGTGGTCGTCCACGGGCACGTGGCCGTTTTGGCCGCATCGTGAAGCCGTTTTCCGAGCTCACCATCAAGGTGCGTGAAGTTGAGGAGCAAGCCTAATGGGAAATAAAGTCAATCCAATCGGCATGCGCCTGCAGGTCAACCGCACCTGGGATAGCCGCTGGTACGCCGACACAAAGGATTACGGTGATCTATTGCTTGAAGACATCGCGATCCGTGATTTCATCAAAGGTGAGTGCAAACAAGCCGGTGTGAGCCGTGTGATCATCGAGCGTCCGCACAAGAAGTGCCGCGTGACAGTGCACACCGCACGTCCGGGCGTGATCATCGGTAAAAAAGGCGCCGATATCGAAGGACTTCGTCGTAAGCTCGCTAACATGACCGACAGCGAGCTGCACCTCAATATTGTCGAAGTGCGCAAGCCCGAGCTCGATGCGGCTCTTGTCGGTGAAAGCATCGCGCAACAGCTTGAGCGTCGTGTCAGCTTCCGCCGTGCCATGAAGCGTGCGGTTCAGAACGCGATGCGCATGGGTGCGCTTGGCATTCGTGTGAATGTGGCTGGCCGTCTTGGCGGAGCTGAGATTGCGCGTACGGAATGGTACCGCGAAGGCCGCGTTCCGCTTCATACTTTGCGTGCGGACATTGATTACGCGCATGCAGAAGCGTCCACGCCTTATGGCATCATCGGTATCAAGGTCTGGATCTTTAAGGGCGACATCATGGAGCATGATCCATCGGCCCGTGATCGTAAGGCACAAGAGCTGCAGGACGGCCCGGCCCCACGTGGTGCCGGTGGCGGACGTCGCTGAGGAGGAATGACAGATGCTTCAACCAAAGCGCACTAAATTCCGCAAACAGCACAAAGGCCGGATTAAGGGCCTGGCTAAGGGCGGCTCTGATCTGAATTTTGGCACCTATGGCCTCAAGGCCACGCAGCCAGAGCGCGTCACAGCACGGCAGATCGAGGCCGCACGTCGTGCTATGACCCGTCATATGAAACGGCAAGGGCGTGTGTGGATCCGCATTTTCCCGGACACGCCTGTGACCTCCAAACCAACCGAGGTTCGGATGGGTAAGGGTAAAGGCTCCGTCGACTTCTGGGCGTGCAAGGTCAAACCAGGCCGCATCATGTTCGAGATCGACGGCGTTGCCGAAGGCATTGCTATGGAGGCGCTGCGTCTTGCGGCGATGAAACTGCCGGTCAAAACGCGCGTTGTGGTCCGCGAGGACTGGTAAAGCTTTGCTTATTGCGTGGGTTTTGACCCACCCTACGAGATAAATAACTCCGTCGAGCAATCGGCGGGGTTTTTCTTTCGTCGAAAAGGCTTTCGGCTTTTGTCTTGGTCTTAATAATTCACTCAAGCATTGGGGATATCAAAATAGCAGGAATCAAGTTCTCATTTCATGCTTGATTAACGAAGTTTGCGTCCGCGAACTGGCCGCGGTAGCAAACACTTCCGCCAGGCAGCACGCAAAGCAAATTCGTGAAATGTCACAAGAAGGATGCTGGGCGATATGGCCGTAAATGTTATCCTTGGGATATCGCTTGCGCTGTGTTTGGCTTTTGCCGGCCAGTGTCCTGTCGAATTTTTCACTCTAACTTTGATGGGCCTGCTGAAGAGCCCGGGCATCGCAATAATGCTCGTCATTTTGCTTGGAATTCTGGTGAGCAACACAGTCAAACTTCCAGATATTGTTCAGCCTTGCATTCGCTTCAGTCTGGTCCGCGTTTTGCGCTTTGGTATTGTCCTTTTGGGCATTCGACATAGCTTTGCGGAGGTAGGCGCAATCAGCCTCAAAACCCTACCAATTATTGTCGGTGCCATGGTGACCGCATTGATTGTTTTGACATGTATCGTCAACGGCATGGGGCTTGCCGGGCGTCTTGGTGTCCTTCTTGCAGGGGAATGAGCATTTGCTGCGCAACGGCAATCGTGGCCATGGCGGCAACAATTCGGGCGAAAAATGACGAGGTCGGCTATACAATTACTTGTAAAACGCTGTTTGGAGTGGTCGCGGTGCTCGTGTGCCTGTTTTTGGGTCATTGGGTATTTAACGTGGATGCGGGTCAATTTCTGGGCACCTCAGTGCATGAAACCGCACAGCTGGCTGGTGCGGTTGGTGATTGGGGATCGATCGTACCGTCTTTAAACTGTGGAGATCCCCCGATCTTAACCGTTTCTCCAACTTTTGCTGTGATAGGGACGTGCACGCTGGCGTCGAATTCAATTGTCGCCGCATAGGAGCCGGCGCTCACCTGGTAATTAAATTCAATTCCAGCGCGGCCATTGGGTTCAATTACACCCTCAGCGCCGGTTCGCGTGTCCGTTTGGAAATTGAGTGAACCACCTTGCGGGTGACTGCCGCAGGCGCCAGAAAAAAATTGAATTACTGCATGCATCCCAATCCGCAATTCGCATAGAAAAAGCGTGATCCGGCACAGTGGTCGTATTAACGCTGCCGAGAATAGCGTCTGCCTCCGGTTGGTCGTCCCATTAGGCACCAACGAATTCTGTTCCCGATGTTTCAGCAGCGGTGCCAGGGGCCCAGACGCTTTGACGATCTTGGTGTGAAAAAATTAGTCCGACGCGAGGATCATAAAGCGTTTTTGAATGCGCGCCCAACGGAGCGGCTAAAATAGTAAGAATGGCCAGCGACCGCTCAATCACGTTTTTACTCCCTAAAAAAAATTTACTGAAACCACAAAGGCGTTATCGAAATTGCACAAGCCCATCAAATTTTTCACCGTTTATAATAAAGTTCGTTTGCAACACCGATGGAGATATTCGGCGCCACCTAGTTACAAAGATCGCATGTCGTCAGCTACGATACTTCCGTGCGAGTATTTGAACCCGGAAATGACAGGACTCCTGGGAAAGTAACAAATGAGTGTGATTTAATTTTTTGCACATCTTTGCCGCGAACTCGACACATTTAGCAGCGAATTAATGACCACCACAAAAAATGGACGGATGCTATGAGCTTGAAGCAAACTCCGACCGTTTTCGCCGCACTGTTACTGAGTACCAACCAATTTGACTTGTTCGATGAAATCGCCGCGGAAGCAGTCGATATTATTGATGAATTTGGATTTGAACACTCGGGTTTGGTCCACGCAGGCAAAAGACTCATCTTTCTCGAAGTTGGTCCAATACGTTTTGCGCTTGGCTGGTCGTCTCTAAAGTCGGGCGATGTTTTGACGCTTGCCATTGGATCGCGTGGGAAATACGCCTTGTCGGTAGAAGAGGCACAAGTCGCAGGCAAGATGCTTCGTGAATTGGTTAGCCGGTCGGATGCATTGTTTGAAGTGATGCGGCCTTACTGGCAGATCGCTGTTTTGCCGCTAGATGCCGAAAGCATGGAGCAACATGCCTTGCAGCTTTCAAAGCTCTCCTCGAAAGGGCGGCAGCACCAAAGTCAGCAATTCATTTCGGTTGATCCAAAGTCGCTCGATAGGCATGACGCAGATGCGCATGAGTTGACGACGCAGGATATCATCGAGAGTGACGCTCCGAGCCTACCTTTGCAGGCCTCTGCACTTGCGCTATCGACAACGTTTGTTTTGGTCACTCCACCCGTTGGCATTGCGATGTTCACATATGCGGTTTTGCGCCAAAGCGTGGATATGGACCTCTTGCCGCGCAACTGGGACTTCTTGAAATCAGACGTGGTGAAGCCACAGCGTATGGTCGTCAATTCCTGACGGTTGCAAAACATATAAATTGAGAGGGTAATGGTCTAAATTAGGCTATCGCGCTGGCTGGACATCCACGTTAAAGACGGACCATGCCAGATACTTCCTCTCTTTTTGTGACCAAGCTTTACCAAGCGGCTTTGACTGAACAGAAGCCAAACGTCGATGTCGAGGAACTTGTAGCGTCCTGCTACTCGATCGCCCATGACGATGATGCCGGGCAGGACTGGTCCGAGGAGAATGGCTATCCAGGCTACACCTCGTATGCGTCTCTGACGGATCTACCTTGGCGCTTTCCGATCTTTGCTGATCTGGTCAAATCGCTTGATGGGCATGTGGCCACCTTTGCCAAGATGTTGCACTTCGACTTAGAGAACCGCCCTCTAAAGCTGGAGGACATTTGGATCAACATTCTGCCTGAAGGGGGAGGCCATGGATCCCATTTACATCCACATTCGGTGATCAGCGGGACGGCCTATGTGCTTATGCCGGAAGGCACCAGCGCGCTGAAGCTTGAGGATCCTCGTTCCGCCCGGATGATGGCAGCGCCTGCTCGTTTGCAAGATGCGCCGAAGGAGCTACAGAGCTTTGTTTCTATCTCTCCGAAATCGGGCGATGTCCTACTCTGGGAAAGCTGGCTGCGGCATGAGGTCCCGATGAACCTCTCTGAGGATAACCGGATCAGCATTAGCTTTAATTATAGCTGGGGTTGAGACCTGATTACGCTTTAAGCCGCACTTGGCCTGCTCTACGTTGAGCGTATGACAAAAGACGTCCTTTTCCCCGAGCTCGAGAATGACAATGCCGCGATTGAGGCGTTCAATCGCGAGCAAAGCGCGCGCACGGAGGCTATGTTTTGCGACTCTGCTTTCGAAGATGATACTGCACGGGCGCTAAAAATTCTTGCGGATGACACCTACTTGCGCGGCGTGGTGCAGCGGGGAGAGTGGCTGTATAATTTCTTGCGCAATACAGATCATCCCAAAGGCCTTTGGCGGCGTATTCCGGCTGATGCTAAGACTTCGGTCGATGCGGCTTGGCAGCCCGTTTTTGATCTTGATAAGTTTTGTGCTGAGACGGAGGAGGATTGGCATTGGCGCGGGGCCTTAACGGCATTTTTTGATCCGGAATGCATGCTGATTTCGCTATCCTGGCAGGGCTCAGACCAAAATCGCTATCTGGAATGGGACCCAATCGGGCAGGTTCCTGTGCCCGGTGGTTTCGATCTAGGACCCGAACGTAATCAGGCCGCATGGGCCGGACCGGGAGAGCTTTTCTACAGCACGTCCACGGGCGAGGGGGCTGCAACGCGCTCTGGTTGGCCGGGACGGGTGTTGCGGTTGGCTCGGGGTGTGGCTCTTGAAGACGCGCCGGTGGTTTTTGAAGCAGAGGCAGAGGATTTGCTCGCTGTCGCTTTGGCTCAGCCTGCAGGTGACGGCTCGGTTCTGGAGGCAACACTGCGATACAAGGTGATCGGCGATAGCGAGACAGTGATTTACCCTGAGGGTTTGAATGGAAAAGCCATCCCTCTGACATCGCCGACAAATACCGAGGTGGATTTTTCTCCCAGTCACTATGCCTATATAGCTGCTGATGATGGCCTTGATCCGGCTGGCGCGCTTGTTCTTTGTGAAGTTAACAGCACCGCGCGGCATGTAGTCTTTAGCCCGCTGCCGTATTGCGCTGTGGCGAGTTTTTTGGTCCGGCACGATTGGCTTTTGTGGATTGAAACGGATCGGATGCAGCCAAGTATCAAGGCGCTTGACCTGCGAAAGCCTGAATCGGAGCCAGTGGTGGTAACGCCGCCCTGCGAGGCGCAAAGCCTGGCGATCTACCCACACGATCCCAACAGGCCTTGGGACGGACCGCTACAGCTTGCGACATCTGGTTTTCTGCAACCGCAAACCAGCTGGGTTTTTGAGATAAAGGATGATGCGTCCGACATAACATTCCATAAGCTGATCGAGGCCAAGCCTGTCTTTGACGCCCCTGGCATGGAGGTGCTGCTAGAAAGCGCGATAAGCGAGGACGGCACTGAAGTTCCCTATCATATCGTATTGCCAAAAGATCGCGATGGCCCGGTACCTATTTTGCAATACGGTTACGGTGGCTTTGGTGTGTCGATGCAACCCTACTATCTTGGTGCGACCGGCGATTTGTGGTTATCGCGCGGGAATGGGTATGTCCTCGCGTATATCCGTGGTGGTGGCGAGTTTGGTACAGGCTGGCATCATGCCGCCAAGGGACATCAACGCCATAAAGCGTTCGAGGATTTCGCTGCTGTGGCGGCCGATCTGGCTGAGAAAGGGTATACGACGCCCGAGCAGCTGGGTTGCCATGGGGCGTCTAATGGCGGGCTACTTTGCTCGGTTATGCTGACGCGTTATCCCGAAAGGTTCGGTGCTGTCTGGGCAAGCGTCGGAGTGACGGACATGCTGCGGTTTCACCTTTTTCCGGCTGGTGCAGCATGGATTGATGAATATGGCGATCCGGACGACGCCAAGGATCGTGATATGCTTCTGGGGTATTCGCCTGTGCATAATGTAGCCGACAATCGTCAGACGGAATATCCTACTGCTTTGATTGACACCAACGATAGTGATGACCGGGTTGATCCGTCCCATTCTCGCCGCTTCGCTGCGGTGCTTTCCCAAGCCGGGCAGCCGGTTTGGTTTCATAGCCGGTCGGGTGGACATGGTGGTGGCGGCTCAACCGAGCAGCAAGCGCGCGAGACGGCGCTTGGTTTCGCATTTCTGCGTAAGATATTGCAGGCCTGACCGTCGCGCATGAAAAAAGCCCCGGAGGCATCGCTCCAGGGCTTTTTCATGAAACCGAGTTTGCCTACGCGGACAGCAGGCCTTGCGCTTCTGCTTCTTCCCAGATGGCGCCCCAGCGTTTCTTGGCTTGGCCACGCTGTCTTACGCTTTGGGCGGCTTCCAAGTTATCCATCATGCCGTCGCCTTGAACGATGACCAGACCTACCATCCCTTGGCCGACGTGCGGCGTGCATTTGTATCCATAAAAGCCGGGCTGATCCAACGTGACTTCGATGTCGTCATTGATCTTACCTTTCCAGCCTTCGGCACCTTCGGGAACCATACCATCAATAACTTCGCAGTTATGGCCGCGATCCGTGCCAACAAAGCTTATGGTGTCTCCTGCTTGCACGACGACTAGATTTGGTTTGAACACCATCCGAGCCTTGCTATCATCGGGGTCTTTGTTCAGCATTTCGACAGTATGCGTTTCTGCGGCAAAAGAAGGGCGCGCGATCAACGCGGCAGAGCTGGCCAAAAGCAGCGTGCGGCGGTCGATTGTGAGTTTCATAAGTCTGATCCTCTCATAATTCAGAGCTTGTTACACGAGGGCATCCCGTTGCTTGACGTGTAAAGTGAACTACCTTCGCCTGTAAAGTCATTTCACTCATCGTCATATGTGGCTGGTGTTTGCCCAATACCAACACGTAACATGGCATCTATCGATGAAAATTCAAATGCAACATCGTCGCACCAGTATACCATGGTATAGTATTGGTGCGCGGCTTTATTCACGTTTTCGCGAGCATCCGTCAAATAAAAGCATTGTATAAGCAAAGTTTCCCTTGCCCTGTGTTGAGAGCTTGCCTATACCGCGCCAATCGAATTTCACAGAGTGGTTTGGGATTCGTATACATTGTCCACCGGACGACGGGTGACCTCGAATAGGGCCTGCCGGTGTTTGAGAAAGGATAAAGCGCATGAGCGCTCAAGAATTGCGTGATAAAACGCCCGACCAGCTCCGTGAAGAGTTGGCAGGTCTTAAAAAAGAACAGTTTAACTTGCGCTTTCAGGCAGCCACCGGTTCGCTTGAAAATCCGGCACGTATCAAAACCGTTCGCCGTGATGTGGCTCGGGTAAAAACCGTGCTGAACGAAAAAGCCAAAGCGGCAGCAGAGTAAGGAGACCTTAAAGATGCCCAAACGTATTCTTCAAGGTGTTGTGACCTCTGACGCCAATGCCCAAACCGTAACCGTGAAAGTGGAGCGCCGCTTCAAACACCCGGTTATGCAGAAAACCATTCGTAAGTCCAAAAAGTACCGGGCTCACGACGAAAAGAACGCTTTCAAGGTCGGCGACTCCGTTCGCATCATCGAATGCGCGCCAAAATCGAAAACGAAACGCTGGGAGGTTCTGGAGGCCTAAGCCTGCGAACCTTCTGGTTTGATCGAAACCCTGGGGTCAATGCCGCGAATGTGCGTCCCCACAGGTCGGGAGAAACCTAATGATCCAGATGCAGACCAATCTGGATGTTGCTGACAACTCCGGTGCTCGCCGGGTGCAGTGCATCAAGGTCCTCGGTGGTTCCAAACGCAAATATGCGTCCGTTGGCGACATTATCGTCGTCTCGGTAAAGGAAGCCATCCCACGCGGTCGCGTGAAGAAAGGCGATGTGCGTAAAGCCGTCGTTGTGCGTACCGCCAAAGAAATCCGTCGTGAAGATGGCACAGCGATCCGCTTTGATCGCAACGCCGCCGTGATCCTGAGCAACTCGGGCGAGCCGGTTGGCACGCGTATCTTTGGGCCAGTCGTTCGCGAGTTGCGCGCCAAGAACTTCATGAAAATCGTCTCACTCGCCCCGGAGGTGCTGTAAGATGGCTGCTAAATTGAAAAAAGGCGACAAAGTCGTCGTGCTTGCGGGCAAAGACAAGGGCAAGGAAGGTACAATAACTTCCGTTGATCCGAAAGCTGGCAAAGCTGTTGTGGAAGGCATCAATATGGCCATCCGCCACACACGTCAAAGCCAGACCTCGCAAGGTGGCCGTCTGCCAAAGGCGTTGCCGATTGATCTTTCAAATCTTGCATTTCTCGATGCTAAGGGCAAACCGACACGCGTTGGTTTCAAAATGGATGGTGACAAGAAAGTGCGTTACGCCAAGACAACAGGGGATGTGATCGATGCTTGATTCAGCGAAATACACCCCGCGCCTTAAGGCGGCGTACAAGGATGCAATCCGCGCTGCACTGAAAGAAGAGTTTGGCTATAAGAACGACATGCAGATCCCGAAGCTTGAGAAAATTGTTCTCAACATCGGCTGCGGTGCCGAAACGGTCAAAGACTCCAAGAAAGCCAAGTCGGCTCAGGAAGATCTGACCACGATTGCTGGCCAACATGCTGTCGTGACAAAGGCGAAAAACTCTATCGCTGGCTTCCGCGTTCGCGAAGGCATGCCGATGGGCGCAAAAGTGACCCTGCGGGGCGACAAAATGTATGAATTTCTTGACCGCCTGATCACCGTCGCGATGCCGCGTATTCGTGACTTCCGCGGTGTGTCCGCCAAGTCATTCGATGGCCGCGGCAACTACGCACTCGGCATCAAAGAGCATATCGTATTCCCTGAGATTAACTTCGATAAGGTCGACGAAGTTTGGGGAATTGACGTTGTTATCGCAACCACGGCGCAGACCGACGCTGAAGCCAAGGCCTTGTTGAAGAACTTCAACATGCCTTTCAACAGCTGAGCCGGAGGAGACCTTAGATATGGCTAAAAAAGCAATGGTCGAACGCGAAACGAAGCGCCAACGTCTTGTCGCTCAGTACGCAACCAAGCGTGCCGCTTTGAAAGAAATTATCAACGACAAAGAAAAGCCGATGGAAGAGCGCTTTCGCGCCTCGCTGAAGCTGGCGAAATTGCCGCGCAATAGCTCTGCCACCCGTCTGCACAACCGCTGCCAGCTCACTGGCCGTCCACACGCCTATTATCGCAAGCTGAAAATCAGCCGGATTGCTCTTCGTGAGCTTGGTTCGGCAGGTCAGCTTCCTGGCGTTGTGAAGTCGAGCTGGTAAGGAGGGAATGAGATGAACGATCCTATCGCCGATATGCTCACCCGTATCCGCAATGCGGGTATGCGTGGCAAATCCACCGTTTCGGTCCCTGGCTCCAAGATGCGCACCCGGATTTTGGATGTGCTGCAGGAAGAGGGTTACATTCGCGGCTATGAAAACGGCTCCGACGAGCGCGGACATCCCGCGATCGAGGTTAGCCTGAAGTATTTCGAAGGCGCGCCTGTGATCCGCGAGATGAAGCGCATCTCCAAGCCTGGTCGTCGGGTTTACATGAGCGTGGGGGATATCCCGCCGGTCCGTCAGGGCCTTGGCGTGGCTATCGTTTCCACATCCAAAGGTGTGATGTCTGATGCAAATGCACGGGCTGCCAATGTTGGCGGCGAAGTGCTTTGCACGATATTCTAAGGAGGCCCGCATGTCTCGTATCGGAAAACAGCCGGTTGCCTTACCCGATGGCGTCACAGCGACGCTAAGCGGTCAGACAATCGAGATCAAAGGCCCGAAAGCCAATAAAAGCTTCACCGCGACTGACGATGTAACGCTTGAAGTGAATGACGGCCAAATCATCGTTACGCCTCGCGGCAAATCCAAACGCGCGCGCCAGCAATGGGGAATGACCCGCACGGTAATCGCCAACATGGTGCATGGCTCGAAGGAGGCCTTCAAGAAAGAGCTTGAGATCCAGGGCGTTGGTTATCGTGCTCAGGTGCAAGGCAATGTCGTCAAGCTGAACCTTGGCCTGTCGCATGACGTGGATTTCCAGGTTCCGGATGGAGTCACCGTGACCGCGCCAAAGCCAACAGAATTGATCGTGGAAGGTCATGACAAACAACTCGTCGGACAGGTTGCGGCCAATATCCGCGACTGGCGGCGCCCGGAGCCCTACAAGGGCAAGGGCATTCGCTATAAGGGCGAGTATATCTTCCAGAAGGAAGGCAAGAAGAAGTAAAGGACGCAAAAGATGGCAAACAGCAAAAGACAACTGTTCCAGAAACGCCGCATGCGCGTCCGGAACAAACTTCGCGCGGTCAACTCTGGACGTGCGCGGCTGAGCGTGCATCGCTCCAGCAAGAATATCAGCGTGCAGCTGATTGACGATGTGAAGGGCGTGACCCTTGCATCGGCCTCTACAATGGAAAAAGCGCTTGGCGTTGTTGGCAAAAACAACGTTGAGGCAGCCAACAAAGTAGGCGCGGCGATTGCAGAGCGTGCCAAAAAGGCAGGCGTGACAGAGGCCTATTTTGACCGTGGTGGTTTCCTGTTTCATGGCCGTGTGAAGGCCGTGGCAGATGCCGCACGCGAAGGTGGATTGAAGATTTAAGTGCAAAAGCCCCGGGCAATCTGGCCGGGGCTTTTCGATGATCCGGGGGCAGATGCTCACCAGGGTTGGACAATTAGGCGTCAGGACTCGCCGTTTTGAAAGGATGCCAAATGGCAAGAGATGATAACCGCCGGGGTGGTCGCGATCGCGACGAAGCACCGGAATTTGCAGACCGCCTTGTTGCGATCAACCGCGTTTCGAAAACCACCAAGGGTGGTAAGAACTTCGGCTTTGCCGCACTTGTCGTAGTTGGTGACCAAAAGGGGCGTGTAGGCTTTGGCAAAGGCAAGGCCAAAGAGGTGCCTGAGGCGATCCGTAAAGCGACAGAGCAAGCCAAGCGTCAGATGGTCCGTGTGCCTTTGCGTGAGGGTCGTACGCTGCACCACGATGTTGAGGGTCGCCATGGCGCTGCCAAGGTTGTTATGCGCACAGCACCTACCGGTACCGGTATCATCGCCGGTGGTCCGATGCGTGCAGTATTTGAGATGCTGGGTGTTCAGGATGTTGTGGCCAAATCCATCGGCTCTCCGAACCCTTACAATATGGTTCGTGCCACGCTTGATGGCCTGAAGAAAGAAGCTAGCCCTCGTATGGTCGCCCAACGCCGTGGCAAGAAGGTTGCTGATATTCTGCGCCGCGACGAAGCACCCGCGGCAGAGGCGTAAGGAGACAGAACCATGGCAAAAACGATTGTCGTCAAACAGGTCGGCTCTCCGATCCGCCGCCCAAAAGACCAGCGTGCCACGCTTGTTGGTCTAGGCCTTAACAAAATGCATAAGACGCGCGAGCTGGAAGATACGCCTTCGGTGCGCGGCATGATCAACAAGATCCCGCATCTGGTGGAGATTGTCGAAGAACGCGGATAAGCGCAGTATTTTGCAAATTTAAAAGGCCTAGGTAATAGCGCCGAGGCTTTTTATTTATCCCAATCAATAACTAAGGGCGATAAAGAGGCTGAAAGCTAGCCTACGAACCCACAACCCAGCGTTTCTCGCAAGGCCGCAGTGAGTTCATCAACCGTGTCTGTCTCGACAAAAAGCCCGCCGGTCGCCTCGGCCAGGCATGTCACCTGATTGGTTGCCGAACGCCAGGCGTTCACCCCGCTCCAGGAAAATGGGTCATAGACCAGACGGAACCCTATGACATGCACTGTCAGGTCGTAAGCATCACGGGCAAGTTCATGCCCAAGGGCGCACGGATTACCCTGGCAGGTCTCGCTGCCATCGGTGACCACGACTACGATCCCGGGTAATTCGCGATAATTCAGCGTCTCAGCGGCGGCTCGTACTGAGGCCTCAATAGGGGTCAGACCATCAGGTTCAAAATCCGCTATCTCGCGCATCATCTGATCAGCCGCATTGGGCGACGGGCCAAAGCGCAAGTCTATCCCACCACAAACATCACCTGTACCCGGTCCATAAATCAGCAAACCCATCTTGCGGATGTCTTCTACCTCAGGCACCACGCGCCCGACAGCTTTGCGCGCTTCTTCGATGCGAGCAGGTGTTCGTGAGCCATGGCCGACATCAAGCATCGAGGCTGAACCGTCAAAGACCAGCATGGCATCGCGCGTGCAATCCTGCGCATCGGCGTATTGGAAAGGAACGGCCCCCAAAACAAGGGCTGTCAGAGCGGCAAGGGACACTTGGGAATATCGCATGGGGGAAGATTTGGCCGGCTGGCAATTAAAGGCAAGCGCATTTAACGCACTTTTGCGTGTGCCTAACCGATAAACGCGCAGCCTAGAGTTTGGCGTAAAGCGTCCGCCAATTCATCGACCGATTGCGTGTCGACGTATAACCCGCCGGTCTGCTCGGACAGGCAACGCGCCACGGAAGAGCCATCCTCAAAGGCAGTTGCCTCCGGGCTATTCCAAGAAAACGGGTCAAAGACGACGCGAAACCCAACAACATGAACCGTTAGATCGCGTGCCGTTGCTGCAAGCTCTGTTCCAAGCGCACAGGGGCGTCCGCCACAGGTTTCGTTGCCATCTGTCACCAGAACGATAATGCCAGGGCGTTTTGTGTAATCTAGTGCCTCTGCTGCCGCTTTCACCGAAGCCGTCAAAGGGGTCAATCCTAAGGGTTGAAGGGCATCAACCGCGTCGATGACGGGCTCGGCGGCTTCTGGGATTGGAGCGAATTGCAAGTTTATGCCAGTACAAGAATCGCCGCCTCCTGGCCCATAAGTCAAAAGCCCAACACGCCGCACGGGTGCGATTTCAGGCATAGCTTGCGCCACAGCGGCGCGCGCGTCTTCTATGCGGGTAGGGACAGACGTGTCAAACGTGACCTCCGCCATTGAGGCCGATCCATCGAAGACCAGCATGGCATCACGCGCACAGCTCTGCGCAAAGCTTTGGCCTGCTGGTAATGAGCCTATGATCAGGCTGCAACAGATGGTTTTTAAGGGCGGTAGGGACATAGTGCCATCTCACACGGTCAGTTGTGCGAAATCAACCGCGCTGACTGGTTAGCCTTACGGGAAATGTCTAGTCTTTCAGAAAAAGGAGTAGATCATGTTTGTCAAAACGCTTGCTGATGTTCTGGGCAGTGACGATCACGCGATTGGCGAGGCGTATGAAAGCCGACGTCTGATCCTGGCCCGCAATGGCCTTGGCTATTCTTTGCATGACACGCTGATCAAGGCCGGAACCAGCCAGCATCTGCACTATAAGAACCATATCGAGAGCAATTATTGTATCTCGGGCGAAGGTGAGGTCGAGAACGAGGCCACTGGTGAGGTGTGGCCCATTCGTGCGGGCACGCTTTTTGTGTTGGATCAACACGACGCCCACATCGTACGGGCCAAGTCCGAAATTCGCTTGATCTGTGTTTTTACGCCGGCGCTTACTGGCCATGAAAAGCATGACAAAGATGGCAGTTACGCCGCGCCGGATTGACAAGGCGGGGATGCATCAGTTTCCCAAATGAATTTGTTCCAGATTTCTCTCGATATGCGAACGAAAACGATTTAGCGTCCATTAAAACGGGAAAATATTTTATTGGTGAGCGCTGATATGGAACACTCTGCCGTTGTTAAATCGTTTTGGGATCAGCCAACTGGGAGTTGGCAATATGTCTTTCATGACCCGCAAACGATGAAGGGTGCGATTGTCGACCCAGTTTGGAATTTTGACTTCAACAGCGCAGAAACTTCGACGCGCAGCGCGGAAGAGCTTTTGGCCTACATCGAAGAGGCCCAGATCGAGATCGTCTGGATCCTCGACACTCATCCACATGCGGATCATTTTTCTGCGGCGCCATGGCTAAAGTCGAAACTTGACGCGCCTACGGCGATTGGAGAACACGTCGTCGGCGTACAAAAGCTTTGGCAAGAGATTTACAATCTTGGCGATGATTTTGCCACGGACGGACGCCAGTGGGACAAGCTGTTCGCCGACGGGGAGCGGTTTAAGGTTGGCGAACTGGAAGTCGAAGTTTATTTCTCTCCCGGACATACCCTTGCCTCGATAACCTATGTAGTTGGCGATGTTGCATTTGTGCATGACACGCTGATGATGCCCGATTGCGGCTCTAGTAGAGCGGATTTTCCCGGAGCTAATTCCAAAGAGCTATACGACTCCGTTCAGCGCATCCTCAAGCTACCAGACGAGACGAAGCTTTATATTGGGCACGATTATTGTCCTGGCGGTCGTGACCCTGCATGCTGTGCCACCGTTGCCGATCAAAAGGCCAATAACATCCACTTTAAAAACGGCGCAAATGCGAGCGAATATTGCCATGTGCGAGACACCAGGGATGCGACGCTCCCATTGCCAAAGCTGATGCTGTCTGCGCTTCAGGTGAATATTCGCGGAGGCGTTTTGCCGGAAGCAGAAGGGAACGGTCGTTCCTATCTGAAAATTCCTTTGAATCACTTTAGCTAAGACCTCCAATAGACCCGGCTTCCGAAATTTAGTATCCAAATCAGTGTTTAAGTTTTCCGATACTCCAGAAACACTTTTGCGCCTAGGCTTAAATCGTCTTTGAAACTCTCGTAGAGCGTTGAGAGCCCAACAAAAAGCTATCTAAGTTCATTGCTTGATCTGTTCGATTTATTTGGCTTAGGTTCGGTGCTTATCCGTGTTGAGCTCGGAAATGATAAAGACGGTTTCATCTCGGGAGAGGACGGCGACTTTTCGAGCGTTACTCTTCTGAGCGGCACATCTGATTTCAATGTCCGCAGTCGTTCCACTTATCAGTTCAACTATCAGATCGATGCACCGTAGGTTGTACCTCTTCGGGCTGGCAGGGCTCTGTTGCTTACGTATTTGGTGTCCGTTTTGTTTATGCGCCGCAGAAGCGCCTGATCAACAAACCTACGCACAACTGAAGAATTGCTCCGGCATCACCCGGGGCTTTTTTGCCCTCTAAGACTATCAGCGATCAGGCAGATCATTTCGAACATCACAGACGAAGCAGTATGCGCCGTGATCTGGTTCGGGCTATCCTTTGTCGGCATCATGCAAACAACATCGCCACCTACGATATTCATGCCTCGCACCGCTTGTAAAAGAGCGATGGCTTCTTCGATGTCAAAACCTTTTTCAGAGGCCTCAAGGTTGGACACAGCGGGCGCGATGCTGGGATCAAGGCAATCAAGATCGAAGGTGATGTACACTGGTCGCCCAGACAAAACATCCTTGATCTGGGCCACAACGTCCGCGATACCGCGTTTGCGGAACTCCTTCATCGTGACCACGTTATATCCGTAATCGTAAGATGGCTGCAGCCAATCCAATGTGCGTGCATGACCTCGCAAACCAATCTGCATCGAATGAGTTGGGTCGACCTGTCCCTGATCGGCCAGATACGCCCCCCAGTGCGCCGCCGATTTCTTGGCGCCAAGGAAATGATCCACTTTGGTGAAAACATCTGTGTGGGCGTCGAGGTGCAGGAAACATATGGGCTCACCGCCAGCAATCTTGCCACCTCCGAGCGCCTGAACGATACCGCCTGTGATCGAATGATCTCCGCCAATTGAAACGGGCCGCGCTCCGGATGCATCGATCTTCTCAAAAAATGCGGTGATGTCGGCAATACAGGCCTCATTGTCATTGGCCCTTGGCAGCGGCACATCACCCACATCCGCAGTCTTGGCCTCGGCCCAAGGATCAAGCTGAAAATCCATATGCACACGCCGCAAAAGAGATGAGACATTGCGAAGGGCGCGTGGTCCAAGGTGTTGATCACGCTCCGTCGTGCCATTGCCCGATGAGTGCGGAACCCCGACTAGTGCGATGTCTTGGCCGTCTGGGGGGAGGTTGGGGCAGCGATAAAGGGTTGGTATCCCCCACCAATACAGGTTCTCCATCATGCTGGTTTGATACGGATCACTCATTGCTCTCTCCCATCTGCTTTAAAGCACCTCGGGCCCGATGATTTTGTGCCCAGCAAGCGTTTTGATCTTTTCGCGGTCATAGCCAAGTAAGTGGTGCAGAACATCGCGGGTATCTGCGCCGAGCGACGGTCCTAAACGACGCACGCTGCCCGGCGTTTCGGAAAGCTTTGGAAATACGTTTTGCATGGCAAGATCACCGCCTTTGCTATCCGGCACACGTATGATCGACTGCCGTGCGGCGAAATGATCGTCTTCGAACATCTCTTTTGCCGTATAGGCCAGGCCAACCGGCACCCCGCCTTCAGACAGAAGCTCGTGCAGAACAGAAGCTTTGTACTTTGACGTCCAGCTCGCAATTTCTGCATCAAGCGCTTCTGCATTTTCACCTCTCGCAACATGGGTGGCGAAAGCGGGCTCGTTTGCCAATTCCGGCTGTCCCATCACTTCGCAAAGTCTCTGAAAGACAGTATCCTGGTTCGCGCCAATGATGATGTCTCTCCCATCGGCGGTCGGATAAGCATTAGATGGGGCAAGACCGGGTAGGGTGGACCCTGTACGCTCTCTCACATGTCCAATAGCGTCGTAATCCGAGACAAGTGACTCCGTCATATGCAGCACGCTTTCAAAAATCGCGCTGTCAACGACCTGCCCACGACCGGTCTGTGCTCTGTGATGGAGCGCCATCATAATGCCCATCGCTGCGTTCATTCCGGCAAGGCTGTCACCGAGCGACAAACCGGCACGAACAGGCGGGCGATCCGGGAAGCCTGCAATATGACGAAGGCCACCAATCGCCTCACAAACAGACGCGTAGCCAGCCCGCTTTGCATAAGGCCCGTCCTGACCAAAGCCGGAAACCCGCGCCAGAATGAGGCCGGGGTTGCCTCCTGAGAGCACATCATAGCCCAGCCCCCAACGCTCCAACGTGCCGGGGCGGAAGTTCTCGATCACAACATCAGCTTTGCGAGCCAGATCTCGCAAAATTGCCTGGCCCTCTGGCTGGCGCAAATCGATAGTGATAGAGCGTTTTCCTCGCGCGATGACATTCCACCATATGGGTTTGCCATCCTCATCCATGCGCCCCCATTGACGCATTGCATCGCCGATCTCCGGTGGCTCTACTTTGACTACCTCGGCGCCAAAATCGGCCATGAGTTGTCCGCAAAAGGGCCCAGCGATCAGTTGTCCAAGTTCAATGACGCGCAGCCCATCAAGTGGCATTTTTGAGGTTTCTTGCGATGAGTTTTCCATTTCTTCTTCCTGCGACTGCAAATTTTTGCGTGCTTTCTCTATAGTTACTGGCACTGATTTATTATGCCGTCGCGGTTGCGGCACAATAGTTTTGTCATAGAGAAATAACCTTGCTCTTGATCCGTTAGAGTAAGCCGTCTATACGCGCCCGGTGGCCAAAAACCACAAAGTCAAAATCAAGAAACGCCGTGGTTGGCCCAATACGCTTCGGGGGTCACATCCGGCTAAGGAGAAGCGATATGAAACTCAATGAATTGCGCGACAATCCCGGCGCCACAAAACGCAAAAAGCGCGTTGGTCGTGGTCCCGGATCTGGTATGGGTAAAACCGCAGGTCGCGGTATCAAAGGCCAGAAATCTCGTTCGGGTGTAGCGATCAAAGGCTTCGAAGGCGGGCAGATGCCGCTTTACCAACGCTTGCCAAAGCGCGGCTTCAATAAGCCCAACCGCAAGAAGTTTGCCGTTGTGAACCTTGGTCTCATTCAGAAATTTGTCGATGCCAAGAAACTTGATTCCAAGAAAGCCATCACGGAAGACGCGCTTGTCGAAAGCGGCCTTGTACGGCGTAAACTCGACGGTATTCGTGTGCTAGCAAAGGGCGACATTTCGGCTAAGTTGAAGCTTGAAGTGACCGGCGCATCAAAGTCGGCAGTTGAGGCTGTAGAGAAAGCGGGCGGTACTCTGACCGTCGCTTCTGCACCCGCATCGGAATAATTCCTTGTGAGCGCGGCCTCCTGCGCTTACATATTCCGCTAGCTTCCTGCAGGCAGCCATGGGTGACAAATTCATAGCTGCCTTTGCATCAAAAAAAGGCTATTGAGACCGGCATGGTATCCGCAGCAGAACAGATGGCCGCCAACGCAAGTTGGTCGGCACTTGGCAAAGCAACAGAGCTTCGCAAGCGTATCTTTTTCACAATCGGGCTTTTGATTGTTTATCGGATCGGGACATATATCCCCGTACCTGGCATCGATGGCGCACAACTCCGATTGTTTATGGAACAAGCCTCGACCGGTGTCGGCGGTATGCTCTCAATGTTCACAGGCGGAGCGCTGGCCCGAATGGGCATATTTGCCTTAGGTATTATGCCCTACATTTCTGCCTCGATTATCGTGCAGTTGATGACGGCGATGGTGCCTTCTCTTGAACAGCTCAAGAAAGAAGGCGAGCAAGGGCGCAAGAAGATCAACCAGTACACGCGCTATGGCACAGTGTTCCTTGCTACGCTGCAATCCTATGGCCTTGCGGCGTCGCTTCAGGGCGGAAGCCTTGCTCTTGATCCCGGCTTTTTCTTCATCGCGAGCTGCATGATCACAATGGTGGGCGGCACCATGTTCCTGATGTGGCTGGGTGAACAGATCACCGCACGTGGCGTAGGCAACGGCATCTCGCTGATCATCTTTGTGGGTATTATCGCGGAGCTTCCAGCCGCTTTGGCACAGTTCTTTGCGTCTGGTCGCTCAGGCGCGCTAAGCCCGGCCGTGATCATCGGTGTTATCGTTCTGGTAATCGTCACAATCGCCTTTGTGGTGTTCATGGAACGCAGCCTACGCAAGATCCATATTCAATATCCGCGCCGTCAGGTCGGCATGAAGGTCTATGATGGCGGCTCCTCGCACTTGCCCGTCAAAGTGAACCCAGCTGGTGTGATTCCTGCGATCTTCGCCTCATCGCTTTTGTTGTTGCCGGTTACGGTAAGCACCTTCTCAGGCGATCAGGCTTCGAGCCCATTCATGTCGATCCTGTTGGCTTACTTTGGCCCAGGACAGCCGGCCTATTTGCTGTTCTTCACGGCGATGATCGTTTTTTTCACGTATTTCTACACCTACAACGTCTCTTTCAAAGTCGACGATGTGGCGGACAATCTGAAAAACCAAAACGGCTTCGTGCCAGGTATTCGCCCGGGCAAACGCACTGCTGAATATCTCGAATATGTTGTCACCCGCATCCTTGTGTTAGGCTCTGGTTATCTGGCGCTTGTCTGCTTGTTGCCGGAAATTCTTCGTGGTCAGCTTGCCATTCCGTTTTACTTCGGGGGCACGTCCGTACTGATTGTGGTGTCGGTCACAATGGATACGATCCAGCAGGTGCAATCGCATCTTCTGGCACATCAGTATGAAGGGCTGATTGAAAAATCACAGCTCAGTGGCAAAGGCCGTAAACGCTCGCGGAGGAAAGGGACAGCTCGGCGATGAATATTATACTACTCGGCCCTCCCGGCGCGGGCAAAGGTACACAAGCCCAAATGCTTGTAGACGAACGCAACATGACACAGCTTTCAACTGGAGACATGCTGCGCGAGGCCAAAACCAGCGGCTCGGAAATGGGCAAGCGCGTGGCCGAGGTGATGGATCGTGGTGATCTTGTGACTGACGAGATTGTGATTGGTCTAATCCGTGAAAAGATTGACGGAGAGCAGGGTGGGGGATTCATTTTTGACGGCTTCCCTCGCACTCTGGCCCAGGCCGATGCGCTTGCGGAACTGCTAGAGGAAACCGGTGAGACGCTTGATGCGGTTATCGAAATGCAGGTTGATGACGACGTACTCGTTGGACGTATCGTAGGCCGCGCTGAAGAGGCTCGTGCGGCGGGAAAACCTGTACGCGCTGACGACAACGAGGAAAGCCTTAAAATTCGGCTGATGGAATATTACAAGAAAACCTCTCCGTTGATAGGTTACTACCACGCCAAAAAACAGTTGCAGTCGATTGACGGTCTGGGATCGATTGATGAGGTTAAAAACGCCATCGCAGGCGTTTTGAGATAATTCATAGGGTGGGTGAGAATTTACGTGCTTTGATGTCACCAGAATGCGGGTTTTCACCGATCCGACGTTGCCTTAAAGACGTGTTCTGAAAAGCCACGCTGAAAGCCTCCAAAACAAATAAAAACAAGGGGCTTGACGCCCTAGCCGATCCCCTCTAACACGCACCATCTCTTAAGAGATTTGATTCCATCGGCGGGTCGCGCTCGTTTCTCGAATCATAGATCTGAATTTGGGCCTTGACCGGCATCTTGGCCGGACCAAGTGACTGAAAAGAGTTGTGAAAAAAGGTTCTGGGATTACGGAACCGCAACCGAAAAGGACATATCACGTGGCACGTATAGCCGGTGTAAATATCCCAACCCACAAACGGGTTCCGATAGCGCTCACATACATAACAGGCATTGGCCATTCATCGGCGAAAGCGATTTGTGAAGCGGTCAACATTGATCAGGCGCGACGCGTCAACGAACTGAGCGATGCCGAGGTGCTTGCCGTGCGTGAGCATATCGATGCCAATTACATGGTCGAGGGCGACCTGCGTCGTGATGTGCAAATGAACGTCAAGCGGCTTATGGATCTTGGGTGCTACCGAGGTTTGCGTCATCGCCGTAATTTGCCGGTTCGTGGTCAGCGTACGCACACGAATGCGCGCACGCGCAAAGGCCCGGCGAAGCCAATCGCCGGCAAGAAGAAGTAAGGGAGGGCGATCGTTATGGCACGTGATACTCGTCGCACAAAGCGCAAGGTCTCCAAGAACATCGCCACAGGCGTTGCGCACGTAAACAGCTCATTCAACAACACCAAGATCTTGATCTCGGATGTGCAGGGCAACGCGATTGCCTGGTCCTCGGCTGGCACCATGGGCTTCAAAGGGTCGCGGAAATCCACACCCTACGCAGCGCAGATGGCTGCCGAGGATGCAGGCCGCAAGGCCCAGGAGCACGGCATGAAGACCCTTGAGGTTGAAGTGCAAGGTCCTGGGTCTGGCCGTGAGTCAGCACTTCGTGCGCTTGCCGCAATCGGTTTCAACATCACTTCAATCCGCGATGTAACACCGATTGCGCACAACGGCTGCCGCCCACCAAAACGGCGCCGCGTGTGAGCTATAGATTTGCGGGGCCGCATTTCCTTTCGACCCCGCTCCGTCATTTTAAACCTCGGGCGTTTTCGACCATTGGACATGCAGTCGGAAACAGGAATGGAGGGACAGCATGATCCATAAGAACTGGGCAGAACTTATCAAACCGACGCAACTTGAAGTACGCCCCGGCAACGATCCGATGCGTCAAGCAACGGTGGTCGCTGAGCCGCTTGAGCGTGGCTTTGGCCTTACCATGGGCAATGCGTTGCGTCGTGTTCTGCTATCATCGCTGCAAGGCGCCGCGATTACATCCGTGCAGATTGACAACGTCCTACATGAGTTTTCATCGGTGGCCGGTGTGCGTGAAGACGTCACCGACATTGTTCTAAACCTGAAAGGCGTGGCGCTTCGCATGGAAGTCGCCGGGCCAAAACGGCTTTCGGTTTCTGCTAAAGGTCCTGGCGTGGTGACAGCCGGCGATATCTCGGACAGCGCTGGTATCGAGATCCTCAACAAGGAACATGTTATTTGCCACCTCGACGATGGTGCGGACCTGTTCATGGAACTGACCGTTAACACGGGCAAAGGTTATGTTGCCGCCGACAAGAACAAACCTGAGGATGCGCCGATCGGCCTGATCGCTATCGATGCCATCTACTCGCCGGTCACCAAAGTGAGCTACGATGTGCAGCCTACTCGTGAGGGCCAGGTTCTTGACTATGACAAGCTGACCATGAAGCTAGAAACAGATGGCTCCATCACACCGGAAGACGCCGTGGCCTTCGCCGCGCGTATCCTTCAGGATCAGCTGTCGATCTTCGTCAACTTCGATGAACCTGAGTCGGCCAGCCGTCAGGATGAGGATGACGGACTTGAGTTCAACCCGCTCCTGCTCAAGAAAGTGGACGAACTCGAGCTTTCGGTCCGGTCTGCTAACTGTCTGAAAAACGACAACATTGTCTATATCGGCGATCTTATTCAAAAGACAGAAGCTGAAATGCTTCGCACTCCAAACTTTGGTCGTAAGTCACTGAATGAGATCAAAGAAGTGCTCTCTGGCATGGGGCTGCACCTTGGCATGGATGTCGAGGACTGGCCGCCCGACAATATCGAAGACCTCGCCAAGAAGTTCGAAGACCAATTCTAAGGTTAGGCCGGGAAATCCCGGCCTGCCAAATATCTGGGCAATCCGCCCCAAGGAGAGCCGGTGACACGCATCGCCGGTCAGACAAAGCAAAATGAAAAAGGAATGAAAAATGCGTCACGCAAGAGGCTATCGCCGCCTGAACCGAACCCATGAGCACCGCAAGGCGCTATGGGCTAATATGGCTGGCTCTCTGATTGAACATGAACAAATCAAAACCACGCTGCCTAAGGCAAAAGAGCTTAAGCGCGTGATTGAAAAGCTGGTCACACTTGGCAAGCGTGGCGATCTGCATGCCCGTCGGCAGGCCGCGTCGCAGCTCAAGCAAGATCAGCACGTTGCCAAGCTTTTTGATGTCATCGGCCCCCGCTACAAAGAGCGCCAGGGCGGCTATGTGCGCGTGCTGAAGGCTGGCTTCCGCTATGGTGATATGGCGCCGATGGCGATCATTGAATTCGTAGAGCGTGATCTGGATGCCAAAGGAGCGGCCGACAAAGCGCGCGAAGCAGCCGATGAGATCGAAATGGCCGACGAAGAATAGGCCCCCTCGAAAGTTAAAGACGAACAACCCCTGCTTTTGCGGGGGTTTTCTTTTGCGCCCCCCAAGCTTGCAATCCTGCCCGGGTCTTAGCATATCAAGTAAGGTTGGTCAGAGAGGGGCACCATGCGCTGGCTTTTGACATTGATGCTGTGTTTCTGCGGGTCGTTGGCGGCTTCGGAAACACGTGTTCCGCAAAATCAGGCAGAGATCAGCCTCGGTTTTGTTCCCGTGGTGCAAAAGGCGGCGCCCGCCGTTGTAAACATCTACGCGCGTCGTGTTGTTGACCAACAGGCTAGCCCGTTTCGCAACGATCCGTTTTTCCGCGATTTTTTTCGCAATTTTGGCTCGACTCGCCCGCGCTTGCAGAACTCGCTTGGCTCAGGCGTAATCCTGAGTGAAGATGGTATTGTTGTCTCAAACTTTCATGTAGTCGGCGGTGCTACGGATATTCGGGTTGTACTCAAAGATCAGCGAGAGTTTTCGGCACGTCTGCTTTTGTCCGATCGGGAAAGTGACCTCGCTATTCTAAAGCTTGAGAAAGCCGAAGAGATGCCTGCGCTGACGCTGCGCGATAGCGATACGGTGCAGGTGGGCGAGCTAGTGCTTGCAATAGGTAATCCGTTTGGCGTCGGCCAGACAGTTACCAGCGGGATCGTCTCAGGCCTGGCGCGCTCCGGTTCTGCGGCCGGCGGCGGGCGCGGCTATTTCATTCAGACCGATGCGCCTATTAATCCGGGCAACTCTGGCGGCGCGCTCGTGGATGTGAATGGTCACTTAATCGGGATCAACACGCGTATTTTGAGCCGCTCTGGCGGATCAAACGGAATCGGTTTTGCGATCCCTGCAGCTTTGGTCGAACAGTTTGTTGCGCAGGCAAAGGCCAACAACACCAGGTTTGAGCGTCCTTGGGCCGGGATCGGTGGACAGCCTGTCACCTCAGATGTGGCTGAAGGGCTGGGCATCAAAGGTCCCGGCGGCATTATTATCACTCAAATTCATCCGTCGAGTCCCTTCGCGAAGGCTGGTTTTGTCACTGGTGACGTTATCTCTGAGGTGGACGGCGCGCCGGTCAATACTGTCTCGGAAATGGTGTTTCGGATGTCGATCGCGGGTCTGGGTAAAGAAACGGTAGTTCGGCGCCTGCGCGAAGGGCGTGATGAAAATCTAACGCTGACCCTCGACCTGCCGCCCGATGACCCCCCGCGTGAGACACAGATCATGGGCGCGCGCACGCAATTGCCGGGACTTCAGGTCGCAACGATCAACCCGGCCGTTATAGCGGAGCTCAATCTACCGCTGAATGCCAAAGGCGTTGTGATCGAAGAGCCCGGAGAAAGGGGCGCTCGTGCCGGACTGCGCAAAGGTGACATCCTGCATAAGGTGAACGGCGAGACGACTGAAAGTCCCAATGTGGTTGAACAGGCATTGACACGCGATGGCCGCTGGCTCTGGTTGGAGGTGCAGCGTGGCAAACGGCGTTCATCCCTTCGCCTCCGCCTCTGATGGCCGACTTGTTTGATCAAAGCGATGGCGTTCTGCCAGATGCGATGCCTCGTCCATTGGCAGATCGGTTGCGGCCCAGGAAACTCAGCGATGTTATAGGTCAGACGCAGGTTCTTGGGCCTGAAGCGCCGCTTGGTGTGATGCTGCGTTCCGATAGTCTTTCCTCCTTGGTTTTCTGGGGGCCTCCAGGGGTTGGCAAGACGACTGTTGCGCGGCTACTGGCAGATGAGACAGACCTCCATTTCATGCAGATCAGCGCAATTTTCACCGGTGTGCCGGAACTGCGCAAAACCTTTGAAGAAGCGAAAATCCGTCGTAGAAACGGGCGTGGCACCTTGCTTTTCGTAGACGAAATCCACCGGTTTAACAAAGCGCAGCAGGATGGTTTTTTGCCCCATATGGAGGACGGTACGATTGTCCTTGTAGGGGCCACAACCGAAAACCCCAGCTTTGAATTGAATGCAGCCCTATTGAGCCGCGCGCAGGTCATGGTGCTGGAGCGGCTTTCGCTTGTTGACTTGGAACATATGGCGCAACGCGCCGAGGCTGAGCTTGGCTCAAAGCTTGCGCTCGATGGCCACGCGCGCGAGGCTTTGCTCGAAATGGCTGATGGCGATGGGCGGGCGCTTTTGAACCTGATTGAACAGGTTGCAGCATGGTCTGTCGAAGGAAAGCTGAATACCGAGGCCCTCACAACGCGGCTCATGCGGCGTGCCGCCAAATACGACAAGTCTGGTGATGAGCATTACAACCTCATCTCGGCACTGCACAAATCCGTGCGCGGGTCCGATCCGGATGCGGCGCTTTACTGGCTGGCACGAATGTTTAGCGGTGGTGAGGACCCACGATACCTTGCGCGGCGTATCACGCGAATGGCGATTGAGGATATTGGCCTTGCCGATCCTCAGGCACAGGCTGTTTGCTTGCAGGCGTGGGAGACCTATGAGCGTCTTGGTAGTCCCGAAGGTGAACTCGCCTTGGCACAAGCCGTCACCTACCTGGCTTTGGCGCCCAAATCCAATGCGGCCTATGTCGCTTATAAATCTGCTATGCGAGAGGCAAAGGTGACCGGAAGTGCGCCACCGCCTAAACACATTTTGAACGCGCCAACAAGGCTCATGAAAGAGCAGGGTTACGGCGTGGATTATGTCTATGATCATGACGCGGAAGATGGCTTTTCAGGGCAAGACTATTTCCCCGAAGCGATGGATCGTGTTTCCTTTTATTCTCCGGTTGAGCGTGGGTATGAGCGAGAGCTGAAAAAGCGGCTTGACTACTTTTCGAAGATACGGGCCAAGCGAAAAGATTAATTTGCCTTTGATTTTTGGAAGCTCAGCTGATTTTGACAAAAGAAACCGAGCTATGTCGTTTTTTGACCATTTGGTCATCAAATGGCACAATTCACCAAAGAATCGTAGCTTTTTCATGCAGTAGATGAGGCCGCATAACATGAG
This sequence comes from Pseudomonadota bacterium, assembly GCA_038531775.1. GTDB lineage: Bacteria > Pseudomonadota > Alphaproteobacteria > Rhodobacterales > Rhodobacteraceae > Roseovarius. The sequence continues at coordinate 84,034 of JBCBBI010000011.1, read as the reverse complement.
GTAAGGCAGGAAAAATCAGTAATTTGTTATTTAAAGGGGTAGATGCATGGATTTTTTCGTGATTTGTTTACGAAATGTCGCAAACGGGCCGCGAGATTTAAAATGTACCGGTCAACATGACCACGTTAACACTCTGAAGTTGCTCAAGCGGCTTTAACGACAGAGAAACAGGGAGACAACATGACAAAGGTTAAAGATCAAATTCTGCTAGATCGGCTAGCGGATGCAGCGCGGGCGGGTAAAATCTCGCGGCGCTCATTCATGCATTATGCCGCCGCTGCAGGCGTTACGACGACAACAGCGACTGGGCTTTGGACAAGCTCAGCAAATGCCGCGCCAAAGCAAGGCGGTAAATACCGTATGGCTCAGCACGACGGTAACACGTCTGACCAACACGATCCTGGCCAATACCAGTCAAACTTTGAGATCAGCCTCACGCATACGTTCCGGTCCTATCTGACAATGATCAATCAGGACGGCTCGCTCGGCGGTGACATCGCTAGCGAATGGTCAGCGACGCCTGATGCGAAAGAGTGGACCTTCAAAATTAACCCGAATGCTACGTTCCACGATGGCAAGAAAGTCACCACAGCAGACGTAATCGCATCGATGAACCACCACCGCGGTGAGGGCAATACATCGGCTGCGGCCGCACTGCTGGCGGGTGTTGAAGATCTGGTCGACAATGGCGACTCGGTGACATTCAAATTGTCTTCGCCGACCGCCGACCTGCCATGGATCATGCCTGACTACCACCTGGCGATTGTTCCTGCTAACGCGGACGGCTCGGCCAATTGGCAATCCGGCATGGGTTCCGGTCCTTATAAGATCAAGGATCTGGAATTCGGCGTGGGTGCAACTCTTGTGCGTCACGACGGCTGGCACGGCGAAGGTGCATATTTTGACGAGGTTGAGTTCCTTGTCATCAATGACCCGAACGCACGCCAGACAGCGCTAGTGACCGGTGACGTTGATGCGGCGAGCTTGCTTGAGAACAAAACTCTGACACTGCTGGCGCGTAACAAAGACGTTGAAATCGACACGGTGGCATCTGCTCAGGCGATCACAATGCCGATGCATGTCGACGTTGAGCCGTTCAATATTCCAGAAGTGCGTATGGCGCTAAAACTGTCGATCAACCGTGAAGAGCTGATCGAGAAGATCACGTTCGGTGCAGCAACGATTGGTAACGATTTCCACCACTCACCAGCGATGCCGTACTTCCCGGATTCGATCGAACAGCGTCAATACGACCCTGATCAGGCGAAATCACTGTTGAAAAAGGTCGGCATGGAAGGCCTGACAGTGAACTTCTCCACCGCAGACTCGATCACGACAGGTGCGGTCGATGCGGCGGTTCTGTTCTCGGAGCAGGCCAAAGCGGCCGGCATCAACGTCAATGTGGTGCGGGAGCCAAACGATGGCTACTGGTCTGACGTTTGGTTGGTCAAGCCATTCTGCATGGTCACTTGGGGTGCACGTCCGACACCAGACGTGATGTACACCTTGGCCTACAAGGATGATGCGGCCTGGAACGAGTCACGCTGGAAGAACCCACGTTTCAACGAAGTTTTGCTGCAGGCGAAAGCCGAGCTCGATGATGTTAAGCGGGCGGAAATGTACACCGAAATGGGTCAATTGGCTCGTGATGACGGTGGCACAATCATTCCTTACTTCCCGAATTTCGTCTACGGGCGCCGTGCCAATGTGAAACATAGCGGAACGCTCTCCCCGGCATGGCAAATGGACGGCTACCGTCACGCCAGCCGCTGGTGGTTCGACGCATAAAAGATATGCCCCGGTGCGATGCGCCGGGGCATTTTCTTGGGGCGCACGTGAACGCACGGCATCCTCATTGGCCTCAAAATTAGCCAGTGGAATTTAATCGGGGGACACCTCAAACAACTATGCTGCGCGGTGCGCAACCTTTCTTCAGGTAGCCGCACGCCACTTCAGCAGGAGGGACAAATGGGAGACATCGCACGCCTCGTTGGCCAGCGTCTCGGTCTCGGATTGATCATTTTGTTGATCATTTCAATTATCATCTTTTTCATGGTCGAATTGCTACCGGGCGACATCGCTCAGGCGGTACTTGGCCAAGGCGCGACGGAAGAAAACCTTGCCGCTCTGCGCGCGGAAATGGGGCTCGACCAGCCCGCTATCGTTCGCTATCTCGACTGGCTTAAAGGCGCGGTCGTTTTGGATTTTGGCAGTTCCATCGTCACCAAAACGCCAGTGTCTGAGGTCATTGGAGAGCGCTTTACCAACACGTTGTTCCTTGCTGCTTACGCGGCAGTGATTGCAGTGCCGGTATCGATTATTCTGGGTGTTCTTGTCGCACTCCTGCGCAACTCGATTTTTGACCGCGCGGCCAACGTCGTGACATTAACGTTCATCTCGTCGCCAGAATTTTTCCTCGGCTACATCCTGATCCTGTACTTTGCGGTTACCTGGGGCATGTTCCCGGCTATCGCGAGCTTGAGCGAAGGGATGAGTTTTCTCGAACTGTTAGAGAGAACATTCTTGCCGGCGCTCACACTGGTTCTAGTGGTTATGGCGCATATGATGCGGATGACGCGAGCCGCGATTATCAACCTTCTGGCCTCTCCATACATTGAGATGGCACGTCTTAAAGGCGCGCCGCCTTGGAAGGTGATTGTAAAGCATGCCCTTCCAAATGCCTGGGCGCCGATCATTAACGTGGTTGCGCTGAACCTGGCATACCTGATCACAGGTGTGGTTCTGGTGGAGGTGGTGTTCGTCTATCCGGGTATCGGACAGGCGCTTGTGGACGCTGTGTCCAAACGCGACTTCCCGATTGTTCAGGCCAGCTGTCTGATCTTCGCGGCGACCTACATCCTGCTCAATCTTGCAGCCGATGTCGGTGCAATTCTAACCAACCCGCGTTTGCGGCATCCGAAGTAAGGGGGCGAGATATGAGTTTTCCAATCATTTATTTCGCCGTCATTCTCGGGGCAAGCTGTCTCGCGGCGTATTTCAACAAGCGTTCGGCGTTCCTGCTGCTTTTCTCTCTGACCTTGATTTCCTTTGTCCTAGGGATTGTTGGCGGGCAAGGTGCGCTCCGGTTCGTGGCGATCAGCGCAGGGGTTCTTGCAGCTGCGGCTGGCGTATCCTACGCATTCCGCGAATTCCTTATCGCGCTTGCAAGCGATGACATGGCCAAGGAGCTGCGAACTGCACCTTTGACGGCTGCCTTTGGCATGTTTGTCATCTTTACCGTTGCTGTGATGGGAATTTTTGCCCCTTGGATCGCGCCATTTGGCGAGGCTGAGGTGATCACTCAAGCCTTTGCGCCCGCTGATGAGAACCTGCTTCTGGGTGCTGATCAGCTGGGTCGCGATATCTTCAGCCGGATCATTTATGGGGCGAGAAACACCGTTGCGCTTGCGATTGTTGGCACAACGCTTGCCTTTATCCTCGGCGCTATGGCGGGCCTTCTGGCCGCGACTAAGGGCGGCTACTTCGACCTAATCATGGGACGGGTAGTCGATGTCATCATGTCGATCCCATCTTTGATCTTCGCACTTCTGATGCTTTCGATCTTTGGTGGATCTCTCGCCGCTCCTTCAACCAGCTTCTGGCTCTTAAGCGGATTTGCGGTTCTGGTGGGGCTATTGTTCCTGGCCGCTGCTGCGGATGGTATCATGAGCTGGATTATCGGGGCGGCAATCGTCATCGGTGTGGCAATTGCATTCGCGCTTGCCGGAACCACGCTGTTTGACGCATCCGAAGTCATCTTGATCCTGGTGGTTGGTGTGATCTACTCACCTCGCGTTTATCGTCTCACCAGAGCGGTGGCAGGCAACGTTGTGGTCATGGATTACATAGAGGCGGCCAAACTACGCGGTGAGAAGAACTGGTATCTTATTCGCCGCGAAATCCTTCCGAACTCTACGGCGCCTTTGGTGGCGGAGTTTGGCCTGGAATTCTGCTTTGTGTTCCTGCTTATTGCGGGCCTGAGCTTTCTTGGCTTGGGAATCCAGCCGCCCACTGCGGACTGGGGCTCGATGGTGCGAGAGAACGCAACGCTTATTTCCTTCGGTGAGATAACGCCGCTTATACCTGCTGCGGCCATCGCTCTCTTAACCGTTGGGGTCAACTTTGTTGTGGACTGGATGTTGCATCGCTCATCCGGACTGAAGGAGTAATCAGATATGACTGAGAAGAAAAAAGAAGTCCTTCTGAAAATCCGTGATCTAAAGATCCAGGGCTATTCCGATGAAACTTGGGTCGACATCATCAAAGGTGTCGATCTGACCCTGCACCGAGGCGAGGTGATGGGTCTTATCGGAGAATCTGGCGCGGGTAAGTCGACCATCGGCGCTGCGGCCATGGGCTATGCCCGGGACGGCACGCGCATCTCAGAGGGCTCGATTGAGTTTGATGGGATGGAGCTGACGACGGCGACCACAAACGAGAAGCGCGCGCTGCGCGGCTCTCGTATAGCCTACGTGGCGCAATCGGCAGCGGCGTCGTTTAACCCGGCGCATAAGCTGATTGACCAGCATACAGAAGCACCGCTTCAGTACCGTATCAAAAAGCGGATGGAGGCGCAGGAAGACGCGATTGAGCTTTATGAGCGTTTGCGTTTGCCCAACCCTGACGAGATCGGTTTTCGTTATCCTCACCAGGTGTCCGGTGGTCAGCTGCAGCGGGCGATGACCGCTATGGCTATGTCCTGTCGGCCTGACCTCATCATCTTTGATGAGCCGACGACCGCTCTTGACGTGACCACGCAGATTGAGGTGCTTGCCGCGATCCGTGACATTGTGGAGCAGTTCAATACAGCGGCACTCTACATTACGCACGACCTCGCTGTTGTGGCGCAGATGTCTGATGTGATCAAAGTGCTGCTCAAAGGCAACGAAGTGGAGGAAGCCAGCACCGAGGAAATGCTCTCCAATCCCAAAGAGGATTACACCAAATCACTTTGGGCAGTGCGCAGCTTTACACGACCACAAAAGGACCGTCCGGTCGATACTGTGCCTTTGATCTCTGTGAAGAACGTTGATGCATCCTACACAGCCGGACCAAAGATCCTGAATGATGTATCTTTTGACATCTACGAGGGCATGACTGTTGCGGTCGTTGGGGAATCCGGTTCGGGCAAATCGACCACTGCACGGGTCATCACAGGGCTTTTGCCGCCGTCGCAAGGTGAAGTGCTTTTCAAAGGTAGCCCTTTCCCGAACGACTATCGCGACCGGGACCGGGACCAGTTGCGGCAGTGTCAGATGATCTATCAGATGGCTGATACGGCGCTTAATCCTAAGGTGAAAATCTCCGAGATCATCGGGCGCCCGGCACAGTTCTATTCCGGCCTGAGCGGTGTGTCGCTGAAGAACCGCGTTGATGAGTTGCTCGATCTGATCGAACTTGATCCTTCGAAATATTATAACCGCTATCCGCCTGAGCTTTCCGGCGGGCAAAAGCAACGGATCGGTATTGCAAGGGCGCTGGCGGCGAGCCCGACATTCATCGTCTGTGATGAGGTCACCTCGGCACTTGATCAGCTTGTGGCAGAGGGCATTCTACGCTTGCTGGATCGTCTGCAACAGGAGCTTAACCTGGCTTATATGTTCATCACCCATGATCTGGCGACCGTGCGCGCGATTTCTGATGAGGTTGTGGTGATGCAACAGGGCCGCGTGGTAGAGCAGGGACCAAAGGACGACATGTTCCAGCCGCCGCACCACCCTTATACCGACTTGTTGCTAAGCTCTGTGCCAGAGATGGACCCAAACTGGCTCACCACGCTGCTTGAAGAGCGCGGTGTTGACAATGTGGGTGACGCAGCATCCGCTAAGATAGCGGATACCTAAAGACTTCGGTGCATTGAAAACTGCCGCTTTTTCTGCGGCAGTTTTTCTAATGTATTCAAACGAGTGCAATCAGTCGGCAAGGTCCACCGGTTCCGCCCTTGTGTTTTGGCGCGCCAACCACAAGCGTCGCTCCCGTTGCAGGCACCTGATCAAGATTGGCCATATTTTCAATAGCCCAACGATTGGCGGGGAGCCATGTGTAATGTGTTATAAAGTCCGCCGACAGGCCAAAGTCGATGGATAAAGTGTCGACTGCAATGCCTGCCACTTCCGCCTCTTCAAGCAACATCTTTGCCGCTTCTACATGAAAGCCAGGGAAATGCATTTTCCCGTCATCATCAGCGTTACGAAAAGCCTTTGTCCCCAATCGCTTTTGCCAGCCGGAATTGAAAGCCAAGCACGCGCCTTGGGGAATCGGGCCATTGGCAGAAATCCACGTTTTGAGATCATCTGGTGTGACCTGAGCGTCCGGATCCGCGTCCGCTTTCGCCTGGATATCGACGACGGCCAAAGGGCACACAAGGCTTTCAACAGGCACTTCGTCAATGGAGGTGCCGCCATCCGTGAAATGCAGCGGCGCATCAATATGGGTGCCAGTATGTTCATTCACTCGCAGAGATTTGAGATTAAAACTGTGCTCTGCAAAATTGAAAACGTCTTCGTCAAAGAACTGCTGCTCGCCAAAATACGTGGGAAAATCTGGCGAAAGCGTATGCGTCATGTCGACGGCACGCGTGGCTTCCTTGGCCAATACCTGACGGGGCGTAATAACCGATGATGCTGCAATTGCAGCACCAGTAGCGGCGACACCTTTGAACACATCACGGCGGCTCAACGCTTTGCTTTTTACATATTCCACGATAACTGGATGACACATTTTTTTCTCCCTATGCTTTCGTTTTGGCAAATGCAGCCCATAAAATGATCGGGCTGCTAGTGACCAAGCATAGGTTGATAGATTCGATTGCGACAACAGAAGTTATGTTTTAACGCCCGTCCCGCCTTCGAACGGCCTACGAATGCCCGCTGTTTGGACGAAATAGGGGCGTTAAACAAAGGAAAAGAGTTGCGCCTCGCTCTAGATTGAAAAACGGGATATCAGCCTGTGATCGATATCGCGGTAAGGACCATGGTGCCAACGATGACCGCATAGACAATGACGACGGCGTGCCAGGTGGCGCTGTGGGCGCGTAACTCTTTGATAAGCTGATCGCGATTCATGGGAGACTCCATAAACACCTATAACCTGGTGTTTCTCAACCAGGTCCAAGGATTGGTACTAGGTAAAGGCTTTTCGGCGTTCTGCCGCTTAGCTGATCACCGCCATGGCCGAAAAGGCCAAGGTGCCGACCAAAACCCCGTAGACCAAAACCACAGACTGCCAGGTGGCACTATGCATGCGAAGCTCACGGTTCAATTCGTCTCTATTCATAACTGCCTCCTTAGATTTGGCATTGCAGGATTGCTCTGGTAACTGAGCGTCTAATTGGCACTTAAGCCAAAATTGTGGCCTTGCAATTAAAATCGGTGTTAGAATCTATGCATTTTTAGCATTCCCGAAATCACTAAAATGCATAGCTGCTTGCAGGTTTAATTTTCCTTTAAGAAACAAATACTTGGGCGTGCGAAACTCAGCTTGGCAAAGCCTTTGGTTAAACGCCCTGTAGCGGCGTTACAGCAATTTCGCCCTCCTGCTGGGCCTTCATGGCCAGCGCCGCGGCATAGGCTGCAGCAGCTGTCGTGTAATAGGGGATCTTGTCATAAAGCGCGACGGAACGAATCTCACGGCTATCTTCCACTGATTGCGCGCCTTCTGTGGTGTTCATGACCAGGCTGATATGACCGTCTTTCATCATGTCCACGACGTGCGGCTGCCCCTCATAGACCTTATTGACCACTTCGCATGCGATCTCATGCCCCTCAAGGAAGGCAGCGGTACCGCGTGTGGCGATAATTTCAAAGCCGAGATCTACAAGGTAGCGCGCGGTTTTCACCAATTCCTGTGTTTTATCGTCATTCTTGATGGAGAAGAAGACCTTGCCACCGTCCGGCAGATGTGTCCCGGCACCAAGCTGTGCCTTCAAAAACGCACGTGGGAAGGATACGTCCCAACCCATCACCTCACCGGTGGAGCGCATCTCTGGTCCCAGGATCGTATCCACACCCGGGAAGCGGGCGAAAGGCATCACCGCCTCCTTGACCGAGAACCATGGCATTGCGGGATCGGCCAGCGTCATCTGATCGGCCATGGGCAGCGTGCCAGGCTTGGCATCGGTCGGGTAAGCACCACGATGCGGGAATGCCTCAAGCGTTTCTCCCGCCATTAGACGCGCGGCAATCGAGGCAATCGCGCTATCGGTGGCTTTGGCAACGAAAGGCACCGTGCGTGAGGCGCGCGGGTTCACCTCGATCAGGTAAATCGTATCGCCTTGCACGGCGAACTGCACATTCATCAATCCCTTCACATTGAGCGCACGAGCCAGTGCCACGGTCTGGCGCTCAATCTCATCGATGATGTCTTGGCTGAAGGTGTGCGGTGGCAGGCAGCAGGCGCTATCGCCCGAATGCACGCCAGCCTCTTCGATATGCTGCAGTATACCGGTGACATGCACGTTCTCACCGTCGCAGAGCGCATCAACATCGCATTCAATTGCACCGGCAAGGTAGCCGTCTAGCAAGACCGGGCTGTCGCCGGACACCACGACCGCCTCAGAGATATACCTCTCAAGCTGCGCCATATCGCGCACGATCTCCATGGCGCGACCGCCGAGCACGTAGGATGGGCGAATGACCAGCGGGAAGCCAATATCGTCGGCAATGGCGAGCGCCTCAGCAGGTGTTGAAGCGATGCCATTCTTGGGTTGTTTGAGATCGAGTTGATTGACCAAGGCTTGAAATCGTTCACGGTCTTCCGCGAGGTCAATCGCGTCAGGCGAGGTGCCTAGGATCGGGATGCCTTCCGCCTCAAGTGCATTGGCGAGTTTCAGAGGTGTCTGTCCGCCAAACTGGACGATCACCCCGTGCAGCGTGCCATCCTCTTGTTCTTTGGTCAGCACTTCCATCACATGCTCAAAGGTGAGCGGCTCAAAATATAGTCGGTCAGAGGTGTCATAATCTGTGCTCACGGTTTCCGGGTTGCAGTTGATCATGATTGTCTCATAGCCCGCATCACTGAGTGCAAAGCAGGCGTGACAACAGCAATAGTCGAATTCAATGCCTTGGCCGATCCGGTTTGGGCCACCGCCGAGGATCACCACCTTATTTCTATCAGAGGGCCGCGCCTCGCACTCCACATCGCCCATCATCGGAGCCTCATAGGTGGAGTACATATAGGGCGTCTGCGCCTCAAACTCCGCGCCGCAGGTGTCGATGCGCTTGAAGACTGCTATGACCCCAGCATTGCGCCGCGCGCGCCGCACATCGGCCTCTTTAAAGCCGGTGAGTTTGGCCAGCCGTGCATCGGTGAAGCCCAGCATCTTCAGACGCCGTAGTCCCGCTGCCTCGGTCGGAAGCCCCGCTTCACGCACCTCCGCCTCGGTCTCAATAATCTCACGGATGCGGGCTAGGAACCATGGGTCAAACTTAGTGGCGAGGAAAATCTCATCGTCTGTAAGGCCCTCACGCATTGCCTGAGCAATGGTGCGCAGCCTGTCAGGGGTTTGCTTGCTGATTGCTTTTACAACGGCTGCTTTTGCCGGCGCGCCGTCGATCTCGATCTCGTCAAATCCGGTTAGGCCTGTCTCCATTGACGCCAACGCCTTTTGCAGGCTTTCATGGATTGTTCGTCCAATCGACATGGCCTCACCCACCGATTTCATCGCTGTGGTGAGATATGGCTCAGAGCCTGGGAACTTCTCAAAAGCAAAGCGCGGAATTTTGGTCACTACGTAGTCAATTGTCGGCTCGAAACTCGCCGGGGTGACCTTCGTGATATCGTTGTCCAGCTCATCGAGCGTATATCCGACCGCCAATTTCGCTGCGACCTTAGCAATCGGGAAACCCGTGGCTTTTGACGCCAGCGCTGAAGAGCGGCTCACCCGTGGGTTCATCTCTATGACGACCATGCGCCCATCATCGGGGTTGATCGCCCATTGCACATTTGATCCGCCCGTCTCCACCCCGATCTCACGCAGCACCGCAATCGAACCGTTGCGCATGATCTGGTATTCTTTGTCGGTCAAAGTCAGGGCAGGGGCCACAGTAATCGAGTCGCCCGTATGCACGCCCATCGGATCGACGTTTTCGATAGAGCAGACGATGATGGCGTTGTCGGCCTTATCGCGCACAACCTCCATCTCGTATTCTTTCCAACCAAGCAGACTCTCATCGATCAGGATTTGACTGACAGGAGAGGCATCAAGTCCGGATTTGCAGAAATACTCATAATCCGCGCGATTATAGGCCACGCCTCCACCAGTGCCGCCCAGAGTAAAGGCCGGACGAATGATTGCAGGCAGGCCAATCTCATCGAGCGCCGCCATGCATTCATCCATGTTATTTGCAATCGTGGCACGCGGGTTTTCGATGCCCAGTCGGTCCATCGCCTCGCGGAATAGCTTACGGTCTTCGGCCATCTCAATGGCTTCACGATTGGCCCCGATGAGTTCGACACCGAACTTGTCTAGGACGCCCATGTCGGCCACAGCGAGAGAGGTGTTTAGCCCAGTCTGACCTCCCATAGTGGGTAAGAGCGCATCGGGGCGCTCTTTCTCAATGATTTTGGCGACGACTTCGGGTGTGATCGGCTCAATATATGTGGCGTCTGCAAGGCCGGGATCAGTCATGATGGTCGCCGGGTTGGAGTTCACCAAAATGACACGGTAGCCTTCCTCGCGCAGCGCCTTACACGCTTGAGCTCCGGAATAGTCAAATTCGCAGGCCTGGCCAATGATGATAGGCCCAGCACCGATGATCATAATGGAATTGATATCGGTTCTTTTTGGCATTCCGGCCCCCATCGAAAACGCAAATTGTTGGCCTTATAGCCATCCGGCAGAGCTGTGCAAGGGGGCTTACATCGAGTAAGTGCACAGAGTGCCGAAAACAGTAATTTAAAGCTCTGAATATGGTCCGATGTGCAAATTCTGAACTATCGGTTGGTCAAGCTTTACAGATATAATAGCGACTATGTTTGATCGCGTCCCGAAAGAGCGAGAAATCCTGTCCTGGGGCTATGCGGTGTTCTGGGCATGCCTCACATTCGTGACCGTTCCCTACGTAAGAGACGGCGTAGACTGGGTTGAAGAGAACTGGGGTAGTGGGTTTTTCACATATGCCGTTGCGGCCTGTGCAGTCGCTGCGGCTGGGTCGGCGCTTTATATTACCCGTCGGCGCTGGTCGTTTTCGTCATTCATTTCGCTTTTGGGTGTCGCGGGCGTTGTAATCTACCTGGCCTTCGACTTGGCAAGTGGTAGCTCGGTTGAAGCGGTGCATTATGTTCAATACGGCACGCTTTCGATTTTGCTTTTTCGGGCCTTTAGCCACCGGGTGCGTGATTACAGTATTTACCTGGCTGTCACTATCACGGGCACCCTTGCGGGTATGGTCGATGAAACAATTCAGTGGCTTGCGCCGGATCGTGTTTTTGACCTCAGAGACATCTGGTTAAACTGTAAGGCCACCGCCCTGGTGCAAATCGGCATAGCAGCAGGCATGCAGCCGAAATTTGTTTCGGGTTGGCCCAGCTTGGAGAGTTGGAGGCGCCTGTGTTTTTTGGCTGCTCTTACCTTGGGCTACTTCGGGCTATGTTTGCAGAACACTCCGGAACGCATTTCGTGGTATTCAAGTCATGTGCCCGGGTTAGGGTTTATTGATCCAAACAAGAATATCATGGTGGAGTATGGGTATCTTCACGGAGACGCATCAACTGTGTTGTTCCGCTCGCGCATGACACGGGAAGAGATGCTCAAGGCGGCATCGCTTTATAAAGATGAAGGTGCCCTGATTTTCAAGAAGCATCATGCTCGGGAGCGGAACGAGGATTTTGGGGACATTTATTCACGCGTAGACGCCCTTTATATCTATGAGGCACGGGTCCATCAGATTCGTCGCGATCTAAATGTGAAGCTAGCTTCACGCAGCGAAGATCATGATAAGAAGATTGTGTTTCTCTCGGCGGCCTATTGGCAAAATCATATTCTGGAAGAAAATTTTGCGCCATTGTTGCTGGGCTCGGGATTTGACTGGTCTGCCAGGCAAGAGGCCGACGTGAGGCAGGGAGCTAACATTAACAAGCCCTATCAAAGTCGCTTCGGCACACACCTCATTGTTTCTTATAGCTCAAGCCAATTGGCGTATATTTTCTTTGCCGTTGTCACCTTCCTAGTTTTGGCAGGTTACGTTTTCAAACGGATGTCAAAAGGGGCTTCCACGGCATGACCCAAGTATTGTCGCGCCGTCGTCTTCTTATGTCGCTTGGCGTCGCGGCGAGTGCGATTGCAACACCGGGTTTTTCTAAGACGTCGGTGAGAATGCAGGGCTCAGACCGCGGTTCATTGCGCCTGCTTTTTTGCACAGATTTTCATGCTGATGAACAAGAAGAAACCGCAGCGGCCCTCGCCATGGCCTCTGATGTGGTAAACGCGCAAAAAGCGGATTTGGTGCTTTGCGGGGGCGATTTGATCGCGGGTGGTTTCAGCTCTTCCTTGCAAGACACGGCGTCGCGCTGGGACGCCTATATGAGGATGTCGCGCACAATCAAAGCAGAACAACATGCGGTTCTTGGAAATCATGACCTTGTGGGCGTACGACCGGCCGAAACATCAGACATCCTGACTGACCCGCGTCAGGCGTTCAAAGAGCGTCTTGGTTTGAGGCGTACATTCCAATCATTCGACGCACTTGGATATCGTTTCATACTTCTTGATTCCATTCGCATCTCAAAACAGGCGCATTTGTACGATGGCTGGGTTTCAATGGAGCAACAAGAATGGCTGACTGAGTTGCTTGCATCAACACCCAAAGATATGCCGATCATTCTCATGTTGCACATGCCCCTTCTCACAAATTTTTTTGCCGCTACGGAGGGCGCAGCTTTTCAATCACCTCGCAATCGTGTTGTGATCAACAATACTGAGGTTCTTGACCTTTTTGCTCCGCATAATCTTATCCTTGTGCTCCAAGGGCACCTACATGTTAGCGAAGCTATGCAATGGCGTGGAACAACGTTTCTAACGGGTGGTGCCATCTGCGGCGGCTGGTGGCGGGGCGCTTACTTTGACACTTTAGAAGGCTTTACCTCGATCACGCTGAAAGACGACCGGATTGAATGGGAATATGTGGATTATGGCTGGAACGCGCGCCGTTGAGCAGTTTTGCTTTACTTTGTAACAAGGTTAAGCGTCTGCGCCGCAATACTGACAGAGACTTTCTGGCCCCAGTCGAACTGTAAAAAGTCCTGTTCTATCCCGTCAGCAAAAATGACGCCGCCTTCGTTGATACGAGAAGTGAGTTGTAGGCGGTTGCCTTGGTCAAGCATGCCAGAGGAAAGCGCGCACCCGCTTGTCTTGCTCGGCCAGGGTTCTCTTGAGAAAAAAATAGCGCGCGCATCGGTGGGTGTGATCTCATGGCTTTGATGTGTTGCGTTCATAATGGATTTGGCCCACCCCGTTGCACCAGTACCTGTTGAGACAATTACGCCTGAAGAGGATTGAAACTCTTCTTGCTCCCCGTCTTTCAGTATGTAACGCGCCGATTGATGCGAGCGGTGGCCGATGAAAAGCTCGTTAAGCGCCGAAAGCCTCTCACAATTGCTGAGCTTAGCCTCAACCATGGTTCTGGCTTGCATAACGGCCGACTGGTTGTGCACCTCTTGAAGTAGCTGAGCGACCTCGCCGGGCTGCACCGAAGTCAGCACGCTCTCTGAGCCATTGCCACCGGGCGTCACACCGATAACCGGTTGACCCGAAACATATTTGGCAAGGTTGGCGACAAGGCCATCCTGTCCTACAGCTACAATGATATCGTTGCCGGTGAACAGGAACCTGTCGAGATCGCCTCGTTCTACCTGCGCGATAGACCAATCTTGTGGTACCAAGCGTTTGGTTTCCTTGATGCAAGCCTGAAGCGCTGCGTGCACGGCTTCGACGTCATCAATGTTCTGATCGCGGCTACTTAGAAAAAAGCTAGCCTGCCCTCGCGTGCCATGATGCGCGATCAGGGTCTCATATTCCGAGGCGCGGTGCACGATCACAATACGCGGGGCCAGGCTGCTGCTCATTGCTCTGCCTTCTCGATAGGCAAAGCAGGGGCCATTGCCGATTTGACCTGCGCCATAACGCCCGAGAGCATGTCTGGGGTGATGGTCAGATTGTCGATAGACTGAAGCTTGCCTGCAAATTCCTGCGCGGCCATAGCGAAGAGCACGCTTGGCGGCAAATCGGCATAAACCGCCATCCGCTCTTTTTCCATGTCGGCTTTCGCCTGATCGACGGTACGAATTAGATCGGCCTCTGATTCCGCTTTGATCTTCATCGCCGCCGCTTCTCCAGCGGCCTTTGACCGTTCGTTTTCATCTTCGCGCGCGATCAATTGCTTGCGCTGGGTTTCAAGCTCAATCTTGGTGCTGAGCTCGTTTTCGGAAATTGCACGCTCCTTTTCTACGGCCAATGCGCGCCGGGCAAAAATGGCCTCATCCGCCCGTTGTTGAAGTCCCTCGAAAGTCGGCGCTTGCAACGCCCGTGCCAACTCACTGCTCGGGGAGATGTCATCGACACCGACGCTTACAATCTCGATGCCCATATCGGCCATGGTTCCAGCACTGGCAAAACCTTCGCGAAGCGCTGCTTGCACCGGGCCGACACCAATCTCAAGGATTTGGCGGATATCGTTGCGATTGACATATGCCGAAATAAAACGCCGACCCTGCGCGCCGATAAGATCATTGATCTGATCAATCGGTTGGCCGGTAAGAATGCCACGCTTGGGATCAAGAGTGAAATCAATGCGCTCGCTCAATGCCTCCGCATCGGACACACGCCAGACGATGCCGCCTTGTACGCTGAGGTCTTGGAAATCCGCCGACTGCCCTTTCAAAAGAAACGGCAGAACGCGGTCGTCCATCGGGATCTCAGAAAGCGATGTGCCCGCAGGCGAAAACCAAAAGGCAAGACCTTTTCCCGAGCGCACCCGTTTGCCATTTCGATATTGCTGGATATGGCTGGACGCATCTGCGCGCAAGTGGCGGATGAAAGGATACTTGGTAATCTGAGCCATGATACTCTCCTTTACTCAATTCGGGTGTACAATTCCGCCGGACGAAATGCCGAAGCCGTCTCGCGTCGTCCGGTGGGTTTGATGATGTTTCGGTCCAGAAGTTTGCGGCGAAAGGCCGGTTTCGTGAGTTTGCGCCCAAGGATGGCCTGGTAGACCTCCTGGACTTGACGCAAAGTGAAAAACTCCGGCAGCAGCTCCAGCGCGACACTGGTGTAATCGAGCTTGCCGCGCAGGCGTTTGACAAGATCGCCGAGGATATCTTTGTGATCGAAGGCAAGCAGCATGGGCGCGCCTTCATTGTCGATGGCTTTGGCCGGGCCACCTGTTTCGCCTTCCCAGTCAATTTGAATTTCGGCAAGCGCCAGTGTTTCTGACCGGCGCACAGTAGCCAGTAGATCATCCTGTGGCATCAACGCAAAATGTGTGACGCTGATGACCCGTTCGCGCGGATCACGATCTAGCGCTCCATAGGTGTAAAGCTGTTCCAGATAAGCCTGCGCGATCCCTGCTTTCTGGGTCAGTACTCGCTGCGCAGTCGACTCAATGGCCTCATCAATTCGTACATATCCACCGGGCAAAGCCCACGGACCTCCTACAAGATCGGCATCCGGGCGCTGCATCAGCAGGCATTTTAATCCACCGTCAAGAACGGTGATCAAAGCCAGATCAACAGCGAGGGAAGGTCTTGGATGTGACATGCGATTCTCCTTATGCTCGATTCAGTTATTACTAAAATAGTTATTAGCAAATAGGTAATAAGTAGAAATTTGCGAAACTCAAACAAAAAGTCCGCAAAGCTTTGATTTCCCGCCGTGTCTAAACCTAATCGATCTAAGAATTTTGGTTTTAGGAGATCGCTTAACGCAAAGACCCCGCCACAATTTCGGCAGGGTCACATAGTTTTTTAGGTTGGAGCGCTTTAAGGATTTATAGCCGCGAGCTTAGTGGAACTTTTTGAACTTCTTCAGTTTGAAGGCCAAGCTCGGGCGATGGCCGCGGTAATAACCATGATGCTTGCCAAATTTGTGATGTTTGAAATGGCCGTGGTGGTGCTTGTGCTTAAAGGAATGATGTTTTTTGAATTTTTTAATCTTAAAGCTGCCAGCTTCTGCGGGCGTTGCGCTTGTCACTGCGACAGTTCCGGCCAGCGGTACGGCAAGCATCAGACCTACAAGACCAGGACGAACGATAGCGTTTACAAGTTTACGTAACATTTTCTGAACTCCTTTTTCGTGTTCCTTCCCAAAACAATTAAAGGTTCGAAATGCACGTTCAATTCACAGCTCTGATGACGGGCCGTGAGCTATTCGTCATATTTTGTAACAATTGTTTAGCACTCTGTTTTTGAAGATAAAAAGCGCGCCCGTCGTTAAAGTCTTCGCGCAATGTTACATCCGCATCTCGCATACTTGAGGAAATGCAATAGCGTTCCTGTCGTGCTTTTTACACCGGTCCATTGAACGCGTCCTAAAAAGAGCTGCGTTACGACAGGCTGCTAAAATAAGGAAAAGCACATGATCGGTAAGGTCCAAATGACAGTGCTAGGACCAAAGATCGGCGATAGGTTTACTTAGGACCACAAGCTTTAATGTAATTCGTCGGCCAAAACAGACCAAAAGCAGGTAGCTGGATCAAATTAACGCTATGACGCAAACGGATTTCCTCTAACGGGAATCGTCCCCTCGACCAAGGAAACGAAGTTGTAAGAACTTTCGCTCCGTTTGGAACCTGCCTTTGGTGCTTTCATAAGAATTTTTGTCTGTGTTTCCGAAATCAAAATCAAAACGGTCATCTTTCGCGTCTTCTCCGTTGCTCGCGAAATTAAATTGGAACGGGGCGGGTTTTTCAAATTGATCAAAGACGTCTCTGTTTCCTGCATCTGCCTGTTCCGCAATTGACAAAAACGAGCTAGCTACAACGGCTGTGATCAATAAAGTGCGCGTCGTCCGAAAATGACGGGTTAGATTGCATGCCTTTGACATAACCAGGTACTCCTTTGGTTGTCTGCCGTTAGGCAAGTCCACCCTATGCTACGTCGAGCAGAACCCGGTGAGCCATCTATCTTGTGAACCAAAACTTTTCTTCAACACACTGCCATTAGGCCTCGGGCGACGATCAGTTTTCCGGTTTGTAGAATCGCTTACAAGTTCATTTGGTAACTGCTGGGTACATAATGAAACCCATCACCTTTGGTTTGAACGAAACCGGTACTAGGCCATGGCATGTGGTAGCCAGTGAATGGTATTTTATCAGCTGCGAGCATACCTAGAACGCGCCTTCTGGTCTTCGCCGCGGCCTCTTTGTCGATATCAAATTTTACCTCCCAATCGGGATGGGCAAGAGACCAGACATAGTGATTGGCAAGATCTGCTGTGATCAAAAGCGCATGGCCATCGTTTTCGATCATATGCACCATGTGCCCGGGCGTATGCCCGAAAGCTGCCATGGCAGTGTGACCGGAGAATGCGCTGGCTCCATCATCCATCATGTTCGTCTTCTCTGCCAGCGGTTTCATGTTGGTATCAAAAAGCACGTTATCGGCTTTGGACCAAGCATCGAACTCGACCGCACCGGTATGATAGGCCGCATTAGCGTAGGTCGGTGCGTTACCATCGAGCAGCCCACCAATGTGATCGCCATGCATATGTGTGATGACCACGTGGTCGACCATATCTGGCGTGTACCCTGCCTCTGCCAGAGCCTCGGTTGTCGCTTCCGCGCTTAGACCTGCGTCAAACAAAATGAGTGCCTCACCGGTGTTGACCACCGTGGGCGTGAAGAAAAACCGCACTTTGTCATTCGGGATAAGCGCTGCCTCTGAGGCTGCGTCAAATTCTGCCTTGCTGACATTCATACCAAAGATCGTTTGCGGATCCTCGACCTGACGGGTGCCCACGAGCAAGTTGGTTACTTCATAAGATCCAAGTTTAAAGCGATTGAACTTCGCACTTGCAGCGCCAAGCATAGGGGCGGTGGCCCACGCAGGAAGCGCCAAACCAGCGGTGGCAGCAACTGATGTGGTTAGAACGGAGCGGCGAGAAATGGATTTTGTCATGAAATCCTCCTTTATATCCATGACAATAGTCCAGCCAAAGACGAAGGTAAGAGCGCGAGGTATCGCTTCTTCGTGATCAGCGAAATCTAGCGCAGCTTTGGTTGAAATTCTTGGGCCTGTATCTCTTCACCTGGTTTTCCCAGGTTCTTGCAAGGGTAGACAATTCAGCCGCGCTATGAGATGTGCCGCCCGACGAGGAGACAGCAGATGACCACCACCCGTTTCGCGCCTTCTCCAACCGGCTATTTGCACGTTGGAAACCTGCGCACCGCGCTGATGAACTACCTGATTGCCCGCAAGGCTGGTGGGACGTTCATCTTGCGCATCGATGACACCGATCCGGAACGTTCGAAGGAAGAGTATGTTGATGCCATCAAGCAGGATATGGAGTGGCTTGGGCTAACCTGGGACAAGGTTGAACGGCAGTCCGAGCGGCTGGATCGATATGCGGAAGCGTCTGACAAGCTTCGCGAGATGGGCCGTTTTTATGAAGCGTTTGAGACCCCCACCGAGCTTGATCTCAAGCGCAAGAAACAGCTCAACATGGGCAAACCGCCGGTTTATGACCGCGCCGCACTGTCTCTTTCGGACGAGGAGAAAGTCGCGCTGCGGGCGGAGCGCGGCACTGGTGTTTGGCGGTTCAAGCTTGATCAGGAACGTATCGAATGGCGCGATGGTATCCTCGGCGATATCTCGATTGATGCGGCGTCGGTCTCTGATCCGGTGCTGATAAGAGGTGATGGTCAGGTTCTCTACACCTTGGCTTCCGTTGTGGATGACACTGAAATGGGCGTGACCCATGTCGTGCGTGGCTCAGATCACGTGACTAACACGGCCACGCAAATCCAGATTATTCAGGCGATTGGCGGTGCTGTTCCTGAGTTTGCGCATCACTCTTTGCTCACCGGGCCGCAAGGCGAGTCGCTTTCAAAACGCTTGGGCACGCTTGCCCTGCGCGATCTGCGAGAGCAGGGGGTGGAGCCGATGGCGCTCCTGTCGCATTTGGCCCGTCTTGGCTCGTCGGACCCGATGGAGTTACGCACCGAAATGGGCGAGCTTATCGAAGGCTTTGATGCCTCTCGCTTTGGTTCAACACCGACCAAATTCGATGTGGACGATCTTTTCCCACTCACGGCACGGTATCTACAAACGCTGGATTTCGGTGTGGTATCCGATACGATTGCCAGTATCGGTGTGCCTGCCGATATGGCCAAAAACTTCTGGCAGGTCACGCGTGACAACATTACCACGCTCAGCGACCTGGAAGGCTGGTGGCGTTTGTTCCGCGAAGGCGCCGATCCTGTTATTGATCCAGAAGACGCCGATTTCGTGGAACAAGCGATGGGAATGCTGCCTGACGGCCCTTATGATGGCGAAAGCTGGGGTGCATGGACGGCGGCCGTGAAAGAGGCCACAGGGCGTAAGGGGCGTGGGCTATTTATGCCGCTACGCAAGGCCTTGACCGGTCAAGCACACGGGCCGGACATGTCACAAGTGCTGCCGCTGCTTCAGGTGATCCGCGCCAAACGCTAGGCAACAAATCTTTTTCAAAAAGATTTGCCAAAAGTCTTGTTAAGACTTTTGCCCTAGACAAATCTCGCGCCAACATTGCGTAGCATGGCGTTGACTATATCGGTCTGCGTCACGTCGAGCTGTTGATGGCGACGGTATATGGGCGTGCTCCGGTCATCGCGCACCGGGGCCTCCCACCCGTCAGTGGTTTGAAAGAACCGCTCGACGCCGCCCCGTCCGAAAACCTCAAGATAGCCTTGCACGACCACGTCAATATAGCTCAGCAGTACCGGACTGGTATCATCTGGCATGAAATGTTTGCCATCTTCGATGCTGAAAATCGCCAAAGATGTATCGCTTGATAGATCGCATGTTACCTGCGACCGCGCCTCTAACTGAGCATAAGCAAGCTCACGTTCGCGCAGCTCCTCCCATTGCTCCGGCGCTACCCGCGCAACAAGCCCGTCAAGCTCACAATTTAGGTCTGGTACGATTGTCAAAAATGCCGCCTCTCGCATATCGGTCTTACGCCACATGCGCCGCCAACCGCTCAGACGGGCCTTCTGGGTTTCCTTGTAGTTGTGGGTTTTGGCATTAACGAGGCTGCCATAGCCAAAAAAGTAGTCCAAGTGCTTTCCAATAATCTGCTGCAAACGGCTTTGCATTGCGTTCAACCTTGATTTGATTCAATTCGTATACTATCGTACTCAAAGATCGATAAGGGAGAACCGGCCTTGCCGGTGCCGAAGGAGCAACCGCCCCGGAAACTCTCAGGCCAACGGACCTGTCGATCTGGGGAACTCTGGAGAGACCTCGGTACGACCGAGGCGCCGAAGGGATAGCGATCTCAGGCGAAAGGACAGAGGGGGCATCGGGCGCGTCAGTGTCGACGCGTCAAACGGTGCCGGATGCTTTCGAAAAAACGCGCCCGGTTTGAAGAAACGGAGACACCTTTTGAGTGATCTGCAACGCACGCCGCTGTTTGAGCTCCATCAGGAGCTTGGTGCCAAGATGACGGGTTTCGCCGGCTTCGATATGCCCGTTCAATACAAGCTTGGGGTTATGGGAGAGCATAAGCATACGCGCGCGCAGGCCGGTTTATTTGATGTAAGCCATATGGGCCAGGTTCTGGTGCGTCATTCCGACGGTTATCGGGGCGCTGCAAAGGCCATGGAGCAGCTTGTTCCGGTCGACCTGCTTGGCCTTGGCGCGCATAGGCAACGCTATGGGTTTTTTACTAATGACACCGGCGGTATTCTTGATGATCTGATGCTGACCAACCGGCAGGATCACCTTTATGTCATCGTCAACGCGGCCTGCAAAGAGCCCGATCTGGCGCATATGCAGGCGGGTATGCCTGATTGTGAGATAGAGCTGCTCGCAGATCGTGCTTTGCTTGCGCTGCAAGGGCCTGCTTCGGAATCCGTGCTTGCTGCTTTCGTGCTCGAGGTTTCATCCATGCGGTTCCTGGATACCGGTGTTTTTGCCTCTGATTTCGGCGAGCTTTGGATTTCTCGATCGGGATATACGGGCGAGGATGGGTTTGAGATTTCAGTCGATGCTGCAAAGGCCGAAGGTATTGCGCGGGCGTTACTGGAAAATGACGCGGTTGAGCCAATAGGCCTTGGCGCACGCGATAGTCTAAGACTTGAAGCGGGGCTTTGTCTTTATGGGCAAGATATAGATGAGACGACGTCACCAGGAGAGGCGGGCCTGACCTGGGCTATACAAAAAGCGCGGCGAGGCGGTGGAGACCGAGAGGGTGGTTTCCCCGGTGGCAAACGTATTTTGACGGAGCTGGATAAAGGGCCTGAAAGGTTGCGCGTAGGTTTGCGCCCATCAGGTCGCGCGCCCATGCGAACCGGCACCGCGCTTTTTGCCACTAAGGATGACGAAATACCAGTCGGTCACGTGACGTCTGGCGCTTTTGGTCCAACAATAGAGGCACCGATGTCCATGGGATACGTGTCCGCGGCGTGTTCAGAACCAGGCACAGACCTCTTTGGCGATGTCCGAGGTAAACGCCTGCCGGTCCAGGTGTCGCCAATGCCGTTCACGCCAGCAAACTTCAAACGTTAAGAAAACAGGGGAACGCAGAATGAAATTTACCGAAGAGCATGAGTGGCTTCTAGAGGACAGCGAGGTGATCGTCGTTGGCATCACGCAACACGCGGCCGAACAACTGGGCGATATCGTTTTTGTCGAATTGCCCGATGTCGGAGCAGCGGTCAGCAAGGATGACGAAATCGTTGTTATCGAAAGTGTCAAGGCCGCATCGGATATCCTTGCCCCGCTCGACGGTGAAATCGTCGAAGTCAATGAGGCGCTCGCTGACACTCCGGGCAAGGTCAACGAGGACCCGATGGGAGATGGCTGGTTTTTCAAGATCCGGGCCAGCGACCCTGGTCAGATGAGCGATTACATGGACGAAGCCGCATATAAGGATTTTGTGGGATGAGACGTTTTGCCGGACATCGTGCAGCAAAAAACTGGTGCCCCCGGCGGGAGTATTTTTTTACGAGATGAATAGGGTTTAGCGCAGTGTATATGATCTCTGCAGAGAAAAAAGGGGATCCGGTGAAACGTTGGAACTTGCCAGATCGCGTGTTTTTTGCCTGTGGCGCCTGCCACATCCTGGCCTATGCGTTTATGCGCCGCTATGCAGGGTACAGCGCGTTTTGGGTCAAGCCTGCGCGCGGCTTTACCGGCAATCATATTTTTGTCGCGCGCGGTGACGCCGCCTTTGATTATCACGGTCACGTGGACCGCGAGACTTTGCTGTCTCATATGGTTCGAAAAGCCCGCCTTTTTTGGCCGGGCTGG
The DNA here is from genome assembly GCA_038531775.1 of Pseudomonadota bacterium. Taxonomy (GTDB): domain Bacteria; phylum Pseudomonadota; class Alphaproteobacteria; order Rhodobacterales; family Rhodobacteraceae; genus Roseovarius. The sequence goes on along the minus strand of JBCBBI010000011.1, from coordinate 61,588 downwards.
GACTATGAGCTAACGCCTTTGCCTGCGGAGGTGCTGATCTCCGAGCGGAAATCACGCGCTTATGACGGTCTGTGGCTGCGAGGGCCGGGTCAGTTCCTACACAATGCCATGCCGCGCGCCGAGCGATTTCTAGATCAAATTTCACCCCTTTCACCGGCCTTCACAAAAGGAGAGCGCCATGCCCTTCAAGCCGACTGACTATCTGCCATATGATTTTGCCAATCGTCGCCATATCGGACCCTCACCGGACGAGATGACAGATATGCTCAACACCCTTGGTGTTGATAGCCTTGATGCGCTGATTGACGAAACTGTGCCTGCCTCTATCCGGCAGAAAGACCCGTTGAACTTCGGCAAACCCCTCTCGGAGCGAGAGCTTATGCACCACATGCGAGTGACTGCGGCCAAGAACAAGGTTTTGGTGAGCCTGATCGGTCAAGGCTATCACGGCACTGTCACGCCGCCAGCGATTCAGCGAAATATCCTGGAAAATCCTGCATGGTACACCGCCTATACGCCTTATCAGCCTGAGATCAGCCAGGGCAGGCTTGAGGCCCTGTTGAATTTCCAAACGATGATCGCCGATCTGACGGGTCTTGAGATCGCCAACGCCTCGCTTCTGGATGAGGCAACCGCCTGCGCCGAGGCGATGACCATGGCGCAGCGCGTTTCGAAATCCAAAGTAACCGCGTTCTTTGTTGATCGTGATTGCCACCCACAGAACATTGCGGTGATCAAAACACGTGCAGAACCGCTCGGCATAGAGGTGATCGTCGGCAACCCTGACATGATGGACGCAAGCCAGGTGTTTGGCGCGCTCTTCCAATACCCAGGCACCTACGGTCATGTGCGCGACTTCACGGATCACATCGCAAAACTGCATGAGCACAAAGCTATCGGCATGGTTTCTGCTGATCCGCTCTCGCTGACGCTCCTGAAAGAGCCCGGCGCGATGGATGCCGACATAGCCGTTGGTTCGGCACAGCGTTTTGGTGTGCCGATGGGCTATGGTGGTCCTCATGCCGCTTATATGGCATGCCGTGATGCATACAAACGCGCGATGCCAGGCCGTATTGTCGGTGTGAGCATCGATAGCCATGGCAACCGAGCCTATCGGCTGTCACTGCAGACCCGCGAGCAACATATCCGCAGAGAAAAGGCCACTTCCAATGTCTGCACGGCGCAGGCTCTGCTGGCGGTGATGGCCTCGATGTATGCGGTGTTCCATGGACCGAAGGGGCTTAAAGCCATCGCGCAACGCATCCACCGCAAGACAGTACGCCTTGCCAAAGGGTTAGAGGCGGCTGGTTTTAAGGTCGATCCGAAATCCTTCTTTGATACGATCACCGTCGATGTTGGTCCTTTGCAGGCTGCGGTTCTCAAATCCGCAGTCGATGAGGGGCTTAATTTGCGAAAAGTTGGCGAAACCCGCGTTGGTATCACGCTTGACGAAGCGACAAGGCCCAAAAATATCGAGGCGGTCTGGCGCGCCTTTGGCATTCCGCGTCGCGACACGGATTTCACCGCTGAATACCGCGTCCCGGACAAGATGCATCGTCGGTCCGGCTATCTCGAACACCCCATTTTTCATATGAACCGCGCCGAGACCGAGATGATGCGCTATATGCGCCGTCTGGCAGATCGCGACTTGGCTCTGGATCGGGCAATGATCCCGCTTGGTAGCTGCACGATGAAACTCAATGCTGCAGCCGAGATGATGCCGGTCAGTTGGCGGGAGTTTTCACGGCTGCACCCGTTTGCACCTGCAGATCAGGCCGAAGGCTATCACGCTCTGATCGGCAATCTCACCGCGAAGCTCTGCGAAATCACTGGCTATGACGGCATGTCGATGCAACCCAATTCCGGCGCGCAGGGCGAATATGCCGGTCTTTTGACCATCGCGGCTTACCACCGAGCCAAAGGGCAGGGTCATCGTCAAATTTGCCTCATTCCGATGAGCGCCCATGGCACCAATCCGGCCTCCGCCCAGATGGTCGGCTGGAAAGTGGTGCCGGTGAAATCGGCGGAAAATGGTGATATTGATCTCGATGATTTTCGTGCCAAAGCCGAAGAGCATACGGAAAACCTCGCGGGTTGCATGATCACCTATCCATCGACCCACGGTGTGTTTGAGGAAACCGTGGTTGAGGTATGCTCGATCGTTCATGACCACGGTGGGCAGGTCTATATCGATGGCGCTAATCTTAACGCGATGGTCGGCTTGTCGCGGCCCGGTGATCTGGGCGGTGATGTGAGCCACCTCAACCTGCACAAGACCTTTTGCATCCCTCATGGCGGCGGTGGCCCAGGCATGGGCCCCATTGGCGTTAAGGCTCATCTTAAGCCGCACCTGCCTGGTCACCCTCTGGAAGATGACGGCGAGGGCCCGGTTTCGGCCGCGCCTTTTGGTTCGGCTTCGATCCTGCCTATCAGCTACGCCTATACAATGCTGATGGGTGGTGAGGGCATGACCCAAGCCACGCGTGTGGCCATCCTGAACGCCAACTATATCGCCAAACGGCTAGAGGGTGCCTATGACGTGCTTTATCGCGGTGGTCAGGGACGGGTTGCGCATGAGTGTATCATCGACACGCGGCCATTCTCTGAAAGTGCGGGCGTGTCCGTCGATGATATCGCTAAGCGTTTGATCGATAATGGCTTTCATGCACCGACCATGAGCTGGCCGGTTGCGGGCACGCTGATGGTTGAACCCACGGAGTCCGAGACCAAGGCAGAGCTGGACCGTTTCTGCGACGCCATGCTGGCGATAAGGGCAGAGATCGCCGATATCGAGGCCGGGCGCATGCCACAGGATAACAACCCGCTGGTCAACGCTCCGCACACAATGGAGGATCTCGTTCGCGAATGGGATCGGCCCTATAGCCGTGAACAGGCCTGTTTCCCACCGGGCGCGTTCCGCGTGGACAAGTACTGGCCTCCGGTGAACCGCGTGGACAATTCCTATGGTGACCGCAATCTGGTTTGCACCTGCCCACCGATGGAAGAATATGCGGAAGCCGCGGAGTGAATAAGACCACATGTGGCTTTCTTTTTGCCAAGAATATCTCGGGGAGCGCGAGGGGCTGGCCCCTCGCTGCGGTCGACGTAAGCGAAGCGTTGGCGAAATCCTGGGTTTCTTTGGCATCGCGCAAGTTGCTTCATTCGCTCAAGAAGGCAAAAGCTCTGCAGAGCTGCTCCCAGCTTTCCTCACTCGGGGCTGCAAGCAGGTAGCCCGTTTCGATACCGGCATTATAGTCACGCCCATCGAGCATCCTGGCCACTCCTCCCGCTTGCTCGACGGCTAATACACCTGCTGCATGATCCCACGGGTTTAGCGTCCCGGAGATCACGAAATCAGCACGGCCTTGCGCGATGAGGCGGTATTCGTGGCAGGAACAGCGCAGGGACCAGCTGCGTCCAATGTTAGGGAGCAGCACGCCCATCTGGGCCTGTTTTTCCTTTGGCAGCAGATAGAAATGGATAAAGCCTGTCATCTCTGAAACATCGCCGCCATTTGAGACATCAAGCGCCTGAGATTGACCTCCGTCGCGTATCAGTTTTGTTTGCCGAGCGGCGTCGCCGATGATCCAATCATCGACCACGGGGTCATAAAGCAGGCCAAAAATTGGTCTACCAAACACGGTTATCGCCAAGATGACGCCAAACAAAGGTAAGCCATTGGCGAAATTCCATGTGCCATCCACGGGATCCAATATGACGGCCAACGGCGCATCGCCGATTTTTCCGCGCAGGGATGGATCGGCGCTTATCGATTCTTCGCCCACGATCAACGCATCCGGAAAGACCTCTGCCAATGCACGACGTAGGTATGCCTCAGCGGCCAGATCGGCCTCGGTGACCAGATCATGCTGATCAGATTTAGTTTTGATATCTGCTGTTTCGAGACTGCGAAAGCGCGGCATGATTTCCGCCTTGGCTGCTTGCCGAACGATTTCGACAATGCGTTCAATCTGCGCTCCGGTTATCGCCTCTGACACCTTTTACTCTCCCGCTCGCAAAGTCTGTGCCGGTCGTGCCGACATCGGACCGAAAGCAAAGATCAGGCCAACTAAAAGCGAGATGAACGCACCGCCCGCTACAATGCCTAATGCAGGACCCCACGCTATTTCAAAATCAGTACTCATAATATATCGGCTCACGGCCCACGCCCCGGTTATGCCCGCGCCGATAGCAACGCTTCCTGCAGCCGCGCCCAGCATTGCCGCGCGAAGGCTCAGACCCCAGAGGATTCGCACCCGCGTGGCGCCTAGGGTTTTTAAAATAGCCGCCTCATAGCTACGCGCGCGCTGATCTGCGGCCGCTGCTCCGATCAAAACAAGAAAGCCTGTGAGAAGCGTGGCCGAAGCGCCATAAGCTGTAGCCGAGGCGAGCCCTGCGAGTAGATCACCAACCTGCTCGACCGCATCCTTGACGCGGATTGCCGTGATGTTGGGAAACTTGCCCGACAGATCGCGCAGGATTGCGGCCTCGGCTGCCTCTTCGGCATAGACCGTCGCGATAAAGCTATGAGGAGCGCCGACCAAGGCGGCTTCATTCATGATCATGATAAAGCCCATGCCAGCGGTCGAGAAATCCACCTCTCGAAAGGACGTTACCTCCGCGGTGATATCTCTGCCCAGGATGTTTACCGTGATCTCATCGCCGAGTTTGATACCCATCTCTTCGCCTTCTTCTTCGGCAAAGCTGACCTGCGGCTGGCCAGAATAATCCTCGTTCCACCATTGCCCATCGGTGATAATGCTGCGCGAGGGCAGGGCGGCGGCATAACTGACACCACGATCCCCCTCCAAAACCCAATGATCGCCCGCTGTCTCGCGCGCAGGTCTGCCGTTGATCTTGGTAATCACACCGCGCAGCATCGGGGCCGCATCGACCCGGCTGACAGACACGTCACTGTCAAGTCGCTCTGAAAAGCCAGGCATTTGATCCCGCTGGATATCAACAAAGAAATAGCTTGGCGCGCGATCTGGCAGATCGCTCACAATGGCATCGCGCAGGTTGCGATCCACTTGTCCTATGGTTGCCAGAACGCTGAGACCCAAGCCCAAAGAAAGCACGGCCGCGCTTGCCGTGCTGCCCGGTCCGCTGATTGCGCCCAAGGCCCAGCCAAGAGCAACTCGTCCGCGTGCTGCAGGACGCGCAATCCGGGCCAAGGTGCGTAATCCAAGCCCGGCAATCGTAAGCGCGGCAAGAGAGCCTATGATACCGCATGCCGTCCATAAGGTGATAGTTGTATTTCCGGAAAACCAGCTTGCCACGGCAATCAGTGCGCTAAGTATACCAACCGTAAGTGTAATAAAGAATGGCGCAGGCCAGCGCTTTGCCGTACCACCATCTCGATAAAGCGCGGCTGGTCGCACCTCTCGTGCCTGCGCCAGAGGCCAAAGGGTAAAGATCATCACGGTCAATATTGAGTAGATCACCGCTTCGATCATTGGGTCCGTATAGACCGCAAAGACCGCCGGCACTGGCAGACGTGCCTCGATGATCGGCGCTAGCAGAACTGGTATGCCAACGCCAAGGATCAGGCCTGCGAGAATCCCCAAAATCGCCAATACACAGACTTGGATAAGGTAGGTCATGAAAACCGTCCTTTGATCCGCGCCAAGTGTTCGCAGAATTGCTATAACTTTGGTCTTGCTGCCCATATAGGCTTGCAGGGCAGCCGAAATGCCAACGCCTCCCACGGCAAGGCCTGAAAGCCCAACTAGGATCAAGAACGCCCCAAGCCGATCAACGAATTGTGCGGTACCGGGAGCCCCGTTGCGTGCATCGCTCCATCGCATACCGCTGCCGTCCAAAGCTTCTTCGGCCTCATTCTTGATCGCCGCAAGGTCAGTGCCGGTTGGCAGATCAAGCCGGTAACGCGCCGAAAAAAGCGTGCCAGGTTGCAATAGGCCTGAGCCGTCAAGATCAGCTTTGCGAACGATGCTGCGTGGGCCTAGGCCAAAGCCAGCAGTCGTTGTATCTGGCTCTCGTTCCAGCATTGCCATAAGGACAAAATCCTTGGTGCCGAGACGCACAGTATCGCCGGCTTCGAGGCTAAGCCTTTCGGCCAAAATCGGCTGCATTACGAGACCCGGTAGGCCGTCTTTACCCTTCAAAGCATCTTGCAAGGGGATATCCGGAGAAAGGCGGGGCTCGCCAATGAGAGGGTAAGCGTCATCCACCGCCTTGATCTGGGTCAGGCTGCGCGCCTCGCCATTGACGGCCATAGATCGAAAGTCAGCGATCTCGGAAACTCTTGAGGCCGTTTGCTCCATCCAGTCAAGTTCGGCCTGATCTGCAAAGCGATAAGTAAGCTCAATCTCCGCATCGCCACCAAGAAGGGTTGCCCCCTCCTGCGCCAAACCTTCCGCGATGCTGTCTCGCACGGTGCCGATCGCGGCAATTGCCGCCACGCCCAGAATGACGCAGGCCAGAAAGATACGGAAACCGTGCAACCCACCGCGCAGTTCGCGCGCCGCAATTTTTGCCGCAACATTAAGGCTCACGCTGCTTTTGCCTCTTTGATGCGCCCATCGCTGATTTCGACGACGCGACTGCAACGCTGCGCCAGCCCTGCGTCATGGGTCACAAGAACCAAGGTTGCCTCGTGCCGGTATTGCATCTCAAAAAGAAGCTCAACAACGGCCGCGCCGGTTTTGCTATCCAGATTTCCGGTCGGTTCGTCCGCCAAAAGGATTTCAGGGCGTGGCGCGATTGCACGGGCAAGGGCTACGCGTTGCTGTTCTCCACCGGACAGCTGTGATGGATAATGCCCGATCCTGTCGCCTAGGCCTACAGCGTCAAGTTCTTCCGCCGCGCGTTCAAATGCGCCTGGCGTTCCTGCAAGCTCTAGAGGGGTTGCTACATTTTCCAATGCCGTCATCGTCGGTATCAGGTGGAAGGACTGAAAAACCACACCGAAATGCGCGCGCCGGAGCCGCGCAAGGGCGTCCTCATTCATATCTGTAAGCTCATTTCCCAAGGCGGTGACACTGCCGCTCGTTGCTCTTTCTAGCCCGCCCATAAGCATAAGAAGAGAGGACTTGCCCGAACCTGAGGGCCCGACGAGGCCAACCGTTTCACCTCGGTGGACATTGAGCGTGATTGCCTCAAGTATGCGTATAAGCCCGGCGTTTGATTGCAATGTCAGAGCCGCGTCGCGAAGAGACAGCACGGGATCGCTCATAATGAAAAACCTGCTCTTTTTTGCCTTTGTGACATATGGGGTTCGGCGGGTTCTCGGCAAGGTAGTAGCGCTTGTTTTGATTGGCCATACAGCTTTCGCCGAAGAGCAGGTCACGATTCTTGCTGTGGGTGACAGCCTCACGCAGGGCTATGGGCTTATTCAGGAGCAGGGATTTGTGCCGCAACTTAATCGTTGGCTGGAAGACCAGGGCGCAGAAGTAAACTTGATCAATGCTGGTGTTTCCGGAGACACCACAGCAGGTGGCGCCGCACGCGTGGAATGGAGCCTGACACCCGATGTTGACGCGATGATCGTAGCCTTGGGCGGCAACGATCTTCTTCGGGGTCTGGACCCAAGTGAGGCGCGCAAAAATATTTCAAAAATTCTGCAGGTAGCGCAGGCGCGCGAGCTTCCGGTATTGCTCGTTGGCATTGAAGCGCCACGCAACTATGGGCCGGAATACAAGCAAGCCTTTGACGCCATCTATCCGGATCTTTCAGCGCAGTTCGGGACGCTTTACTTCAAGAGCTTCTTTGACGGCCTAGGAGACGGTGGTCCAGCGGCATTGCAGCCGTTTTTTCAAGCCGACGGCATACATCCCAACGCCGAAGGAGTGGGCAAGATCGTTGCGGCGATGGGGCCACGTGTCGTTGAGTTGATAGAACGCGCGGCCGACAAGTAGACCGCGCGCATCTAAATTTTTTAAAGAACCGTCACTACCGTGCCGATTGGAACGCGCTCATATAGGTCTTTCACATGTTCATTAATCATTCGGATGCATCCGTTCGAGACCGAGCGCCCGATTGAGCGCGGCTGCGTGGTGCCGTGAATGCGGAAATATGTATCATAACCGTTTTGGAACAGATACAGCGCGCGAGCGCCGAGTGGGTTATCCGCGCCACCGGGCTGCACAAAATCATTGTCAATGAACTTTGTATAAAGATGCGGCTCACGCTCGATCATCTCATTGGTCGGGCGCCACGTTGGCCATTTCTTTTTCACATCAATTGTTGCTGTTCCGGTAAACTCCAAGCCCGCCTTGCCAACACCGCAGCCATAGCGCAAAGCCTCGCCAGGCGCAGTGATAAAATAAAGCATATGCGCTTTGGGCAGCACCAAAAGCTCGCCTTTTTTGTATTGAGACGAAATGGTGACAGGCTGGGGCGCGTAACGTGGATCAAGCTCAAAAGCCCGAACTACAGTCGGTGCGCTAAGCGTTGCCGCGGCAGCAGCGGTTGAGCGTAAAAAATTTCGGCGGTTAAACATAGCAGAATCCCGTTCAAACTGAATCAAACAACAGCGAGAATATATGAAAGGTTTATGAATCAGATGAAATCACAAACGGTTGATTTGACTCAGTTTGTGATCAACCGTTGCAAACAGGCCCAAGTTGCCTTGTTCGCATGTGTGATTCGCCATAAAAACCTCTAAGTTCGGGAAACAATCCCCCATTTAAGAGCAATTGCTTCAGGAAAGGCTACAAAAATTCTTTCCATGCGGGCAACCACTCGCTAGTTGGTTGAAAATCGACAAAAATATGTCAAAAATTGGCCTATTCTGTTTCCCAGGCTGCTTGGTTCTGATAATGTCCACTGCGTAGTAACTAGTGGGAATTGGGGAAATGGCGTTTAAACGTACTATTGCTGCAGCATTTGCTGCATCAGCATTCTTTGCCGCAGGTGCGGTGCAGGCTGCGACATACAACATCACTGAAATTCTGAGCTACTCGGCAAACGGATTTGGCTCGTCTTTGATCCATGATCAGACAGGCGGAGCAATGAGCGGCGGCGTCGTTGCACGGTTCGACTCTGGCGTCACGGGCACCTATGACAGCGTCACTGATATCATCGAGTTCAGCGGCTCAATTTCGCTTGGCAGCGATACATCGACATTCGATGCTTTTGGCACATTATCTGATTCCGCGTCACGCACGGACGGCCTTTTTGGGTCAATTACCTTCACTTTTATGGGCGACCTATTCGACGGCCTTATGATGGCCTTCGATTTCGCTGACCAAACCTTTACTTCCGGAGGTGAGCCTAATGGTTACGCCTCGAACGGGACTGAAGACTTTATCGCTCTTTGGGGTGACAACGGCATGTTTGCAGGTCAGGACTGTGCTGGACAAGAGTGCCTGGGGATGGATCTGCGCCTCGCAATTGAGCCGGTACCACTGCCCGCAGCTGGTCTTTTGCTTTTGGCCGGTATCGGTGGCCTTGGCGCTATGCGAAAGCTCCGCAAAAAAACCTGATCTCAAGCCATCACAAAAACCACGCACCAAGGCCCGCATCCAGCGGGCCTTTTTCATTATATTTGCATGTAATTCACGCGCTTCTGATTGCTAAAAGCGTTTCGCGATAAACCTGAATCACAGCTCATCGCGAAACGCAGCGCAACGGCCATATGTTGCACGCCTTTCGCCTTTTGCTGATACCTCAGGTTAAAGGCGAAACACTTTAGCAGATCGGCTGATCTGTTGCTCAAATAGAAACATTGAAAGAATTTGATTTAAATTGTTTCTATTTTTAAGCGGGAAGCATTCGATGTTTTATCACGCGACGTGACGTCTCAATTAACCAGATTTCAACGATATCAGGCACTTAAATAATTCCGCGTCTGATATGCGTCCGTTTGGCGAGAGTTCCCCGTAAATACTCGTTTTAGGCGAGTCATGTATAGCCCACGCACAAGCTGGGAGGGCGCGTCATGAAACCTGCGGGGCAAACGAAAACCGCTTTTCAACAGGAGTGTAAGGATTTGGTTAAAGATACATTGAAAAACATCACAGCATTAACCGAGCAGAACAGCGCTCCGGTTTTTGTCTCGACACGGAAAAAACCTGAAGTTCAAAGAGTGGCGGGTTCTTCCAAGTAACCGTTCAAGTCATTTGCCAAGCAAAGCGAGGACCGCCGGAAACCCACGCTACCTCGCAAACTTTTTGTGCTTGATCCGCTTGGGCTCAAGTGCATCCGGTCCCAAACGGCGCTTCTTGTCTTCTTCGTAATCCTCAAAGTTACCTTCGAACCATTCGACATGGGCGTCGCCCTCGAAGGCCAGGATATGCGTGCAGATGCGGTCGAGGAAAAAGCGGTCGTGGCTGATCACCACGGCGCAGCCCGCGAAATCGACAAGCGCATCTTCCAATGCGCGAAGTGTTTCCACATCGAGATCGTTTGTCGGCTCGTCGAGCAGGATAACGTTGCCGCCTTCTTTCAAAAGCCGCGCCATATGAACACGGTTCCGCTCCCCTCCGGACAGCAGTGATACTTTTTTCTGTTGATCACCGCCCTTGAAATTGAACGCTGAACAGTATGCCCGGGAATTCACGCTGGCATCGCCCAGCTCTATGATTTCGGCGCCACCTGAAATCGCCTCCCAAACGGTTTCATCCGCCTTTAGATCATCACGTGACTGGTCGACATAGGCCAGTTGCACCGTATCACCATAGCTGATCTCGCCTGCATCGGCCTCTTCCTGACCGGTCAGCATTTTGAAAAGCGTTGATTTACCGGCCCCGTTCGGCCCGATGACGCCGACAATCCCACCCGGTGGGAGGGAAAACGTGAGGTCCTCGATCAAAAGCTTATCACCCATGGCCTTTTTAATGTCATCGACCTCAATGACCTTACCGCCAAGCCGCGGACCGCGTGGGATGACAATCTGTGCTCTGGTAATTTTCTCACGCTCGGATTGGGCCGCTAAATCATTATAGGCATTTATACGCGCCTTCTGTTTGGCCTGCCGTGCCTTCGTGCCTTGACGTATCCATTCGAGCTCTCGCTCAAGGGTCTTTTGCCGCGATTTATCCTCGCGCGCCTCATGCTCGAGACGTTTGGCTTTCTGCTCCAACCAGCTCGAATAGTTGCCCTCATATGGCACTCCGCGTCCGCGATCGAGCTCAAGGATCCAGCCGGTAATGTCGTCTAGAAAATAACGGTCGTGCGTGACAATTAGGATTGTACCTTTGTAATCAATGAGATGCTGCTGCAACCATGCAATGGTCTCGGCATCTAGGTGGTTCGTTGGCTCGTCGAGAAGCAGCATATCCGGTGCCTCCAACAGCAATTTGCAAAGCGCAACACGGCGCCTCTCCCCGCCTGATAGCGTGTTCACGTCTGCGTCATCTGGCGGGCACCGAAGCGCCTCCATGCTGACGTCGACCTGTGCGTCCAAATCCCAAAGCCCGGCGCTGTCAATTTCATCTTGCAGTGTGGCCATTTCCTCGGCTGTCTCGTCCGAGTAATTCATCGCAAGCTCATTGAAACGGTCTAGCTTGGCCTTTTTTTCAGCCACCCCAAGCATGACGTTGCCGCGTACATCGAGGCTTGCGTCAAGCTCTGGTTCCTGCGGCAGATAGCCAACGCGGGCGCCTTCGGCAGACCAAGCTTCACCGGAAAAATCCGTGTCCATACCGGCCATAATGCGCATCAGCGTTGATTTACCGGCGCCGTTCACGCCGACGACACCAATCTTGACACCGGGGAGAAAGCTTAGGTGAATGTTTTCAAAACACTTCTTACCGCCTGGGTAGGTTTTGGAAACACCTTGCATGTGGTAAACATATTGATAGGAGGCCATGGCTTTGTTCTTTCGGCACGTGTCAGACAGCCCTGCATGTAACCGGGGAAGGCGATGATTTCAAACACTGAAATACACCCAAACGGCTCCTGCAAACGGCAGTTAAATCTATCGCGCTTGCTGGTCTTAGGTCTGGCGTTTTTGCTGGTCGGCTGTATTGGCCGGTCCGCTACGCAAATTCTATCACCTGCGCCGAATCTCTATACCTTCGAGACTGGGCAAACCTATCCGGCGGAAGCCGTGCCGATACAGTTGCGCGAAACGACAACTGAGATCTTTTATGTGACCGACCGCAACCCAATGGGAAGCGGAGAAGACCCAAGCAGATATGGCGATGAACGCAGTGACTCTATGGCGTTTGGCGCAAGCTTGATTGAATACGGAAATATGACCTCTTGGGAGGAACTGATCGATCAGACGCAATCGCAAAAGCGTCAGGCGCAGACCAAGATCGATATAAAAGCTATAGATGAGATCACGCGATTTCCCGCAACACCTTTACCATTTCAGGCCGGCGGCGGGCGTTTACAAACCACCGAGGCCGCCAACGCGGCGTATTCTTCAAGTGCATCTCAGATGCGTGCAGCGTTGAGCCAGAAATTGCGCGTCTATGGCGTTGATCGCGTTTTAGTCTATGTTCATGGATTTAATAATGAATTCGACGATGCGGTGAATACCTTGGCCAGTCTGTGGCATTATTCCGGACGCCGCAGCCTGCCGATAGTCTTCTCTTGGCCTGCGGGCAATCAAGGACCGCTTGCCTATTTTCGAGATATTGAATCCGGTGAGTTCTCAATCTTTCACGCTAAGGAATTTTTACGCATCCTGGTGAGCGTACCCGAGCTCGACCGGATAGACATCGTGGCACATTCGCGTGGTTCTGCGGTAATGACAACTGCTTTGCGTGAGCTTTTGATAGAAGCGCGAGCGGCCGGTCAGGTCCCGAGAAAAGCCATGAAAACAGGTGTGCTTGTGTTGGCTGCGGCAGACATTGACGTCGGTGTAGCACGCCAAAGGCTGGTCGCAGAACGTTTTGTGGACGCGTTTGAGCAGATTAACATATACACCAATCCCAATGACGAGGCCCTCCGCTTGTCGAGGATTATTGGAAAAGTGACGCGCCTTGGTGGATTGGACCCACGCGCGCTTGGAATGGCGGCTTTGAATGATGTGCGTGAAAGAAAGCACGTAGGTGTCATCAACGTCGAAGGACGCGGTGCGGAGATTGGCCATACGTACTTCCGCGAAAATCCAGCTGTCTTATCTGATATTGTCCTGACCCTAAGGACCAGATCGCTTCCAGGGTCGCAGTTTAGGCCGTTAGAGGAGATAAGCCCTGGCTTCTTTTCACTGCATCAGAACTATCCAGCCGAAAAACTACCAGAGGTTCTCGACCGTCCATCTGTGGATCGCTGAAACGCCAGCCAGAGCGTGAAAATTAAAGGAAATTCGCAATTTAGTTTAACATTAAACTAAATTTTATTATACCTTCGCTGTGTAACTTATAGGGCTGGACATCGGCGCGCGGGCATTGGAAATAAGGGTTATGCAGAGTTACTTGCCGCACACGCGCGCCGGCCAGGTTATTGGTTTATTCGGTGGTTCATTTGACCCACCGCATGCTGGCCATCTTCATATTAGCCTCGAAGCGCTGCGACGATTTTCCTTGGATCGCCTTTGGTGGCTTGTAAGCCCTGGTAACCCTCTGAAATCGAGAGGACCTGCGCCATTGGTTGATCGTTTGGCGGCCTGCCGCGCGATGGTTGATCATCCGCGGATCGAAGTCACAGATATTGAAACCAGATTTGGCACGCGTTTCACGGCACAAACGATAGAAAAACTGATATTGCTGAGACCTGGCGTGCGATTTGTTTGGCTTATGGGCGCCGATAACCTAGCGCAATTTGATCATTGGCAAAACTGGCATTCGATCATGAATTCTGTGCCTGTAGGCGTTTTGGCGCGCCCGGGGCAACGCATATCTGCCCGAATGTCAAAAACGGCTCGGATTTACCAAGATACAAGACTGCCTTCACGAAAGTCTAATCTGCTAGGTCTGGCAGCGCCACCACGTTGGTGCTTCGTAAATGTGCCAATGTCGTCGCTGTCATCCTCTCAAATTCGAGCCCGCCAGACAAATGTTTAGCGGCATCTAACTCTAAGCAAGCCTAGGCTCGTGTCATTGTGAACAACACCTTGGTTAAATAATGGATGTTTTAACGAAAATCGCATTGTCTGCCGCGATACGCTCCGTTTAATTGGCACCATGAGAAACAGGCTCTCTCGCAGACTACTTATATCTTCAGTTCTGGCGTCTCTGGCGAGCGCCTCATTGGCCAATGCCCCGGCGTCATCACCCAGACCCGTGTCACGGCCGCAAGCCGGTGCAAAAAAAAGCTCTAGCGGCGCTCAAGCTCTTATAGAACAAGCGAATTTGGGTGGCGATATCAGCTATGCGGTCGCTGATGTTGAATCTGGGCTGTTGCTAGAGGCGAGCTCGGCGAAGCGAGGATTGCCCCCCGCCAGTGTTACCAAGGTGCTAACCGCACTTTATGCTTTGGACATTCTTGGCGAAAATTATCGGTTCCAGACGCGTCTTGTTGCCACTGGCCCGGTTGTTGACGGGGTTATCAAAGGCGATCTGGTTTTGGTCGGCGGTGGTGATCCAGAACTTGATACCACTGATCTTGCCAACATGGCCAAAAAGCTTAAGGAAAAAGGTATACTGAAGGTCGAAGGCAAGCTGCGCAGCTATGGCGGGGCTCTACCGTTCGTGCCGATGATTGATCCTGATCAACCGGATCATGTTGCTTACAATCCTGCGGTTTCAGCACTTAATTTGAATTTCAACCGCGTGCATTTTGAGTGGAAGCGTTCGGGTAAGGATTACAACGTCACCATGGAGGCACGTACCAAAGGGTATCGTCCTGCTGTAAAGTCTGCGCGAATGCGCATTGAAACCCGCTCTGGGCCAGTTTTCATTTATCGAGACGAAGGTGACCATGACAGTTGGAATGTTGCGCGCAAAGCCCTCGGCGCGCGCGGGGCGCGGTGGCTTCCGGTGCGCAAACCCGAACGCTATGCCGCTGAGGTTTTTGCGCGTCTTGCAAACGTGGAGGGCATAGAATTAAGCGTCGGCAACGCGCGTAAATCTGCGCCAGGTGGGATAATACTGCTGCGCAGGCAAAGCGCCCCCTTGGTTGAGATTTTACGAGGGATGCTGAAGTTTTCGACCAACCTGACGGCGGAGGTTGTGGGCCTCCATGCCACGCTAAAGCGTTCTGGCCGTCCTATGTCTTTGCGAGAGTCGGCGGAAGAAATGAACGCATGGGCGAACCAAACCCTGGGCGTGCCTGACGCAGGTTTTGCCGATCATTCTGGGTTGAGCGAGGCATCTCGTATGTCTGCAGCAGGTATGGCTATGGTTTTGGCACGGGTGCATAGCGATGGCCGATTGAAGCCTATCCTCAAACGCTTTGATCTACGTAATGAACAGGGCGGCATTGATCGTAAAAACCCGGTAGAGGTTGCGGCGAAAACAGGCACGCTCTTCTTTGTCAGTGCGTTGGCCGGTTATGCCTCAGGGCCTAAAAAACAAGAGTTAGCCTTCGCTATTTTCACCGCCAATGATCAGCTGCGCGGCAAGGTTGACACCAAAAATGATACGCGCCCGCGTGGTGCTTCCAATTGGAACCGACGTTCGCGGCGATTGCAGCAAAAACTGATTGAATTTTGGGTTAACGCCTATACGACTTGAGACTTAACGTCCTCGATTGAGCTTTGTCGCCAGATGAATGAGACTCTCTGAGCTGCGCACCCCCTTGGCTTCGCCAATTTTATCCAGCGTGTCGTCAAGTTCTTCGGTGGTGGTCGCCTCCAGCGTGACAATAAGGTCAAACCGTCCAGACGTCGTGTGCACGCGTCGCACATTAGGAAGAGATTTTAAACGCGAGAGCACCGCCGGTTGCCCACGCGTTTCAACATTCAAGAGGACCGTCGCGCGCAAATTTGCCCTGTGCGAGGGGTTGATCACCACGGCATATCCCTGAATCGTGCCGCTTTTTTCGAGCCGTTCGAGGCGCGCCTGAACCGTGGTACGTGCAATGCCAAGCCGCCTTGCAAGCATCGAGACCGGCATCCGTGCGTTTTCGCGCAGGAGAGTAATGAGGGATTTGTCTAATTCGTCAATTTGCATTTTTATAACGTTATAATGACTATAATTAACTTCATTATGATCAGTATTGCACGTGAAAATGACCAAATCTAGATGCAAAATTACCAAAAGTATTGAGGCCAAACCATGCAGCTATCCAAACATTGGGTCAGTCCAGTAGAGCATTTGCAACGTGTGCAGCCAGATTATCCTGTGCTTTATTTCTGTCCTGCCGTGCTGCTGGACACGGTTCGTGATTTCATCAAAGGCTTTCCCGGGCTTGTCACTTATGCGGTCAAAGCCAATCCGCATAGCGCTGTGCTGGCCAATATAAATGCCGCTGGCATCACAGCTTTCGATGTTGCAAGCCCCGCGGAAATGGCTTTGATCCTGGAACAGGCCCCGCAGGCCAAATTACACTACAACAACCCGGTGCGCTCAACTGCCGAGGTCGAAACTGCGCGGCAAATGCATGTTACATCATGGTCGGTGGATGAATTTTCAGAGCTCGAAAAGCTGCGGGATTTACCAAAAGGCACAGAAATCGCCGTGCGACTTGCCTTGCCATTAGAGGGGGCGGCGTACCATTTTGGCGCCAAGTTCGGTGCCCCTCCGGCTCTTGCTGCGCGGCTTTTGGCAGAAGTTGATGCGCGGGGTTATTCGCCGTCGCTGTGTTTTCATCCTGGCACGCAATGCTCGGATCCGGCTATCTGGTCGCATTACATTGCCACTTGTGCAGACGTGGCGCGCGAGGCAGCTGTGCGGATTGCGCGACTCAACGTAGGGGGTGGATTTCCATCTCATCGAGGCGGTCAAGCGCCTGATCTTGTACGTATTTTCAAAGCTATAGATAAAGAAATCAAGCGCTCTTTCCCAATAGATCGACCGCAGCTTCTTTGTGAGCCTGGACGTGCATTGGTGTCTGAGGCCTTCACACTTGCCTGCCGGATCAAAGCCTTTCGGGACAATGCATCGGTGTTTCTAAATGACGGTATCTACGGTGCCTTGGCTGAGGCGCGGGATATGGAACCGCTTACAAGGTTAAAAGTCGTCTCACCGGATGGTCAGCCGCGTCTGGGCGTACCTGTTGCGCGTCAGTGCTTTGGCCCGACATGTGATAGTATTGATTGCCTGCCCAAGCCAATAGCGCTTCCCAGAGACACGCTAGAGGGTGATTATGTTCTGTTTTCGGGCATTGGTGCGTACTCTATGAGCCTTGCCACGCGTTTCAACGGTTACGGGCTCAGCGATCCACAAACTGTTACAGTGCTTCAATAAAAAATTCACAAGTCTTCACGTACGGGTCGAACTGCTTGATAATGTCTCTCTGCAAGAGCCACATTAATACAATGCAAACGCAGGACGCCTGCCCGGAGTGATAATGACTTGGCTTAGGACCATCTACCGCCGTTTCGTACGTGCGGTGGGCAATCGCCCCAGATTTGGACAGCGAACGAAACGCCCTGTCCGAGGGCAGATGTCGCATGTCATTATCCTTGATGGAACCATGTCGAGCATGGTCAACGGCTGTGAGACCAATGCCGGTTTGGCCTACAAACTGCTAAAGTATGCAGCTGCATCTGATACCACGCTCTACTATGAACCCGGTCTGCAATGGCAAAACTGGCGCCACACGCGCGATATAATCACCGGACGTGGCATCAATCGGCAGATTAAGCGCGCCTACGGTGTTCTCGCCTCGCGCTACAGACCGGGTGATAAGATTATTCTCATGGGCTTTTCGCGCGGAGCATATGCAGTGCGATCGCTCGCAGGTGTGGTTGACCGGGTTGGGTTATTGACCGCACAAAACGCAACAGAGCGAAATATTCGCACCGCTTACCGACTTTATACTGATCCGACCCCACGGGCCAGCTCGCTCGCTTTCAAGGCACAGAATTGCCATCCGAAGGTTGAAATAGAAATGGTTGGCGTGTGGGATACGGTGAAAGCTCTAGGGTTTTGTCCGGTTTACTTGCGCCCGTTCGTTAAGCCGCGGCATGCATTTCATAATCATGAACTCGGATCTCATATTCGCAATGGGTATCAAGCCTTGGCTTTGGGCGAGACGCGTCTCGCATATGAACCAGTGATTTGGCAGACCGGTGATGCCAGCACGACAAGTCATGTCGAGCAGGTTTGGTTTCGCGGCTCGCACGGTGACGTCGGAGGGCAACTAAACGGATTTCACGATGCACGTCCTCTATCGAATATTCCGTTCACTTGGGTCATGGAGAAAGTGCAGGCGCATGGTCTGATGTTGCCCCCGGATTGGCAGACCAGATTTCCGACGAATCCATCAGCGCCATCGAGTGGCAATTGGCGGGGTTGGGGTAAAATCCTTTTGCTCCGCGGATCGCGCAAAGTTGGAGCAGACAAGTCCGAGCGCATCCACCAGTCTGCGTCCAAAGAAGAATTGGACTACGACCTCGTTAGAGACGCGCATCTGAGCGGCGGGATTTGACCGGTGTCCTGAATTCGTTAGACTTCCTCTACGTCAACACAGATTCCGGTGACCTAGCGATAGGAAATCACTTGGATGACATTTAGGGAGGAATGTCATGTGTCACGTTTTTGCAGGGCAAGACCCTGACAGATATGTGTATGCCACACGCCGGTTACGTCTCAACGGACAGAGCACCAGTATCAGACTGGAACAGTCTTTCTGGGATATCCTTGATGAAATTGCCGCTAATGACGGGGTGACAACACCGGCCTTTATTTCGACGCTGCATTCCGAGGTGTTGGAACTTAGCGGCGAGCCGTCCAATTTCACTTCGCTTCTGCGGTGTGCCTGCTTGAAATTTTTGGAATTAAAGGCTGGCACGACTGGTCCAGCTGTGGCGGCTGAATAACAAACTTTACGCCTTTTGGGTAGTAAGTGGATACTACCCTGATCAAAAATCCCAGACCAAGGTTGATAGTAACATCCATCGTGGTCTGGGAGGCGAAGTTGGCCAAATCAATCCATTCAATGATCCGGGTGCTCGAAGAAGAGCGTTCGGTCGCCTTTTATAAAACAGCCTTTGGCCTCTCTGTTGCCGACCGACTCGATTTTCCAGAATTCACGCTGATTTATCTCAGCAACCCGGAGACAGAGTTTGAGGTTGAACTCACGGTAAATAAAGATCGCACCGAACCTTATGATCTTGGTGATGGGTACGGGCATCTGGCGGTCTCGGTCGATGACCTTGAAGCGGAGCACGCTCGGTTTGAGGCCGAGGGACTAAATCCAAGAAAACTCGTTGAATTCGCGCCTGCCGGTGAGTTGGTGGGCAAGTTCTTTTTTGTTGCTGATCCAGATGGCTATCAAATCGAAGTTCTGGAGCGCAGCGGGCGTTTTAAGTAAGGCCCGGTTTCCGGGCCCATAAGAAATAACAGGGAGGAATAAATGAACGTTTCAAGACGATTTTTGTTACTTGGGACTGCATCTACTGCGGTTCTGGGTGCGGGCGTGCCGCGACGTGCACGCGCGGGTGTGCAGATCACCCAGGATGCAGAAGGCAAGGCGCGGCTAATGCGCATGGTGAAGGTGGCTTTCCCGCACAAACAATTCCCCGATAGCTGCTATCAGCGTAACTGCGACGCCATTATGGGTGCGGCCAACGCAAGCCCGGCACAAGCAGTAATGTTTGCCTCTGGTATGGCGGATCTCAAGGATTCCGGCTTTGACGGCATGGATGACGCAGCAGCCCTTGCTCATCTTCAGAGCATCGAAGGCACGGCGTTTTTCCAGCTGGTGCGCGGCACCTCGATCACCACGCTCTACAACGATCACGAGGTTTGGGAGATCCTCGGCTATGAGGGCGCGAGTTTCGACCAAGGTGGCTACATTGATCGCGGGTTTAATGACCTCGATTGGCTGCCAGACCCACGTATCACTGAGCTTTAAGGAAAGGAGAGGATCATGGCAGAGATTGCAAAAGATGAAGCAGCCGTCGTCATCATCGGTTCCGGTGCCGGTGGTGGAACTATGGCCTATGAGCTGACCAAGGCGGGTGTGCCTTGTGTGCTGCTCGAGGCCGGCAAGCATTTTGGAATTGACGAATGGGTGAATGATGAGTGGGAAGCCTTTGGTCAGATGGCCTGGCTGGACCCTCGGACAACATCGGGCTCCTGGCGCGTGGCCAAGGATTTCTCGGGGCTGCCTGCGTGGCTGGTAAAGGCCGTTGGCGGGACCACGACCCACTGGGCTGGGGCCACGCCACGTTTTCTGGACTATGAGTTCAAAGCACTGAGCACCTATGGCGCGGTCGATGGTGCCACGTTGCTCGATTGGCCGATAACGCTTGATGACATGGCACCCTATTACACGGCCGCTGAAAAGGCGATCGGATCCACCCATGTTCATGGGCGGCCGCCGCTCCCGGCGAATAATAACTACAAGGTTTTCGCCAATGGTGCGGAACGGG
Organism: Pseudomonadota bacterium; assembly: GCA_038531775.1. GTDB lineage: Bacteria > Pseudomonadota > Alphaproteobacteria > Rhodobacterales > Rhodobacteraceae > Roseovarius. The sequence continues at coordinate 41,250 of JBCBBI010000011.1, read as the reverse complement.
TAGGGTACAAGAAATACGCCACCGGCCCCTATGGAACCAATGCCGAGCCTTATGATGGTCGGCCTGGTTCCATTCAGGATGGCTTTAACTTCCAGGGCGACAAGAACGGTAGCAAGTGGAGCACGCTGGTGCGCGAGGTGCCTCGGGCGGTTGAAACCGGTCTTTGTGACCTGCGTCCGCAAAGCCATGCGGTAAAGATCACCCACGACAAAGAAGGCAACGCGGATGCTGTGATCTATGTCGATGCTGAGGGAAATCTGCAGCGTCAAGCGGCCAAGGTTGTCTGCGTCGCCGGTAACTCGATTGAGAGCGCGCGCCTTCTGTTGATGAGCGATAGCTCGATGTTCCCGACCGGGCTTGCCAATAGCTCCGATCAGGTCGGTCGCAACTATATGCGTCACCTGACGGGGTCCATGTATGCGTGGTTCGACAAACCGGTGAACATGCACCGGGGTGAAACCATGGCCGGTATTATCAAGGACGAGGTGGCCCATAACCCTGATCGCGGATTCGTGGGCGGCTACTACATGGAAACTCTGGCCCTTGGCCCGGCCTTCCTTGCAGCCTTTATCGAGCCGGGTGCCTGGGGACCTGAATTTGCTAATTGGATGGACCACTACAATAAGATGGCGGGCATGTGGATTGTCGGTGAGGATATGCCCCAAGCCACCAACCGGATCACTCTATCGGATACAACCGATCAGTGGGGCATGCCGGTGGCAAACGTGCATTTTGACGACCATCCAAACGATCTTGCGATGCGCGAATACGCTTATGAGAAGGCGGAGGCGCTTTACAATGCCGTGGGCGCTGTCGGCACGCACCGAACTCCACCATATCCTTCGACCCACAACCTTGGCACATGCCGAATGAGCGAACGACCAGAGGATGGGGTGGTCAACAAATGGGGTCAGGCGCATGACGTACCCAACCTCTTTGTTTCGGACGGCTCTGTGATGACAACGGGGGCGGCGGCAAATCCAACGTTGACCATCGTCGCGCTGGCCATCCGTCAAGCAGAATACCTCGCGGGAGAGCTCAAGCAGGGCAACCTCTAGAGCTTATCCCAACTTTAGCCGACCCGGGTTCTCCCTCCGGGTCGGTCTTTTGTGCCTTGTGAAAGTACTTGCTTTAACGAGAAGTACTCAGATAATTTTTCGTCTATGGTTGTTTTTTTTAACGTAATTTGAAAAAGGAGAGACCTTGTGGTCGCAAAAATGTTTAGCGCCGTGTGCGTTGTATTTCTTTTTACCTTGCCTGCTTATTCGCAAGCGCAGGACGGTACTTACGTGGTGAAAGTACCATCGAGAACACCATTCGTTTCAACGGTCACGATAAGAAAAGGTAAGGTTGTCGATTTCACGATGGAGCGTAACGAAATTCTTAAAAAAGCCGCAGCTATAGGCGGCAAATCCATAGTGGTCGAAGCAGGGTTTTTAGGACGTTGCGGGAACGGTTCGTCAGGTCGAATGACGATAGACGTTAAAGGCGAAGACCTGATTTTTCGCCAATGGAAGGGCTACTGCGCCGAAAAGAACGCGAACTTTAACGTGCGCGATAAAATCAAAATGGCCAAACAATAGTTTACGCTCTCTAGCGTTGAGCGAAAATTTCATTGAGACTGTCCGCCGGCCCGGGGTTTGTTCCGGACCGGCAGAAATGCACAGCTACACCAGCGCGATATTTGTGGCGCTTTCGCGTCCATCGCGGCCTGCTTCAAGGTCGTAGGTAACCTTCTGGTTGTCTGCCAGGCCGGTCAGACCGGATCTTTCTACAGCAGAAATATGGACGAATACGTCCTTGCCGCCCTCTTCAGGGGCAATAAAGCCGAAGCCTTTGGTGGTGTTAAACCATTTCACGGTGCCAGTGGCCATTCCGTGTTCTCCTTTTAAATTTGCTGCCCACATCATGTGGCAACTCGGCAGCGTCAGGTCAAGATCGATGCCTAACGCCTAAAGGAGGCTAGGTGGGTCGATAAAGGTAACGTAGCAGCGTTCGGGTATTTTAGCCGCACGCTCAAGTCAACAATTTCATCGCGGATAGCGAGAATGTTATGTGTTTCCGCCTATTAAACCTATGCCTTTGCAAGGACATGCTCAACCAGCGATGCATATCGTCATGTCGGAGGTGCTCACGCCAAACCGCATAAAGCCGAATTTTGGCAAGAGCTGTTGGTAATTCTCTCATTACAAGGCTTTCCGAAACAAGTGGCTGCAATCCTTCGGGGTCCAGCCCCAGTAAAATGCGCGTCGTCACTGCGTAATACCGGCGGGCTCAAAAAGCTTGCGCGCATAGTGTCTATGACGCGCACCGTGCCGTGTCTTGACAGCGCACCACTTAGTAGGCTGTTGGGATTTCCATTACGCAAGCTCACCAACACGTGTGGACCCTCAACCAGATCAGCGATCTTTAAAGCCCGTTTCGCGCAAGCATGATCACGGCTCAAGAATAGCATCAATTATGCGGAACCAAGATGGGTAGAACCAAAGTGTTCAGTCAACATAGCGGAAGTCCCGAGGATAAACTCAACTGAGCCAAATTGCTGCATGGATGAACATTCTGCGCCGCGGTACAGTTTTGAGGCACATGTGAGACTTGGTGCCAGTTTCCTAAGAATGGGCCTGAACACGGCCAATAGCGTAAAAATTGCATAGTCGGTGGCAGGAAAAGTAACTCTGCTTTCCGCGTTGGACCGGTCAAATTCGCAGGGAGCAGTGAAAGACGCAGTATGTCCGGTGCTTCTCCAATTTGTACACTTAGCCCTTTAGCGCGCTGAGTTGGAACAAGGCCGTGGCTGCGAGGTTCGAAAAGTGTGTCGTCAAATGTATCCCGTAGCGGTTTCAAAATACCCGATGCGGCCGACCGGGTGAATCCGAGCTGTGTGGTGCTCAGACTTGCCCAATGCGTATCCATTGGAGCTTCAAAAGTAAGAAGGAGCAATGGGTCAAGTCCCCTGATATCGCTCATAGCAATATCGCAATTCATCAAATTCGATTGGGAAGGATATCGGGTGGCCGATATGATCTCTGCAATCAACGGAGATTGATAATGAAACCGAGACAAACGTTATGCGTACTTTTTGCCTTACAACCAATCCTAAGCATGTTTGAAACATTCGCCATGACGCAAGACGCGACACCCCACAAAACCGAGGCAACAAATTACTAAGGCTAGCTTTTCAAGCTGGTGCTCAGTGTCAATGTCCGGGCGCTTCCGTGCTAATCGCCATGACTTTTTGGGTGCCGACGACAACCAATTCAGCATGGCCAAGGAGTTCACGTCCAAAGGTGCTTTAGTCTGTGTTGCGGATTTTTTGGATCTGATGTGTGCCCACAATCTGTGGAGGAAGCCACAGCAGAGGCTATGCACATTCGTGGAATTGAGCTGAGGCTGTGGGTTGCGATGACGGCCGCCTCTCGGCCGTACTGGCGCAGATCTAGGCGCGATCGTTGTATTGTTGGGTGTATTGGAAAACACTGCACCAGAAACTGTTCTTTCGATCAAACCGAAGGTCACATTGCTAGAGGGCGATCTAGACCCGTTGGCGCCAGCCGCTGCCAAAGAGCAAATCGAGAAGGATTTAGAGGCAGCGGGGACAGATTGTGAAATGACTATGTTCGAGTATGTGGCGCATGCCTTTATGCTCCCATTTATGGGCTTTGATACAAGTATATGTTTTGCCTAAAACGAAGACGCCTCAAAGCAATCGATGCAAGTCATTGCAGATATCTTGAAAGGCCTTTGAAGGAAAATGCTACCGCTTGCGCCAGAGAAGGCCGTCATGCATTCAACGATTTGCATATTGCCGGATCATATGCCCCCCGTCGATATCAAGTACTTGCCCGGTCAAATAGCCATTGGACAGCGAGGCAAGCGTTGCCAGAGCGATTTCCTTGGCAAAGCCGACACGACCAACGGGCAGGCTTGCTCCTGTGCTTTCATACATGGCCTCACGTGCGGCATCCTCCATGCCGTCATAGGCTTCGGTTCTGACCATGCCCGGTGACATACAATTCACTCGAATTTTAGGGCCAAGTTCAAGCGCCATGGCCCGTGTCAAGGCCTCAACAGCGCCATTTACCGCGCCAAGACCTGCACAATTTTCTCCGGGCCTGCGGCTTAAAACCCCTGAGAAAAGCATAATCGATCCGCCTTCGCGCATTTTCGGCAAAACCTCTCGCGCTGTGATGTATGGACCAAAAAACTTGGCATCAAACATTGACCGAAGTGGCGCGGTTTCCGCCGTTGCAAAAGGTCCGTGCGCGGCGCTTGAGGCGGAAATCACCAGATAGTCGATCTCGGGCAGCTCGGCCGCCCATGCTTTCACAGCGCTTTCATCAGTCATATCAACCGGTGCCGAAGTTGCGCCGTGGCCGATATCTTTTGCTGCCGCCTTGAGCCGTTCTGCATTTCGGCTACTGACAATAACTTTGGCGCCTTGTTCTGCTGCCATGTCTGCCGTTGCCCGGCCTAGGCCCGTGGCTCCACCAACAACAAGAACGGTCTTTCCTTTGAAATCAATCATGTCCATCTCCTCATGTGCTGAGTTTGAGATAGAGGGTTGAATAGGCATAAGTAAAATGCATAAAAAACATCATACATGCTTAAAAATAATTTAAACACCATAGATCTCAACCTCCTGAAAGTGGTGGCTGAGATAGAAAAGCAAGGCAGCGTTTCCCGTGCGGCGGAGGCTTTAGGCGTTGGCCAACCGGCCGTCAGTCAGGCCTTGTCTCGCCTTCGGCAGACCTTCAATGATCAGCTATTTGAGCGCGGCGAGGGTGGGATGGTGCCAACGCCACGCATGGAAGAGCTGATTGGACCAGTGCGCGCGGCACTTGAGCAAATTGAGCAAAGCGTTTTTGGGGAACAGGATTTCGATCCCCGTCAAACAAAGACGCGCTATTTCATTGGAGCTTCAGACTATGCGGCTGCCTTGATCGTACCCTCGCTTATGCCACACTTGGCGCAATCCATGCCCGGCGCGGACCTTTCATTGCGGCCATGTGACCGAACCAACGCCTTTTCGCTTTTGTCAAATAGCGAGATTGACTTGGCGATTGGGCTTTTCACGGATGTTCCGAAATGGTTCCGTCGTCGTCGGTTATTTCGTGAAAGACATGTGTGTGTCTATGACCCGGCGATGGTTGAGCTTCCTGACGAGCTTACGCTTGAGGCATTTGCCGTCTATGACCATCTTTTGGTCTCGCTTGATGGATCACCGACCGGCTTCGTGGACGAGATTTTGCAAGCAGCAGGCTTTGCAAGACGTGTCCGTGTCACGACGCCTTTCTTCCTCCAAGCTGCTGATATTTTGAGAACACTACCAGTGATAGCGTCTCTACCCGAGAGATTTGTTGCTGAACACGCGTCTATGATTGGGCTCTCGCGACGTGTTTTGCCATTTCAGGCGTCTGGGTTTGACATCTCGATGCTTTGGCGCGCGTCTGATGATCGGAACCCGCGCCAAAACAATCTGCGAGACGTCATTCTTTCCGCTTCTCGTTACGATTGGCAAAAAAAGCCCGACCTTGGGGGCAAGGCCGGGCTAAGCGACACAAGCACAACGTCACAGAGAGACTAGGCGACGTTTTGCAGTGACTTGGTCGAAACAACTCCGAGGGCATGGCAAATGTCTCGGGTCAGATCAGGACGGTTCAGTGTGTAGAAATGCAGGTCCTCGACGCCTTCGTCGATCAGTTTGCTGCAAAGCTCCGTGGCGACGGCAATTGCAAGGAGGTCCTCACGTCCGTCGCGGGTTGCCTTTTCAAATGCCTGCTCAAGCCAGCTTGGAACTCGCGCACCGCAGCGAGCTGCAAAACGGCGCATACCTTTCCAGTTCTCGATCGGAAGAATGCCGGGCGTTATCGGTGCGTTTATACCCGCCTTAGCGCAGGCATCACGGAAACGCAGGAAGCTTTCTGGCTCAAAGAAAAACTGTGTGATTGCCTCGCTGGCGCCAGCCTCAAATTTACGTTTAAGCCACGCGATGTCTGCCTGTGCGTTTTTTGCTTCGGGATGCGTCTCTGGGTAGGCGCCGACGCAAATATTGAAATCATGCGTTTTTCGTAGCGCAGAGATTAATTCACAGCTGTCGGCGAAGCCGTCGCCATGCGGCTCGAAGCCACCGGTGCCCTGTGGTGGATCACCGCGAAGAGCCACAATGTCTTTTACGCCAGACCGCGCAAACCCCTTAGCAATGCCAAGTGTTTCAGCTTTGCTTGCTCCGACACATGTAAGATGTGCTGCGATCTTTAAACCGCTGAAATTATGCAGCGTCTCTACAGCTTCTCGTGTCAGCTTACGGGTTGTTCCACCAGCGCCATAGGTCACTGACACAAACCGGGGTGAGAGCGGCGCAAGCGACTGAACCGTATCCCAAAGGCGAAAGGACGCCTCAAGGGATTTGGGAGGGAAAAATTCGAAAGAAACGTTAGGAGTAGGCATAGGGCACCTCTTGATCAGGGTACATCCCTTGTCGCAGGCGCTTATTTGTGAAACAACTTCATAATATTCATCTTTTAATTGAGTATAGCTAATAACCGATGCATATCGACTTTCGCCACCTTCGCACCATAAGAGCAATTCATCAGGCTGGTGGGCTTGCCCGTGCGGCCGATCTTTTGCACATCACGCAATCCGCGTTGAGCCATCAAATTAAAGGGCTGGAAGATCAAACAGGGGTTGAGCTGTTTGTGCGTCGATCAAAGCCGCTTAAACTTTCTGCCGCTGGGATGCGCCTGTTGCGCGTCGCTAACAAAATCCTGCCGGAAATCGAGGCGCTTGAGGCGGAGTTTTCGGGGCTTCGGCAAGGCAGCAGCGGACGGCTTCACATTGCTATTGAATGTCATGCCTGTTTCGAATGGCTGTTCCCGGTGCTCGAGAGATTCCGCCAAACCTGGGCAGATGTAGATATCGATATTCGCCCTGGGCTGGCCTTTGATGCGCTTCCCGCATTGCAAAAAGAGGAAGTCGACCTCGTTGTTTCCTCAGACCCTGAAGAGCTCGATGGTGTAACGTTCCAACCGCTTTTCGACTACGAGCCGCTTTTTGTCGCTGCAAGCCAGCACCCACTTGCCGCTCGCGATTTTGTCGTGGCCGAGGACTTCCGCGATCAGACGCTAATCACATACCCGGTTGACCGCTCACGGCTCGATGTCTTCACCGAGCTTCTGACGCCATCAAAGGTAGAGCCACGAACCGTTCGCCAAATCGAACTTACTGCAGTTATCTTGCTCCTTGTAGCCTCTAACCGTGGCGTGGCTGTGCTCCCTGATTGGGTTTTACGCGAACAGCGCACCAGTTCCGAATACATAACCCGCAAGCTCACTCCAGGTGGCGTAACCAAAAGGCTATACGCCGCGATCCGCACGGAGGATGCTCAAAAACCATTTATGGCGCATCTCATAAAGCTGGCCCGCGAAATTCCTGTGCGCATGCAAAGGCCGATTGACGAACCGGCGGAGTAAACGCAAATTATTTTCCGATATGAAACAGGATTGCGCCAATTCGACGCATCAGGTGTGGTAAATGTCGGATTCCTGATCTGCTTGGGAATAAGCAGTTTGTATTGCTGTCGCTGAAATATGGGCGAAGGGGCCCGGAGGGAGAATTATGAGCTACAAATCCGACATTGAAATTGCCCGCGAGGCCCAGAAAAAGCCGATCCAGGAAATCGGTGATGCTCTTGGTATCCCGACAGAACACTTGCTGCCCTACGGCCACGACAAGGCCAAGATTAGCCAGGATTACATCAACTCGGTTCAGTCCAACGAAGGCGGCAAACTCATCCTTGTGACTGCGATCAACCCGACCCCTGCGGGTGAGGGCAAAACAACGACAACAGTGGGGCTCGGCGATGGTCTCAACCGCATCGGCAAAAAGGCGATGATCTGTATTCGCGAGGCATCTCTCGGACCCAACTTCGGTATGAAGGGCGGTGCGGCAGGGGGCGGTTACGCCCAAATTGTGCCGATGGAGGATATGAACCTCCACTTCACCGGTGACTTCCACGCTATCACCTCGGCGCATTCGCTGCTTTCGGCGATGATCGACAACCATATTTATTGGGGCAATGAGCAGGAAATCGATGTCCGTCGCGTCCAGTGGAAACGCGTCGTCGACATGAATGACCGCGCCTTGCGTCAGATCACCTGTTCGCTCGGCGGTGTGGCCAATGGTTTTCCGCGTGAGGCGGGCTTCGATATCACCGTTGCTTCCGAGGTCATGGCGATCTTGTGTCTGGCGAAGGATCTACAGGATCTTGAGAAACGCCTCGGCGATATGATTGTCGCCTACCGCCGCGACCGTTCCCCAGTCTTTTGTCGTGATATCAAGGCCGCTGGCGCAATGACAGTGCTGCTCAAGGACGCGATGCAGCCAAACCTGGTACAGACGCTGGAAAACAACCCGGCCTTTGTACATGGCGGACCTTTTGCCAATATCGCCCATGGCTGTAACTCGGTTATCGCCACAACGACAGCGCTGAAAATCTCTGACTATGTGGTGACAGAGGCGGGCTTTGGAGCCGATCTGGGTGCAGAGAAGTTCATGAATATCAAATGCCGCAAGGCGGGCATCGCGCCATCGGCTGTGGTCCTTGTTGCGACAATCCGAGCGATGAAGATGAATGGCGGCGTGGCGAAAGCAGACCTTGGACCCGAAAACGTTGAAGCGGTCAAAAACGGCTGTTCCAACCTTGGCCGTCATATCGAGAACCTGAAATCCTTCGGCGTCCCGGTTCTGGTTGCGATTAACCATTTTGTCACCGATACCGATGCCGAGGTGAATGCGGTCAAGGCTTATGTGGCCGAGCACGGCGCCGAGGCGGTTGTGTCCAAGCACTGGGAGTTCGGCTCCAAGGGCTCCGAGGATCTGGCCAAAAAGGTTGTCGAGATCGTCGACGCGGGTAATGCTAATTTCGCTCCGATTTACCCCGATGAGATGTCGCTCTTCGAGAAGATCGAAACCATCGCCAAGCGCATCTACCGCGCCGATGAGGTGCTGGCGGACAAGAAAATTCGCGACCAGCTCAAGCTTTGGGAAGAGCAGGGGTATGGTAACCTGCCAATCTGCATGGCGAAGACCCAATATAGCTTTACCACTGATCCCAACATGCGCGGCGCGCCAACCGGTCATTCTGTGCCAATCCGTGAAGTGCGGCTATCTGCCGGCGCTGGTTTTGTTGTTGTCGTCTGCGGTGAGATCATGACTATGCCGGGCCTGCCATCGCGTCCAGCGGCGGAAAATATTCACCTCAATGATGACGGCCAGATCGAAGGCCTGTTTTAAGAAGTCGCTTGGATTTTCACCTACCCTACATTTTGGGCGTAGGGTGGGAGAGACCCCATGCATGCGAAAGGAAGAGTGATGAGCGGGACGGTAATTGACGGCAAAGCATTTGCAGCCACGGTTCGGGAAAAAGTGGCAGGCCATGTGGCGCGGCTTAAGGAAGAGCATAACATAACGGCGGGGCTTGCGGTGATACTTGTCGGAGAGGATCCCGCAAGTGAGGTCTATGTCGCAGCCAAGCACCGGCAAACAGTTGAGGTCGGCATGGCCTCGTTTGAGCACAAATTGCCCGCGGATACGTCTGAGAAAGATCTCTTTGCTCTAATCGATCAGCTCAACGCGGATCCCACCGTGCATGGGATCCTCTGTCAATTCCCAGTGCCCGACCATCTGAATGAGCGTCGTGTGGTCGCGCGGATTGATCCGTCCAAGGACGTGGACGGGCTAAGCGTGGTCAATGCTGGGTTGCTTGCGAGCGGTGAGAAGGGCCTTGTCTCTTGCACGCCGCTTGGGTGTCTGATGCTCCTGCGTGATCAGCTTGGCGACATGACTGGCAAGGATGCGGTCGTCATTGGCCGCTCGAACCTTTTTGGCAAGCCAATGGCGCAGCTGCTGTTGCAATCAAACTGCACAGTCACAATGGCGCATTCACGGACAAAAGACCTTGCAGAGGTTTGCCGCAGAGCAGACATCCTCGTGGCTGCCGTTGGCCGAGCCGAGATGGTCAAACGCGACTGGGTCAAACCCGGCGCCACCGTGATCGATGTGGGCATCAACCGCTTTCCCCATCCGGACAAGCCTGGAAAATCGAAGCTTTTGGGTGACGTGGCCTATGCCGAGGTGGCAGAGGTCGCAAGTGCGATCACCCCTGTTCCAGGCGGCGTCGGCCCGATGACAATTGCCTGTCTTCTGGCCAATACGCTCACCGCCTGTTGCCGCGCCAATGGTTTGGCAGAGCCGGAGGGATTGACGGCGTAAATAATCAAGCCAAATCTACCGGGATCATCGTCCCAAGCATGGTGGCGATGTGTGTCTCCGCGCCGTCCGCTATCGCGTAAACTTCGGAGCCAACAACCATAAGTCTGCGGCCCGGTTTTATAACGCGGCCCCGCGCGATGAGTGTATCGCCTTGCGCCGGGGCCAGAAGGTTAATCTTCATCTCGGTGGTTAGCACTTCCTGCTGAAGCCCCATGAGCGAGAGCGCCGAATAACCCGCGGCGCTGTCGCCGATTGCAAAGGTCAACCCTGCATGAGCAAATCCCTGCTGTTGGCTGACTTTTGATGTGATGGGTGCCGTGATCTCAACTGTTCCCTCGCCAATGTTATGTAGGCGAGCCGAAAATAGCGCCATCATTGCCTGTTTTTCAAAGCTGGCTTGAATCCGTTTCTTCTGTTCCGGCGCAATCACTTCATTTTTCCCCCTCAAAAACATCGGGCATATCTGAGACTGTACTGTTTGTAAGGTGTTGTGTTAACTAGTGTTTTGGGCGAGTGATATTTCTGAAAACGCGCATAGGTGTTATGAAGTGAAGGCATTTGGACTAAATCGTCATACCCAGCTAATCATTCAGCCAAAAGAAAGCCGACAGAACAATTGGGGTGGTTTTCTCTCGCGGCCTGCGCTTGCGTTATGGTTTGCAGTTTTCCTAGTTTGCACACTTGCGGGGCCTTTCGGCACTTACATCGATTTGGAATTGCCGCAACGCGGCAGCTATTGGGCACTCGTGATAAGTGCTTGTGCTGTTTGTGCCGCAATAAGCCACGTGATTGTGCAGCGTTTGGGGCCTCCAAAGAGTATTCTGATTTCAGATCTGCTCTTGCTTAGCGTTATCACGCTCATAATTGTTCCTTGGGTTTGGTATATTGGCCAACTGTTCGAGACGGATTTCATGCTCAATTCGATTTCGATAGGCCGTCTTCTTTTTTATGTGTTTACATTAAATGTCGTGGCGTTTTTTGCCTTTCGAACCATCATTCAAAAATTCGCGTCGCGTAAGTTTGCAGATGATCCGGAACTAGCTTCGACAAGACGGGCACCTGTGCTGCAGCGACGGATTAGCGATTTGCTGGATGGTGATATTATCCGGTTGTCGAGCAACGGTCATCACGTGGATGTGCATACCACCGATGGCAGCGCTCAGTTTCGTATGCGTTTGTCCGATGCGATTGAGGCGATGGAGCCGGTAGACGGGTTTTGTTGTCATCGCTCACACTGGGTGGCGTCGGCGCATGCGCGCAAACTGGAACAGGAAAATGCCCACAAACTTTGGCTTGTCTTGAGCAACGGGGATCGCGTGCCGGTGAGCAGAAAGTACCGCGACAGGATCAAGAACATTGGTCTTTAGCGATCAATGAGCGCGCGGGGCATAGGTGCGGCCCGGGGTGTTGTACCCGTCAGGATCGCCAACGCTTCAGGCCGCATCAATTGGCTTAGGGTTTCATCATGGCTACGCAGCCCACCAGTATAGGTGCCGTATGCGGGCATGATCAATCGGTCTCCATCAATTAAGAATGACGGACGAGAGATTGAGCGACCGCGCACAGAAAGCGTTGTCTTTGGGTGATAATGCCCTGAAATTTCGCCGCTTTGCGTGGGCTTTGCGATATGGCGAAAGGTGAGCGGTGGAATATGCAATTCAAATAAATGCGTTCCGCCTAAATCCACGGGCCCAGGGTCATGATTTCCCTCAATCCACACCCATCGTCTCCCGGCCTGAAGACGCGCAATCCAGAGTTTTTCGGCCTCCAAAAGGGCCTCGGCCGCACGAGCGTCATCAAAACTATCTCCCAGGCAAATCACCCGGGTTGCGCCAGTTGCGTCCAGATCGCCTTGTAGCCGTGACAGTGTATCGTGGGTTTCATACGGCGGCAGCGGCGCTTCCCCAAGACGCGCACGACGCTCGGTCTTGCCCAGATGCATGTCGGATACGCAAAGAAGGTTTTGTTCGGGCCAATAAAGCGCCCCAGAGCCAAGTGCGACAAGGTCCGCACCAGCCAAAGTGAAGTTGTATCCCTGCATCTGATTTTATCGCTGCTCTTTTTGTTTGAGCCAGTGTCGCTAAAATCAGGTTACGCTGCAATGTCGGTTTTAACTATTTGCTCAGACATTGATTTCGCAATACGCGATATTTGCGTCTCTAGTCCGACGGTATTATCGAGCAAGAACGTTGTCACTCCAAAATCTTCGAAACGATGTCTGGCCGCAGTGAGATATGATTGTGCCTTCTGGTGATCTTCTAACCGTGCTTGGTAGAGATTTTCAGCGCGTTGCCGTTTTCTACCCTCTGGCTTGCGCGATATATACCTCTCTTTAGCCACGTCCAAAGGCACATCGACGTGAATTAGAATATCTGGTCTGGGTAAACTTGGCAGAATGCTGAGGAAAGCCTCTTTGCCAAGTCCAGCCGCAGCAATATAGGCGGCCCGGTGGACAAAGCCCTCGTCGATCGCGCTTAATGTGTGTTGCTTAACTCTTTGCGTGCCAGCGACCCATACAGTGCGTGCAATCGCCGCGTTATTGAGCTCATAAGCCGTATTTTTTCCCAGCGTCTGCAGTTTTCGTTGCAGACCCGGAAACTTTGCCTCGAACGAAATATCCACTTGGTGTTGCGGTAAATCTAGTTCACGGGCCACCCTATGAAACTTGCTTATACGTAAGCCGTTTTTGCGGCTTGCTCTGATGAATTTTTTCAAAGCCGTGGTCTTCCCACTGCCTGAGATTCCAGCGAATTCCACAATCATGACAAATTGCGATCAGGTTTTTTCGCACAGAATGTGATGCATCTGTCCGCCTTCTGCCGGACCTTCCAACACCAACCGTCGCTCAAGGATTTTGAACCCAAATTCGCCAAGCAGATCATCAACGGCTTTTTTGGACATTATAGTGTCCATCGTCTGGTTAGGATCCGGTTGCACAGTCTCGCCTATATTGTGGCCAAGTTGAAGAATGCCGTAGCGGCGACTGATGCGATTAAATTCATACAATGCTTTTCTTGCATCGGCGTAGGCCACAATGTTGCTGAGAAAACGGGTGCTTACGACCAGATCGAAGCTTTCGGAGTCAAAAGGCACGTCCATGGCGGAGCCAATCCGCACATCGCAGTCAGCGAATTGGTTTCCTAAGTCTTTCCTGGCCGCGGCGACCATATGGCCCGATATCTCAAGGCCCGAAATTTTAAAGCCACGGTCGGTGTAAAGCGGAACAAACCTTCCTGTGCCAAACGGAATATCGACAACGCTAAGACCTTCTGGCAGGGTTGACAGCAGGCTTCGCATTTCCTCATGCTCGACATGCCACCATTTTTGTTTGCTGCGCTTTTTGTTGTAAATCTCCGCCACGCGACCATAGTATTTGTCGCCTTTTGGCCTTGGTGTTGCTACCATTCCGATGTTCCTGCCTATGGTTTTTATATTTTTGTTAAACATAAGTTAGAATGCGGATTATCCACAAGGAGTCAGTACTTTGCGTGGTTCAAGGTGGATTTTTTACAACAGTTTTTAGAACTGAACTTGTTTGTTCTAAAGTTTGCCTGCCAATCCTGCGGCCTCCATCAGACGCTGCGTTTCTTCTTCCAAAAGACGCTCCTGTGCGGCCCCTTCAACTGGCGTGCGACCAGCCTCAAGAAAGAGTGGCGCGGCGAATGGTGTGACACGTTTTAAGCGGCGCAGATCTATGCGCCCGCCGATCCGCTCCAGCATCTCTTCAATCCGACCGAAATCGATCAGGCCGCGCATGGCTTCTTCATGTGTTATATCAAGCAACAAATGCTCGGGATCGTATTTGATCAAAGTGTCATAGAGAATATCGGACGAAAAAGTGGCTTGTCGTCCGGTTTTCTGGCTGCCGGGCATGTTGCGCTGGATCAGCCCCGCGATCGTTGCTGAGGCTCTGAATGTCCGCTTCATTACTTGGTTTCCCGAAAGCCATGTCTCCAGTCCCGCCTTCAACGCGTCGCGGTCAAACAGCCCTGTCGCGTCCATCATTGGCTCCAAACCCCAAATCAGCGTCGCATAATCCGTGGAAACAAAGCCCATCGGTGCAAGGCCCATCTCCTCCATACGTTTCGTAACCAAAAGACCCAGAGTCTGTTGCGCATTGCGCCCAGCGAAACCATAGACGCAGACATGTTCGCGCCCATCATGCGGAAAGCTCTCAATCAAAAGTGTGCCTGCGTCTGGCAGCTTTGAGACCTTAGCCTGCAGAGCGATCCAATTGCGGATCGGCTTCGGCAGGGCCGATTGATCCGGGGCGGCGAGCAGTCGCAGAATCCGTTGACTGAGTTGGGTTGAGGTTGCAAACTTCGTCCCGGCAAAGGTTGCGACTTTGGGTTTTTTTGCGGCATCTCGGCTTACTTCGACAACCATCTCGCGAAGACCCTCGTAACGAACAATTTTACCACCGATCAGGAAAGTATCGCCTTTGGTCAGAGTGGCCGCAAAGCCCTCTTCAACTTCGCCCAAGGGCTTGCCGCCACGGCTACGTTGCATCCTGACCTTCAGCAGGTCTGCATCCTGGATCGTGCCGATATTCATCCGGATCAGCCGCACCGCGCGGGGATCGCGAAGCAGCCAAAGCCCGTCGCGCTGCAGCAGGCGTTGCCATTGGTCATAAGCGCGTAATGCGTAACCGCCTGTCGCGCAAAAATCCAAACAGGCATCAAATTCTGCGCGTGTCAGATCGCGGTAGGCTCCTGTGCTGATCACTTCGGCGTAAAGGTCATTAGCGTCAAACGGCCCACTACAGGCTCGGATCAAAATATGCTGGCAGAGCACATCTCGGGGGCCCCGGCCAGGCGGATCGCCATCGAGATCATGGGCGCGTGCGGCCTCCAAGGCCGCACTGCATTCGATCACCTCAAACCGGTTGGCGGGCACCAAAAGCGCTTTGGACGGGGCGTTGTAGCGGTGGTTGGCGCGTCCGATCCGCTGAACCAGACGCTTGACATTTTTGGGGGCACCAACCTGAATGACGAGGTCTACGTCACCCCAATCAATACCCAGATCAAGACTGCCGGTGCACACCACTGCACGTAGTTCGCCACGCTGCATCGCCCCCTCGACGCGCTCGCGCTGTACCCGGTCGAGCGAGCCGTGGTGGATCCCGATAGGCAGGGCGTCTTCATTGGCAAGCCACAGATTATGAAAGAAGATTTCCGCCTGTGCGCGCGTGTTGTGAAAAATAAGCGTGATCTTATGCCGCCTTATCTGTTCAAGCACATCTGGGATCGAATAGACGCCGCCACCGCCGGCCCAAGGGGGCGGCTCGGACGTTGGCATCATGGAAATATCCGGCTCCGGTCCGGGATCAGCCTGCAATATTTCACAGGGGTCCGGGTGGCGAGCAAGTAGGCCCGCGATGGCGTCTGGGTCTTCTACCGTGGCCGACAACCCGACACGGCACATATCAGGACAAAGCGCCTGCAGTCGTGACAGCGCCAGAAAGAGTTGGTCGCCTCTTTTGCTTTCGGACAATGCATGGATTTCATCCACGACCACCCGTTTTAAGCCTTTGAAAATACGCGGCGCATCTTCGTAAGACACCATTAAAGCCAGGCTTTCCGGCGTGGTCAGCAAGATATGTGGCGGATCGGCGCGTTGGCGTTGTTTGCGCGCGTATGAGGTGTCACCGGTGCGATCCTCGACACGTATAGGCAGGCCCATCTCTTCAATCGGGGTGCTTAGATTTCTCCTGATATCCGCCGCCAGCGCCTTCAGCGGAGAGATATAGAGCGTGTGCAGACCTTCATGACCATTTTCGGCAATATCCACCAACGTCGGCAAGAACCCCGCCAAAGTCTTTCCACCGCCAGTCGGTGCGATCAGCAAAAGAGAAGGGCATGCGGCGCGCGCAAGCATATCCCGCTGATGCGGATGGATGGACCAGCCACGCGTATCAAACCATGTCTGAAAAACCGGGGGCAAATTGGGCATGCCCCCGTGTTAAATCACTTCATCTCACGGCACCAGCAAATGGCAACGGTGTTTAGTGGATGATCTCTTCTTGTTTGACGAACATGTTTTCCCAAGCCCGATCTATGAGTTCCGGTGACATCTGATAGGGGATGTTTTCGAACTCACAAATCGCGATCATCTGATCGATCAGGAAGATCGGTTGATAGTTCGCATAAACGTTGTTGATCGTCGGATATTTGACCTTCAACAAATGCAGAAGCGTGGCCTCATCAAGCGGCATTTTGCGTTTCTTGGCGACCATGGCGAAAATCTTCAAGAAGTCTTGCTGATTGGGACCATCGATCTTGATCTTAAAGAAGATCCGGCGCAGAGCCGCTTGGTCGAAGATCTCATTGGGGTGGAAGTTGGTCGAGAAAATCACCAGCGTATCGAAAGGAACTTCGAATTTCTCACCAGATTGCAACGCAAGGATATCCTTGCTTTCTTCCAATGGAACAATCCAGCGGTTTACAAGGGCCTGTGGCGGTTCAGCCTGACGGCCAAGGTCGTCCACGATAAAGATGCCGCCGGTTGATTTAAGCTGCAGCGGCGCCTGATAGGTTCGCGCCGTTGGATTGTAAACAAGGTCGAGCATTTCCAGGCTAAGCTCACCACCGGTGATCACCGTTGGGCGTTCGCAGCGCACATAACGGGTGTCAAAGGTGCGCTTACGACGCAGCGAGTTCGGATCATCAACCTCAACCTCAGCCGCTGAGTGGACGATCGGGTCATACACCGTGATCACCTGACCAGCATATTCGATCGCACGGGGAACGTAAATCTTGTCACCCATCGCGTCGCGAATACCGTTTGAAATTGATGACTTACCATTGCCTGGCGGTCCATACATCAGGATCGAACGACCAGCAGAAACCGCTGGCCCCAAAAAGCCCAAAAGTTCATCAGGCAGAACCAAATGGCCCATAGCGCCGGTAAGCTCATCACGCGTGACCTGAATGTTGCGGATCGACTGGCGCTTCACCTGTTCGCGGTAGACGGCAAGCGGCACCGGCATCGCGCCAAAATACTCAGATTGCGACAAGGCATCGAGCGACCGCGATTTTCCAGCGTCGGTCAGTTGGTACCCCATCTCACCACCGGAGTTGGCATTCAACGTACCTGTCGCTTCGACAAATTTCTGTGTGCGGGCAATATCTACCAGCTCTTGCGTCACCGCGCGCGGCAAACATATCGCTTCGGCCAGTTCGGTGACCTCATCAATGTTTTTGCGATACATTGTCTTTAGAAGGATATCGCGCATCATCACCAGTGGTAGGCGCATCTCTTCGAGCTTTACCGGTGGCGGGGGAGGTTGGACACCGGTCGTCACTTGTATATTCATATCTGTCTGCCCATAGCTCAACAATCAGAGGCAACTCGCATAATGACGAGCTTTTCAGGGAGATTGTCCTTAAATCGTGCTGAAATTATGTTCGGCAGAAGGCAGTGAAAGGGCGCTTAACCCTTGCAACACTGGGGCTTAGGCCCCGTATAGGATACCCAGTCCGAGGTAAATCACCAACGTAGGAGCCAGAGAGAACCCTAAGGGGAACTTTTTTGTGCGCTCCCAGCTTATCCAATCAGGCGCCATGTTACGCAAGGATGTGCGCATCACGACCCTATGCGTGACGTAGCAGGCCAAAACGTTAATGCCAAAAATATAGGCAAGAAGACCGGCATCACCTGGCGCGATAAACGGAGCAGCGGCGGCGATAAACTTGGAGTCGCCTGCTCCCATAAGGCCTATCGCGTTCAACACCATACCCGCGATTAGCACCACTACCAGGCTCAAAAGCCGGATTGGATAATCTGGCCAGAGCGGTAGCGCGATCAGTCCGATAACCACAAACACCCCAGTCAATAACAACACGGTTTTATTGGGGATACGCATGGCGCTCAGGTCACTCCATATGACCCAAGCGCATAAGGGCGCTACAAAGGGCAGAAACCATGCGGCCGACCAGCTTGTGATCTGCATCATCATTTCTGCCCAGCTTTTGGTTTAGCCGTTTTCAAGAGCTTCCAGGCTGCGTGCCGCGGCTTCGAAATATTGAGGATGCGTGTCAACGGCATCCCGCAATAGACCTTTGCCGATGGTCGTGTCGCCCTGTTTGACGGCAGAAAGCCCCAACGTGTAAAGCAGTTGAGCGCGCTCGACCTGTGTTGTCTCGAGCACGGGCAAAGAATATTTCTTCTGTGCGCCTCGGGCCAATACCAGATTGTTCTTGGCGGTGAATAGGCTGGAGTCTCGCCGCACGGCGTCGCCAAACAGCCGCTCAGCGCCTGCAAAATCACCGCGGCTTAACTTAGAATAACCCCAGTTATTTAGGACGCCCGCTGGCTGTGTTGTTAGACCAACAGCGGTTTCATAAAAACTGTCTGCCTTTTCCCAATTTTCGTTGCTATCGGCGATCATCGCCTCAAGGCGATAGCGTTTGAACGTCTCATGGGTGGGAGGGATAGTGTCGAGCACTTCATCCGCTGCGTCCCACTCGTTGTTCCGGATCAAAGCGTCTGCGTAATGCACAAAGTCATCATTTACGGATTCTTCGTGCTCAGTCACCGAGCGCCATGCCAAGACGGCTTCCGTTTTGCGTTTGGCGCGGATCAACGAGATCGCAAGGCCACGACGGATATCAATCCGGTCCGGATTTGCTTCCAATGTACGCTGGAAATGTGCAACGCCCTCATTGGGGTCGGCCACATTTAGCATGACCTCGTTGAGGTTTGTCTCATCAATGACATTTAGATCGGAAAGAGCCCGATCCACTTCGCTTGTATCTTCACTGCATGCTGCGAGAAGTACAACGCCTGCGATACAGGCGCTTTTCAAAATATAGTGGCGCATTTTTGCGTCCTTTTACTGCCCTTGCCTCAACCCGATACTGACCGGATCACATAGTCGCTTGATCCGCGCCGTATCAGTTTAAAATCTTGTTCTAAGTTATCATTGTAAATCGGTTTTTCTAAATTTGCGAGTGCTAAGCGCAAATTGTCACGAATTGAGTCACTTTCGCCATCATCCAGGGCAAATGCGCGTTTGAACACCTGTTCTGCTTCGCTAAACTCGCCCTTTTCCGTGAGAACGACACCAAGATTGTTCCAGACTTCCGGCGACTTTGGTTCAACTTCTATTGCATCTCGTAACAGTTTCTCGGCGGTATCCAGCCGACCAAGGCCGAGATTTGCACTCCCCAGCCCGGCGAGAACCTCTCCGTCAAAGCCACGTGTGACAGCCGCGCGGGAGAAATTTTCAAGCGCAAGTTCATATTCGCCAGCCGCCATCAGGCGGTGTGCCACAATTACCGGGTCGACGGCCTCTCCGCGCTTGGATACGCTTGGCGCAAAGGGACTATCGTTTTCAATGGAAACACCCTGGTCGCATCCAGCAACCAGAGTGACCATAAGTATCAGTAACGAGCTAGTCGACTTTGAAAAAGCTTGCTTTTGCGTCGCCCCACCTGCTTGCATACTGCCCCTTGTTTAATTGACGGCGCCGATCCCCATCGAAAATAGATCCATAATGCCCAAGACCGAAGGACCCACCAAAATGATCAGCAATGGTGGAACCGTAAGCATCATAGTGGCCAAAGTCATCTTGGTCGGAAGTTTGTTGGCTTTTTCTTCGGCGCGCATGACTCTTTTGTCACGCATTTCTGCAGCATAAACGCGCAAGGCGTCGGCGATCGATGTACCAAAGCTCTGAGATTGGACCAAAACCGTGACGAAGCTCGAGATGTCTTGCACGCCGCAGCGCTCAGCCATCTCATTGAGGACCGAAGGTTTGTCACGCCCAGCTTTGATCTGGTGAGCGACAAGTTCGAATTCTTCTGCCAGTGCCGGGTAAGAAACCGCTATTTCATTGGACACTCTGATGATCGATTGGTCCAATGATTGACCCGCTTCAACACAGGTAAGCATCATATCCAGGCTGTCGGGGAAGCCGTCAATGATCTCTTGTTGACGCTCTTGCAACCGTTTCGTTACCCAATATTTGGGAATGTAGTATCCTGCAAATGCAGGGCCCAAGATGTAGAGGATTGCTTGTTGCGTGGTTGCATCCTCAGCGCCTGCGATGAACACGACGTAGTAGAGCACGCCCACGATCAAAAAACCAACACCTAATGCAAATTGCGCAAAGTGGAAATAGCGAACCGCATCGCGGTTTCGATAACCCGCCTGCATTAATGTCAGTCGGATTTGGCTAAGTTGCTTTTCATCCTTGGGTTCAAGGAAGTTGGCGTATTTGTCGAGTTTTTCATTTCGTTGCCCGGTACGAAGACGCTTTTTCTTGTCTTCAGGGGCAACGCCAGAACGAGAGGCCTTTTTGATTTTGTCGAGCGGGTCCTTTGCCTCGCGCAGCAATAGCGGCAACATCAACAATATCAACAGCACGCCAAGTGTGCCTACCGCGATCAGAGGGCCAAATGGACCGAGCGTGTCACTAAGGTATTGAGACATATTATCGAAAAATTCCATGACCAAGCTGCCTTAAACCTTGATGTTTACCAATGCGCGCATCACGACGAGGTTGAGCGTCAGAAAGAAGCCGACGGCGATACAAGCTGGAATAAAGAACGGATGCACCATGGCCTCGTCATAGTAATCCGGCTTAATGATTTGGATACCAACGAGAGCCAGGAGAGGGAAACCGGATAGAAATTTACCGGACCACTTGGCTTCTGCGGTGATCGCTTTGACGCGGCGGAAGAGGCGGAATCTGGCGCGAATAACCTTGGCCAAGCCATCAAGGATTTCTGCAAGGTTACCACCAGATTGCTGCTGAATGGTAACAGCCACAGCCAAGAAGCGCAGATCCTGCATATCAAGCCGGATCGCCATATCTTTTAGAGCCTCGCCGATGTCTCGACCATAAGCAGCTTCGTCCGCTATCACGCCAAATTCGGTGGCCAAGGGGTCCGCTATCTCATTCGATACGATCGAGATCGCCGAAACAAAAGGATGTCCAACGCGAAGACTTCGTACCATCAGTTCGATTGCATCGGGCAATTGCTCTTCGAGCAGTGCCATACGCTTTGAGGCTTTGCTGTTCACCCAGACAAAAATTGCACCGACGCCCATCACAATCGACACGAATATCCGAACCGGCACAGAAGTTCCGGTTCCGATAGACAGTCCGAGAAATGCCAAAACCGCGCATGCACCCATAAGCATGATGAGTTGGTTGGGCGTAAAAGCGATTGCAGCAAGCTGCGCCTTACGAGACAGAATTGAGTAAAGCGGGATACTACGTGCCTTAAGGTGTTGCTCCATTTCCTTACGGAGCTTTTCCATCACCTCTTCGCGATTGCCGCCTTTGTCGAGCATCTCGAGGCGACGATTGACGCGATTGTTAAGGCTGATCGAGCGGCCAAAAGCAACAAGGTACACGCCTTGAACTAGGACCAGAATGCCTATGAAAATTAGGCCATAAATAATTGGTTCTGCGCTTATGCTCATAACTGTTACTCCGCCGCGATCGGTTCATAGATCGCTGGTGGCAGGTCATAACCCCACAAACGGAACCGCTCTGAAAAATTGGACCGAACGCCCGTGCCGGTGAAGTGGCCGATAATCTTGTTATCGTTGGTCAGTCCGATCCGCTGGAAACGGAAGATTTCCTGCATTGAGATAACGTCGCCTTCCATCCCTGTGATCTCGGTCACGGAGGTCATTCGCCGTGAGCCATCTTGCAGACGGCTGGCCTGAACCAGAAGGTTTACCGCCGACGATACCTGCGACCGCACCGCCTTAAGCGGCATCTCGATGCCGGCCATCGCAACCATGTTTTCCAAGCGACTGATACCGTCGCGCGGGTTGTTGGCGTGGATTGTAGTCATTGAGCCATCGTGTCCGGTGTTCATGGCTTGAAGCATATCGATCACTTCTTCGCCGCGGGTCTCACCCACGATGATGCGGTCAGGACGCATCCGAAGCGCGTTTTTCAGACAATCGCGCGGGGAAACCTCGCCTTTGCCTTCCACGTTTGGCGGGCGACTTTCCATCCGGCCAACATGGGTCTGCTGCAACTGAAGTTCCGCCGTGTCCTCGATGGTTAGGATGCGCTCTGAGTTGTCAATGAAAGATGATAGTGCGTTGAGCGTTGTTGTCTTACCAGACCCTGTACCACCTGAGACGATAACGTTAAGTCGGGTGGCCACTGCAGCCTGAAGATAGGCAGCCATTTCTTCCGAGAAAGCGCCAAATTTTACCAGGTCATCAATGCCCAATTTGTCCTTTTTGAACTTACGAATGGAAACAAGGCTGCCATCAACGGCGATTGGTGGCACCATAGCGTTGAAACGCGAGCCGTCCTGCAAACGGGCGTCCACATAGGGGTTCGATTCATCTACGCGACGACCAACAGCCGAAACAATTTTATCGATAATCCGCAGAAGGTGTTTTTCGTCTTTAAAAGTCGTGTCAGTCAGCTCAAGCTTACCGGCTCGTTCCACGAAAACCTGCTGAGGGCCGTTGACCAAAATGTCGTTGACGGTCTCATCCTTCAGAAGTGGCTCAAGCGGGCCAAGCCCGCGAACCTCATCGTAAAGCTCTTGGTTCAGCGTTGATCGGTCTTCACGATTTAGAACGATGTTCCGCTCCTGCAGGGCTTCTCCTGCGATATCGCTGATCTCTGCCTTTAGATCCGCTTCACTGGCCTGATCAAGTGCGCCTAGGTTTAGATTATCGAGAAGCGAACGGTGCAGGTCGATTTTAATTTCGGCAAGGCGTTCTTTGCGCTTTCGTTCCTTATCAACGGTTCCAGCAGCAGCCGGTTTTGTCGGCACAGGCTTGCGAAGAGACGATGCCGCGCTTTCGGCCTCGCCGACTGGAGCGGTGGGGACCTCTTGGACTTTTGGAGCGGAGCCTCCCGTAGTGGGCTTTGAACCGTCAGGTTTTTTGTACTTGGAAAACATAGATTATAGACCTCTTATGCTGCCTCTTCAGCCTCGGGTTCACCGACGGCATGTAGTGAAGCAGCGAGTTTCGCTATTTCTTTACGCAATGGGTTTTTTGCTCCTGCAACGGCCAATGGTGCCCCGTGGTCACCGGATTGCATGACCTGCTTGCCACCATCTGGGAGCTGAATGTCGATTGCGATCTCAAGGCTTTCGGCCATGCGTTTAACGCGGCTTTTACCGTTAAGATCGGTGAATTTAGGCGCTCTATTCATGCAAAAGCGCAGTTTTTCGATTGGAAGATCCTCAGACCTCAGTGCGCGTTTGAGGCGCAAAGCGTTCTGGGCGGACCGCATGTCCAGCTCGAGAGTGGTAAAATATATCTGCGATGCATTAAGGACGGTCTCGGTCCATTGCACCAGTGTGCCAGGCATATCAACCACCACATAGTCAAACTTTTGACGCGCAATCTCGAGGACTTTGGTCACGTCCTCTGAGGAAATCATGTCCAAAGGCAGGATGTCGGTTGGGGCAGTTAGCGCCCATAGCTTCTCTTCGTAATCGACAAGCGCTTGCCTGAAGATATCATCGTCCATGGTGTCAGTGTCGGCCCACATCTCATAGACAACATCGCGGCGCGGCAAGTCCAGGAACGTGGCCACAGTGCCGGTTTGCAAGCTCAAATCGATGATGCAAACGCGTGGTGGATTTTCCTTTTCAACATTGGCAAGTTCCCATGCAAGGTTGACGGCGAGGGTCGTTGCCCCGGTGCCGCCGGCAATACCTTGGACAGCAAAGAGCACACCTGCGGCAGGTGCCGATCCGCCCTGGAATGTTGTGGCCGCTTGAACCATTTCCTGTTTTTGACGCATCCGCTCGATTGCGGCCTGCAATTCGTTTTCGGGAAGCGGGTAGGGTACGAATTCATCAGCTCCCTGGCGAAGCAGGTGGTGCAGAGAAGCCGGGCTTACATCCTCAGCAATCAAAACCACTTTGATTTTGCGTGCTTTGGCCAACGAAATGATCTCGCTTAGCATTGAGATCTCGCCCTCATCATTCTGGTCTATCGCCACCGCGATGAATTCGAGGTCTTCTGCTTCGGGTTGGTTGAAGAAAGCGAGCGCTTCTGCAAAGCCAAGATCCCCCCAGCTTTCGCCCAGAGCGGCCTCCATATCTTCAATCAGGAGGTCGAATTCCTGAACGTCTCGACTGATTGTACAGGCCTTAATTCGGCTTGCTTCAGGTTGATTCTGCTCACTACTCATCTCAACGCGGCCTTATGCAATTTGCGCAATTTTTGCGCTTTTACTTTTATTTTCATGGCTTTACCCACCGAAACCTTCCGGACAAGGCTCACCTATCGGAGACAAACTGCTAGAAAATCTTGGCAACATTTAGGCCAAAAGATCGTAATTGTGCGGTATCACAAGACAAAAAAAACCCGCCGAAATCGGCGGGTTCTGGAGTTAGCCCGGTTGATACCGGACAGGGAGAATTTTGCTTTATTCGTCGCCAGTCACCCCTGTACCTTCGGTGGAGATCACCAATTCGGATTCAGGTTGTGCGCTCTCGATGTATTCGCGGTGTATAACCTGCGCATATTTTCCGTCGATCACTGTAGGATGTGATTTCACAAAACCGCTGACCTCTGTAACGGTTCTGCGGTTTTTGCGTTCGCGGTTTTGTGTGACAACAAGCGGCTGGGTTTCGCCAAATGACGCAACGGCCTCAAGACGCGACCTTGAGATGCCTTGCGATACTAGGAAGTTTACAGCCGCGTTTGCACGTCGCTGACCCAAAGACTTGTTATACCCGTCTGAGCCTACGAGGTCCGTGTGACCATAAACCCGAAACCGAACTTCTGGGAATTGCCGGATCCAAGTCGCTTGCTGACGCAAAGTACTTTTCGCCGATTCATCCAAAACCGTTGAGTCAAACCCAAAGTTCACAGTACTTGCAACCTCTTGAGCGAACCGGTTTGCCAGATTTAGCGAGAACGCGCTCTCGTCGGTCATGACCAATTGGTTTTGCGCCGTGGCATTGCCGAAGGCACCGCCATCGACCAAGTTGCCCGCTTCACCAAAGTAGGAACGATAAACATCACCTTGCTGGGAACATGCCGTAAGGCCGAGTATAGATGCGGTAATGATGAGTTTTTTCATTTCTTCCGCCTCCCTTAGTCCAAAATATATCCGTAGGACCCGTCAAAGTCTTGACGAGCAACTTCACCACCCGCGCCACCGCGTTTGTCAATCGCAACACGACCGTTCAAGAAAAGGTCTTTTTCTGTAGGCAATTTCACGCGATCCGTTGGCAGGGCAAATGCCGCGCCGCTGGTCGGGGAAACCAGGTGAGCTGTGATAATGATGACAAGTTCTGTCTGCCCGCGAGTGTAGGATGCACTCCGGAACAGTGCGCCAAGGACTGGAATATCACCGAGCCATGGCACCTGATTATTCAGGTCAGTAAAGTCATCCTGCAATAGTCCCGCAATTGCAAAGCTTTGACCATCACGAAGAACCACTGTGCTTTCGGCCTGGCGGGTCGTGAATGCGTCAATGTTAAAGCCGTTTGCGATGACACCGTTGGCTGGATCAAGCGATCTCACCGCCGCGCCCAGTTCCAAATTGATCACGTTGTCTTCGTTGACGCGAGGGATGAAATCAAGTTCCACACCAAATGGTGTGTATTCGATGCCAACCCCATCGTCACTGATGACAGGTATCGGGAGTTCGCCGCCAGCAAGAAACCTTGCTTCCTGACCACTAAGGGCGGTCAGATTAGGCTCTGCCAAAGTGCGAACGATGCCTTTTTGCTCCATCGCTTCGAGAAGAACGCCGAGCTGCGCTGATCCAATATTCAGGCCAAAGAAAGCTGCCCCTTGTGTGGACGGATCAAGACCGGCGATCGTGCCATTTGTAGAGTCTATCGTGACATTCGGGGAAAGCGTACTCCCGGTCGATGCGCTACCACCCAAAAGGCCAGAATCTAGGCCATCGAAAAAGAACGAAGTGCCCAGCGACTTAGATATCGTACGCTGCATTTCTGCAAAACGCACTTTCAACATAACCTGCTGCTTGCCCGAGACAGACATTAGGTTTGATACCCGTTCTGGAGCATATCGTTGTGCAAGATCGATAGCGCGGTCCATTTTAACAATGCTCGAAACTGTGCCAGAAAGGACGATGCCGTCATTTGCTGAACGAACTTCGATTTTTTCGCCTGGCAAAATCTGCTGCAGACGCTCTTTAAACTCGGAAACGTCTGGACTTACGTGGACCTCTACGTTGGTGATCAGTCGACCAGTTGGGTCAAGCAAGGTCAGGGTAGTACGACCTGGCGCTTTACCAAGAACGTAAATTGTCCGATCTGACAATGTGGAGAAGTCTGCGATCGCCGGATTGGCAATGCTGAGTTCTGCAAATGGTACGTCGCTTTCAACAACGACGGCCCGATTCATGTTTACTTTCAGGTCCTGTGCGGCACCTTTGCGCACAACCTGGATGTCCTGTGCCGTGGCTGGCGCCGCGACATAGCTTAATACAACGGCAAAACCCAATAGGGCCGCCTTTACAGCGTTCAAATGTGTCATGTGACCTGCCTTTCCGATCACGCCTCTATTTATCGGGTCTTTACGCCCGGATTGCTCGGAGACTGGGGCAATTCGAAATTTTTTGCAAGAATCAATAGTTTTTATCCACAAATTGCTGTGGATTTCAGGGGACAGTTGCGAAAAAGCCGAGACGCCCTGTGGTAGAGCGTCTCGTGTGTACAACATCTTGTGTTTGGGTCTTACGAGCCGGAGTCGTCAGCGCACTTGATCTCTGTTTTGATCAGCTCACCACCACGCCGTGTGTTAATGAAACACTTGCGCTCTTGCTCAAGCTCAGGAGCCTCGACCTCGACGATCCCAAGCAGCGACTTTTGATCAACCTCGATATTCTCGGCAATACTTTCTTCGCCCGCACCGACAAGCGAGAGTGACAGCACTCCAGTAGACTGTGCCTGCGCGAGCGCGGCGACCTGTGCTGGCTTTACGGAGACCGTGACCGTACGAGCAATCGTCGCACTCGCGGAGTCGTCTTCGTTAGATACCTGGTCAACAGCGATCAATCTTACGGCAGATTGAATGAGCTTGGTTACCTCAGTGCTCCGCTCGCGACTGATATTAACTGAGCCAGTCCAATAAACGTCTACTCGGTCACCTGGGCGCAAGAAGCCCGAAACGCCGCTTGCAACGTCAACGCGAATTGCGAACGCTCGCATGCCGGGCGCTAATTGATAAGTGAGGCCAGCGTCAGCACCGGCGTCTGTCACCTTTACGTTCAGAACAACCTCCAGAGGTTCCATTGTCCGAACGACGGATCGTGGTTCATCCTCGCCCTCAGGAAACAATTCCTCTTCGGTTAAAAATACACCCTCCGGCAAATGTTCCTTGGGGTATCCGACGACTTTAACGTGTTTTTTCAAGAGGCGTTGGCCATATTCCAACTTTTCGCTCGCAACGTAAACATCGACTGTTTCAATAGGCGGCTTGTAGGCTGCGCGCTCTTGCTCAAGCTGAGCCTGGTAGCCCTGAATGTAATTTTTGGCCATGTAGACCGCAAAACCTGCAAGGCCTACACCAAGGATCAGTACAAATCCAAAAACCAGACGCATGGGTCGTCCCTTCCAATCGTGACTGCTCGTTCATTTAGCGCTGCGCGCTATTCTTCGATTGATCGCTACACGTCGAATGTGGCTATAAAGTGTTGCGTGGACGGCGGTTTGGAGAAAAATGTTCAAAGAGGCAATTCAGCGCTGATTGTTGCAGATATTGCGATCTTAATCCGGAACTCCAATTTCATGGGTTCCAATTCTGTCCGCAGCGGCGTTGGCCACGGAATCCGTCCCTGTGCCCACTGTCAGTATGACACCTGTGCCAAGGCCGACAATAGCAGCAGTTAATACAACCCAATCGACTGTGATTGCCCCGTCTTCCAAACTGCAAAACTTTACAATGAAGTTTTTCATGGTTTTACTCGTAGTTAGTGTCTTCATTTTTGATTTTTCAGCTCAAAAGCGGCAAAAATGCGACAGTATGTCGTTCATTCTATTGCCTGTTCTAAGCAAAAGAAAATGGCCGCTGCAAAGCGACCATAATCTTGTAGCAAATAGTACGCTTAAGCAGCGACTTAGGAACCTGGGCCGATGTCAGCTGTAGCAACTGCAGAAGAAATTCTGTCAGCCAGGCTTACAACGCCGCCATTCACGGCTGTAACACCTGCAACGCCAAGGCCAACAACTGCAGCTGTCAGAACAACCCAGTCAACTGTTACGGCGCCGTCTTCTTCCGAACGGAAGTTTTCGATGAATTTGATCATTTTTGGTCCCTCCAAAGGATCTAAGCATTTAAGTCGACCGCTCTGCAGTGAACCGGACCCAAACTCTCTCTTACAGGCCCGCTGTAGTGCGGAATGAGCAAATATAGCTGTTCAATTCCGGCAAGATTTGGGCGGCATTGAAGCCATTTCTGTAATTGTTAAGAATTTACTGCATATTCAATCTAACATATTGAATTTCAAAGAATATTATTTTGATTTTTTCGGTAATTTCGAGCCAAATGTCGATTCCTTGCACGGTTGGTTGAGCGGCTCTGTTTCCAAAGAATTAACAAAGCTAGCCTCAGAGCAAGATTAATGCGATACTTCGCTCCAACATAGAGGCGGAGCAGGCCCTAAAATGCGATTCACTTATCTTCTAGCGCTTATCGCGCTGTCTTTTGGCGTAAATTCCAGCTTTGCCGAGGACCCACCGCCCTTTGAAGATTTCTCACCACGGTTTGGTGCGCCACCAAAACAAGGTGCCAAAAAGCTCATAACCGTCCAAATTGATCCAGAAGAGCAAAAAGCACACCTTGCGCCTTACAAGCCTCAAAACGGTCCAAACGCTGAAACAGATTTGGATCCAGTTCCTAAGCCTGATGCAGCATACGCTTGGTTTTGGGCAAAGGTCCCCACTGGTCGCAACGAAGCGGCGCAAGATCGTCTGCTCTCTGCGATCCGAACACTGAGCGACGGACCGGACGGCGCTAAGGTTCTGGGGCCGCGCTTGCAAGATATGCAAGACCTTGCTCGCAAACAGGGCCCGGACGTTTTGCGTGCGACAATCGGCACCGGGGTTTCGCCGGCCTTGGTCCTTGCTGTGATGTCCGTGGAGTCTGGAGGCCGAACTGAAGCTGTGAGTTCAGCAGGAGCTCAAGGACTCATGCAACTGATGCCAGCGACTGCAGAGCGCTTTGGTGTGAAAGACAGTTTTTCTCCAGCTGCAAACATAAAGGGAGGCGTGGCCTATCTCGATTGGCTTTTGCGCGAATTCGAAGGTGACGCAGTGCTCGCGCTTGCTGGATATAATGCAGGAGAGAATGCTGTCAAAAAGCATGAAGGCGTGCCGCCTTTTGCCGAAACACGGGATTATGTGCCTAAAGTTCTGGCAGCTTTCCAGGTTGCCCGAGGCCTTTGTAAGACACCGCCCGTTCTAATAAGCGATGCCTGTGCCTTGAACTTGGCCAACTGACCACGGGTAAAGACGACTATGACTTCTTACGTCGTCCGCCACCCTTTTTTGCGGCTTTCTCTGAGATAAGCGCCACCGCCATTTCCATTGTCACGTCGACCGGCTCTACGTCTTTGGGTAGCGTCGCGTTCACTTTGGACCATTTAACATAAGGTCCATATTTGCCGTCCATGATATTAACCGGCCCGCCGTCATCTGGATGCTCGCCCAGTTCCTTCAGTGGTTTGGCAGCTGCACCGCGCCCACGCCCACCTTTGGCAGCTTTTAGGGCCAGTTCTTCGACGGCGCGGTTCATACCGATTGTCCAAACATCATCGACGTCTTTAAGATTGGCATACAAGCGGCCGTGTTTGACAAATGGGCCATATCGTCCGATCCCAGCCTCAATCATTTCGCCATCATCAGGGTGTGGGCCAATTTCGCGCGGCAGGCTCAGGAGCATCAACGCCTTATCAAGGTCCATATCATCAGGTGTCCAGCCTTTCGGCAGGCTCGCGCGCGGTGGCTTCTTAACCTCTTCGGTTGGCTCACCTCGTTGCACATATGGGCCAAACCGTCCGCTCTTAAGGCTAATTACATCGCCATCGTCCTCGCCCAATACGCGATCTGCTGCGACCTCCGAGGCCTCACCGCCAATAGCACGTGTAAAGCGACAATCAGGATAACATGAACATCCAACAAAGCCGCCGCTGCGCGACGTTTTGAGGTGCAGGCTCCCATCGTCACAGGCGGGGCACTTTCGCGGATCGGTGCCGTCCTCACGTGGGGGATATAGCTGTGGGGCCAGGGCCTCATCTAGCCGGTCAAGCACCTCGGAAATCCGAAGTTCAGAGGTTTCTGCAATGGCTGCGGAGAAATCACGCCAGAACTGAGCCAGCACCGCTTTATAATCTGCCTCGCCCGCGCTGATCACATCAAGCTCTTCTTCCAGATTGGCCGTGAACTCATAGCCTACGTATTTTCTAAAGAAGTTCAGCAGAAAGATTGTAACGATCCGGCCTTTGTCTTCGGGGAGCAGTCGGTTTTTTTCCTTGCGGACGTAATCGCGGTCCTGGATCGTGGTGACGATGCTGGCATAGGTTGAAGGGCGACCGATGCCCAACTCTTCCATGCGTTTGACCAGAGTGGCCTCGGTGTAGCGTGGTGGTGGTTGCGTAAAGTGCTGTTCCGGCGTGACAGACGTCTTGGCGCAAGCCTCTCCCTGAGACATTTGCGGCAGACGCTTGTCATCATCATCCACGACCTGATCATCGCGGCCTTCCTCATATATGCGCATGAACCCGTCAAACAGCACGACCTGTCCGGTGGCGCGCAGGCCTACCTGTTCATCTGCGCTTGCAATTTCTACGGTGGTTCGCTCAAGCTTCGCCGCCTCCATCTGGCAGGCAAGGGTGCGTTTCCAGATCAGATCATAGAGTTTTCGCTGGTCGGCATCGGCGAGCTTAAGGCTTTCGGTGTCATTATCCATCCGCGTCGGGCGGATGCATTCATGGGCCTCCTGCGCATTTTTCGCTTTATTCTTGTACATGCGTGGCGATCCGGGCAGGTATTCGGCACCGTAGCGGTCCTTGATCGCATCGCGCGCCGCTTGAACGGCCTCTGGCGCCATGTCGATGCCGTCTGTCCGCATATAAGTAATGTGACCAGCCTCATAGAGCCTCTGCGCGGTGCTCATCGTCTGCCGTGCGCCCATGCCGAATTTGCGGCTCGCCTCCTGTTGCAGGGTAGAGGTCATGAAAGGCGGGGAAGGATTCCGGCTTGCTGGTTTTGCCTGCACTGACGTAACGCTTAGGTCGCGGCTCTTTATGGCTTGCGCAGCCATTTCGGCCTGCGTTTCATCCTCCAGATCATATTTGTCGAGCTTTTTGCCGGTCAGGCTGACAAGACGCGCCTCAAAGGTTTGACCACGTGGCGTCGTCAGCTCTGCCTTGACGCTCCAATACTCGCGGGCGCGAAACGCTTCGATTTCCATTTCACGTTCGACGATCAAGCGCAGGCAGACGGATTGCACTCGGCCAGCACTGCGCGCACCGGGCAATTTGCGCCAAAGCACAGGTGAAAGGTTAAAGCCCACTAAATAGTCAAGCGCGCGGCGAGCAAGGTATGCCTCTACCAGCGGCGCATCCACGTCTCGAGGATTTTCCATCGCCTCGGTTACGGCTGTTTTGGTGATGGCGTTAAAAACAACGCGGCTGACCGGTGTATCTTTCTTGATGGCTTTGCGTTTGCGCAGTGCCTCTTCAAGGTGCCAACTGATCGCTTCGCCTTCTCGGTCAGGGTCCGTGGCGAGGATCAGCGCGTTGTCGTCTTTAAGGGCGTCGGCAATCGCTTTGATATGTTTCTTACTGTCGGTCCCGACTTCCCATTTCATCTCGAAATCGTCATCGGGAACAACAGAGCCATCCTTTGCAGGCAGGTCGCGAACGTGACCGTAAGAGGCAAGGACAGTGTAATCATTGCCTAAATACTTATTGATTGTCTTGGCTTTGGCTGGCGATTCTACGACAACGACTGGCATGCATACTCCTCGACACCGAGGCCGACTCAGCGCGGCCCTTGGCGGCGCAAAATGTGGTGCGCCTGCGCGGAATGTCAATGCAGCGCCGCGTCATGTCGCACCAATCAAGTGTGAATTTATCTCGGACGCATATTTGGGTGGCGTCTATATGACATGCATACTAAAGCCACCTTTCAAGCTCTTTTAAGGTCGCGATCCGGCCGAGCGTGAGAAGCTTCTTTGGGAATCTCGCCAAGGCTGATTAGCCCGCCCGGTTGTCTGATAATGCGCCCGTCCATTTCCAAATCTGTCAGAGCAGGGGAGACATCAGATGCGGTTGCGGCCAGATCGCGGATGAGTTGATCTTCGGCCACGGGCGAAGGACCCAGCCGATCAAGGATCTGGCGGTGCAGCGCAATTGTCTCACGAAAGTCTCTGGCGTCTTCGGCTCGACTTTGTGTCCCGCTTTGGGGCGGAGCCTGAGCCTGTGAAGGCAAATACAGATCAAGTTTGCTTTGTTGTGGCGGCACGACCGCAGCATCAACATCGGGAAGCGCCTCGATTATGTCATCGCAGTGACGGACAAGAACCGCCCCATCACGGATAAGCATATTACAGCCCGCCGCGCGTGGATCGAGAGGGTGACCCGGAACGGCCATCACCTCTCGCCCCTGCTCGAGTGCGATCCGCGCAGTACCCAATGAGCCCGATTTTGCGGCGGCTTCGACAACAATCACACCGCGCGAGAGCCCTGAAATAATTCGGTTGCGCGTTGGAAAATGACGCGCGCGCGGGACCATGCCCATCGGCTGTTCTGAAACGATCGCACCGCTGTTCACGATAGATTTTGCGAACGGCGCGTTTTCCGCTGGATAGACGACGTCGACACCACCGCCCATCACCGCGATTGTGCCGCCCTCGATTGCCGATTGATGCGCCGCCGTATCGATACCGCGCGCCAGGCCCGAAACCACTACATACCCCTTCTCGACAAGAGCCTGCGATAGCCCGCGCGCCATTCGCAGGCCAAGCGAAGAGGCATTTCGAGCGCCTATCACGGCGATCAGCGGACGAGATAGCACGTCTACCTTTCCGCGCAGCCAGAGGATCGGGGGCGCATCGGCCAGCGCCGCAAGCTGTGGCGGATAGTCAGGCTCTCCAATGCAGATCATCTGCGTGTTATGTGCCTGCGCTGCACGTAATTCATCTCTGGCGGCCTGCTCGCTGCAGGGAGAGTAGTAATCAAGTCCCGCATCTGCCGCCACTTTTGGCAATGCCTCAAAGGCTGCTGCAACGCTGCCATGTTCTGAAACCAAGCGGTGGAAAGTGGTTGCCCCCACGCGGCGGGAGCGCAACAGACGAAGCCACAATATCCGATCATCTTCCGTGGTGGGTGGGAGTGGGGGGTGAGTGGAAGGATCTACATCCTCGGACATCGTCGCTCCGTCTTGTTGCCCGATCTTGTTAGGTCAGTTTTGGTTAATGGGGAGTAAATCAAACCCGCTAAATTCGTCGGAAACACCAACTAAATTTTAAGTGGATGAAATTGCTTCAAAAAAGTTTGAAATTGAGTTCAAACCACACGCCGCGCTTTGGTGGGATTTGTCTGTAATGCGCTCCGGCTGATACAAAATTAACTGTCCAGTAACCAAAACGAATCCGATTTGAACGATACGCACGGCTCAAATTCTTGCTTAGGATGTTTCAAAAATCGCAAAAGTCTAAGTTTTGCATCCGGTCGCGAACCAAACCCGATGTGGAATTTCCAGCGTTTCGTTTGCAAAATCACGGTTCAGCAACGCCGCAAGCTCGGCATCAAAGCGCGAGGTTTCCTCTTCTGACAGAGAGGCCGCCACGCCTGCGCTGGCTCGAATACGCCCTCGCCAACCGGCATGATCATAGGGCTGCGTTACATCAAATGAATGCGTCTCTAGCTTAGAAAAGCCGGCTTCTCCCAGATCGGAGAGCCAATCGGGATAAATACCGCTTCCACCTGCGCCTGCCCATTCGGGATTAAATGAAAGGATCAGTTCTTCCGTTGCCGCAACGACATTACCTTGCAAAGGGAGCCAGTCAAAATGCGCGATAATGATGCGCCCGCCCGACGCAAGCAGGCGCATAACTTCATTAACCGCGCGAGTGCGATCAAACCAGTGCCAGCATTGCCCGGCTGTGACCAGATCAAAATGTGCGTCTGGCAGGCCCGTATTTTCGGCCTGACCAACGCGATAATCCAACGAAAGCCCGGCCTGCATGTCGAAGGCACGGGCCTGCTCCAAAAGGGATTTTGCCGGATCAAGGCCCGTCACCGAAAGCCCGAGCCTGGCAAGGCCTCTGGCAAGAGTCCCCGTGCCACAGCCCAGGTCAAGAGCTGTTTCACCCTCGCGAGCAAATTGGCGTGAAACGAGAAGCTCAAAAAAGGCACGCGGAAAACCGGCTCGGTATGCGGCATAATCCTCAGCCGTTTGGCCAAAATCCACCTGATTGCCAAAACTGCGAAGTTTGTCCGGGTTGACCATGCCGTTAAGTGGCAGAGCCGCCAATTGTGAGCCCACCGATCATCAGCGTTGGCTGGCCCACGCCCACGGGCACCCATTGGCCTTGCTTCCCGCAGGTGCCGATACCGGGGTCAAGCGCGAGATCATTGCCGACCGCGCGAATCTCACGCAAGGCTGTCGCTCCATCGCCAATGAGCGTCGCACCCTTTAGTGGCGCGCCCGGTTTACCGTTCTTAACACGGTATGCCTCGGTACAGCTAAAGACAAACTTGCCAGTTGTGATGTCCACCTGCCCGCCGCCGAAACCCACCGCGTATATCCCGTCTTTCAGATCGGCCAGGATGTCTTCTGGCGCTGTTTCACCAGCAAGCATATAGGTGTTGGTCATGCGCGGCATCGGTGCATGCGCATAGCTTTCGCGCCTGCCGTTGCCGGTCGAGGTTTTGCCCATCAGGCGCGCATTCTGCCGATCCTGCATGTAGCCCACAAGAACGCCGTCTTCGATCAGGGTTGTGGCATTGCTTGCGGTGCCTTCATCATCAAAGGAAATGCTGCCACGTCGATCAGGCAGGGTGCCATCGTCGAGAACCGTGACGCCAGGCGCGGCAATCCGCCTCCCCATAAGTCCGGCAAAAGCTGACGACCCTTTTCGGTTAAAGTCTGCCTCAAGCCCATGGCCAATCGCCTCATGAAGCAGAATGCCGGGCCATCCTGGGCCAAGGACGACGTCCATAACACCAGCGGGTGCCGGCTCTGCCTCAAGGTTGACCTTTGCTATACGAAGCGCCTCGTGTGCCTTGGCTTGCCAATCTTCCGGATCAAGCAAGCCATCAGGAACAAAACGCCCACCGCCTGCGGCAGACCCGCTTTCGCGACGGCCATCTTTTTCAACGATTACCGCAATATTGAGCCGTGTCATTGGCCGCGTATCATTGTATTCGCTGCCATCGGCGCGTAAAATGACCACTTCCTGCAATGAGGCCGAAAGCGATGCGCTCACTTGAACAACTTGGGGGTCAAGCCCGCGCGCAAACGCATCAATTTCGCGTAGTGTCTCCAGTTTCACCGGAAAGCTTTGTGATGCAATCGGATCATCGTCGGAATAAAGCCTGCGATTGCTGGGAATAGGAGCAGGTGCCAGAGTGCCGCCACCATCACCGACGGCAAGCCGAGCGGTCTCCACCGCTCTTTTAAGAGCTGGATCTGAGACATCTGATGAATGTGCGTAGCCTGTGACCTCTCCCGTGACCGCGCGCAGACCGAATCCTTCGGTTGCATCGTAAGAGGCATTTTTAACCTGTCCGTCATCAAAACTGAGAGACTCAGATCGACGACGCTCTATGAAAAGTTCGCCGTCATCCGCACCTGCCAAAGCGTCACGCAGGCGCGTTAATGACTGTTCCCTATCCAGCATGGTTTCAAATGGACGGAACTGTTTGTCTGGCATAAATGGTCTCCTAGCGTGCGGCGCAGCGGGATCAACGAGTAGCGTCTCTTTGACGCAACGCAAAACCTTGTAAGCGCTCGCAGAATATGATTGTTAAGAATAGTGAAAGCAACGGGTCAACAGGCGCACGGGAAGCGGCAATTGCTCGAAGCTCTCGAATAATACCTATCAGGGTGTAAAATGCGCAACTTTTCTAGCTACGTGGCTGCGGCCACAGCCATCTTTGCAGCGCGACCAGCAATCGCTCAGGACGCAGATCTCGAAATCATTGGTCGCCCTATTGACAAGGGCATCGGGTTCCAACCGGCGGTAACGGAGCTTGCGAGGGACCTTCAATGGCTTGATGCCGTGGTCCTTGTGGTTATCACGATCATCACGCTTTTCGTTATAGCTCTGCTCGCAATCTGTATTTTCAGGTACAATCGTAAGTCCAACCCAGAACCGGCAAGCTTTACGCACAACTCGCCGATTGAGGTTGCCTGGACTGTCGCGCCTATTCTGATTCTTGTGTTTATTGCTGCCTTCTCACTTCCAGTGTTGTTTAAGCAGCAAGAAATCCCAGAGGCTGACGTCAATATCAAGGTGACAGGATATCAGTGGTATTGGGGCTACGAGTACACAGACCACGAATTTGGCTTTGAAAGCGTATTGGTAGATGCAGCTTACAAGATTTTTGACGAGGAAGCAGGCTGGGGTGATGATCAGCCGTTTGACACTGCGCAGGTGTTGAACGAGACGGCAATCAAGAAACTTGAGTATTTTGGCTATACTCGGGATGAGTTTTTGCTTGCAACAGACACCGCAGTGGTTGTTCCAGTTAATAAAACAGTGGTGATGCAGGTTACGGCAGCCGATGTTATCCACAGTTGGACCATCCCCGCATTTGGTGTGAAGCAAGACGCGGTGCCAGGTCGCATAGCGCAGCTGTGGTTCAATGCGGAGAAAGAAGGCATTTACTTTGGGCAGTGCTCAGAACTCTGCGGCAAAGACCACGCCTATATGCCAATCACCGTAAAGGTCGTCAGTGAAGACGCCTATCAGGATTGGCTTGAAGGTGCGATTGAGCTTTACGCCGGCGACCCAAGTACGCTGCCAAACCGGGTGAATGTAGCATCTGCAGAGCAGGTCAAGTAATGAGCCGCCAGATAGCACCGTATCTGGCTTTTTGTAAACATGTGGGGCACATACGCAGCTTTCGGAAATGACCATGAGCGACGCAAGCCTAAACAATCCGGTCCTTGGCAATGCCGCCGCAGAGCCATATGATTCCAATTTTAGTGACTACTTTGCGCTATTAAAGCCGCGTGTGATGGTGCTCGTGGTTTTCACCGCGCTAATCGGCCTGATCGCAGCGCCGGGCGCGATCCATCCCATGATTGGGTTTTGTGCCATCCTCTTTATAGCGGTTGGAGGCGGCGCGTCGGGCGCGCTCAACATGTGGTGGGATGCCGATATAGACGCGGTGATGAAGCGCACGCGAAACAGGCCTGTTCCTTCGGGGCGTATCACAGGGCAAGAGGCGCTTGGTTTTGGTATCACGCTGACCGGCTTTTCCGTGGTTATGCTCGCGCTGGCGACCAACCTTGTGGCAGCGGGCCTGCTGGCATTCACCATCTTCTTCTACATTGTGATTTACACGATGTGGCTGAAACGCTGGACGCCACAGAACATTGTCATTGGTGGTGCGGCTGGCGCATTTCCCCCAATGATTGGATGGGCAGCTGCCACTGGAACGATATCCATTGAGTCGCTGATGATGTTTTCGCTGACATTCATGTGGACGCCACCGCATTTCTGGGCATTGGCGTTGTTTACCCAACAGGACTACGACAATGCCGAAGTTCCCATGTTAACCGTCACACATGGCCGTCGCTCGACTCGCATCCACATTCTGGTCTACACGTTGCTTCTTGCGGCGCTTGCGATCGCTTTGGCGTTTACCAGCGTCGGAGGGCCGATTTATCTCGTCGGGGCTCTTTTGCTTAATGCCCAGTTTGTTAGGGGCGCAATTGGCATATGGCGACGGGATGAAGAGGCGTCACAGGCCGATAGGTTTTTGACTGAGCGTAAATTCTTCAAAGCCTCGCTCCTATATCTCTTCGCCCATTTCGGGCTTATTGGTGTCGAGGCGTTGCTGGCGCCTTTCGGATTGGGAGGCTGGTAGATGTCGCTTTCTCGTCAACATGAGATGCATAACAGACGGTTCAGTCGCAATCTCGGCCTTGGCATCGTACTGGCAGCTTTTGTCGCATTAGTCTTCGGTCTCACAATGGTGAAAGTCAAAACCGACGACTTCACTGTGCCGCTTTCGCAAGAGGTCAATTGATGGCAATGGACCCAAAAAACAAGACCGTGCTGCAACTTGTCAGCGTTGGGGTGTTGATGGGCGGTCTAGCATGGGCTTCCGTGCCACTTTATGACTGGTTCTGCCGGGTAACGGGCTATGGCGGTGCCACCGATGTCGCAGAAACCGGCTCAGATAAAATCCTGGAGCAAACCATCAAGGTGCGCTTTGATGCCTCACAAGAGCGCGGCTTCGCTTGGACGTTCAAACCAGCGCAGCGCGAGATGGAGATTCGCATCGGTGAAACCGGTCTGGCCTTCTACGAGGCACATAACCCGACAAACCGTCCGATTGCAGGATCATCGAGCTATAATGTCACGCCTTTTGAAGCAGGCGGGTATTTTGTGAAAATCGATTGCTTCTGCTTTCAGGAACAAATCCTACAGCCCGGCGAAACGGTGATGATGCCGGTCACCTTCTTTGTTGACCCGGAGATTGTCGACGACCGTGACGCCAAATACACCCATACGATCACGCTCGGTTATACGTTCTATCAGATCGATATGCCTGACGAGGAAACACAAGCAATGCTAAGCTCGGACGAGGGGACGAGCCGCCAATAGCCAAAAAGAGGGACGCGCACCATGGCGCATGAGAAAAACCACGACTACCATATTCTGAACCCATCAATATGGCCATTGGTGTCATCAGCTGCTGCTTTTGTGATGCTGTTCGGGGCCGTTCAATGGATGCATAATGGTGTGCCATGGATCTTCGCAATTGGCTTTGTGGGTGTGCTGTTCTCTATGTTCTTCTGGTGGGCCGAAGCGATTAAGGAAAGCCACGCGGGCGATCATACACCTGTTGTACGTATCGGCCTACGCTACGGCTTTATCATGTTTATCATGTCCGAGGTCATGTTCTTCGCTGCCTGGTTTTGGAGTTTCTTCAAAAACGCCATTTATCCGATGAGCGACCAATCCCCGGCCGTCGATGGCGTCTGGCCGCCGGTTGGCATCGAGACCTTTGATCCCTGGCACCTGCCACTGATCAACACGCTTATTCTGCTGTGCTCGGGATGCGCAGCGACATGGGCCCACCATGCTTTGGTTCATGAGAACAATCGCCCCGACATCAAGAACGGACTGCTTCTCGCGGTCGGCCTAGGTGTGCTTTTCAGTGTGTTTCAGGTCTACGAGTATTTCCATGCAACCTTTGGTTTCGGCAAAGGCTGTGAGGTCTATTGTTCGAACTTCATCCTGCCAACAATGTTCCACGGTATTCACGTCTTTATCGGTACGGTGTTTTTGATGGTCTGCTATTTCCGCACTCGCGCAGGGCATTTTACGCCGGAGCAGCATATCGGCTTTGAGGCGGCGGCATGGTATTGGCACTTTGTGGATGTGGTCTGGCTCTTCCTGTTTGCTGCGGTCTATATCTGGGGCGCGTGACGGCCGGGTTTTGAGGATGTTAGCAACTTCCCCCATGCTGTGAGGTTACAGGCGAGAGGGCTATGTCCCCTCGCGCTCCACCCGGGATATTTTCAGCAAAAAGAAAAACAGGCTATCGGTATAGCGAACAAGTTTCTATTCGGGATCCATGATGCGGATTTTGGCACCACTGCTGTTTGGACTGGCGGGCGTCGCCCTACTGATGTGGCTTGGTGTCTGGCAGATGCAGAGGCTGGCCTGGAAAGAGGGCGTGCTTTCCGAGATCGAGGCCAAGATTGGCGGTGAACCAATCTCGCTGCCGCTGGTACCCCAAGAAAACTTGCACAAGTATCGTTCGGTCGAGCTCAACGGTAAGTTTGGCGAGGGTGCTTTGCGGGTTTTGGTCAGCCGTAAGAGGATTGGTGCGGGTTATAGGCTAATCTCGCCGTTTGCGACTGACGGGCGCGTCATATTGGTTGATCGTGGCTTTATCAGGCTGCAGACCCCGGTGCAGCCTGCACCGCCGGGCCTCGTTTTGTTACGTGGCAATCTACACTGGCCCGATGACCGGAACAGTTCAACACCTCAAAACGATGTTGCTGGAAATACATGGTTTGCCCGCGATCTAAAGCAAATGGCCGATCTGCTTGGGGCGGAGCCTGTCCTCGTCGTTGTTCGCGAAATGTCGCAACCAGACGAAACCGTGACGCCCTTGCCCGTAGATACTTCGGGCATTCCAAACGATCACTTGCAATATGCAATCACCTGGTTCTCTTTGGCGGTGGTCTGGGTAATCATGACCGGTTATTACATCTTTCGCAGCCGTAACCCGGCAAAGGGCTAGACGTACATGAAATATATATCTACGCGCGGTACCGCGCCGGTGCTCAATTTCGAAGAGACGATGCTGGCCGGGTTGGCGCGCGATGGTGGGTTGTACCTACCAGAAAGCATTCCGCAGATGAGTTCCGATCAAATCGCTGAATTGCGGGGAACGAGCTATGAAGAAACAGCCTTTGCGGTAATGCGCCCGTTTTTGGGCGACACCTTCACGGATCATGAATTCCGCGCCATCATTGACCGGGCCTATCAAGGCTTTGACCATGCTGCGCGCGCGCCTTTGAAACAGCTTGATAGTGGGCATTTCCTGTTGGAATTGTTTCACGGACCAACGCTTGCCTTCAAAGACTTTGCGATGCAGCTCATCGGGCAAATGTTTGAGGCCTCACTGACCCGTTCAGGCAAACGGGTTACCATTGTTGGGGCCACGTCGGGCGATACCGGGTCGGCGGCCATGGAGGCCTTTCGTGGTCTGGAGGCGGTTGACGTCTTTATTCTGTACCCGCATGGACGCGTCTCAGAAGTGCAGCGGCGCCAGATGACCACACCCACCGAGAC
>JBCBBI010000010.1:0-121946 GCA_038531775.1 Pseudomonadota bacterium | reverse complement strand
GATTGATTGGCTTAGCATCACGCGTCAGCGCTATGCAAAAAGCAGCTTTCAACGCACAAAGTTTAAGAAATTCAGAGAGCGACTATTGATGGCTTTTGAGAAGCAGATTTAGGCAGGGAGTATATAAATCAGATCCGTTTTATGTTTCGGTAGATTGTAGAGGGGTGGCGGCCCAGGCGATCCGCTTTCTCAGCGACAAACAATCTAGCTTCAAGCCACTTTGCTAGCTTGCGTCGTTCGTCCGGTTTCAGGTGACAGTAGTGGCTTCCCATTCTTCATACTCCATGCAACTCTCTGTATTCGTACAGAATTTGCACTTCGTTTGTGAATCCACCTGGTTATGTATATTTAACGCATAATCAGTATTATGTTACCTAAAATTCAGTAAAAAGTGTCTATGCAAGTTTATCACTCAGCGTGAAAATATGCACTGTCGGCTTGCTACGCCCATACTCAAGCGTCACTGTTAGCCAAACAAAGACGGTTCGCTCATGACATCGATAATGATCCTAAACGGCCCCAACCTTAACATGCTCGGCACACGCCAGCGTGAAATATACGGCGCTGAGACGCTTGAGGATATCAAAGCCATGTGTGAGGCCAAGGCCAAAGTGCTTTCGGTTACGCTAGGCTTTGAACAGTCCAATGCCGAGGGAACACTTGTCGATCTCATTCAATCTTCGCGCGGAACATATGATGGGATTATTTTGAACGCTGGTGCTTACACACACACGTCGGTCGCGATCATGGATGCGATCTCGAGTGCCGAGGTTCCAACAATTGAACTTCATCTCTCAAATATTCACAATCGTGAAGATTACCGGCAGAAGTCTTACGTGGCGAAAGTTGCTTTTGGCGTCATATGTGGTTTTGGCGCAAATGGTTACCCGATGGCGTTAGATGCGATGACAAAACACCTAGAATGCATGACATAGCTCAGTTTTGTTGCCCGGGCGACACGCCTTAAAGTTGCACAAACGACCAATAACGCCGTTAAAAACATACCTAAAGCTGCAATATTTTTTTTTTAATAACAATTTTCAAACACTTACACGAAATTAATC
This sequence comes from Pseudomonadota bacterium, assembly GCA_038531775.1. Taxonomy (GTDB): domain Bacteria; phylum Pseudomonadota; class Alphaproteobacteria; order Rhodobacterales; family Rhodobacteraceae; genus Roseovarius. The sequence goes on along the minus strand of JBCBBI010000010.1, from coordinate 120,882 downwards.
AATAATTGTCTTTTTTGCGTTACCAATGCGGTGCATTATCCCCTGGTTCCGTGAGTGGTGGCATTTTAGCCTTGGAACGTGGGTCAGCAGCCCCTGTGATATCTGGGTAACCTGATCTGCCGGTGTCTACCGGGTAGCGGTCGGCGGCTCTATTTATCGGGTCGTCGGCCGTTTTACGTTACATGTTTGGAAAATAATCCTGAAAGTTTCCCTCTCTATAGACGTCAGCCGTACAACAATGCAGACCTCCACCAAAGGCATAAGCGCCACGCAGGTCCACCTCTACGACTTCCATGCCGAGTTTGTCCATTTGCTCCGCCTGATAAACCTCTGATTTTTCGACACAAACAGTCTTTGGGTCAAGGACAAGGACATTCATGCTAAGCCATACAGAAGAATAGCAAAGCGGCGGTGGCGCGTTATGGGCAGGTTGCGCCGCATCCACTATTTCCCAACCATTTTTCTCAAACATCACGCGTTGATCATCGGGCAGTCGTCTTTGCGGATTATTCAGTATCAGACCGGGACGCAGAGGCGTGAACGTCGCATCGATATGGATCGGATACGGGTCACCAGGAAAGTTTACAGCATGCACTCTGTGATCTGGGAAATGCCGCCGAATCCATTCAATACCCCTTAAATTGGTCGTGAAGCCGTGCTGTACCACAAGGTCGCGCCCAAAACGCAGAACATCCGCGGCGTCAAACAATGGCTCCTCTTCAGTGGTGACGAAGAACTTTTCCGCCGTCCATTCAAGCCGCTTCTGCTCACCGATTTTCTCACTTAGGTAATCGTCGTGGTAGTCCGCATCGGTGAGGCGCGGCTTGGGTGCGCTTTCATGCCGGAAATTCGGATCTTCTTCCCAATATTGCTGTATCAGCGGGCGATAGTTCAAATACTCAAACCAACGACAGCGATAAGACATCGTCGCCTCTAAGATCTCACTGCCCACGGTCAAAAGCACGTCACGTGGCGGCATACATCCAAACTGACTATCAGTATGGAAATCTGGCGTTGTGACCGGCAGTGCATGATCAATAGGTGTTGGCCGGTCTACGCGAATGCCCCTGGCCTCCAGCTGGCCCGCGAACGTATCAAGAAGCTCATTGGCCCGGTCAATCGTCTCTTGTGGGCGCATGCCCCATTGGCCACGCATGTCGCTATCTTCGGGCACCTTGGCATCGAGCGCGGGCTCTTCGGGTGGGATGTGACAATTGTCAGCCCGCCCAACGATCACGTGGCGAAGCGGATCCCATTCGTTCCAACTGTTGACAACGGTTTTCTCAGGCGACCACGACATGGCTCGTCTCCTCTGTTGCCGGAGACAAAGGCGGGGCCCTCAATCTCCCGATTGAAAGTCCCGGCGTACAGGAACTTGGAATGCGGCAAAGGGCCCCTGCCCCTAAGACGACGCCATCGCCTATGTGCCACGAAACATTTGTAGCAGTTTTCTAAGGATAGGGAAGAGAGTTTGACTCGTTGCGATGAAATGAAAGTCTTTGCAAATTTTGAAGTGCTTGCATAGTTCTGCGTTGCGGACACGGTGCCAAGTCGCGACAGTTGCTCCAACGGCCGTTGTGTTTGCTTTTTTGGCTCAGGTATTACAAAAGAACAGCAAACGACGGCACAATGAAAGACGTGTATCTGATCAACCGGTGCAGGTCAAAAGGTTCAGGGCGTAGGTGGTCGAGGATCATTGGCCCAGGCTGATACAATCCAAAACGCTGCGTTTAGTTCCACGGTAGAAGAAGCAGTTCGCGCCAAAATTGCTTCCCGCAAACGAGGCTCGACCTCGGTGCGAATAAATGGCTTCTCACGAACTATCTGTCCAAGTGCACCTACGTTAAGCAGCACTTCTAATGTTTCGTTTAAGTTGCCGCAGGAAACGCGTTCGTCGTATGCTTCTAGCACGACGTTTTTGAACCCTGCTCCCTCCAACAGTTTAGCCACGTAACTTGGATCAGCGAAACTAAAGGGCGTCGCTCGTACATCACTTTTTCGCCCTGCGGCTTGAATGGGAAAACCATCAAGTTCGTTTTCCTCAAGTGCCCTCCAGCAGCAAAATGCAAGACGCCCGCCGGATTTCAGCAGACTTCGAAAGTTGACGAATGCAATGGATGGGTCGGTGAACCCCATTACCCCAAAGCGCGAAAATACACCGTCAAAGCTCGCTTTTGGCCAACTTAGCGTCTGGGCGTCTGCTTCCACCAGTTTGATCCTTGGGTCGTTTGCACAACGCTCGCGAGCAACTGACAAAAGCACTTTCGAAATATCGACACCTATGACGCTACCAGTTGCCCCGACGCGCTCCGCAATCTGAAGCAAAGTCTGACCGGCACCACAGCCTACATCAAGGATAGATTCGCCAGTTTTTGGTCCAAGTGCTTTGATTGCTTGTAGTCCAATAGGAGCAAGCTGTCGGTCCACCAAACTGAACACTTTCGCCAATGCTTTGTCGTGACGGTTCGTAGCCGCATTGGTGTGCAAAGAAGACTTAGTCATGCGGCAACATATCCGACCGGCAAGTTACCGTCACCAGACGTCTGCTCGATGCGCAGAAACGTTCGAAATGGGCTCGGTACGAACTCCAATTTCGGTTCCCGAAAAAAAAGGACGCCAGAAGGCGCCCTTGATTGTTGAATAGGGCAGATTAGCCGCCAGCGGCGGTTTTAGCGACTTCTGCAGCGAAGTCTTCTTCTTTCTTTTCGATCCCTTCGCCGACTTCCATACGGGCGAAGCCGACAATTTCTGCACCGACGTCCGCTGCTGCGGCACCAACGGTGACGTCCGGGTTGATGACAAACGCCTGATTGACCAGTGTGACTTCGGCCATGAATTTCTTCATGCGGCCAACGATCATCTTCTCGATCACAGCGTCGGGTTTGCCAGACTCTTTTGCGATATCGATCTGAACTTGCTTTTCCTTTTCGACAACAGCTGGATCAAGTTGCTCTTCGTTCAGAGCCGCCGGGCTGGTCGCGGCAATATGCATCGCGATCTGCTTGCCAAAGGCTTCATCGCCGCCATTCATTGCAACAAGCACGCCAATTTTGCCCATGCCTGCGGTGGCCGCGTTGTGCACATAACTCACAACTGTATCACCCTCGACCGCCGCCATGCGGCGCAGAGACATGTTCTCGCCAATGGTGGCGATCTTGTCTGTGATGGTGTCAGCCACGGATTTACCACCGAGGTCTGCCGCTGCCAACGCCTCCACATCAGCCACGCCAATTGCAGCGCCAGCGATACCGGAAACCATTTCCTGAAATTCTGTGTTCTTGGCCACAAAGTCGGTTTCGGAATTTACCTCAACCGCAACGCCTTTGCCCCCCTCAACCTTCACAGCCACAAGGCCCTCAGCCGCCGTACGACCCGATTTCTTGGCCGCTTTTGCCAGGCCTTTGGTCCGCAGCCAGTCTACGGCCGCTTCCATATCGCCATTGGTTTCTGTGAGCGCTTTTTTCGCATCCATCATGCCCGCGCCGGTGCTGTCGCGCAGCTCTTTTACAAGTGCAGCAGTGATCGCCATTTTGGCTCTCCTAATATCTGATGTGGTGATGGCTGCGAGCGATCCCGCAGCCAAGGAAAATTATTCCGCTTTGGCCTCTTCCGCCGGGGCGTCTTCAGTGGCCGGCGCTTCCTCTGTAGCAGGAGCTTCCTCCGCAGGTGGGGCCTCAGCTGGGGCTTCTTCTGCAACGGCCTCTTCAACAGGCGCCTCTTCCATCGCGCCAAGATCGACGCCAGCGGCTCCGAGTTGCGCAGACATACCGTCAAGTGCCGAACGTGCCGCCAAATCGCAATACAACGAAATCGCACGCGCCGCGTCGTCATTGCCTGGAATGATATAGTCGATCCCATCAGGTGAACAATTGGTGTCGACGATTGCCACAACTGGAATACCAAGCTTGTTGGCTTCAGCTACGGCCAACGCTTCTTTCTTCACATCGACCACAAACAGAAGGTCTGGTGTGCCACCCATTTCGCGAATACCGCCGAGCGAAGCCTGCAGTTTGGCTTGCTCGCGCTCAACGCCGAGGCGTTCTTTCTTGGTCAGGCCCTCTGCCCCACCCTGCATCAGCTCATCAAGCTCGCTCAAACGTTTGATCGATTGCGAAACCGTCTGCCAATTGGTCAGGGTGCCGCCGAGCCAGCGGTGGTTCATATAATATTGCGCGCATTTCTCGGCCGCCTCGGCAATTGGCCCGCTGGCCTGCCGTTTTGTGCCCACAAACAATACGCGGCCACCTTTGGCAACGGTTTCTCGTATCGCATTAAGAGCCGCGTCAAGCAGCGGTACGGTTTGCGTTAGATCAAGAATGTGAATGCCATTGCGAGCCCCATAGATAAACTCGCCCATACGCGGGTTCCATCGCTGCGTTTGGTGGCCGAAATGAACGCCTGCTTCCAATAGCTGGCGCATAGTGAACTCTGGAAGAGCCATATACGTTTCCTTTCCGGTTTTAGCCTCGGCATGGGATCAAAGCGTTTGCTTCAACCGGTGGACACCCGGGGATGTCTCCCCCATCGGCCCGCCCATACCTGCGGATTAATGGCGCGTACATAGCGCTACACGTGCGCTCTTGCAAGCATGCTTGTACATCTCGTTTTAATTTGCGGGTTCAAAGCGCAAAAATATATAGGTCTTGGTCAGCGCGGCTTTATCCTTCAAGGAAACAGACACCATAGTCTCTCCCACTTCTAACTGGTGCAAATCATAGCTGTCAGGGTGATTGACCTGCTGATCAGGCGCGATCTCCTGCACATCGAAACAGGTCTGCAAAGTTTCGAGAAAACCATCCATCAGCATCGCCGCCGCATCAGCGCGATAGTCAAACTCCCAAGAACAGACACTGCTCGTCGGCCCGCCAGAAACTTGGCTGGCCTGACATTCCCCTCCAGAAGTAGGTGCAGGAAAGGCTCCCTGCCCCGCCCTCGCCTTGATCATTTCGGTTATCCAGCGTGAGGTTTGGTTATCCGCACACGCGGCAAAGGACATCTGCGCGCTGCTCAGGACGGCCAAGGCAAAAACCGATTTCATCTTGCTCTCCTTTAACTCAACATGAGAGTTGGCCGCATCGAATGCCAGCAGTTTTGATTTACTCGGCCAAAACGGTCGATTTTTTCATCCGAATTTAAAATTTCTCGCAAATTTGGCTGCCTTAGGTTGTGGCACCCTGTCTATTGCATTGTCGAAGTCTGACAAAACGCATAAACACATCCGAGTTTTATCGGTACAGCTGCATGAATACGCCATTCGACGAAAATCCTCCGCCGCAAAGAAAGCCCCGACGTTTTGCGGCCCTTCGTGCGAGTTTTCTTACCGGCATTGTCGTCATTGCCCCAGTAGCCCTAACAGTTTGGTTGATTTGGACGTTGATTGGATGGGTCGACGGGGTTGTTCTTCCCTTCGTGCCAGACGCTTACCAGCCTGAAAATATCATAAACAGATTAATCCTGGGCAACACGCGACCTGATGATGAGGGGTGGGTAAAGATCAACATACGCGGCCTCGGCGTGGTTTTTTTCCTGCTGTTCACTTTGCTGGTCGGATGGATTGCCAAAGGTCTGATCGGGCGATCTATGATTGCCTATGCTGAAACGCTAGTGGATCGAATGCCGGTGGTCCGTTCGATCTATTCGGGCGTCAAACAGATTGCCGAGACGGTGTTTGCCCAGTCAGAACGAAGTTTTGAAAAGGCCTGTCTAATCCAATATCCACGAAAGGGAATATGGGCCATCGCCTTCATCTCTACGGCGACAAAAGGCGAGGTTCTGGAAAAAGCCGATCATAGTGGCGAAATGGTCAGCGTGTTTGTCCCAACCACACCCAACCCAACGTCAGGGTTTTTGCTATTCTTCCCCAAAGAAGACGTGGTGGAACTTGATATGTCGATTGAGGACGCGGCCAAGTTGGTTATCTCAGCCGGGCTTGTCTATCCTGGCCAGAATGGGAACGGGAACGGCAATGGAATTGGCAACGGGGATAATCCAAACTCCGGTTGAACGAATTTTCGGGAATGGAAAAATACGCAGCAACGAGCCATATCGATCACGAACTTCTGGCTGAAATACACAGACTGGAAGAAAGTCTTTGGCAAGCCAAAACGCGGTATGATGACACCTATATGGAAAAGATCCTCGCGCCCGACTTTTTTGAGTTTGGCCGCTCCGGCAGACGTTACACACGTGCCGAGATGTTTGTCGGCGCAAGTACGTTTGGAGAAATAAGCGCCACGCTCCCCCTTCCCCAATTTCGAGCCCGTCTCCTGCATGAAGATACGGTCCAAACAACGTATATCAGCGAGATCAAACGAAACCGGATAATCGAACGTGCCAACCGGTCCTCAATCTGGCGCCATGGAAGCTCAGGCTGGCAACTATGGTTTCATCAGGGCACGCCAATCATAGCCGACTAAGCCTTGCTTTCTTTTTGCTAAAAATGTCCCTGGGAGTTCGAGGGGCGGGCTCCCGGTGTCTTCTCTCACAAAGCCGTCCAACCACCATCCACAGACAATGTGGTCCCGGTGATCTGTGCCGCATGGTCCGAGCACAAAAATACACATGTTCCACCCATCTGCTCGACGGAGGCCATTTGCTTGGAAGGTTGGCGTTCTAGAATCACGTTGCGGACCACATCCTCCCGGCTCATTTGATATTTCTCCATCGTGTCCGGGATCTGTTTTTCCACCAGCGGCGTCATCACATAGCCGGGACAAAGCGCATTGGCGGTGATGTTTTCCTCTGCCGTCTCGAGGGCTGTGACTTTGGTCAATCCCACCATACCATGTTTTGCAGCTACATAGGCGGACTTGTATGGGCTAGCGGTGAGGCCGTGGGCGCTCGCGATGTTGATTACTCTGCCCCAATCGCGATCGCGCATCATAGGCAAAGCCGCCGCGGTGGTATGAAAAGCGGAACTTAGGTTGATCGCGATAATAGCGTTCCATTTCTCTAGCGGAAATTCGGAGATGCCCGACACGTGTTGGATACCAGCATTATTGACCAGGATATCGCATCCGCCCGCCTCTTCGACCAGCCGGTGGCACTCAGAAGGGTCGGACATATCAGCGGCAATGAAAGACACATCTACGCCGGTGTCTTCGCGTATCTTGTCCGCACAGGCCAAGCATTCATCGCGCGCCGTACGACCATTGAGCACGACATCCGCACCGGCCTCTGCCATGGCCGTCGCAATCCCCAGTCCAATTCCCGAGGTTGAGCCCGTGACAATTGCTTTCTTTCCTGCAAGAGACATCGCAATCTTCCCTGTTATTGCCTACCGCCTGCGCTGTTGTGTCTGATCACCACGCAACAAGCAAGAAAACGCCACGGTTATTAAAATTTGCGCAGAATAAAAAAAACGCCGGCACGAAGCCGGCGTTAAGTTATTGAGGCAGGTTTCATACAGGCAAGAAACCTATCGAGCAGTGCCACCTTTATAAGCAAATTAATGCTCCGATCCAAGCTAAAAGTTTGAAAACGAAAGAATCCCTCTTTACGCTTAGAGCCAGAAAAACAAGGGTTGAGCAGGATTGTTGCCCAAATGAGGCTAAATATTTTCCAAGCGCGTTTATACTTTTTTACGATTTTTGCGCTGTTTTTGGTATTGTTTGCTTCGCCAAATTTGGGCGCGGCAGGGCCAAGCCACGGCATAGCTATGTATGGCACCCCTGAGCTACCCCCAGATTTCGTATCCCTGCCTTATGCAAACCCAGATGCGCCGAAAGGCGGGCAATTGACGACCGGCAATGTTGGCAGCTTCAACAGCCTTAATCCCTTTGCTCCAAAAGGCGACGTGCCCTGGCAGCTCCGCTTTCTGACCCACGAGTCTCTTATGGGCCGGTCATGGGACGAACCCTTCTCGCTTTACGGGCTTTTGGCCGAATCGATAGAGACAGGACCGAATCGGCAATGGGTGGAGTTTACCCTTCGGGAAGACGCGCGATTCTCCGATGGTAGCCCCGTCACGGTCGAGGATGTTATCTGGTCCTATGAGGCGCTCGGCACCGAGGGGCACCTGCGCTATCGCAGCTTCTGGAACAAGATTGCCAAAATTGAGCAGACCGGCCCGCGCAAAATCAAACTGAGCTTTGAAGACGCGGATCGCGAATTGGCGCTTATCGCCGGGCTGCGGCCAATTCTCAAGAAGGCTCAGTGGCAGGGCAAATCACTCGCCGATGCAGGGCTTGTGGATATTCCAATTGGCTCGGCCCCCTATCGCGTCACCGATTATGAGCCGGGCAGATTTGTTATGCTGGAACGTAATCCGGATTATTGGGGAGCAGATCTTCCTCTTCGTCGTGGCACAAACAATTTTGACGCAATACGTATCGAGTTTTTCGGCGACGAGGCGGTGCTAAAAGAGGCTTTCAAGGCGCAAACGCTGTCCTTTGTGCGTGAGCGTAACGCAGAGGCCTGGGCAACGCAGTATGATTTTCCTGCGGTTCGCGACGGAGAGATCACGCTTTCCGAAGTGCCGCATCAGAAACCTTCGGGTATGACTGGATTTGTATTCAACACCCGCCGTGCGCCGCTTGATGACTGGCGAGTGCGAGAAGCACTCATGCTGGCCTTTAATTTCGAGTTTATGAATGAGGCGCTGACAGGCGGGAGGCAGCCACGTATCACGTCTTATTTCTCGGGCTCTGAGCTGGGCCTGCGCCCCGGCCCCGCCGAGGGTCGCGTTCGCGCCTTATTGGAGCCTTTCGGGAACGACCTGCTGCCGGGAGCGCTTGAGGGCTACACGCTGCCTCAAGGTGACGGCACACAACGTAATCGCAAAAACATCCGTGCCGCCGCGCGCCTGTTGGAGGAGGCTGGCTGGCAGGTGGTTGACGGCGTTCTGCAGAACGCGGACGGCGAGGCTCTCGAATTAGAGGCCGTGCTGCGCAATGATGGGCTTTTGCAGCAAGCCAGTGCCTATATGAGCATTTACACCCGTGCCTTGGAGCGGCTTGGCATTAGCCTCACTGTACAAACCGTTGATACAGCACAATATTCCGAACGGGAGCGCGCCTTTGATTTTGACCTGACCTTCTACCGACGCTCCTTCTCTCTCAGCCCAGGAAATGAACAATATCTCTATTGGGGTGCTGAGTTTGCCGATCAACCCGGTAGCCGCAACCTAATGGGCATGCGCTCCCCTGCTGCAGAGGCGATGATCGACGGCATGCTGGCCTCCACGACACGGGAAGACTTCACCGCTGCTGTGCGTGCGCTGGACCGGGTGTTGATTTCAGGCCGCTATGTGATCCCGATCCACACCTATGCCGTGGGCCGAATTGCGCATTTAAGCGATTTGCAGTATCCTTCCGACCGGCTGCCACTTTATGGCGACGGTGTAGGATTTCTACCCGAAGTCTGGTGGTCGGGGGCTGAGCAATAAGGCGAAAATCGCCAAACGGATAAGGCACTTCAGATGAAAAAACTCATGGTAATAGCGCTTGTGGCGACCACAGCACTGGGCGCTTGCGGCACAATCGAAGGCATCGGCAAGGACATCTCCAGCGCAGCAAGAGGTGTTAAGAACGCGTTTTAGGCAGCTTCAATTGATATTTTTATGATTTGAACCAGCCATGTGCATGTACTAGCAGGTATTGCATGTCCGGTGTGCGGACGAAGCGGCCATTGGCTGCTCTTGTTCGAACGTCAGCTTTAGGGTTGGCCTAAGTCGGACGTAGCATCTACGTTGAGCGAATGATTATTGTGCTGAATGGGTATCCGGGCGTCGGCAAACTGACCATCGGGAGAAAACTAGCAAAGCTTCTTGAAGCACGGCTTGTTGACATCCATACGCTCTACAACTTGGCGTTCGCTCTGACCGAATTTCGCACCGCGGAGTTCTATGAAGCTGTCAGGCATACTGAACAGATTGCTGATGACCTGATCGAAACGTTGCCCAAGGATGTGCCGGTCGTTTTCACCACTGTCCTGACCGGCAAAAGCGCTTGGGTGACTGAAGAATGGCAACGCTTTTGTAGGCGAGGCGACCGGCGTCCGCCTCTCGTCATGGTTCACATCGTCTGTGACTTGGAAGAAAATGTGAGACGGATCCAATCGCCTGAACGCAAGGGCAAAGGAAAATTGCAGGGCGCAGATGTCGCCCTGCGAAATCACGCGTCGAAAGAGCAATTGATCGGGGCCGACCTGGATAATACCTTAGTATTAGATGTTACCTCGCTGAAACCAGAAGAAGCTGCGCAAGAGATTGCAACATTCTGCACAGCGGTGCGAGGTGCATTTTCTGGTAAGCACGCTTCTTGAGGACGCCTCTCGTAAGGTCGTGCCGACTTTCGTGCACGGCGCAGCATCGGTGACTATGGGCTCAAAGCGGTCATACCGTTCATTTATTGCAAGAAGTTAGCTATTCTTGCTCACAACCAACTTTTAACTCTTTCTCTACCGCGCCAACAAATCCGGGAAGATGGTCACGATACCCGGGAATGCCCACAGGAGCGCCAGCCCAATCACCTGGATGAGAACAAACGGGGCCACGCCGCGGTAAATGTGACCAGTGGTGACCTCTTTCGGTGCGACGCCTCGCAAGTAGAATAGCGCAAAGCCGAAGGGCGGGGTCAGGAAGGATGTCTGCAGGTTCACCGCGATCATGATCGTCACCCATTTGGGATCAAACGTACCGCCATAGATCACCGGGCCGACGATCGGGATCACAATGTAGATGATCTCCAGGAAGTCGAGCACGAAGCCCAGAATGAACAACACCAGCATCACGATCAGGAAGACCGTGAACTCGTTGTCGAACGATTTCAGGAACTGCTGAATATAATGCTCGCCGCCAAAGCTGATGACCACTAGGTTCAACAACTGTGAACCGATAAGGATGGTAAAGACCATCGAGGTGACCTTGGCCGTCTCGCGCACCACTGGTGTCAGAACGCCTCCGGCGTAGAGCACCCAGCAGGCGAAGAGAAGCCCGAACAGCGCATAGAGATAGGCCGCCTTGGCAATCAGGAATGCGATCCATGTCTCGGTCGAGACATTCTCAATGTTTATCCGCAGGTCGAAATTGATGCCGATCAGAATGGCGATGATGATGGCAAAGGTGGCGAAGATGATGATCTTGCCAGAGCGTTCTTGGTCCCGCAGCTTGCGGTAGGCGGCAAGCATGATCGCGCCCCCTGCACCAAGTGCCGCCGCCGGTGTCGGGTTGGTGATACCGCCAAGGATCGAGCCAAGAACCGCAACGATCAGAACCAACGGCGGAAAGACCACGCGGATAAGCTCATTCTTCGCCATACGGCCAGCCGCATGGGCGCATCCGTAAAGCGCCATGCCCACAGGTATTGCCATGATCAGGAAGGATGCGCCAGAGCTCATTGTCGGGCCGACGATGGCGATATCAACGATCAGACCAAGAACGATGCCAAGCGCTCCAATCAAAAGCGGCGCCGCGCCGGCAGAAGGCATTACACCGCGACCGATCACCAGTATCAGAGCGAGCAGCAGCAAGATGACCGCGACGCCAGTACCGATTGGCGCGGCGTTATCGATGTTTTCCTGTAGTGCTGCGGCGCGCTCTTCCTCGGTGAGCTCGACACTTTGCTGCACGCCGCCTGCGGCATCAATCTCAGCCTGTTCGGCAACGGCTTGATCCCAGGCTTGCTGTCCGTGCAGCTCTATCATTGAGGCTTGGCATTCTGCGCTTACACTTGTGCGCAGGCTCGCCACTTTCCCTTGCTCGCTGAAGCTATCGACCGTTGTATCCTGAGACCCGATGACATTGACTTGTCCCAGAAGGATCACACCGGCGATCAAAGCAACTGGCAGGCCAAGGAACCAAGTAAAGGCCTCACCCCGCGTTATTGGCTCTGCATTGGTTGTGCCCATCTCGACCGCTGGCGCGCGGCTTGGGTTAAAAAGTGCGTAACCAAAAGCGTAGGCTGCGTAGAGCAGAGCCAAGAATATGCCCGGTAAGAGCGCGGCTTGGAAAAGCGTGCCAACTGAGACCACTGCAGGCTCACCAAGGAAAGTGAGCGCGTCAGAACAGCCTGCTTCTTGCGCGCGGTTTTCTTGCGCGGTGGAATAAAGATCCCCCGCCAACGTGCCGAGAAGAACGATCACGATAGAGGGTGGAATAATCTGGCCCAAGGTGCCTGAGGCTGCGATCACACCGGTGGCAAGCTCTGGCGAATAGTTATTGCGCAGCATGGTGGGCAGGCTGAGCAGACCCATGGTTACAACGGTTGCGCCAACGATCCCGGTCGAGGCCGCAAGAAATGCGCCAACGACAACCACTGAAACGGCAAGGCCACCGGGCAGCGGGCCAAATACGCGCGCCATAGTGGTCAGGAGGTCATTGGCGATCTTAGAGCGCTCAAGCGTGATGCCCATCAGAACAAACATCAATACAGCGAGCAGCGTCTCAATCGACTGACCTGCAAAGACGCGTTCATTCATTCGGTTGACGACAAAGCTTACATTCCGGTCCAGCGCTGTTTCCCAACCTTGAGGGAAGACCGGCTCTGCCAGTCGGGGCAAATCCGGATATCGAAAAACAGATATAGTCTCGGCCTTCACGCCAGACGCAATAAGGGCCCTGAACGGCTCACTTGAGGTGTCAATCGCCTGATGGATCAGCAAGCCCGCGCCATCAAGCGAGGCGATAATGCCAAAGGACAGAACGCCTGCCCCGCCAATAGCAAAGGCCACGGGAAAGCCCGAAAGGATCCCGCCAAAAAGGCAAAGGAAAACGATGATCAGGCCGATCTCTACGCCGTCAAGTCCGAACAACATCAATCAAAGTCCCCTTAGTGCGTGCCTTCGTAGGCTTCTTCGCCTTGTTCGAGCGTATCTTTATCGAGGTATTTGCCATCACTTTCTGGCCCTTCTTTGAACTCCAGATAGGAGCGATAGAAGAAGGCAAGCGCATGGATGAAGATCATGCCAGCAAAAGCAACCATCAGAATTTTAAAGAGAAAGTAAGCGTTAAACCCATTCGGGCTGAACCCGATGGTTTCTACATTCCAACGCACCGCGCGCGCTTTTAGCAAAAGCCTGTCAAGCGCGTCACTGGCCGATGGTTTCGGCGTGATAAGGTGGCGCCACATAAAGTACCAACCGTACATCCATACAAGGATCGCAGTCGGCATCATGAAGATCAGCGCACCGGTCATATCAATGATCTTTTTGGTGCGGTATTTGGCCGGTGCATAGAAAAGGTCAACGCGTACGTGGCCTGCCTGCACAAAGGTGTAGGTACAGCAAAGTGCCACGACCATCGCGTTGTGAAACTTAAGCCCCTCAGCCCACCAACTAATGTCAAAGGCCACAGGAATTCCAAAACCGAATGAAATATCGGGGCGAACGAAAATCCGCTGGATAAACACAATCACGATCTGCTGGAGCACCATGATCAGACCGGCCCAGGCAAAGAACCGGCCAACAATATTGGCAAAGCCTTCAAGCCCGCGCACGCAGCCCCACATAAAGGCGTTCTTCCAAATTCCAATGGCGGTGATAATCAGGATCGCCGTTAAGACCACAAAGAAAAATTCAACTGACCCGCCATAATAGACGAACCGCATGATCGATTCTTTGTTCGACCAATCCAACCAGGTTGAAGGATGCGTCACCGCATAGGCAAAGTTATAAAATGCCAATGCAATGTTTTGAAAAAACCACAGCAGCGCGTCGAGCATGCTTCCCCCATTCGCCCTCGATTTGGCAATATGTCGGTTTGTCCGACAAATTAGGTTTGCGGGCCCAAGGATCGGACCCGCAATTCGCTTTGTAAAGGCTTTTGATTAACCGAGAACGCGGTCGCGCTGATTACGGTAGGCCGCAATCGACTGTGTCAGCCAGCCAGAGGACGCCTTCATCGAGCCTTGGTAGTCAGCAAGAATCTCCGAGAAGATGTCGTCACCGGAGAACTCATCGTAGACTTGCTGTGCTGCACCGCCCATGGCATCCCAAACAGTGTTCGGGAATTCAAGAACGGTCACACCGCCTGCTTTCAGACGCTCAAGTGCTGCACCATTGTTCATGAGGAACTGTGATAGGTTCCAGACGTTGGCATGGCCTGCGGCCACTTCGATAGCTTTCTGCTGCTGTGGTGTCAGCTCGTTGAAAACATCAAGATTGGTCGCAAGTGTGAGGCCAGCGGATGGTTCATGGAAGCCCGCTGTATAGTAGAACTTCGTGATTTCTTGGAAACCAGCTTTCTCGTCTGCCCATGGGCCAATCCACTCGGTGCCGTCGATCGCGCCAGATGCGAGCGCCTGATACACTTCGGAACCTGGCAAGTTCTGAACAGATGCACCCATATAGCCAAGTGCCTTACCGCCGAGGCCTGGCATACGGAATTTCAGGCCGTTGAAGTCTTCTGGACCTGCGATTTCTTTGGCAAACCAGCCACCCGCCTGTGTGCCGGTGTTGCCAGCCAGGAAGGATTTAAGGCCAAATATTTCGCCGAGTTGGTCGTGCGCTGCACGGCCATTGCCATGGTAGTACCAGTTGTTGAGCTCAGTCGCAGTCATACCGAATGGGACGCCTGTGAAGAACGCAAAACCTGGATGCTGACTTACAAAGTAGTAGTCAGCGGCGTGATACATGTCGGCCTGACCAGCAGTCACGGCGTCGAATACTTCAAATGCACCAACGAGTTCACCGGCGGCCTTCACGTCGATTGTCAAAGAGCCGTCAGACATCTCGTTAACGTTGTCGGCAACCTTCTGTGCGGCATCAAAAACGCCCGCCAGACCACGACCCCAGCTGGTGACCATAGTGAGTGTGCGTTTCCCCTGAGCGTAGGCCGGTGCGGCAAGCGATGTTGCTGCGGCGGCGGAACCACCAAGAGCAGTGTTTCTTAGAAAAGAACGACGATCCATACGGTTAATCCTCCCAAAATGTGAATGGCGCACGGCGTCTCCTTCGCTATGCGCGGATCGTTGCAGGTGGCGAGACACTATCTTGAGTAAATTTGATTTGGAATACCGAGTACTACGTAGGACAGCACACTTTCACGCGATATCGTCTTATATTGGGACTTTTGCACCTGAGAAGCGACTCACTATGGCTATGAAAACGCATCGATTCGCTTTATCGAATCACTATGGGAAGATTTATCAAACAGATACGAGTGAACTACGGTCAGAAGATTTTTCTGGTTGCAACTCTGCCGCTCATTGTTGCAGCGGTCATGATTTCGGTTTTGGTCACTCTGCAATCGCGCCAACTGGCCGAACGCGAAATCAAAAACCTCGAGGCTGAACTAATCGCCGCAAAGCGCGATGAATTAAGAAATTATCTGTCCATCGCGCGCACCGCCTTCATCAACATTTACGGTCGTGCCGCACCCGATGACGAAGCTGCGATGCTGCACGTCACACAGATCCTGTCGGGGATGTTGTACGGCCAAGACGGCTATTTCTTTGTCTATGATTATGACGGCAACGCCCTGGTCAGCCCGCGACAGACCGATCTCATTGGTCGTAACTGGACCGGGCGAAAGGATGCGTTTGGCATCTCTGTCACCGATGAGTTGATCCGGCAGGCCCGTTCGGGCGGCGGCTATCACAGTTACGAATGGACCAAGCCCAGCACCGGAGAAAATGCACAGATCGTCAGTTATGTGATCGGTCTGCAGGATTGGCGTTGGGCCGTCGGAACTGGCGTTTTTACCGATGACATCACCGCCAAGGTAAATGCCGCCAAGGCCGGGGTCGAAAACCGCATTCGCCAGACCTTCCTGTACATCGGTGCGATTACTCTTGCTGCGCTGCTTTTGGTTTTTGTCACAGGGCTTTTTATCAACATCCGCGAGCGGCGCTTGGCAGATGCCAAGCTCAAAAAGCTCACACAACGGGTGTTTGACGCGCAAGAAGAAGAGCGCGGCCGTGTGGCGCGAGAGTTGCATGACGGGATCAGTCAGCTCTTGGTCGGCGTAAGGTTTGCTCTGGATATTGCGCGCAGGCGGCTGCGAGCGGATGACCCGCGCGCCCGCGATAACCTCGACCAAGGCATCGACACGCTGTCCGGCGCAATCCAGGAGGTACGTCGCATAAGCCGTGATCTGCGCCCGGGTATCCTCGATGATCTGGGACTTGGTCCCGCGCTCAAATCGCTGGTCGAGGATTTCGGTGAACGTACGGGCGTTGAGGTCGCTTTCAGTACGGTGCCATTCCGCAACCGGCTTGACGATGATGCCAAAACCGCGCTTTACCGCGTCGCGCAAGAAGCGCTGACAAATGTAGAGCGGCACGCGGATGCCAATAATGTTTCCATTGAAGTGCGCGGTCATAAAAAAGGGGCTACCTTGCGAATCACCGATGACGGCGTCGGCTTGGATCAGACGAAAGATGCAGCACCGGGTAGCGGGCTCGGATTGCGCAATATGCAGGAGCGTATTGAACAGCTTGAAGGCACATTGCGCGTGCTATCCAGTAAATCTGGCACCGTCATAGAGGCAACGGTGCCGCTGTCTCACCTGTTGAACCCGCAAGATCAAAACCAACCTGACAAAAAGGCAAGCGCATGAGCGCTCAGAGTAAACTACGGGTCGCCATTGTGGACGATCACCCGATGGTCGTCGAAGGCATCCAGGCGATTTTGGAAAGCTATGACGATGTAGACGTGGTCGCGACGCTATCATCTGGTCAGGAGATCATCGATCAGGTCGAGGCTTTGTCACCAGACGTGATTTTGCTCGATCTGAATATGCCCGGGATCAGCGGCCTATCGACAACAGAGCTTCTGCTCGAGCGTCGCCCAGACATGCGCATTCTGATCCTGACAATGCACGACAATCCTGAATATATCTCATCGGCGCTGAGCCATGGCGCAATGGGATATGTGCTCAAAGATGTGCCAACCGACGAAATCAAGCTTGCCATCGACACAGTCATGCACGGGACGCGTTATCTCTGCACCGGTGCGCAAGGGTCATTGACACCAAACGACGCGTCTATCTCTCGCGAGCAACTGACCAACCGCGAACAGACCATCTTACTGCGACTGGCTCAGGGAAAGTCCAACAAGGAAGTGGCGCTCGATCTGGATATCTCAGTCCGCACGGTCGAGACGCATCGCAAGAATATCAAGCGCAAGCTTGGCATTTCAAGCACCGCAGGCCTCACCCGCTACGCCATGGAACACGGTGTTTTGCAGGGAACAAGCGTGTCGCTTTAAGCGACTTGTCCAATGTGCCGCACGCAACAAATGAAAAGAAAAAGCCCGAATTGGCGACATTTTCGCAATTTTGCTGTTGACGGTCCGAAACCTCACTCATAGTGTCCACAAACGCATATAGGAGTCACCTAAAATGAAAGACCTAGTGGTCATTGTGGGAAATTGGCGCATGGGCCGGTAACGGACACCATAACGGTACCCCATGCGCCCCCGAAGATCGGGGGCTTTTTTATGCGAATGAGAATGGAAAACTAGTCAACGTTATAAACGGAGCAAATCAATGACACGCCAAATGACTGGAGCGAAAATGGTCGTCCAAGCCCTTAAGGATCAGGGCGTGGAAGTCGTATTCGGATATCCGGGCG
Organism: Pseudomonadota bacterium; assembly: GCA_038531775.1. Lineage (GTDB taxonomy): Bacteria > Pseudomonadota > Alphaproteobacteria > Rhodobacterales > Rhodobacteraceae > Roseovarius. Next base: position 103,372 of record JBCBBI010000010.1, on the reverse strand, counting down.
GTGCGGTGCTACCGATTTATGACGAGATTTTTCAGCAAGAAGACATCAAGCACATTCTTGTGCGCCATGAGCAAGGCGCGGCACATGCGGCAGAAGGTTATGCGCGCTCTACCGGTAAACCCGGAGTTGTCCTTGTTACCTCTGGCCCTGGGGCGACGAATGCCGTCACCGGTATCACTGACGCCTTGATGGACAGCATTCCAATTGTTGTCCTGTCTGGGCAGGTGCCGACGTTCATGATCGGCTCTGATGCGTTTCAGGAAGCGGATACCGTAGGGATCACGCGCCCCTGCACCAAACACAATTGGCTGGTCTCTGACACGGATAGTCTCTCTGATGTAATCCATCAGGCCTTTCATGTTGCGACATCGGGTCGTCCAGGGCCGGTTCTGGTGGACATTCCTAAGGACGTGCAATTTGCGACCGGGTCCTACACAACGCCGGAAAAAGCCAATACCGGTCATTACCAGCCGCGAACAATCGGTGACAACGATACGATTTTGCAACTGGTTGAGGCCATGGAGGCTGCTGAAAAACCGGTTTTCTACACCGGCGGCGGTGTCATCAATTCTGGGCCAGAGGCAAGCGCTATTTTGCGAGAACTGGTTGGCGAGACCGGCTTCCCAATCACCTCAACGCTCATGGGGCTTGGTGCCTACCCGGCGTCTGGCCAGCATTGGCTCGGTATGTTGGGTATGCACGGTCTTTATGAGGCCAACATGGCGATGCATGACTGTGATCTGATGATCAATATCGGCGCGCGGTTCGATGATCGTATTACCGGGCGCATCGATGCGTTTTCCCCGGGTTCAAAGCGAGCGCATATCGATATTGATCCATCCTCGATCAACAAAGTGGTCAAAACCGATTTCCCGATCATCGGCGACGTAGCAGAGGTGCTGCGTCAGGTTCTGACGGTCTGGCGAGAGCGTGGCTCCAAAACCAATGGCCAAGCGCTTGACGCTTGGAATTCTGAGATCGACAATTGGCGCAAGATCCGCTGCCTAGACTTCACTCAGGAAGGCAAAACCATCAAACCGCAATACGCGGTAGAACGGCTCGAGGCGCTCACCAAGGATCATGATCGCTATATCTGCACCGAAGTGGGCCAGCATCAGATGTGGGCCGCGCAGTATATGGGTTTTGAAGACCCCAACCGCTGGATGACCTCGGGTGGGCTTGGCACTATGGGCTATGGCACACCGGCCTCAATCGGCGTCCAGGTTGCCCATCCGGACGCGCTCGTGATCAACGTCGCAGGAGAAGCGTCTTGGCTGATGAACATGCAGGAGATGGGAACGGCGGTCCAGTTCCGCCTGCCTGTAAAGCAGTTCATCCTGAATAATGAACGTCTCGGCATGGTCCGCCAGTGGCAAGAATTGCTACACGGCGAGCGGTATTCCCATAGCTGGTCCGAGGCGCTGCCCGATTTCGTGAAACTGGCTGAAGCTTTTGGTTGCAAAGGTATCTTGTGCAAGGACCCAGCCGACCTCGACGACGCAATCATGGAAATGCTGAATTATGACGGTCCCGTGATTTTTGACTGTCTGGTGGAAAAGCACGAAAACTGCTTCCCAATGATCCCGTCCGGCAAGGCGCATAATGAAATGCTGCTCGGCGAAAACGCCTCGACAAAGGGCGCCATCGACGCCGGTGGGGCGGTTCTGGTCTAGGCGCTAGGCACGGAGAGACAAGAAAAAAATGGCTGAGCCTAAGGATCCGGCAGTATCGCAAAGGCTGGCCGTGTTTAATACAAAACGCGGCTGGCAATTTGCGCTTTTAGGCGCGATTGTCACCGTGATGTACTTTCTTTTGGTTGTCGTGGTTTCGACTTTTGAGCTTGCGCAAACAGATCGTATTGTCGTTCAGGTTGATTTCTATGTGTTTTGGGCGACAGCAAAGCTTGCCCTGGCTGGAACGCCGCTTGATGCATTCGACATGGAGCGTTTGCGCGAAGTCGCCAAAGTCGTTGAAGGCGACTGGATGGTTTGGCTTTATCCACCAGGGTTTATGGCATTTCTTACACCCTTTGGCTTATTGAACTTTTCGTTTGCCTGGGGTGTCTTTGGAGCACTGTCTTTGATCGCTTTGATCTCGGCGGCCAGGACTTTTAGCGAAGGCACAATACCACTTCTTGTCGCAACAACTTTGGCGCCTGTTCTCATCCCAACTCTCATCGTTGGGCAAATGAGTATATTTTGGTCGGCAGGTTTGGTTGCAGGGCTGGCCGCACTTTATACTGGGCGTCCCATCCTTGCGGGTGTTTTTATCGGTCTCTTAACGATAAAACCGCAGCTCGGCCTGATGATACCCTTTGCCCTTTTGGCGGTAGGCGCTTGGCGCACCATTCTATCCGCTTCTGTGACGGCTGTTATCATCCTGGCAGTTCCGCTCGCCTATTATGGATTGGAATATTTAGACGAAATGCTCAGTATTATGTCTGAGCTTACCCATGCCGTCCGTGGCAGTATTGATCAGGCGCATCTAATCGTTAGCGCATATTCCGCTCTTGCAATAGTAGGTGTGCCCGAAGACATCGCCTTGGTCGCTCAATGGTGTTTAACCGCGCTTTGCGCGCTTCTTGTTTTTCTTGTCTGGAAAGCTGACAAAACGAGCTTTGATCAACGAGCAAGTGTCCTTTTATTGGCTATTCCGCTCGCCTCACCTTACCTTTGGTACTATGAGGCTGCGATCCTTGCGCCTGCAGCCTTGTTCATGTGGCGCGCGGGCGCGCTGAGCTTAAAGCCAACTAGAGCTGCTATAGGCCTGGCAATGTGGGTTGGGATTTGTCCCATAATCCTCGCGGTCTTCGCTACTGACTACCCCGGCCAGATTACTCGTTTTGTCTTCCTTGCAATTGTCGTCACCGCATTCTTTACGACACTGTACGACATAGTAAAAACGCCCAGTCAAAATTCGAAACTTGCCAACTCATAACGTTAAGATCGGCCAATCTCCATGTCAGCTTTAAAAATTAAAAAAGGCGCATCCAAGCATTCAGCCTATAATCTCCGACCTACGTTCTCCGACACGATAGAGCGGCACACACTTGCGGTCATCGTGGATAACGAACCAGGCGTCTTGGCGCGCGTCATCGGACTCTTCTCAGGTCGTGGCTACAACATCGATAGTCTGACCGTGGCGGAGGTCGACCATACTGGTCATACGTCTCGTATAACCATTGTAACCACCGGAACGCCGCAAGTCATCGAACAGATCAAGGCTCAGCTTGGCCGCATCGTTGTAGTACACCAGGTGCACGACCTGACCGTCGAAGGGCCCTCAGTCGAACGCGAACTGGCACTTTTGCGCGTCGTCGGTAAGGGAGAAAAACGGGTTGAGGCACTGCGTCTTGCTGATATTTTTCGCGCCAACGTCGTTGACAGCACGCTTGATAGCTTTGTGTTTGAAATTACCGGCACACCTGAAAAGGTCGATGCGTTCGCCGATCTAATGCGACCATTGGGCCTTGAAGACGTGGCGCGCACCGGCGTTGCGGCCTTGCTTCGTGGCGAATAAACGTCTCAGCGGATGTTGAAAACCTTTTCTTCGTCTTCCAGACCCGTGCACCGAGAATAAGAATGTTCTGACAAGGAAACTACGGTGGATTGAGTGTGGCGCGTTTCGTTCAGCGCCGCTCGGCCGTCAGACATTGCTTGCCTCAATTTCGAAACCAGGAAAGGATATTCTTCGCTTGCAACCACACTCAAATTTAGCGCGAGCCGTAAATCATCCCCTTCTTGTACGTCGAAAAAAACCAGATCGCCCGCGTCAAAATCAAGCGGAACGCTATTTGAAATTGTGGGAGCTTTGTAGAAAGCAAGAGAGCCGTGATCTTCGCACCAGATCAACGCTCTTTCACAATCCTGATCGCCCCATAAGATAACCCCGTGCATTAAACACCCCGCATTTGCCCAAACCAGGTGTACAAAAATGATAATCCACTATAACAACTTACGCTCGAATAAATTTACAAAAAAGTTCCGCTAAATTGTATCAGATGGTCTTGATTTAGACGCAATTTAGCATCAATATACACGTTAATGGCGATTTACTCTTCTTAAGGCGGCGCGAGATCGCGATTTAAAATCGTTTAGGTTATGCAATTTCGCCAAATGGATTGTCGAGTGACCCTGACCAAGCTTTACAAAGATCCAAAACAAAGCTCCGATCCAGCATCTATTCGAAAAATATTTGGAGATAACCTGCGCGAGCTCTGCGCGCCATACCCGTCGATAACGGCCGTTTGCCGCGAGCTGGGTATCAATAGAAGCCAATTTAATAGGTATCTTGCTGGTGATAGTTTCCCTAGGCCGGACGTGCTACATAAGATTTGCAATTTTTTCGACGTTGATGGTCGCATCCTTTTGCAAACCCTTGAACAGACCGCCAATCTGCCGTCTGATCTGCTAAATCATCCGGTCTTGCGCAACTTCTTTGGTGATGGACCGACCGCACTTTCCGAGCGGTTATTTCCTAGTGGATTTTATCGTTTTGTACGCCGTAGTTTTATCTACGATGATCAGTTAACTGTCGGCTTGATTTTTGTCTGGCGCGAAGATGGTTACACATTCATGCGTGGTTACGAGCCCCGCGCTGCCATGCGCGCTCAGGGCTTGAAGACATCAGCAATCAACCGCGAATACCGTGGCTTAATCATGCGTCAGCAAGAAGGCGTCATGGCCCTTGTAACCCATCGGCATGGCGCAGCATGTTCGTTCAATTTTTTGAGTCCGGAAACGTCTATTCAGTCTGACATTTGGGAAGGCTATGCGACGCGGACGGTGCGCGAAAAAATCACAGCGCGGCGTGCCACACGTATGGTGTACGAATTTATAGGTCATGATTTGCCTCTTGCGCTTAAGACAGCGCGGAAAGCTGGCCTGGTTTCTATCGATGACATACCCCCCTTCCACGCTCGCCTTTTGCGCATGAAAGAGGAATTTCGTTAGGCTTTCCGCTCTTTGAGCCAATCAACAACATGCGTTGCATCTTGGTCGGGCGGAAAGACGGGATAGCGAACATGCACGATTTTTTCGTCCTCCGCTATAAGGGTCAAACGCCGTAAAAGGCGCTGACCATCCACCTCAAAACTTGGTAGTTTCAGTGCAACGGTGAGCGCAAGATCCTCATCAGAGAGCAATGGAAAAGGCAAATGCAAACGCTTCGACGCCTCTGACTGATAAGCGCTGTCCTGTGTCGAAAGGCCAAAAAGATTTCGCACGCCATGCTCCTGAAGCTCGGCGAAATGATCTCGAAAAGAACAGGATTGCGGCGTGCAACCGCGGGCGCCGGGTATCTTATCCCAATTGTCTGGCAAAGCGCGGTCTGGACGTCCCGTCATCGGGTAGATGTAGATGACGGTCAGCCCTTCAAGCAATTCAAACGCCACAGTGCCACCGGCGGTCGAGACAAGCTGCACGGACGGTAGACAGCGACCGATCAGGTGATCCGCAGCGCCGTCATCCTCCGGCATTGGCAACATGCTCCAATCAACATCGTGTAGCGACATCTTCTACCTTTCTGAGCTTAATGCGTATTCTAAATCGTCCCAAAGATCCTCGACATCTTCGATCCCAATGCTCAGACGTAGGAGATTCTGCGGCAGACCCGATTGCGGCTCCAGGATATGGCGGTGCTCGATCAGGCTTTCCACACCGCCAAGCGACGTTGCTCGCTCAAACAGTTTGACCTTTGAGACCACACGCGAAGCGGTTTCTTGTCCTCCATTGACCATCACAGACAGAAGATGACCACATCCTCCATGCATTTGCGCTTTGGCAAGCGCGTGACTTTTATGGCTCTCAAGACCCGGGTAGAAAACCGCTTCAATAGCTTTGTGCTGTTCAAGCCTTCGGGCAAGATCCGTTGCATTGGAGCACATTCGTTCCATGCGCAAGGGCAGCGTTCGTGCACCGCGTAACATCAGCCAGGCCTCAAACGCGCCAAGTATGGCCCCTGCCCCAAGGCGTTCCTCGAGCACGGCGCGCCACATTCCATGATCAGGATCGGCGCAGGAAATGACACCGCCCAGGACATCCGAATGGCCATTGATCGCCTTTGTCGCTGAATGCACGACAAAGTCAGCGCCAAGACCCAAGGGTTGCAGCAGAACCGGCGTGGCAGCGGTTGCGTCAACACAAAGCGCTGCATCGCACGCATGGGCAAGCTTAGCCGCACTCGAGATATCTGTGACCTTCAGCCAAGGGTTGGACGGCACCTCGATCCAAACCAGATCCGCCTTCGTGCAACATGCAGCCTCAAGTTCCGACAGATCGGAGCTATTGACCTGCTCCATAGTGATGTTGCGCCTTGTGGCAAATTTTTGGGTAAAGCTTGTCACACCATGATAGATGCCACTTTGCAGAATGATGCGGCCACCGTTTGGGACAGATCGCATGAGTGCCGAGACCGCCGCCATGCCAGACGCAAAAGCGCATGTCGCTGCTGCGCCTTCTAATAGGCGAACCAACTCTTCGAATTGGCGCACGGTCGCGTTCTGATCACGACCGTATTTATTCTCCGGCATTAGCAGGTCGTAATTTTCATCCCGTGCATACGTGGTTGATGGGCTGATTGCTGGTACAATGCCGCCCGTGGCTATGTCTTTGGCTCCAGCCGCGCGGGCAGCAATCGTTGCCGGTCTAAAACTTCCGGATTTCATCGAAAAAGCCTCCCGGGACCCCAGCCCTTTGCTTGAATGCCAGACAGCCGCAGCATATGCCAAAGCAAGGCTTGATTGGAGCTTAGCATCGGCACGCCCGTGTCAGTTTCAATGCTTTCGATAATGCCGAAACTGCGCAGGTTGGTGCAGCTTGCAAAGATCGCATCAACATCTGTGTTCGACAGCAAACGCCCTACAGCCTCTTGCGTAGACGTCTCAGATATTCGGGCAACGCGACGGTCGTCCTCTTCTCCGAAATCAAAGGTCGTGACGATTTCGACACCGCAGCGTTGCAGATAGGCGCGCATCGGGTCCGCCACGGCATGCGTATAGGGTGTGAGCATCGCGATCTTGGCCGCTCCAACATGGTTAAGCGCCGCGCATATAGCGCTCATTGGGTTGGTGACCGCAACACCGGGCTTCGCAGCTTGGATTCGCTTCTCTACACCCTCAGCGCCAATCATCACCGAGGCCGATGTGCAGCCGTAGCCGATCACATCCACGCCTTCTGGTAAGAGCCCTGCAGCCTCGCTCAGCCGCGTTTCCATATCTCGCAAGGACGCTCGAGTGACCGTATTGGCAGAAAATATCCGAGAATGATAAAGAGCGACATCCCGGGCCTCCAGCACATGCCGCGCCTCATTTTCCAAGGTTTCATCGGTCGAAAGCACGATCAATCCGAACTTGTGTTTGCTTTGTGGGTCAAGCGAATAGGTCAAGGCATCGCCTGCCGCTGATCGTCGGGCCAGCTGACAATACCTCCCGCAACAGCCGCGCTTACGCCAGTGGTTGATGGACAAGACGTTGGCAATCCGCGCAGCACGCGCACCGCCAAATGCGCAAAAGCCTGTGCCTCCAGCATATCGCCATCAAGGCCCGCGGCCTCAACTGGTTCTACACGCGCGTCAATGGCGGCTTTCAACATCGCCATAAGAACCGGATTCTTTCGCCCACCTCCGCTGATCAGAAGGCGTTCCGGTGGTGCTGGACAAAATTCCATGGCCTGCAACACTCCGGCAGCCGCTATGCCGGTCAGCGTGGCCGCCGCATCCGCATCGCTCAACGGCCCCACGTCGCGTTGCAAGGAAGCAAAGGCATCGCGGTCAAGGGACTTAGGGGGCATGCGCGCAAAAAACGGGTCTTCCAGAAAACGCTCCAGCGCGCCTTCGGCTACCTGCCCCTTTAAAGCCAGAGCCCCATCGCGGTCAAAACCCTCCCCTCGCCGTGCCATCATAAGGTCATTGATCGGTGCGTTTGCGGGCCCCGTGTCAAAAGCCAGTAAAGCACCGTCTTCTTCAGGTCGCGATTTCGTTGGGTCAACCCAGGTGATGTTGCCCACACCCCCGAGATTGACAAAGGCGAGTGGCCGTTCTGCCCCGATCCATTTGGCGCAAGCAAAGTGAAAGAACGGTGCCAGTGGTGCCCCTTCCCCGCCGAGTTCCACATCCGCCGTACGAAAATCCCAAACCACAGGCAGCCCGACACGTGCCGAGAGCGCCGCACCATCGCCAGCCTGATGCGTGCCGTGCCCCTTTGGCTCATGCGCAAATGTCTGGCCGTGAAAGCCAACCAACTCGGCGCCGGCAAAGCCAGATATCGTCTCCAAATGCGCCTGCTGGATCAGTGGGATAACCTCCTGGCCAAGCTCATCTTGCCACTGACCCAACCCACCGCGCAGCACCGCGATTTCCTGCGAGGAGTATTCCCGGTAACTGCTTTGGCCAAAATCGAATATTTTCTCGCCATCGGTGAGCACCATGGCCGCATCCACCCCGTCGAGCGAGGTGCCCGACATGGTGCCAAGCGCCCAAACCGGACCCGACTGTAACCGAGCCTTCGACATGGTCTTTCCCTTCGCCTAAACCGCCCCTATACATGCCGCGCAATCGAGTTTGGGACAAGAGATATGACCTACATGCCTAAATCGGATTTTCTGCATGAGATCGGCCAACGCGGCTTTCTCGCAGACTGCACCGATATTGAGACGCTGGACGATACTTTTCGATCAGGCGTGGTTACAGGCTATATCGGCTTTGATCTCACGGCGACGAGCCTGCATATCGGTAATCTGGTACAGATCATGTTGCTGCGCTGGATGCAGAAGACCGGCCATCGGCCGATCACGCTGATGGGCGGCGGCACCACGAAAGTTGGTGATCCCTCTGGCAAGGATGAGATGCGCAAAATCCTGTCGGTTGAGCAGATCGAGGCCAATGCAGCGGGTATTCGTCAGGTTTTTTCGCGCTTTATTTCTTACGGCGATGGGCCGACGGATTCGCCTCTCGTGAACAATGCCGAGTGGCTGGATAAGCTCGGCTATATCGACTTTCTGCGAGACATTGGAAAGCACTTTACGATCAACCGGCTGCTGGCGTTTGAATCTGTCAAATCACGGCTCGACCGTGAGCAGGCGCTGTCCTTCATCGAATTCAATTACATGCTGTTGCAGGCCTATGATTTCCTGGAGCTGAACCGGCGCTTTGGCTGCGTTTTGCAGATGGGCGGTAGCGATCAGTGGGGCAATATCGTCTCCGGTACGGATCTGATCCGCAGGGTTGAGAGCAAATCCGCGTTCGGGCTTACGACGCCGCTCGTGACAAGGGCAGATGGCAAGAAGATGGGTAAGTCGGCTGATGGCGCCGTTTGGCTCAATGACGATATGATGTCGAGCTATGAGTTCTGGCAATGGTGGCGCAATGTTGATGATGCGGATACAGGAAAATTCCTGAAGATGTTCACCGAATTACCACTAGATGAATGTGACCGGCTTGGCGCACTTGCAGGGTCCGAAATCAATGAGGCCAAGATTATTCTCGCCAATGAGGTCACCACGCTCCTGCATGGGGCTGAGGCAGCGGCAGCAGCAGAGACCACAGCGCGTGACGTGTTCGAAAAGGGCGGTGTTGGGGACGATCTACCGACGCTTGAACTTTCTGCCGACGAGATCGGCGACGGCATTTCCATTGTGCAGCTATTGGTGCGCTCTGGCCTTTCCAAGTCTGGCAAAGAAGCCAAACGCCTGATCGCCGAGAACGGGGCGAAGCTTGACGACTCGCCTTTGAGCGATGCAGGGATGATGCTCGATGCGGGCGCATTGGGTTCTCCGATCAAGCTCTCTGCAGGGAAAAAGCGCCATGCATTGGTGAGGCTGAAAGTCTGACATTTGTTTGGACCGCTGCCGCTTAAAGATGCCGACCAGGTCATATTTGACGCAGCTGCCAAAGAGTTCGTCGGCTCAGAAACTTCGCTCGCCGTGTCGCATGAAAAGCTGGCTTTGTTTGTGCACGGCACATGTTCACTAGACGTCGAAACTTCTGAAGCGCTACGTTTGCTAGCCATACAGCTCGAAGATACTGAACTTTCTGAGGGCTGGACCAGTCTTTCAAGGATCTACACAGCTGCCGAGGACTCAGGTCAATCAAATCCAGAAGTCCCGCATTCCAGGGCGATCTCAGCAATGCATTGGTTGGCGCGGTGGATCACCCTTGATCCAGAAATCGCATGCCAAATTGCGGCCGATGGTGAAATTGCGATTGATCGCACTTTGGCACTAGCTCCTGACGACCCAGACTGTCATTACACAAAAGACCTGTTATGCGTAGGTTAATGGTGACCGGCTGGCACTGCGGAGCCCAGAATGGCTCTGTAGAGCTATAAAACGCAAAGAACAATTGGCTTTATGCGCTGGCAAGCTTGGAAAACCCATGGAGGCTCTGGATCGGGTCAACCGATTTTTCGATCATATTGAAAACTTAACCGAGGAACAGCAGACATTTGACGTCGTTAATTTAGATGAGGCGGTCCAGCTCCTCCATTCTGTCGTGCATGATCTCAAAACACTGAAGCGACTGCAAAAGCTTATAAAAGTTCTTAAGTAACAAAAGTGGTATCAAGACTAGCAGAGGTCACTCACGAATGTTGGTCCACAGAACCCACATTGGCATTATTGTTGGACCGTCAAACCTGTCATGTAAGTTTCATGGAACTTTCGTAAATGGCGCAGAGAAATAGCGTCGGGGACGATCCATGGCAGATGATATCAAGAACGTGCTCTTTTTGTGCACGGGAAATTCGGCCCGCTCGATCATCGGCGAGGCCCTTATGGATCGCGAAGGTATGGGCCGGTTTAAGGGCTATTCCGCAGGCTCCTAGCCAAAGAGTGAGCCACATCCGATGACGCTCGAAATTCTGAGCCAGCTCAACCACGACACAACACAGTACCGTTCCAAAAGCTGGGACGAGTTTGCAGGCCCAGACGCGCCCAAGATGGACTTTGTGATTACCGTTTGCGACTCTGCGGCCAATGAAACCTGCCCGCTTTGGCCCGGACAGCCGATCAGCGCGCATTGGGGTGTGCCGGACCCGGCGGCGGCGACCGGCTCACCAGCAGAGATTGGGCTGGCCTTTCGTGACACCTACCGCATGTTACGCAATCGTATTTCAGTTTTTGTGAACTTGCCTCCAGAGCAACTTGATGCTCTTGCGATTGAAGGCAAACTTGATGAGATTGGCCAGCACTTTGACCACCCAGAGACGACCCAAACCTGATGAATTTTAACCTGTCCCGCCGCCTTGTGGCAGAATTCCTTGGTACGCTTCTACTGGTTTGCACGGTTGTCGGCTCTGGCATCATGGCGGATCAACTCACCGATGACGTAGCTGTCGCGCTTTTGGGCAATACGATACCGACAGGCGCCATACTATTTGTTCTTATCACCATTCTAGGACCGATTTCCGGCGCACATTTCAATCCGGCGGTGAGTTTTGCCTTCCTGCTGCGTAGAGAAATTTCACCATCAGATACAATACTTTACGTGATAGCGCAGATCGTCGGAGGTGTGCTCGGCACGGTGGTCGCGCACGCCATGTTTGCTCTTGATTTCCTTCAAGTGTCTGAGACTGTGCGCACCGGCCCTGACCAATGGTTTGCCGAAATCGTCGCGACCTTTGGTCTCGTTGGGATTATTCTTGGCGGTATTCGCTTCAAACCCGATGCTGTTCCCGCTCTTGTGGGGTTATACATAACGGCTGCCTACTGGTTCACCGCGTCGACATCGTTTGCCAACCCGGCCGTCGCCATTGCCCGGTCTTTCACTGATACTTTTTCTGGCATCCGACCACAGGACCTGCCTGGTTTCATTTCAGCAGAGTTTGTGGGGGCCGCGATTGCAGTTTTGGTTTTTGGCTGGCTTCTTAACGCGAAAAACGACTGATTTCAGCTTTGTAGCGCGTCTTCTAAAAGTGACTTCACCACTGTCATATCGACATCTTCGGCGACAAATGCATCGCCAATGTCGCGCGCCAGGACGAAACGCAGCTTGCCGTCAATCACCTTCTTGTCCTGCCCCATAAGCGCGATCAGAGCATCGGCATCAGGCAAGTCGCCCTCAATATCGCTTAGATCAAGTTTCATACCCATCTCGCGCAAATGCGCGCGCACCCGGCTTGGGCACTCCTGAGAACACAACCCCAGACGAGACGACAATTCAAACGCCAGAGCACAACCGATGGCCACACCTTCACCATGCAAGAGCCTGTCGCCATATCCGGTCGCGGCCTCCAAAGCATGACAAAACGTATGGCCAAGGTTCAATAGCGCGCGGTCGCCCTGCTCGGTTTCATCGCGCTCGACAATCTCGGCTTTCATCTCGACAGATCGTTTTACGACCCGTACGCGTGCCGCCATGTCACCGTCTCTTGCGTCTGAACCAAAGCCTTCAAGCCATTGAAAAAATTGACTGTCGCCCAACAGGCCGTATTTCACGACCTCACCGTAACCGGCGAGAAAATCTCTCTGCGTCATGGTCTTCAAAACAGCCGTATCAGCCAGAACAAGGCTTGGCTGATGAAAGGCACCAATCAGGTTTTTGCCTTGTGGTGCGTTGATACCCGTTTTGCCACCAACAGAGCTATCGACCTGAGCCAGAAGGCTCGTCGGTATCTGGATAAAGCGCACGCCACGCCGCAGCACGGCGGCGGCAAATCCCACCAGATCGCCGATCACACCACCGCCGAGAGCAACAACGACATCGCGGCGCTCGACTTTCTCTGATAGCAACCATTCAACGGTGCGCTCAAAATGCGGCCAGGACTTGGTACCTTCACCGGCTGGAAGCGTTAGGGCCGTATTGCTAATGCCGTCAGCCGTGAACGCCTCCTGCAGACTGGCAAGATGCAATGCCCCGACGTTCTCATCGGTCACAATGGCCACCTTCGGACGCTCAAGAAAAGGTTGAAGCAGCGCGCCGGATTGCGCCAATAGATCCGGGCCAATAAGCACGTCATAGGCCCGGTCGCCTAGCGGTACATGCACGGTTTCCATTATTGCGCGACCTCTACAATGTCTTGGCGTTCGATCAATGCCTTTTGCGCCATCTTAGCCGTTGCTTCGATGGAAAAGGCGGGCTTCGTTTCGACACAAATATCGGCCATTTCGTAAAATGGCGTTCGGTTCGACAAAAGCTCTTTGAGCGTGGCGCGAGGATTTGGCGTGCGCAGCAACGGACGCGTGTTTTTGTGTCGCACACGCGACCACAACAGGTTTAAATCGGCCTTCAGCCAAAGAGAAACGCCCTGCCCCTTGATAAGATCGCGATTTCGCTCTGAAAGAAAAAGCCCACCACCCGCAGAAATAATGCAAGGTTGTGCGGTCAATAGGCGCTCAATCACCTCTGTCTCGCGGCTCCGAAAAAAAGCCTCGCCATCTCGTTCGAAGATTTCGGCAATGCTCATATTCGCGGCAGCCACGATTTCATCATCGGAATCCACAAAAGGCACATCAATCAGCGTGGCCAAGAATTTGCCTACTGCAGTTTTGCCGGATCCCATCATACCAACCATAACCACGCTTTTTTTTAATATGCCCGGTGATTTAGACGCCAATGTTCGGCGCTCCTGTGCTCAATCTTTGATTTACCGCATTGAATGACGTGATCTTAGGCAAAAGGCCAGTTATAAGTTAGCTTAATACAGCAGTAAAACAGGCAGGACTAAAAAATGCTGCGGCTCATCAAATGGTTACTTTACCTTTGTGTGATCGGGTTCATAGGATTAATAGGGTATGCGTATATTGGCCCGTTTTTTGGGGTCGATTTTTCGCCTCCTCAGGAAGAAATTCGACAGGAAATCATTCTTGAATCGTCTTCTTAGTGCAATAGGCGTAATAGGCTTGCTCGCGGCGAACGCCGATGCGAGCGAACCGCTTACGGCGATAGAATGGCTCAATGATCCAGCTCCCGTTAGCGTGGCACAACCGCTGGTCTCACCGTTGTTGCAAACCGATGGAGAACAAGGCGTTTTGACGCCGGGTGTAGAGGTCTCCACAATAAATACGTCACAACCTGGCGCGGCGGGTCTTCTTTCTGCTGCATCGACCGGTTTGCCAACCTCAATTTGGCTGGCAAGCACCGCTGATACACTAATTGCGCAGTTTGCAAGGCTGCCGTCGGATCCACTACCTGCGATCCAGTCGCTTTATTACACTTTGCTTCTGGCTGAGGCTGAGCCGCCAAACGATCAAACAGGGTCGGCTCGATTTCTAAATGCAAGACTTGCAGCTCTGCGCAAATACGGCGCAGTAGAACCGGCATTGGCCCTGATTGAACAGGCGGGTCCATCGCAAGCACTCCTGTTTCAACAATGGATGGAATTATCCTTGCTAAGCGGCGAAGAAGCCGGGCCCTGTGCCGCATTGGGTAACGCGCCGTCCCTGACGGACCGCTACGATTTGCGCATTTATTGCGCCGCGCAAAATGGGGATTGGGCGACGGCTGCGCTGACCTACGATAGCGCGAGCGCTCTTGGGCTGCTGGATGATGTGACAGACGCGCTGCTGGCGCAGTATCTGGATCCCGAGCTTGCCGATGCGACGCGTAAACCCAAAAAAGGTGCGCCGGTGACACCGCTTTTATTCCGGCTTTACGAAACCGCCGGAACACCATTGCCAACGGGTACTCTGCCTCGCGATTATGCAGTTGCCGATTTGCGAGGCCTGTCAGGCTGGAAGGCCGAAATCGAAGCGGCTGAGCGCCTGACACGTGCTGGCGCGGTGCCTGCCAATCGGCTTTTGGGACTTTACACGCAACAACGCGCGTCCGCATCAGGCGGCGTTTGGGACCGTGTCCGCGAGGTGCAAAATCTCGATCAGGCTCTGTCACAAAATGATCGGGCGACGATCAGCGAGATTTTACCTGGGCTGTGGCGTGCGATGCGGCAGGAGCGTCTCGCCGTGGCCTTCTCTGCTCTTTTTGCAGAACGTTTGTCGCGCCACGAATTAACCGGTCAAGCCCGACAGACCGCTTTCAAAATGGCGCTGCTGGCACCGGACTATGAACGGCTGTCGCGCCAGTATGATCCGCAAACTCGCGAACAATCATTTCTACTGAGCCTTGTCGACAGTGTGCCAGATGAAACCCTAGCTGCCAATCCCGCCGCGCGCGCCGTTGCCCAGGCCTTCAACGCGCAGTCCGCTGCTTCAGGGCATGAAGGTATGCTTTCCGAAGGCAGGCTTGGCCAAGCGATCCTCTCTGCCGCGCTACAGCTTGATTTGGCTGGTCCAAATCAGAGTTCTGATATTTTTTCAGGCCTTTCGACCCTGCGCAACGTCGGGCTTGAGGATACAGCCCGGCGTGCGGCCTTGCAGATACTACTTCTCAGAGTAGACGCGTGAGTGGCGCAAACTGGAGCGAAGCGTTTCTCGAAGCGCAAGCCGCAGAGCTCGGTGCGGCGCAAAACACACTGGCCGCCTATGCTCGTGATCTGGCCGATTTCACCAATTGGCTTAGGCGGCAGGGTTCCGATCATAAGACTGCGTCACAACCCGATATCGAGCGATATCTGGTCTATTGCGATGCGCAAGGCCTTGCCAAAAGTACACGCGCGCGAAGGCTTTCATCGATCAAGCAGCTCTTTCGTTTTGCCTTTGAAGAACGTCTGCGAAAGGACAATCCGGCCATCCGTATCAAAGGCCCGGGAAAGGATCAGCGCCTGCCAAAAACGCTCTCGGTCGAGGATGTGGACCGGCTTTTGGATGGTGCGCGGCACTTGGGACGCAATGCAAAAGACCGCGCGCGCAACGCCTGCCTGATGGAACTGCTCTATGCCACAGGTATGCGAGTGAGCGAGTTGGTATCCCTTCCCGTGTCCACTATGCGAGGGGAGCCAGAGATGATCCTGGTGCGCGGCAAAGGCGATAAAGAGCGGATGGTACCCCTTTCCGCATCCGCGCAAAAGGCTTTGCAAGACTGGCTGCCACTGCGCGATCAAGTTGAAGAATTGAAAAAGAAGAAGGGTAAGGCGACATCTCCTTTCCTGTTTCCCTCAACCGGTAAGCTCGGCCATATGACCCGCAACCGATTTTACCTGCTTATCAAGGAAATCGCCGTTTTTGCAGGTGTTTCACCAAAAGGTGTCACACCGCATACGTTGCGGCATGCGTTTGCGACGCATCTTTTGTCCAATGGTGCGGACCTTCGCGTTATCCAGACGCTCCTTGGGCATGCGGATGTGGCCACAACAGAGATTTACACGCATGTCCTCGATGAGCAGCTGCGTGATCTGGTTTTTGAGGCGCACCCCCTGGCTCAGGATGCGACACGGCGCAGTGAGGATGGCAAGACATCTTCTGAGGGCCAATAACCAGTAAGCAAAGCCTCTTGGTAACCTTGAGTAAGACCTGCGGCCTTCATCGCCTCATGCGCTGCCTGATGATCGTATTCAAGCGGAAATATCTGGGCCTGGCCAGCCGAAAGAACTGCGTATTCAGTGGCCGTGCGACCGTTATTGGCTGGCATACCGATAACGCCTGCGTTCAGCCACTCAATGCCATCGATTACTCGCTTGAACGACATCCCGCAATGACCTGAAATTACGTAATTAACACCGCTGATTATTTCGCCAATTCGAGCTATTTCCTCGGCGAAATCCTCCTGTGCGCTTACTGGCCATAAAAACCGGCTGATATTGCTTAGACCACCATGAATTACGGCGTAGCGTCGCCCTGCGTGAGAAAAGGAAATGATACCTGGCAGGTCCGCCATCCACTCCCGATCAGCAGCGCAAATATTTTTGTCCGCATGCGCATACCACGCAGCCGACAGAAGATCGCAAGTCGTACCTTCCTCAAAGCCGCATCCACAGCTCATTGCATTAGCGGCGAGTTGGATCTCGCAATTACCAGCTACGACGGCACAGCCAAATTCACGGATGCGCGCCACAGTCTCTGACGGATAGGCACAATATGCCACGATATCACCGGTGCAGATGCAGTTTTGAGGTGGAATTCCGCGCCGTCCAGCCTGATCGATCAGTGCCTCGAGCGCGTGCAAATTCGAATAAGGGCCGCCAAAAAGCAACACAGGCCCCTCCAATTGTCCCAAATCCTGATGTTTCATGGCTGCTCTTTCTTGAAGTGACGCCGCCGGCATCCCATAACCCACTCATACGATATTTGGAAACTAGCGATCCGCCAACAAAATGGACCCTGCTTCAACTTCTCTTGATTTCGCCTTCTGGGTCACAGTTGGCGCCATTCTGACACTGCTGTTTCTTTCAGCCTATTTCTCCGGCAGCGAAACAGCGCTTACCGCAGCGTCGCGGGGAAAATTGCGCGCGCAGGCCGAAAAAGGCTCGAAGGGCGCCGAACAAGCGCTTGAGATAACCGAAGACAACGAACGTCTGATTGGATCGGTTCTGCTTGGCAATAACCTCGTCAACATTCTCGCGGCCTCACTCGCTACGGCTCTATTTACCAGACTTTTTGGCGAAAGCGGTGTGGCGCTTGCGACTTTGGTGATGACCCTTTTGGTGCTGATCTTTGCCGAGGTTCTGCCGAAGACTTACGCCATCACCAATGCGGAAACTGCAGCCTCACGGACAGCTCCGATTATTCGCCATGTCGTCCGTCTGTTTGCGCCGGTTGTATCAGCAGTCCGTTTTCTTGTCCGCGGCATTCTTAGCCTTTTTGGCGTTAAAACTGATCCAGACACGCATATCCTCGCTGTAAAAGAAGAGATCGCAGGCGCGCTGTATCTCGGCCAATCCGAAGGTGTTGTTGAAAAGGAAGACCGTGACAGGATACTTGGTGCGCTCGATCTTGGCGAACGTGCCGTTGAAGAGATTATGCTGCACCGCTCGCAGATCGAGATGATCGACGCCGCTTCTGATCCGCAGGAAATCCTGAACCAGTGCCTGAAATCCACCCACACGCGCCTGCCTGTGTTTCGTGATGACCCCGACAACATCATCGGTGTCGTTCACGCCAAGGACCTTCTGCGCGCTATGTACCGCCTGGTCACGGATGATGGCGACTTGCGGGAAGCTATCAAACATTTTGACGTCATCTCGGTTGCGATGAAGCCTTATTTCGTGCCCGAGACCACGACGCTCGACGACCAGATGCGACAGTTCCTACGCAGGCACACGCATTTTGCCCTGGTTATTGACGAATATGGTGACTTGCAGGGGCTGATCACGCTCGAGGACATTCTTGAGGAAATCGTGGGTGAAATTACCGATGAGTTCGACACCGATGAAGAGCATTTGATCCAGCGCAGCGAGGACGGTCAATTCCTGATCGACGGCGCTATGACAATCCGTGACCTAAACCGCGCCACCGATTGGTCTTTGCCCGATGATGAGGCCAACACCGTCGCAGGGCTGGTGATCCATGAGGCGCAGATCATCCCAGAGGTAAATCAGGTTTTCACTTTCCACGGTTTCCGCTTTGAAGTCAGTGACAAAGAAGACAACCGTTTGTCGAAGCTTAAAATTCGTAAGCTTTAAGTGATGCCGGAAGTGTTATATAGTAACATGTAAAGTTCTCAAAAAAATGGGTCATCGACATGCCAGGCTTTGAAAATCACGACCACCATGTCTGTGTGAAAGACGGGGTTGAGGCGGCAGTGACCCATTGCAAGGACAACGGCCTTCAACTTACACCGGTGCGCAAACGCGTTCTCGAGATCCTGCTCGAGCGGCAGACGCCCCTTGGCGCTTATGACATCTTGGATATCCTGAGCAAAGAGGGCTACGGCTCTCAACCGCCTGTGGCTTACCGGGCGCTCGACTTCCTCGTCAAAAATCGTTTCGCGCATAAAATAGAGCGCCTTAACGCCTTCATCGCTTGCTCGCAAATGGGCAAGTCGCATGCCCCTATATTTATGATCTGCAACAGCTGTGAGGCAGTGGCAGAAGCGCATGCAGACCCGGAGAATAGTCAGATTTTGGCTTTAGCCAACGAAAGCGGCTTTTCGGTTGATCAACTAGTTGCAGAGGTCACTGGCACGTGCCCCGAGTGTCAGTAGCGTATGATCGCTGTCATGTAGCTTGATTTTTCACCTACGCTACGCTTCAAAACGAAGTCTTTTCATTTAGCTTATATCGAGCAAAACAATCTCCGGTGGGACACCGAACCTAACAGGCGCTATCGAACACCCGAGACCGCCTGACACCACCAAATCGCCAGTTCCCCCGTGAACACGCGGTTCTATCACATGTCCGTAGGCGTAACGATTGCCGTATCGTGATGGCACAACAGGAGAGTGCCCAAAGGTGCGAAATTGGCCACCATGCGTATGGCCGGAGACTGTTAATGCGACTGGGCGCTCGAGAGAAAGAACTTGTGAAAAATGTCCGGCTCATGGGCCATTAAAATGATCGGCGCGTCGCCCCAAACGCTTAAATGCGCTCCCCGGCAACAAGGCAAGTTGGTCGCCAAGCCCGGCTATCCAAAATGGGCGCTCGGATTTAACCCGCTTTATGGACTCGTTGTGCAATACAGGCACGCCTTCTTTTTCGAGCGCGATTTGCGCAAAGGTTGGACCGTGACCACGCCTCTGTGCGGTCTTGTCCTCCCACCAATCGTGGTTCCCACGCACGGCATAGCGCCCCAATGGCGTACGCAGACCCGCCAAGATTGGAGCCCATTCGCTGGAATGAACATAAGAAGTGACAAATCGCATACCGGACGAAAAATCTCCCAAGAGCAATGTGATATCGGGTTTGAGCGCATTGGTTCGAGCGACAATGTATTCGATCCGCTCAGCGCTCATCCAAGGATTGCAGGCATGAATATCTGCGATCAACGCCACCTTTAGATCAAGGCCTGGGCTCCAGTGGCCCGGACGCAGTTTGTACCTCATCACTTTCAACCGCCAAAGTGGTTCTATGGCAAAGGCGTAGGAACCTAGGGCCGCCGCGCAAAGCCCTCCTAGTCCTAAAGTTCTGAGAAATGTTCTTCTGTTCAGCATCGGCCTCTGCTCAAAATTGGGGGCGCGCAATAGGTCTTTAAGATACATTCAGAAGCGGCCGCTTGAAGGCTTTGGCTAAAATCTCCTCAAAAAATACTAAAATCCTCGGCAGAGCTAAAAGACAGATTGAACCGTTTAAGCGCGCAGCTTTTCTCCCTTGGGATCGAACGGAGGCTCGTTCAGGATTATTCCCTTATGCGGCTGACCAAGCACCATGACCTCAACCTCATCACCAGGCTCTGCCGTGCCCGCCCTGACATAACCAAGTGCCAGGGATTTGCCGACCGTATAGCCATAAGTGCCGGATGTTACCCGCCCCACAGGCTTGCCGGATTTGCGAATGGGTTCTCCGCCAGTGGCGTCAGCACCCGAAGCGCCAACCGCATCCTCATCGATATGGATCAACACCATATGCTCGCGCGGTGGTTTCATCATCGCCTGACGCGCGGCTTCCTTATGCAGAAAATCCTTATCCATTTTGCAAAGCGCAGCGAGGCCGACCTCGTGCGGGAAATACTCTGGGGAATATTCTCGCGACCAAGAGCCATAGCCCTTCTCCACTCTAAGTGACATCAACGCCCGCGCACCAACCGGCCCTGCCTCAAACTCCTTCGCTGTTTCGAGCAAAGCACCGTAAAGCCTATCTTGATCCTCTGTTTTACAATGCAGCTCCCACCCCAGATCACCGGTGAAGCTCACTCTCAAGGCCAAGCATTGCACCCCAGCGATATCGACCATTTTCGAACGCATGAAAGGAAAATCATCGGTCGCAAGGCTCTCATTGGTGAGCCGTTGCAGGATGTCGCGCGATTTCGGCCCGGCTACGTTAAAGCCACACATATCCTCCGTATGGCTTTCAAACGTCGTGCCTTTGGGTAGCGGCACCATGTCGAAGAAACGTTTGTGATACCGTTCTGCCATGCCCGATGAGATGATCCAGAACTCATCTTCGGCCACGCGCGTGACCGTAGCATCACCGGCAATACCACCTCGCACGGAAATGAGCGGCGTCAGACAGGAACGCCCGACGGCTTTGGGCATTCGATTGGCAAAAACGGAATTCAGCCAATCCTCTGCCCCCGGGCCCTTACACCGGTATTTGGCGAAATTAGAGATATCGATGATCCCTGCATGATCGCGCAGCATACGGCATTCTTTGCCCACCGGATCCCACCAGTTCTGACGGGTGAAGCCGTTGGTGTCCTCTGCCCCTGGCTCACCGGCGAACCATTGCGGATGCTCCCAGCCGTAATTGAGGCCAAAGACCGCGCCCATCTCTTTTTGCCTGATGTATGCTGGGCGCGTGCGTAAAGGTCGACCAGCGGCGCGCTCCTCATTGGGAAAGTGAATTTTAAAGCGATGCGAATAGACATCCTCAACCTTAGCCATCACGAACCGCTTGTCATTCGCCCACGTGCCAAACCGCGCTACATCCCAGGGGAACATGTCATAGGCCATTTCGCCTTCGATGATCCATTGGGCGACCATCAAGCCCATCCCTGCCGATTGGGAGAAGCCCGGAATGATACCACCCACCATGAAATAGTTCGTCATCTCCGGGATTGGACCCAGCACCACGTTGCTATCTGGCGACCAGATCATCGGGCCGTTGATCACACGTTTTACGCCAGCGCTCGCCGCGGCCGGAACGCGGTCCATGGCGCGCATTATGTTTTCCATGATACGGTCGAGATCGTCGGGGAATAGGTCATGGGCAAAATCGAGCGGCGTGCCGTCCTCTGCCCAGAACTTCATGTTCTTTTCATAGGCCCCGATCAGAAGGCCTTTGCCTTCTTGGCGCATGTAATATTCACCGTCCCGATCCGCCACAGAAGGCAGCCGTCGATCCATAGCAGCAATCTCCGGGATGGTCTCGGTGACGAAATACTGGTGCTCGGTGGGCTGTAGCGGCACTTCGATACCTGCCAGCTTGGCGACCTCCCTGCCCCATAGCCCGGCGCAATTGATCACCCATTCGGTCTGAATGTTGCCTTTGGGTGTCTCCACGATCCAGCTACCGTCACTTTGCGGCGTAGTTCCGGTGACCGGCGTGAAACGGTGAATTTCAGCCCCGTTTTGTCGCGCGCCAATAGCATAGGCGTTGGTCACGCCCGATGGGTCGACATTGCCGCCAGCGGCCTCGAACATAATGCAACGCACGCCATCGAAATTTACCAGCGGGTGCTTTTCCTCGGCCTCCTCACGGCTGATCTCGGCGAAATCCATCCCGTAAAGCTCGGCCTTGGCGGCCTGTAGGCGGAGCTGATGTTCACGATCCTCGGTTTGCGCGAGATATAGCGAGCCAGGCTGGAACACACCACAGCTCTGGCCTGTTTCTTCCTCGAGCGATTTGTAGAGGTTCATCGTGTAATGCTGCAGCCGGGAAATATTGGCGCTGTCATGTAACCCGTGCAGGTTAGCCGCAGCATGCCAGGTGGAGCCGGACGTTAGCTCATCACGCTCCAGCAGAACCACATCTTTCCAGCCCAGTTTTGTCAGGTGGTAAAGAACGGAGCACCCGATAACGCCACCACCGATAACAACTGCCTGCGCATGGGTTTTCATAGGATTTCCCTCATCTAGTCTGTTAAAGACTGCCGCCTTTAGTGTGAGAGTTATTTCCGCTTTACGACATCATTTGTCGCAAAAGGCACGCAACGTGACTCACTGCTCCAAATCCGAAACGTCAGCAGCCAAGCTCTGGCAGACAAATCAAATTGTTTTGACGGTATTGTATGAAAACTTTTTTGTAGGATTGTCGCCACGATCAAACTGTTCATATGTGCCAAAGCGCGGACCGCTCACCCACGAACCAAAAGGTCAGGTGATCAGTCCTTGCCCTGCCTCTGCAAGTCTTTTTCCGCACGGGTTTATGCGTAGCTTGCTCGGCAGCCTAGGTTTGCCAAATAGAAACTTTGCCGCATATTCCGCGCACTTCTATGTGGTCGGCCTGATTGGGAATCCGGTGGGATAACTGTTTATCTTCAAGCCAATCTAAAACGGGATTTTTAGCAATACCCATTGGTTTATGCCGTCCGTGATCCATGGCTCTGGCCCTTGTGTCTTTGCGTTTGGCGGCACCACCGAAATCGCAAGTCTGGCATGCTTCTTGAATTTAAGCGGAATCACTTGGATCGCTCTGGCTGGGCAGGCCCTCTATGGAATCGTGATGGTTGCGATCTTTAAAATGCAGGATCGCAATCGGGATTCTGTGATGAAGTAAGGGACAAATTTTCAGCCCACCGGGTTGGATAAATAGTGCGGTGTGCAGAAAGTATTTTCGGCACCCGCCAGGGCTTACCACTCCGGTGGTTTTGGTGTCTGGTCATTGATTTTTTCGAGGTTAAAATTTGCATGCGCTCTTGCACCGAAGCCGCAAGAGATGCCACTACTATGCTGCTCTATACTCATGGCGCGTTCTCTAAACGTGAGTGTCAGATGGCATGCGGCATCCTCATCATAGGATGCATGCGACGTTTCATAGATGTTTGAACCCGTTCGCTTCGCAACCCCGTCAAAATAGGCAATGTGATAGGTCGGCCCAACGACAAAACTGAACCAGATATGCAATTCGTCTTCGCCTAAGGCGCGCACAACAACATCGCCGCCGTTGAAACCAATTTCGTAATTCGGCTTGAACCAGTCGTTCACCCAATAGAATTCTGACCTGTAAGTGCCCTGCAAAACAGAGCTGATCTCGTCTTCATCCGATTTTTCGTAAAGCTCCCAAATCGGACCAATGACGGGTTTCAATTCAACTTCAAGATCGTCATCCGCGGCGACCCATCGGCCCTGCAAAGTGCCCTCGTTTTGCTCGAGAAAGAACCGTCCGCTGCCTTTGCCTTCCCACGTCTCGATCAAAGAGAGCGCCTGATTGGAATGGAAGTGCCCTTTTAGATCAAGCCAGCTTTTCCGGCCTTCATAGCGATAGCGGCCGATGAGGTTTTCTTTATCACTTTCAACGGACTGTAGCTCAGCTTCGATGGCATAAGGACCGATCGTGCCACTGAACGTCACAAGCTCTGCCAATGCCGAGGCTGGCATTACCAAGCAAACAATAGTCGCGTAATTGCATAACCTTTTCATGAGGCAAACATATCCGTTTTGGAACGCAACAAAAGCACGTGCTGATCGAACCGACAAACGCCGAAGATCACGGTGACATGCTCGGCGCCGCTGAGGAGCATTTAGCGACAAATCCTGTCGTTATCGAGCTTGCAGTAGATCCGTGCATGCAGAGTGTGGTGGAAGGAGCATCTGGAGTAGTCTTATGAAAAACACCACCCGTGTTGTTGTGATCGGAGGCGGCGTTGTTGGCGTTAGTGTACTTTACCACCTGACAAAACTCGGTTGGTCCGATGTGATGCTCTTGGAGCGGTCTGAACTCACATCCGGCTCCACCTGGCACGCCGCCGGAGGCTTTCATACGCTCAACGGTGACACCAACATGGCCGCCCTACAGGGCTATACGATCAAGCTTTACCGCGAGCTGGAAGAAATCACAGGCATGTCCTGTGGGTTGCACCACGTGGGCGGGGTGACCCTCGCCGACAATCAGGACCGATTTGATATGCTTGTCGCCGAACGGGCCAAGCACAGATATATGGGGCTTGAGACTGAGCTCGTTGGGCCCGAAGAAATTCGAAAAATTGCGCCTGTGACCAATATCGATGGCATAATTGGCGCGCTTTACGACCCACTTGATGGCCACCTCGATCCATCCGGCACCACCCATGCTTATGCCAAGGCCGCGCGCATGGCGGGTGCCGAGATTGTCACCCATTGCAAGGTGAGTGAGACCAACCAACGTTCGGACGGGACCTGGGATGTGGTAACTGATAAGGGTACGATCCACTCCGAACATATCGTCAATGCCGGTGGCCTATGGGCGCGTGAGATCGGAGCAATGGCGGGTATCTACGTGCCGATCTATCCGATGGAGCATCAGTATCTTGTGACTGAAGAAGTGCCGGAAATTGCCGAGATTATTGATGGCGGTGGTGAGCATCCGCATGTCATGGACCCGGCCGGTGAGAGCTATCTGCGCCAGGAGGGTCGCGGGCTTTGCATTGGATTTTATGAGCAACCCTGCCGCGCCTGGGCCATTGACGGCACGCCTTGGGAGTTTGGCCATGAATTGCTGCCCGATGACTATGACAAGATCGAGGACAGCATTGATTTTGCTTATAAACGCTTCCCGGCACTGGAACGCGCTGGCGTTAAATCCGTGATCCACGGCCCGTTCACCTTTGCGCCAGATGGCAACCCGCTCGTCGGCCCTGTGCCGGGTATGCGCAACTATTGGTCAGCCTGCGGAGTGATGGCGGGCTTCTCCCAGGGCGGCGGTGTTGGCCTGATGCTGGCGCAATGGATGACCGAGGGCGAATGTGAGCGTGACGTCTCCGCCATGGACGTGGCGCGCTACGGCGATTGGATTACGCCGGGCTATACTTTGCCCAAGGTGATTGAAAATTACCAAAAGCGTTTTTCAGTGTCCTACCCCAACGAGGAACTACCCGCCGCTCGCCCGTTCTGCCGCACGCCTATGTACGACAGATTTGACGCCATGGGCGCGGTCTGGGGCCATCAATACGGGCTTGAAGTGGTAAATTACTTCGCTGAAGGCGATGAGCCGCGATTTGAGACACCAAGTTTCCGCCGGTCCAACGCATGGGAGGCGACCAAGCGTGAAGTCCGTGCCGTGCGCGAGGCCGTTGGCATAAATGAGGTGCATAACTTCGGCAAGTACCGCATCACAGGTGCCGGTGCGCGCGACTGGCTGGATCGTATCATGGCCGGCCGCATCCCGAAGCCGGGCCGCATAAGCCTTACCCCTATGCTTTCGCCGAAAGGTAGGCTGATTGGCGATTTCACCGTGTCCTGTCTGTCGGAAGACACTTTTCAGCTTACAGCCTCCTATGGTGCGCAGGCCTATCACATGCGCTGGTTCCAATTGAACGATGCCGAGAATGTGCGCGTCGAGAACATCTCGGATCGGCTCAACGGGTTTCAGATTGCGGGTCCCAAGGCGCGCGATCTACTGGCCGCCTGCACGCGCGAGGATATCGCAGACATGCGGTTCATGGATGTGCGCAAGCTTTGCGTCGGTATGGTTGACTGTCTGGTCCAGCGTGTCAGCTATACTGGCGATCTCGGCTTTGAGATTTACTGCGATCCGATGGCACAGAGAGCGCTTTGGGATGTACTTTGGAGCGCAGGGCAGCCGATGGGTCTCAAACCATTTGGCATGCGGGCGATGATGTCACTCCGGCTTGATCGCTTCTTTGGTTCTTGGTTGAGCGAGTTTTCCCCCGATTACACACCCGGTGAGACGGGAATGGATCGATTCATATCGTTCAAGAAAAATACGGACTTCGTAGGACGTGCGGCGGCTGAGGCGGAACGCGCCAAAGGTGCAGCACGTAAACTCGTCGCGTTTGAAGTTGAAGCCGAAGATACCGATGTTAACGCTTATGAACCGGTTTGGATCGATGGAAAGGTGCAGGGCTTTTGCACCTCCGGCGGCTACTCACACCATGCTGAGAAGTCCATCGCCTTGGCTCTCATTCCAACAAACCTGGCAAATGAAGGCCTGGAGGTCGAGATCGAAATACTAGGCCAAATGCGCGCTGCCCATTTGATCACCGAGCATCTGTTTGACCCGGACGGGACCCGCATGCGAGGTTAAAGAGATCGGATTTGTGATGTCATAGTTGATCCCATAGAACGCATAGAAATTCGTTTTGGAATGTCCGGTTTGAGCCCATATCCGCGGATTTCCGCGGCTCGCATAAATGATGGATAAGCATCAACGGACAAAACCCAATCTTTGAAATTCTCATTCAATAGCGCTTAAGACAAAGGTGCCTGCAGCATTGCTGATACAATTGCGACTGCGGCTTTTTTCGCTTTGGAGCCTAAATTAGTGGGTGGAATTTAGTCGTCTCCCTTTGAAAACTCCAGAAAGTGAAGTCCTGCATTCACGAAATCAATTGGGCAAAAACTAAAAAACAGCTATTAAAGTTAACCCTTTTCAAACCAGTCTAGTACCTTTTCGGCCCAACCTTCGGGCGCGCTGTGTCCGCCTTGATGCAAAAGCAGGTCAATCTGCCCTGAGGCGCACTCCGTCCAGCGGCGCAACCACAGACTACCATCGAAACTAACGCTGTCGGGTTGGCGGTTGTCACAGCCGTTGGTTTCGCGCAATACCTTGAGGGACGCCCACACATCGCCCTGCACGACAGAACCGTCAATGAAACTCCGTCCTTCCAAAGGGACGGTTCGATCCGCCCATCCATGGGTGTGAAAGAGCCGCACAGGGCCGGAGCATGTATCCGGCAGTGTCTCCCAAAACGCGCCTGCGAGGGGGGCGTAGGCCGTAGCAAACTCGGGCATGCCGCAGGCCATATTCCAGACCATGGACCCCCCGCGGGAGAAGCCTGCCAAGAGGACGGGGCCCTCCGACACCCCGCTCCGTTTGCGAGCATCTGTCAATACTGACGCAAGGAAGGTGGTGTCGTTGCGCGTAAATTTCATGTTGTCAGCAAGCACAGACCAATCCTTGGTCCAACGGTTTTGCGGCTGCTCTCCATTAGGCGCAACAAAGACATAGCCGCGTGCGCGGGCCTCTTTGGCCAAGCCGGACGACATCATTACAGCCCCCGTGGCGCCGCCGCCATGGAGGTACATGACAATGCCCTGGATCGTGTCCGTTTCCGGCAGCTCGATGTGATATGTCCCTGCTTCGACGTTGCATGGAACGTCCTGCGAACCGCACTCTTGGGCCTGTCCAACTACGGGGATCAGAAGCGCCGCATAGAGGCTGAAGCAGGCCAACTTGAAAAATCTCACAACGTCATCCTCCGCTCGATTGAATTGCCAGGATTGATGTCACCCGACCTTGAGCCTGATCGCTTCGATCTCTTTAAATTTACCTGCGATGAAATCCGTGAACGCGCGCGCACGAGGTGGTGGAGTACGCGAGGGTGAACGCACGGCGAAGATACCCCATTCAGGCAGGACAGTGTGCCCAGGCAGGACCTCTGTCAGGCTGCCATCCTCAAGATATTCGACAACTTCCCACCGGCATTTGCGGGCGATACCCATGCCGGAGAGCGCGGCTTCAGTGACGGCTTCGGCGAGGTTTGTGTTGAACTTTCCCGAGACTTTTACGTTCGCGACCGCACCATCGGGTCCGCGCGTAGCCCAATTACGGATATCTGAACGGATCAAACATTCATGGTGGCGCAAATCCATTGGCGTAGCGGGCGCGCCCTGGTATGTAAGATAGGCTGGCGCGGCGACCATGATGCGCGCGCTTTCCCCGATGCGACGCATCTTGAGCGTGGAGGACGACGGCTCACCGAGGCGGATTGCCAGGTCGAAGCCGTTTTCAACAATGTCAAAGGCGCTGTCGCTAAGGTGCAGCTGTAAAGACAGGTTCGGATAGAGGTTTAAAAATTCCGCCATGTAGGGGGCCAGATGCTTGCGCCCAAAGGAGGCCGAGCTTGCCACGCGCAACTCTCCACTGATTGTCGCAGGATCGTTTTGAAGATCAGAGAATGCATCTTCGATGTCCTCCAGTATGCGCACAGCGTGGCCCAAAAACACCTCGCCATCCACGGACAGAGACACTGTTCTGGTGGTACGGTGCAAAAGCTGGGTGCCAACCATTGTTTCTAGATCCTGGATGC
Source organism: Pseudomonadota bacterium (assembly GCA_038531775.1). Taxonomy (GTDB): domain Bacteria; phylum Pseudomonadota; class Alphaproteobacteria; order Rhodobacterales; family Rhodobacteraceae; genus Roseovarius. The sequence continues at coordinate 74,768 of JBCBBI010000010.1, read as the reverse complement.
GCTGAGTGGCGGCTGTGCTTGAAAGCCCAAGTTCCGCACCGGCTTTGCCGATGGCCCCTAGGGCGACGACACGGACAAACAGTTCCAGCGATTTTGGGTCCAAGCTCATTATTTTGCCAAAGCGGATAGTGTATCCGTATCTCTGTCTATTATCCTGTGGATACGTCCACCTATCTTACAAATTGAAAGCAAGTCCAGAGGAGAAAGGGCGCATCAGGATGTTTAAAAGTCTTTCCGCAGTTTTGGCCGGGGCGGTTTTGTCCACTTCAGCTTATGCCACTCCCAATGTTGAGGTCGTCACGCGGGACGATTTTGAACTGATCCCGCTCAACCCATTGCGAGGAGATGCAAGCCCCAAGGCGGGTGTGCTTTGGGGTGATCTGCGGCAGGATGTCGCGACCGGCGCCCTGATTCAGTTTGCCGATGGGTTCTCATCGCCGCCGCATATCCACAACATTACTTACCGGGCCGTCGTAATAGACGGGGTTGTGCACAATGATGATCCGACGGCGGCCATGTTCTGGATGGAGCCTGGTTCGTTTTGGACGCAACCCGCTGGTGAGACGCACATCACTGCCGTGGGGCCCGGTGGCGGCTTGGCCTTTCTAGAGATCGAATCAGGTCCCTATCTGGTGCGTCCGTCAGAGGAAGCCTTCGACAACGGGGAACGGCCCATCAACAATGAGGCGCGCAGCATTATCTGGTTGAGTGCCGCTGATACCACGTGGATCACGGGAAATGCGGGCACGGGGATGGCGTTTCTTTGGGGTGACCACACAGACGGCGCACGCAACGGCAGTTTCGTCAGGGTCCAGCCGGGTGCTGAGGCACGGCTGGATACGGGTGGCACGCCGCTTCGGCTTGTACTAGCGAAAGGGGAACTGACCCATACCGCCCAAGATATCTCCGCCGCGCAAAACCTGACAGCGGGCAGTTATGTGGGCTCCGAAGGGGAGGTTTCTCATGACATGACCTGCACCGGGGCAGCGCCCTGTTTGATCTATGTCAGCGCGACCGGAACCTACCGGGTGTCTGACTGACGCGAGCGATTGACCCGATGGACACCGCCATAGATCAGCAATGGGACGCAGATGTCGCCCGCGAAGACGGGGCAAGCCTGACCTAGATGTTCCGCAGTCGTGTTCTGGTGTTGGCGCTTCTGGCGCTTTGGGTGACGGTTACGCTTCCGCTGGAACGCTCCAGCGCGTATCTGGCGGTGCTGTTTTTGTTCTTTCTATTCGGGGCTATTCCTTATGTCTTATCGCTGCGTGGCTACGGCAGCACGCAGGTCTTTGCGGTGTTTCTTTTTCTGGATGCCGCGGTTCTGAGTTACCTGCTGATTTTTCCAAACCCCTATGGTCTTGACGGGTGGTCGCCGCAGATGAATCTGCGGGCGCCGGGGTTCCTTTATCTAGGGCTATTCCTTGTCTACATGTCACTCAGCTACAAACCCAAGCTGGTTGTATGGGCGGGGATTGCTGCTGCGGTGTCTTGGTCGGCCGGGTACCTCTGGGTCATCGGTTTACCCCAGACACAGGTTTTCACCTCACAAGACGTGCTGGGCGCAGGCCTCAGCCTTGAGGCGGTCTTTGACCGGGTGCTCGATCCTAATGCCGTTGGGATGGCGCGACTGGTCAACCAAATTGTATTTCTTGTTGCTGTTACGTTAATCCTAACGCTCACAGTCTGGCGGTCGCGCAAACTGGTCTATCGGCAGTTGGCCCTAGAACGGCAACGGTCATCTCTTTCGCGCTATTTTTCGCCTAATTTGGTTCAAGAACTGACCAGCAGCGGGCGCTCTTTAGGGGAGGCAAGGACACAGCCCGTTGCGGTTCTTTTTGCCGACATGGTGGGTTTCACGACGATATCGGAATGTCTTTCACCCATAGATCTTATCGGGCTGCTTCGAGATTTCCACGGCCGCCTTGCGCGGATCGCGTTGGATCACGGAGCCACAATCGACAAATACATCGGTGATGCAATCATGCTGCACTTTGGCACCCCGGAACCTCGACCCGATGATGCTGCACGTGCCCTGCGTTGCGCGGCAGAAATGCTGGCCGAAATGGAGCGCTGGAACACTGAACGCGTGGCGCAAGGCGGGGCGCCAATCCACGTTGGCATCGGCCTGCATTATGGTGACGTGATTGTCGGCAATATCGGTGATGAACGGCGTCTGGAATACACGGTTCTGGGTGACACTGTGAACGTGGCAAGCCGGCTGGAAGCGCTGACCCGATCCTTGGAGTCGCCGTTGGTGACAAGCGCCCCTTTGATCGAAGCCGCCCGCCGAGCCGGTGCGGACCCCTTACAGGTGTTGCCAGATCTGAAACCCTGAAAGGCCGTGCAGGTACGGGGACGAGCAGAGCCTGTTGGCGTATGGCACCTTGTGACGCCGGATCCCGTGGCGAAGGTTCAGGCGTCATGACACGCTTTTGTTCAGCCATAATCCAAAGATGCCTTGCGGTGGCCCTGATGTGTTTGTCGCTACTGCACACGCGCCCGACGCTGGCCCATCCGCATGTGTTCGTAGACGCGCAGGTTGACTTCGTGATGGATAATCGTGGCGCATTGCGTGCCTTAAATGTCACCTGGCGTTTTGACCTGTTCCACACGCTTTACATCCTGTCTTTTGACGGCATCACCCCAACGGAAGACGGACGGCTTATCCCGGCCGATCAAGACGCTCTTTCCGCGGCTTACACGGATTGGCAACGCGGGTTTGACGGCTTTGCGAAACTGTTCTTTGACGGCACTCCTATTGCCCTAGCACCGCCAAGTGCGGTGAGTGCCAGCATGCAGAACGACCAGTTACAGATCAGCTTCACCCGCATGCTGGCAAAGCCTGTGGTTTTGACCGACACCAAGGCTGAAATCTTGATCTATGACGCAACTTACTATCACGCGATTACAATGGCTGCGCCGCCTCGCATACGCGGAGAGGCGCAAGACTGTCATGCCACCCTTATAGCGTTTGACCCGGATCGGCTCAGCGCATTCGACCGAGCCGTTCTGGCTGACCTCGAGAAAGAACAATCCCCAGCAGTCGAAAACGCCGGCCGCCTCTTTGCAGATAGGATCACACTCTCATGCGCTTAACGTTCTGGAAAACGATGCCGCTCGTGTCTTTGGCCGTGCTGGGCCCACTTTTTCTCATTGCTGGCAACGACATTTGGCAGGATTTTGCCCGGTGGGCTGTCACCCAGCAACGCGCGTTTCAAAATGACATGGCATCGGGTATCCAAGCCATCCGAGCGGGTAACACCGGCGCATGGGCCACCCTATTGGTCGCCACAGGGCTTTACGGCTTTGTCCACGCATTAGGCCCTGGTCACGGAAAGTTCGTGATTGGTGGGATCGGTCTCGGCACCCAAGTTTCGGCTACGCGACTGACTACTGTCGCGCTTGCGTCAAGCTTGGCCCAGTCGATCTGGGCAATCATTCTGGTGTATGGTGGTTTTTTCCTGCTTCAGGCTTCTGCTGCACAGTTCACGGATGTGGCCGACACCTATCTTGCCCCAGCCAGCTATCTCGCCGCAGCCGCAGTTGGTCTGGTTCTGGTCCTGCGCGCCATCAAAGCGTTTCGCGCCCGGACATCCGCTCGGGCGCATACCCATCACATGCATTCAGCGTGTGGGTGCAGAGGGCACGGGCCCTCTGCAGATGATGTCACGAGGATGACGTCGTTGCGTGGGGCGCTTCTTGTCGTAGCCAGTATTGCGATAAGACCCTGCACAGGGGCGCTTTTCCTACTTGTGATCGCTTGGCAAACCGGCATCGTCGCGGCAGGTGCCGCAGCCATTATTGTGATGGGTCTTGGTACCGCCGCGACGACCATCTTGGTTGCCATCTCCAGTATCTTTGCACGCAATGTCGTAAGCGCCTCGTCGCGCAACTTGGGCGTCCTGACGCTGGCCGCGCCGTCGCTTCAACTTCTTTCGGGATTAGGTATCGTCTGGTTTGCCTTGGCGCTTTTGGGAAACAGCAACTTGTGACCCATCGGTCCACGAGGTCGATCTGCTGCTTCGCGGCGTAAAGCCCGCCTATCTTAGAACCAACAAGGCAGACCTTAGGGTCCAGAAATCAAACTACCGCTTTGTCCGCAAAGCCGCAGCTTCGAATTGCCCTTAGGATGAACGTTTGCACACAAACAAAGCAATCCGGGACCATTGACCTGGATCGAGTTCGCAAATCGGATCGATCCGATCTTTGCGACCGGCGGTGCCCCAACGGCAGATAAAAACGGGTTAGCCGTGCACCAAAAGCTTCGCTTCATGCTTTTTCAAAGACATCCGGGCCGCACTGTAATCGTTGAGGCCTTCGGTGGTCGCCAGCTCGGGGAAGAGTGCGAGAATCTCATCGCGGCTTTGGTCGGCAATACCGCGCATGGAATAATCGCCCGGCTGGAAGCTTTCGGACCAAGTTGCATCACCAAGAACAACCTCGTGCTGATCAAACAGAATGTGGACATAGCTCACCTCGCCCACATTGGCCTGCGACACCCCATCCAGACCAAGCAAGTGCTTGGCCGCCACCAACACTTCACGCTCACCAAACATCACCTGCGCGATCTCGCTTACAATCAGCATGCGGTGATTGGGGCTTACCACCATGTCGCGCTCTGGTGTGTTGGCGCCAAGAGCACCTTTGCGGATCATGATAGGCATAAACTTCGGTGTTCTGGCCAGCTCTTCGCAGGTCAGGTGACGCTGCCCGGCCCAACGAATTTCCTGAATGCCGTTGTCGCGGGTGAAAACCCGATCGCCTTCGCGCAGCTCTTCCACCGGCCGCGTGCCGGATGGTGTCGCTATCCGAGAACCAGGCGTGAAACAGATGATCAGCTCTTCGATGTCGAAGAAGTTGATGTTGGCAAATTCGCCGCCGCGCTCCAGCTGAATTTGCCCATCAAAGCCAGGATTGCCGCGATTTTCCGGGTTCTGCACCAGATTGACGACATTCCAGCCGTCCTGGATGAGTGGCGAGATATCCAGCGTGTCGTTATCATCGCCGCCGGAGTTACCATCGACCGTTGTGTTATTGACGCCGTTGCTGCCAAGTTGGTCGATGATGATTGTATCCGCATCATCGCCGCCGTTCAGCTGATCATTGTCGCCGCCGCCGCGGATCGTGTCTTCGCCTGTGCCACCATCGACGATGTCAAAGCCGTCACCAGCATCTATTTCATCGTTGCCATCACCACCATCAATCGTGTCGTTTCCAGCCTCACCAAAAATTACGTCATCACCGGCACCACCATCCAGATTGTCATTACCTGGTGCGCCATCATCAACGATTGGCGCATCGAAATAGATGTCTGTGATGTTCACGCCACTGGTACCCGAACCAAGGCTGTTATGCGTAATTTCGATACGCGCAACGGGCCCCGCGACAGACACTAAAAGTGAGCTAATGGCATCTGTGTCTGGAACGGCACCTCCATTTGATGTGGCCGTATCGAAGATGCCGTCACCATCAGTGTCTGTAAGCGTTACGTTGTCGCCAGCTTCCAGGAATATCGGGATTTCGTTGCCGGCATCATCGAATGCGCGAATTTCAACCTGGCTCGAAATATCGATGTCGTTCACACGGAAAGAAACGCGCTCTACAGACTCTGAGAAATCCAAACCATAGGTCGCTGACGACCCCACGCCCGAAGCATCACTTATGATCGAACTATTGGCGTTCACCGGATCGCCATCGGAATCGACATTAGCGACGTTTTGCGGGTTGCTGGCAAAATCGGTGATGACAGACCCAGTTTCGCTCAGGATGGTGAAACCGACCTCAACACTGCCAGTATCTTGGGTGAAATTCCCAATCGGTTGGCCGTTACCAACACCAACCAGATCCCACTCAAAGCTTTCCCGCTGAGACGCACCTGCGTTGGGTCCGTCGAAATTGCTATCGCCAAAAATCAGATCGTCGCCATCTCCGCCCTCGACACTGTCATTACCGGATCCTGCGTAAACATCATCATCGCCCTCGCCTGCTAGAACTGTGTCGTTTCCTCCGAAGGCATCAACAATGTCATCATCATTAATTTCGCCCGGCAAAACCGCGTCACCGTTATCAATACGATCACCGTCAGGGTCGTCATCGTAGTTTACGTCGATGAGATCATCATCGTTATCGCCCTCGACAACACCGTCGGGGACAAATGGGTCAAAAACCAAATTATCGATTGCGCCGGAGCCATTTAACGCAACCTCCATGCGGCCAACGTTGTCTACGTCAATGTCCTGGATGATCGATGTATTGTCTTGACCCGCCGGCACGGCAATTTCATCGGTCAAAACACCATCGGGATCAAAAAACCGAAGCGTCGCGCCCTCTTCGATATCAAAAAGGCTCAACCGGTTGATTGTCGAAGGTTCATCAAAATCAAAAATGAGCGATCCACCGGAGGCGTTGTCATCAGGATCGCTGGTGTCGCCGTCCTCGGAGATAATTAGAACACTGCCAAAATTTGTCGCTGCAAGGTCACTATCACCACCACTTGGCATGGTCGTGTCAAACACCATCGCCTGTGCAGAACCGCCGACCGCAGATATTGTGACACCCTGCGCGGCAAACTCGTCATCAATAACGGTGCCCGCTGGCAGGTTATTAAAACCAAGAAATTTCGACATCTTACTTACCCCACAAACCGAAAACGGCGTTACCGCGTCGTCAAAACGCGGCCCAACCGGAAACGCACAACGGCCACGCTCTCGCGCGCCGAAGCCGAAAAGAGGGAAGAGTTGGTTTCACAGAACCGCGCAAGACAGCCCTCTGCGCGGTCTGTGAGACAAGCGGCAAACACAACCAAACAGGCATGCGACGTAAAACCCTAGAGACCGCCGCGCCCTGCTGCCGCAACTAACAACATTGCCCCCCCAGCTAGGCCCTTAAAGTTTTAGGGATTGAGACCTCGACGACAAAGTAAAATTGACCACATTGTGTTCCAAACTGGGCAACGGACGCGAGATAATAGTTCAAGATCGAAGAGAATGTGACGCAAGCCGCAAATTATTGTTTCCAATATACTCAAGTCTGATTGCATAGAAAAGCGCCACCAATCAACATGTTGTTCTAAATGCGGAGTCCAACCAACTTATAGGGATCAATTGTTCACGTTTCAGATCCTATAAGCTTTCGAAGAATGTGGCCGAAACAAGGCATGACTATTCAACTTTTCCGAGATTGTGACCTGATCAATACTGGCCGAAACTCGCCAATATTTCAGTCATGGAAACAGATTTGCCTCATTTCCTTCGAATCAGATGGCGTAGCACCGACACGATGACTGGATTGGTCGTGTATGAAATTGTTATGCTGCCTCGATCTTGTCTCTAGACGTTGACAGAGGCTTTGGATAAAGCACATGCGTGGCCCAAGTGGCGGAATGGTAGACGCAGGGGATTCAAAATCCCCCGCCTTCACGGGCGTGAGAGTTCGAGTCTCTCCTTGGGCACCAAAACCACATCAAGTAATCGAGTTAGTCGCCGCCGGCTTTGTAGTTGACCGCAGATTGCCTGCATGTTGATAGGACGCTGATAAAGGACAAGAACGCATGCAGTGGCTCCGTAAACTATATGATTGGTCGATCGCTCTGGCTGATCACCCAAAGGCGCTTTGGGGCTTAGCATTCGTTGCGTTCATCGAAAGTTCGGTATTTCCGATCCCACCAGATGTTTTGATGATCCCAATGATAATTGCGCGTCCTTCCCGCGCCTGGTTGATTGCCTCGGTCGCTTTGGTAGCGTCCGTTCTTGGCGGTATCGCTGGTTACGCAATCGGTGCGTTCGCCTATGAACAACTCGGTGAACCAATTCTGCAGAGCCTAGGCAAGGCAGGCGCGATGGAAGAGTTCAGCACCCGGTTCAATGATTTCGGTTTCTGGGCTGTGCTTACGGCAGGTATCACACCCTTTCCCTACAAAGTTATTACTATCATGTCAGGTTGGACAGGCATGCCAATCGGCACATTCATCGCGACCTCAATCCTTGCGCGAGGCATACGCTTTTTCCTGGTTGCAGGCCTGCTGTGGAAGTTTGGCGCACCGGTGCGCGCCTTCATCGAGCGTTATCTTGGCTGGGTCGCGCTCGCATTTATCATTTTGCTATTCGGTGGCTTTTATGCCTTGAAGTTCCTGTGATGACACAGCGACTTTATCTCACTCTCGCCTTTGGCGGCTCTTTGGCACTTTTGCTTGCGGCGTTTGCTTTTCAGCATCTCGGCGGTCTGGCCCCTTGCAAAATGTGTATCTGGCAGCGCTGGCCACATGTAGCAGCGATTTTGCTCGGAATACTGGCCCTCATTATTCCAGCTAGGTTACTCGCTTATTTCGGCATGCTTGCGGCCTTGGTCACTGCTAGTATAGGCGGTTATCACACTGGCGTTGAAAAAGAATGGTGGGAAGGTCCCTCATCGTGTTCCGCGGGCGATACCTCTGGGCTCAGTGTTGATCAGTTGATGGATCAAATAATGAATGCACCATTGGTGCGGTGTGACGAGGTGGCCTGGCAAATGTTTGGCCTCTCAATGGCCAGCTGGAACATGGTGGCCTCGCTCATACTGGCGCTGCTTTGGTTGATGGCCGCCCGCGCGCCGCGCGCAGTCAGCGCCTAGCCGCTGGTTTTCTTTGTGCTCAAGAGCAGGTTCGTCTCAGAATTCGAGACACCCTCCAACCGCCGGATAGTCGACAGCACCGTGTCGAACTCTTCGAGCGTTTCGGTTCCGATCTCGGCGATCAGATCCCATTTTCCATTGGTCGAATGCACGGCCCGCACGGCCGGGATACCGCTCAACTGACGTATGGCGCGATCCGTGCCCCTGCCCTCTATGCTCAGCATCATCAAACCGGACACCGGATCGCGTTTCATCTCATCTTTAACTGTCACGGTGAAGCCTACGATCTCGCCAGATGTTTGCAGACGCTCAATGCGGGATTTCACCGTTGTCCGCGTCACACCCAATCGCGCCGCAAGCTCTGACAGAGACGCGCGAGCATTGTGACGCAAGAGCGAAAGCAATTTCTGATCAAGACTGTCCATAGGGAAGTTTTATAAACCCGATTTGCCCAATTATCTACCAAATTGCGCGAAATATACGGTTCTAAATACCGCAAAACGCAAGCTATGAGTGGCATAATGTAAAGCGAGGAAACAAATGAACAAAGGCAATACAATCCTGATTGGTGCACCCGTTGATAGCGGCAAAACCAGACCCGGATGTCTTATGGGCCCTGATGCGTTTCGCGTTGCGGGGATCGCCAACGCGTTGGAAGCACTCGGTTATTCTGTCGAAGATTGGGGCAACCTGACGCCTGATGAAGCAGACGTGCCGGAGAGCCTGCCCGCACATCTTTTTCAACCGGCACAAACTATTGGCTGGACCAAATCACTGGCTCGCGCCGCAGAGCGCGCGATGCAGCAAGGCATGCCGATATTTCTGGGCGGCGATCATAGTGTTTCACTCGGCACGATCAGTGGGGTTGCCGCCTATGCCAAATCGCAGGACCGTCCTCAATTCGTGCTCTGGCTTGATGCGCATAGCGATTTTCACACGCCCCTCACCACGCAAAGCGGTAACCTTCACGGCACACCTCTGGGCTATGTCACTGGACGCGAGGGTTTTGATGGCTTCCCTGTGATGTCCAATCCGGTGCCTTTGGAAAACATTTGCCTCATTGGCCTGCGCTCGGTCGATCCGGAGGAGCGCAGCACCCTACAAGAGGCCAAGACGCGCTACTATGATATGAGGGCAATTGATGAACATGGCGTTGTACGCCCGTTGGAGGATTTCCTCTCGACGGTTGCTGCCGCAAATGGTGCACTTCATGTCTCGCTCGACGTCGATTTCCTCGATCCCTCCGCGGCTCCGGGTGTTGGCACGACGGTTCCGGGCGGTGCCACTGTGCGCGAGGCACATCTGATCATGGAAATGATCTCTGACAGTGGCTTGATGACCTCTTTTGACCTTGTCGAGTTGAACCCGTTTCTCGATGAACGCGGCCGCACGGCCCATGTCATGGTGGAACTCGCCGCATCTGCCATGGGACGACGCGTGTTTGACCGGCCCACGAGGGCGTTCGGATGAGTATGCAGATGCGGAAGTCAGTAAACCAGATCAACCCGTCGCCCAAAGCGCTCGTGCCTTTTGTATCGGTCGAGAACATGATGCGGCTCGTGCATCAGATCGGCCTTGAAGAGATGCTCAAGGGGCTTGCGAGTTATATCGAGGCGGATTTCAAACGTTGGGAGGCGTTCGACAAAACCCCACGCGTGGCGAGCCATTCCGATGTCGGCGTGATTGAATTGATGCCCACCTCTGATGGAGAGGCCTACGGGTTCAAATACGTCAACGGACATCCGAAAAACACCCGTGAGGGCCTGCAGACGGTGACGGCGTTTGGTCTGATGTCGGATGTGGACACGGGCTATCCGGTGCTGCTCACGGAGATGACGTTGCTCACGGCCCTTCGCACCGCTGCGACGTCAGCTTTGGTGGCGCGTTATCTGGCCCCGACAAATGCGCATACAATGGCGATGATCGGAAACGGCGCTCAATCTGAGTTCCAATGTCTGGCGATGAAGGCGCTGTGCGGGATCAAAACCGTTCGGCTATGGGATATCGATCCAAGCGCCACCCAGAAAGCTGCAGCAAACTTAGGCAATGCTGGGATTAATGTGACCCCTTGCAACAGCGCCGAAGAAAGCATGGAAGGCGCGCAGATCATCACAACCTGCACCGCCGACAAGCAATCCGCCACAATCCTGACCGACAACATGATCGGCGAAGGCGTACATATCAATGCCATCGGGGGCGATTGTCCAGGCAAGACGGAACTCGCAGAGGCGATCCTGCACCGCGCTGATATCTTTGTGGAATATCCCGAGCAAACGCGCGTCGAAGGAGAAATTCAACAGCTTGCCGCCGATCACCCGGTAACGGAGATATGGCAGGTGATGACCGGTGCCGCCGAGGGCCGACGGGACGCGCGACAAATTACGCTTTTCGACAGCGTAGGCTTCGCCATCGAGGACTTTAGCGCGCTACGTTTCATCAGGGACAGGATCGAAGGGTCCGATTGTTTTATAGAGATCGACTTGTTGGCCGACCCGGACGATCCACGCGACCTGTATGGAATGCTGCAAAGGGCCGCGAAGGTGTAGGCTGCTGCCAAGGATTGCTTTCGGATGCCCGGAATACTAACCGGTCCAACCCAATCCTGTTGAAATTGAATTCATGGATTGTAGAAGCGGCACCGACACGCGCCCGGGGTCATCTCGGGAGCGCACTTCGGCCAACAATTTCACCTGCAGCGCGTTTATGCGATCAAGGCTCGGTCTTATGTGCTCAAATCGCGCCCGTAGCCGCGGAAACCGTTCAGCGATGACGCCTGAACCGGTCACGAATTTGAGGCCCTCGCAAGACAATTCAAATTCTTCACTGATTGCGCCCAATACACGCTTACGAATGTCTTCGTCGGACACCAAGCTCGCATAGTTGGAGGCAATGTCGAGATCGCTCAGGAACAGAGACTTCTCAACTTCGTCCACGATCAGGTGGAAGAGTTTGGTCTTTTCGAACATGGCCAAAAGAAGCTCGTCTCCACGGGCACCCTGATATTTCCTGAATGCTGCAATCGCGGTGCCAAATCCGTACCAGCCTGTGATCAGATGCCGGTTTTGTGACCAAGCAAAAACCCAAGGGATGGCACGCAAATCCTGTAGGGAGGTCGCGCCAAAGCGGCGCGCCGGTCGCGAGCCAATTTTGAGCAATGCCAGCTCTTCGACCGGGCTGGCTTGCTGAAAATACTCAATAAACCCAGGCATTTTAATGAGAGTATCGTAAGCCGTTTGCGATAGGCCCGAAAGGGCGTCTAGCGCGTCGTTGAACTCAGGCGCTCTGGGAGGATCGTCGAGCCGTGTCGAACGTTTGAGGACGCTCGATGCCAGCAACTCCAGATGCGCAGCGGCTGTTCCGCGGTTGGCGTAATTTGCAGAAACGACTTCTCCCTGCTCGGTCAGGCGCATTCTGCCCCCAATGGTGCCGGAGGGTTGCGCCGCAATCGCACGGTCCGTCGGCGCGCCGCCACGACTAACAGATCCGCCTCTCCCATGGAAAAACACCGGCTTGTAGTTATGGGATTCAAGAGCGCGTTTTATCTTGCGTTGCGCTTGATCAAGCTCCCAAGTGGAACAAAGAAAGCCGCCGTCTTTGTTGCTATCAGAGTATCCCAGCATGATCTCAATTGTTGGTCCGTCTGTTGTCAGGCTGCGCTGCGCCAGTGGAACGTCCAACAAATCCAAAAGAATACCTGGCGCGGCGCGCAAGTCGTCGATGGTCTCAAACAGAGGCACCACTTTCAGATCGAGCGTCTCAGCTCCGAAGCCCGCATAACGGGCCAGCAAATAGACCCCCAACAGATCGTCAGTTGATCTTGTCATAGAAAGGATGAAGGGACCAATTGCCTGTGGATCCTGTCCATAGCGTCGCTCGTGCATCAGCTTCAATAAGTTTATCAGTTCGGCGCCTTGCTCGGAGAGTTCGGCCTGATCAGGCACGTCCAGCTGAGGGGCCGATAACTCCCGTCGCAAACGTTCCGACCAGACCGGATCGCCGTATTCGGGCACATCTTTGCTATCTTGGATCTTCCAAATTTCGGAGATTGTATCGGTGGTAACGGTGGAGTTTTGGCGAATATCGAGCGTGTAGGTCCGGAACCCGAAAACCGACGCACGCCAACGTAATGGCCTTATGTAGCGAAATGCCAAGTCCTTGGCTTTGACCAAAACAAGTGCGTTCTCTATAACCAATAGATCATTCGTGAACTGTTTCACGTGACGGTAGGTTTCTAGACGGTGCAGCACTGCTGAAATCGCTTGCCGGAACAGTTCATTTGGATTTCGGTCGCGTGACGGAGAAAATGAGGCGAGCTTCTCCAGCTCGACTTGCGTTTCGTTTGACAGCGGAGCAATCCAGTTGCTGATACTCAATCGTTCTGCAGCGGTTCTAAGTTGATCTTTGTATAATGCGAGCACAGTGTCCCGGGCTCGATTTAATGCATGCGTGGTGCTTGCCGATGTGACATTCGGATTGCCGTCCCGGTCACCGCCAATCCAGGAATGGAATTGGATGCAGGGCGATACGTCGCGTGGCTCTTCGAAGCGCTGTATAACAGCTTGCTCGAACTGTTCGAAGAGCTGGGGCACGGCGTCGAAAATGCCGTCACGGAAGAATTGTAGCCCCCACTCGATTTCATCTTCAAGGCTCGGACGCTCCAGACGAAGCTCTCCGGTCATCCACAGAAGGTCAATCTCACCCTCGATCTCTGAAAGTATTTTTAAGCGCTCACGGGACGTCCAACGTTGCGTCTCTAGCGACACCAGATTTCGGTAAATGCGCCGATGAATTTCCAAAACGGTCACGCGCTTTGCTTCGGTCGGATGCGCTGTAAGAGTTGGCCCGACAGACAAGGTAGACGCAATTTGCATAAGCCGATCTTGGGTCAGCTCTTTATGTTCCAAGGCGCTAGCAAAACTACAAGGCACCGCCGCAGCGCCATGCTTTATTTCAACTTGGCGCCGTTCTCGGATCGCCGCATTTTCCTCAACGATGCGCAATAACTGAAACCAAATATTCAGCGCTTGCAGATAAGGGCTTGCCTCGCTGCCCACCGGGATATTTGCGTGGGTAGAACTTTGCGCCCATTCCAGAACATGCGGTGCACGTTTGTTCAGAATATTGCACCACAGCTCGAAAAGCTCATGACGCAGCTCAGCGGAATATGTTTTTTCAGTACCGTAAGATGCATCTACGATGTTTGGCAAAATTGATAACATCAAAATTCATCCAGTTTTATAGCCGACGGTCCACAGCGAAGATGTCTAGCTTCGACAATTCGCAAACTTTCCCTAGGGTCAACGAGATGGCATAACGTGTGAGCTGTTGCAAGATGTTGCTCCGATCCGTCGCGATGAAAGAATGCCGTTTCGAACACATCGAGATGAAAACACCTACCCGCCCCAGTACCATCAACGAAAGCTCACTCTGTAACGCCGTTTCGAGCTGCGCTTCATAAGAAACCGGATCGACGGGCCAGACTGCTTTTTAGGGTTCGACCTCCTCGCCGATCCGGACGATCCGCGTGATTTGCACCGGATGTTGCAGACGGCAGAAAATCTAATAAATTAACGAGAGTTGTGGTCTCCAGATGCATTCCGACATTAGATAATCCAAGAGGTTTGGTCTAACCGTCTAAGCGGTATTCACTCTCGCCAAAAATCAAACAAAAAATTATCTCAACCTGGCAGTCATAGGAAACAGCTGGAATACGTCTTCATCTGGAAAGGATATCGCCATCCAAAATTCTATCCGAGCGCTACCTAATGCTCCAGGTGTTTTTAAATGGTTTGCCGTCCAAATAAATCCGGAGTTTTTTCTCGCTAAGGCGTTCCACTTGCCAGCAACCCTTTCCGGAATCCCATTCCTCACACCACTGCCCATTTCTAACAAACCACTTTGCTTTGTACTTATCCTTACCATCCCATAAGCCGGAAATAGCGCCGTTTGTTCGACCGTTGTATTTACTATACGCCTGCACCCATTCCGTTTTTCCATCTTGATTGGAGATACCCGATATCTGGGATCCTGGGATTGTTGCGAGCAGTTCCGCTTCGGACATGAACTGCTGCGCCTGCGCTGGTACTGCATTGGCTAGGTGGGCTATCATGAGGCAGGCGACAAAAGCAGCCATTCGTTTGGTCCAGTAAAAACAAACTCTTAAAACTCTAAGATAATTCATCCAAATAATCCTTCGCCCATTAGTTCTAAAAAATAGAATAAAAACGATTAAAGTGTCGCCAAATTTCATATCGAAATCAAGCACTGACAGTACCGATCAGATAGCTCGGTCATAGCGTTAGATGGCGGCCACTCACCAAGTTGGTCCGTCCTGTTTCGGAGAAACCCGTCGGCCCCGACAAGCAGTCCAAAGAAAAACGGGGGGCGTCGGCCCCCCGGTATAGTTTCGCCACTCAAGCTCACTTTTTTGTACCGCTCGGTGTTTCTGCCTGCGGCCTGAGTGTCGTCAGGAGCGAGCGCACCCGCTCCGTGTGAAGGTGGGTCGGAGCAAAAGTCCGCCCCCACCCCGTCTCTTGAGCCAAGCGCTGTGTTCCCGCGCGTAGGCTCGGTATCGTCGGGGCCAGCTGACTGTGCTGCTGGGGTATCAGCCGGCCCCTATCCGTCCCCCAGGGGACGTTTTCCCTTAGCTACACCCGGTCGTTGACCCGCAGGTGTCGCATTTCAAACACGTGCCGTTACGCACCAGCGTGTAATGGCCACATTCGTTGCAGGCTTCTCCTTCATAGCCCTGCAGTCGCGCCTTGGTGGCGGCATGCATCTCAAAGCCTCTTGCCGGTGCCTCGCTACTTGGCGCAGGCGCCGGTTCTACAGGCATTGGCGCCTTAGCGGTCTCCGGCACCAGAGTTTGTAGCACAGCCTGAGGGTCATTAGCGGCAAAGGCTGTGGCGCCCATAGCTTGCCCGCCGTTTAGCACCACAAGCTCTTGCGGAAGACGCTTACGCAAGTAGCCGGTTGAGCTGATCTGCTTCAGCACTTCAAGAGAGTTTGCCGCCGCTTCACCGGACATCTCCTTGATATTGCTCACGCCCTCTTCTTCACCACGACCAAGGTCATCGAAGGTAGCCCCCTCTGGTTTGACATGGGCCAGATCGGTGCGATCCAGATAGCTCACCGCCAATTCGCGGAAGATATAGTCTAGGATCGAGGTGGCGTTTTTAATCGAGTCGTTGCCCTGCACCATGCCCGCAGGCTCAAACTTGGTGAAAGTGAACGCATCAACGAACTCTTCCAACGGCACACCGTATTGCAGGCCAACCGAAACTGCGATGGCGAAGTTGTTCATCATCGCCCGGAAACCGGCACCCTCTTTGTGCATGTCGATGAAGATCTCACCAAGCGAGCCATCGGTATATTCGCCGGTGCGCAGGTAGACCTTATGGCCCCCAACCACGGCCTTTTGGGTATATCCCTTACGCCGTTCGGGCATTTTCTCGCGGTGGCTTTTCAGCACCTCCTTGACGACCACTTTCTCCACGATCTTCTCGGCAAGTACTGCTGCTTTTTCCTGCGGTGTGCCACTTTCGAGCACTTCGGCCGCCTCGTCATCATCTTCGACAAGTGCCGCCGCCAGAGGCTGGCTTAGTTTCGAGCCATCACGGTAAAGCGCGTTTGCCTTCACGCCCATCTGCCAGCTGCGCTCGTAAGCTTCTTGGCAATCCTCGATGGTGGCATCGTTAGGCATGTTGATCGTCTTGGAGATCGCACCTGAGATAAAGCTCTGCGCCGCTGCCATCATATCAATATGACTGTTGACCGAGAGGAAGCGCTTGCCTTTCTTGCCGCACGGGTTTGCACAGTCAAAGACCGCGTAATGCTCTTCGCGCAGATGCGGTGCTCCTTCGAGGGTCATGGTGCCGCAAACATGGTCATTTGCCGCATCCACATCCGATTTGGAGTAGCCCAAAGAGGCCAGCATATCGAAGGTCGGGTCATTGAGCTTCTCAGCGGGAATACCGAGGACATTCTGGCAAAACTCTTCGCCAAGCGTCCATTGATTGAACACAAAGCGAATGTCGAAAGCGCTGCCGACGGCGGCATCCACCTTCTCAAGTTCTGCCGGACCAAATCCGTGGCCCGCGAGTGAGGTATGGTTCACACCAGGCGCATTGCCGATGGTGCCGTGACCAACCGCATAGGCGACAATCTCTTCAATTTGAGCGGAGCCATAGCCAAGTTTTTCAAGAGCTGCTGGCACGGAGCGGTTGATGATCTTAAAATAGCCACCACCGGCGAGCTTTTTGAATTTCACGAGAGCAAAGTCAGGCTCGATCCCGGTTGTGTCGCAGTCCATGACAAGACCGATGGTGCCGGTTGGAGCGACGACGGTGGCCTGCGCATTGCGATACCCGTGTTTCTCACCAAGCTGCAGCGCCTCGTCCCAACTCGCCATCGCAAGGTCGGCTAGATTCGCCTGCGGAACATTGGTCAGATCGAGCGGAACAGGTTTGACCTCAAGGCCTTCATACCCCTCCGTTGCACCGTAAGCCGCATTGCGGTGGTTCCGCATGACGCGCAGCATGTGCTCTTTATTGCGCTCGTAGCCTTTGAACGACCCAAGCTCTTTGGCCATTTCTGCTGAGGTCGCATAGGACACACCGGTCATGATCGCAGTCAGAGCACCGCAAAGAGCACGGCCCTCATCACTGTCATAGCTGTAACCCATATTCATCAAGAGCCCGCCGATATTGGCATAACCGAGGCCGAGCGTGCGGAACTCATAGCTGCGCTCTGCGATGGCAATCGATGGGAACTGCGCCATAAGAACAGATACCTCCAGGGTAACCGTCCACAGGCGCGTTGCGTGCATATAGCTCTCTGCGTCAAACTCGCCATCTGCGAAGAACTGCAGAAGGTTCATTGAGGCGAGGTTACAAGCCGTATCATCGAGGAACATATATTCCGAGCAAGGGTTGGAGCCACGGATCTGACCATCTTCTGGGCAAGTGTGCCATGCGTTCACCGTATCGTGGTACTGGATGCCAGGATCGGCGCAGGCCCACGCCGCATGACCAACCTTCTCCCAAAGCTCACGCGCTTTGATCGTCTTGGCCACTTTGCCGTTTGTGCGGTTGGTCAGCTCCCAGTCTTCGTCATTTTTTACCGCTTCAAGGAAGGCATCGGTAACACGGATCGAGTTGTTGGAGTTCTGGCCTGACACGCTTGCATAGGCTTCGCTATCCCAGTCGGTGTCGTAGGTTGGAAACTCAATGCTCTCATAACCCTGACGAGCATAGTCCAAAACGCGCTTAACATAAGTCTCTGGTATCGCGGATTTCTTCGCGCCGCGAATGGCGTCCTTGAGTTGCTCGTTTTTCTTCGGATCAACCGCATCTTCTGTGCTGCCATCCCACGACCGGATTGCAGAGAAAATCTCGTTGAGTTTTTGCTCATGCATCTTGGAGCCAGCAACGATCGACGCCACTTTCTGCTCTTCGATCACTTTCCAATCGATGAAGTCTTCGATGTCAGGGTGGTCAACATCGCAGATCACCATTTTCGCGGCGCGACGCGTGGTGCCGCCGGACTTGATCGCGCCGGCGGCCCGATCACCAATCTTCAGGAACCCCATAAGGCCGGACGATTTACCGCCACCGGAGAGTGCTTCGCCGTCAGCCCGCAGTGAGGAAAAGTTAGTTCCGGTGCCAGAGCCGTATTTGAAGAGACGCGCCTCACGCACCCAGAGATCCATAATGCCACCGTCACCAACCAGATCGTCACGCACCGATTGAATGAAGCACGCATGCGGTTGAGGGTGCTCATACGCGCTGCTCGACTTGGTCAGCTCTCCGGACTCGAAATCTACGTAATAATGGCCCTGGCTCGGCCCATCTATGCCATACGCCCAGTGCAGCCCGGTGTTGAACCATTGCGGGCTGTTGGGTGCTGCCATCTGACGCGCAAGCATGTAACGCATTTCGTCAAAATAGGCCTGAGCATCTTCTTCTGTGTTGAAATAGCCGCCCTTCCAGCCCCAGTATGCCCAAGCACCTGCTAGCCGGTCGAACACCTGCTTTGCGCTGGTTTCCCCTGTTATTTCTGTTGACTTGTTGGCAGGCACTGACCGCCACAAAAAGTCTGGGACATTTTTTTCTTTCACACGCTTTAATTCGACCGGAACTCCGGCTTTGCGAAAGTATTTCTGCGCAATCACATCACTAGCAACTTGGCTCCAGCTTGCTGGAACTTCCACGTCATCAAGCTTAAAGACCACCGTTCCATCAGGATTTCGGATTTCCGAGCTGGTCTTTATAAATTCAATTCCGGCATAAGCATCTTTGCCTGTTTCCGTAAACTTACGTTCGATTTTCATTCGCTGCCCCATAATCCAGCATTTGCATTTGCGTGTGTCGCAATACCCACGCGGTAATTTAACACGGTAAAACCTCACCAGCGCGTGTTTGCTTACAAGCAAGCACACTTTCCCATATCAACGTGGGATACTTGGTTGGGTATCTGTCCCGCCTCGCCGCGCTACTATATGTTGTGCTTGTCCGGCCAGTCCACACAACCTGACGTATGAGGCCATATTCGGTCAACGCTTTTTTAGCTGATCAGGTCAGTTTTTTTCTAAATCCCTGAATTATATGGAAAAGCCACGCCAGCTTACGTATCCGCTTGCCTAAATCACTCAAGGCGACCTTGGGCAATGGATTTACTGAAAAAATAAATTAAATTATAATCTTAGCAGACGAAACGAATGTCGATTTATGACTTGCTTGACGCTATTTCTAGGTGCCCAGCACAAACGCAATGACAACTCTAGTCTCGCGCAAGAGCCCCAAAAGCTTACGTTTGGGCACCCAAGCGATTCTTATTCTTTGGAAGAGAGGTGGTCGGGGCGGCGAGATTCGAACTCACGACCCCCTGTACCCAAAACAGGTGCGCTACCAGACTGCGCCACGCCCCGGACCGTAGCGCACCGTTTAGACAGCTTTCTAAGGTTTGAAAAGACTTTCTTTCCACTTCAGCCACGCCAAAGGCACAAAATCAACAAGGCCAGGCTGCATTCTCTTGAAAAAGGGAAGGATGATGTAACTCGGTGCCAACATTTATGCCGATCGCTTGCGCCAACCCGCCATTTATTTCGAGCACATACTGAATGTTTGGTCCACCGGGGATCGGCGTCTCATCCAGGGGCATAGCGTTTGCATGAACATGCTGCACGACACCGCGCGAATCGGCGAAAATGATATCCAAAGGAATAAGCGTATTGCGCATCCAAAAGCTAACCGCGCTTGGACGATCGTAGACAAATAGCATGCCGGAATTGCTCGCCATGAAGTCGCGGTTCATCAAACCTTTTGAGCGTTCGGAATAATCGTCGGCAATCTCAACATTGAATCGCGCTTTGCCCCAATCGCCACGAAGGCTCACAGCATCGGCGCTGCAGGTCTCTGCAAATGATGAAGTCGCGGCAAAGATTCCAAGCAGTTTGGTGACGTTCAGGAGGACTGCTTTACCGCCATTTCCCATCCGCACACCTCGGTTGCCATCCTGCCGCGCTTACCGTCAATCACCCGAATCGCAAGCGCTTCTCCGGGTTGTAAATCCGCAAGCCCAGAACGCCGCAGAACCTCGATATGCACAAATACGTCCTCATCGCGACCAAAAGTGTTCGCAAAACCAAATCCCTTGCCCTTATCGAACCATTTGACCCGTGCCGGCTCCAAAGGCGCGGACTTGATAACCTCTGGATCCAAGTCGTTTAGGTCAGAAAGACCGCTGGCCTCCACATCTTCGGGCGGCTCGATTTCGAGCACTTCGACCGCCTGCACGCCGCGCTCCGTCTCTTGAACAGTGAGTACAACGCCGGCTTTGTCCGCAACCGAGCTTTGCCCAAAATTACGCAGAACGTTAGCATGTAACAGAATATCTGGACCACCCTCATCGGCGACCACAAAACCAAAGCCTTTAACAGGGTCAAACCATTTTACCGTTCCGTTTATCCTGCGCGTGTTATTGTCTTCGTCGTTCACTGTCATTCTTTCTTTTTTCGCGCGGGCTTTTATTGGCCTCAGTTATTAGTTTCTTAACTTTTGGTCCAAAACCGCTTTTTGATCAAGTGAAAACCCATTACATTCAACGGTTTGCATTTGGCGCGACGTGAATGTCACGGATTTAACCGTTGAATTTGCCAACCTTCTGTAATTGCCCCGCGTCTCCACACAAATCGATCGTGCAATCTGAAGTCCCCTTCCGCCCAGAATTCTACCTCCAAAGGCGTGATACGAAAACCACCCCAAAAGGATGGTCTTGGTGGGTTTCCGCCGTGTTTTTGCCGTTCACTTTCAACCTGTTGTAAGAGTGCCTCTCGGGATTCCAAAGGTCGGGATTGTTTAGAGGCCCACGCACCAAGCCTACTATCGAGGGCACGCGATCTATAGTAGTCATCTGCAATCTTTCCATCTTCTTTTACAACATGCCCTCGGACCCGCACCTGACGCCGAATCGACTTCCAATGCAAAACAAACGCAGCCATTCCGCTTTGCTGGATCTCAGTGCCCTTTGCGCTTTCGTAGTTTGTGTAAAAAACAAAGGCGTCGTCAGTAATATTTTTAAGCAGCACGACGCGCACGTTTGGCATGCCGGACGCATCTACAGTCGAAAGCGCCATAGCATTGGGATCATTAATCTCACTTTGCTCCGCTTCCGCAAGCCAGCCACGCGAGATTACGAATGGATCGTCACCTGAAAAGATACCGTTACGGAGTGCCATAGGATACCTGTCATAAAATAGAGCGCTGCCATAGCATGGTAATAATCTAGTGCAAGTGCGATCATATCAAGGCGCGTATTTTACGTGGCGTCGGGTTGGACTTGATGCATGTGATGCAATCGCCTAAAGCAGCTTCAGTTAAACAACCGGGCCGGGGATGGTTCATGTCAAACGCACTTATGGCTGGCAAACGTGGGTTAATCATGGGGCTTGCCAATGACAAGTCGATCGCATGGGGCATTGCAAAAGCCTGTGCTGATGCCGGTGCGGAGCTTGCGTTTTCCTATCAGGGAGAGGCACTGTTAAAGCGTGTAGCACCTCTGGCGGACCAACTAAAATCAGACATTATATTGCCTTGCGATGTTGGCGATGCAGGGTCAATTGACCAAATGTTTGATGCCCTTCGCTCGCGTTGGGACAGTCTTGATTTTATCGTGCACGCAATTGGCTTTTCCGACAAAAATGAACTTCGCGGCAGGTATGTTGATACATCGTTAGAGAATTTCCGAATGACGATGGACATTTCGGTTTTCTCATTCACCGCCGTCGCCCAACGTGCTGAGAAAATGATGGCTGATGGGGGCTCAATGCTAACGCTTACCTATTACGGCGCAGAGCAAGTGATGCCACATTATAATGTCATGGGTGTTGCCAAAGCCGCGCTTGAAGCATCGGTGAAATATCTGGCCGAGGATCTGGGCAAGCAGGGTATTCGCGTCAACGCTATAAGCGCCGGTCCAATCAAAACGCTTGCGGCCAGCGGAATCGGCGATTTCCGCTATATTTTGAAGTGGAACGAATACAACTCTCCGCTTCGACGCAATGTGACCATCGATGACGTGGGCAAATCCGCGCTTTATCTGCTCTCAGACCTCGGGTCTGGCGTCACCGGCGAAAACCTGCATGTAGACGCGGGGTATCATATTGTTGGCATGAAAGCCGTTGATGCTCCTGATATCGAAAAAGGCTAAGTAGAAGCCATGGAACTTGGCCACCTGATTGCGTTTAATCTAACGCTCTTGGCTTCAATGGCGGCTCCGGGGCCAGCTTTCTTATATGCGATAAAACAAGCGATCACCGGCGGTTTTCGCACTGGATTGGCGGCTGGTGCGGGCCTTGGCCTTATCGCTGCGGGCTGGACCGCGGCAGGTCTATTAGGGCTCGAAATCGTCTTTCGGCTTTTCCCGCTCGCATACACTGGCCTGAAAATCATCGGCGCACTTTATCTTCTTTGGCTGGCTTGGGGCATTTGGAAATCTGCAAGCGAACCTGTTTCAGCAACAGCCCAAGTCGGCAAACGTGCTTTCATAGGCGGAGTGTTGGTCAATTTATCAAACCCAAAGTCGGTACTTTTCGCCGCATCTGTGTTGGTTGTTATCTTTCCAGCAGATTTAACAATTTCTGAGAAAGCACTGATAACGATCAATCATTTTATCATAGAGGTAATCGTTTATTCGCTGATCGCCGCTGCGCTGGCCACACCAGCAGCGCAGTCGGGATATTTGCGCCTAAAGCCGGTTTTTGACCGTTTGGTTGCACTGCTACTAGGCGTATTGGGCGCACGACTATTGCTTGATCGATAGGAAAGGACACGCCATGCAAGACCGCCTTCCGCACGAGAAAGGCTTTCATGTCAGTTGGGATCAATTGCACCGGGACGCGCGCGCCCTCGCCTGGCGCCTTCAAGGAGAAACGCCAAAAGACGGATGGCGCGC
Organism: Pseudomonadota bacterium; assembly: GCA_038531775.1. GTDB lineage: Bacteria > Pseudomonadota > Alphaproteobacteria > Rhodobacterales > Rhodobacteraceae > Roseovarius. The sequence continues at coordinate 51,707 of JBCBBI010000010.1, read as the reverse complement.
GGTGGTAGCGATCACGAGAGGCGGTATGGCGCCAGCGATGATTGTAGCGCGAGAGCTTGATATTCGCGCGGTCGATACGGTCAGCGTGAAAAGCTATGACCATCAAACACAAAGCGAGCCAGTGGTGATCAAATCTCCAGACGCAGATTTGGTTGGAGATGGCACAGGCGTTCTGATCGTCGATGACTTGGTCGATACCGGGCGCACTTTGGAGATTGTTTGCGCCGCTATGCCCAAAGCTCACGTGGCCACGGTTTATGCCAAACCAAAAGGCCGGGGGCTTGTTCAGACATTTGTGACGGAAGTAAGCCAAGACACATGGATTTTCTTTCCTTGGGACATGGCATTACAATATGTCGAGCCCTATCGAGGCGTCTAAGATGGTATCGCGCACAGAAACAACATTCTCACCTCCCGTGATGGAGGCTCGCCGCTGGCTGAACGAGGTTGAATTCACGGACGAACAACCGTTGATCAATGTAAGCCAGGCCGCGCCAGTTGATCCGCCGCCGGATTTGTTGCGCCGGGTGATCGCCGAGGCTGCGCTTAACCAGCCTGAGGCGCATCTTTACGGCCCGGTCCTTGGACGGCCCGACCTGCGCGAAGAAGTCGCCAGTCAGTGGAGCTCTGTTTACGGTGGGCAAATAGGCCCTGACCAAGTTGCCATAACCTCGGGCTGTAACCAGGCCTTTAGTGCCGCCATTACAAGCATATGCACCGAACGCGACGAGGTGATCCTGCCTACGCCCTGGTATTTCAATCATAAAATGTGGCTCGATATGGCGGGTGTGAAGGCAGTACCGCTGCCAACCGATGAGAACCTCCTGCCCGATCCTGCCAAGGCCAAAAAGCTAATCAGAAAACGCACAAAAGCGATTGCGTTGGTTACGCCGAATAATCCCGGCGGAGTGGAATATCCCGCGGAGCTTGTATTGGCGTTCTACAAGCTTGCCAAAGAGCACAAGATCACCTTGATCGTTGATGAGACCTATCGCGACTTTGATGCGCGCCCGACCCCGCCGCATCCACTTTTCGAAGATAAGACATGGGATAAAACGCTGATCCAGCTTTATTCTTTTTCGAAGGCCTATCGCCTGACTGGACACCGTGTTGGTGCAATGATCGCAAACCCTTACATACTTAGTGAGGCGGAGAAATTTCTCGACACAGTAACGATATGCCCAAACCAGCTTGGTCAAATTGCGGCACTATGGGGTATGCAGAACCTGAGCCAATGGCTGGCCGGAGAGCGCGCCGAAATTCTCGACCGCCGCGCCGCGATAGAAGAGAACATGTCCAAGCTCACAGATAAAGGCTGGCATATGATGGGGTGCGGGGCGTTCTTTGCCTATCTGCGGCATCCTTTTGCTATGCCATCTGACGAGCTTGCAAAAAAGCTGGTGGCCGATGCTGGCATCCTGCTTTTGCCGGGCACGATGTTCCACCCCGATGGCGAGCCTGCTGGCGCGGGCGAGTTGCGCGTGGCTTTTGCCAATGTGGACCGGAGCGGGATAAACCAGTTGTTTGATCGTCTAGCGGCTCTCGACTGGCCTCTTGCCCCTGCTCCGCGCAGTGCGTAGACATCACAAAGACGCTTAAACACATGGATCGAGGTTGCTATGGGCAAAGGCGGCATTGGCAAAACTTTTATGTGGATCTTGATGGGTCTTTTGATCCTCGGTCTGGCCGGGTTTGCGGTGACCGATCTTTCCGGCACGGTGCGCAGTATCGGCAAGGTTGGTGAGGCCGACATCAGCACCACTGAATATTTCTCGGGTCTTCAGTCGGAGCTTAACAATCGTCAGCAAGTTACGGGTGAGCGGCTTAATTTCTTAGAAGCGCAACAAGTGGGTATTCCAGAGCGGGTACTGTCCCAGCTGATCACACGCGCAACTTTGAACAATGAAACGATAACAATGGGGCTTTCGGTTGGTGATGAAGAGGTGCGAGACACCATTCTGTCGCAACCGCAGTTCAACGCCGGGGGCAGCTTCAATCGCGAGGCTTACCGCTTTGCGTTAGAGCGGCAGGGTCTCAACGAACAGCAATATGAAGACACGATCCGTCGGGACCGCGCGCGTCAATTGCTTGAAGGCAGCATTTTTGCCGGGCTAAGAACTCCGGAGACATTCCGCACCACGATGGCTGATTTTCTTGGTGAGCGCCGTACGATTGAGCTCAGCATCCTACAGCGTTCTGATCTTGAGGTTGGTATCCCGATAGCCAGTGAAGAACAGCTTGCGGCTTTTCATGCAGAGAACGCGGACGTCTATACCCGCCCAGAGGCAAAGCGCATCACATACGCCATTTTGAGACCGGATATGGTCATCGATACCGTCGAGGTAAATGACGAAGAATTGCGCCTCATCTACGATGCAAACTCCTCGATCTTCAATCAGCCCGCGCGTCGCCTGCTGGAGCGTTTGGTGTTTTCGGATGGATCAGAGGCCGAAGCCGCAAAAGCACGTCTCGATAGTGGCGAAATCACCTTTGAGGAACTCGTGGAGGAGCGCGGCTTGGAGCTTTCTGATATTGACCAGGGCGTTGTGACCGAAGAGGAACTTGGCGCCATTGCAGCCGATGTTTTTGCCGGTGAAGCATTGGACATCATTGGCCCGCTTGAAAGCACACTTGGACCGGCGCTGTTTCGGATCAACGCCGTCCTCGAGCCGCAAACAACAAGCTTTGAGGACGCCTTACCACAGCTGCGGATAAATGCCGCGTCAGAGCGCGCTGGTGAATACGTTGTAGAGCAAATTGAGATCGTCGATGATCTTCTTGCCGGTGGCGCAACGGTCGAGGATGTCGCGAAAGAAACCGAACTCGAAGTCAATGAAATTGTGTTCTTCGCAGGTGCGCGCGATCCGATACTTGCTTCTCCCGGTTTTGTTGCGTTGGCTCAGCAGGTCACCGTCGATGATTTTCCCGAGGTGGAACAACTTGAAAACGGTGCGATTGTGACAATGCAGGTCGAAGAGGTTTTGCCGCCTGCCCTGCGCCCGCTCGAAACAGTGCGAGCTGACGTTGAAGCCGCTTGGGATAATGCGCAAATCCAAGAGCTTCTCCTAGAGCGCGCCGAGCCCGACGTTGAGAAACTGCGCAATGGTGCGAGCTTTGAGGAAACCGAACTTACTCTAGACGCAACAGAGACCATCACGCGCCGCGGTAACAACGTTGAACAAGCACCAGCTGACCTTCTGGAGACAGTGTTTGGTATGGAGGAAGGCGAGGTCGAAATCCTGACCGGTGGCGGGCGCGTCTTTGTGTTGCGTCTCGCAAGTGTTGAAGAACCTGACCTTGAGGACCCGAGCCTTTCGCAGTTGCTTGACATTGTCGACAACCAAGCGGCGACAGGCATTGCCAATGACTATTTCAACGTATTGATCACTGAGTTTGGCCGCGATACGGAGATTTCCATCAACGATGCTGCGCTTCAGGCCGTGCATCAGCAGTTCCAGTAAGGGCGAGTTAAGTCGTGGAGTTAACGCCCGATTTTGAAAGCTTTGCGAACGGGTTCGAGGCTGGACAAAACCAGCTGGTCTATACCCGGCTAGCGGCTGATCTCGATACGCCTGTATCGCTGATGCTGAAGATGACAGGAGCCGCGCGCGATGCGTTTATGCTTGAATCCGTCACCGGCGGAGAAGTGCGCGGGCGTTATTCGATCATCGGGATGAAGCCGGATTTGATCTGGCAATGCCATGAGGGCAGATCCCGCATCAATCGCAGCGCGCGGTTTGATGACGCCGCGTTTGAAGACCAAGAGACCGAGCCGCTTGAGGCTTTGCGCGCCTTGTTGGCGGAGTCTCGGATTGATTTGCCGGATGACCTACCGGCTGCGAGTGCAGGGCTTTTTGGCTACCTCGGCTACGATATGATCCGCCTAGTTGAGCACCTGCCCGATGTTAACCCCGATGTGCTAGGACTGCCTGACGCCGTGCTTCAACGACCCTCCGTTGTTGCCGTGCTCGACGGTATAAAGGGAGAGGTGATTGTCGTCGCACCCGCTTGGGTGTCGGACGGACAAACCGCGCGCGCGGCCTACGCGCAAGCGGCGGAGCGGGTGATGGATGCGGTGCGAGATATGCAGCGGCCTTTGCCGCAACAAGCGCGGGATCTTGGCGAGGCGGACGCCGATACTGAGCCTGTCTCAAACTTTACTAAAGAAGGCTACAAAGCGGCTGTTGAGGCAGCCAAGGAATACATCAAAGCAGGTGATATTTTTCAGGTTGTCCCAAGCCAGCGTTGGACACAGGATTTTCCGCGCCCACCCTTTACCTTGTATCGGTCTTTGCGCCGAACCAACCCTTCTCCGTTTTTGTTTTACTTCAATTTTGACAGCTTTCAGGTGATCGGCTCCAGTCCGGAGATCCTTGTTCGCGCCATGCAGGGCGAGGTCACCATCCGTCCGATTGCAGGCACGCGTCCGCGCGGCGCCACGCCTGAGGAAGATCGCGCCAATGAGGCAGATCTGCTGGCCGACCAAAAGGAGCTGGCAGAGCATCTGATGCTGCTTGATCTGGGGCGCAATGATGTAGGTCGCGTGGCCAAGATCGGCACTGTGCGCCCGACGGAGGAGTTCATCATCGAGCGCTACAGCCATGTTATGCACATCGTCTCCAACGTGGTTGGCGAGTTGTCCGAAGAGCATGATGCGCTTTCCGCGCTGCTGGCGGGTTTGCCTGCGGGTACAGTCTCAGGCGCGCCCAAAGTGCGCGCAATGGAGATCATCGACGAGCTGGAACCCGAAAAACGCGGCGTCTATGGCGGCGGCGTGGGCTACTTTAGCTGTAATGGTGATATGGATGTCTGCATCGCCTTGCGCACGGCTGTGATCAAGGACAGCAAGCTTTATATTCAGGCCGGAGGCGGCGTGGTTTATGACAGCGATCCAGAGGCGGAGTATATGGAGACCGTGCATAAAGCAGGTGCGATCCGGCGCGCGGCGGCAGATGCGGCACGCTTTAGCTTTGACAATGAGTGATGTAGGGACCTACGCGAGGCGATGACGCGCGTTATCCTTTTTAACAAGCCCTACGACGTGCTGTCACAATTCACCGACCGTTCCATGGCCGACAATCCCCGCGCCACGCTTTCTGACTTTATAAACATGCCAAAGGTCTACCCGGCAGGCAGACTGGACCGTGACAGCGAGGGGCTCTTGGTGCTTACCGATAATGGCAAGTTGCAGGCGCGGATAAGCAATCCAAAGTTTCGCACTTCAAAAACCTATCTGGCACAGGTCGAAGGACTGCCAGATAATACCGCTCTTGAGGCGCTTCGCAGTGGCGTGAAGCTTAAAGATGGAACGACAAAGCCCGCACTGCTCGAGGCAATTGAGCCACCCGATATCTGGCCGCGCACGCCGCCAATTCGCGTGCGCAAATCCATTCCAGATTGCTGGCTGCGCATCACGCTGAACGAAGGCCGCAACAGACAGGTTCGTCGCATGACCGCCCATGTGGGCCACCCGACGTTGCGCTTGATCCGTTGGCAGATCGGAGACTGGACGCTTGAGGGTCTCGCACCCGGCGAATGGCGTGAGACGTAAGGCTACATGCTCATCCGATAAAGCGAGCCGTTTCCCGCAGCGAGAACCCAGATGGAACCATCCGGTGCCTCCCGAATATCGCGGATCCGTTCAGCCCCTGGAATGCGGATTTCCTCCACTTCCTTGAGGGGGTCACCAGAGAGCCGTGAGATATAGTCAAACTTTAACGAGCCGACAAAGAGTGAACCACGCCAGTCCGCGACCTGTTTGCCGGAATAAAACATCATACCCGATGGCGCGATAGACGGGTCCCAGAAATACTGGGGCTGTTCCATGCCGTCCTTGGATGTGCCCTCTCCGATCTTGAGGCCGGAATAGTGCCGCCCGTATGAAATGACCGGCCAGCCGTAATTCGCGCCTTTACGGATAACGTTAATCTCATCACCTCCCTTAGCGCCATGTTCGGCCACCCAAAGCCGACCCTCAAGATCAAGCGCGGCACCCTGCGGGTTACGGTGACCCCAAGACCAGATCGCCGGTTGTGCGCCGTTGGTTTTGGCGAGGGGATTATCGCTCGGAATAGTTCCGTCTCTGGCAATGCGCAGGACCGACCCGTTTTCATTACTCGTATCCTGCGATGATGGACGATCCCCTCGATCACCTACGGTGATGTACAACGTTCCGTCGCGTCCCTCTACGAGACGCGATCCAAAATGTCTGCCGCCGCTGGAACCCGGTTTAATTTCAAAAATGACCGTCCAATCCTCAAGCGCTTTTGCGTCGTCGGAAAGGCGCGCGCGCGCCACCGCGGTACCCGCACCATCGCTTTGCGACTTGGAATGTGTGAAATAGACTATTCGAGAGGTGGCAAAGTCAGACGGCACCAAGACATCAAGCAATCCACCCTGCCCACGTGCAAAGATGTCACCTACGCCGGAAAGCTTGGTTTTTGTTGCGCCACTGGCGCGAATTACGGCACCGTCACGTTCCGTTATCAACACACTGCGATCGGGCAGAAAGCCAAAGCTCCAAGGCTGATCAAGCCCGCCTGTAATTCGTTCCACACTTATCTCACCCGCCAAAGTGGAAAGAGCCGATGCGGCCTGTCCACAAATTGCGAAAGAGATACTCGATAACAAAACATCACGACGCTTCATCTCGGTCTCCATGTCTTATTCAGCTCGTCTGCTTTAAATGTAGGTGAAGTTGAAGACATATGTAGCGCGAGGATCGGTAACGTTACCAACCGCGTAATCTTCCCATGGCTGCAACCTGCTAAATTGCAAGGCTGAGACGGTCATATAGAGCTTTTTGCATATACGTTTCTTCATTAAGAACAATTTTGAGCATTTTAGATAACTGTCCTTGCATCAGCTGCCTTTGAGGCCCTGCGACCACATAATTGCAGCAGAAAATTGCTTATACGACGACACCAGTCACAATTTTGCCTCAATTAACGTCCAATTTTGCCACACGCGAGCAGGTAGGTGTGTAATGCGCAAAGCGACAATGATAAGCGTAGCACAGGTACTTGTTCTCAAATGTAACTCTTATCCGTAATAGATCGGACCATGATTGAGCAGGCAAAAAAGTTTATCGCAGATGAAAGCGGGCTTAGCACCGACTGGATTGTGCTGACTGTAAGCGTTTTTTGCTTGGGCTGCTTGGCTGTCGCGACAGCGAGTGATGGCACGTTTGGTTTGGCTGACAGGGTAAGCACATCAACATCGCAGTCTCCTATCGGGACCGCGCCTAACAACAGCGAGCAACAAGAATTCTCGGACAATTAAATTAGGAAGAAGTTTTTCTTAACTTGTCCGACCTAGAAATTGCACGAAATTTTTTTCCGTTAGAGTTTTCGACGGGTAAGAGTGGCTGCTTTTGGTTTTTTGGTGAAGCAAAGCAGCACGGAGTGGGAAAAGAGAGAGACGAAACGGGGGAACTGATGAAAAATATGATTGAGACATTTTGGAAAGACGAAGAGGGAGCTGTGATTGCGGACTATGTTGTCCTGACTGCGGCCGTCACTTGGATGGGCCTTTCAGGCATTCAAGTCGTCAATCAGACGATTGGCGGTGTCGCGCAGGCCTTGGAAACCGAAGTGCAGCGTCCCCCTGTAAGCGTCGATACAAGTAACTGATACACGCTTTGTGACACCGACCTAGACCTTGCGAGACACAATGTACCTGGCAAGGTCCTTCAAAAGAGCTGCATCTGCTCCGTAAGACTCCAGACTGTCACACGCATTTTGCGTAAGCTCATCCGCGCGTTTCTGCGCTTGCTCCAAACCAAGAAGTGAGACAAAGGTTGCTTTACCAGCAGCAGCGTCTTTCCCAACTGCCTTGCCCACTTCATCCGCGTTACCTGTGACATCGATAATGTCATCCTGAATTTGAAAAGCGAGGCCAATATCTCGCGCGTAGTTGGTCAACGGCGTGACATCGGCCCCAGCCATTACCGCACCAGCGGTCGCGGACCAAGAAAAGAGAGCGCCGGTTTTGCCCGCCTGTAGCTCTGTAATCTGAGAGAGGTTAAGAGGCATTTGCGCTGTCTCTGCGGCGATGTCGAGGGCCTGACCCAAAACCATACCTTGCGCCCCTGCCGCTTTTGCCAGTCCTAATCCCAGCTCTGCTCGCGCTTCGCCTGTCTCGGCACCTGCAGGGTGTAGTGCCAATTCAAACGCCATCGCCTGCAGCGCATCCCCCACGAGAACAGCCATCGCCTCATCCCACTTTACATGCACTGTCGGTTGCCCTCGGCGCAGAGCGTCATCGTCCATACAGGGCATATCATCATGCACCAGGCTATAGGCGTGCATCGCCTCAATCGCAGCGGCTGGAAATATTGCGCGCTCTGGTGAAACCTGATGCAGCCGCGCCGTTTCGATGACCAAAAAACCGCGCAGGCGTTTACCACCTGACAGCGCATGGCGCATAGCCTCATCAAACTGCCGGGTGCCTTTGACTTGAGCGTCTAGGAAGTCTTGTAGGAGCTGTGCGTTACGCGCCAGCACGTCAGAGAGCATCAAAGCCCCTCTAAGGCGGTCGTACCTGTTGGTTTGCCGTCTGCGTCGAGTGTGATCGCTCGGACTTTTTCTTCCGCTTCTGCCAGCTTCACCTCGCAACGCTTTTTCAATTCTGCGCCGCGCTCATAAAGCTTGATCGATTCCTCAAGGGGTACGTCGCCTCGCTCAAGCCGCGTAACAACTTCTTCCAGCGCTTTCATCGCCTCTTCAAAAGACATGTCTGCTACGTGGTTTTCGCTCATCGCCCTACCCTAGATTTTATCCCTTGGCCATCATAGCCATGGGCTCGTCGGTGTTCAATTCAGTTGCTCTAATCAATCTTGCCGCAATCTAGCGCCCTTTGAACAGCCCACCCAAAATACCGCGCACAATACGTCGACCCGTTGTGCCCTTAAGCTCTTTAATCACTACGGAAGCAACAGCCTGCCCGAAGCTCGGGTTGCGGCGGGAGCTCCGCGAAGTGCTACGCCCAACCTTGGAGCCAGAATATCGGCGCCCAGCATTGAATTCGCGCTCGGCTGCTGACTGCTCTTCGGCTTTGGCTTCTGCTTCTTCTGCAGCACGCGCTGCATCATCGGCACGCTTTTGCAACATCTCGAAAGCGGATTGCCGATCAAGGGCCGTTTCGTATTTGCCAGCCAATGGCGAGGTCGCCAAAACTTGACGGCGAGTCGCATCATCAATCGGGCCAAGCTTTGACGATGGCGGGCGAATGAGTGTGCGCTCGACGATACCGGGCACACCTTTGTCCTCCAACATGGATGTCACCGCCTCACCAACCCCGACATCGCGGATCGCGTCTGCGGTATCAAAGCGGTCGTTAGGCCGGTAGGTTTCAGCCGCTCGGTCCAGCGCCTTGCGGTCCCTTGCGGTGAAGGCGCGTAACGCATGCTGAACACGGTTGCCGAGCTGGCCCAGAATATCTTCTGGAACATCATCGGGATTTTGCGTGATGAAATATACTCCGACCCCTTTGGAACGGATAAGACGAGCCACCTGCTCAACCTTGTCTACAAGCGCTTTTGGTGCGTCCTCAAATAACAAATGTGCTTCATCAAAGAAGAACACCAACTTTGGCTTATCCGGATCGCCCACTTCGGGAAGCGTCTCAAAAAGCTCTGACAATAGCCAGAGCAGGAAGGTTGCATAAAGCCGCGGCGCACCCATGAGCTTATCCGCAGCAAGAATATTGATTTGTCCGCGCCCGTCTGGGGCACGCTGCATCAGATCTTCCAGTGCCAGAGCAGGCTCGCCAAAAAACGCAGCACCTCCCTGATTTTCGAGAACAAGCAGCGCGCGTTGAATGGCTCCAACCGATTGTGGCGAGACATTGCCATAGCGCAAGGATAGATCGGCAGAGTTTTGCCCGACCCATACCAGCAGCGACTGCAAGTCTTTTAGATCAAGGAGTGGCAGGCCCTCTTCATCAGCAACGCGAAAGGCAATGTTCATGACGCCTTCTTGCGCCTCTGAAAGCTGCATCAGGCGGGAAAGCAGAAGCGGGCCCATCTCTGCCACAGTGGCGCGCACCGGGTGGCCCGCCTTACCAAAGAGATCCCAGAATATCACGGGAAAGTCGTTATACGTGTAATCGTCAAAACCGATGGTTGCACATCGGTCCATAAACGCCTTGTGTAGCTTAAAATTTTCGCTACCTGCGCTGGCTAGACCGGAGAGATCTCCCTTTACATCGGAGAGGAAAACCGGAACACCCGCAGCAGAAAATCCTTCTGCTAATATTTGTAGTGTAACCGTCTTTCCCGTCCCTGTTGCCCCCGCAATTAGGCCGTGCCGGTTCGCATATTTTAGAGAAAGTCCTTGCTTTTCACCGTATTCAGCCCCGCCGCCGCCAACAAAAACCTTATTTTCCAATAGATTACCCTCGGTCAAACTTTTTCCACGTTGTGAACATACAAACTTAATGATTCCCTGCCAGTATTATTCTTGTCTGAGGTCGCATGTCCTCTTGATCTCGGGCAACTTCCTCCCTGTCAGACTGGCCGCGCCCCTTGGTGCGGCCCTTTTTTTTTGCTGCTGCTGGTGCCTCCAAAGTGGCCTGCAAATCTCTGACTAAATTTTGAAATTCCTCTGTTGACGCCTAGCGAGAAGTGTCCTAGCGTTCAGTCAATAGTTCGGCTAGTCCGACAGGGAGAAGTAGGCGAAGAGACCATTTGGTCTCTTTTCCTTTTTTGGGGAAGTAAATCCACGGTGATCGAGGCTTGCGAGACAGGCCATATGCACTATAACCCGCCTCCAAGCCACGCTTTATCACGGCCTAGCTTACATCGTTTGAGAACGTTAACAATCTACTGGGAAGAACATGCTTGCAACCACACGTACCCTGCCCTTCGTTTTATTACTGAGTTTGGGCACAGCTGTATATGCGCAGGATACCACGACCGCAGAAGAAACCGAAGCGGAGCAAACGCAGGCCGCCGAGCCCGCTGAAAACGCCGAGGCGACCGAGGCGGAAAGTGATACAACACAAGCGGATCCTTCGGTTGGTCTCGACCTTGGCACCGAGGTACAACAGGATGCGACATACGTAAAAGCTGAGTATGGCGATTGGCAATTGCAGTGCTTCCGGGCAGAAGAAAGCCAGGAAGCGTGCCAGATGTATCAGTTGCTGCGCGAATCCGCCGGTAATCCTGTCGCGGAATTCAGCGTGTTCAAACTACCCAACAGCTCACAAGCCGTTGCGGGCGCGACCATCGCCGTGCCTCTAGGTACTCTGTTGCCACAGGGCTTGCGTATTCGGGTCGATGACGGCACGACGAAAAGCTATAACTTTGCGTTCTGCACACAGGCAGGCTGTTTTGCACGGATCGGCTTTACCCAAGCTGACATCGCGACATTTAAGGCCGGTGTAACTGCAACTCTGGAAATCGTTCCAGCGCAAGCCCCGGATCAAACCGTGCAAATCATCGCTTCGCTTGCAGGTTTTACTGCAGCCTTCAACGAAGTCTCGATCGCACCAAATCAATGAAGCAAAAAAATAATGCCGCCCGGTGGCGAGCGGCATTATTGAAGTTTTACATCACGCAGTGTTACGCGATTTCATTACCGCGAAGTGCGAAGTAAAGACCACCCAACATCAAAAGAACGTGGAACTGTTCGTAGAGCAACAGGTCCATAATCGGTGCGCCGTAGACCCACACCAGAACGCTTGCCACGATGATGGCCACAAACAAGCCGCCCACGCGTGTGGCGAGGTGGCCGATCCAGTGGTTGTGGAAAATACCGCCGATAATCAGCAAAACACCCGCTGTTATTTCACCGAGGCACGCCATGATCCACATAAAAAATGGCACGACGAATGCTTCTGCGTCCGAAGGGCTCAGCGGGATTTTGGATTGACCCTGATAAATGATGATCCAAGCCAACGGAAGTCGTACACACCAGTGGGCCAAAGGAAAAACAGGTATGTCGCGGCTCGCGCGCTCAAAATAGTTGATAGCTGTCATAACACTACTCTCTCAGGAAGTGGGTTTCGATAATTGCGCAATTATGTCGGAATGTGGTGCCGGTAGGTGCCTAGGAAACAACGACATTTTATTTACGCGGCTCGCAGCAAACTGGATCATCAAAAAACCTAATGAAATACGTGTTGCGACAGGTTGCCGCAAACGGCCTAATGAGCAGCAAATTTTACATGACAAAACGGGTTATATTTGGAATTTTTTGAGAGCAATCACTGCATTCAAACCGCCAAACGCAAATGCGTTGGACAACGCCACATCAACATTCGATTCACGCGCTTCATTAGGCACCACATCAAGAGCGCATTCGGGGTCAACCTCCTGATAGCCGATAGTGGGTGCGATCACTCCATCTTTGAGCGCCATGATACAGGCCAAAAGCTCCACAGCACCTGTGCCGCCAATCAAGTGACCGTGCATTGATTTCGTCGACGACATCATAAGCTTATCCGCATGCGCGCCAAAAACATCGGCAACTGCGGCGCATTCCGTTTTGTCATTGGCAGCCGTACCGGTGCCATGGGCGTTGATGTAACCGACGTCTGTTTGATTGACCCTCGCGTCCTTCATCGCGCCTTCGATTGCACGCGCTGCGCCGTTTTTTGAGGGCATGACAATGTCAGCGGCATCAGAGCTCATGGCAAAGCCTGCCACTTCGGCCAAAATCACCGCGCCGCGTTTCTTGGCGTGCTCCATCTCTTCAAAAACGAATATGCCGGCACCCTCGCCTTGCACCATGCCGTTACGATTGGCAGAGAACGGACGGCAGCCATCCTTGGACATGACGCGTAGTCCTTCCCAGGCTTTCACCCCGCCAAAACAAAGCATGGACTCTGATCCACCTGCGATCATCACAGGGCTGGCTCCGCCATGCACAATCTGGAACGCCTGGGCCATTGCGTGATTGGAGCTCGCGCAAGCAGTGGAGACCGTAAAACTCGGCCCCTTGAGATTGAACTCCATTGAGACGTGGCTGGCCGCTGCATTATTCATCAGCTTAGGCACGACAAATGGATGCACCCGGTTTTTCCTGTCTTCATAGACGGAGCGGTAATTCTCATCGAGCGTGGTCATACCGCCACCAGAATTGCCCAAGACGACCCCTGCCCTTGCCGCCAATTCACCCGAGAACTCCAGCCCGGATTGCGCAATCGCTTCTCTTGCAGCAATTAAGGTGAACTGTGTAAAGCGGTCATAAAGCGCAAGTTGCTGACGATTGAAGCGATCTTCCGGCTCATAATTACGCACCTGGCCACCAATACGAATGGCAAGCCTGTCGACATCGGGAATGTTGAGCTCTCCAATGCCGCAGCGTCCCTCGCGCATCGCTTCCAGCGTTTCCGGTACGGTCTGGCCTAGCGCGTTGATCGTGCCAGCGCCGGTAATGACCACTCTTTTCACGCTTTTCGGTCCGCCATAAGTTTTTCAATACCGGTGACAATCGAAGCCACGGTTGAGATATCAAAATCACCCTCGGTTGGCGCATTGGCATTGAAAGGCACTTCGATGTCAAAGCTTTCTTCGATCGCAAAAATACTTTCAACGAGGCCAAGGCTATCTATTCCAAGGTCCTCCAGTGTGCTTTCAAGAGTGACATCCGACGGATCAAGAACAGCTTGTTCTGCAATGATTTCAACGACGCGCTCTTCGATACTCATTGTTGCGCTTTCCTCGGTATCTCAGCCCGTGGTTTAGTCGCTCTCATCGAGCTTTGGAACCCGTTTTTTGAGTTCCGCCACGTCTGCGTAAAGCCGCGACAGACGGCGAATGTTTTTATAGTGATCACCGTAATCCGCCATTTTGATCGGTGGATAGCCCATCAGCACTTTCCCTTTGGGAATATTGCCCATGATTTTGGTTCCGCCACCAGTGATCACATTGTCGCCGATAAAGATATTGTCTGTGACACCGGTTTGCCCACCAAGCACAACATTATTGCCTACAGTCACAGAACCAGCCACACCGACACAGCCGCAGAGCAGGCAATTCTCACCGATCACACAGTTATGCCCGATCTGCACAAGATTATCGATCTTGCTACCGTTACCAACGGCAGAGTCGCGCACGGTACCCCGGTCAATCGCTGAGTTTGCACCAAACTCCACGTCATCGCCAATACGTACAGCGCCAAGGCTATGAATGCGCATGTATTTCTGATTTTTGCTGTCGACATCGCCGCTAAGGGTGCCGCGCACCTGCTCGATATCGGAAAGCTCCGGCGTCACATAGGAAAAGCCGTCCCCGCCGATGGCCGCGTTGGGTTGCGCAATGAAGCGATCACCGATGACGACGCGTGCGCCAATCCGCGCTCCCTCTCGAAGGAAACCATCTTTACCGATGACGGCATGTGACCCGACAAACGCCAGAGGGCCGATCGTTGTGCCATCACCGATCTGCGCCCCGGCGCTGATGACTGCATTTGCTCCAACCGTGACATTTTCACCAAGCACAGCCGTTTCATGCACCACGGCTGATGGATGCACACCCGGATCCCATCCTTGTCCGGGGTCGAACACCCTTGTTAACCCTGCCATTGAGGCACGCGGTCGCTTTGCCAGAATGGCGGCTTTGAGCCCAAAGGATTGCCAATCCGCCCCGTCCCAAAGAAGCGCCGCTTGCGCTTTGCCGTTGGTAAGGCCTTCTGCATAATCCGGCTTCATCGCTAAAGCCAAATGGTGCACCGTTGCATCCTTGGGCTCTGAGACGGCCTGAAGCTCTAGCTCAACATCCCCAAACGCCTCTGCCCCAAGCGCGTCGGCTATTTCTTTTACGGTGTAGGACATATCAGGCTCCCCTTCGGAGCCTCGGTTTAGCCGCGAACGTCAGGCAGTGAAACCCCTGCATCCTGCAAAGCGTTCCAAATCTTTGCATCCCGACCATAGACATCGCGCCGGAAATGCACCTCGCCTTTGGCTGTTGTGAAAACAGTCCGGTAAATGATGTGCACGGGTACATGCTTCTCAAGGTTCACATAGGCCTCTTTTCTGGTCGCAAGTGTCCGCTGGAAGAAGTCCTTTGGATCATCCTCCTGCGCCGCCAAGAGATGGTATGCAAATTCAAAAGGTTGCTGCAGTCGGATGCAGCCGTGGCTAAACGCGCGGGTTTCGCGAGAGAAAAGATGCTTCTCAGGCGTGTCGTGCAGGTAAATATTATACCTGTTTGGGAACATAAATTTCACTAGGCCAAGCGCATTACGCTTCGACGGGCGCTGTTTAATCGAGTAGGGAAATGTACGTGGCGTAAACTGCGTAAAATCAGCCGACGCTCGATCAACCACATAGCCACGCCTGTCGACCAGTGTGAGGTGACCGAGCGCTGCCGGATTGCGCTGCAGCCTTGGCAAATACTCTTTCACAGCGATAGAGCGCGGCACGTGCCAGGTCGGATTGATGACCATATGCTCCATCTCATCGGAAAATTCCGGGCTTTGCCGGTCACTTGTATTCTTTCCAATAACGGATCTCGTGCGAAAGGTTTCGACGTCGTTGTCGAGCACACGCGCGCTAAAATCCGTTAGGTTCACAAGGATGTGCCGCTCGCCTCGTCCTTCCGGCATATTGAGCCACCGCTCACGTTCCATGGCAACCACGACCGAACGAAGCCTTTGTTGAGGTGAAACATTGATTTCTTTCAGCGTGCCTTCACCCGCAACGCCATCGGGCTCAAGCCCATGCGCCTCTTGAAAGTCGCGCACAGCATTTTCAAGCTTGGCGTCATAGCGCTGACTTACAGACCGTTGCAGAAAACCCATTTTCATCAGACGATTTCGCAATTCGACAACACGAGTGCCTTCTGCACCTGGCTTGACCGGTTTTGTGCTCAGCGGTGTGCCCCAACCGCCGTTCTTTATCACTGACGCAAGGCGAAGTTTCTCTTTCATCAGACGTGTGTATTCGCCGGTGTTTGGCGCAAGCGAGCGCAAATATTTGGCTGGGTCGCTGGTGGTTATCCCTTGCAGATGCTCGTCCGCCGTGCGCACCTCGACCTTACGCTTAATATGCTCGTCAATGCTGGACGGCACCAAGACCCCGGTTTGCATGTCCTGTGCCAAAGTAAGGTATATTTTGGTAAGGCGCGCCTCTGCAGATGCCATATCCTGAGGCGAACGCACAGACGCCAGCATATCGAGCAAACCTTGCAGATTATAGCGCGCAACTGGTAGGGCATGACGATCAGCCACGGTGATTGTATCAATCAAAGCGCGCAGCCGGGCGTTTTCTTTGGGGCCACCGATCCAAATCGCTTCGAACTTATTTTCTTTGTAATAGGCTGCGACCTGAGGTGAATACGAGACCGCCTCCGCAAGGGCTTGTTTAAACGGTGTGTACTGCTCCAGCGCCAACGTCGCCCCGGGTGTAAGCATAAGAGACACAGACAACAAACCAGCCCGAACGGTCCCGATCTGGCCCAGTTTGGTTAAAATTTTCGACAGTTTTGCTTTTTGAAGGATCATGTCCATCTCGTACACCTAACCTGCTGCAACCACCATTGATGCTTTGTTTACTATCACCGTTTCACCCATGATAACTAAAGAAACTCTTCGGCTCTTTTGAAACTTTAAGATGAAATTTGAAGGCCTGATTCAAGAAAAGTGACATTTTTGCGCAATTTTTCGCCGACATTCGCCCCATTAGAATGCATTTGCGACTTCACTACTTGGTAAGCGATTCAGCCTATGCAATACACGTGGGGCGTATGGGAGTGAAGCCTTAACCAAACCGCGTGGTAAGCGGGCAGAAAAAGCGACGGGACAAACGCTAAACAATGACAAAAAAGACTTGTTCGGGCCTAACACGCCGTGGGCTTCTATTTGCTTTTGCGGCAACAGCAGTAACAGCAGCACCAACTTTTTCAAATGCTGCAGGATTTCTCAAAGGGGCTGGCGATGTGCGCCGGCTAAAGATGTTCTCACCGCGAACCGGTGAGAGGATCGATACCATCTACTGGATTGAAGGTGACTACATCAAAGATGCGCTGAAGGAAGTGAACTACTTTATGCGCGACTGGCGTACGAACCAAACTCACAAGATTGATTTGCGTACCGTGGATGTAATGGCGGCCGCGCATAATCTTTTGGACGCGTCCGAGCCTTACATGCTTCTGTCCGGGTATCGCAGCCCTAAAACCAATGCGATGCTTCGCTCGCGCTCGCGCGGTGTTGCAAAAAATTCGCGCCACATGGTTGGAGAGGCTGCTGATCTTCGGCTCAGCTCCCGCTCCGTCAATCAGATCTATCGCGCGGCTGTTGCGTGTCGTGGTGGGGGCGTGGGTCGATATTCACGTTCGAATTTCGTGCACATGGATTGTGGTCCAATCCGAAGCTGGGGTCGCTGATTTATCCAATCTCTTTGCAGTGCATTACAGGCTTAACGCAATCCAATATCTTGCGCACAACGTAATGTGCACGTTCCGCGCCCCCGTAGCGGTCGGCCGTGTTCACAATGAGAGGTCTAATTATTTGCGAGCTTTTTCATTCTCGCCTCTCGTAGGCGGGCAAAATCATCCCCTGCGTGATAGGAAGACCGCGTAAGCGGCGTTGCCGAAACCATCAAAAAGCCTTTTCCGTAGGCCGCCTTTTGATAAGACGCAAACTCATCAGGATGCACAAAACGGGCCACGCCATAATGTTTTGGCGTCGGCTGCAGGTACTGACCAATGGTTAGAAAATCAATGTCAGCGGCACGCATGTCATCCATGACCTGAAGAACCTCGGGGCGTTCCTCGCCAAGCCCGACCATAATGCCCGATTTGGTGAACATTGATGGATCCATGTCCTTCACTCTTTGCAAAAGACGTAACGAATGGAAATATCGCGCACCGGGGCGCACCTTCAGATATAGGCCCGGCACGGTCTCAAGGTTATGATTAAATACATCGGGCCGCGCCTCGACGACCGTTTCAAGCGAGCCGTTGTCGCTATGCAGAAAATCAGGCGTTAGAACCTCAATCGTTGTCGTCGGCGACCGGTGTCTGATGGCGCGAATCGTTTGGGCAAAATGCTCGGCACCTCCATCGCCCAGATCATCGCGATCAACGCTGGTTATGACCACATGATTAAGGTTGAGCTTTTGCACCGCATGCGCCACGCGTCCGGGTTCGAACGCGTCAAGGTTTTGTGGCTTCCCAGTGGCAATGTTGCAAAACGTACACCCGCGCGTGCAAATCTCGCCCATGATCATCATTGTCGCGTGCCCCTGGCTCCAGCATTCCCCTGCATTAGGACAACCCGCTTCTTCACAAACGGTGACAAGCTTGTTGTCGCGCATAATCTTATGCGTGTCACGATAACCCTTACTTGTCGGAGCTTTCACCCGAATCCAATCGGGCTTCTTCGGCTGAGGATTATCAGGCCGATGTGCTTTCTCTGGGTGCCTTAACCGAGGAACCGTGAGGTCACGCATAAAAACTTTCCCGCAAATCCTTTGGTAACCAGTTTAATTTATAACGAGCTTCGGTGGGAAGTGCCAGTAGTGTGACCCAGCCATGCACGCGCCGGGACAGTGTAATGAGTACCCACCTGCAAATTCTTTCTGTGTAAATGGTATCACCCGCGCCTTCGGCGCGGGTTTTTCCAAACCCTTGTATTTTCCACTTGTTACTCACGCAGATTTGGTTCCAACAGCTTTTCATTGTTAAGTTAGGTGTCTGCAAAGGCCCTATTTTGACATCGTCATGGGCGATCTTGATACCTATCCCATCAGGCCGGCGGCATCACCCATGGCGTCATAATGACGCTTCAGCCTTTGCAAAGCTATTCTCAAAACAATCTTCCCAGACCGCGCAGACCAGCCCATCTTTTTTTCTGTACTTTCCAGACCTTCCAGAAGGCAGCAGCACCGCATGACAACATCCGCCAGCCCCGGCCCCAAATCACGTAAGGCCCCGGCAATACTTTGTCTGGCCGTCAAGCTTGCGCGGGAAATCTCATTTTCGTAATTCGGCTTGCAAACCTCTTCGATAATCTTTTCTGGTCCATGCTCTACCAACTTGGAAAGTTGAGACATCTCAAAGTCTTCACGCAGACGCTCTCCTGCCCTTACAAGTTCTTCCGATAAAAACATGTTGCCATCTCGATCCCGACGCCGTGCCAAAAGGATGAGCGGCGACTCCACAACACCATAGCGCATGCGCCTCTTTGATCCGGCCTCGGCATATTCCTGAAAATCTTCCTCGTCCCCGAGAAACTTGCTTTGAGTGTCATCACGACGATTAGCGAGGTTCTCTGCATCGGCGATCATTTCCCCAAGCTTGTTTCGCCCTGAGGCGGTGATGCGATAACGCGAAATACGACCTTTGTTGGAACAAGAAATCCAACCGTTGAGCGCCATCGCCTCCGCCACATCGCGGTCCACAACTGCCGTGCGCGACGATCCAAACTCTGTTTCGCGAACAACAACGGCTTTGTCCATTTCTTCTGCCACGGCCAGCACCGCACCTGTCTCGCTAAGCCTGCGCAGGACGCGACGAGCCTCGCGAGTCAACTTTTTTGGAAACCGCAAAAATTCAGAATCTGTTTCAATTGATAATGGCATCATGATACTCTCCGGGTTGCACGAACCGGCGGTATCATCATCTTTAATTCTCGAGCCGAGTCTCAGGAGCGCAAGGTCAATCAATAGATCTTCTCGACGCGCTTCATAACTTCGGACTTGGCGCAGGATGGTTGACGCATGGCATCCTTCAAAACGTGCCAAGGCCCGAATTGAAGCTCCTGTAATTGTATGGGCTAAATAATTGAGCGCGCCTTTGGGCACCCAGCCAAAAGATGTTTGCGCACATCGATCTATCGCGCAAAAATTGCACATGCCTTCCCCTTTTCGTATGACCTTCACCCTGATCACATATGGATAATAGGCTCTCCTGGTTATCCACAGTTATTCACAACCTAAAGATGAATTTATTACCAGTTCGTTAATTGATAACGTAACTGCAACAGTTGTTTTCATTTCGTAAACAAAATCGATGCCCTGCGTTCGCACCATTGCCTGAATACGCAACACAACATTTAGTTGTGTAAACTTGGTCTTACTGAAGAGCAAAAGGAGACAAGGATGAACGATCTGCTGAAAAAACTGAACGGTTTGAAACGTCCGCGTCTTTTGATCAACGCTGCGAGAATCGGCATGCCCGAATATCGAAGGGAATGCCATTTATCGAGGCATCTAGGTCACGAGCAGCTGCCGCAGAGTCATGACGCTTTGGCACGTCTTCTTGAGCTCGAAACAGATATGAACGCCAAACGCCGTGAAAGCGCCGCAGGCTATTCCGTCTCTCGTCATGTCGATATTCTGATCGCTATGATGAACGAGGCACGCTTGCTGCGGATGCAAGTTCAACCGGAGTAATCAGGTGAAAGCATCAGGCATTGAGGCTTTTTTCTTGGCCACGAAATCATCAATCGCCTCTTTGACGGCGGGATCAATGGCGGGTTCTTGATATGCATTTAGTAGAGATTTTACGCGTTCGCTGCCGAGCGCCATAGTATCTCGCCCGCCCTCCTCGGCCCAGGTCTCAAAGGGCTTATAATCTAGCATTTCCGAACGCCAAAAAGCGGATTTGAAATTGGCCTGCGTATGAGCACAGCCAAGGTAGTGCCCGCCTGGACCCACCTCACGTATGGCATCCATCGCCTGGCCGTTTTCATCAATTTCGATACCTTTCGCCAAATGATGCAGGACACCAAGCTGATCCGCATCCATGACAAATTTCTCAAAAGACGACACCAGCCCCCCTTCGAGCCAGCCACAGGAATGCAGCATGAAGTTTACGCCAGACATTAGACCCATGTTGAGGCTATTTGCGGTTTCATAGGCTGCTTGGGCATCGGGGAGCTTCGAACCAGTAAAAGACCCCGCGGAACGGTATGGCAGGCCAAGCCTGCGTGCCAATTGACCTGCGCCATATGTAATATGGGCCGCCTCGGGCGTGCCAAAGGTTGGCGCACCGCTGTTCATATCGATTGAGGTCACAAAGGTGCCCATGATTACAGGCGCACCCGGACGGCACAGCTGATTATAGCTTATACCAGCAAGCACTTCGGCCATAACCTGTGTCAACGTGCCCGCAACAGACACTGGCGCCATTGCTCCGCCGACGATAAAAGGCGACACTATGCTGGCTTGATTGTTCTGCGCATAAACCTCCATCGCGCCCATCATCACATCGTCAAATGTCAGAGGCGAGTTGATGTTGATCAGCGAAGTCATCACCGTATTGTCTTGCACAAACTGCTCGCCAAAGAGCAGCCCACACATATCAACGCTGTCCTGCGCCCGGCTTGGCTCCGTCACTGACCCCATAAATGGCTTGTCCGAGAGCACCATATGAGCGCGCAGCATATCAAGGTGACGCTTGTTGACCGGCACATCCGTAGGCTCGCACACGGTGCCGCCAGAATGGTGCAGCCATTTGGACATATAGCCAAGACGTACAAAATTCTGGAAGTCTTCAATCGTGGCATAACGCCGTCCCCCATCGACATCACGCACGAAAGGCGGGCCATAGACAGGGGCGCACACCATGTTTCGCCCGCCAACTTCAACACTGCGCTCGGGGTTGCGTGCATGTTGAGTAAAACTGCCCGGCGCGGTTTTGATCAACTCACGCGCCAGACCGCGCGGAATGCGTACGCGCTCACCGTCAATATCAGCACCGGCATCTTTCCACCGCGCCAGAGCGGCCGGATTATCGACGAAGTTTACTCCAATCTCCTCGAGCACGGTCTCGGCATTATGCTCAATGATCTCCAGCGCCTCGTCATTAAGGATCTCGAAATTCGGGATATTGCGCTCGATATATTTGGCGGTCTCAAAATGAATGGCTGTCCGCTCTGCCCGGCGAGCGGCTCCACCGCCCCCTCTGCCACGTCTGCGCGCTGTTGCTTCGGCCACGAGCAGCCCTCCTATTTACGACTTGTCGCTTGGGTGAACGTTCTAACGTCCAGAAATGATGAACCCTTGCCGAGATTCGCCCCATTAGACGGGAAAGCGACATTATGAAACAACGATTGAGCCACAAAACAACATGCGAGAAATATTTAGCGCGGGTGAAAACCCACGCATTCTGCGATTTTCTGCGAGCGTTGGTTTTCACCCACCTGACATTGAGAACAGCCTCTTGTCTTACCCAAGCCAAAGACATATCAGCGCGCCATGAGTGCTGAGAGCCACGACCGTCTTCTTATCATCGACTTTGGCAGTCAGGTCACACAGTTGATCGCCCGGCGGCTGCGAGAGTTGAATGTCTATTGCGAAATTCATCCCTACCAAAACGTGACAGACGCGTTTCTCACAAAATTTGACCCCAAGGCCATCGTGTTTTCCGGCGGGCCAGACAGCGTCGTTCGCCATGGGAGCCCCCGTCCGCCGAAGACTGTTTTTGACCTAAACGTGCCAATCCTTGGCATATGCTATGGCCAGCAGGTGATGATGCAAGAGCTCGGCGGTCGGGTCGAGGGCGGCAAGATCTCAGGCGGTGGCGGCACGGCCGAGTTTGGCCGCGCCTATGTGACGCCTTCAGCCGATAGTCTGTCCCTGCTCGACGGCTGGTTTGAGGCCGAGAACCGCGAGCAAGTCTGGATGAGCCATGGCGATCATGTGAGCAAACTCGCGCCGGGCTTCGAGGTTTTTGGCACTTCGCCCAATGCGCCCTATGCGATCACGGCCGATACATCGCGCAAGCTTTATGCGGTACAGTTTCATCCCGAAGTGCATCACACGCCAAACGGCGCAAAGCTCTACGAGAATTTTGTGCGCGAGGCCGGTTTTAAGGGCGACTGGACTATGGGGGCCTATCGCGAGGAAGCCATTCGCAAAATCCGGGAACAAGTTGGCGACAAACGCGTCATTTGCGGGCTTTCCGGTGGGGTTGATAGCTCTGTTGCAGCTGTCCTTATTCATCAGGCCATTGGCGATCAGCTGACTTGCGTCTTTGTTGATCACGGCCTGTTGCGGATGAACGAGGCCAATGAGGTCGTCTCGATGTTTCGGGATAACTATAACATTCCGCTGATACATGCCGATGAATCGGAGCTTTTCCTTGGCGAGTTGGACGGTCAAAGTGATCCGGAGACCAAACGCAAAATTATCGGCAAGCTCTTCATCGATGTGTTTCAAAAACACGCCAATGAGATCGAAGGCGCCGAATTTCTCGCCCAGGGCACGCTTTACCCGGATGTGATCGAATCCGTGTCTTTCTCCGGTGGTCCGTCGGTCACAATCAAATCGCACCATAACGTGGGCGGGTTGCCAGAAAAGATGGGCCTAAAACTCGTCGAGCCGCTGCGCGAGCTCTTCAAAGACGAGGTGCGTGCGCTCGGTCGAGAGCTGGGCCTGCCCGAAAGCTTTATTGGCCGCCACCCGTTTCCCGGCCCCGGCCTCGCAATCCGTTGCCCAGGAGAGATCACCCGAGAAAAGCTTGAGATTCTGCGCAAGGCGGACGCGGTCTATATCGACCAGATTCGTAAGCACGGGCTTTACGATGAGATATGGCAGGCCTTTGTCGCAATTTTGCCGGTCCGAACCGTGGGTGTTATGGGCGACGGGCGCACCTATGACTATGCCTGTGCTTTGCGCGCTGTGACCTCGGTTGATGGGATGACGGCGGATTACTATCCTTTCACCCATGAATTTCTTGGAGAAACCGCCACGCGGATCATCAATGAGGTGCCGGGTATAAACCGGGTGACCTATGACGTGACCTCCAAACCACCGGGCACGATCGAATGGGAGTAGTGATCAAAGGATTCCTACGCTGCGGTGAAAAAGACGCTGCAATCGTACGTGGCGCCGTAGGCGAACATATCCGTCTGAGCCGCGCAGAGCCGGGATGCGAACACTTCGAAATCACCGAGACCGAGCCGGGCGTTTTCTCCATAAGCGAAAGGTTTGTCGATGAGGCCGCGTTCGAGGCCCACACGCAGCGCACGCGCGCTTCGGAATGGTGGACACGCACCAGGCATATCCCACGCGAAATTGAAATTCAGTCGTGATCGCGCCGGAGCCGACCCTGAATATTGGCCGTGCGGCTTTCTTCATGATGGGAGCTGTTGCGTCCTTCTCTCTCATGGCCGTTGCCGGTCGCGAGGTGAGCTTTGAGCTTGATACCTTTGAAATCATGTTATTTCGCAGCCTGGTCGGATTGGTCATCGTCCTGCTTGTCGCCTCAGCGTCGCGTACCGTCGGGCAGATCAACACAGGTAACATGGGGCTGCATCTGACGCGCAATCTGTTTCATTTTGCGGGTCAAAACCTTTGGTTTTACGCGATCGCGCTGATCCCGCTGGCGCAGGTCTTTGCCCTAGAGTTCACCACCCCGATTTGGGTCTTGCTAATTTCGCCCATTCTCCTCGGCGAACGGCTCACGCGTATGCGTATCTTTGCCGCCGTACTTGGCTTTATCGGGATCTTGTTGGTCGCCCGCCCTGAAGCCGCCTCGTTAAATGCCGGAACAATCAGTGCAGCGCTCGCCGCCATTGGCTTTGCTGGTTCAATAACGCTGACAAAAAAGCTCACTCAGGTTCAGTCTCTGACCTGTATTCTGTTTTGGATGACGCTGATTCAATCGGTTTTTGGCTTAATCGCGGCAGGTTATGACGGAGACATCTCGACGCCATCCGCTGCGTCCCTGCCCTGGCTTGGCGTAATCGCCTTTTGCGGATTGAGCGCGCATTTCTGCATAACGTCGGCGCTTGCGACGGCGCCCGCAACGCTCGTTGCACCGCTCGATTTCATACGCTTGCCAGTGATCGCGCTCATCGGACTGATTCTCTATCAAGAGCCGTTAGACGCATTCATCATCTTAGGCGCCGTTGTTATATTTTCAGCTAACTACCTGAACGTCTTGTCTGAAACACGTAAAGGTAGTTGAAAAAAAAGGCCGCGCAGCTCAGAATGGCATGAAGAGCGCATGAAGACACTGCGTCAGACTGTGATATTTACACCACCACAAGATAACGCAGCCTCCTCTGACGTAGCGTTAAAATTGACCATCCCGTATGCTTCATTTCATGAGGGTTTCAGCTTTCGCAGGAGGGGACAGCATGAAAAAACTCGCTATAGCCGCCACCACTCTAGGTGTCATAGCAACCGGCGCGCACGCCGGTAGTATTCAACGTGATTCAGATCGCTCACAGGTCTTGTTCGAAGAAGGTAAGAACTACCTTCAGTTTTCGGCAACAGCGGTCGCAGCAAATATCGAAGGTACGGACACCGGTGGTTCGCCAGCTGGCGCTCTTACACTCGGCCGTACGTCGGGCAATATATCCGACGTATTTGTTACCTACTCGCTGGCGTATAAGCGTGAGATCAATGACAAACTCGCATTTGCCCTAATCGCCAACGAGCCTGTCGGCGCAGATGTCAGCTATGCCAACGACCCTGACTTCTTAAACAGCGCATATTTCTTTGCGGGCTCAGAAGCCGAAGTGGACTCTCTGGCAATTACAGCGCTGCTTAAGTATCAGGTCACAGATCGAATTAGCGTTTATGGTGGCCCAAGGGTCCAGCGCCTCGACGGCAATGTTTCTCTTGGTACGCCGTTTCCGCTTCCAGGTCCGGTTGGTCCCATCCCTGCCCCAATTCCAGGCATAAATCCTTATAGCTTAACCGTTTCGCCAGACATAGCATGGGGTTATGTTCTTGGTGCAGCTTTTGAGATCCCTGACATCGCTCTGCGCGTTGCTCTGACATATGACTCAAAAATTGAACATGACTTTGTCGACAATAACAACGTGCCTTTCGATGTGGAAATTCCACAAGCCCTTACATTGCACTTCCGTTCGGGCGTCGCAGCAAACACTTTGGTGTTTGGTTCGATCCGCTGGCAGGAATGGACGGAGTTTGAAGTCGCCCCGGCTGATTTCCTTGCAAACCCGCTCAATACATCGGGAATACCCATTGCTTTCGGCACCGAAGACTACATCACTTATGAGCTTGGTGTAGGTCGAAGGTTCAACGAAAACTGGTCGGGCGCTTTGACCGTTGGATTTGAAGACGGAGGAAGCGACCCTGTTGGTAACCTTGAGGGACGAGATGGCTTCACCAGTGTTGGCGCCTCGGTTCGGTATTCTACAGAGTCATACGATCTTACGTTTGGCGTGAAATATTTTGACTTTGGGTCCACCAACACAACAACGATCAACGCCAACTTCTCTGGCAACGACGCTTTTGCGTTTGGCACTCAGCTCGCCTATCGCTTCTAATTTGCGACAAGGCAACGATGTCTAACCCCGCCGTCACACGGCGGGGTTTTTCTTTGCGCTCAGTGCTTTACATTTGACCGCACGGGACTCTGCGGCTACCCACGGCCCATTGATCAAAACGACGGCTCCAAAGATGATCTATCGTAACGCTGATGAGTGGATGAAAACCCCGCGCAAACGGGTGCTTTTCTATGGCATGTCTGGCTTGGGTAAAACCCACGTATCGACCATGCTGCGCTCGACCGGCGATTGGTTCCATTACTCGATCGATTATCGCATTGGGACCCGTTACATGGGTGAATTCATTGCCGACAATGCAAAAGCCCATGCCATGCAGGTCCCGTTTTTGCGCGATCTGCTGATGACGGATTCAATCCATATCGGATCCAACATCACTTTTGACAATCTTACGCCGGTTTCAACCTATCTCGGCAAACCGGGCGATACATCAAAGGGCGGACTGCCGATTGCGGAATATAAGCGACGCCAAGAAGAGTTTCGTCAGGCCGAAATCCGGGCGCTTGGCGATACACACTACTTTATTGAGCGTTCCGAGCGGCTTTATGGCTATGCCAATTTCATCTGCGACACAGGTGGATCGATCTGCGAATGGGTCGATGGAAATGATCCGGATGATCCGATCCTAAAACAGCTGTCTGAAAATTGCCTTCTGGTCTGGATCAAAGGCGATGAGGCGCATACGCAGGAGCTGATCCGCAGGTTCGACCGCGCCCCGAAGCCGATGTGTTATCAGCCTTCGTTTCTGAATTCGGCTTGGGAAAATTATTTAAATGAAACCGGTTTTTCAGAAGGTGAAGTTAATCCTGATGATTTCATTCGCTGGACCTATGCAAAAGCTTTGGAACATCGTGCGCCACGCTATGAGGCGATGGCCAAATGGGGCGTCACTGTTTCAGCGGAAGAGGTCGCGCGAGCAAGCGATCTTCACAGCTTTGAGACCATGATAGCCGACACTCTTGAGCGCGCCGCATAAACGCTTACTTAACCAGTACTGCTTCAAGGGCCCCTACTATGCCGATTAAACTTCCCTCTGACCTCCCCGCATTTGGCGTGCTATCGTCCGAAGGCGTAATGGTTATGGATGAGGCACAGGCGGCCCGCCAGGACATCCGGCCTTTGCGCATCGGTTTGCTCAATCTGATGCCCAAAAAAATTCAGACGGAAAATCAATTCGCACGGCTAGTGGGCGCCACTCCATTGCAAATCGACCTGTCGCTTATCCGCATGTCAGAGCATCGCACCAAGACAACAGCCGCCGAGCATATGGAAAGCTTCTATCGCCCTTTCACTGAAATCGAGGCCACAGGTGAGAAGTTCGACGGGCTGATCATCACCGGCGCGCCGATAGAGCATCTAGATTTCACAGAAGTGGGTTATTGGGATGAGCTGCGCCGCGTCTTCGATTGGAGCCGGAGTCACGTGCATTCCTGTTTTGGTGTTTGCTGGGGCGGCATGGCGATGATCAATCACATGCACGGTGTGGAAAAGCACCTGCTGGGGCAAAAAGCTTTCGGCTGTTTTCGACACCGCAACATGGACCCGACCTCTCCCTATTTGCGTGGTTTTTCCGACGATTGCGTGATCCCTGTAAGCAGATGGACAGAGATGCGCCGAGAAGAAATTCAAGCGGTGGACGATCTGGAAATCCTGCTAGACAGCAAAGAGGTTGGCCCCTGCCTTGTGCAGGATAACAGCACCAACGCGCTCTATATCTTTAATCATCTGGAGTACGACAGCGACACGCTTAATCAGGAGTATCAACGCGACGTGGCCAACGGCACGCCTATCAATGTGCCTGGCAATTATTTCCCCGATGATGACCCGACCCGCGATCCGCAGAACCGCTGGCGCAGTCATGCGCATCTGCTTTATGGCAATTGGATCAATGAGATATACCAATCCACTCCGTTTGATCTAAACGCTATCGGAACGCGTACCTACTAAAACGGGTTCAAGGAACAACGGTATGAAGCACAGGTTTGCCATAGCCGCATTGGGAACCGTGGCTCTGTTGGCAAGTTGCGCGGGTCTTGCCGATGTAAGGGAAAGAAACGCTCGCTCAAAGCACCCTCCCCTTGGCGAGATAAACGTAATTGACGGCACAAAGGTTCATGTTTGGATCAAGGGTCAAGGGCCCGATGTTATTTTGCTTCACGGCGCAGGAGGCAATCTGCGGGACTATACGTTTGATCTGGCCCAACGCCTTACGGATGACTACCGCGTCATCGCGTTCGATCGCCCGGGCCTCGGGTACACCGATAGACTTCCCGGCTTTGGCGGTCTTGGGGCCACAGCCGGCGAAAGCCCGCTCGAACAGGCCGCTTTTCTGCAAAACGCCGCAGCGCAACTTGATGTGCAAAACCCGATTGTTGTGGGTCACAGTTTCGGCGGTGCGGTGGCGCTCGCCTGGGCTTTGAATGCACCAACCGATACAGCGGGTTTGGTCTTGTTGGGCGCTGTCTCCAACCCCTGGCCGGGTGACCTTAACAATTTCTATAATATAACGGGGTCCGCTTTCGGAGGGGCTGCGGCTGTACCGCTGATTACCGCCTTCGCTCCGCAAACGCGTATTGAAAAAGGTGTTCAGGGCATATTTACACCGCAACAAGCTCCAGACGGCTATGTTGATTACATTGGCGCAGGGCTGACTCTGCAGCGTGAAAGTTTGCGCGCCAATGGGCAACAGGTTCTCACGCTGCGGCCACATATCGTCGAGATGTCAAAACGCTATGCTTTGGAACTCAAGATGCCTGTCGAGATACTGCACGGTGACGCCGACACAACAGTGCCGCTAAATATCCACTCTGAGCCATTATCCAAGCAGATCACTCAAGCCAATTTGGTGGTTTTGCAAGGCGTTGGCCATATGCCACATCATGCGCGTCCAGATGAAACCGTTGCTGCCATCCATCGCGCCGCCACGCGCGCCGGATTGCGTTAATCCGATTAACATTCCATACTCACGGCAAAAAGGAGAACCGGATGGACCTTCCATTCGATGGGGCGATCAGCGCGTATTTTGAGAACGAGGCCCCCGATGATGTCCGGAAAGCCATACAAAATGGCGACAAAGACGATATCCTTTCTCAGACCTATCCTTATGACGCCAGGATGAAACGTAAAGTCTATGAGGCTGAACTGCACGCTTTGCAAACAGAGCTTGTCAAACTGCAAGCCTGGGCCAAGCAGAGTGGTGCGCGTATCGCGATCATTTTTGAAGGGCGTGACGCTGCCGGGAAAGGCGGATCTATCAAACGCTTCCGCGAGTACCTTAATCCTCGTGGCGCACGTGTCGTCGCTCTTTCAAAACCATCTGACACGGAAAGCGGGCAATGGTATTTTCAGCGTTACATCTCGCATCTGCCCACAGAAGGTGAAATCGTGTTTTTTGACCGCAGTTGGTACAACCGCGGCGTTGTCGAAAAGGTTTTTGGCTTTTGTACCGACAAAGAGCGCGAGGCGTTTTTCACGCAGGTCGGCGATTTCGAAAAGTTGCTGTTCGAGGATGGCATCCACCTGTTCAAGTTCTGGCTCAATGTTGGGCGCGCCGAACAATTGCGCCGCTTTCTGGGCCGCGAGCACGATCCGCTAAAGCAATGGAAGCTGAGCTGGATTGACGTCGAGGGCTTGAAGAAATGGGATGGCTACACGCAAGCAATCGGAGAGACGCTCACCCGGACAAACGCAGAGCACGCGCCCTGGACGGTCATTCGCTCGGATG
Source organism: Pseudomonadota bacterium (assembly GCA_038531775.1). Taxonomy (GTDB): domain Bacteria; phylum Pseudomonadota; class Alphaproteobacteria; order Rhodobacterales; family Rhodobacteraceae; genus Roseovarius. Next base: position 21,770 of record JBCBBI010000010.1, on the reverse strand, counting down.
ACAAACGCCGTGCCCGGCTCGCGGCGATGCGACATGTGCTGCGTCAGATCTCCTATGACCGCAAATCCACCGATACTATTGGTGAACAAGACGCCAAGATTTGCGCAGGTCCCGATATCTGGGATGGGTAAACGCGGCTATCACCACGGCAATCTGCGTCAGGCGCTGGTCGAGGCCGCACTTGAATTGATCGAAGCAAAAGGGCCTACCGGCTTCACGCTTTCCGAGGCCGCCAAGCAGGCCGGCGTGACACCGGCGGCCGTTTATCGTCATTTTGATGGCCGTGAAGATCTGATCGCCGAGGCGGCCCGGCAAGGTTATGAGATTTTCGCCGATGTCATGCAATATGCCCGAGCTAAAGGTCAGCCATCAGCGCTTGCCGCTTTTGAGGCGACAGGGCGCGCCTATTTGGCCTTCGCGCGAAAATATCCAGGTTACTATATTGCGATGTTCGAGTCCGGTATATCCGTCAATCGCACGCCAGAGCTTGCCGCGGCCTGCGCACGATCGCGTACGGCGCTTGAGATTGCGACCGAAGAACTTTGCCGACACATCCCGCCGGAAAGGCGCCCGCCACCGTCGATGTTTTCCGCCCATATCTGGGCCATGAGCCACGGCGTGGTCGAGCTTTTCGCGCGTAACGCCCCCGGTAGCCAAAGCCCCTTCCCGGCCGAGGAATTGCTTGAAAGCGGCATTGGCATTTACCTGCGCGGCCTTGGGATCATTCCGCCTGATGAGTGACGAACATGATAAAAGACGACGCAAACTTGATCGTCTTGTTTGGCAAGAGAGGGTGCTTTGGCCAGCAATTATCATCGCAGCCACGATGATGATCGGCGGCTCGGCTATTTTTTTCATGAGCAAAAGCTCACAATCCCACGTTCACGATGGATACACACGCGCCACAGTGAACTTTACGACGAGTGCAGGAGATGAATTCAACCTGAGTGTTTTCGCTAGTCTGCCTGACAAAACCCAAATAAATGCCAGCACCAACTCACTCGTCCTGTCAAACGAGGTCACCGATACCGTCTGCCTGGAACGCCGGTTGCGCGAAAGAGGGCGTAATCTTTACCGTATTGTCGCGCAACGCAACTGCGATAGCGAATAGCAGTTTCATTGATCCAAAAATACTCAAAGAAAAAGGGCCACCCAGAAGAGCAGCCCTTTGCAGAAATGTGTGACCAGTTTAACGCTTGGAGAACTGGAAGCTGCGGCGTGCTTTGCGTTTACCGTATTTCTTCCGCTCCACCACACGGCTGTCGCGGGTGAGGAAGCCAGCAGCTTTAAGCGCGCCACGCAGGGCAGGATCATAAAGCTGCAGCGCTTTGGATATGCCGTGCTTCACCGCACCGGCCTGACCGGAAAGACCGCCGCCCTTGACTGTGGCTTGCACGTCGAACTGATCTTCGACGCCGGCAACAGAGAATGGTTGACGCAGGATCATCTGCAGAACCGGACGCGCAAAATAGGCGTTCATTTCTTTGCCATTGACGGTAACCTTGCCAGACCCAGGCTTAATCCACACACGGGCAACCGCGTCCTTCCGTTTGCCAGTGGCATAGGAACGACCCAGGTCGTCACGGATCGGCTCGCGAGGTGCTGCTTGTGTCTCTGTAACGGGGGCCTCGCCACTGCCTTCGGCGATGGCGTCCAGGCCTTCGAGTGTTTTGATTTCTTCAGCCATGATCAGACCCGTGTGTTTTTCTTGTTCATAGATTTCACATCCACAACTTCCGGGCTTTGCGCCTCATGGGGATGCTCGCCACCTGCATAAACGCGCAGATTTGTCATCTGGCGACGCGACAGGCGATTGGAGGGCAGCATGCGCTTGACAGCTTGCATAACCACGCGCTCGGGATGCTCGCCTTCGAGGATTTGACCTGTCGTAAGCGACTTGATACCACCGGGATAGCCGGTGTGCCAGTAGTTCGGTTTCTCGCGTTTATTACCCGTCACCTGCACTTTTTCAGCGTTGATGACGATGACATTGTCGCCCATGTCCTGGCTCGGCGTGAAGGTGGCTTTGTGCTTGCCGCGCAGGCGCGTGGCAATGATCGAAGCAAGACGGCCCAGCACGACGCCCTCGGCATCGATCACCACCCATTTCTTCTCAATATCTGCAGGTTTTGCAGTGAAGGTTTTCATTGTCAGTATCCCGTGGAAAGGGGTTTGAATTCGATTGCGCGGTTATACAGGGCACAGCGATCAATTCAATAGCCTTAAGTCGCTTTTAAACAAATGAAATCAATGTTTTAAAATTACGGTATTAAAATACCCCAATTGAATACCTCTATAAATCCACATTCAAAGGCGGATGTTCCAGCAGGTGTGACACCGTGGCAAGTCCTTGTTCGAACCGTTCGACAGAAACATTCGGATCAAGACTCAGCCTTACCGCGTTTGGGGCCGAACCATCGGCGAGTGCAAACTCATCAGCCGGTTTGATACGTATATTCTCCGCCTCGCAGGCACGCGCAAAAGTGGAGCCGCGCCAGCCCTGCGGCAGCGTGAGCCAAATGAACGGCAATGTCGGCTGCCAATCGATTTGCCATTGGCCCAAAATGTTGACCGCGCGTTTAACCCTCTCTCGAACACGGGCTTCTACGCCCGCCCTAAATTCCTCGGCCTTGCCAGATCGAAGAAGTGCCGCGCCCAAATCAATCATCGGCTGCGGTATGCCGTAAAAGGATGACTGCGCCACCTGACGCGCCCTTGCCGCCTGCTTTTCCGGGGCGACAGCATAGCCAAACCTTATGGAGGCAGAGACGGATTTACTCAGCGACGAAATGAACCAGGCTCTTTCTGGACAAAACGCCCGGTAAGCAGGTCGTTCAGTTTTTGTCACGCAATGGCAATCATCCTCAATAATCTGAAGCTGATATTTTCTCGCCAGGTTTGCGATCTGCTGTTTCCGCTCGGAACCGGTGACTATCGTGGTGGGACTATGCGCTTCTGCGGCGGTGAGAAGGACCTGTCCGCCATGTCGCCGCAAAGTTTCTTCCAAGCGATCCGCGCGAATGCCCTCGCTGTCCATCTCAATGCCGATCAATTGCGCGCGTAGAAGCCGGGCGGCGTGACGCACGCCTGGATAGGCCAATTGCTCCGTCAGAATAACCGGATTTGTACCGTGAAGAATGGTCTGTAATGCCATCATTACAGAGTTCTGCGCCCCGAGGCCAAGCACAACATCGTCTGCAGTAATTCGGCCTGCGCGCTCCTGTCCAATCCATTCTGCAACCGCTGCACGAGCGCCATGATCCATCTGCGAAGTTGGATAATCGAGGTAGGAATGCGCCGAGGAGCGGCTCAATTCGCCCATGATTTTCCGAATGCAATCGCCCTGCCCAAGATCCGGGACACGCACCGCTCTGAAATCAAGATTGTTGCGCGGCACGCTGTTAATTAGAGGGTCATCCGGCGCCTCTGGGACCAGCGTTCCACTGACAAAAGTGCCCCGTCCGACGGTGGTTTCAACCAAACCCTCCTCGGCGGCCATCTTATATGCGCGTGCAACTGTTCCAGGAGTGATACCCAGTTTCCAGGCCAAATCACGCACCGGAGGAAGCTTGGATCCGGTCTTCAGCGTTCCTGATCGGACGGCGTCCCGCATTGATTGTATCAATACAATATACTTTGCATCTGAGTTTTTTGCGATTTTTGGCGCCCAAATTGTGTCGGTCACAATGTTTTCCTGGCATCTAGATCAATAAACCGCTTCATAAGGTTCATATAGAAATTTTTGTGTCAATACAATTTTTCACCAAGGAGCAATCATCATGGAGCGAATTTCTTCTTTCGACGACATTGTCATGAACGACATCAATGCGAGCACATCTTTGCCGACCGTGTCTCGCGTGGCTCTTTGGTTTGCTTGGTATACTCTGCAATGCTCGCAGCGACGCAACACGCGCGCCAAGCTTGCGCATCTAGATTACCACCTGCTGGACGATATCGGCCTATCTCCCGCCGATGCGTTCCGTGAATCGCAAAAGTGGTTTTGGGAGCCGTAACCCCCCGGAAACGGCTTTACCTCACCTGGGTCGGATTTACCTCCGACCCCTTTTTATTTTGGGGGAATAGAATACGTCAGGTTGGCGCGAGCAACGGGCTTATCGTTGCCTTCTGAGAACACCAGAACATCGCCCACGGCCAGAACCCGCCCCAGTTTCAGCAACCGACATTCTGCAATCAGGTCCCTACCCGCCTCTGGTTTGCGCATGAAATCAATCGAGCAGTTTGTCGTTACGGTCAGTGCCTCCGGCCCGATCATTGCAAGCACCGCGACATAGACAGAGACATCTGCAAGCCCAAAAATTGATGGCCCAGAAACTGTACCACCAGGCCTAAGGTGCTTGTCGCTGACATTCAGACGCGTTTTGACCCACATCTCACCCACATCCTCGACGGTGAAATCGCCTTTGATTTGTGGAAAAACCTTATCAAGAAATTCTTTCATTTCCTGTTGGTTCATTTTCAGCGCCATACTTTCCTCCCGCGCGCGAACACCTTACAAGGATCACAACAGAATAGGAGTGGCAAGATGGCAATCCTTGAACGCCATGATGTGGGCGCAGTCGCACAACTGACGCTTAGCAGTCCCGAAAACCTGAACGCATTGTCTGATGCGATGCTCGCAGCGTTGAAAGACACCTTTGCCGCTTTGGCGGAAGACACGTCCATCCGTGCTGTAATTCTGTCCGGTGCGGGCAAAGCATTCTGTGCAGGCCATGATCTCAAGGAGATGACGCAGGGCCGCCAGGCAGAGGATGGCGGAAAAGCTTATTTTGCCGATCTTTTCCGCCGATGCGCCGCGGTGATGACGGCTATTAGAAACCTACCTCAGCCTGTGATCGCCGCACCGCACGGAATTGCCACCGCCGCAGGGTGTCAACTCGTGGCGTCTTGTGACATGGCGATTGCCGCTGAGGGCACGCGATTTGGCGTGAATGGCGTCAACATCGGCCTGTTCTGCTCCACTCCAATGGTGGCGCTAAGCCGGAACATCCCGAGAAAGCAGGCATTTGAGATGCTTACGACGGGAAAGTTCATTGATACAGATCGAGCCGAAGCATTGGGACTTATTAACCGATCAGTCCCTATCGAAGATCTGAATAAAGCAGCGCTCCAACTTGCTGAAAGCGTTTCCGAGAAACTGGGCGCCGTGGTCAAGATCGGCAAACACGCCTTCTACAAGCAGCTCGAGATGGGCCTCGATGACGCCTATGCCTATACCGGCGATGTGATGGTCGAAAATATGCTTTGGCGAGATACCGAAGAAGGCATTAGCGCGTTCCTCGAAAAACGCCCACCAGACTGGCAGCAATGAGCGAACGTCTTCACATCGTTGGCGGTGGCATGGCCGGGTCAGAGGCCGCCTGGCAAGCCGCATCCATGGGCGTGCCGGTCACGCTTTACGAAATGCGCCCGAAGGTTGCGACTTTTGCCCATCAGACCGGCGATTTCGCGGAAATGGTGTGCTCCAACTCCTTTCGCTCGGACGATCATGAACAGAACGCCATAGGTCTGTTACATTGGGAAATGAGGGCGGCGGGTGGCTTGATTATGCAAATGGCAGAGCAGCACCGACTGCCTGCCGGTGGCGCATTGGCGGTTGATCGAGAGGCCTTTGCAAAAGCTGTTACAGCCAAAATTTCAGCGCACCCGCTGATCACCGTAGAACATCGTGAAATCAACGATTTGCCAAGGGAAGGGCGTTGGATTTTTGCAACTGGTCCGCTTACCTCAGAGGCGCTCGGCGCAGCAATCGCTCGAGAAACTGGAACGGATCGGCTGGCCTTTTTCGACGCCATCGCTCCGATTGTCTATTTCGACACAGTGGACATGTCGAAAGCGTGGATGCAGTCACGCTATGACAAGGGTGACACAGAAGAAGAACGCACAGCCTATCTCAATTGCCCAATGGATCGCGATCAGTATGAGGCCTTCATTGATGCCCTTCTGACAGCAGACAAAACCGAATTTCACGAAGGCGAAACAGCAACCTATTTCGATGGCTGTCTTCCCATTGAGGTCATGGCAGAACGTGGTCGCGAGACCCTTCGCTATGGTCCGATGAAACCGGTTGGCCTGACCAATTTACATGCGCCGGAGGTCAAACCGCACGCCGTTGTTCAGCTGCGCCGCGATAACGCCCTGGGCACGCTTTACAATATTGTCGGTTTTCAAACCAAGATGAAATACGGCGCACAAGCCGATGTATTAAAAAAGATTCCAGGATTAGAGAAGGCGAGTTTTGCGCGCCTTGGAGGCATTCATCGAAATACGTTTCTCAATTCCCCAACCCTTCTAGATGACCAGATGCGCCTCAAGACTCGCCCAAATATCCGCTTTGCCGGACAAATCACAGGTGTTGAAGGCTATGTGGAATCGGCTGCAATGGGTCTGTTGGCGGGCCGCATAGCCGCCGCAGAAGCGCTCGATCGATCATTGCCGCAACTACCGCAAGACAGCGCGATGGGTGCGCTTGTTCACCACATCACCGGAGGTGCCAATGCCAAAACCTTTCAACCGATGAATGTGAACTTTGGCCTGTTTCGACCTGTCGATGGTTTGAAATCCGGTCGCCGAGGCCGCCGGGACCGCTATAAAGCATACACGGATAGGGCGAAATCCGCTTGGTCGGACTGGTTAAAGCACTCTGAACTAGACGTGGCATCAGCCCTGTGATTTTCTTGGGACATGCCCAAACGCTTTCTGGATCACGCCTACCGGCTCAACGGCGCCCAAGAGACGCAGGCGCATTTTGATGCCTGGGCAAATACTTATGATGCGGAACTTTCGGACAATGGCTATGCCACGCCAGTACGTGTTGCCAAAGCGCTCGCTGAATATTGCAAAGACCCGAATGCGCGAATTCTGGATTATGGCTGCGGTACCGGACTATCGGGTGAGGCACTGCAACTTGCCGGGTTTGAACGGATTGATGGTATGGACCCAAATGAAAAAATGATCGCGAAGGCGAGCGTGAAAGGCATATACCGCACACTTACATCTTTTGATCCAGCAGGGCCAAGCCCGATTCCGCCGAACACTTATAAGGTGATTACTTGCATTGGTGTGATCGGTATTGGGGCCGCACCGGCCTCTACAATCGACCGGATCATGGAGGCGTTGCCACAAAACGGTCTGTTTGGTCTGAGCTTGAATGATCATGCGCTTTCTGATCCGGCCTATGAGCCTCGATTGGAAGATTGGGTAGAACGAGATGCGGCCAGGTTGCTTTTTAAGGCATATGGCGCGCATCTTCCCGGTCAAAATCTATTTTCTAACGTTTATATCCTTGAAAAGACGTGACGTTTAGAACTCGCTTTGCGCCATCCCCAACTGGGCCTCTCCATCTCGGACATGCCTATTCGGCAATACTGGGTTATGATATGGCCCGCGCGTCTGGCGGGGATTTCTTGTTGCGGATGGAGGACACGGACGCCTCTCGCGTTCGGCCGGAATGGGATGCTCTGATCGTCGAAGATCTGCGATGGCTTGGTTTGACCTGGGATGGTCCGATCCTGCGCCAATCGGAGCGGTTGGCCCAATATGATCCGATCCTGCAAAAGCTAGAAAGTATGGACCTGCTCTATCCGTGTTCCTGCAGCCGGAGGCAAATTCAGACTGCGTTATCCGCCCCGCAAGAGGGCGTTGCTCATGAGGTTTATCCGGGCACCTGCAAGCACCGCGATTTGAGCTCACGACAGCCTGGTGATGCCCTTCGCCTGCATCTTGACCGCGCGCTCGAGTGGTTTGACGGCAGTTATCCGCGCTTCGAAGAACAGGGAAATACGTTTGAAGGAACGCATGTCATTGATCCAGATCGCGCCATCTCGGAGATCGGCGATGTGGTGCTTAGCCGGAAAGGCGATAACATCGTCGCATATTTTCTTGCCTCGGCTTTGGATGATGTGGCCCAAGGGATCACCCATGTGGTGCGCGGTGAGGATCTCTTTGATTTTACGCCAATTCAGGTCATCCTACTGGCGCTGCTTGAGATGCCCTTACCGCTTTATCACCATCACCGGTTGATCCGCGACGAGCATGGCAAACGGCTCGCCAAAAGAGATGATGCGCGCGCGATCTCGACCTATCGCAAGTCAGGTCATACACCGCTGGAATTGCGCGAAATGGTTGGCCTTATTCCGTCATCGGCGACATAATCTCAACCTCATCACCGTCGCGGATCGCCGTGTAGAAACAACTGCGCCGTTTGGTGTGGCAGGCCGGACCGGTTTGGTTCACCAATGCCAAAAGGCAATCTTGATCACAGTCAACGCGAAGCTCCACAAGCTCTTGAATGTTGCCGCTGGTTTCGCCTTTTACCCAGAATTTTTGGCGCGAGCGGCTCCAATACGTCACCCGACCACTTTCCAACGTCCGCGCCACAGCATCAGCATTCATCCAAGCCATCATCAAAACATCATGGCTTTCGGAATCCTGCGCAATCACAGGTAACAAGCCCTGGTCATTGAAGGTAAGTGTCGCAGGATCGAACGTCATGATAGAAATCCTTTTGTTTCGGATGCATTGGCCCTACTTATGGAGCGTATGAGCAAAGAGAACGCTATGAGTGAAAATGCTGACCTGATCAAGCTCTATTCGACGCGCATTTTGGCTTTGGCGACGGATATCCCACGCTATGGACGGCTTGATAAGCCTGATGTGTCGGTGAAACGTCGCGCGCCACTTTGTGGCTCTACCGTTACCGTTGATCTGAAGTTAGCGGATGGCCAGATTATGGACTATGCCGCAGAGGTGAAAGCCTGCGCGCTTGGTCAGGCGGCGGCGAGTGTTGTCGGCAAGCATGTAGTCGGCCGCAGCGAAGCGGAGCTCTTAGAGATACGTGAAAGCATGCGCGCGATGCTCAAGCAGGGTGGCCCTGCCCCGGCTGCACCTTTTGAAGATTTGGAAGTGCTTCGCGCGGCTGCTGATTTCAACAATAGACATGATTCAATCATGCTAACCTTGGATGCATTGGCACAAGCCTTCGACGATTTACGAGCATCTGCATAAAAAAACCGCCGCGCACTCTGTTAGAGCGGCGGCGGAAGGAATGCGTAATCCAGTCTTCGTCACGAGCCGGGCAAAAGAGGCAAGCCCGGGAGCGTAAGGACAGTGACAGATCGCATCGGTTGGGACGGTTGACGCGATGCGCGACGAAACGGATATCGCAGGCAGAAACTCACATAAGACCAGGCAGGTAAAGGCCGCCGACCAACGTCACCATGAGCGCAACAGCACCCACAAAATCACCCGCCAGGGTTTTCGGCGTTTGCAGTGCTGCGGCTTTGAAATCGTCAATCATCGGCTTACCTAGTCGGTTAATCTAAAGTTGCTACTTTGTTCTCATTTTTAATTCAAATTGTAAAGAACTTTTTAAGAACATTTGTGAACTTTTTGGCATTTTGCCCGCAAAGCGCTGATATTGCGATAAAATTTAACCGACACCAATGAGTTTGATCGCCTCGTCCTGGCCCATGAGCCAAAGCAGAACACGCGCCGCTTTACCGCGATCTGATGTCAGGTCGGGATCATCTGCCAAAAGCTTTCGCGCATCGCTTTGCGCCACAGACATCAGCGCGGATTGGCGCTCTAGATCCGCGACACGAAAGCGGGGCAAACCGGATTGCGCCGTGCCAATAAGATCACCCACTCCACGCATCTCAAGATCTGTCTCAGCAATGCGAAATCCATCCTCGGTTTCACGCATGATTTGCAACCGCTTTTGCGCAGTTTCCGACATTGGCCCCTGATACATCAGCAAACACGTCGATTGCTGTGACCCGCGCCCGACCCGGCCGCGCAACTGATGTAATTGCGCGAGGCCAAAGCTTTCGGCCCGTTCGATGACCATGATCGAGGCATTGGGCACGTCGACGCCAACCTCGATCACCGTGGTGGAAACCAGAACAGTGGTTTGCCCGGATTTAAAGGCCGCCATCGCCGCATCTTTTTCATCCGGTGGCATCTGGCCATGCACAAGACCAACCTTACCCTCTCCCAATGCCGCGCGTAGCGATTTGAACCGCTCTTCCGCGCTGGACAGGTCGAGTATTTCGCTCTCATCGACCAAGGGACAGACCCAATAGGCCTGACGACCTTCGGTCATAGCGTGGCGCAGCTTGCCCACCACTTCGTCCAATCGCTCCATATTGATCAGCGCGGTCGTCACCGGCGTTCTCCCCGGTGGCTTTTCATCGAGGATGCTCACATCCATATCGCCATATTGGGCCAATGCGAGACTGCGCGGAATGGGCGTTGCAGTCATTACCAGCATATCCGCGGCCTCGCCTTTTCGGCCAAGCTCGAGCCGCTGACGCACGCCAAAGCGGTGCTGTTCGTCAATGATTGCAAGACGGAGATCGGCAAATTCCACATCCTTTTGGAACACAGCGTGGGTACCAACCAGAACATGGATATCGCCAGCCTTGAGCGCGGCAAGTTTGGCGCGGCGCTCCGCACCCTTGTCGCGACCGGTGAGGATTTCCATCACAACGCCCGCCTCTTCGGCAAGCGGTTGCAGCCCTTGTAAATGCTGGCGCGCCAAAACCTCAGTTGGCGCCATAAGAACACCCTGCCCGCCTGCCTCAACCGCAATCAAAAGCGCCATCAGCGCAACGAGCGTTTTGCCAGAGCCAACATCGCCCTGAAGTAGACGGCTCATCTTGCGCGGTGCGGCCAGATCAGCAGAGATTTCGGAAATGGCGCGGGTTTGCGCGTTTGTCGGCTTAAACGGCAACGCCGCGAGCACTCTATTCTGACGGGCGCCGCTGCCCACGGTTTCGCGGCCTTTGCCCCGGCGCATTTTTGCCCGGGCAAGAGCCAATGTCAGCTGATGCGCGATTAGCTCATCATAGGCCAGCCGCTCTCTTGCGGGATCACTGGCCGCAATATTCTTTAGCGATGCAGGCGCGTGAGCGGTCCGCAAAGCGGTCACCCAATCGGGCCAGTGAGCTCGCTCCCTTTGTGCGGGATCGATCCATTCTGAGAGCTCTTGCGCGCGAGCGACCGAACCGCGAACTGCCTTGATCATTGTTTTTTGTGTCACCCCTGCAGTCAAAGGATAGACAGGTTCGAAATCCGGAATTTCCGACGCTTCATCGGCAGAAACAACATGATCAGGATGCACCATTTGAGCGATCCCATCGAACAGCTCAACCTTACCTGAAACGATCTTACGCGACCCGGTTGGTAAAACACGTGACAGGTAATCTTCACGCCCGTTGAAGAAGACCAATTGAAAACTCGTTTGGGCATCCTCGGCCTGTATACGGTAGGGGCGCCCCTTCTGGCGCGGCGGCATATGGTTGCCAATGGTCGCCAAAACCGTAACCACCCCTGGCAGGTCCGCACCCTGCACCGACTCTCTTTTGCGTCGGTCAATGCCCGAATGCGGCAGCGTATAAAGCAGGTCGCGCGGGCGCTCGATACCAAGCGCGCCCATGTTTTGCGCAATTTTTGGGCCTACGCCATCTAGCGTTTCTAGCCCCGCAAATAAGGGGAAGAGGATTTCAGGCCGTCCGCTCATATCTCTCCTACAAGATCAAACCAACCATCCTCGTCAATCATCTCGACACCAAGATCCTGTGCCTTTTTGGCTTTGCTGCCCGCGCCTGGTCCAGCCACAACCAAATCTGTTTTTGCCGAAACCGATCCAGAAACTTTGGCACCCATAGCCTCGGCACGGGCTTTGGCCTCGGCGCGCGTCATTTTTTCAAGCGTGCCGGTAAAGACGACCGTCTTTCCTGCGACAGGGCTACCGTCTGTTTCGGGTTGGGCTGCGTCCTCTACATCAAGATGTGCGGTCAGCCGATCAATGCTGGCGCGTTCCTGATCGCTTGCAAAAGCAGCGACGAGCGAACGCGCCATTACCTCGCCGACCCCGTCGATAGCAGTGAGCGTTTCCCAATCGGGGCCTTCCAGACTGGCCGCTTTGACCATAGCGTCGGAAAAACTGGACCAGTCTCGATAACTGCGCGCTAGAAGGTTGCTGGCTTGTTCGCCAACATGGCGGATACCAAGTGCAAAGAGCAGCCGGGCAAAGCCAATCGAGCGTTTGTCTTCGATGGCGTCAAAAAGGTTTTCAGCGCTTTTCTCGCCCCAGCCTTCGCGGTTTTTCAGTTGTTGCATGCCGCTGCCAAACCGTTCGCGCAGGGTGAAGATATCAGCCGGTTCTTTGATCCAACCATCATTGTAAAACTGCTCTACCTGTTTGGCGCCTAGCCCCTCGATGTCGAATGCGGCTCGCGACACGAAATGCTTCATTTTCTCAACGGCTTGCGCCGGACAAATCAGGCCACCGGTACAGCGGCGCACCGCATCACCCTCTTCGCGAACAGCATCTGATCCGCAATCTGGGCAAATCCTTGGGAAGTCGTATGGTGCCGTGCCGTCGGGGCGTTTCGAAAGATCCACATCGGCCAGTTTGGGGATAACGTCTCCCGCTCGATAGACCTGCACCCAGTCACCCACCCGGATGTCCTTGCCATCGCGGATAGGCAGACCTTTGGCATCAAATCCGGCAATGTAGTCTTCGTTATGCAAGGTGGCATTGCTGACCACGACGCCGCCGACTGTGACAGGCTGGAGGCGCGCGACGGGGCTTAGGGCTCCGGTACGACCGACCTGAATGTCGATCGCCTCGAGCCTAGTCCAAGCCAGTTCTGCAGGAAATTTATGGGCCGTGGCCCACCGCGGCGTGGTGGAGCGAAAGCCAAGCCTGCGCTGTAGATCAAGCGCGTTGACCTTATAAACCACACCGTCAATATCATAGCCCAGATCAGAGCGCTTTTGTTCGATCTGCGCGTAATGGGCCAGCAATTCGGCGGGGCCATTGCAAAGCCTGGTCAATGGGTTGGTGCTAAAGCCCAGCTCAGCCAACCGTTGAATAGCCTCCATTTGCGTCTCTGCCAGTGGCGCGCTCATTTGCCCCCAGGCATAAGCGAAAAAGCGCAACGGGCGTTGGCTCGTAATCTTTGGATCGAGCTGGCGCAAGGAGCCTGCCGCGGCGTTACGCGGATTGGCAAAGGTTTTGTCACCGGCCTTTGTCTGTCGCGCATTGAGGGTCTCAAAATCGAAATGGCTCATGTAGACTTCGCCGCGAACCTCAAGAACCTCAGGTGCATCAGATATTTGCTGCGGGATATCGGCGATCGTGCGCGCATTCGCCGTAACGTTCTCACCAACCTCGCCATCGCCGCGCGTGGCTGCGACCACCAAATGCCCTGTTTCATAGCGAAGCGAAAGGCTCAAACCGTCGATTTTGGGTTCTGCAGTGTAGGCCAAAACATGATCGGATTCGAGCCCTAGATAGCGGCGTATGCTGTCGTCAAAATCAGAAATGTCCTCGGCATCAAAGGCATTAGAAAGGCTCAACATACGCACAGAATGCGTGAACTTGGAAAAGGCCGAGAGTGGTGCGGCACCAACTTGCTCGCTTGGACTATCCGAACGTTTCAATGCAGGAAAACGAGCCTCGATCGCGGAATTACGGCGTTTCAGGCCGTCATAGGTCGCATCGCTGATGTCTGGCTCATCGCGTTGGTGATAAGCGGCATTAGCTTGGGCAATTTCGCTTGCCAGGCGCGCCAATTCTTCGATCGCCTGGGCTTCGGTTAGATCGTCTATTGCAATGTCGCGGCTCATAAAGCCCTCTTTCACTCTGACAGCTCGGTCACGAACTTTCTTTGAGTGTTAGGGCGACATCCGAGTGGCGTCTAGTGTGGCCGCATGTCGGTCAAGAAAAAACGGGCTGGCGAAACCAGCCCGAGAGACTTTCTGGGAGAAAACTTGGGGCCAGGCGTTTGGAAGGGGTGGGGATGTAAGGACGCCTGGCCCTGACAGTGGCTTAGGCTCCGATTGCCAAGCGACTGTCGCTGCTTTCTACCGGATCCGGGTCGCGCAGGACGTAGCCGCGCCCCCATACGGTTTCGATATAATTGTCTCCGTCAGTGGCCTGCGCCAACTTTTTACGTAGCTTGCATATAAATACGTCTATGATTTTGAGCTCAGGCTCATCCATGCCGCCATAGAGATGATTGAGGAACATCTCCTTGGTCAGAGTGGTACCTTTTCGCAGGCTTAAGAGCTCAAGCATCTGGTATTCTTTGCCTGTTAGGTGAACCGTACGCCCGCCAACATCGACGGTCTTTGCGTCGAGATTGACATTTACCTTGCCTGTTCTGATAACCGATTGCGAGTGACCTTTGGAGCGCCGGATAATCGCATGAATTCTCGCGACCAGCTCTTCGCGATGGAATGGCTTTGTCAAATAATCGTCTGCGCCAAAGCCAAAGCCCTTGATCTTATTCTCTGTGTCGTCTGCGCCCGTGAGGATCAGAATTGGCGTTTCAACACGCGCCAAACGCAGCTGCCGCAGTACCTCATGGCCGTTCATATCCGGCAGGCCCAAATCAAGAAGAATGAGATCGTAATCATACAGCTTGGCCAGATCGATCCCTTCCTCACCCAAATCTGTTGTGTACACGTTAAGATTAGCGTGTGTCAGCATCAGCTCGATGCTCTTGGACGTGTTAGGGTCGTCTTCAACCAATAGGACGCGCATTGTCAGCTCTCCAAATGTAATCTGTGTGAAACCAACTCTCGCTAAAATTGGTTAATTACAGGTTACCCGCTACGGACAATTAGCACATACTACCTAAAGTTGTCCAGCGGTTTCGACACTGTGACTTTTAATCCAGCCTCGCCAAATTCGGAAACCGCTTGCAACCACTCACTAAATTCATCTTTGCTAATGCCATATTTCTTTTGGGCCTGCTCCTGCGAGATTAACCCATGCACTACGCCTCGAACAACCGCAAGTTTACGAGACGCCACCCATCTTTTGGTGCTCGCAGATGGTAAATCCGCTTGAGTTAAGACTGTCCCGTCCGGCAACGTAACAGCCCGGAGGCTATCCGTTTTTCTCAGATACATTTACTGTGCCCTTTTCCACTCACACTGAGCACAGACTGCGACATCGAGCTTAACAGTGCGTGAAACTAAACGGTCGTAATTATTAGGGTTTTCGTAAAAGCGTATGAACTCGTAGAACCATGTCTTCTCGTTTTCATCGGCGCGGCAACCCTCATCTTCGGCGCGCAGTACACCTTTTCGCGAGACTTTCAGGCCGACCGCTGAAAACCATATGTTAGCGCTATCAATGCCTGTTGCATTCCAGTCCTGTACTGATATGTGACCCGCAGGACCAATTTTGCCGGAGCCTCTAATGAGCCTTATCATTGACATCCACGCACGTGAAATCCTCGACAGTCGCGGCAATCCTACGGTTGAGGTCGACGTTATCCTAGAAGATGGCACCATGGGGCGTGCTGCTGTCCCGTCGGGGGCCTCAACTGGGGCTTATGAGGCGGTTGAAAAGCGTGACGGCGACAAGGCGCGCTATATGGGCAAAGGCGTTTTAGAGGCTGTGGCCGCAGTAAATGGGGAAATTGCAGAGGCTCTGGCCGGTTTCGATGCGACGGAACAGGTGGCTATTGACGAAACCATGATTGAGCTCGACGGGACCGACAACAAATCCCGCCTCGGGGCCAACGCCATCCTTGGTGTGTCGCTTGCCACGGCCAAGGCGGCTGCTGATTTCACCACGCAGCCGCTCTTTCGCTATGTCGGCGGCACCTCGGCGCGCATCCTGCCCGTTCCAATGATGAATATCATCAATGGCGGTGAGCATGCGGATAACCCGATCGATATTCAGGAATTCATGATCATGCCAATCGCCGCAGAGAACATACGCGACGCGGTGCGCATGGGTTCAGAAATATTCCACACTTTGAAAAAAGAGCTCTCAGCAGCAGGCCTTGCCACGGGCATCGGCGATGAAGGTGGTTTCGCGCCCAATATCGGCTCAACCCGCGAAGCGCTCGATTTCGTTATGAAGTCCATAGAGAAAGCCGGTTACAAACCCGCAGAGGATATTTATCTGGCGCTGGATTGTGCCGCGACCGAGTATTTCAAGGACGGAAAATACGTTCTGGCAGGTGAAGATAAAACGCTCTCGTCCGAGGAAAACGCAGCCTACCTGGCGGCGCTTGTCGATGATTATCCGATCATCTCAATCGAGGACGGTATGTCAGAGGATGACTGGGACGGCTGGAAAGTGCTAACGGATATGGTCGGCGATAGGATACAGCTTGTTGGGGATGATCTTTTCGTGACCAACCCTGCCCGGCTTAGCGATGGCATTGCCCGAGGCGTGGCAAATTCCATGCTGGTCAAGGTCAACCAGATCGGCAGCCTGACAGAAACGCTTCAAGCGGTCGATATGGCGCATCGGGCGCGGTATACTAATGTTATGTCGCACCGCTCTGGCGAGACAGAGGACGCAACGATCGCCGATCTGGCTGTAGCCACGAATTGCGGACAGATTAAGACCGGCTCTCTCTCGCGCTCGGACAGGCTTGCAAAGTACAATCAGCTTATCCGTATCGAAGAGGCACTTGGTGATACGGCCCAATACGCAGGTCGCTCAATTCTCAAGTGACCGAGCGGCTACAGCGCGCGCTAGGTGAGCGGCTATTGCATGTAACCGCCCGCTGTAATGTTGATGGCATAAACAAACATGGTCTCATGCCCGCCGCAGACATAGCAAAAGGCGCAGGCAAAAGCACAGAAGAGATCTTACTGCGAAGCGAGAGGTTAGTCATCGACAGCTGCATTGGCAGGGCGATGCTCAACCATCAGCGCCCTATCGCGCAACACTTGAATGCTGCTCGTCAAATGCTGCAAGATCATAGCCCAGAAAGCTGGGCCCAAATGCTCGATCACCGTGTGTTCTTTTGGCCGGAAAACCGCTGCGCTCGATTTGCGCGAAGCATCGCGCGCGATTTCGATATCGCCATGCTATGGCTAAACACGGGCAAGTATCTAGAACGTTTCCTTGACCTTACAGACCTCTCACCAATCAATAGCGGCAACTTTAGCCAAGGCGGCGCACGGGTCAAACGCGGAGACTGGCTTTTCGTTCCGGCATCGGCATGTATCGAAGCTCTTCGCGAAAACCGCCGCAAACGGGGTCTCGTCAACTCGCGCGACCAAGTGGTAGAGGTATCGTTGCGCGGATCGATCCCGCCTGACATTCTGAACGAACTGTTGATAGAGATACAATGAATGCTGACGATATCATAAAAGAGCTCGATCTGGCGCCACATCCAGAGGGCGGCTTTTTCCGCGAAACTTGGCGTGCCAAGGGCACGGGGCGCGCGTCAGGTACAGCGATTTATTTCCTGTTAAGAGGCGAGGACAGTAACCGCTGGCACAAGGTGGATGCGGCTGAGGTATGGCACTATTACGCAGGTTCGCCGCTGGTTCTTTCGATATCTAACACTGATCAAGGACCAGCTACAGATCACACCCTTGGGCCGTCCCTGAGCCGAGGACACCGCCCGCAAGTCATCGTTCCTGAAGGCGACTGGCAAATGGCGCGATGCACCGGCTCTTATACCTTGGTGGGCTGCACTGTTTCTCCTGGCTTTGAGTTCGAAAATTTCCAGCTGGCGCCAGACGGTTTCGACATCCCTCGCGCTTTGGACGACTAAATTCGTGAAATGTACCCTACGAAAAAGGCGGCCCGCCGGACCGCCTTTCACTCTAGAACTATCGTTTTGGTCAGGTCGCGCGCTTGCGGCGTTTCAAAGCGCCAAGACCGCCAAGACCGGCAATCAGCATTAGACCGGCCGCCGGCAGCGGAACTTCTGATACATGGACCGTCAGCTTTTTGAGCCTCCAATTGTCCTTCTTGTCAGTTGCCGCAAAACCAATCAGGTCACCTTTCACAGTCGGAAACGCTGAGAACGGGTTCGAGTCGTACTTGTATGTGAGAAAATCACCGTCTCCCAGGACACCATCGCCAGTATCGTAGAACAGACGAAAATCGTCATTACTATCAAAAGCACTGAACTTTGCCTTTTTGACCTGAACGTCACTGCTGAATTTCACAATCAGGAAATCATCCCAGTTGCTACCGTCCGCAGTATAGCTATCGTCAGTTCCTTTGGAGTAGTTGTTTTTTACCCCGATGCCGCCCCACACATCCACGCGTGCGTCATCGTCATACTCGTTTTTCTTCGCCACGTATCCGTGCACGATATTGCCATCGTGATCTTTGGCTGTGGACGACTTTGTCGCACCAAAGTTAAAGCCATCGATGAATGAACCAGCCGTAATCGTTACTGTCAGACCGTCTACTGTCTGCTCGTACGATGTTGATGGCGTGTACTGATATTCATTGAAGTGAAACGTCACCGTTTTGGCGTACGCCGCGCTTGCTGCTAGGGTCATACCCAAAGCAGAAATAACTACTTTTAAATTCATGGTTCCCCACTTGCTAAAGATACTAAATCGCGTCCCCACGCGACGCATGAGCAAAGAAACACTCACGCCTCTAAAGATTATTGAATTTGCAGGCACCCCACAATGACTTAAATTGGAAACAATATCATAAAAAACCGCTTATTGTTGATTGGAAACCTGAAGAGGTTTTTTGTCTAACGAAAAGCGGCCTCAGGGTTTTTTCAATGGCGAGAATTACGAATGAATTTAACAAGTTGCTGTGTTGACCCATCTTTGTTCTCGGCATCTTCATCACCGGCAACAATGGGCTCCATCGCCTTGGCCAGCACTTTGCCAAGTTCAACACCCCATTGGTCATAGGAATTTATCCCCAGAATCACGCCTTCTACAAAAACTCGGTGTTCGTAGAGCGCGATAATCTGGCCAAGACAAAACGGCGTTAACCTTTCATAGAGCAGCGTGGTCGATGGACGGTTGCCCGGAAAGACGCGGTGCGCAGCCTGGCGTTCGAGTTCCAAACCCTCAAAACCGGCTTCCCGCATCAATTCTCGCGCCACATCCATGTCTCGACCAAGCATAAGTGCCTCAGACTGCGCAAGGCAGTTGGCCACCAGCAACCGGTGATGATGCGCCAGGTTCAGCTCATGCCCCTCGACTGCCACCATGAACTCGCATGGGATCACCTGCGTGCCCTGATGAATCAACTGATAAAAAGCGTGCTGCCCATTGGTACCGGGCTCGCCCCAGACCACCGGACCAGATATGGCAACCGCCTCTCCGTCCATCGTTACACCCTTGCCGTTGCTCTCCATCTCCAGCTGTTGAAAATACGCGGCAAGGCGCGAAAGCCGCTGATCGTATGGCAGAACCGCTCTGGTCGCGTAGCCACAAACCCGGTTGTGCCAAAGCCCAACAAGCGCCAGCATGACCGGCATGTTTTCAGCGAGGGATGCGTTTTGGAAATGGCTGTCCATTGCCGCGCCCCCTGCAAGAAATTCTGAAAAGCACGCCGGGCCAATTGCGAGCATCAACGGCAGGCCAATCGGGCCCCACATGGAGTATCGTCCGCCAACCCAGTCCTCAAAACCAAACACGCGTTCCGGCGCGATGCCGAAGGCGGCTGTCTTATCTTCCGCCGTTGAAACGGCGGCAAACTGCGCGCCCGGATCATCCACCTCGCGTGCCATCCAATCACGCGCGCTGGCCGCGTTGGTCATAGTCTCGATGGTTGTAAAAGTCTTGGAGGCTATGATCACTAACGTGGTTTTCGGGTCCAGCCCTTTAAGTTTGTCTGCTATATCCGCGCCATCCACATTGGAGACAAAATGGCAGCGTGGCCCATCATGATAAGGGGCCAGCGCAAGAGTGCCCATTTCAGGCCCCAGATGTGAGCCGCCAATGCCAATATTGACGACATCCGTAATAGCCCCGCCTGCCCCTTGAAACCGTCCCTCTCGAACGTCTTCGGCAAAGGCAGACATCCGTGCCAAAACAGCACGCACCTCCGGCATCACGTCTTCGTCTTGGAACAAAACCTTGGCATCAGCACCTGCCCGTAAAGCCGTGTGCAAAACCGCGCGGCCTTCCGTTTCGTTTATCTTTTCACCGGCAAACATTGCGTCGCGCCGCCCAGGCACATCTCGTGCGATCGCTAGCGAGAGCAAGGCGGACTTGGCCACCTCGGTGATCGATGTTTTCGCGTAGTCAAAAAGCATCCCGTCAGCGGTGACCGAAAACTTAGAAGCGCGATCAGGACTTTGCAAAAGCTGGGCAATATCCGCACCGCGTTCGTTTTTAATTTCATCCCACATCTGATTGATATCCTGGTAAATTAGGGCGTCCAGTGGACTATCATATCTTTCAAAACAGCGGCTATCGGCGCCTGCATCGGCTCGAGATTTTGCGCCCGCTCCAGCGCTGATCGCTTTTCATCACCCGTGATCATCAAATGCTTTTTGCTCGCACTATTAAGAACACGCGCCGAAAAACTAATACGCGGCTCTTCCTGATCCTCAGGGCGCATCGCAACCAAAGTGCTGGCATCAGGCGAAAGTGCGGCCGCAAGCCCATCGGCGCCGGGAAAAAGAGAAGCTGTATGCATGTCGCCACCCATACCCAAGAGCAGCACATCCGCGGGTAAGTGGGCGTCTACTTGTGTGCCGAGGTTTTCCAGAGCAGCCTCTGGTTGGTCTGATCCATCGTAAAGCGAGACCAATGTCGCATTCTCTGCAGCATCAACCAAGAGCCGTTCGCGCAAAAGCCGCGTATTTGAGCGTGGGCTATCCTCTGGTACCCACCGCTCATCACTGAGACAAATTTCGACACGCGCCCAATCCAGATCAGTCTGAGACAGAAAGTCGAACACAGGCCCCGGTGTTGTTCCCCCTGGAACAACAAAAAAAGCGCGTGACCGTTGTTCCAGCACGTCCGAGATCTCCGCAGTCAACGCCGCCGCCAAGTCCCGCGCTAAAACGGTTTTGTCAGCGTATTCGATAAATTTCATGCCTTTATCTCTCGCCAACGCCGCCCGTCGCGATGTAGCAGCATAAGTGCATCGTCTGGGCCGGAGCTCCCAGTGGCATAGGGTAGAGGCATCTCAGAGCTCTCTTCCCAGCTTGCGATCATCGGATCGATCCAATTCCAGGCCGCCTCAACCTCATCCCCACGCATAAACAGTGTTTGATTGCCCCGGATCACATCCATGATCAACCGCTCATAAGCATCTGGAAAATCGGCATCTTCCGGCCCCAACGCCTCTGCAAAAGTCATATCCAAAGGCACATCAATCAACCGCATCCCGCCTGGTCCAGGCTCTTTGATTGTAACGCCTAGCTCGATCCCTTCATTAGGTTGGAGCTTAATGGTCAGGATGTTGCTGTTGGAGGCGTCGCCAAATATCGAATGGGGGGTGGGTTTGAATACAACGGCAATCTCGCTCGCTCTTTCTTTGAGGCGTTTGCCAGTGCGCAGATAAAATGGCGTATCGGCCCATCGCCAGTTACGCACATTGGCGCGCAACGCAACAAAGCTTTCTGTACGGCTTTTCGGATTGCCTGCCTGATCGCGGTAGTTGGGTTCGTCTGAAGAGGCCTCATATTGACCACGTACCACATCTTCATCACGTGCTGGATCAAGCGCGCGGATTACTTTGAGCTTCTCATCACGTACAGCATCGGGATCAAACTTTGCCGGTGGCTCCATTGCAATGAGGCAAAGCAACTGCATCAAATGGTTTTGCACCATATCGCGCATAGCACCGGAGCGGTCGTAATATTCGCCGCGTCCGTCGACGCCGACGCGTTCCGCCACAGTGATTTGAATATGGTCGATATATTGGCTGTTCCAAACCGGTTCGAACAACAGATTCCCGAACCGAATGGCCATCAGATTTTGAACAGTTTCTTTACCCAGATAATGATCAATCCGGTAAATCTGATCTTCGTTGAAAT
>JBCBBI010000009.1:0-122720 GCA_038531775.1 Pseudomonadota bacterium | reverse complement strand
CTTGAACGACAGCTTCTCGTCCATAGCAGCAACGTCGTCTTCCGTCCATGCCGCGATCTGGGCAAAGGTGGTGACGCCGTTTTCGTGCAGCTTTTTCTCAAGCGCCGGGCCAACGCCCGAAAGCTTTTTCAGATCATCAACTGCGGCGTCGGCCTTGGGGGCCTCTGCCTTGGGCGCTTCGGCGTTAGCCGCTTTCTTCGGGGCGGCTTTCTTGGCTGGAGCCGCCGCAGTCGGTGCCTCTACTGCAGAGCCAGCGCCTACGGCCGCCATCACACCGGACTTGTCCGCGCCGGACGCAAGGATGTCTGTTACCCGAACCAGTGTCAGGTACTGACGATGACCCTTTGTGCGCTTCGAGCTGTGCTTACGACGCCGCTTGACGAAGTTGATGAGCTTTTCGCCACGGATCTGGTCGATCACCTCGGCCTGAACGGCTGCGTCGGCCACGACGGGGGCGCCGACGACGGTCTTGTCACCGCCCAGCATCAGCACATCGTTGAATTGAACCTTGTCACCTGCTGCGGCTGCCAGTTTTTCAACGCGGAGCGTGTCGCCCGCCTGAACCCTGTACTGCTTGCCGCCGGTTTTCATAACCGCGAACATCTGTCTTTCCTTCATTTACCGCGTCGTTTGGTCCCCGGACATTCGGGCGTTTCGGCACTGGGCCACCGCGGACAGCGCGCCTTGATCGGGCGGAGTTGAATCAATTCAGGCCAGCACTGGCTGGCCCGAGATGCGGGCTTATCCTCGGATCGCCCTTTGAAGTCAAGCCGGAAAGGTCAGATTTCGTTGTCGGTGATGAAGAGCGCCGCACTCTGTCCCAGCCCAAATGCGACGTCCTCAAAGACATGATTAAAGGCCTCGAACAACGCCCCGTTATAGGCCCGTCCGCTCTCGGTTTCCGAGAACGCGATATAGGTCTCGATCTCGATATCCGAAAGGGCCGAGAAGACCAGCGTGTAATAGGCTGTCAACCAGCCCGAAACCTCGATCCGCATCGCAGGCTCTTCGGACCAGACCGACTCCAGCATCTCGGTCTCGTCCATGTCCAGCGCACCGCCTTGGCTTAGCCCCTGCAGGAACTGCAAATCGGAATTGAGACCCGCGTCGACATTCAGATCGAGAAGGTTGTTAACCTCGAGAAACCGCGTGACCAGCCCGGACTTCTCATGACCGACAGCGAGGCCGCGCGCAGCCTCTTCAAGTTCGGGGTCAAGAAACGCCTGCCGCCCGGACAGCTCGACCTCGATAATCCTTTGCCCCTCTGCGCTCTCGAAAAAGGATGCGACAGCAAGGGCCGGATCATCATCCAACACCTCGATCATCTGTTCCCGGATCATAGGCCTGAGACGCGCAGGCGCATAAAGCTGTTGAACCTGCTCGGTCCAAACGCCGCCCCCGGCCCCTTCGAGCAATGTTTCGTCAATGTGTTGTGCACCCGCCAGACCCTCGGCCGAGATGACCGCGAGCTGTTCATCGATCCGGACGGCTTCGAGCAGGCGGTCATGCGCCGGACCGGCCCAGGTCATCAGCGGCAGGCAGATCAGGAAAAAGGCTGCCCGCAGGAATGCCATCAGAGCTCCTCACTGGGACGCAGGCGGGTCATGGCGCCCGCCAGCGCCTCGAACCGGTTGGCCATCACCTCGTATTGGACGGCGTTCATCAATTCGTAGACTTCGCGCATTTTGGGATGTTCCAGCGCCTCTGCGTAGAGCAGCGTCTCTTCGTCCGAGAACGACTGATAGGTATATGCTGCACCTTCCAGCGCCGACGCCTTGATCGATTCAAGCATAGCCTCTTCATCGGCCCGCAACGCTTCGCGCAGATCAGGTTCGTCCATGCGCAAGTCGATCACACCAGCGCCCGATGCGGCCATGATAAACCGGACCTGAATTTCCTGAATGGCCTTGACCGACGACTCGGCGCTGCCGCTGGCCGCATTCATCCGGTTGAGGTAGTCGAGCCGCGGGCTTTCGATGCGTTCAAGGGCGGCAAGAATGGCCGACCCGCTTTCGGATTTCAGCGCATCGTTTTCAAAGAGATGCGCGGCGTTCTCGGCCTCGACGATCCGCTGACCAAAATCGCTGGCATAGAACGCTGCCGCGTGGTCCAGAAGATCGTCTGCCAGCGTCTCTTCGAGGATGTCGAGAGCGAGATCGTGCATCACCTCGGTATCAAAGACGTCATTGGCGAGCCGTCGCCACTCCGACCCGAAAGCCTCGGGCGCGACGCCGATCATCTGGGGAGCTGATTCCGCGGATAGTCGGATGCTTTCCAGCGCGACGTCAAAGCCTGTGATTTCGAGGAAATCCTCCAGCTTGACCCGATCGGCGGCAAGCGCAGAGACAGCTGAACCCGCGAGGAGGGCAAGCGAGATGGCAAACATACGAACGAAAGACATGGGTCACCTTGTTGTTGCTCCGTTAAGATTATGCCATCCGCGCCCGAGGTCCATTAAATTTCCCGTAAGGCGACATCCGGCGTTATTGCAGCCTTGCAAGGTTTTGCCGTTCCCACTAAAGGGGCAGGCCAGACCCCCGCGGAGAGACAGGGATTCGAACCCTGGGTACCCGTGAAGGTACAACGGTTTTCGAGACCGCCCCGTTCGACCACTCCGGCACCTCTCCGCGGGGCTCTGAGGCGTGCGTTTACTCAGCTTTGTGAAGGCTGACAAGGGCTTTGCCATTGTTTCATATGCAATTGCCATTAGGTTTGATGCAGACAAGCAAAAGAGAGGGCGAGCAAGTGTTTCATACGCGTGGATTAGCGTTGGTAATGGCAGGAGCAGTTTGCGGGTTTCTGCAGGCATCGCCTGTGACGGCGCAAGGCTCGGACCCTGAGCGTCTCGAGGCGTTTATGGAAGTTACAGGCTTCGACGTGGCAATGGACTCGATTGCCCTTGCCGCCGGTGACGCGCCACTCATGCTTGGCATGTCCGCCAGTGATTTTGGGACAAGCTGGACACAGCTCGCCGATGAAGTTTTCGACACAGAGCTCATGAATGACATGGCGGTGGAAATTCTGAGCGCCACACTGTCGGATGATCTTTTGACCCATGCCGCCGAATTTTATGCCTCTGATCTTGGGCGCCGCCTTGTTGAGGTGGAGAACGCATCGCACTTGGCCGATGACGACGTGAAGCAGGCACAGGGCACTGATATTGTGGCGCGCGGGTTAGAGACCGGCGATCTCCGCATTGAAATCCTGCAGGATTTGAATACTGCGGTCGATAGCTCCGGCACCGCGGTGCGCGCCGTTCAGGAAATTCAAGTCCGTTTTCTGATGGCCGCCTCTAATTCTGGTGTATTGGAACAGGTGCTGGACGAAACTGCCTTGCGCGCCGCTTTGAAGGAAAACGAGGCGGCTCTGCGCGTTGATCTGCAAACCTCTGCTCTTGCCAACGCGGCTTTCACCTATCGCGACATTCCGGAGGATGATTTGCAGGCCTATCTCGAGGCTCTGGAACACCCCGATATGCAGCAGGTATATGAGTTGATGAATGCGGTGCAGTATGAGGTCATGGCCAATCGGTTTGAGCTTTTGGGCGCGCGCATGGCGGAGCTGCATCCAGGAGAGGAACTTTGAGACTGCGCAAGAGCGCCACACTTGCCGCAGGCTTGGCCTTTGCAGTTTGGTCAAGCCTGGCGCAGGCAGCTTCGGAGCAGATGCAAGAATTGACCGAGGCGTTACGGATTGGCGATATGGTCGAAATCCTTCGCCAGGAAGGTTTCACCCATAGCCAACAGCTGGCCGCTGATCTGATCCCGGGAAGAGCCAATGCGTCTTGGTCGAAACAAATCACCACAATTTATGACACCGGATGGATGGAAAAGGTCGTCTCTCAAACCTTTGCCGAGGAAATGCGGGACGCAGCTCTCGCACCGCTGATTGCGTTCTTTACCTCTGATACCGGTCGCGAAGTTGTCGAACTGGAGCTGAAAGCGCGAGAAGCACTGCTGGATGAAAAAAAAGAGCAATTGGCCGGGCAATTATACCGGCGTGCCAAACGCAATAACTCGTGGATTTACGAGCAGATCACCGAACTGATTGAGGACAGTGATCTGGTTGAATTCAATGTGGCAGGCTCTCTCAATTCCAACATGATGTTTTATCGCGGCATGGCCGATGGCGGCGCCTTTACCCTGTCAGAGGAGGAAATGCTGGCCGATGTCTGGTCTCAAGAGGAACAAATCAGAGCGGATTCGGAAGATTGGCTTGGACCCTATCTTATGCTGGCCTATCAAAAACTGGATAGAGAAGAGCTTTCCGCCTATGCAGGACTTTATCGTACGGAGCCGGGGCAAAAGTTCAACACGGCGATATTTACGGCCTATAACACGCTTTACGATCAAATCTCTTATGCCTTGGGCAGAGCTATTGCGCGGCAATTGAAAAGCGAAGAGCTTTGATCAGCCTTCAATCACCAAATAGGCGCGATCAAAGCGTTTGGCATTTAGGTCCGATGACGAGATCAAAACATTGATCGCACCAGCGTCGCCAACACAAATATGCTTGTCAAAGCCCGCGTGAAACAAGACCCGGTTCAGTGAGCGCAAATTTGGTCTTTGACCCCTGACATCCTCAATGGCAAAGCCCGGATAGCCGCCGATCCAGTGAGCGCCGTGGGCATTAACGATATCGTCAAATTCCGAATAAAGCCGCTGTTGGCGTTCAGCAGTCGCATCATCGACCGGGCGACGCGTCGTCAGCGGGCCTGCGACTTCATGACTGAACGGCCAGGCAAACGGATATGCGGGCAGGTCGCGCGGCTCCGGTATAAGGCGAACACCACTCTTTCGCGCAAGCTCCGTGGCAAAGACAGTTTTAAGCGTTTTTGACTGGCCCTGAGGCGGGGAAAGGCGCGTGCCTGCCTGCGGTGTTTCGTACCAACGGATATGCAGGGAATGCCCTGTGTCATTACCGCCTGGTCCGGTGACTTCGCTGGCTTTTACAAAGATCTGCAAAAGACCCTTGTCCGGGAAATCACGCGGTGTGTCAAAACCCGCAAAATTTATTTGAGCCAGATGGATAAACGGATTGCGGTCTTCATCCTCTGGCCAGGTTGTTTTCTCATCCGGTGCCCAGATCGGACCGCCGATTGCGCAATCCAGTGCTTGAGACGGTTCATTGGTTGAGTGCATGCGCACCAGAGGAAGTTTTTCATCGCTTAGCCGGGAAAATCCTTGTTCGATCTCTTCAAGGGTAACTGGCCTAAGCTTTGGATCAGCAGATTCGCGCAACAGGGTGGGGCGGATGAACAACAACACGACGATCGCAGTGACAACCAGAATAAAGATCAGCGCCATGCCCGTTTTGCCCGATACCTGAAAGATAGCCCTTTATCTGCACAAAACTTCTATTAGTCTGCGGGGACAAGCACAATCTGACAAAGAGGGATATACGATTTCACCCTCGTCTTCTGTATTATCGTGGCCGTTCCGCGCCTATCGCCTCGCCCTGAGCTCCTGGATCGGTTTAATTGTCGCAAGACGTATCCCGCGCTGTAACCCTTGTGGCGAGTGTGGGTATGATCCGTTACCGCACGAAAGAGATGTCTGAAGCGATGGAATTTTCTTGATAAGAAAACTAAAAAATTTTTATGAAGAGTTTTGCGCTGGAGAATTTGTGTGGCGTCTAGACCCAGAACTATCAATGAAATGCAGGCCGCGCTTAATCATTTCATGACGCCGGAAGGCCTGGCAAAGGGTCTTGCCTTTGAACCTCGAAAAACCGATATCTTTATTTCGCCCTTTGCCAAATGCGGCACCACCTGGATGCAGCAAATTGTGCATGGATTGCGCACCGGAGGCGATATGGACTTTACAGAAATTTCCGAAGTCGTGCCCTGGCTTGAGATGGCACATGATATGGATCTTGATCCTAGCGAACAAAAAGCGGCCCCACGCGCGTTCAAAAGTCATCTTACCTGGGACCTGATCCCCAAAGGCGGCCAATACATTGTGGTTCTGCGTGACCCGTTGGATGCGCTGATGTCGATGTACCGCTTTTTTGAAGGTTGGTTTTTTGAGGCAGGTTGCATCGATATCGAAACCCTCGCGCAGTATTTTCTGCAACGTGATGCAGGGCGCAATTACTGGGATCACGCCGCGTCTTGGTGGTCTGTCCGGCACCGCGATGATGTGCTGCTGCTCAGTTTTGAGACGATGAAGCAAGACTTGACCGGCACGGTTAAGCGCGTTGCAGATTTCATTGGAATTGAGGACGTGGATGCGCGCCAGATTACACTCGAGCAGGCCTCGTTTGAATTTATGAAAACCCACGAGGTGAAGTTTAACGACCATCTGACCAGTGCCGCGCGCGATGCCGCCTGTGGTTTGCCGCCAGGAGGGACCACCTCCAAGGTTATGCAAGGCAAGGTTGGTTTGGGAAAGTCGCAGATTACGGACCATGTCCGCGCGGCTTTTGACGAGCGTTGGCAGGCAACTCTGGGGGCGCAGTTTGGCCTTGCCGATTATGCGGCATTCCGCACGGCTGTCGATCAGCTGGCGCGAGCGTGAAAAATAAAGCCCAAGAGATTTAGCAACAGCTGGGCCGCCAGAATCGAAGTGGAACTGGTCGGATCATAGTCCGGGGCCACTTCCACAAGGTCGATGCCGACGATTTCATGGCTTTTGCTGACCGCCTGCAACAACTCAAGCACTTCGTAATATAGAAAACCACCATGGCTCGGCGTTCCGGTACCCGGTGCAATCGAGGGGCAAAACGCATCGATATCGATGGTGACATAGACCCGTGCACCCCGTGGAAGCCGCTCAGCCGCACCTAATGGACCAAGTTTGCGTATTTGCCTTACCGAAAGGATGTCCGAGCCGCGCGTGCGTGCGTCCTCATAGCCTTCCTTCGCTGTCGAGCTCACATTTCGGATGCCAAACTGGCTTAGACCGGTCACATAGTCCTTTTCAGCGGCCCGCCGCATCGGGTTCCCATGGCCAAATCGCACGCCGTGACGCTCATCCACAAAATCGAGATGCGCGTCGATCTGCAGAATATGAATATCGCCTTGTTCGTCAAAGGCGTTGATGCAGGGGATATTGACTGAATGGTCGCCGCCGATGGTGACGGGCAGGGCAGCTGCCGCAAGGATCGCGCGCACGCCAGCCTCGATATTGGCGTGGCTTTTGGTCGTGTCGGTGTGAACGATATCAGCGTCGCCAATATCCACGATACGCACGTCGCCGGGCAAATAGATCGCGTCATCCTCGTGATCGTAGGCGCCCGCATGCCCAAACGAGAAAAGCGTAGAGGCCTCGCGCACCCCTCGCGGGCCAAACCGCGCGCCCGAACGCCATTGAGTACCCGCATCAAACGGCGCGCCAAGGATCGCCACATCGGCCTCGATGGCCGACCAATCAGCCACATAAGGCCGCTTGCCGAATGTGGAAATTCCGACAAAGGGCAGATCGAGCCTGCCGCTTTCATATCCGTGTTGCGTCATAGTCCAGTCTCATATTTTCCGCGCCACGCTATGCAACAGGTGGCCGGACGGCAAGAGCATGACCGCTTAATACAGAAACTAAGTCGCAACAACGTCGGACACCGAAAACACAGAAAATTGCGTGTTCGCGTGTTTCATGCGGTTTCGAGTTTCGCTAAGCTTTTCTCAACGGAAAAAAAGGGTGCGAAATGCTTGAGGAAAAGCGCAAGGATCTGGATTCGGAAAAGCAAAAGAAGTTGCTGCAGCGACTTGTTGAGGAATTAAGCCATCGGGACATGGATTTTTATTATCGCTCAACGTCCGAAATTGCGGCAAGTCTAAAGGGCTATATCGACGGTGATGCGAAACTGATCACAGAGGAGAAAGCGTTGCTGGCCAAGCTGACACAACGTGACATCGAGGTTATACTAAGCCTGCACTGATCCAAACTGGACCTATCCCGGCTCATATTTTGGCTATGCCGACGGGGTTACTTTTGCCTAAGGTGACGGCAGGAGAAGCGAATGGAGCCACTCACACTTACTTTTGAAATGATGGTCGTCTTGGGACTGCTATCATTCACTGTTCTACTTTTCGTTTCAGAAGTCATACGCATCGATCTAGCAGCAGTGTTGGTGATGGTGTTGCTCGGTGCTTTGAGTTACCTGCCCGGGCTTGGCAATCTGGCGGATGTTTCGAACCTTTTCACCGGGTTTTCGTCCAACGCGGTGATGTCCATCATTGCCGTGATGATTATTGGCAAAGGGCTCGATAAAACCGGGCTTATGTCCCAGGTGGCTGGGTTAATCCTGAAACGAGGTGGCACAACAGAGACGCGCATTATTCCTATTGTTTCTGGCGTCGTTGGTGTGATTAGCTCCTTCATGCAAAACGTTGGTGCCGCTGCACTTTTTCTGCCAGTGATAAGCCGCATTTCTGCGCGAACTGACATTCCGATGAGCAGGTTGCTGATGCCTATGGGCTTTTGCGCGATCCTTGGTGGTACGATCACTATGGTCGGTTCCTCGCCCTTAATTTTGCTCAATGACCTGATCCTCTCCTCAAATGAATCCCTGCCCGCTGATCAGCAGATGGACACTTTTGGGCTTTTTGCGGTGACGCCGATTGGGATCATGCTCGTGCTAACTGGTATCTTGTATTTCACGCTATTTGGTCGATGGGTGCTGCCATCAAGCCGCGACAGGGGCGAAGATGCGGGCTCCGCGCG
Organism: Pseudomonadota bacterium; assembly: GCA_038531775.1. GTDB lineage: Bacteria > Pseudomonadota > Alphaproteobacteria > Rhodobacterales > Rhodobacteraceae > Roseovarius. The sequence continues at coordinate 114,057 of JBCBBI010000009.1, read as the reverse complement.
TTCGATGCAGACCTTTGTTGAGAATACCTACGGTTTGCGTGCGGATATGTTTGAGGTGCGTGTGCCGGAGGGCTCTATTCTTGTGGGGCATACGCTGTCCGATTTGATGGTTGCCTATCACATGTACATCTTAGGCACGTCGTACCGTGGGCATAAGGTCATAGCGCCAATGGCCGACACTAAAATTGAGGCGCCTGCCACTTTGGCAGTGCTCGGTCTCAAGCGCGTGGTGCGTGAGGAATTTGCCGAGCCTTACGGGCTTGAGATCTTGCCACAGCTTGAAATCTTCGCAGATGATTTTGCGGCAACGCAATCCGGTGTGGCCGAAGTGGTGATACCGCCAGGTTCAAGTGTTATTGGGCAGACACCTATCGATTTACGTTTGCGTCAAACCCACGGACTATCATTACTCGCGATCCATCGCGGCGAAGAGACCATGAGCCACGTAGAGACGTCCGATCATGTCGCAACACATATTGGCGCGGTTCCATTTCAAGCGGGCGATACAGCCGTGGTGCATGTGCAGTGGGAACGACTGACACGGATACTTTCAGATCGTGATTTTGTTGTGGTCACCTCTGACTTTCCTCAAGAAGAACTGCGACCGAATAAGGTCGGCTGGGCTTTGCTGTTCTTCTTGTTGGCGTTGAGCCTGATCCTGTTCACAGATATTCGGCTGTCGCTTTGTCTTCTTACCGGCGCTGTCGGAATGGTTTTGAGCCGTGTGCTTTCAATTGATGAAGCATATGAATCAGTGAGTTGGAGCACGGTGTTTTTGTTGGCCTCGCTCATTCCATTGGGGCATGCGGTACAAAATACCGGAACGGCGGATTGGATTGCCGAACAGGTGTTGAGCCTGTTGCGCGGCTGGCCGATTTGGTCGCTGCAGGCCGGGCTGGCGGTGTTAGCGACGGCGTTCACTCTGGTGATGTCCAATGTCGGTGCTACGGTTCTCTTGGTGCCATTGGCAGTCTCAATCGCGATCACGGCAGGGGGCGATCCCGCAGTCTTTGCCCTGACGGTTGCGATATCAACTTCGAACTCGTTCCTGATCCCGACACATCAGGTGAACGCACTGATCATGGGGCCAGCGGGATACCGCGTGAGTGATTTCGTGAAGTCAGGGGGTATTATGACCATCCTGTTTCTCGTAGTATCAATGGTTGGCCTCACTCTTCTGTTTTGAGTGCGAGGCGGGGTTTCTTTTATGAAAACGGCCTGAAAATCCTTAAAGTTTCTGTTGTTTATCGGGGATATCAGCCGCGGTTGAATGACACGAATTCGGAAAGAAAGCCTTTTATTTCTGATACTTTATTTAACAGTTCAGTGCCAAGTTCTGCTGGCTTTTTATCAAGACGCCACCGTGCAGAAACAACGATCTGGTGATCCATGGCCATTGCGGGAATTTCACATATCCGCGCGGAGCAATAAACGACCAACGCCAAATTCCCTGGGTAGGGTGAGAAGAGTTGGCAGCTGACACCGTCCTTATGCCGCACGCATAGAAATCTTTCGCCTCTTATGATTTCTGACCCTGAAATCTCCAAACTCTGTCTGTGTTTTTCGGAGGCAATCTCTGTCGCTTTCTTTGTGTCAGCGACCGAAGAAAGGGAAAGCGCATCAACTGCCAGGTCCAACTTGCGCGCAGTGAATGCAAAAGATTTAACAACCGGAATTGTTACGCCATGCCCGTCGGTGGAACGCTCTGGAACAGTAACGCAGGTGGTCTGTTCACGGTCGATCAAAAAAGACCCACTGATCGCCTCGACCCGAACCAGCGTGCCGCCCTTATAAAGGATACCGTCCTGACCAATCTGACCAAAATCAACAAATCGGTAATGTGAAGGACACTCGGTTGTCGGCTCTTGAGCCAGACCGGCACCGCCAGACAGAACTCCAAGCAAAAAACCAATTAAGATACTTTTGGAAACCATGCTGGTAGTCTAACCGGCGTCAGCGGTAAAGCCCAGCTCACGTGAGGATTGCGGCGTCCAATTGCCTCATTAGGCACAACGGCCCTTTCCATTTCTTACGGCCCATGTAATAGGGGGGCGTCAAACGATCCCTGCTCAGGAGAAAGCAAATGGAGATTCGTGAGGCGCTTACTTTCGATGATGTTTTATTGGTTCCGGCAAAGTCCGGTGTGTTGCCCAGCACGGCAGATACACGCACACGCGTGACAAAATCGATTGATCTCAACATACCGCTGCTCAGCTCTGCCATGGATACAGTAACGGAGTCGCGCATGGCGATTTCGATGGCGCAGTCGGGCGGTATGGGGGTGATCCATCGTAACTTGAACGTTGAGCAGCAGGCCCGCGAGGTGCGCCGGGTGAAGCGTTTTGAATCCGGAATTGTCTATAACCCGGTAACCTTGCGTCCCGATCAGACGCTGGCCGATGCCAAGGCATTGATTGAGCGATATAATTTCACTGGTTTCCCGGTGATTGATAAAGACGGCCGCGTCGTAGGCATTGTTACCAACCGCGATATGCGTTTCGCCACAAGCGACGACACGCCGGTGCATGTGATGATGACCTCTCATGGTTTGGCTATGTTGACCGAGCCTGCTGATCTGGAAGAGGCAAAGTCGTTGATGAAGGCGCGGCGGATTGAGAAGCTTTTGGTGACAGACGCCGCAGGAAAGCTCACAGGGCTTTTAACCCTTAAAGACACGGAACAGGCCGTACTTAACCCAACCGCTTGTAAAGATAGCCTTGGTCGGTTGCGGGTTGCAGCAGCATCGACCGTGGGCGATGCAGGTTTTGAACGCTCCGAGGCACTTGTTGATGCAGGGGTTGATATGATTGTTATCGATACGGCCCATGGACATTCTGAGAGCGTTGCAGCGGCGGTCGAGCGGGCCAAAGCGCTCTCTAACGAAGTGCAAATAGTCGCCGGCAATGTCGCGACCGGCGAGGCAACCAAAGCGCTGATTGGCGCGGGCGCAGATGCGGTGAAAGTGGGTATCGGCCCGGGCAGCATATGCACCACGCGTATGGTTGCAGGAGTGGGTGTGCCACAGCTAACAGCGATTATGGACTGCGCGGAGGCGGCCGGCGACACACCAGTGATTGCCGATGGCGGTATCAAATTTTCTGGCGATTTTGCCAAGGCGATTGCTGCTGGCGCGTCCTGCGCCATGGTGGGTTCGATGCTTGCGGGTACTGATGAAAGCCCGGGCGAGGTGATCCTCTACCAAGGGCGCAGCTTTAAGGCCTATCGTGGCATGGGGAGCTTGGGTGCCATGGCGCGGGGTAGTGCCGACAGATATTTCCAGAAGGATGCCGCCAGCGACAAACTCGTGCCTGAGGGTATCGAAGGGCAGGTGCCCTATAAAGGCGCTGCCGGGACAGTGATTCATCAGCTTGTTGGCGGTTTGCGGGCTGCGATGGGGTATACCGGTTGCGCCACGGTCGATGACATGCGCGCCGCCTGCCAATTTGTTCGCATCACTGGCGCGGGCCTTAAAGAGAGCCACGTTCATGATGTGCAAATCACCCGCGAAAGCCCGAATTACCGGGTGGGCTAGGGCAAGGTTGTCCTGTGAGACCTTCCGCACGCGTTCAGGCCGCGATTGATATTCTTGATCTGATTCTTTCTGGCAAGGCTGCTGAACAAGCGCTGACTGGCTGGGCGCGGCGGTCTCGCTTTGCCGGGTCCAAAGACCGCGCTGCAATTCGAGATTATGTATTTCAGGCCATGCGCTGCAAACGCTCCTATATGGCGCTTGGCGGTGCGGAAACCGGGCGCGGTATGATGATCGGGCAGGCACGCGATCAAGGATTTGATCTGGAGACCTTGTTCGACGGGCAAGGGTACGGCGCCAAACCAATCGCGCGACATGAAACCGGCCGTGCCCCGAGCAAAGAAGAGGCGCGCGATTTACCAGATTGGCTCTGGAAAGAGTTTGTCGCGTCGCTGGGTGAAACAGGTGCGCAGCAGGCAGCAGAGCGTTTGCGTACGCGCGCGCCTATCACCTGCCGGGTTAACTTGCGCAGTGCAACGGTCAAAGAAGTCCTAGCCAATCTTTCGGCTGCAGAGGTTTTGGCCGAGCAAATTGATGCCTCTGATACTGCGCTTTTGGTGACCGAGGGCGAACGCAAACTCGCGCAGACCGAGGCCTATAAGCAGGGTTGGATCGAGCTGCAGGATGCCACTTCGCAAGCAGCAATGGCTGAAGTTACGATCCCTATCGGGGCGCGCGTTCTTGATTACTGCGCCGGTGGTGGGGGTAAAACGCTGGCTCTTGCGGCGCGGGCTGATGCGCATTGGTTTGCCCATGACATTGCATCGGAACGTATGGTTGATCTGCCAGAGAGGGCAAAACGAGCAGGGGTAAATGTAAACCTTTTGCAAGGTGATATAGTTTTGGAACACAGACCATTTGATGTGGTTCTGTGCGATGTGCCTTGTTCTGGCAGCGGCACCTGGCGGCGGACACCAGAAGCAAAATGGCGGCTCACATCAAAGCGATTAGCAGAGCTTGGCAGGATGCAAGCGGAGATTTTGGAGAAAGCGTTACCGCTCGTTCGCGCAGGTGGGCAACTCATTTACGCCACGTGTTCGGTTCTGAAGTCCGAAAATCAGGAACAAGTCGCTGGCTTCCTATCACGCCATGACGGTGTAAGCTGCGTAACCGAGCGCGTATGGCCAATCTCCGGGCACGGTGACGGTTTCTACTTGTCCGTTATGAAGGTCTAAGTCGAAAACCTTAAAGTTTATGACGTGCATGCAAAACAATTCTAGCGTGCATCTCAAAATCAGATTAATCTAAAATTAAAACTTGATGCGCGATAAAATGTTAACTTTCGCGCAGGGAGATCCGCGTTTGGCATTCGTCTCATCTCAAGGCGCCTCTATGGGGCAGACCGTCTCACGCCTGAGGCCAAAGATGGGGCTTATTGCGTTTGTGGGTCTCGGAGTTTGCAGTTTGGCATTCAGTTTCTCAGACGCAATGCTGCAGAGCGCACTGATTTTTTTTGGCCTGGTGCTGATCTTTGCGGCTGTCTGGATTTGGGCAATCCATGGCGTGTATCGGCGTACTGAGAAAGCAGCAGGCGGTGCAGCAAGTGCCTTTTACGACACGGATTCCTGCGCTGTGATAATGACCACTGCAGATGGACAAGTTTCGTATCGCAACGCCGCCGCAAAGAGGCTTTTGTCCCAGGAAGATGCGACAAGCCTCGAAGAGGCACTCCTGAATTTGGTGGCTACGCCTTCGCTTATTTTCGATCCGTTGCGAGTGAGAGCTTTGCAGAACGGGGCAGATACCGACGAAGTCATCACACGCAAAGGTCACTTTCGCATTAACGTGCACCTTGCTGGCGATGCACATTTGATCTGGCGAATTGAAGACTTGGAAGGCACAATAAAGGCCTCGGACGAACCCATCCCATTACCGAAACTGATCGTCGGTCAAAGTGATGAGGTTTTGTTCATGAACCAGGCGGCGTGTCAGCTTGTTGGCGAGCGCGCGAGTTTGCTTGACCAAATCTTTCCAAAGCTACCCCTGCGCTCTGGTCTGCTCAACGATGTGAACACCCGCGATGGCATATCCGAATGTCTGGTTGTCGAGGTTGAGACCATGGCAGAACGTCGCGAGGTGTTCTTGCTTCCTGGGATTGCGCCTGCGGAACATCAACCGGATGGTTGGGCGTTCTTTGACGAAATTCCTGTGCCGTTGTTAAAGCTTTCGCCTGAGGGGAAAATTCAGCTTTCGAACCGCCCGGCGCGAGATCTCCTAGGTATAAATCGTCTACATAACAAGGTGTTGTTCGATGTTATGGAGGGTCTTGGGCGGTCGATATTGGATTGGCTGGAGGACGTGGCCGCAGGTCGCGGTGGCGTGCGATCAGAGTTTCTGCGTGTGAAGCGCGACGACACGGAATTGTTTGTTCAAGTAACGCTTGGCCGGGTCATGGAGGAAGGCAAAACCGTGCTGATCGCGGTGCTCAATGACGCAACAGAACTCAAGTCATTAGAGGCGCAATTTACTCAAAGTCAAAAGATGCAAGCGATTGGACAGCTTGCTGGTGGCGTTGCGCACGACTTCAACAATTTGCTGACCGCGATCACCGGCCACTGCGATTTGCTTTTGTTGCGACACGATCAGGGTGACACAGATTACGCCGACTTGATTCAGATTAATCAAAACGCCAATCGTGCCGCTGCCTTGGTAAGTCAGCTCTTGGCCTATTCGCGCAAACAAACGCTCCGTCCGGAAGTCATGGATTTGCGCGATATGATGTCAGATTTGACGCATCTTCTGAACCGGCTTGTCGGCGAGAAAGTCATGCTGTCGTTAAGCCATGACCCTTTGTTATGGTCGATCAAGGCCGATAAGCGTCAGCTAGAGCAGGTCTTGATGAACCTCGTTGTCAATGCGCGTGATGCCATGCCCGAAGGCGGTGAAATTCGCATTGAAACAGAAAATTTAGAAATTGACGCGCCGCTGCGTAGGGACCGTGCCATGGTGCCACCAGGGCGATATGTTCAGGTCACGGTAGAGGATGAGGGTGTTGGCATACCAGCAGACAAGTTACAAAAGGTGTTTGAGCCATTTTACACCACCAAACGCACAGGCGAAGGCACCGGTCTGGGGCTTTCTACTGTCTATGGAATTGTAAAACAGACCGGCGGTTTTATCTTTATTGACAGTTGGCCAGATGAAGGCGCCACGTTTCAGCTTTTCTTTCCCGCCCATGAGATTGAAGTGCAAGCGCAGAGACCTGCACCACAGGTTAAAAAGCTTGAGGCGCAGACTGAAGGCGTTGTCCTTCTGGTCGAAGACGAAGCGCCTGTTCGCGCCTTCGCAAGTCGAGCGCTACAGATGCGCGGTCTAAAGGTTATGGAGGCAGACTCGGCTGAGGCAGCACTTGACCTATTGAGCGAAGAGGCCGTGAAGATCGATGTTTTCGTCTCTGATGTGGTCATGCCCGGTATCGACGGGCCAAGTTGGGTGCTGCAAGCGCTGGAGCAACGGCCCGATACCAAGGTCGTGTTTGTTTCGGGTTATGCGGAAGAGACTTTCGATGAAATCCGCACCAAGATTCCAAATTCCGTTTTCCTGCCGAAGCCTTTTTCGCTCACAGAGCTTACAGATACCGTTCAACAGCAGCTTGTGACAGCTTGAAGAATATCAGTTTCTAAAGCCGATTTGGTGCAGATGAATTTCGTTTGATGGGTGCCGTTCTGCGCCGACAAGCCTGCCATTATGGTGATTGTAGAGCTTGCGCCAATAGGGCTGAATAATCACGCCTTCATCGCGCAGGATACGCTGTAGTTCTGCCATAATCTCGCGCCTCTCATCCGCATCGCTAAGCGCCATGGCCCGGTCTAGCAGGCCATCAAACTCCTCCGAGGCAAATCCGGTTTCATTCCACACGGCCGTTGAACGATAGGCGAGTGATAGCACTTGCACACCCAGAGGCCGGTGGTTCCACTCAGTTACGGAAAAAGGATAGCTCTGCCAATTATTCCAATATCGCACGCCGGGTTGGATAGAGCGGCGAACGGCAATCCCGGCATCTTGCAGCTGTGCGGCAACCGCATCGCCGGTGTTTCGCAACCACTCGTCATCGAGCGTAACGAGCTCATGCTCGAAATCCTTAAGGCCTGCCGCCTCCAGTTCGCTGCGCGCCTGCGCTGGATCGTAATTAGCCGTACCAAGCTTGGCAAAACCCGGGTGCATTGGTGCGACATGGTCATTACCGGCCACAAGCCCGCGCCCGGAATAACCCAATTCAAGACAGGTTTGGTTATCTACCGCTAAAGCAAGCGCCCGACGCACAGCGGCTTGCGCATATGGTGTCGCACCTTCAACCTCTGCCTTTGCATTGGCTCGAATGACAGAGGTTGCGGCGGATTCGGTTTCCGTACGTGTCCACCCCAAAACGTCGAGCACGTCGACAAAATTACCGACAGAATCGTAAAGAAGATCAATTTCGCCATTTTCAGCCGCAGCGATCCAGCTCGACGGATCGGTGCCGTAATCAATAAATTCCACCCGATCCAAATATGGCCCGCCAAATATCGCTTCACCCCACCAGCGATGCTCAATATTCCGCTCTAAAATACAGCGTTCGCCAGTGGCATGCTTAACCGGCCGGAAAGCGCCTGTCCCGATGCCATGGGTGAATGGATTGCCACCCTCAAAGCTTGGATGCACGACTGCGGCGGGGTAATCCGATAAATCCGCAATCAATGCGATATTTGGCGTCGAAAGGCGTAAACTCAGCGTGTGATCGTCTTCTATGGTTACGGCACCGTTGCGCAATTGACCGCTTGCAGGATCAAACAATCCCCAAAGCCTTTGCGTCATTGAGTTGCCTTCAACCGTGCTATCGCCCCAACGCTCAAAATTATAAGCAACATCAGCGGAGGTGAATGCGTCACCATTATTCCACACGACACCCCGGCGAAGATAAAAGCGGTACTCCGTCGCGTCCTCGTTTGTCTCCCAACGCTCTAGCAACATACCTTGCAGTGTGCCGTCGGCGTTTTGTTGGACCAGATACTCCAAAAACCCGCGCGTCATGTTGCCAAGCTCGCTCCAGTCGAAAGTGCGTGGATCCTTCATCGCGAAAACGTTTTGCTGAATGCGAAGCGTGCCGCCTGGTTTGATCTGGCTGCTTTGAGCGCGCGTTTGGTGTGGCGCCGTGGCAAACATTCCAAAGGCCCCAGCCATGGCCAGAAAGTCTCGCCGATTTAACTGACAGGTGCGATACTGTGCCGCCAGCCGCGACAGCCCCAGATGAATCGGTTTGGGCGGGCGACGAATGGACATGATGTGCCTCTGGCTAGCCTGATAGAAAGGATGATAGCGCCTCTGTGCCATGGTCTTAGCAACAGAATCAAGCGCTGCTCAGGGCTTGATTGAACACAATTTCTTACGCGTTGCGAGGCCGGCGCCCATTCAGATACCTTTGCGAAGCCGCGTCGGCGTCATACCTGTGTGTTTCTGGATAAAGCGAGAGAAATATGCCGCGCTGTTAAAGCCAAGCTCACTTGCAATCTGCTTACTTGGAAGCCGCGAATTTTCGAGCCTGTTACGCGCTGCGTGCAGGACGCGCCCGGTCAGGATATCAGCAGAAGTGATGCCAGTGCAGGCTTTGCAAATCCGGCTCAAATGCGTGGGCGTGACGCCAATTTCCCGCGCATAGCGATGCATCGGGTCGCCACTTTTGAAATTTTGCTCAACCAGCGCGGCAAATTGCGTGACTTTCCTCTGGGCCGCGGATGGTTTGCGTGGGGCGTCATCGCGGGCCTGTAAAGCGCGCCGCATCAACACCAAAAGTAAATTGGCCTGCGCCGACAAGGCCTGCATGTAGCCGTGTTCTTGGTTTTGCTCTTCTTGCTGCATGGCTTCGAGCAGATGGCTCAAACCAATTTGACGCTTTTGGTCCACAACGCGAACCAGTTCCGGGCCATCGGGCATTTCGACCGCTTCTGATACTGGCACGCGACAGACAAAGCCAAAGCAGGGCGGTTGAATATTGATCAGATGCAAAAAACCGGCCGGGATTAATAGAGCAGTATTGGCTACAAGACCGCGTCTACGCCCATCGAGCACGCAAAGTCCTTGGCCTCGCGTAATCCAGATCAATTGGTGAAAAGGTTCACTATGCGGCAGGGCCGCTTTCCAGGCATTCGCGCCGGTTAATTTTGTAATACCCAGAATCTCAGGGTGTCTGGGATCCGTGTCTTCCATGTCAGCAGCCATTATTTCCCATTGCACGTTCTTCGCGTGCCCGGCCACCCATAACCAAAGGAGTAATCTGGAGCGCAGTGTAGCGCAACAAAGGTTCATTTATGATTAAATCGTTGTGGCCTCAACAACACGCCAATCGCGCATTCGCGATTTGAACCATGTTCTTTGCCGCTTGGCGTATTGTCGTGTCGCGATTATCGCGGCGTCCCGGGCTTCATTAAGGCTCATTTCACCCTGCAGATGCGCAATCAATTCAGGTGCGCCGATTGCTTTGTAGGACTGTCGCGTTGGATCCCATCCGTCGAGGTTTGCGCGCGCCTCTTCCAATGCGCCTTTGGCCAACATCTGATCAAACCGCGCCTCGATACGCGGATTCAACCACTCCTTGGGTGCATCGATCAGTATCGCCTCCACATCTGAGAGGGGCAGGGCGGGGGGCGGCGTCTCATCTTGCCATGAGGCAAGCCCCCGACCAGTGGCCTTAAGAACTTCCCATGCTCTTTGAACACGCATCGGGTTGTTCACATCAATACGCTCGAGGCTTTCCGTGTCCAAGGCATGGCGCATGACGGCAAGACCGTTTTCATGTAGTAGCTTATCAGCGGCTTCTCGGATTGGCGCAGGCGTTGGTGGAATTTTGGCCAACCCTTCTGTGAGAGCTGCAAAATAAAGACCGGTGCCACCGACGATAACCGGCCGTTTTTCGCCGCTCAAAATATCCATGACATCGCGAAGCCAATCGCCAACCGAATAAGGCGTATCAAAAGCTATATGACCATAAAGCAGATGCTTGGCACGCGCCTGATCTTCCGGCGATGGCCGCGCGGTCAACACATGCCAGTTGTCGTAAACCTGAAGCGCGTCGGCATTGATGATCACGCCGCCGGATTGCTCGACGATCTGCAAAGCCATATCCGATTTGCCTGAAGCTGTAGGGCCAGCGATCAGAACCGGACGATCCGAGGCAATATCGTACAAACTTAGCATTTGGCGGACTTAAGCGGTTTTGAACAAGCACGCGAGCCGTTTTCGTTAAAAATGCGCCGCTTGAGCCTCAATGGCGACTATTGGCGATTGCACCTGCTTTGGTTTTCCGACAAATTGCGGTCAATTTGGCCCAGCTGGAGTTCCCCGATGCCCGACACCGCCTCGCTTGAAACCAAATACCGGCGCGTGTTGCTTAAAATTTCAGGGGAGGCATTGATGGGGGATCAGGGGTTTGGCCTGCATCCACCCACCGTTGAGCGTATCGCACAAGAAGTAAAATCAGTCCATGAAATGGGCGTCGAGGTTTGTATGGTCATCGGTGGCGGAAACATTTTTCGCGGATTGCAGGGCAGCGCACAAGGGATGGAGCGTACCACCGCCGATTATATGGGAATGCTGGCAACCGTGATGAACGCGCTTGCTATGCAGAGCGCTTTGGAAAAGATCGGTGTTTATTGCCGGGTGATTACCGCAATTCGCATGGACGAGGTGGCGGAGCCATATATCCGTCGTCGTGCTGTGCGTCACCTTGAGAAAAAACGCGTATGCATTTTTGCAGCCGGGACAGGAAACCCTTATTTCACCACTGACACGGCCGCAACGCTGCGGGCCAGTGAAATGGCGTGTGAGGCAATTTTCAAAGGCACGAAAGTTGACGGCGTCTATGACAAAGATCCGGTCAAACATGACGATGCTGAACGGTTTGACGCGATTAGCTACAGCGATGTTCTTACCCGCCACCTGAAGGTCATGGATGCAAGTGCCATCGCTCTAGCTCGGGATAACAACCTGCCGATCATCGTATTTTCTTTGGATGAAGAGGGCGGATTTCGCGGTATTCTTTCGGGCAAAGGCACCTACACTTTGGTGCAGGAATAGAATATTTCCCCTATCAAGTGCCTTGTGCAACATTTTAGCAGAAACTCACCATCTTTTGGTCACTAGGCGCAATTACCTATACACATCAACGCCAAACACGGTATGACATAGCCAAAAAAGGGCAGAACCGTTTATGTCAGACGATTTTATGCTGGATACTGATGACCTTACGCGTCGCATGGATGGGGCCATGTCCTCGCTACGCTCTGAGTTTGCGTCATTGCGTACGGGGCGCGCGTCGGCAAGTATGCTTGAGCCTGTCATGGTTGACGCATATGGCCAAAGAACCCCCGTAAATCAGGTGGGCACCGTCAATGTTCCAGAGCCGCGTATGGTGACGGTGAATGTCTGGGATAAAGGCCTTGTCGGTGCCGTTGAAAAGGCCATTCGCGAAAGCGGGCTGGGAATAAATCCACAACTCAACGGCACGATTATCATGTTGCCAATTCCCGAATTGAACGAGGAGCGGCGCAAAGAGCTTACGCGGGTCGCCGCGCAATATGCCGAAAACGCACGGGTTGCCGTGCGTAATATCCGTCGTGATGGTATGGACCAAGTTAAGAAGGCCAAAGGCGACGGTCTTTCCGAAGATGATCAAAAATTTTGGGAAACTGAAGTTCAAGAACTTACCGATACTTTCATAAAATCAGTGGATGATGCTTTGGAGACGAAGCAATCAGAAATAATGCAGGTATAGATGAATCAATTTAGCGAAATTCCGCCTCCTGATGAAGCGCATGGACCTCACCATGTGGCTGTCATCATGGATGGCAACGGTAGGTGGGCGCAAGCGCGTGGCCGACCGAGACTTTTTGGCCATCACGCCGGTGCGCGTCGTGTTCGTGAAATTGTCAGTGCCTGCCCTGACCTTGGGATCAAGTATCTAACCATGTTTGCGTTCTCCACGGAGAACTGGAAACGTACGCAAACGGAAGTTGCCGGCTTGATGAATTTGTTCCGCCGGTATTTGATGCGCGAAATGCAAGAGCTGATCGACGCTGACGTGCGGGTTCGTTTTATTGGCGATCGTATTCGTTTGGATTACCAGCTGCGTGTGCTGATGGACGAGGTTGAAACACTAACTGAGTCCTGCACCACCCTAAACCTTACAATCGCTTTGAACTATGGCGGTCGTGATGAGGTGTCGCGCGCGACCAAACGGATGGCGATGGACGTATCAGAGGGACGCCTCAAGCCAGAAGATGTAAATGAAGAAACGCTGCCAAAGTATTTGGATACATGTGTTTTACCCGATCCAGACCTTGTCATAAGGACCAGTGGTGAGGCGCGCATATCGAATTTCTTGCTGTGGCAGTCGGCCTATTCCGAATACGAGTTCATCGACACCCTCTGGCCTGACTTCACTGAAGAGATTTTTACCTCAGTGATCAAGGGCTTTGGCAAACGCGTGCGTCGGTTCGGAGCTATATCTGCATGAGCCAAGACGCTCGGTGGTCCGATCTTGGGCCACGGATTGCCTCGGCCGCCGTATTGGGTATCGTCGCATTGGCTGCGGTACTTTTGGGCGGTCCGATTTTTCTGACATTCGTCTGTGTTTTCTGTGGCCTTATGGTCTGGGAAGTCGCGCGTATGTTTGATGCTAAGCTGCCGATAGGTCTTGGCATTTTGGCAGGGATCGTTTGCGGTGCTGCAGCAATTGTTCCGCAGATTTACATTATCCCTTTGCTCCTTGGATTGGGCATTGTCGTGACCGGACAAACCGGCACAGATCGTCCATTGCTATTTGCAGGTACGGTATGGATTTGCTTTGGTGCGTTGGCATTTCTTTTTCTTCGCCAGGACGCTGGACTTTTGTGGTTTGCCTGGTTGGTGCTTGTGGTGATCGTGTCTGATGTGGCTGGGTATTTTGCAGGACGGTTTTTGGGTGGTCCAAAGTTTTGGCCGCGTATCAGCCCCAAGAAAACCTGGAGCGGAACAGTCGCCGGATGGTTTGCGGCCGCTTTGATCGGAGCGATTTTCTCCGTTTGGCTTGGCAATACGGCGACTTTGGTTTTGCTCTCCGTGATTGCGGCCTTTGCCGGACAGATGGGCGACATTGCCCAAAGCGCCGTAAAGCGTCGCCGCGGCATCAAAGACAGCTCAAATTTGATCCCGGGCCACGGAGGCGTTTTCGATCGCTTCGATGCAATGCTCGGCGCGGGTGCTTTTGTGTTGTTGGTAAAAAAGATTGGGCTGGTAAGTATTTTATGATGGATTTAACGCCCTACGAAACCATTGGGTTTAAATGCGGCACTCTTACTCTTTTTCACCATGCCTCTTGATCCTGAGCGCCGGATGGACCATTTGGCACCGAAAGCAAAAGCTAAAAACGACACAACAGGAAACTTGGTTTGGACGGTATTTCTTTGATCCCGCAGTTTGGTGGTTTGTTCCTGACGCTTTTGGCTTTCGTGGCCGCCTTGTCCGTGATCGTGGCCATTCATGAATATGGTCACTATATCGTTGGTCGCTGGTGCGGTATCAAAGCAGACGTGTTTTCTCTTGGGTTTGGGCCAGTACTTTTTGCGCGAAACGATAAACACGGCACCAAGTGGCAAGTCGCAGCGCTGCCTTTCGGTGGATATGTAAAATTTCGCGGCGACGGGGATGCATCGAGCGGAACAAGTGACGGCACTGTCGAAAGCTTAAGCCCGGAAGAGCGCCGCCAGACCATGCATGGCGCGCCACTTTGGGCGCGAGCGCTTACTGTTCTCGCGGGCCCAGTTTTCAATTTCATCCTTTCGATTATCGTTTTTGGCCTGATTATTCTTGGCCAGGGTAAAATCATGGAGCCGCTTGCGGTAGGTGAACTACGACCGCTGCCAACCCAAGGGCTTACATTGCAAGAGGGCGATGAGCTTGTCAGCATCGAGGGCTTGCAGATGCCCGGTCCTGACGCGGAGGACGGCGCGCTTGATGATCTTGTCGGTGATTTACCGCTAATACCTGCGTTGACCTACGAAGTGCTGCGCGACGATCGGCTGATTGAGGTTAAAGGCCCGCATCCTATGCCGCCGCTGGTGCACCAGTTGGCTCCGCGATCTGCTGCGTTTGACAGCGGTTTGAAACAGGGGGACGTGATCGTTGGCATAGATGGCGACGATATAGTGGCCTTTGATCAGCTCAAGCAAGTTGTAGAAAGCAGCAACGGGCGTACGCTTGCCTTAAAGGTATGGCGCGCGGGAGAGGTGCTTGACTTTGACCTCACGCCAAAGCGAGTGGACGAGCCACGTCAAGAGGGCGGCTTTCAAACCAACTGGCGTATAGGCATTGCAGGCGGCTTTGCTTTTGACTTTGCGACAGAGGCGAAAGGCGTCGGCGAGTCCTTTGGTGATGGCGTTCGTCAAACCTGGGCGGTGATCGATGGGTCGCTTTCCGGCCTGTACCATATGATTACCGGGGCAATCAGCAGCTGTAATATGTCCGGTCCGATTGGTATCGCCGAGGTCTCAGGAGCGATGGCAAGTCAGGGCGTTGATAATTTCATTTGGTTCATCGCTGTCTTGTCCACTGCCGTGGGGCTTTTGAACCTGTTTCCTATTCCGGTACTCGACGGCGGGCACTTGGTATTTTACGCCTACGAGGCCGCTGTTGGGAAACCACCGAGTGAACGCGCATTGCAGGTTTTGATGATGACAGGCTTGACCCTGGTTTTGGGTGTCATGCTCTTTGCACTGTTCAACGATATATTTTGTCCGTGACACGTATGTTTTTCTGTCTGACACATATGTCCGGCTAAATTTTTTCGGAAATGAGCGTTTTCGCCCCATTCTTGCCACCTTAATGCTCCCAAAGTCGCCTGAATTGGCGGCGAATAAACATGTAAATTGCACATTGAAGCTCAACAGGGTGAAGCATGCAGCATTTCTATAATGGATACCGAGGCATGGCATTCTTGATGCGTCTCAACTGGGATCGCGTCCTTTACATCGCGACGATTGGCGTTGCTCTAGCGACTGGCGCAATGATCGGTCCCGCGTTCTTTGGATTGCCCGGTTAAACACATCTTGGCGGTCCCAAAGCCGTTTTGACAACCCAATCTAATGCGAGTACTCCTCAACTCGGCACATTGGCTTATTGGGTTGGGAAATGCAGAATTTTTCTTGGTTTGTCACTGGGCGCTTTGCAGTCAAAGCTTTTACCAATTTAACACCTATCATTACTTGTTTCTTTCTGCTTTCAGGGATCCTTTTTCTCCTTCCTGATGGCGCGTCTGCGCAATCTGTCCGCTTCACGAATATCACTGTCGAAGGCAACCAGCGTTTTGAAGACGCGACTGTATTAAGCCAAGCGGGCATAACACCTGGCGATGCGCTGACAGCGGCAGACGTCAACGCAGCATCTCGACGGATACGTGATACCGGGCTTTACGAGGAAGTGGACGTCACCACGCAGGGACGCAACCTTGTCATTCGGGTCAAAGAATTTCCTACAATCAACCGCGTTGTTTTCGAGGGCAACAAGCGACTAGATGACGAGGACCTTGGGAGCTTTGTTGAAAGCGCACCGCGACAAATCTTTAGTCCAACCCGAGCGGAACAAGATGCGGCCATTCTCGTCGAAGCCTACGAACAAAATGGTCGGGTCTCGGCCCGCATAACCCCACGGATTATTCGACGTAATGACAACCGGATTGATTTGGTTTTTGAAATTTTTGAAGGTCGGCCAATTGAGGTTCGACGAATAAGTTTTGTCGGCAACAAGGCGTTTTCGGATCGACGCCTTCGCCGCACTTTGGAAAGCAAACAGGCAGGTCTTTTGCGCGCAATTATAAACCGTGACACCTTTGTAGCGGACCGTTTGCAATTTGATCGTCAGGTGCTCAGCGATTTCTATATGGCGCGCGGTTACGTCGATTTCCGCGTTACGGATGTCAATGCAGAGCTTACGCGCGAGCGCGACGGATTTTTTGTCACCTTCAATGTGCAAGAAGGCCAGCAGTTTCGATTTGGTAAGATAACGACGGTAAGCGAAATACCGGGAGTTGACGCCGCCGATTATCAAGATGCGTTACGTCTTAAATCGGGCAAAGTTTATACTCCATTGGGTATCGAGACTTCGATCGCCCGGATGGAACGCCTCGCGATCCAGCAAGGTGTGGATTTTCTTCGGGTCGAACCGGTTATTACCCGTAACGATCGGGAATTGACGCTTGATGTGGAATTCCTCCTGACACGCGGCCCAAGAATTTTTGTTGAACGCATTGATATCGAAGGCAACGCGACAACACTTGATCGGGTTATTCGAAATCAGTTTGACGTCGTAGAAGGTGATCCGTTTAACCCACGTCAGGTTCGCCAAGCAGCGGATCGTATTCGGGCACTGCAGTTCTTTTCCGACGTTCAGGTCGAGGCGCGCGAGGGCTCTCGTTCCGATCAGGTCATCGTGGATGTTGATGTAGAAGAAACCACCACAGGCTCCCTCTCATTTGGCGGTAGTTTTAACTCCGACAATGGCGTTGGTGTTAGCGTGGGTCTATCGGAGCGAAATTTTCTCGGTCGAGGGCAGCGTGTAACGGCCAACGTTGCCGCAACAGCCAATACCGCGAACTTTAACTTGTCATTTGCCGAACCCGCCTTTCTTGGACGCGATGTGGAATTTAGCATTTTGGCATCCTTGTTAGAAACGGATTCCAACAACAGCTCATTTGACACGATTGTCGGAGCCTTGCGGCCTCAATTTACTTTCCCGTTGAGCGATCAATCGCGGTTTTCCACATTCTACCAGCTTCGTTATAGTGAGATGAATGACTACACGGGCAACTCTCCAACGCTGGCCGCTGAGACGGACCAGGGCGGAGAGTTCGCCAGTTCTGTTGGCGTGAATTATATTCTTGATACACGTCGTACGGGATTGAACCCTGACGCAGGCGTATTGATCGATATCGGCGCAGAGGTTGCAGGCCTTGGGGGCGACCAACAATTTTTCCGCCCGTCACTTCGCGTCATCGGCCAAAGACGCGTTTTACGGGGTGACGTGGTTTTGCGTGCAACATTTGAGGCCGGTGCACTTGAATTTTTCGGCGGTGAGAGTTCACGCGCAGTTGACCGTTATAGCCAACAGGTAATCCGAGGGTTTGATTCCAATGGCATTGGTCCGGCTCAAAACGGTGAGCTTTTAGGCGGGAACTTCTTTGCGTCCGCCAAGTTTGATGTTGAATTTCCTATCGGACTTCCCGAAGAGTTCGGTATTTCAGGTGGAGTTTTTTATGACGTCGGCTCAATCTGGGGACTTGATAATACGACCGGCGCGGTACAATCGGAAAACTTCCGAGCCAGACATGTGGTTGGTGTTTCGCTTTTCTGGGAGTCACCGTTCGGACCGCTTCGATTAAATTTCTCACGAGCCCTGGTGAGCGAAGATGATGATATTGAACGCAACTTTGACATCACGGTCAGAACCGATTTCTAGTGGCCTTAAGGCTACTCTATGCCTCGCCACAGGTTGGTTCTTTTCGGTATTTTTAGCCCTTCCAGTCATTGCTCAGGAAATTGGCGTTGTACAAAGCAACGTGATTGTCATCAGTTCTGACAGGCTGTTTTCTGAAAGTACTTTGGGCAAAGCGTATGCTGAGCAAATTGAAACGCAGCGTGACGCTCTGATCGCGCGCAATCGAAGGTTCGAGACCGAGCTAGAGGTCGAAGAAAAAGAACTAACAGAAATGCGTGCAGAAATGTCTGCTGATGCTTTTCGTGAAATGGCCGATGATTTCGACGAAAAGGTCCAGGCCATCAGACGCGAAAGCGAGCGTTTGGCCAGAGATCTTGACCGCAATCGGGAAAACGCGCCTTTTTTGTTCTTGCGTCAAGTTGAACCTGTGATCGTTGATATAATGCGAGAAACGGGTGCGGTCATCGTTATTGAAAGCCGTACTGTGCTACTGGCGGCAGATGCGATTGATGTAACGGCTTTAGCAATTGGACGAATTGATAGGGCCATGCAACAAGGGATATTGCGTGCGCCTCAACCGGCCGACCAAGGCCAGACGCCCGTAGAAACGCAGAATTCAGGCGACGATAGTGGCGAATGAAATCCGCCCTTGGAAGGGACCGAAACACGTTTGCCGCAATTTACTTAGCCAGTTGCGTATCCCGGCCAGTAAGGTAATGAGCAATGCAATGCAAAACCTGATCGCGGGCCGCCATGTGCCGACGCGCAGAGCAGAGGGACAAGTATGACAGAACCGCTAAAAACCGCGGATTTGAAGAGGATCAAATCCTTGCTGCCGCATCGGTATCCGTTTTTGATGATTGATAAGGTGGTTGATATAAACGGTCACCAATCCGCCCGCGGCATCAAAAATGTGACAAGCAACGAGCCACATTTTGAGGGTCACTTTCCTGCTCAACCGATCATGCCTGGTGTGTTGATGATCGAAGCGATGGGACAAACTGCAGGTGTTATGATTGGTGTTTCCCTTGGCATGGAAGGCACCGAGGTGCTGATCTATTTCATGTCTATCGAGAATTGTAAGTTCCGGCGCATGGTGGTGCCTGGCGATGTGCTTGAGCTGCATGTGGAGACCACAAGGGGTAAGCCTGGGGGCAAGGCCTGGAAGTTTCATGGCAAAGCTATGGTTGGCGACGAGGTGGCGGCAACTGCGGACATTGCCGCTATGTTTGTGTATCCAGAGGACTAATTATGAGTGGGCGGGGCGAGACATTTATTCACCCAAGCGCGGTGATTGAAGACGGGGCAAACATAGGCCAGGGCTGTCAAATAGGTGCGTTTTGCCTGATTGGTCCTGAGGTGACACTTGGTGACGGGGTAGAGCTCAAATCCCATGTGGTCATCACGGGAGAGACATTTGTTGGCGAGGACACGACTATTTTTTCCTTCGCTGTCATCGGCGAGATACCACAGGACAAAAAATTTGGCGGTGAGAAAACCAGGCTTGAGATCGGCGCACGCAATCGGATCCGTGAGCATGTCACGATCAATACAGGCACCGAAGGCGGTGGTGGCCTGACCAAGATCGGTGACGATTGCCTTTTGATGGCCGGGGTTCACGTGGCCCATGATTGTCAGGTTGGAGACCGGGTAATTTTGGTCAACCATGCAGGCCTTGCGGGTCATTGCATCGTTGAAGAAGACGTAATTGTTGGCGGCATAAGCGGCATCCATCAGTTTGTGCGGCTTGGCAAAGGCGCTATAATCGGCGCTTTGACGATGGTGACCAACGATGTGATACCCTATGGCCTCGTGCAGGCGCCGCGCGGCACCTTGCATGGTCTGAACCTTGTTGGTTTGAAACGCCGTGGCGCTGCTAGGGCCGACATCACTGCCCTACGCGCGGCCTTTCAGATGCTGGCGCAGGGTGAGGGCGCCTTTCAGGATCGCGCGCGTCGTTTGGGTGAAGAAACCGATAGCGAATATGTGCGCCACATTGTCGAGTTTGTGACGTCCGGCAGTGATCGTTCGTTTCTTACTCCCGGCGCAAGCTGATCATGGATTTGGCCATCATCGCCGGGCAGGGCGGTTTGCCACCGCATCTGGTGCGGGTGTTGCTGGCCAAAGGTGAAGTACCGCTCATTTGCGAAATAGAGCAATTTCCTTCCGATCTGGGCAATGAACTTCCCAGCTTGAGTTTTCGCCTGGAGACCTGTGGCACCTTCTTGAATGAGCTAAAGTCGCGTGGTGTGACACGACTTTGCATGGCAGGCGCTGTCCGCCGCCCAGATGTGGACCCAAGCCTGATCGACGCGGCAACCATGCCTCTGGTGCCCAAGGTTATGGCGGCAATGGCTAAGGGCGATGATGGAACTTTACGTATTTTGGTGGACTTGATTGAAAGCCAAGGCATTCAAGTCATTGGTGCAAGCGACATTGACCCTGATCTATTGCCAGATGTTGGCGCATTTACTGATCTTGAGCCGTATGACGGAATTGCGGGTGATATCTCCGCGGCGCAATCGGCTTTGGATAAGATGGCCGCAAAAGACCTAGGTCAGGCTGTCGTCGCGCGCAACGGCCGGGTTATTGCGCAAGAAACTGATAAGGGTACCGACGCAATGTTGCGGGACCTGCAAGGCGGCGGCGAGCCTTCTGGCGATGCCTTCGATTTGATAGGTGAGGCGCTCGATGATGTAGCAGATTGGCTTGGCGGTCCAGTTGCCGAAGCAGCGCGCGCGACAGAGGACAATGGCGGCATTCTCTATAAAGCGCCCAAACCTGGTCAGGAGTTACGTGTCGATATGCCCGTTATTGGGCCTGGCACGGTGCAGGGCGCAGTGAAGGCAGGACTTGATGGTATTGTGATTTCGTCGCGCGGCGTGATGGTGCTTGAGCAAGACAAGGTGCGTCAACTCCTCCAAGAACATGCTCTCTTTCTTTGGGTCCACGATGGGGCTGCTACGTGAAGGTGTTCGTCATCGCCGGAGAAGCCTCTGGTGATCGGCTTGGTGCGTCTTTCATGCGTGGATTGAAGTCGCTCACAGATGTGACATTCGAAGGCGTTGGTGGCCCTCTGATGCAGGCCGAAGGGATGTCGTCGATATTTCCGATGGAAGAGCTCAGCGTCATGGGCTTTGTCGAAGTGCTGCCCAAAATTCCTCAGTTGAAACGCCGCATTAGAGAAACAGCCGAGGCCGCCGTTTCTACGAAACCGGATCTGGTGCTCAGTATTGACAGTCCCGATTTCTGTCTGCGCGTGGCCAAGCTCATCAAGGCAAAGAGCGATATCCGTACCGTGCATTATGTGGCGCCTTCTGTTTGGGCTTGGCGCGCTGGCCGCGCCGTTAAAATGGCCAAAGTCATAGATCATGTGTTGGCACTTTTGCCGTTTGAGCCACCCTACATGGAGGCGGTTGGGATCGAGTGTGACTTTGTAGGTCACCCGGTTGTGTCAGAGCCGCAGCCGTCCAAGGACGACCTTTTGGCCTTTCGCAAAACGCATGGCTTGGATGCTGCACCTGTGCTTTTGGTTCTGCCGGGGTCTCGCAAGGCCGAGGTGACACGTCTTGGTCCGATTTTCACGGATGTACTGCGCGATGTGTGTAAAGCACGACCTGACTTGCGCTTGGTGGTGCCAACGACCGCCAATCGCGCCGAGCAGGTGCATGATCTCGTCAAGGATTGGCCCGGTGATCCCGTGGTGATCGCTCCGGGCCGGGAGAATGCCGACAACGACAAATCCGAAAAAGCCGCCGCGTTTGCTGCGGCAGATGCCGCACTGGCTGCCTCTGGCACGGTCTCTCTGGAATTGGCGGCAGCGGGAACACCAATGCTAATCGCCTACGACGTCAATTGGGTCAGCCGTCAGATTTACAAACGCCTGATCAAGATCGACACGCTCACTTTGGTCAACCTCGTGTCAGAAACCCGCGTGGTGCCGGAATTTCTGGGTGATGACTGCCGCGCGGAGCTTATCTCGCCCGGCCTGCTGAAACTACTCGATAACCCGGATGAACAACTCGAAGCCATGCGTTTGACCATGGAACGGCTTGGCCGTGGCGGCGAACAACCGGGCCTACGTGCGGCGAAAGCGGTGCTGAAACGCCTGTAGTTTTGGCCTATTATCCCAAGTTATACAAAATTCGGCTGTTTCCGGCTTTGATTTTTATGTTTCGAGTATCGCAACAATTTCAAATTTTAGTCTCATTTTCACGACAATATGCCCATAGCAATATGTAGACTTGCCGCTGAATTTGAGAAATGCCGAATTTTATTACAATCTACGAAATTAACGTGGACCCGCTCTTTTCTGCGGATGTCGTTGTCGTGGCCGCTTTCCAAGCTGAGGTCATTGATGACGACCCCACTCTGGAAGACCCGGATACCGGCCCGCAATTAGATGTAACAGGCGTTCCTGGGTTTCTTGGAGATTCCACTAATTTTCAGGTTTTCGAAACCTACAGCGGCACCGTCGGCGGAAGTCCAGTTACCTTTACATTGGTGCAGTTCACAGAGCCGCAATACATGTTCCTGACGGAAGGCTCGGTTGAAGTTGGCGACACAATTGCGGGAACAAACAACAGTATCGTAACCGCGCCACCGAGCACGACGGAAGACCTGCCGGATTTCGTATGTTTTGCGCGCGGAACACCAATTGAAACGCGCAATGGTCCGATCAATGTCGAGAACCTGGTTGCAGGCGATCTGGTTTTGACCCGTGACGGAAGTTGCAAGCCGGTGATCTGGATCGGTAAGCGCGGGCTCCAAGGGAGGGAGCTGGTAAGAAAGCCAAACCTGCGTCCGGTTGTGATTCGCGCCAATGCATTTGGAGAAAATGTACCATCACAGGACGTGAGCGTTTCGCCGCAACATCGCGTTGCGCTCAGCTCCATAAAGTCGGATTTCATGTTCGGTACAAGAGATGTTTTGGTGCCCGCGAAAAACCTTGTGGATGGAGGATCCGTCTATATTGACGAAGGCCTCGAAGAAATCGAATACATACATGTCATGCTTGAGCAGCATGAGGTGATTAATTCGGCCGGTCTATGGTCGGAATCGCTGTTTTTAGGTGGGCCCACATTCGATGCAATGCAGCGCGGCACGAGGGCCGAACTTTTGGAGCTCTTCCCGGATTGCAAGACAGACCTGTCCGCCTATGGGAAAACGGTTTTGCCGGTGCTGAAGCCGTATGAGATCGAGATTATACGCGCGGAGTTAAGCCCTTTAGCGGACACCTGCCAGCGGTTGCCAGTTTAGTCCTTCCAAATCCAGCCACCGCCAAGAATTCGGGATCCTGTGGTTTCGTAGAACACGCATGCCTGACCGGGAGACACACCTGCTTCGGCCGTGAAAAGCTCTATTTCAGCGTGATCTTTGCTCTTCGGGCGCAGTATGGCCTCGCGCGGTGGGCGGGTTGAGCGAACTTTGACCGACAAATGCCACTCAGGGCGGCTCATGATGTCTTCGTCCCCCAGCCAGTTGATCTCGCGCACAGGAACCGTCCGGGTGGCGAGCATTTCTTTTGGTCCGACAATCACGCGGTGCGTGTCGACATCAAGCTTGACCACGTAAATCGGCTCGCTCAGTCCACCGATCCCAAGACCGCGCCGCTGACCGATTGTGTAGTGGATCACACCGTTATGGGTGCCCAATACACGACCATCGGCATGCACGATCTCACCGGGTTCGGCCGCGCCGGGGCGCAGTTTTTCTATGACCGAGGCGTAATTGCCGCCGGGTACAAAACAGATGTCCTGACTGTCTGGCTTATCCGCCACTTCCAGACCATAACGCGCCGCAAGCTCTCGCGTGGCGTCCTTGGAAGGCAGGTGGCCCAGTGGGAAGCGCAGGTAGTCAAGCTGTTCTGATGTGGTCGAGAACAGAAAATACGACTGATCACGTGCCGCATCTGCCGCGCAATGCAATTCCGGGCCGTTCAGACCCACTTTGCGCTGAATATAGTGACCGGTCGCCATGCAATCGGCATCAAGATCGCGGGCGGTATGTAGCAGGTCCTTAAATTTCACCCGTTCATTGCAGCGGATACATGGCACAGGGGTCGCACCGGCAAGGTAGCTATCGGCAAACTCATCAATTACCGCATCTTTGAACAGGTTTTCATAGTCCAGGACGTAATGCGGAAAGCCGATGGAGTCGGCCACGCGGCGCGCGTCGTGAATATCCGTTCCTGCGCAACAGGCGCCTTTTTTTGCCAAGGCCGCGCCATGATCATAAAGTTGCAGTGTCACGCCTACGACTTCATAGCCTTCTTCGGCGAGTTTTGCTGCCACGACAGAGCTATCCACGCCACCCGACATCGCCACCACGACACGGGTGTCGGATGGGTCCTTGGCAAAGCCAAGAGAGTTCAAGGCCGGATCAAGTGGCATTACGCGCTCCAATCTACAGCGCGGTATATAGGGTATTTTGCAGCATTGTTAAGCGTTTGTTTCGGCGATTTTAAACCAAGAAAAACGATGTTTTTGTTAGCTTAAGCGACCATAGAAGGTCATCCGTGCGCTTTCCGACAACGAAACGCCCGGATGTGAATTATACGCAAGAACCGCCAGCATGCGGGTGATGTCACTCTCATTTGGAGACACGCGGTGTACGGAATTGCGTCCACGAAACAGTACCAGAGTTCCCGGGGCCATTGAGAGAATTTTCGGTTGTATGCGCCCATCAAGTAAGGCGCCAACACCGTCGTAATTCATCTCACCCGCGTCGGCATCGCGCAAGTCCTTGACATATTCAAAGCGACTACCCGCGTCCGGTTTGGCAATAAGTAAGGTAATCGCGAACGAAGAAATATCAAAATGCCAGCCGAGCTCCTGACCGCGTTTTGCATAATGGATGTTGATCGATGAGAGGGGATCGGCATAGGGATGCAGTTCCGCCTCTCCGGTCGTGCGTTTGAGGAATTTGCGGAAGATTTCAGAGTCGTAAAGTATTCGTAGAGGAGAAGACTGCGGCAAATCATCGTCGCAAATGCACCCTTTGGAGGATACCACTTGCCGATTTGCCGGATGATCTGTTGTGAAATCCGTATTGTTTTTGGTTAGATACACTGAATGTTTTTGAGTACAGAAATAAGCCTCAGCCATGCCTTGTTCTGCCTCCGTGCGCATCTCGGAAAGAGCCTTCGGTTGAATAAAGCCCTCCAAAACCAAAACCCCGGCTTCATCAAGCTGCGCAGCGCATCGCAAAGCAAAATCAGCGTCATGCAACGGGTGGTCTTTCAGATTCACGATCGCGGCAAGCTCACGCACGATCATCCCTTCTTGATCGGCACGCCGTAAAGCTCGAGCTTGTGACCCTTTAGGCGATAGCCTAGTTTCTCAGCAATCTTCTCTTGCAGTTTTTCTATTTCCGCATCTACGAATTCGATCACTTCGCCGGAGTTAATATCGATCAGGTGATCATGGTGGTCACGTTCAGCGTCTTCATAACGGGCGCGGCCATCACCAAACTCTAGCTTGTCGAGGATGCCGGCCTCTTCAAACAGCTTTACGGTGCGGTAGACCGTGGCGAGTGAAATCCGCGGGTCACGACCGCTGGCCCGTGAGTAGAGCTCTTCCACATCAGGATGATCTTCGGATTCTTCCAAAACCGCAGCAATGGTTCGCCTCTGTTCGGTCATGCGCAGGCCCTTGGCCTCACACCGATCGATAATTTTGTCGGTCATCTTGCGTTTTGGTCTTGGTGATCCCGTCCGTCTCACAGGTTTAGAACAAAATCACGCAAATCGGAAGGCAAAGGGTGCTTATGTGCCGCAAAAGGTTTGATGCACAATCTCGTCCTCCACTGGCGGGCGCATCAAGTCCTCTTCTTCTAGCTGGTCTTCATAGGGGTTCGCCAACACTCGGTTGAGCCTTTCAAACGGCGCATAGTCACCTGCGACAGCGGCGTCTATCATTTGTTCAATGCGGTGGTTGCGCGGGATGAAGGCAGGATTCACCTTCTGCATTGTCGCCTCTGGGTTTTCTTCCCCTTTAAGCCGTGCCTGCCACTCGCTCTCCCACGTGTCATATGCGTCGGGATCCAAAAACTGATCACGCGCGTTGCCGTTCAAAAGGGCGCGGAAGGTGTTGGTGAAATCTGCTTGACCGTTTTGCATCATGCCGAGCAGGTCGTAAATCAGCGGGTCATCCGCCTCTTGGGCGTTTTCTATGCCAATCTTACGGCCAAAGGCATGGCGCCAGTGTTTGGCGGTTTGCTCCGGCATGGCGTGTACAGATTTGGTGAAGGCCTCAACGGCCTCATCCTGATCTGGCATCAACGGCACAAGTGAGGTGGCAAACTGCGCCATGTTCCAGACGATGACCCGCGCCTGATTGGCATAGCTGTAGCGCCCCTGAACATCGATAGAGCTAAACACCCGGTCCGAATTGTACCTATCCATAAAAGCGCAAGGGCCATAGTCAATTGTCTCACCGGAAAGCGTCGTGTTGTCTGTATTCATCACGCCGTGAATGAAACCGACTGCGAGCCAGCGGACGACCAGTTGCGCATGTTGCGCGATTACCCGATCAAGCAGTTCAACCGGGTCCTTCACATCCGGATAGTGCCGGTCGATCACATAGTCGTAGAGCGCCTGCAATGCTTCTTTATCCTGCCTTGCAGCAAAGAACTGAAACGTGCCAACGCGGATATGGCTTGCAGCCACACGCGTAAGGACTGCACCGGGCAGGCCGCGTGCCTCGCGAAACACCATCTCGCCCGTGGTTGCGGCTGCCAATGCACGGCTTGTTGGAATGCCTAGTGACGCCATGGCCTCGGACACGACATATTCGCGCAGAACTGGCCCAAGCCAGGCGCGACCGTCGCCCATGCGCGAGTAGGGCGTGGGACCCGATCCTTTGAGCTGTATATCGCGCCTAACATCGCCGTGGAGAACCTCGCCAAGCAGGTTAGCGCGCCCATCCCCGAGCTGCGGCGAGAAGCCGCCGAACTGATGCCCGGCATAGACCTGCGCCAGCGGTTCTGCGCCATCGGGTATGGCGTTTCCCGCAAAAACTTGTGCCATCTCGTCCGGCTCACCCGCGGTGATGCCCAAATTCGCCGCAAGGGCGCTGTTGAAGGCCACCAGATGCGGCCCCTTCACAGGGGCAGGGTTCTGCCGGGTATAGAAGTTTTCTGGCAGACGAGCGTAGGAATTATCAAACGGAATATGCAATGTCATGGAGCGCATATAACTTTAACAAGCGCGGTTTAAAACCGTCGCGACATAAGCATGTATTGCTCGCGCGGCTCAAAACGGCGTTTCCGGTAGAGCTCTATGGTTTTGGCATCGGCGCGACTAACCTCAAGGTGCATGGCGCGAAGCCCGGCCTCGGCGAGGGTTTCTGGTAAGGCCGTTAGAAGTTCGGTGGCAAGCCCACGTCCTCGAACGCCTTGACGGATGTAGAGCTCATCCAGATACCCATCAAGACCGCCAAATTCGATGGACCAGCCAAAACTCACAGCGGCATACCCAACTGGCGCCCGGCTTGGACCCGCCAAGTAAACGCATCCATGAGGTGACCCATCCAGCAACGGCGCGAGAGCCGCAAGGCGCGTCTCATCACTTTGCTCGATCCCCATTTCCTCATGAAAGGCGGCAACCAAGGGCAGCAGACGGTCAAGATCTTCCGTCGAGGCAAGCGTCAGTCGGGTCATAAGCGGGCAAGTCTTTCCGTCAGCAGCTCAAAGAAACCATCAGCATCAAGATCACCCATGAATGTCGCATTGGGCGCGCGGTCGGTGACACCCCACCAATCCGCCACGGTCATCCCCATGGTTAGATCGGAGGTGGTCTCGATCTCGACATTGACATGACGGCCTGTAAAAATCTCTGGCTTGATCAAATACGCAATCGTGCAGGGGTCGTGCAGAGGTGCACCAGCAGAGCCGTATTTGGCGCGATCATAGCGTTCAAAAAAGCCAGTCATTTCGGCCACGGCAATCGCGGGTGGCGTGCCAATGGCTCGGATGGCGGCGTTCCTCGGCTCCGTCGCCAGTGCTTTATGCGTAACATCAAGGGGCATCACTGTGAGCGGTACACCGGAGCGAAACACAATATTGGCCGCGTATGGATCGACATAGATGTTGAATTCAGCGGCTGGCGTGACATTGCCTACCTCAAAGTAAGCGCCACCCATAAGGATAATTTCCGGCACCTTTTCAATGAGTTCCGGCGCTTTATTGAAAGCAGTAGCGATATTGGTAAGCGGCCCGATTGGCACAAGTGTAACCGTATGTGCAGGCTCCGAACGCAGTGTTTCAATGATGAAATCAACACTATGAGTATCTTGCAGCGGCATGGTTGGCTCTGGCAGGTCCGGGCCGTCTAGCCCTGTCTTCCCATGCACCTCCTCCGCTGTAACAAGCTCCCGCTTCATAGGGCGATCACAGCCTGCAAATACGCGCATATCGCTGCGGCCAGCCAGCTCGCAGATGATGCGCGCATTCCGCGTCGTAAGACTGAGCGGCACATTTCCCGCAACACAGGTTATGCCCAGCACATCGATCTCTTGGGGACTGGCCAGCGCCAAGAGGATCGCCACCGCGTCGTCCTGTCCGGGGTCTGTGTCGATAATAATCTTACGCGCGCTCATGCATTCGCTGTCTCATGGCGGCGAAAGAATGTCTACCGGGAACAGTTTCTTTGGGCGAAATACCTCCGCCGATTAGCGCCCCAGCATTTTCATGCCTTGCTCAATCCCGCTAAGCGTCATTGGCACCATGCGGTCTTCAAAAATCTCACGGATCATGTGGATCGACTGGGTGTAGGGCCAGTGACTCTCGCGCACAGGATTAAGCCAGAGGTTGTCCGGCCACTGCTGGCGTGCGCGGTCAAGCCAGACCTGACCTGCCTCTTCGTTCCAATGTTCATTGGCGCCGCCTGCAAAAGCAATTTCATAAGGCGACATAGATGCGTCACCCACAAAAATACATTTGTAATCAGACCCATAGGTGCGTAGCACCTCATCGGTAGGTATTTTTTCACCCCAGCGTCGACGGTTATCGCGCCAAACACCCTCATAAAGACAGTTATGGAAATAGTAATATTCGAGGTGTTTGAATTCCGCGCGTGCGGCGGAAAACAGCTCTTCCACCATACGAATATAGGGGTCCATCGAACCACCGACATCGAGGAACAATAGAACCTTGACCGCGTTACGCTTTTCGGGCCGGGTTTTCACATCAAGATAGCCGTGCTCGGCTGTTGCGCGGATTGTGCCATCGAGATCTAGCTCGTCATCGGCCCCGTCGCGCGCCCATCTACGCAGACGTTTCAAAGCAACCTTGATGTTACGCGTACCTAATTCGACCGTATCATCAAAGTTGCGAAACTCCCTTTTGTCCCAAACCTTCACCGCGCGCTGATGGCGGCTTTTATCCTGGCCAATACGCACGCCTTCCGGGTTGTACCCATAGGCACCAAAAGGTGAGGTACCTGCTGTGCCGATCCACTTGTTGCCACCCTGATGGCGTCCTTGTTGCTCCTTCAGGCGTTCCTTCAGGGACTCCATCAGTTTGTCAAAACCACCCAAAGCCTCAATCTCGGCTTTCTCTTCATCGGTCAGATGCTTTTCTGCCATTTTCTCTAGCCAGTCTTTGGGCAGATCGACTGCCTCAAGCACCTGCTCGGCGCTGATTTTGTCCAGCCCTTCAAAACTCGCCGCGAATGCCCGGTCAAAGCGGTCAATCAAGCGCTCGTCTTTGACCATTGCGCTGCGGGCGAGGTAATAAAATCCTTCGATATCATAGGTGACAAGTCCGCGCCCCATAGCCTCCAGAAATGTCAGATATTCGCGCAAAGACACCGGAAGGCCCGCACCGCGCAGGTTATCGAAGAAAGGCAAAAACATGCGCCTCAGACGCCCATGCGTTGCAGAATAAGGTTTAAAAACACAGCAAGCAATGTGAAGATAAGAAAATAGACGAATGCATATTGCAGGATATCAGCCAGGTTACCCCTGCGCCTATGGGCAGTGAAAGCGCCTAGACCGGCTCCGAGGATAGCTCCGAAAGCTATGATCATTGCTTACCCGTTTGTTGCGGCTTTCTGGCGCTGCGACGAGATTTCGCTCGCCTTCGCACGCACAGCCCAGTCATCGCCGAAGCCGTATCGCGCCCAACCGACACTGTCCAGTCGTATGGTCTGCGCCTCTGCGACGCGGCCGGTTAGCTCCAACGCTTCGGCTCGAAGCAGAAGAAGCGTTGCAAGTAGGGCTGCATTTTCATAACGCTGAGCGGTCGCAAGATGCGGACCGAGAATTGAGAGAGCTTTGACACCGTCGCCTTCATTCACAGCATAGGCCGCAAGTTGCGAAGCGGAATAGGCCTGATGCAACGCGGTGCCCGGCGTCTGACGATAAAATCGTTCGGCGAGTAAGAAGTGATTGCGCGCCAGTTCGGGCTCACCCGCTTGGGTCAAACGCCCCATGATAAAATGTGAGAAAGCCAAACGGTGGTCCGACCAGCCTTGGTTTTTCGCGATCCGGAGCGCCGCGTTGCCGGCTTCTATCCTCTGGCGAAAACGCGTGCCGGGTCCGAGTGCGTTTTGCACTGCGTTCACCCACGCCCGAGGCGTCTCGGCCAAGGGGCGCGAGGCAAAACGTTCTCCTGCCGGGTTCAGTCGGGCAAGGATTGCCGGCAGGCGTGCAGCGACCTCTGTTTTCGTCATACCCGAACGCAGCTGCGGCGAATAATACGCACGCAAAACAAGCATATCGAAGCCGGTCAGAACCGTATGCACGTTGTCATCGTTAAAGACGCTGTCCGAAAGTCTGTAAAGATCGTTCAGCGGGCCCAACGCCTGTGCGAGCTCTTCATGTAGGCAGTCGCGCACTTCTTGGGGTGAAACGTCATTTGGCACGAAAATCGCGATCTTTTCGCGCTGTTTGATCAAGCTCCAGTTTGTGGCGCGCGTGCCCCGGGCCTTTCGGTAATCGGCGAGGCGGTCAACATTTGGTACTACAAAACAGGCAGCCTTTGGCAGTTGCCGGCGAATTTGCGCACGGCTCACCGCCTCAATGGTGATATTGGCAGAGGTGCCAGAGCTACGTTCGATAGTGATACCTGCCTCGCGGCGCAGACGTGAAAGCAAGCTGTTGAGGTCTCGCGAAAGGTTGGGCGGAGGCGATCCGGTAAGACGTACGCTGATTGGGCCTTCAAACCTCGAAAACGTGCTCAACTCCCGCCCTGATTCCAGTTCAAAAGAAAGTTGCAAAAAATCCCGAGCGATATCGCGATTGGAACGCTTCGGCGCCACGGGATCAGGCGTACCAAAAGACTTTGCTGGTGGAAGACTGGGAGTTGCGTTGGTCGCAAGCCGCGACGGCGCATCTTGCTCAACACCGGACGAACAAGCGCCCAACAAAAGGACTAACGGAAATATTATGCGTCTCATCGGCCCCTCATCAGCATATGCCGCCCACACCCAACAGGTCTTCAGGGCAAATGGTATCGTACAAAGCGTATGTATAGTACCAGTTTAGCGTGAATTTCAACAACGACGTCTTCAAAAACACCTGCCTAGACTTTTGTACCATTCATCCTGGGCCAAAACGCAACACGCCAATTCAAGCCAGCTCTGATCAAAGCCTTTCTTGATTAACGTGGTCTTAATTTTTCGCAGAATTAGATGACTACCGTTCTCGACGTGCCATAAATGCAAGCCGTTCAAACAGATGTACGTCTTGTTCGTTTTTCAATAGCGCGCCGTGTAGACGGGGCAGGGCGTCCGCGCCATCTCGCTTTAGATCATCGGCGCTCAGATCCTCAGCTAGGATCAATTTGAGCCAATCAAGCACCTCGGAAGTTGATGGTTTTTTCTTCAATCCGGATTGCTCTCGAATATCATAGAATTGCGTCAAAGCCTCAGTAAGAAGCTGATCTTTGATGCCAGGGTGGTGCACCTCAACGATACGCTTCATGGTTTCTGGATCAGGGAAGCGAATATAGTGGAAAAAGCAGCGGCGCAGAAACGCATCGGGTAGCTCTTTTTCGTTATTGGATGTGATGATCACCACAGGGCGTTGCTTTGCTTTAATGGTTTGCCCGGTCTCGTAGACATGAAATTCCATACGGTCGAGTTCTTGTAATAAGTCATTAGGGAACTCGATATCCGCCTTGTCGATCTCATCGATCAAAAGAACAAGCTTTTCGTTCGCCTCAAATGCTTGCCACAACTTACCTTTACGAATGTAGTTTGCCACGTCGTGCACGCGCTCTTCGCCAAGCTGGCTATCGCGAAGGCGCGAGACAGCATCATATTCATAGAGCCCTTGTTGCGCCTTCGTGGTCGATTTGATGTTCCACTCAATAAGCTTCAAGCCAAGCCCGTCTGCAACCTGCCGCGCAAGTTCGGTTTTGCCTGTGCCGGGCTCTCCTTTAACCAGCAAAGGGCGTTCCAATGTAACCGCCGCATTTACAGCTATTGTTAGGTCATCTGTTGCTATATAGGCGTCGGTACCTTCGAATTTCATTATGATTTGCCTTTTTGCCTAATACTGTTGCGGGTTTTGTTTTGTGCTTTTTATCTTGATTTTTTCACTTCAGCGATAGGTATTTGTGTAGTGACAATCGTTATTTAAGCGTGTAAACGCAGCCACACGATGTCGGTCTGGGAACGGTGATGGCAGGCTCGTATAAATTTGAGGGAGTGACCATGAAAGCTGAAGTGTTTCTGGCTGAGGACTATACCCCGGCAGAGGACGAGCCATTTATGAATGATCGTCAGGTTGAGTATTTCCGGCGCAAGCTTTTGACCTGGAAAGACGATCTAATGGAAGACAGCCGCGATACAATCGAGGGCTTGCAGGACAGCACAAGAGCAATCCCGGACGTGGCGGACCGGGCAAGTGAAGAAACGGATCGTGCGATCGAATTGCGCACCCGGGACCGTCAGCGGAAACTGGTTGCCAAGATTGACTCGGCGCTGCGTCGGATTGATGAGGGCGAATATGGCTATTGCGAAGTCACCGGAGACCCGATCAGCCTGAAACGACTGGATGCCCGTCCGATTGCCACCATGAGCCTTGAGGCGCAGGAACGCCATGAGCGTCGGGAAAGAGTACATCGCGACGATTGATCGCTGCACATCCCTAGAAAATCTGGACGCCGGGGCTTTTGCTTCGGCGTTTTTCGTAACAGACAGGTCTTATGAACTTAAAAGACTTGAACATCGCTGTGATAGGCGCAGGCATCGGAGGGCTTGCCGTGGCTCTCGCCTTTGCCCATCGCGGAGCACAGGTTACGGTCTATGAGCAAGCAACCGAAATATCCGAAGTCGGCGCCGGAATTCAGATTAGCCCAAATGGATTTGTCGTATTAGATGCGCTTGGCCTCGGCGAGGCGATTGAATCTGCGGCGGTACAAGCCGATGCTGTTATTTTGAGAAACCACCATGGCAAAAAGGTTGTGCGGCTTGATTTGTCATCCTATGGGGCAGGAGCTTATCATCTTCTTCATCGCGCAGACCTAATTCATATTTTGCTACAGGGCGCGAGGCACCACGGCGTTGATATCGAGACAGGATGTTGTGTCCAAAGCGTGAATTGCGAACGTGGCATCCTTCAGCTGCAAGATGGCAAAATGATAAATGCGGATCTGGTCATCGGTGCTGATGGCGTGCACTCCAGATTGCGTGCGCAGATCAATGGCGTCGCTGAGCCAGAATTCACCGGGCAAGTGGCCTGGCGTGCGGTGGTGCCAAATGATGGACAGTCCAAAGGCATAGATCTCTACATGGGCCCCCGCCGACATCTGGTAAGCTACCCGCTGCGTGATTTGAAGCAGCGCAATATCGTTGCCGTACAAGAGAGGTCCGCATGGGCCTCAGATAGCTGGAGCCAAGTGGACAGACCCGAAGTCTTACGCCAGGCGTTTTCCGATTTTGGTCCCGAGGTAAAGAATATCTTGGCGAGAGTGAAGCAGCCGAACCTTTGGGGGCTTTTCGTTCATCCGGTTGCGCCAAGGTGGCATAAGGGTTCGGCGGTTTTGCTGGGTGACGCCGCGCACCCTATGCTGCCTTTCTTGGCGCAAGGGGCAAACATGGCCTTGGAAGATGCCTGGGTTTTGGCCAATCTTGTGGCACAAGAGAATGATCTCACGGAGGCATTCTTTCGCTACCAGGACGCCCGTTTATTCAGAACACGCAGGGTTGTGAATGCTGCGCGCAAAAACGCCCGAAAATATCATATTGCGTCAGCACAGCTTCGTTTTGCTGCTCATACAGCACTGAAAATCGGTGGTTTGATCGCTCCTCGCGCAGTAACAAAGCAATTCGATTGGCTTTATTCCTACGACGCTACCCAGCTTCCTAGATTACAAGGTGATTATAGCGGCGTGCCGTGATCGTGGATAAATAAGCGTGAAAACCCATGCGTTTCTTCAAAGATCGAATTCAACCCAAATCGGCACATGGTCCGATGGCTTTTCCCGGTCGCGGATATCTTTGTCGATGCCGCAGTCTGTCATGAGATCAGCCGCCTGTGGCGACAACAGAAAATGATCGATACGAATACCGTCGTTTCGGTTCCATGCGCCCGCCTGATAATCCCAAAAGGTATAATGCCCGTCCGATTGAACACGCGCGCGGAACGCGTCGGTCAGGCCAAGATTGACAAGCTTGCGATAGGCCGCGCGGCTTTCGGGCCGGGCCAATGCATCCTCGCGCCAGGCATCCGGACGCGCCGCGTCTTCGTCCTGAGGAATGATGTTATAGTCCCCGGCCATAAAAAACGGCTCTTCCGCCGCGAGTAATTCCTCAGCCCGGGTTTGCATGCGTTCCATCCAGGCGAGTTTGTAGTCATACTTCGGCCCCGGTGTCGGGTTGCCGTTAGGCTGGTACAGTCCGCAAATCCGCATTGCGGTCGCTGCGCCCATAACGGTTGCTTCGATCCAGCGCGCCTGATCGTCGGTTTCATCCCCCGGTAATCCGCGCATTACATCTTCCAGAGGATGCTTGGATAGCAGAGCGACGCCATTAAAGCTTTTTTGACCATGGGTTTCGACCTGATAGCCGCGCTCTTCGAATACCTCTCGAGGGAAACCCTCGTCTACCGATTTAATTTCCTGCAATATGGCTATATCCGGCGCGGCCTCGTCGAGCCATTGGGTCAAGGCAGGTAATCTCGCCTTGATCCCATTGATATTGAAGCTGGCAATCTTCACAGCAGCACCTCTTGCGTTTTAATCTCTATCGCTCAGTGCATAGGCCGAGGCAAGCCGGGAGTTTTGGCGACTGGCATGGCGTCACTCCAAGAAAATCCGAAAGACGATGAAAAAATCAGCAGCCGAGTAAAAGTCTAGCTGTGTCATGCGCCTTGTCGTTAAACCACTTTATAAAGAAATACTTTTTTGTTAAACAATCTAAGGATGTAAAAAAATTGAGCAATCTTAATAGGAGATGCTGATGACTAAATTACGAACTGCGGACCACAAAAGAAAAACATGCGCGGAATCGAGCATACACGACATAAGATCTTTTGCAGAAAAAGACATTTATCTTGGACACGGAGCGGGGCTTTACACATCAAGCTTATCTGCGGGAACGTCTGACAGTTACTTAGGTGATCGCTTTGAGGCTTTTACTTCAAGCCTCTAACGCTTTTGAGCGCAACAGTTCACCGAAATGAATGACTAAATGGGTTATGTTATCCCACTCCGTTTTCGAAGTCTCGAGACGACACAAAATATGCGTCAGGATGCATTGATTGAACGGTTTGCCGTTCAGCGCCGCCAAACTGGCGATGTTTTCTGGCTAAAGGAAAATGCGGAATTTTTGAATATCCTACAAAGTTTCGGCCGAAAGGTTCCGCACAAAGCTTTGACACCGCTTACACAGTTTTATGGGTCTTTGGAAAGGCGACTGGGGTTTTTCCCTCAATACTATCGTTTCATTCTTTCTATCGCACTTGATCTGGAGGATTTGGGTCTGCTTGGAGATAAAGCAGAGCGGGCAATCGATTGGGTGGTTGGCGAAAACCTTATTGCGTCAGAGCTTTCAGATCTGCAAAGAGCCGAGGCACGCAGGCTTTGCCAAAGGCGAGGGCGCGGACCCTTGTGCGATGATAGTAACCTCGACGACCGACTACGGGCTTTTGGCTCGCGTCGGGAAACTTTCGCTATTCCCAATCAAAAGGCTGCCTGCGAGCTTTGCCATATTGTGTTTTACCTTTCTCAATATGGGCGCATCAAACCGGAGTTGCCGCCTGAGTTTATAGATTCATTGCATTTCGCAGGGACTTTGGCGTTTCTGGAGCTAAACATTGATTTGCTGAGTGAGGTTTGTATCGCGCTTCACTTTGCAGCAGGCGCCGTTCCAGATATTTGGCAGAACTGGCTTTTCGCTCAAAAGCAAGGCTGTCAAATAACCGTCGATGATTTTGATTGGGCCAGCGATGATTACCACCCGTATTTGATGGTCAATTGTTTTGCCGGACTTGTCGGAAAGACTGCGTTTGCCAACGCAATTCCGGAGGGTTCTGTTTGTTTTCATGTACCCAAATTTGAACGCGTTCCATTGCATGAAATATCCCAGTGTCTTTACAAAATGGGAGGCGCGCGCGCCGCCGATTGGCCCGCTATGCGCCGGGTGTTGGATGGCGTGCTATCAGTTCAGGCGCGAGAGATCGTGAGGGCAGCCGAATCTGCAGTGGACTTCGAAGTTTTCTTCGCCGAGTTTTCCCGCAGTCATTTGCAGGGCCCAAAGATTTGAAAGTCGCTGCTTTAGCTTCCGCTTTTTACATTAATATTTAGGCGTAAGATACTGACTTACATTGAAAAAGATGTGCCGCACCCGCATGCGCTTGTGGCGTTTGGGTTTTCAATCGTAAAACGCGCTCCAATGAGCTCTTCGGTGAAGTCTATGGTCGCGCCCGCTAGAAAAGGTAGAGATATACTATCAACGATAACCTTTTCGCCCTGGCTTTCGAGGACCAAGTCATCGTCCTTGGGTTCATCGAGTGTGATTTCATATTGAAAACCGGAACATCCACCGCCCTCAACAGCAACGCGCAAAGCTTGACCCTGATCACTGGCGCCGATCTCGGCAAGGCGCTCATAGGCGCGCTCTGTTACGTTTGGCGGCAATTGCATGGGGCGGGGTCCAAATCTTTCTTTGCTCTAGCGCTTCGAATATAGGGAATGCGGGACAATTCGACAAGGAATTCGAGATGCATAGCCCATATGCCTCTATACCGGCAGATGCGCGACCGCGCTTGGTTAAAGAAGAGGAAAGCGCGTTTCGCTCCTGTTTTCAAAGGGACCGGGATCGCATCATCCATTCAAGCGCGTTCCGAAGGTTGAAACACAAGACCCAAGTCTTTGTCGAGCATGAGGGAGATTACTTTCGCACAAGGCTTACTCACTCGATAGAAGTGGCGCAGGTGGCGCGTACGATTGCCGGCGCGCTTGGGCTAAATATCGAGCTGACTGAGGCCGTGTCGCTCGCCCATGATTTGGGGCACACACCGTTTGGCCACACCGGTGAGGATGCGCTCGATGCGCTTATGACGCCCTATGGTGGGTTTGATCATAATGCCCAGGCCATTCGAATCGTCACCGCGTTGGAACAGCATTATGCGGAGTTCGACGGCCTAAACCTGACTTGGGATACGCTCGAAGGGATTGCCAAACATAACGGCCCTGTGCAGGGCCCGCTGCCCTACGCCCTTGCCGATTACAACGCGCGGCAGGATCTAGAGCTGCATACCTATGCCAGTGCGGAGGCCCAGGTGGCGGCGTTGGCGGACGATATCGCCTACAATAATCATGATCTGCATGATGGTCTTCGTGCCGGTTTGTTTACCGATCAGGACGTCGCAGCCCTTCCGATCATCGGCCCTTGTTTTGCCGAGGTGGACCGCGCCTATCCTGATTTGGATGCCTATCGACGGCGACATGAGGCCTTGCGCCGCGTTTTTGGTGCAATGGTGGGCGATGTGATCGAGACATCGCACGCGATCTTGCGGGATGCCAATCTGGCGAGTTCAGCAGACGTGCGCAATCTGGGCCGTCCGGTGATCCGTTTCTCTCCCAATATGTGGTCGGAGCTGCGCCAGATCCGCGAATTTCTGTTTACCCGCATGTACCGCGCACCCAAAGTCGTCGCCATGCGGGATCGGGTGACCAACGTGGTTGAGGAGCTTTTTCCATTCTATCTTGAGCGCCCTGAGTTTTTGCCAGGCCAGTGGCACGATCAGGTGGTCGCCGCTGAAAATCAAACAGCGCTTGCGCGTCTTGTCAGTGACTATATTGCGGGCATGACAGATCGTTTTGCCCTTGAGGCACATGCGAGATTTTTGGGGCACGCTGAAAGTGACAACGGAACGAAAGGCATTTAGGCACACTTGCTATGTGCCGTGTGCCAAATCGCGTTAACCAAAACCGATAAAGTTATCCAGAAACGACCAACAATTATTGAATGAAACGGGTAGCAGTGCTACGTCGTTTGTGGGGATCGGTAGTTTGGGGGTTTGAGGTGTTTGACAAACCTAATCGTCCAACCGTCATGGTTGTGGGCGTTGCAAATGAGAGTTGCGCAACAGCGGCATTGTCCTTTGCAAGTAACGGCGCACGGGTTGTTGCAATTGATGTTGATGCAGATGTAACCGCCGCTTTGGCCAAGCAATATCCAGATCATATAGAGGCGCTAGAGATTGATGTGCTTCGTTCCAAGCATTGCCGTCATCTCGCCAAGAACTGGGATGCAGAGCCTCTTGACCTGCTGGTTCATGGTCAGCTGCTTCGTTATCCTGATCGGCCTGCGGTTGCCGTGCAATCCATCGAACGTTTGACCTATGCGCTGGCACCAGCTCTTAGCGAAAGCAGGGGCCAAGTCATATATCTTTGCGAAGACCACCCGGAGCCCCGGGGTATAGCACGAAACGCGTTCCGTTCTGCCTATTCAACTTTGGCAGAAGCGCTGCATCAGGAATGTGTGCAAGTCAACGTGTCGGCAAACGGCGTTCGCTTGCCATCTGGCGGCGTCGATGCAGTGGGTCGCGACGAATTTGAGGGGCTGCTGACGGGTCTTTTCCTGGCACCTGCGGCGCGGCTTGGGGGGTCTCTTCTATCTGTTATGCCCGGTTCTGATTGACGCCCGCATCCCCGGTGATAAACCGGCGCCAAACACGTGGATGCAAAGATGAACCTCTTTACCGAGATACGCGCGCAGGTCTTGCAGGCGCTGGCAAAGATGCAGTCGGATGGCGCTCTTCCGCAAGGGCTTGATTTTGCCAATGTGGCGGTTGAGCCGCCACGCGATGCGGCTCACGGCGATATGGCAACCAACGCAGCGATGGTTCTTGCTAAACCGGCTGGGATGAAGCCGCGCGACATTGCTGAGGTTCTGGCAACACACCTGACATCTGACACGCGCATAGAAAGCGCCGATGTGGCAGGGCCAGGGTTTTTGAACCTACGGCTTGGCGCCAAAGTTTGGCATGGTGTGGTGAAAGCTGCCCTGCATGATCCTTCGGGCTTTGGACGCTCGGACATGGGCGCCGGGCAGAAAGTCAATGTTGAGTATGTGTCTGCCAACCCGACAGGCCCTTTACATGTTGGTCACACACGCGGTGCGGTGTTTGGCGATGCTTTGGCAAGTTTGCTTGAGTATGTGGGCTATGACGTCACGCGTGAATACTACATCAACGACGGTGGTGGGCAGGTCGATACGCTCGCCCGCTCCGTGTATCTCCGGTACCTTGAGGCGCACGGACAAAGTGTGGCGTTTGAGGATGGCACCTATCCCGGCGATTATTTGGTCCCGGTTGGTCAGGCCCTTAAGGAGAAGGTTGGCGACGCTTTTGTGGATCAGCCGGAGGATGTCTGGCTGTCTGAACTACGCGAATTCGGCACGGATGCTATGATGGAGTTGATCCGTGCCGATCTGGCCGCGCTCGGCATTGAAATGGATGTGTTCTTTTCAGAGAAATCGCTCTACGGCACCGGCCGTATCGAACAGGCGCTTGAGACGCTGCAGGGCAAAGGCCTGATCTATGAGGGCGTGCTGGAGCCGCCAAAGGGCAAAACGCCGGAGGATTGGGAGCCGCGCGAGCAAACGCTTTTCAAATCGACCGAACATGGCGATGATGTGGATCGACCGGTGAAGAAATCTGATGGCAGCTGGACCTATTTTGCGCCCGATATCGCCTATCACTATGACAAAGTCAGTCGTGGGTTTGACGCGCTCATCGATATCTTTGGCGCCGATCACGGCGGCTATTTGAAACGGATGAAGGCCGCTGTCAGTGCGCTCTCGGACGGTTCCGTGCCGCTCGATATCAAACTCACGCAATTGGTCAAACTCTACAAGAACGGTGAGCCGTTCAAGATGTCCAAGCGGGCAGGGACCTTTGTCACCCTGCGCGATGTGGTTGATCAAGTGGGGCCAGATGTGACGCGGTTTGTCATGCTCACGCGGAAAAACGATGCGCCTCTTGATTTTGATTTCGACAAAGTGCTGGAGCAATCAAAAGAAAATCCGGTGTTTTATGTGCAATATGCGCATGCCCGGGTTTGTTCGGTCCTGCGAAAGGCAAACGCCGCTGGTATTGCCGTGTCTGATGCGGATTTGCAAACAGCGTCTCTTGATGGCCTTACAGATAAGGCTCAGTTTTCGGTTGCTCAGAAGCTGGCAGAATGGCCGCGTATGGTAGAGCTTGCAGGCCGCACCAATGAACCACATCGGATTGCGTTTTACCTTTATGAGTTGGCCAGCGAATTGCACGCATTGTGGAACCGGGGCAATGACAAACCCGAACTGCGCTTTCTTAATGAGTCCGACATTGCCGGCTCACAGGCAAAAATTGCGCTCGCACGTGCTGTAAACGTTGTTATTTCCGCAGGTCTTGGTATCTTGGGCGTAACTCCGGCACAGGAAATGCGCTGAATCAAACTCAGCCGAGCCGGGGAGGAGCAGCAAACCGGTGGCAACGATCGCCGGAGAACAGAGGCGACTATGGCATATCAGCAAGGCGCGCAGTCAGGCGTGGCGCCAGAGCGGCAAACATCCTTTCAATCTGTGGTGAATTGGTCTGGCGCGGCGATGTCGCTTGCGCTGATCGCGGGCATAGGCTTTTGGGGTTATAAAATCATCGTCCGGGACGTAAGTGGTGTGCCGGTGGTGCGCGCCGCAGAAGGACCAATGCGAATACAACCCGAAGATCCGGGTGGACAACAAGCCGAACATCAAGGCCTGTCCGTCAATCACGTGGCCGCAGATGGTGCGGCAGCAGCGCCGGCAGACAGGCTCGTTCTTGCACCCGAGCCATTGACTCTGAGCCTAGACGACATACCACTGAGCGTTCCGCAGCAGAGCAGCCAAGAAGCTCAACCGGTTGAAAAGGTTTCCCTTTCTGACGAGATAATTGTACCTCTAGAAGATGATGCAGAGACCCGCGCGGCACTTGAAGCGCTTGCAGAGCAACTTGCAGAAGGCGTTGAGCCAATAGATGCTGATGAATCCGAAGGGATCGAAGACACCGCGACCGACGTCGGCCTCGGAAGATCTTTGAGACCTCCAACACGCCCGTCACCGCCAAAACAGTCAGCCATCGAACGGGCTATTGCAGTGTCTCTTTCCGGCGATGTTGATGCCGAAGTAAACCCATCCACTATTGCCACGGGTACCCGCCTGGCACAGCTTGGTGCTTTTGAAAGCGCCGAGTTGGCCCGGTCAGAGTGGGATAAGTTAAGTGCACGGTTTGACGAATATCTTTCTGGAAAACAAAGGGTAATTCAGCAGGCGAAAAGCGGTGGCCGGACTTTTTATAGGCTTCGCGCAATGGGCTTTGATGATCTGAGTGATGCGCGGCGTTTCTGTTCGGCTTTGGTGGCTGAAGGTGTCGATTGTATCCCGGTTGTTACGCGTTGAGCGATTGGGGTGCGTGTATTCTCGGTGTCGAGGGGTTAACGCCCACCTCTGAAGAGCGAAAGTTCTTTGCCAAGACACGACCTTTTGGATTTATCCTGTTTGCTCGAAATATTGAGAACCCGGATCAGGTCCGTGATTTGTGCCAACAATTGCGCGAAGCGGCGGGCCACAACGCCCCAATTCTGATTGATCAGGAAGGTGGCAGAGTGCAACGGCTCCGCGCCCCACAGTGGCGCGAGTGGCTACCCCCCTTTGAACAGGTGGCCGCGGCCAAAGAGCACGCCGAAGAGGTTTTGTATATTCGCTACCGAATTATCGCGCACGAGCTTTATGAGATCGGGATCGACGCAAATTGCGCACCTTTGTTGGATGTGCCCAGGCCCAGCACACACGAATTCCTCTACAATAGGTGTTACTCGGAAAATATTGAAAACGTTTCTAAATTAGGTCTTGCGACAGCGAATGGGTTGGCCGATGGCGGTGTGTTGTCGGTCGCCAAGCATATACCGGGCCACGGGCGCGCGACTGTCGATAGCCACTTTGACCTGCCCAGAGTCGATGAGGACCTAGAGACGTTGCTGCAAACGGATTTTGTACCTTTCAAAGCCCTGAATGA
Source organism: Pseudomonadota bacterium (assembly GCA_038531775.1). GTDB lineage: Bacteria > Pseudomonadota > Alphaproteobacteria > Rhodobacterales > Rhodobacteraceae > Roseovarius. Next base: position 71,601 of record JBCBBI010000009.1, on the reverse strand, counting down.
TCTGCCGATGGGGATGACAGCGCATGTCGTGTACTCCGATCTGGATGACAAACCTGCGACTTTGTCTAGCACTGTCATGAACATCATCCGGGAGGACATCGGGTTTGACGGCCTGATCATGACAGACGACATCTCAATGAAAGCGCTGCAAGGCGATCTATGTGACTTGTCCAAACAATCGCGCGATGCTGGGTGCGATGTGATCTTGCACTGCAATGGCAAACCGGACGAAGCGCGGCAGGTTGCAGAAGCCGCTGGTTATCTTGAAGGAGAGAGCCTGCGCCGGGCCAAAGCCGCGCTTGCAACTCGCAAAGACCCGCAACCGGTTGACATTCCGGCTCTGGAGGCGAAGCTGGATCAATTGTTAAATGGCTGTAAGCATGTCTGACGAGCAAATCGACGAATTTGACCGCATGGATAGCGTGGCGGATCGGGTTTCGGCCGAGGCTTTGATCATTGATGTTGACGGATTTGAAGGCCCGCTTGATGTGCTTCTGACACTCAGCCGTACTCAGAAGGTCGATCTTCGCAAAATCTCTGTTCTGGCTCTGGCAAAGCAATATTTGGCCTTTGTGGAAGAGGCACGCGTTCTGCGTATAGAGCTGGCAGCGGATTACTTGGTGATGGCGGCTTGGCTGGCCTTTCTTAAGTCGCGTTTGCTATTGCCGCCGGACCCAACAGAAGAGGGGCCGTCGGGGGCAGAGCTCGCCGCCCATTTGGCCTTTCAGCTCGAACGCCTGCAGGCAATGCGCGATGTTGCTGCAAAACTTATGGCGCGCGACAGGCTCGGCAGGGATTTCTTTGCGCGCGGCATTCCTGAAAATGTCGAACGTGTGCGGCGCGTTCAATACACAGCGACACTGCTTGATTTGATGCAGGGGTATGCGCGCATCAGAACTAAGGATGAGTTTCGTCCGCTGCATTTTGATCGTGAGGCGGTCTTTACCCTGGAACAGGCTTTGGAGCGGTTGCGCGGCTTGATCGGCTTTGCTGGAACCTGGACGGATCTGGCAAGCTATATGCCCGATGGCTTTAGCGCTGATCCCGCGCGCCGTCGCTCTGCCACCGCTTCGACCTTTGCTGCCGCTCTGGAATTGGCTAAAGAAGGCAAGGTTGAGTTGCGCCAGTCCGAAGTGTTTGCGCCGCTTGAGCTCCGCAGAAGAGATTAGGGTCTTGACAGAAGACGCAGAAGACAAAGAAGAAAGCCTGTTTGAAGCGCCTCCCATGGCGGAGCAGGAGCGGATGTGCGAGGCGATCCTGTTTGCGACCGCAGAGCCGATTACCACCGCAGAGATCGCATCGCGCATGCCCCATGGTAGCGACGCAGCCGAGGCACTTGCCCATCTGCGCAAGCGCTATGAGGGGCGGGGGGTGCAACTACAAAAGGTGGGCGATGCCTGGGCGATCCGCACGGCGCCCGATCTTGGGTTTTTGATGCAGAAGGAAACGGTTGAGACGCGCAAGCTTAGCCGCGCCGCCATCGAGACGCTGGCAATCATCGCCTATCATCAGCCGGTGACGCGAGCCGAGATTGAGGAAATCCGTGGTGTAAGCGTTAGCCGGGGGACGGTTGACCAACTGCTGGAGATGGAATGGATCCGCTTTGGCCGGCGCAAGATGACGCCGGGCAGGCCGGTGACCTTCGTCGTGACGCAAGGGTTCCTGGATCATTTCGGTCTGGAAAGCGCCCGCGACTTGCCTGGCCTGAAAGAGCTGCGCGCAGCGGGCCTTCTGGAAAACCGCCCGCCACCCACCGGCGCGCCGGTTCCCGGAGAGGGCGATGTCGATGCGGAAGAAGAAACGGCAGAGGGGCAAAGCGAGTTGTTCGAGGACTAAACGTCGCGATCTACGTAGATAGTTCGAGAGTAATTATGCACAAATTTCTTGCACCAACCACGCAAACAAGGATTTGACTTAAGCACGCTTCAACTCCAGCTTTGCGGACAAAAGTGCCGTTCGAATTCCAGGCGCCAAAGTCTCCTTTTTGCGCTTTGCAGCAGCGAAAAAGCACCCCGGGATTTTTGCGGTGCTGTTTAGTCCCTAACAACCTTGGGCTTTCTCGTAGAGGAAAGCTTCATGTCTGGCTTGGCAAGTCGTGCTTCTGGGCCCGTCCACGCATAGGCCAGCAAACACGGTTCGCGATCACCCGTTGTGATGCGGTGCTCATCGCCGGATCGATTGAAGATCAGCGATCCCGGAGCAAAAACCGCCGAGTTATTCTCGGACCAGGCACCTGCCACCGAGATATAGCTTTCTTCAATCTCGGTGTGACTGTGTTGAGGATAGGTCGTGCTCGGAGCGAACAGAACGAAACCCAAAACAAGACTATTACTCTGAACAGGGCCATTCGGGCCAAATATTTCACAAAAAGCATATTTTTGGCTCAAAGCTTTTGAAATGCGCTCGTACCCGTATTCCCAAGTCAGATCCTCCTTCACCTCTCGGAGTGCTCTTGCCATGCCTTGCATTGCGCCACGCTCTCCAAGATCAAGAGCGCGCGGAAAATGTGCAACGACCGGCTTTGTGTCACAGCTGCGATGGAGGATGCGGGGATTTTTCGCAAGAGCTGCTGAAAGCCTGTCACGTACACGCTTGCGATGGCCTCGGATCGACGGGCTACCTCCTGCCGATCCATAGCGGTAAAGCGCGTCAAACTCTCTGAGAAGATACACCCAGTTTGGGCAATCTGACAGGCGTTCAGCCGGATTTGACTTAGCAAATGTCGTCGTTTCGGAAGGCTGAGACATAATTCTGAAACCGCTTTATACATAGGATTGTTGGCGCTCCAGACTTAGAGAAATTGAAAAGCGCAATTGACGAAACTAGTGCCAACATCGAAAAGTCGATACCTATTAACTCGGCAAACACAACCACTTACGACAATAGTTAGGGTCGAACCGACCTCGCCTTTCACCTGTCGCTTTGTGAATAGCCACTAAGGTCAAATACTGTGCGCCTTGCAAATGACCGCCTTGGCCTCAAACCAGGCATTTTCTACATGATTCATTCGTGCGCGCCGGTCTGAATAATTCTACTTCGCCACCGATCTTTAAAGACAAGAGCAAAAATTATCGGAGCACGCATGTTTTGCTCAGGCTTTGCTTTCGCTTCTGCGATAAATTTGGCTGGACCCGGTGCACAAGCGGCACAAAACTACTTAAGATTTTTCTATTCTGCTTGATCGCCCTCAAAATTGCACTTTCCTGTGCTATCTATTACGTGAGGCAGATGAGGAGGGCGCTATGAACGCCAACCAGATTATAAACATGGTAATCCGTATGGTCATGCGCCGTGCGCTGCGCGGCGGTGTAAATGCAGGCATTGATGCGATCAGCAAGCGGAAGAGCAAAAATCAGGTGGCGGACGGCCAACCGGCTCAGGCTCAAGGTGGCCCAGACAGTAAAGAAACCACCAAACGTATGAAACAATCCATGCGAATGGCCCGCAAGATGGGTCGTTTTTAATCCACCGATTTAAAGTGTTTTGAGAGCTTCAGGCCCTGACCCTGGTAATTCGATGCGATACCGGTACCGTAAAGCTGCGCTGGTACCTCAGACATTCGCTCATAAACAAGTCGCCCAACAACCTGTCCATGCTCCAACACAAAGGGAGCCTCGTGACACCTGACTTCAAGAACGCCGCGTGATCCAGCGCCCCCAGCGGCATCATAGCCAAACCCAGGGTCAAAAAACCCTGCGTAGTGGACCCTGAACTCGCCGACCATGGCCAGATAGGGCGCCATTTCAGCGGCGTGATCGGGCGGGATACAGATCGCCTCACGGCTGACCAGAATATAGAACGCTCCAGGGTCAAGAATAATACGCCCCTGCGAGGTGCGCACTTCTTCCCAATACTCAGTCGGGTCGTAATAGCCCAGCCGTGATAGATCGATGACACCCGTATGCGGCTTTGCCCTGTAGCCAACCAGATTGCCCTCGGCGGGCTTTAGATCGACGGAAAAACCCAGACCGCTGGCAATCACAGGCTCGCCTGAGACCACCGGCACCTCCGCATGCAGCGCGAGCAACTCCTTATCAGAGAGAAACGCCTCGCCCTGACGAAAGATGATTTGCGTGAGCATTTGCCCCGACTGAGCCACCACGGAGAAGCTGCGCGGGCAAATTTCTGCATAAAGCGGTCCATGATACCCGCCTGACACGCGATCAAACTCTGTGCCGTGGTCGGTAATAATCCGCGTCAACAGATCAAGCCGCCCAATCGAGGACTTCGCACTGGCCGCAGCGGTCATACCTTCAGGCAGCGCCAACGCCTCGACCAGCGGCACGACATAGACGCAGCCTTTTTCAAGTACCGCGCCGCCACGCAGGTCGACTTTATGCATGGTAAAATCTCTCAGACGGTCAGCCACTTTGCTATTGCGGCCAGCCAGAAAAGACGCCCGCACGCGATACGCGGTCTGGCCAAGTCTGAGGTCTAGCGAAGCAGGTTGTATTTGACCTTCTGATACGTTGAATTCGGCCTTTACCTGACCGCTTTCAATCATTGCTTTGATTTGAGTATCAGACTGTACGCCGTTTTCGCTCAAACCGACCCCCGGTATAAAAATGCCCGCGACAGCGCGCGGGCTTTGTATTTTGGTCGGGCTAGCAGGACTTGAACCTGCGACCTTCCGTCCCCCAGACGGACGCGCTACCAGGCTGCGCCATAGCCCGAAACTCCCGCGTTGATAGCGATTTTAGCGCCAAGAACAAGCGATAATTCCAACGATTTCTTCACTCACGCGGGTCATTTCGGCCGCGAAGCCGCGCGATCAGCGGTTGGAGCTGATCCGCAACCTCTGGCGGAAGATCTCGCGGCAATTTGCTTATCCGACCTAAAACACCCGCAGGTGCTGAAATGCTGTCTTCCGGATCTTCAGGGACATCAACCTGCCTTGGCTTCAATTCTGCGATTACAGCTTTCGGCGCAGGGTCGCGCCTGGAGGCACTCAAAAAGCCGGGCAGGGCGGGTTCAGTCGTATCGCGATGTGCGAACGCAAGCGTCGCTGGCTCTGCCTCTTCTACCGCTGGAGCTTTCGGTTTTACTTCGGACACAACTGGTTTTATCGACGGTGTTACATCAACGGTATCATCACCGTTTTCATGGCCGAGCTGTTGCGAAAATTCGGCGACATGAGAGACGCCATTCTCACGCAGCAGCTTTTGTACAGCTTTGATCGTCATCCCGTCTTCGTGCAGCAGCTGTTTGATGCCGCCCAAAAGGCGCATGTCATTGGGACGGTAGTACCGGCGGCCTCCCGCGCGCTTCACAGGTTTTACCTGACGAAACTTGCTTTCCCAAAAACGCAAAACATGAGCTGGAGTGTCCAACCATTCAGCCACTTCGCTGATTGTTCGAAATGCGTCGGCCGACTTCGCCATGTGCAGGCCTAGCTTTTATTCCCGGCCGCGACACGATCTTTCATAAGATGCGATGGCCGAAAGGTCAGCACGCGACGCGGATTGATAGGCACTTCCTCACCAGTTTTCGGGTTGCGTCCGACACGAGCTGTCTTCGAGCGTACCGAGAACGTACCAAAGGACGAAATCTTTACCTGCTCGCCTTCGACCAGGGCATCGGACATATGATCCAAAACGCTCTCTACAAGCTGCGCAGAGTCATTTCGTGACAACCCAACTTCGCGAAAAACAGCTTCGCTCAGGTCCATTCTTGTCAGCGTTTTGTTAGACATGTCTTTTACCTACTCCCGGAGTTCTTCGAGCCAACACTACGAGTTAAGGAATTTGCGAGTCAATATCAGTGACTTGAGCGGTAGAGTTTAAGCGGTTTTTTAACGCGTAATGGTGTGTTACCAGCGCAAAACAACAGCCCCCCAGGCCAATCCGCCACCGATCGCCTCGGACACAAGCAGATCGCCACGCTTAATCTGGCCACGTTGCACGCCAACCGACATGGCTAAGGGAATCGATGCAGCAGAGGTGTTTCCGTGATCTTGTAGGGTAATTACCACACGTTCCATCGGCACCTTAAGCCGCTTGGCGCAGGCTGCGATGATACGCACATTTGCTTGGTGCGGCACGACCCAATCGATATCATCTAGCGACAGCCCGGCCTGATCCAATGCCACCTCCGTTGTGACGGTCAGCTTTTCGACCGCCTGCCGGAAAAGAGCATTGCCTTGCATGCGCAATTTACCCGATGTGCCGGTCGTGGAGACGCCGCCATCGACATAAAGCATCTCACGATGCTGCCCATCGGCGTTGATATCTGACGCCAGAATGCCGCGATCAGCAGATGTGCCGTCACACGCCTCTGCGGCCAGGACCAGCGCCGCCGCACCGTCACCAAACAGCACACAGGTGGAGCGGTCTGTCCAATCCATAATTCGGCTAAAGGTTTCGGCGCCAATGACCAAAAGACGTTTTGCCTGCCCTGAAACGATCAACGCGTTGGCTGTTGTCAAAGCGTAGATATAACCGGCGCAGACCGCTTGCATGTCAAAGGCAAATCCGTGCCGCATGCCAAGCTCGTTTTGGATCATCGTCGCAACAGACGGAAATGTCAGATCTGGCGTCGAAGTGGCCACCACAATCCCATCTAAATCAGAGACATCACAGCCAGCATTTGCAATTGCTGCTTTCGCTGCGCGAGCGCCAAGACCTGATGTCGTCTGACCCTCAGCCGCAAAATGCCGACGTTCTATGCCCGTCCGGGCACGAATCCATTCGTCTGTCGTATCAAGGCTCTCTTCAAATTCCGCGTTTGGTACAACACGTTCTGGAAGATAATGCCCGACGCCTTCTACAACGGCGCGTATTTTCATTATGGCTCACCGCTCGTTAAAGCCTCATTATCATCATCCTGTTCAAGCAACGTAGCGGATGCAACCCGTGCGGCCAGTTTTTCTGTGAATCCGGTCTGTGCGAGTTCAAATGCAAGTTTGACTGCGGCAGAAACACCAGTCGCATCGGCGGAACCATGCGATTTTACAACAGTTCCATTCAATCCAAGGAAAACGCCACCGTTTGATCTCCGTGGATCGATTCGCTTCGTCAGGCGCCGAAGCGACGTATAGGCCAGCAAAGATGCCAAACGTGACAGGGGCGAATGGGCGAAAGCCGCCCGCAGGGTGTCACGGATCATTTTTGCGACACCTTCGCCGGTTTTAAGCGCAACGTTTCCTGTAAAGCCATCGGTTACGACTACGTCGCACACCTTGCCGGGAAGATCGCGCCCCTCGACAAATCCAACAAATTCGAAATCGCCGTTCCTGGCATTGCCCGCGATCAGATCATAGGCCTCTTTAAGCTCGGCGCGTCCCTTATGCTCTTCTGTGCCAACATTGAGTAACCCAACACGAGGGCGGTTCAGGCCGAACCCGTTTCGCGCATATGAGGCACCCATAAGCGCGTATTGCATAAGGTCCTTGGCGTCCGCGCGCAGGTCGGCGCCACCATCAAGCATGATGTTAAAGCCCTGCGGATTTTCCGACGGCCATAAAACAGCAATCGCAGGACGGTATATGCCAGGCAATTTGCGCAACCGCATAACTGACATCAGCATCAAAGCGCCCGTATTGCCGCAGGACACACACACCAAGGCCTCTCCATTGCGAACACTCTCAATGGCTGACCACATCGATGTGTTTTTTCCATTTCGGTAGGCTTGGCTCGGTTTGTCGTTCATTTGTACGACATCGCTTGCCTCGCGGATTTCGCAACGACCGACGAGGGTTTTACGTTTCGAAACGAGGCGTTCCAGCTGTGCCCGCTCGCCGTGCAGGATAAAACCAATTTGAGGATTTTTTTTGGCCGAATATGAGATACCGGCAACAACGGCGGATGGTCCTAAATCCCCGCCCATAGCATCAACGGATACCATGATACGCTGATCTTTTTGGCCTGTTGGGTCCGCTGCCAATGTCATTTAGCAGGCGCCTCTCATACGCGTTTTAGGCCGCGTCGTCTTCCAGGTCGATCTCGTCCGCCATAACTACGACCTCGCGATCAGCATAGTAACCACAGGCTCCGCACACGTGGTGTGGCAGCTTCAGTTCGCCGCAATTGGGACATTCATTTGCATTAACAGCCCTCAATGCATCATGCGCACGTCTATTGTTGCGTCGCGATTTTGAAACTTTATTCTGTTGGACAGCCATGTCACAGCCTCAGATTTGGAGGGCACTACGCCCGTGTTTGCTTGCTTGCGCGGCTCATACGACCCTAGAGGCCAGAGGATCAACCCCCAAACCTGCGAGAGCGCGAAAATACAGCGAAATTTTCAACTGGCAAGCGTTTTTTATACCTCGTTATTTGGTTTGAGTTTTTCTTTCAGATCCGCCAAGCCGGCGAAGGGCTTTACTTCATCATCGCTTATCGGCGTCACACCGGGGGGTGCCGCTTGCGCGCCTTCTATTTCGGCACCCTCTGCTCGGGGGTAGGCGGGCAGGGCAAGCGCCAACGCTTCACCTAGAACAGCAATTAGATCAATCGCCTCACCAAGTTCTTCTATGCTGTCATCTTCCGGCATAGGGGTCTCGGAGCCAGGCTCATAAGCCTCATCGAGTGCATCGACAAATCTACGCGTGACGTGGTCATCTATTCGTGAGGTAACTGGCGCCAGACTCACCACACATTCTTGTGTGGCTGTTGCGCCAAGTTTTCCGCGTAAAACCCACGCTGCACGCCCTTCTACCTGCAACAAGCCTTCAAACCGTAGCTTACGCAGTGCCAAAAGTCCCAGATTGTTGGCCAGCTCCAAGCACTCGGTGTCATTCGCTTCTATACGAAAGGCATGCTCGCCGTACTTCTGCAGTTTTTTGACAGACAAAACACGTGTATCTGGTGAAATCACTCTCATGCGCCAGGTCTTTATCCTTTCTTGCACCAATCGGCTACCTTGTTGTAATCGGTACAGGTGGTGTGTGTTCCGGATGGCGGAGCGTGGTGTCTAGGGGCGAGAAATACAAATGAAGCTACGAATAATCGGTAAGAGCGCAATTGCCGCGCTGGTTATTGTCCTCGGGGCCTGTTCTCCAATCCTGGAAAAACATGGATATGTTCCGCCCGAAGAAGATCTCTCCAATCTGGTGGTCGGAGTCGACACCCGCGCAACCGTTGACGATGTTATTGGTGCGCCATCAGCGTCAGGCGTGTTGAGTGGTGGGGACTACTACTACATTCGCTCGCGTTTTAGAACCATCGGGCCTTTGCGACCGGAGGTTGTTGATCGCGAAATTCTTGCAATCAGCTTTACCGAAAGTGACGTGATTGCAAATATTGAACGCTTCAGCCTTGCAGATGGAAAAGTGGTACCTCTCGCGCGGCGCGTGACAAATTCCTCAGTTGTTGGGAATGGTTTCTTGAGGCAGGTCCTTGGAAACATCGGCAATGTGAACCCTGGCAGTGTCTTCGGAAACTAGATAAAGCGCCTGCAAAGACTGGACAGCTCGTTTTTACACTGGCACATCAGCGCGGTGTGATCCACATAGTACACAAGATCAGTAACCTAAGACAGGTATGGGAATGCTTAGCAAAGGCCGCTACAGTTTTCGACTTGCTGAAACGCAGGCGGATATCGAAGCGGCACAAGCGCTTCGCGCGCTTGCCTTTCATGGTCAGGACTATGGCTGTGATGCTGATACGTTTGATCCGATCTGTGCCCATATCCTCGTTGAAGAGGTTGACTCTGGTGCGCTGGTTTGTTGTTTTCGTATGTTGCATTTAAATGACGGCGGAGAGATTGAACGCAGCTATTCCGCGCAGTTTTATGAGTTATCCGCACTGGCGCAGTTTGACGGTCCGATGGTTGAAATGGGCAGGTTTTGCATTCATCCGGATGTAAATGACCCTGATATCCTGCGCGTGGCATGGGGCGCGATGACCCGTTATGTGGATGACAATGGGGTTGAGATGCTGTTTGGCTGCTCGTCTTTCAAAGGCACAGATGCGGATCGCTATCTTGACGCCTTTGCTATGCTGAAGGAACGGCACTTAGCGCCCCGCTGCTGGTTGCCGCGCGTGAAAGCGCCGTCCGTGTTTCAGTTCGCTAAAAGGCTACGCAGGCGCAAACCCGATGCCAAGGCCGCTATGTCCGGAATGCCACCGCTTTTGCGCACCTACCTGCTTATGGGCGGATGGGTCAGCGATCACGCCGTGGTTGATGCGCATATGAATACGCTTCATGTTTTCACAGGGCTTGAGATCGGCGCCATCCCACCGGCTCGTAAAAAACTCCTTCGCGCTGATGCGCGCTGATGCTTGACGACCACTTCGCGGCGAGCTAGCCCCGCGCCATGGCTCGTGCACCACTCATGCAACTAAACGACTTGTCGCTGACCTATGGCGGGAACCCTCTTTTTGCCGGGGTGTCTCTTGTGGTGCAAAGCGGCGAGCGTATCGCCCTCGTCGGGCGCAATGGCTCTGGTAAATCTACGTTGATGAAGGTGATCGCAGGTCTAGTTGAGCCCGACACCGGCGAGCGTGTGGTTCGCCCTGGTACCCAGGTTGGTTACCTGGAGCAAGACCCGGATATGGTGGGTTTCGCGACGCTTGGGGATTACGCGACCTCTGGCTTGCCTCCGTCTGAACACTACCGGGTGGAGCGTGCTGCTGAGGGGCTGCAGTTTTCTTTTGATACAGATATCAATTCGGCTTCAGGAGGGGAACGACGCCGCGCAGCATTGGCTCAGATGCTGGCGGGTGAGCCGGAATTGATGTTGCTCGATGAGCCGACCAACCACCTCGATATCACAGCAATCGAATGGTTGGAGGCGCATCTGAAATCCACGTCATCAAGCTATGTCCTTATCAGCCACGACCGACGCTTCCTCAACGAGCTGACGGCGGCAACACTCTGGCTTGATAGAGGAACAATTCGCCATCAGGGTAAAGGTTTTGCAGCCTTCGAAAGCTGGCGCGACAAGATCTGGGCCGATGAGGATATTGCACGGCATAAGCTGGATCGCAAAATTGCAGCAGAGGCGCGGTGGGCGGTTGAGGGAATCTCAGCTCGGCGCAAACGCAATCAGGGCCGTGTGAGAGCCCTGCAAGAGCTGCGCGCTGAGCGGGCGTCACAAATTAAACGCCAGAACACTGCAGCTATGGAATTGTCGTCTGGCGCGCGTTCTGGTCGTAAGGTGATTGAGGCGCAGGGTGTTTCAAAGGCATTCGATAGTGACCCGGTGGTACGTGATTTTGACCTTATCCTGCAGCGCCAAGACCGGGTTGCTTTTGTAGGACCGAACGGGGCAGGTAAAACGACCTTGCTGAATTTGTTGCTCAAAACCCTTGAGCCGGATGCAGGCCAGGTGAAGCACGGCACAAATCTCATCCCGGCCGTCTTCGATCAGACGCGCGCGCAACTCAACCCCGATGAAACGCTATGGGAGGCCCTGACCGGCGACGAGGCAATGCGGCTTTCCGGGCGTTCCGATCAGGTTATGGTCCGAGGTACGCCGCGCCATGTCGTGGCCTATCTAAAGGATTTCTTGTTTGACGAACGGCAAGCGCGGGCGCCGATACGGTCTCTTTCCGGCGGTGAGAAGGCCCGACTTCTGCTGGCAAAACTGATGGCTCGCGAGAGCAATCTTTTGGTCCTCGATGAGCCGACCAATGATCTGGATATCGAGACCTTGGATTTGCTGCAGGAGTTGCTTGACGACTATGACGGCACAGTGCTCCTGGTCAGCCACGATCGCGATTTCATCGACCGGGTGGCGACACGCACTGTGGTGATGGAGGGGCAGGGCCGGACCACAATCCATGCAGGCGGTTGGAGCGAATTTTCCAAACACCGCGAAGCGCCCAAAAAAGCCGCAGCCTCCACTAAACAGCCAGCAAGAACCAAAGAAGCAAAGAGCACTGTAAAGCTTACGTTTAAAGACAAACACCGTTTTGAGAATTTGCCAGCGGAGATCGAGCGCATTGAGGCCGAAATTGCCAAGCTGGAAGACCTTCTGGCCGATGCGGCTCTCTATACGCGTGACCCAGGAAAATTCACGAAAGCCACTGAAATGCTCGCAGAACGGCAGGCTAAGTTATCGGCTGCAGAAGAAGAATGGCTGACCCTGGCCGAGCGGGTCGGATAACGCACGTCACTTTAACCAAACCGTTTTTTCATTGTTCTTAAAATACTTCGGGGGTGTGGGGGCGGCGCCCCCAAGGTTTTAATGGCGTGAACATACCAAAAACTGTGCGACGCATATTTCGTTTAAACGACCGAGGATTCCGTGATCTCCACCGGTAGTTCTTCTTGCTCGATCCAGTTATCAATCGTCTTGTGCAAAAGTGTGACATCACGATTGTCCACGGCAGAGCGCAATGCCTGCAGCACATTGGCCATTTCAATCTCGGAAAGATGCTCTTCTTGCGCGCGAAGGATTTTCGGGTGGGGCGTGGTCAGCATGTCTGAGCCTATCAAAAGCTCTTCATGAAGTTTCTCGCCCGGGCGCAGTCCGGTAACGGCAATCTCGATATCACCATCGGGATTTTGCGCCTCGCGCACACTTAGTCCCGCGTTTTCGATCATCTTCCGGGCTAGGTTCGCGATCTTCACTGGCTCGCCCATATCAAGCACAAAGACATCGCCCCCACGTGCGAATGACCCTGTTAGAAGGACAAGGCTGACTGCTTCTGGAATAGTCATGAAAAACCGGGTTACCTCAGGATGGGTCAGTGTGATGGGACCGCCGCGCGCAATCTGTTCCTGAAAGAGAGGTATCACAGAGCCCGAAGAACCCATGACATTGCCAAACCGCACCATGGAAAACCGTGTGTTTTTGGATCTTGTCGCGAGATCTTGGATGGTCATCTCGGCCACACGTTTTGATGCCCCCATCATCGAGGTCGGGCGCACGGCCTTATCGGTGGAGACCAGAATGAAACTGTCCACGCCGGCAGCCATGGCCGCGTTGGCCACGTTTTTTGTTCCAAAAACGTTATTGCGAATACCTTCCAGTGCATTTGCCTCAACCATCGGCACATGCTTATAGGCGGCTGCGTGCAGCACGATCTCGATCTGGTATTTGGCAAACGCTATCTCGACAAGCGACTGCTGTGAGACGCTACCCAGAACCGGGATGATCGGGATATCAAAGCCGAAACCTGTCAGTTCTCTGTGAATTTCAAACAAGGCCCATTCGCTGTGATCAAACAGGATCAGCGATTTGGGTCTGCAAAATAGCAACTGCCGGCAGAGCTCTGATCCAATAGAACCGCCTGCGCCCGTAACCATGATATTTCGATCCCTGTAGGTCTCTTTGACACCGGGAAGTTCTTCATCAAGCCTGTCTCGGCCTAGAAGGTCGTTGATATCAACCGCCTTGGTTTCTGATAAGTCGCTCACTCGGTCGTTCACCAGATCAGAGAAGGACGGCAACGCATGCACCTCACAGCCGCTGTCGGCGATGCTTTCTGTAATTTTGCGTTGCATGGAAAGCCCAATACTCGGCATCGCAAGTACGACGCGGCCGACGTTGTGGCGCGCGACAAGCAAGGAAAGTTCAGACGGCGCATGAACCCTTAAACCCGCCACGGTCAGGCCATGAAGACGCGGGTTATCGTCCAAAAAGGCGACCGGATAAACATGGTCATCCGAGGAAAGGGCCGCTGCAAGCTGTTGTCCGGTTTGGCCTGCACCGTAGATGAGAATTGGCCTGCGCTTTGCTTCGTTCCTGCGTAAAAATCTTAAAATCTGCCCGGTCAATAGCCGCGCCGCGACTGCCATCACCAGAAATACCAACCCGGCGACAAGATAGAGCGATGGAGGCATCATTGAAAACGGGGCAAACGTCGCCGCGACAGCACCCGTCAGGGCCACGCCAAGTGCCACATAACCCATGGTCAGAGCACTGCTAATCTGGAAACTATGCAAAGAGACCGCGTAAAGGCTAAACCGGTACATAAGCCCGATACCAGCAATAATTGTCAGCAATAGACCAACAGCAAATCCAGCGGATTGAAGCATCAAATCATTGCCAGCGGCGAGCAAGCCTGCAGCTATTAGGTTGGACAAGGCTAGGATTATGACATCGCCAGCAAGCTGTAATGTGCGTGAATTACGGCGCATAAACGTCGATATTTGTTTATAAGTCATTGCCCCAGTCTTTGATATTCAATGATGCTAGTTTCGAACAGCATGTAAATGTCTAGGCGTTTGACACCGAAGCGTCCAGTTTCAGCACCCTATTGCATGTATGAGCTTCATCAAAAGTTGTAAGATTTGATCGCGGGAATGTGTGTTTCCCCTGAAAATCAGCGGCCTTTTACACTTTGCCAATCTGCAATCATCTCCTTGGCATTGCGGTGTTTAATGGCCTTCGGAACCATATTGGATAGGCGTTGCGTATTCAGGCTAACCTCTTGCACGGCTGTCTCTGGCGCGTCTTGCCATATGATCTGTTTTCCGGCGGCTCTTGCTAATGCCTCCATCTCGACCGGGTGCGGTGCGGCAAGGTTTAATACTTCAAGATGAGAGGAAGGCGGATTTTGCAATAGTGCGTATGTGATTCTAAGCAAATCGCTTGCCGCAAGGTAGCTTCGAAGCGGACCTTTGCCATCTGCAAATTTATGCAGCGTCACCGGATCATCACTCGTCAAAGATGGAGCAAGGCTATCTGCGCCAACTATATTTGCCAGCCTGAGCACCGTGTGCGATTTGCCTTCGCTTTCCACAAACCCTCGAATATGCCTCTCCATTTCCAATTTGGCCGCGCCGTAGGCGTTGATCGGGGCAGGTGGCCTATCCTCAAACATCTCTTGGCCCGGTCCATAGATAGCTGCCGTTGAACAATGAAAAACCCGGTGCGCGCCTGTCGCCTCTGCAACTTCGTCCGACAAAAAAGCAAGTTGGCTGTTGTGGGCAAGCGCCTCGTCATCTCCGCGCGTTACACCCCAAAGCGCAAGCACAGCGTCCGTTTTTGGCAGCTTGAAAAGAGGATCTCCGACGCGCCATTGAACGTCCATACCCGGCTTGCTCGACTGAAATACCACGTCGACGTCGCTTCCGTCACGGTGGAAAGCAGCCTGCAGCAATGTACCAAGTCGACCACCAGAGCCGGTGATCAGAAGCCGCGTCATGCGTCCGTCGGAGCCTCAGCCTCTTCATCCTCTTCATGCGCCTCGGCAATCCAGGCGACGCTTACGACCCTCTCGCCTTCAGCCGTATTGAAGACCTTCACGCCACCTGCGCTGCGGGATCTGAAGGAAATACCCTGGATTGGCACCCTGATAGACTGACCACCCGAGGTGGCGAGCATGATCTGATCTTCCATTTCGACAGGGAAGGAGGCCACAAGAGCGCCGCCGCGCATCGCCTTGTCCATGGCTTGTACGCCCATTCCACCGCGCCCACGCACTGGGTAATCATGGCTTGAGCTAAGCTTGCCTGCGCCCTGTTCGGTGATCGTCAGGATGAGGTTCTCGACGGCTTGCATTTCTTCAAAGCGTTCAGGGCTAATATCACCTGCGACCTCTGCGTCTTCATCATCGCTCTCGGCTTCATCCGCCAATCCCGCTGCGGCCCGGCGCATTTTGAGATAGGCGGCTCGCTCCTGTGGGTCGGCTTTGAAGTGCCGTATGATCGACATCGACACGACCTCATCATCACCTTGTAGCTTGATACCGCGAACACCGGTGCTGTCGCGCCCTTTAAAGACGCGCACTTCGGTCGTTGGAAAACGGATAGCACGACCGGAGTTCGTCACAAGCATAACATCGTCGTCCTCCGAGCAGATACGCACATTTACGAGGCGCGTGTTCTCATCGGGCAGCTTCATGGCGATCTTGCCGTTGGATTTGACATTGGTGAAGTCGCTTAGCGCATTGCGCCGCACATCCCCGGCGGAAGTAGCGAAGAATATCTGCAGATCAGCCCAGTCTTCCTCTGGCACATCGACCGGCATGATCGCCGCGACACTGACCCCCTGAGGGATAGGCAGGATATTGATGATCGCCTTGCCCTTGGCCGTGCGTCCACCAAGAGGCAAGCGCCAGGTCTTAAGTTTGTAGACCATGCCCTCGGTGGTAAAAAAGAGAAGCTGCGTATGCGTATTGGCCACAAACAGTGTCGTGACGACATCCTCTTCCTTGGTTTGCATACCAGAGAGGCCTTTACCGCCACGCTTCTGAGCCCGGAAATCGGCCAAGGCGGTGCGTTTGATATAACCACCAGATGTCACCGTGACGACCATATCTTCGCGTTCGATCAGGTCCTCGTCTTCCAGATCGCCTGACCATTCGACAATCTCCGTGCGGCGCGGCACGGCAAACTGTTCTTTCACGTCGCGCAGCTCGTCGGAGATGATCTCCATGATGCGTTCGCGGCTGGCCAGAATAGCAAGGTATTCCTTGATCTTGCCTGCCAGCTCTTGCAGCTCGTCGGTCACTTCCTTGACGCCCAATTGGGTTAAGCGTTGCAGCCGTAGTTCAAGGATCGCACGCGCCTGTGTCTCGGACAGGTTATAGGTGCCGTCATCGTTGGCCGTATGAGTCGGGTCGTCGATCAGCGCGATATATTCAAGGATATCCTGTGCAGGCCAACGGCGAGACATAAGCTTTTCACGCGCCTCTGCGGCATCGGCAGAGGCGCGAATTGTTGCCACCACCTCATCTACGTTAGAGACCGCGACCGCCAATCCACAGAGAACGTGGCTGCGCTCCCGCGCTTTGCGCAGATCAAAGGCTGTACGCCGCGCGACAACTTCCTCGCGGAAGGTGATAAAGGCCGATAGGAAGCCGTAAAGCGTCAGCTGCTCGGGTCTACCACCGTTGAGGGCAAGCATGTTGCAGCCGAATGAGGTTTGCATCGGTGTGAAACGGAACAATTGGTTCAGAACCACTTCAGCCGTGGCATCACGTTTCAGCTCCACCACCACGCGCACGCCATGGCGATCGGATTCGTCCTGCACATGAGCGATGCCTTCGATGCGTTTCTCGCGCACGGTTTCGGCGATCTTTTCGATCATCGCCATCTTATTCACTTGATAAGGTATCTCATCAATTACAATGGCATATCGGTCTTTTCTAATCTCCTCAACGCGCGTTTTGGAGCGGATGATCACACTGCCGCGGCCCTCGATATAGGCCTTTCGCGCGCCAGAGCGCCCAAGGATAATGCCGCCTGTCGGGAAATCAGGACCCGGGACGTATTCGATCAGCTGTTCGGTGCTGAGATCCGGGTTCTCGATCAGCGCAAGCGTGGCATCGACGATCTCACCAAGGTTATGAGGCGGGATATTTGTGGCCATGCCAACCGCAATACCGCCGGCACCGTTGACCAGCATGTTCGGGTAACGCGCGGGTAAAACCGATGGTTCACGGTCCTTACCGTCATAGTTATCCTGGAAATTAACCGTGTCTTTTTCAATGTCGGCAAGCAAAGACTGAGCGGGCTTGTCCATGCGCACTTCTGTGTAGCGCATGGCAGCAGGGTTATCGCCATCCATCGACCCAAAGTTGCCCTGACCGTCGAGCAGCGGCAGCGACATGGAAAAATCCTGAGCCATTCGAACCAACGCGTCATAAATCGCGCCGTCGCCATGGGGATGATATTTACCCATCACATCGCCTACGGGACGCGCCGACTTCCGATATGCCTTGTCGTGGGTATTTCCTGTCTCATGCATCGCGTAAAGGATGCGCCGATGAACCGGTTTCAAACCGTCGCGCAAATCCGGGATAGCACGCGACACGATTACCGACATCGCATAGTCCAGATAAGACGTTTTCATCTCATCGAGGATCGATACGCTTGGGCCATCATATTGAGGGCGCTCTGGCGGATTTCCGTCTTCGTTTTCAGGGTTTTCTGGCGTATCGCTCACGTAAGTCCTCGCTCTTTACAGCAGGTCCATATTTTGTGTTTAAATACATATCAGATACGGGATGTCGCACGCAACTAGGGACAAACATGCAGCCCATGCCGACGCTCGCAAAATGCATAAGCTGCGGATTTGAAGGGAACGCTATTTGCACCTGAGATTATGGAATGATCCGGGTGTATTTGGTGCCTTCAAGTGACACACCGGCCAATGCACCGGCCTGACCAAAGATCACCGCCACAACCGAACTTGTAATCGTCGTTGTGTCGGTGCGAAGATTGCCACCTTGATCTGAAAAAACGTATTCAACATCCGCGCCTGCAACCCAACCAGAGGCGCGGCGGAAAGAGGCAAGAGCATCTTGGGTCATAAAGAATAACACATGCGCGAATTGCTGTGCCCCGATCTGCAGACCAACGCTGCCTTTGGTAGCGGAATAGTAATCCACCGTAGCGCCGTTTATGCGAAGCGCACCACGGCCGAAGCCGCCGCCAAATATAAAGCCGCCCTCGGTTATAAGCGGCATGACCAACTGGCCGGTGGATTTATTCGCCAGTTCACGCGTATTCGGATAGTTGTCGTACAAGAAATTTAGGGTTGAATCCGCCCTGGCATCAATTTTTTGAGCGCCCGTGCTTTCAACTCCATTACCACAACTGGCAAGAAACGGAGTCGAAGCCAGCGCACTTAGGGTGAAATTGCGTCTTGTAAGTTTTTTCATCGGAATGCCTGTCAAATAGCTGCAAGGTGCCCGGACTTTTCCCCGCCGGTTATATACATTATACGGGGTATGCGCCCCTTTGTCACCACAGATTGTTGTGGTTGCAAGAGCTTCGCGGATTCTTGCGGGCCTTAGCCGAGCGCCTTGGCAACAGAGGGCGCGAAATAGGTTAAAATACCGTCGCATCCAGCTCGCTTGAAGGCCATAAGGCTCTCAAATATAACCCGATCTTGGTCTAGCCAGCCATTTTGTGCAGCCGCCATCAGCATCGCGTATTCACCAGAAACCTGATAGGCATAGGTTGGTACGCTAAAGGTCTCTTTCACACGCTGGCAGATGTCCAGATAAGCCATGCCAGGCTTAACCATGACCATATCTGCCCCTTCATCCAAATCCCGACCGACGCAACGTAGCGCTTCATCAGAATTCGCAGGATCCATTTGATAGGTTTTCTTGTCGCCTTTTAACGCGGCAGACGCGCCTACCGCATCGCGAAAAGGGCCATAAAATGCAGACGCGTATTTCGCCGCATAACTCAAGATCATCGTGTTTTTGTACCCGTCGCTCTCGAGCGCGTCTCGGATCGCGCCGATGCGGCCGTCCATCATGTCCGACGGGCCTATAATATCAACACCGGCTTCTGCCTGGCTCAAGGCTTGCTTTACCAAGGCCTCCACAGATTCATCGTTTACGATCTCTCCATCGACAACAAAACCATCATGACCCGTGTCGGAATAGGGATCGAGCGCCACATCCGTCATCACCAGAATGTCCGGAACCGCGTCTTTGATCGCGCGTGTCGCGCGGTTGGACAGATTGTCAGGGTTCCAGGCCTCGGCGCAGTCGACCGATCGATTTTCCTTTGAAGTGTAAGGGAACAAACAAATCGCAGGGATACCAAGATCAGCAGCTTCTCGTGCGGCTTTCACGACGTTATCCACGCTAAGACGGGACACACCGGGCATCGACGCCACGGGCTCCCTTACATCTTTCCCATCGCGCACAAAGACCGGCCAGATCAAATCAGCCGGAGAAAGGGTATTTTCCGCCACAAGGGCTCTGATCGATGCATTCTTTCGCACACGGCGCAGACGCACCGCCGGGCTCTGAGGTTTGATCGGGTCAGACTGTATATCTCGCATCTGCCGGGTCCTTTTTAGCGCAGTAAATCAGTGTCATGGAATTTCGTTTATCACAAGGGTAGGAATCGGCGCGACGCGGCGCTATGAGGAGCGCTCAGGAGAAAGCCCACCTTTCCGGAGGCAGTAGTGGACCTCGTACAGAGTATATTCGAACTGATCGATATGCGCAGTTTCAGCAACCTGTGGTTCTGGATCATGCTTGCTGTGCTGTGGTCGACGACAAGCCATTGGGTGATCGGCGTGCCTTGGGACATGGTTGTTCGCGCACGCAAAAATGATGATCAACAAAACCTCGAAGATCTCCACGATATCGTTCGGATCAATTGCAACCGAATACTTTTGATTTCAAAGGAGGTTGGGCTTCTGTTGACCGGTTTTATGGGCTTCGTTCTTACAACTTTGGGCATGCTCGCTTTTGGAAGCGGAAATGAGTTTTGCCAGGCATTGTTTCTGTTGGCGTTTCCCATGTCGCTTGTTGCATTATTGTCTTTGCAAACGGCGCGGGCGATCCGTGACAAAGAGCTTTATGCGGAAGCGCTGTACCGAAGGATGAACCAACATCGGATCATCACCCAGGGTATTGGAATGGTTTCGATTTTTGTTACCGCGATCTGGGGCATGTTGCAAAACTATCAAACTGGACCTTTGGGCGGCTAAGGGCTGACTGTTATGACGCAAGAGCAAACGCGCATCAAAATCGGTGGCGCGCCGGAAGGCTTTGACGCCAAGCTCGTTTTGCGCGAAGCCGAGCGTGCTATGGGGCCCGTAATACATGTCGCGCGAGACGACAAACGGATGGCCGCTATGGAAGCCGCGTTGCGGTTTTTTGCGCCTGACATGCCGATTTTGCGGTTTCCCGGTTGGGATTGCTTGCCCTATGATCGGGTTTCGCCCAACTCAGACATTTCCGCCGCGCGGATGGCGACGTTGGCCACGCTTGCCCACGGTGCGCCCAAGTCATTCATTCTTCTGACAACCTTAAACGCAGCCACCCAAAAAATACCGGCGCGCGAAATACTGCAAGAAGCCGCATTTGTGGCGCAGGTGGATTTTCAAATTGATGAGACAGCGCTGCGTGCGTTTCTGGTGCGCATGGGTTTCACCCAATCCCCGACAGTGATGGAGCCAGGTGACTTTGCCGTGCGGGGCGGCATCATTGATATCTATCCCCCAGGCGACACCGGACCGGTGCGGCTAGATCTTTTTGGTGATGTGCTTGACGGCATTCGCCGCTTTGATCCCAGTACACAGCGCACGATTGATAAACTCGACTCGATAGAGCTTGCACCGGTGAGCGAAGTTATCCTTGACGATAGCGCGATCACCCGATTCCGGCAGAACTATCGCATTGAGTTTGGTGCCGCTGGTTCCAATGATCCCCTTTATGAGGCGGTTAGCGCAGGGAGAAAGCAAGCAGGTATGGAGCATTGGCTACCCTTGTTTCATGAGCGTCTCGAGACTTTGTTTGATTACCTTCCCGATACGCCGGTCGTGCTTGACGATCAGACAGAGGCAAGCCAGTCGGCGCGTTGGGAAACGGTGGCTGACCAGTATGAGGCGCGCCAGCATGCGTTGGAGCAAAAGGGGCGTGTTGAGACAGTCTACAAACCGCTTGCGCCTGATCTGCTCTACCTCGACGAGGTGGGATGGCAGGCGGGTTTGGGTTCGCGAAGGCAATTGCAGCTTTCCCCTCTTGCGCAGGCACCAGGGCCAGGCGTGATCGATGCTGGTGGACGCGTAGGACGGGATTTTGCACCAGAGCGACAACAGGAAAGCGTAGGGCTTTTTTCGGCACTCAAGACGCATATCGAGGCGAAATCCGCAGAAGGCCCGGTCATCCTCGCGGCCTATTCCGAGGGCGCGCGCGAACGTCTGGAAGGGCTGGTTGAAGATGAGGGTCTGCTTGGTGCCGTCAATGTCAAAAACGCAACCGGGCTTTCGAAAACTGGGCTTCATCTTACGGTCTGGGCGCTTGAGCATGGTTTTGAGGCGCCCTGCCTTACCGTCATTGCAGAGCAGGATATATTGGGTGATCGCCTCATTCGGTCTCCCAAAAAACGCAGGCGTGCCGAAAATTTCCTGACGGAGGCGCAATCGCTGAGCGCGGGTGATCTGGTGGTGCATGTCGATCACGGTATCGGGCGTTATCACGGGCTTGAAGTGGTTACTGCCGCAGGTGCCGCCCATGAATGCCTGCTTCTGGAATATGCCGAAAACGCCAAGCTTTACCTGCCCGTTGAAAATATCGAACTGTTGAGCCGCTATGGCCATGATGAGGGTCTGCTAGACCGTCTGGGTGGCGGGGCGTGGCAGGCCAAGAAAGCTAAGCTTAAGCAACGCATTCGCGATATGGCTGACCGGCTTATCCGCATTGCTGCGGAGCGTGCCTTGCGCAAAGCGCCGATATTGGAGCCTGAGCATCATGCATGGGAGGCTTTTTCCGCCCGCTTTCCGTATCAGGAAACCGATGATCAACTGCGCGCGATTGAGGATGTGCTCGGCGATCTTGGCGGCGGCACTCCAATGGATCGGCTAATTTGCGGGGATGTGGGCTTTGGCAAGACCGAAGTGGCCATGCGGGCGGCTTTCATCGCGGCGATGTCCGGCATGCAAGTCGCGGTGATCGCGCCAACCACGCTGCTGGCGAGGCAGCATTATCAGAGCTTTGCCGAGCGATTCCGTGGCTTTCCTCTGACGGTGCGGCCGCTGTCACGCTTTGTGTCATCCACGGCGGCCAACCAAACACGCGCAGGGCTTGGTGACGGCACGGTAGATATCGTCGTCGGCACGCATGCGCTACTGGCGAAAAACATCCGTTTCAAAAACCTCGGCCTGTTAGTGATTGATGAAGAGCAACGCTTTGGCGTGGGACACAAAGAGCGGCTGAAGTCCTTGCGCAGTGAGGTGCATGTGCTCACGCTCACCGCGACGCCAATCCCACGAACATTGCAGCTTAGCCTTTCGGGTGTGCGGGACCTTTCGATCATCGGCACACCGCCGGTGGATCGCTTGTCGATCCGCACTTACGTGAGCGAGTTTGACGGCATCACCATCCGCGAGGCGCTCCTGCGCGAGCATTACCGGGGCGGGCAGAGCTTCTACGTGGTGCCGCGAATTGCTGACATTCCAGAAATTGAGGAATTCCTGCGCGAGCAGGTGCCCGAGGTAAGCTTTGTTGTGGCGCATGGACAAATGGCTGCAGGTGAGCTCGATGAGCGGATGAACGCATTTTACGACGGTAAATACGATGTTCTGCTGGCCACGACGATCGTCGAAAGCGGGCTCGATATCCCGACGGCCAACACCATGGTGATCCACCGCGCCGATATGTACGGGCTTGCGCAGCTTTATCAGATCCGTGGCCGCGTCGGGCGCTCCAAGGCGCGGGCCTATGCCTATCTGACCACCAAACCACGGGTGAAACTAACCGCAACGGCTGAGAAACGCCTGCGCGTTCTGGGCAGCCTCGATCAGC
The DNA here is from genome assembly GCA_038531775.1 of Pseudomonadota bacterium. Taxonomy (GTDB): domain Bacteria; phylum Pseudomonadota; class Alphaproteobacteria; order Rhodobacterales; family Rhodobacteraceae; genus Roseovarius. The sequence continues at coordinate 48,484 of JBCBBI010000009.1, read as the reverse complement.
TCGGGGCAGGGTTCAGCCTTGCCTCGCAGGATCTCGATATTCGCGGGGCAGGCAACCTGCTTGGTGAAGAGCAATCCGGCCAGATGCGCGATGTGGGCTATGAGCTTTACCAGTCGATGCTGGAGGAGGCGATTGCCAAGATCAAATCCGGTCAGATGGAGGGGCTCAGCGAGGCCGACGAGCAATGGGCGCCGCAGATAAATCTCGGTGTTCCGGTTCTGATCCCGGAGGATTACGTGCCCGATCTCGACGTGCGCCTCGGATTATACCGCCGTCTCAGTGCCTTGTCGTCGAAAGTTGAACTTGAAGGCTTCGCTGCCGAGCTCATCGACCGCTTCGGCAAACTACCGCGCGAGGTGAACACGCTGATGCTCGTTGTGCGGATCAAAGCTATGTGCAAACGTGCGGGCATTGCCAAGCTCGACGGCGGGCCAAAGGGGGCGACGATCCAGTTCCACAACGACAAATTCGCCAATCCGGCAGGACTGGTGGAGTTCATCAAGGATCAAAACGGCCTCGCCAAAGTGCGCGACAACAAAATCGTCGTGCGCCGGGATTGGAAAAAAGACAGCGACAAGATCAAAGGTGCCTTTGCGATAGCACGGGATTTGGCAGTGAAGGTCAAAGCGGCAGACGCTACAAACAAATGACATTTTGAACACTGGTTTGATCGCGCAATTCACTAATAACGGATTTTAAACGCTCTTTGCTCGCCAATTAACGGCAGCTTTAGCCTTTGGTCGCTTACGGTTTCACCACGCAGTGCTTTCTTTCTTGAAGGCCACAATATGAGTGAGGCGTTATGAGTGATAACCTTTCCCGTTCTGTCAAAGCCTTGGACTGGCTATGCATCGGGGTTTCACCGTCTGCAGAGCAAGGTGAAGCGTTGTCCCCAAAGTTAGCAGTCGTAGACGAAGAGAAAGACGCGCCCCGCGCTCTGGCCAGTGAGCTTTTTGCCGAAGGTCAGCAGGTATGTGACCTGGCTTTTGGAGATGAGCCCGTAAGGCTCAGCCCGCGCGAGCGGGATTGTCTGCATTGGGCGGCTATGGGGCGCTCAACAAAGGAAATCGCCGACACGCTTTCGTTGAGCGACAATACGGTTAACGAGTATTTTGCCTCTGCCCAACGCAAGCTCAAGGCATCAAACAGGGTTCAGGCCGTGATGCGGGCCTACATGATCGATCTGATCAGCGCCCAACACACCCCCAATATTCAGGGATTTCCTTAGCCAGGCTCAACGGCTTCAATCCAGCGATAATTTTATCGATCACGCATTTCAAAATTTAATTCTTGTGAGAGTACCATCATGTTCAATTTCTTTAGCAAAAAGCACATTAAAAGACGCCAGCGCCTAGCTATGCAACGGCCTATGACCTCGCTGTTGGAGCGCGATATTCTGGCGATCAGTGACGAGCTTGAATACGACTACCAAAACTGGGTTGCCGCTTATGTTGATCGTCAACACAAGGCGAGCTTTGATGGCGGTGTGACCACCGCATACCGCGCAATATCGATCAGCGACGGAGCGCTTTTCTGGCTTGTGACGCATGTCGAGAAAAAGTTTGCCTACCATTCCGAAAAACTCGATCCGCTTGATGCCGTAAGAGATGCGGAAAGGGCCTGGATTGACCGAAAGGCCGTGCGCAGGCAGTGGCATAAGGTCGAACAGCAGGCGCGCGATCTTCTTATAGGGCGTGTAAAGCTTAAGGTGACTGTCGATGACGCCATGCGCTCCCCGCTGTGCGGCATGGGTATTCGCGAATTCATGCGTCGAAACTACATGCAAAACGTAAGCCAGATGTCTGGGAGATTTGCAGCAATACTGATGAAAATTGACCCTCAGGTTGGCTTTGCGATCAACCAAGCGTTTCTTCGTCACCGCGCCGAGACCAGCTAGCCTTAAGGCCTGATTTTATCTACCTTAGCAGAATGTTTGGTCGGTCCATCTTTATTGGTCTGGTGGTCGCATTATGCGCGTCTTTCGTTGGATCCGCGGCGGTGGCAGAGCGTTTTCTTGGCCGGAGTACCGAAATCTTTGACGGGCGTAAGGACACGACCAAACCGGCACCGGTGGTGATCGTGCTTCACGGATTTCTTGCCAGCTCTAAGAGCATGCGCAGGGCTGCCGGGTATGATCGCGTCGCAGAGCAAAATGAATTCGTTGTGGTTTACCCGAATGGACGGTTTCGTGGCTGGAATGATGGGCGTGCGCCAGCAAATAGGTTTGACGATGTTGGCTATTTGTCCGCTCTCGTCCGATCCTTGATCGATGAAGGGATCGCGCAAAAGGACAGGGTGTTTATGGCCGGCCATTCAAACGGCGGCGGCATGGCGATGCGCATGGATGTGATCGGCCTGGGCTTATCGCGGGCATAGCCGTCATCGCGACCAAAGCACCCAAGAAATACCCCTGCGAAAGTGGCCCGTCCGTACCAGCCATGTTCCTTTACGGCACCGATGATCCCATTGCGCCGCATTCAGGCCGTTCTAGTCACAGCAGGCTGGGTGGAACGCTCTCAAGCGGCGCGACGATCAATGTCTGGAAAGCCCGAAACGGCTGTTCAAACACCGCAGAAGTTCGAGACGTCAACAAATGGCAGGATGATACAAGCGCTACGATCATTCGATTTCGCGACTGCAAGGCGCGTCTGACCTATGTTGAAATTGAAGGTCACGGTCACGCCTGGCCCCGCTCCGGATTACGCTCAACTCTATTGCAAGGCCGTGCCTCGCAAGAGATTGACGCGGCTCTGGTCAGCTATCAGTTTTTTGAAGGACTGCGGTAAATCCCCATTTTTGCAGGGTTTCGATATTGATCAACCCTTCAAGAAGGTTCCGTCTCGCTATCCGGAGATGCACCTTGGGCGTCTTCAGCCGCTTTTTTCGCTTTGAACGCTTTCACCCGCTCCAAAAGTAAAGCACGCGCTGCGTTATTGGCACGGCGTACGCGCATGGAGGTCAGAAATGCTTCTTCGGCAGATTGCGACGTTGCACCTAGGATGTTGGTGATCTCCATCTCGATTTTATTGTCGCCCGAGGCATCAATATATTTGATCAGCTGTACGGCCAGTTCATCTGCGAGATCTTCGGCTACGCTCATCTTGCTACCTCGTATTCTCGGTGAGACGCCGCTTCACATAACTGGTGACGTTACCCAGCATGGTTTCCATATGCGGCTCTTCAAAGAAATGACCTGATCCCTCAATCTCTTCATGGGTGATGGTGATGCCCTGCTGTTCATGCAGTTTTCTGACCAGCGCATGCGTGTCCGCCGGTGGGGCCACGCGATCATTGGTACCGTTGATAATCAGACCTGAAGAGGGGCAGGGTGCCAGAAACGAGAAGTCGTACATATTCGCAGGTGGCGAGACCGAGATGAAACCGGTGATCTCAGGCCTGCGCATTAGAAGCTGCATACCGATCCAGGCACCGAATGAGAAACCAGCAACCCAACAATGCTTGGAGTTGTTGTTCATAGATTGAAGGTAATCCAATGAAGAAGCCGCGTCGGAAAGCTCTCCCACGCCCTGATCATACTCGCCCTGGCTGCGGCCCACACCACGGAAATTAAACCGCAACACGGTAAAGCCCATGTTGTAGAAAGCATAATGCAGATTATAGACCACCTTGTTATTCATGGTGCCGCCAAACTGCGGGTGCGGATGCAGGATAATCGCTATCGGTGCGTCACGGTCTTTCTGCGGATGATAACGGCCCTCAAGCCGGCCCTCGGGGCCGGGAAAAATCACTTCGGGCATAAAAACTCCCTCGCATATCGCAAAGATGCTTCTGTTCGGCTTGACGACCGGGCTTAAGCACCTTAGAATTATTCTAAACTACGCGAAAGGCCCGGTGACCTCTGCGGCTTTGAGCGAGATAAGACCTAGCCGTCGCGAGGTCAATCATTTCGATTTGTTTTCGACTGTCCGAACCTCGGGGGGCATATGAAACTCAGCACCAAAGGACGCTACGCAATGGTTGCGCTCACCGATATTGCTTTGCAAAAAGACGGTGCACTTGTCACGCTTGGCGACATATCAAAACGCCAAGACATCTCCTTGCCATACCTGGAGCAACTATTCGTGAAGCTCCGGCGCGCAAAGCTTGTAGAATCTGCGCGCGGACCCGGTGGCGGGTATCGACTGGCCAAGCCGGCTGCAGATATTCGCATTGTTGATGTGTTAGGTGCGGTAGATGAAACGATTGATGCCTTGCACAAAGGGGCAGGGGCATCGGGTGCGACCAGCGGCTCGCGAGCACAAAGTATGGCAAACAGACTTTGGGAAGGCCTGAGCGCGCAAGTCTATGTCTACCTGCATCAAACTCGGCTCAGCGATGTTGTGCAGAATTCGCTGGCCCCCTGTCCAGCGGTGCCAAATATCTTTGCATTGGTAGACGAATGAGTGCGTCACTTGTCATAGGTTGCGCCGCCTCCGGGGTCGCCCGGGCAGCGAAGGTTTGCCTTATCGCCACTTCAATCAAATGTATCGCAGCGCGGGGGGCGGTCATTTGAGTATTTTTGGAACAATGAAACCGAGGTCGGCGTGAGAGATCGGGTTTATCTTGACTACAACGCGACGGCTCCTTTGCGTGCTGAGGCTAAGGCAGCGATGCATGAGGCGATGGATGTGGTTGGCAATCCATCCAGCGTGCACAGTGAGGGACGCGCGGCCAAGGCGATGGTTGAGAAGGCGCGTGGGCAGATTGCGGCGGCTGTCGGTTGTAAGCGTGAAGAGATCGTTTTTACGTCAGGGGCAACAGAGGCGGCGCGTGTTTTGAGCGCATGGCGCGATCAGGGGGTCGAGGTCGACCCAACGGCGCATGATGCAGTTTGGGCGCATCATTCACCGTCGCTGTCACCTGCGGTGCGTGCATATGGTCTGGCAAATTCGGAAACCGGTGTTTTGACAGTGCCGGAGTCCGGGGCAGGGCTAACGTTTGTCGATGTTACGCAGGCCGTGGGCCGGGTGCCGTTCTCGTTTTCCTGGAGCGGGGCTGATTTGGCGGTTTTGTCGGCGCATAAGCTTGGTGGCCCAAAAGGTGTTGGCGCGTTGCTTGTCAAGCAAGGCCTTGATATCGCAGCACTTGCCGAGGGTGGCGGTCAGGAAATGGGGCGCCGCTCCGGCACCGAGAATATCATAGGCATTGCGGGGTTTGGCGCCGCAGCGGAAGCCGCGCAGCGCGATCTTGAGACCGGAGTTTGGGCGCGCGCAAAAAAACTTAGAATAATTCTAGAAAGCGCTATTGAGGATTCGCCTGCAGCACCTATTATCGTAGGACAAGAGGCAGATCGGCTTCCAAACACCTCTTGCATTATCGCCCCCGGTTGGAAGGGTGAAACGCAGGTGATGGCAATGGATCTTGCAGGGTTTGCCATATCAGCCGGGTCGGCCTGTTCCTCGGGTAAGGTAAAAACAAGCCGGGTGTTAACGGCAATGGGGTTTGGTCAGATGCATGCGTCAAGTGCGATACGCGTTTCGCTTCGACCTGACACAACGGAAGATGAGGTAATGCGTTTTGCGCAAGCGTGGACGTCTCAGTACGCAAAATATCGCGCAAGAGCAGCATAAGAGGTGCAGCAATGAAAGACAGCGTGAGTGACATGGAGGTAAACCGGATGGTGTCAGTCGACGACACAACCGTAAAAGAGGGCGTTGAGGAGGACACCGTGAATGCGGTGCGCGAGCTCAGCACGTATAAATACGGTTGGGAAACTGATATCGAGATGGAGTACGCGCCGAAAGGCCTTACGCCGGATATCGTGCGATTGATTTCCGAGAAAAACGGCGAGCCTGAATGGATGACGGAATGGCGCCTGTCTGCCTATGAGCGCTGGCTTAAAGTGGAAGAACCCGACTGGGCCATGCTGGATTATCCGGAAATCGATTTTCAGGATCAGTATTACTATGCGCGCCCCAAAAGCATGGAAAAAAAGCCCAAATCGCTTGATGAGGTCGACCCCAAGTTACTGGCGACCTACGAAAAGTTGGGCATTCCGTTGAAAGAACAGATGATCCTAGCCGGTGTCGAAGGGGCGGAGAATGCTGATGAGACACGAAAAGTTGCGGTTGATGCGGTGTTCGATTCCGTTTCTGTCGGCACGACCTTTCAGGACGAGCTGAAGCAGGCAGGTGTGATCTTTTGCTCCATCTCGGAGGCAATCCGCGAATATCCCGAACTGGTCAGAAAATATCTTGGGACCGTGGTGCCTGTCAGTGACAACTACTACGCCACGCTTAACACCGCGGTATTCTCGGATGGCTCTTTTGTTTATGTGCCGCCCGGCGTGCGATGCCCGATGGAGCTTTCGACATATTTCCGGATCAACGCCGAGAATACTGGGCAGTTTGAGCGCACGTTGATCATCGCTGATAAGGGCTCATACGTGTCATATCTTGAAGGATGCACCGCGCCACAGCGCGATACGGCACAACTCCACGCAGCCGTGGTAGAGATTATTATCGAAGAAGATGCCGAGGTAAAATATTCCACCGTGCAAAACTGGTTCCCCGGGGACGAGAACGGCAAAGGTGGCATTTATAACTTCGTGACCAAACGTGCCGATTGCCGTGGGGATCGCTCCAAGGTGATGTGGACACAGGTGGAGACCGGCTCTGCTGTGACCTGGAAATACCCATCCTGCATCTTGCGCGGTGATGATAGCCAGGGTGAGTTCTACTCGATTGCCATAACCAATAACTATCAACAGGCTGATACCGGCACGAAGATGGTGCATATTGGCAAGAACACCAAAAGTCGGATTGTCTCAAAGGGCATCAGCGCGGGCAAATCGCAAAACGTCTATCGCGGATTGGTCAGCATGCGCCCCAAGGCGGTAAACGGGCGCAACTATACCCAATGTGACAGCCTGCTGATCGGTGACAAATGCGGGGCGCATACGGTGCCTTACATCGAGGTGCGGAATAATTCGGCGCGCTGTGAGCATGAGGCGACCACATCAAAGGTTGATGACGATCAGCTGTTCTATTGCCGCCAACGCGGTATGGATGAGGAAGAGGCGGTGGCCCTTGTGGTCAACGGGTTCTGTAAGGATGTTCTGCAAGCGCTGCCGATGGAGTTCGCCATGGAGGCGCAACAGTTGGTGGCGATCTCACTTGAAGGGTCTGTCGGCTAAAACGCCTCGCATTCAAATTGCGATAGTCAATAGGAGCAAGCCGGTGTGATGGTAGGCGATTTTGATAAATCAGGCCCACAACGGCCACGTATCAAACGTCCGATCGTTTCCGAGGAGGATGGCACGCGCGAAGGTGGCTTGATGTTCACCATCTCGGTGATCTTGTGCCTCGTAGTTGCCTCTCTTTTGCATCCATTGGCTTTGAGTTCGTTTTGGGTGTGGTTCGTTTTGCTGATGCTATCGGCATCTATCGCGGCAGGGACGCAACGGCTGGTGGCTTATTTTAATGGATACAAGGATGACGAAGAGGACGCCTAAGCGAACCGAAATCCTGCGCTTTTCACCAGCTTAGAAAACGTCTTCTCAAGCGGAACAGCGCGTTGCAGAGCTAAAAACACATTTGGAATGATTATCCAGCACTGCCTGGAGCCCATCTAAAGAGGACTTTATTATGTTGGAAATCAAAGGCCTAAAGGTCGATCTTGAGGAAGAGGAAAAGACGATCCTCAAAGGCGTAGACCTGACTGTCGGCGCAGGCCAGGTGCATGCGATTATGGGACCGAATGGGTCCGGCAAGTCAACGCTGAGCTATGTTCTTTCCGGCAAAGACGGCTATGAGGTCACCGGTGGTTCCGCGTTGTTGGACGGGGAGGACATCCTTGAAATGGAACCCGAAGAGCGCGCGGCGGCGGGCCTTTTTCTGGCATTTCAATACCCTGTCGAAATCCCCGGCGTGGGTAACATGACGTTTCTGCGCACAGCGCTCAATGCGCAACGTAAAGCGCGCGAAGAGGAAGAGATGAGCGCCAAGGATTTCCTGCAGATGGTGCGGGAAAAGGCAAAGACGCTCAAGATTGACGCAGATATGCTCAAACGCCCCGTTAACGTGGGCTTCTCAGGGGGTGAGAAAAAGCGTAACGAAATTCTGCAGATGGCGGTGCTTGAGCCCAAGATGTGCATCCTCGATGAGACGGATTCCGGTCTCGATGTGGACGCGATGAAACTTGTGGCGCAAGGCGTCAACGCTCTACGCGATCAGGGCCGGTCGTTTCTGGTGATCACCCACTATCAACGCCTGCTCGATCATATCAAACCCGACGTCGTTCATATCATGGCCGATGGGCAGATGGTAAAATCCGGCGGGCCGGACCTCGCGCTTGAAGTGGAGAATAACGGTTATGCTGATATCTTGGCGGAGGTTGCCTGATGGCACTGCCCAAAGCCAAATTGGATGCCACAGAAGCGCGTCTTGCCGCGCTGCAAATGCCTGTCGATGGTGGTTGGACCAAGGCAGCCCGTGATCAAGCGCTGGCACGGGTGCGTCAGATGGGCCTGCCCAGTCGTCGCGATGAGTATTGGAAATATACCCGGCCGGAAAAGCTCGTTGACGTCGAAGTCACACCGGCAGCGGTTTATGACGATAGCGGTGAGACACCGATTTTTGACCGTGTCGATAGGATCAAGATCGTTTTTGTCGACGGCGTGTTTGATGCCGATGCCAGCGATGATCTAGTGTTTGAGGGCCTTCGCATTGATCGTCTGGCCAATGTCGCGCAGGCCGATATTCACTGGGCGCGAGAGCTTTATGGCACGCTCGAGGAGCGTGGCCAAAACCCGGTCGAACGTCCGTTGGCCGCGCTGAACACCGCGATGGCCACAGACGGTGTTTTGATCCATGTGAGCGACAAACTCGAGAAGCCTGTCAACCTTATCTACAAGCAAGGCAGCGAGACCTCAGATGCTTTGCTCCACCACGTGATCAAACTCGACAAGGGCGCCGAATTCACCCTGCTTGAGAACGGTCCGCCGGCAGCACGATCCACAATGATCACCGAGGTGGATATTGCCGACGGCGCGAGCTTCCATCATGTGCGCACCATGGGGCGCGATCATGAGCGGCGCACGAACACACATATTTTTGGCCGGATCGGGCAGGAAAGCATCTTCAAGTCGTTTACGCTTACGGCAAACGGCATTCTCACACGCAATGACTGTGTTCTGGAAATTGTTGGAGACGATGCAATTGCCCACGTGGCCGGTGCCTGTATCGGCGATGGTGCGTTTCACCATGACGACACGATCTTCATCACCCATGACGCGGTAAATTGTGAAAGTCGCCAGGTCTTCAAAAAGGTTCTGCGCAACGGGGCCAAAGGCGTGTTCCAGGGCAAAATCCTTGTGAAGGAGGGCGCGCAGAAAACCGATGGCTATCAGATGAGCCAATCGCTCTTGCTCGATGGTGATAGCGAGTTTTTGGCCAAGCCAGAGCTAGAGATTTACGCCGATGATGTGGCCTGTTCACACGGCTCCACCTCCGGGGCTATTGACGAAGAGGCGTTGTTTTACCTTCGCGCACGCGGCGTTGATCGGCCAACGGCAACAGACCTGTTAACCCTCGCATTTATGGCCGAGGCAGTAGAGGAGATCGAAGACGAGATCCTGCGTGACGAGATCGTTGACCTGCTTTATGCATGGCTGGAGCGGCGGCGCGCCTAATGCCGGTTACAACCGATATCGTGGCCTCCTATCGAGGACCGCGCCGTGTGATGCGACGCATACTTGAGCTTGGCACAAATGAAGGCCGGGCTCTTGCGGTTCTAATGGCAGGTTGCGCGGTGTTTTTCATAGCAGACTGGCCCAAGCTCGCCCGCGACGCGCATATATCCGGAGACGAGCTTCAACCAATTCTTGGTGGGTCCTTGATGGGGTGGATATTCATCGCGCCTCTGATCTTCTACGTTTTTGCTTGGCTTAGTCAGCTTGTCATTCGGCTTTTTGGTGGCAACGCTACCGGCTTTAGCGCGCGCATGGCGCTTTTCTGGGCTTTTCTTGCAGCTAGCCCATTGAAGCTCTTTCATGGGCTTGTGGCCGGTTTTATAGGGCCAGGACCGGTGCTCAACGGTGTTGGAGCATTATGGCTTTTAGTATTTCTTTGGTTTTGGGTGTCTAACATGCGAGAAGCCGGGTGGGCCGCATAATGATGAGTGAGGTGGTCAAACCGCTCTTTGTGCTGAGCTTGAAAAACCCGCGAGAGGCGGCACTGGGCCTTGTCCGTCTAGAGATGGGCACACAAACGCTCTGGCTGGTCCTGTCTTTGGTTTCGGTCATAACGTCGCTTGTTTTGTCGCTGCTGTTACAGATCACGCCGCTGCCCAACGGAGAGATGGGTGAGGTATTGGCCTCGGCACCCGGTTTCGAAAATCCGTTAATTATGGCTGTAATTCAATGGGGTCGTATCGTTCTATCGGTCTTTGTGTTCTACTGGGTTGGTAGGTTTCTAGGTGGGCAGGGCACACTTGGTGACGTTCTAGCGGTCGTCACATGGCTGCAACTTATGAGCTTCGGCTTGATGGTTGGTATCACCTTCTTGGGTTTCGCGCTTCCATTCTTATCGCCCTTCGCTTTGCTTATTTTCATCTGCTGGTGGCTCTTCAGTCTGGTCACCTATGTGGATGTGGCGCATAGCTTTGGGAATATGCTGAAAGCAACCGGCGTGATCGTGGCCTCAATCGTGGGTGTGCTGATCGGTATGACACTTTTCATGGGCGTGATCGGCGGTATCTTTGTGAGCGGCGTTGGAGGCAGTTGAATGTATGACGTGGAAAAAATCCGGGCAGACTTTCCGATCCTGTCGCGCGAGGTGAACGGCAAGCCGCTGGTTTACCTCGATAACGGAGCCTCGGCGCAAAAGCCGCAGGTGGTGATTGACGCGGTGACGCGAGCCTATAGCCAGGAATACGCCAACGTGCATCGCGGACTGCATTACCTGTCAAACCTGGCGACCGAGAAATATGAGGCCGTGCGCGGTATTATCGCGCGCTTTCTCGGTGTTGCTGATGAGCGCCAGATCGTTCTCAATTCCGGCACAACCGAGGGGATCAATACGGTCGCCTATGGCTGGGCCGTGCCGCGTATGCAAGCCGGTGATGAAATTGTGCTCTCCGTGATGGAGCATCACGCAAACATCGTGCCCTGGCATTTTCTGCGCGAGCGACAGGGCGTTGCCCTGAAATGGGTTGATGTCGATACAACCGGTGCCCTTGATCCGCAAAAGATAATCGATGCGATAGGCCCGAAGACAAAGCTGGTAGCGATCACGCATCTGTCCAATGTGCTTGGCACCAAGGTGGATGTGAAATCAATCTGTGATGCAGCGCACGCACAAGGCGTGCCGGTGCTTGTCGATGGCTCTCAGGCGGCGGTCCATATGCCGCTCAATCTTGATGAACTTGGCTGTGACTTCTACGCAATCACCGGGCATAAACTTTACGGACCGTCCGGGTCCGGGGCGATTTTCATTCATAATGACCGGCTGGCGGAGATGCGGCCCTTTTTGGGGGGCGGGGATATGATCCGCGAGGTGCATAAAGACGAGATCACCTATGCCGATCCTCCAATGAAGTTTGAGGCGGGTACACCCGGGATTGTGCAGACCATCGGGCTGGGTGTCGCACTCGAATATATGATGAGCGTTGGAGTGGGCAATATCGCGGCCCATGAAGACAGCATCCGGGATTACGCCGTAGAGCGCCTCAGCGGGCTCAACTGGCTACAGGTGCAGGGTACAACACCTGATAAATGCGCGATTTTCTCCTTTAGTCTGGACGGTGCAGCACATGCCCATGACATCTCAACAATCCTGGACAAAAAAGGCGTCGCTGTGCGCGCCGGGCACCATTGCGCGGGGCCACTGATGGATCATTTGGGCGTCACAGCCACCTGCCGGGCCTCATTTGCGATGTACAACACGACGGGTGAGGTGGATGCTCTGGTTGACGCGCTCGAGCTGGCCCATGAGCTCTTTGCCTGAATTTTCCAGATTGAAACGGTCATGCCCCGAGGCTATACCGCGCTGACGTGGACCCTTAGCTCAGCTGGATAGAGCGCTGCCCTCCGAAGGCAGAGGCCAGAGGTTCGAATCCTCTAGGGTCCGCCAATTATCAACGCTACCACTTTGAATCACTGCTCAAGGCTTGTATTTGAACCAACGCGTGTCCTGGTTAACCCACTCTGGCAGCCCTATCACCTTTTCATACAGTACCAAAAGCAAACAAAGCCCAATTATCGCAAAGACAAACTTTACGCGCTTTTCGCTTGGAGGGTTTTGAGCCCACCGCGCCATACGCAAGAGCCACCTCGGGTTCATGCATCTGCCCCTGCGACGATCAGCGCCATGAAAAATCCGCGCAGTTTCATGAGTTTTCCTTGATTTTTGCCACTTACTCTACGACATAGCTGCGCACTGTCACGCCAATTCATGCCGGGAACTCTATGCCATCCCACGCTGAAACCAAAACGCTCCCCTATAGTAGCGATCAGATGTATGCGCTTGTTGCTGATGTTGGATCTTATCCAGAGTTTTTGCCTTGGACAGCGGCCGCTCGGGTCCGCAGTGTTACCGAACAGGAGGACGGCAGTCAGCTTATGGAGGCCGATCTAGTGGTCAGCTTCAAGGTGTTCCGAGAGCGTTTTGGCAGTCGCGTGCGCCTTTACGAAGAGGCCAAGCGAATAGAGACAGAATATCTCGACGGGCCGTTCAAATATATGCGGTCTAATTGGACCTTCAATGACCTGGAAGAGGGAGGCTCTGAGGTGAATTTCGACGTAGATTTCGCCTTCAAGAACCGCATTCTGCAAGGCGCGGCAGAAATCTTTTTCTATGAGGCAATGCGCCGGATCGTACGCGCTTTTGAGACGCGCGCGCACGCGCTGCACGGCGATGGATGAAGTCACTGAGGCTCTAGCGCGGTTTGCCTGCGAGGGCGAGGCAGAAACAAAATCGCTGGCCGTTGCACGACTTTCTATTTTGGATTGGGCGGCGGTTGGTTTAGCCGCGCGCCACGAACCTGTAGCAAAAATCTTGATAGCGCAGGCCAAAGAAGAGGCGGGTACGCCACAGACTTCAATTTTTGGCAACGCATTTAAAGTGCCCGCGCGCATGGCGGCGCTTGTCAACGGAACCGTCTCCCATGCCTTGGATTATGATGACACACATTTTGCCCATATCGGACACCCATCCGTTGCCGTCATACCGGCGGCCTTGGCGGCCGCGGAACTGATCGAAGCCGAGGGTGATGCTTTCCAAGCCGCCGCGCTGATCGGCATGGAGGCGTCAATTCGTGTCGGTGAATGGCTTGGCCGTGATCACTACCAGGTTGGATTTCATCAAACATCAACCTCAGGAGCATTTGGTGCAACAGTCGCCGCCGGGCGGCTACTTGGGCTAAATTTGCGTCAGATGCGCATGGCTCTTGGGCTTGTGGCCACGCGCGCGTCGGGCTTAAAGGCTGAATTTGGGACCATGGGAAAGCCGTTTAACGCAGGGCAGGCGGCCGCAAACGGTGTTGAGGCCGCACTTCTCGCGGCCAAAGGTTTTGAGGCTGAGCAATCAGCTCTGTCAGGTGCTTTGGGATTTTTCGCCACACATCATGGGGCAGGGAGCACGCAAGCATTTGACGGGCTTGGAGAGAGCTGGCGCTTTCCGAAGGTCAAACACAAATTCCACGCCTGTTGTCATGGCCTTCACGCGGCACTCGAGGCCCTGCGCGGCAATCAGCGCGTGCCATCGGATATTAGTGCGATCCGCATCTTCACCCATCCTCGCTGGATGAGCGTGTGCAATATCGCGCGCCCGACCACTGGGCTCGAGACAAAGTTCAGCTACACGATGGTCACGGCGATGAGCCTTCTCGGTCATGATACGGCGCGGCTAGATTCGTTTCGCGATGATCTTTGCGGTGATGTAGAGGCCCTCGGCATTATGGATTTGATCAAGGTTTCGGAGCAACCAGATCTAAGCGAAATGCAGGCGCGGATTGAGATTGACGCACATGGTGGCACGCAAAAGCTGTTTCATGACTTGGATGAGGAGATCGCACTGGACGAGCGCCGCGCACGGATTGAGGCCAAGGCAACATCTTTGCTTGGCGAGCAAAAGGTGCGAGAGCTTCGAACGCTGATTTCGAGAGCTGACACCGCGTCGTCTTTCGCAAAATCACTTCGAGGCGGATGAAAAGTCTTTGAAAGACTTTTGGCAAAACTTTTTAAAAAGTTTTGGTCTGACCCGTCTTACGTTGCGGTCAATGCCTCCAATAGCATCGCTAGTGCATGATCTCGCGCGGCTTCGCGAACTTCCGCGCGTCCGATAGCACCGAACTCTTTGGTCTCTGTTCGAGTATCGTGTCCGACATAGGCCAGACCAAAGCATACCCGGCCCTCGGGCTTATGCTCTGACCCGCCAGGACCCGCTATGCCGGTGATTGAAGTAGCAAGGCTTGCCCCCGAGCGCAGCAAGGCTCCGTCAGCCATTTCTCGGGCGATGTCCTCTGACACTGCTCCAAAACTCTTAAGCGAGGCTTCACTGACGCCGAGCATCTCCACTTTCGCGGCATTAGAATAGGTGACGAAGCCGCGGTCCACTACGGTCGAAGAGCCGGGAACATCGGTCAAGGCCGTCGCCACCATACCTCCGGTGCATGATTCAGCCGTTACAATCATCACGCCGCGCGCAGCCGCGAACTCAAGAACCTTTGCGGCCGTCATATCCTGAAAAACCCATGAACAATCCCAGCTAACGCTATGACAGCAATCGCAGCCAGTAGACCAGCGATAATGTCATCAAGCATCACACCCAATGCATCGGTTCGTTTGTCGATAAGCCGGATGGGACCGGGTTTCCAGATATCAAAAAGCCGGAATAGCAGGAAGCCTGCAATCCAGCCCGGCCAAAGCGCTAGCAAAGGCGCTCCAAAATGCGCCGCGCCAATTGACACAGGCAAAAGCGCTAACCACTGGCCTGCAACCTCATCAATGACAATCTCTGAAGGATCGTGGTTGTCAGCGCCTCGGGTTTCTCGGGCTGTGGCCCACCAACCAATTGCAAATGCTGCTACAATCGCCACAGAAAATCCAACCGGCCCTACCAGCGTTATCACAACCCAGGCCACCGGAAGTGCCGCTAGCGAGCCCCATGTTCCGGGTGCCGGGCGCAAAAGACCCACACCAAAAAACGTGCATACAAAGCGTGTCATAGACATAACCGTTGCTTAGGCGTTAATTTTGATAGCAGCAACAACAAGAGCGCAGTTTAACCAAACGACACCACTGCGGATTGCCTAAAAAATAGGCACGCGCCCGGTGAAGTGCAGTTTTCACCCTTCAAAAAATTGCATAAGTCAGGATTGAGCCTAAGACGAGAGGTGCACAACGTTTAGGCAAAATGATTAAGGTCGGTGATAAAACTTTACCCAATCCGGTGTTGCTTGCTCCTTTGGCAGGCATTACTGACCTGCCTTTTCGAAACCTTGTTGGCCACTTTGGTGCTGGTCTTGTGGTCAGCGAAATGATTGCCAGCCAGGAGATAGTGCAGGCCAAGCCGGGCGTGCGAGAAAAGGCCGAGCTGGGCTTTGGGATTGCGAACACATCTGTGCAGCTTGCCGGGTGTGATGCCCATTGGATGGCGGAGGCTGCACGGCTTGTCGAGGCTAATGGGGCGCAAATCATCGACATCAATATGGGCTGTCCTGCCAAGAAAGTGACAAGCGCAAGCGGCTCGGGCGCAAGCGGTTCGGCATTACTTCGCGATCTCAATCATGCGCTTTCTCTGATCGAGGCGGTGGTCGCGGCGGTCGACATACCTATTACGCTTAAAACACGGCTTGGTTGGGACGATACCTCCCACAATGCGGCTGAACTGGCTCAACGGGCCGAAGCCGCCGGTGTGCAAATGATCACCATTCACGGTCGAACGCGTTGCCAGTTTTACAAAGGCTCTGCTGATTGGCGCGCAATTGCCGAGGTCAAAGCCGCGGTCGATATCCCTGTGATCGCCAATGGGGACATTCATGATGTGGCCGATGCCAAGCAGGCAATGGCGTTATCGGGAGCCGATGGGGTAATGATCGGGCGCGGGGCTCAGGGTAAGCCCTGGCTTTTGGCGCAAATTGCCGCTGAGCTTTATGATCAAAACGCACCTGTGATCCCAGAGGGCCGCACGCGACTGCAAATAATCTGCGATCATTATGAAGCGATGCTGTCGTTTTATGGCATCGAGCTTGGCACGCGCGTCGCCCGTAAACATCTTGGCTGGTACATGCATGGGGCGGGCACGGACAAGGATCTGCGGCGCGATATTCTTACAAGAAACGACCCGGTGGAGGTCCTGAAACTACTGGAGCCTGCGATCTGCACTGCGCAAGGCCTTGCGGCATGACGCTCGACGAAACTGCAATTTGGATGTCGTTGCCGGTGCCGGGCCTTTTGCTCGATGCCGAAGACAAAATTGCCAAACTGAACCCCTCCGCCGAAGGGTTTTTTATGCATTCGGCCAAGTCGCTCCTGGGCAAACCTATCTGGGATTTGCTCGCCGTCGACGCACCTATGGAAGAGGCCATTGAGCGCGCGCGCGCCAACACGGCACCGCTTTTCGTCAACGACGTTGATGTCGGAACTGGGGATCGTGCTCCGCTGCAGTGCAACTTGCAGATTGCGCCTCTGATAGGCGTGCCGGGATATATGATCTTTCTGATTTCTCCGCGTGAACTTGCCGGGCGCGTTACTCAAAGCCAAACGGTTAAGGCTGCTGCGAAATCTGCCATCGGGATGGCTGAAATGTTAGCGCATGAGATAAAGAACCCGCTTGCGGGGATCACCGGTGCCGCACAACTTTTATCCATGAACCTTGAACCTTCAGATCTGGAATTGACGGACCTCATCGTAAGCGAGGGTCGAAGGATTGTCGGCTTACTGGAGCAGGTTGAACAGTTCGGTAATATGCCCCCGCCTGAATTCAGCGCCGTTAACTTGCATGATGTACTTGATCGCGCCCGGCGTACGGCGGTTGTTGGATTTGCCGCGCATATGAATGTGCTGGAAGACTATGACCCGTCGCTGCCCATGGCTTTCGGCGACGCGGATCAGCTTTTACAAGTTATCCAGAACTTGATGAAGAACGCAGCAGAAGCCGCCAGCGAGGAGGGCGGTACGATCCGATTGCGGAGCTATTATGAGCATTCGTTGCGTGTGCGGGATGGCGACGGATCACGCAAATCGCTGCCGCTGCAAATCGAGGTCGTCGATGACGGGCCCGGTCTGCCCCCGGCCATTGCAGGAGATGTGTTTGAGCCGTTTGTTTCGGGCAAGGAAAACGGAACCGGGCTTGGTCTTGCACTGATCGCCAAGATTATATCGGACCATAATGGATGGATTTCAGTGAGTTCCGTGCCGGGGCGCACGGTGTTTCGCATTTCGCTGCCGAGGGCGGCTAAGGAGTTGGAGGATAGCTAATGGATGGAACGGTTCTGGTCGCCGATGACGACCGCACAATTCGAACGGTTCTGACACAAGCCTTGACCAGGGCAGGATGCCGTGTGCACGCAACAAGCTCGTTAACGACGCTGATGCGATGGGTTGGCGAGGGCAAGGGCGACGCCGTTATTACCGATGTTATGATGCCCGATGGCAATGGTCTTGAGATGCTTCCGAAAATCTCCATTGATCGCCCAGGATTGCCGGTAATCGTGATCTCTGCACAAAACACCATTATGACGGCTATTCAGGCGGAAGAGGCGCAAGCCTTTGATTATCTGCCGAAGCCGTTTGATCTACCCGATCTTATGAAACGAACGGCGCGGGCACTGGCACAAAAACCGGCGATTGCGCGTAGTTTGAATGTCGAAGAGGAACGGCCTGACGAGCTTCCCTTGATCGGGCGTACACCGGCAATGCAAAACCTCTATCAAATTGTTGCACGTCTGATGAACTCCGGCCTTCCAGTTCTCATCACCGGGGAATCCGGCACCGGCAAAAGCCTTATCGCAAAAGCGATCCACGATTTCTCGGACCGGCGCACGCTTCCCTTTGTGACAGTAACGGGGAGTGATCTGGCCGATCTTGAAGGACCTAGCCGGATTATGAGCCGGGCAAGAGGCGGCACGATTGTACTTGACCAGGTGGCCGATATGGACGGTGAGGCCCAGCTTCGTTTTGTGCGGATGATGGATGCTCCCGGTGAAAATGCGCCGCGCTTTATGGCAACAAATCTGGGGCGTCTGGCAGATCACCTCGCCGAAGGGCAACTGCGGGATGATCTATACTACCGGCTGAGCGGAGCGGTTGTTGATGTTCCCGCTCTTCGATCGCGGGTCGATGATATCCCGCTTTTGGTTGAGCATTTCCTGCAACGTGATGAGCGTGATGGACAGCCCTCGCGCAGTCTTTCAGATGAAGCTATGCAACTGATCAGCGCGTATAGCTGGCCGGGTAACGTGCGTCAGCTTGAAAATACGCTCAAGCGGCTTGGCCTGACTGCGCGGAGTACTGAAATCACCAGAGCAGAGGTGGAAACCGTGCTCGGAAATCAGCCGGAAGCGGATCCGGTGATAAGCAAAGCGCCTGGAGAGAGCCTCTCCGCTTCCATTGGACGACATCTACGTCGTTATTTTGACCTTCATGGAAACGCCTTGCCACCGCCGGGTCTTTACGGGCGAATCTTACGAGAGCTTGAACAGCCCCTGATCGACATTGCGTTAGATGCGACAGGGGGAAATCAGGCAAAATGTGCCGATTTGCTCGGAATTAACCGCAATACATTGCGTAAGAAGATAAATGAGCTCGATATTCGCGTGACACGCCGCCGGAAATTGATGTAAAAGTGCAACAATACTGTGGCTGATGTAGGCGTATCCTACGCATAACAGCTAAATATTGGGATTGGTGTCTTTGATACCACAACCTGATGAGGATCGGGCGTGACCACGATGACACGCAAATGGTCGTGGGAGAGGATTGAGCGCTTGCGTCGTATGCGGGCGCTGCGTGCTTTTGCTGCTATTGGTTTGGTTGTTCTTGGCCCTGTGCTTGCGGTCGTCACCTATCTGGTTTTGGGACCTCTTGATCAGGGCAGTTCCTCCAACATCCTTCGCATCGTTTTACTGACTGACTTGGTTTACGTGGTCGTTGTTGCTGCACTCGTTGCTCTGCGCGTGATGCAGATGGTCATCGCACGGCGCCGAAAATCCGCCGGTTCGCGACTACATATGCGGCTGACATGGGTTTTTGCACTTATGGCATTGCTGCCCACTGTAGCTGTAGCGATCTTTGCGACACTTTCGGTGAACATGGGCCTTGAGGCGTGGTTTTCTGATCGCGTAGGGAGGGTTGTTGATAATTCCGTGGCCGCTGCTCAAGCCTATGAAGAAGAGCATCGCCGGGACCTAGTCATCGATGCACGGGCTCTCGTGTCTTTGATCACCGCAACGAAACGGGCAGCTGTGTTTCTTGATGATGGCGATATTCGCCAGATTCTGTCTCGCGGCCAGAGGGAAATTCAACGTGGGTTGCGCGAAGCTTTCGTTATCGATGGGCAGGGTAACATCCGCGCGCGCGGTGAAAGCTCTTATCTCTTTGATTTTGAACAGCCTGACATTCAGCAGATCGAGCAATCTGTGGAGGATGGCGTGGTGATCATTCGCGATTGGGACAATAACGAGTTCCGCGCGCTGATGCCGATATCCGAAATTCCTGACCGGTACCTCTATGTCAGCCGCAATGTCGACGGTGATATCCTGAACCTTCTGGATCAAACGCAGGAAACTGCGCGCTTTTACAACCAGCGCGAAACTGAACGCGACCGCGTGCTTTTTGAATTCGCTTTGCTCTATCTAGGCTTTGCCTTGATCCTTATCCTGGCTGCAATCTGGCTTGGCATGTGGTTTGCGGAACGTCTGTCGCGTCCGGTTGGGCGTTTGACCAGTGCTGCGCAACGCGTGGGTGAGGGTGACCTGGATGTGCGCGTCAGGGAAGAAGAAAGCGGCGATGAAATTGGCATGTTATCCAGCTATTTCAATCAGATGACGCGCGAACTTAAGTCACAACGCGACACTTTGTTGACCAATACGCAGCAAATCGAGCGTCGACGCAGGTTGTTTGACTCTGTCCTGGGTTCAGTGTCCTCCGGCGTTGTCGGGCTTGATGCAAAAGGCAGGATAACATTTGTAAACCGCGCTGCTGAACGGCTTTTGCAGTGGCAGGATGATCAGCAATCTCTTGCGCTGGCGGTGGCCGTGCCGGAATTCTCAGACCTGTTTGAGAAATTAAAGACCACGCTCGCTGGCTTCGTGCAGGAAGAGGTTAAGGTCACACGCGGCGGTCAGATGGAGAATCTTCTCGTCCGAATGTCTACGCGTATGAATGAAAGCGGACGGCGCGAGGGCTATGTTGTGGCCTTTGATGATGTGACGGACCTGGTCAGCGCTCAGCGTATGGCGGCGTGGGGCGACGTGGCGCGTCGTATTGCCCATGAGATTAAAAATCCGCTCACCCCAATTCAGCTTTCTGCCGAACGCATCAACCGTAAATTCAACCGGCATCTTGATGAAGACCTCGGAGAAGAACTTGAGCAGCTTACCGATGTGGTGATCCGCCAAACCAACGACCTGCGCCGTATTGTTGACGAGTTTTCCAAATTTGCCCGTATGCCCGAGCCGCAGACACAAATTGACAACTTGTCGACTTTGCTACGAGATGCCGTTGTTTTGCAGGAATCCGGGCAACCTGACGTGTCTTTTGAGGTGGACTATGCCGCGCAGGAGCATTGGTCCGAAATCGACGCTACAATGATAAGCCAAGCGCTTACAAATCTTCTTAAAAATGCCGGCGAAGCAATTGAAACTTTCAAGGAAAAAGAAAGCATTCAAGATCACAAGGGCAAGGTTCGTGTGACGAGTAGTAAGGAAGAGGAATACGCCGTGATCCGCATTGCCGATAACGGTATTGGATTACCAGAAGACCGGTCGAGGCTGTTTGAGCCTTATGTGACAACACGCGAGAAAGGCACCGGTTTGGGTTTGCCTATCGTGAAGAAAATAATCGAAGAGCATGGTGGGACGCTCTCTCTAGAGGATGCCCCACCGTTTGAACCCGGCGCAAGAGCAGGCGCCATGGCTGTAATTCGGCTGCCACTTACAGAAAGCGATGCCGAAATGCGCCTAAACCAACGAAAAGCGGTGTGAGGACAAAATGAGCGACATATTGATTGTAGATGATGAACGTGACATTCGGGAGTTGATTTCCGATATTTTGAAGGATGAAGGGTTTAGCACCCGACTGGCAGGCAATTCCGACGATGCGATGGCGGCGATTGCGTCCGAACGGCCGGGCCTTCTGATCCTCGATATCTGGCTAAAAGACAGCAATATGGATGGTATCGACATCCTTAAAAGCGTCAAACGAGACTATCCAGAAGTGCCTGTGGTGATTATCTCGGGTCACGGCAATATTGAAATTGCCGTCGCCGCGATCAAACAGGGCGCCTATGACTTCATCGAAAAACCGTTCAATATTGACCAACTTATGGTCGTGATCCGGCGCGGCATGGAAACCAGCCGGTTGCGCCGCGAAAATATCGCACTCAAACGCCAAAGCAGCAGCCCGGCGGAAATGCTGGGTGATAGCCCCGCGTTTCGCATGCTAATCAGCCAGTTAGACAAAGTTACCAAAAGCAACGGTCGGGTGATGCTATCTGGTCCAGGCGGCAGCGGCAAAGAACTCGCGGCGCGTTACATCCACGATAATTCTCTCCGCGCCGATGGACCGTTTGTCTGCGCAGCCTGCGCAACCATTGAGCCGGACCGGATGGAAGAGGTGCTCTTTGGTCGCGAAACAGAAGACGGCGTTATCACGCCGGGCTTGTTGGAAGAGGCAAATGGCGGGGTGATCTATTTTGACGAAGTTGCAGATCTGCCGCTTGGTACGCAATCCAAAATCTTGCGTGTGCTGGTGGACCAGACGTTCTTGCGTGTTGGTGGCAACGAAAAGGTGCAAGTGGATTTGCGGGTTATCTCTTCGACCAGCCGCGACCTTGAGGGAGAGATTGCCGCTGAACGCTTTCGCAGTGAACTGTATCACCGTTTGAACGTAGTGCCGATCGAGGTTCCGAGCCTTGAAGAACGCCGCGAAGATGTACCGGTGTTGGCGGATTACTTCACGGAGGTTCTACATAAAGATCAGGGTCTCGCTCTGCGTAAATTGAGCAGCGAGGCGGCAGCACTCCTGCAGACGATGCGTTGGCCAGGCAATGTGCGCCAATTGCGCAACGTGATTGAGCGCGTGCTGATCCTCGGCGAAGGCAGCGGCGAGATTGAGGCGCGTGAGTTACCCAACTCTTCCGAAGAGCCGACTGACGAGAACCGCGTGGTGCTTTCCGGAACCGTCGCCACGATGCCACTACGCGAGGCGCGAGAGGCCTTTGAACGCGAATATCTGATCACCCAAATAAGCCGGTTTGGCGGCAACATCAGCCGCACCGCGGAATTCGTCGGCATGGAACGCAGCGCGCTGCACCGCAAGTTAAAATCGCTTGGTGTGATGACGGGCAGCAAGGGCCCTCGTATTCCTTTGGACGAAGGGACACCCGAGGCGGCTGAATAGCGACGTGACCACAACGGTGCGCCCGATGTCTACGACTGATAGACAGGCGTGGACGGATATGCGCAGTAAGTTTTGGGGACGTTTATCAAAAGCGGAGCATCTGAGCGACATAGATTGGATGCTTTCCGATGGTCAGGAGCGTTCTGGCTTCATTGCTGAAAAAGACAGTTCCGCAGTTGGCTTTGCAGAGGTTTGTATCCGCGACTATGCCAATGGCTGCACCTCGCAACCGGTTCCGTTC
This sequence comes from Pseudomonadota bacterium, assembly GCA_038531775.1. Classification (GTDB taxonomy): domain Bacteria; phylum Pseudomonadota; class Alphaproteobacteria; order Rhodobacterales; family Rhodobacteraceae; genus Roseovarius. The sequence goes on along the minus strand of JBCBBI010000009.1, from coordinate 25,682 downwards.
CTAGAAGGTATCTGGGTTGTTTCAGAATACCGTAAGCAGGGTGTCGGCCGAATGCTAGTTGGTGCAGTCGAGCAATACGTGATCGGCATGGGCTACAAAGAGCTTTGCTCTGACGCAAATATCGACAATTTAACCTCACACGATGCGCATGAAGGCTGGGGCTTTGCCGAGACCGAACGTGTCGTCTATTTTCGCAAGCCGCTATAGCGACTGCTTCAGATCGCAACGCTACCCTTCAGGTGTCACGATCTGATACCGACCGCCTTCCACGCGGATCGAACAAGATTGCTCGGACAGTTTGGGCTGAACCGTGGTCGCGCGAATTATGGTTTCTTGGGTGACTTCGGGACTGCAATGCGGGATTTCGACAAAAGCAAAACCTTTGTCCGTCATGCATTGGTCGGTGACTTTGGCACGCAGCCCTTCATTGGCGTCAAAGGTTTCGAAATACCCCGGCCTGATCAGCACATGTTTGTAAAAGCACTTCCCTGAAGAATAACAAAACGGACGTGAGCCATAGACTGCTGGAATATAACGCTTGCGCAGCTTTTCGGGTACTTTGGCGAGGGACGACGTTTGGCAACTCAGCAGCGAGGCATCGATCCGCGAGACTTCTGCGCCTTCCTGATAGTAAACCGACAGGGGCGCACAAGACGAAACTACCATCGCCAACACTGGAAGACCCAAGAATTTTCTAAGAAGTGTAGCCATAACAGTGTCTTACCTCTTTTACTTGAACTAGCGGGGTAAAGAGTGAGTGACCCTCGTGTGTTATGCAATATCACGGGTTTTCCTCATGTTTTCAACGCTAGGGGGCAAAAGTTGATCACGATTTCGCTCAAATCTCGTTGCAGGAATGGAACGGAATAATTTCCATTTACGCGACTTGCTATTTTCACCCTTATTTTCAGCAACATAGCTGTTACCAGCCGCGCCTGAGGTAAAATCACTCCATTGACCGAGCATGACCCATCTGGCATGCAGCGGTTTCGGACGCAGCATAAGGCATCGCCTATGAAGGTCATTATCTGTGGAGCAGGGCAGGTTGGCTGGCAAATTGCGCGCCATCTGTCTGGCGAAAAAAACGATGTGACTGTTGTCGACAACAATCCCGATCTGGTGCGCCGTGCGACTGAGACACTCGACGTGCAGGGCATTACCGGCTTTGCCAGCTATCCTGATGTGCTCGAAAATGCAGGCGCGCGAGACGCAGATATGATCATCGCGGCCACCTATTCGGATGAGGTCAATATGGTCACCTGCCAAGTGGCGCATTCGGTTTTCTCGATAAGCCGTAAGATCGCGCGACTGCGATCTCAGTCTTACCTCGATGCGATTTACTCTGATCTTTACCGCCGTGATCACTTGCCCATTGACGTGGTGATTAGTCCAGAGCGAGAGGTGGCGCACGCGGCTCTCATGCGGCTCGGCGCGCCAGCGGCGTTTGACACAGAGATTTTCATGGACGGCAAAGCTCAACTTATGGGCCTGCGCGTGCATGAGGAATGCCCGATCATCAATACTGCCCTGCGCCATCTGACGGATCTGTTCTCAACCCTGCGCGTGGTGGTTTTGGGTATCCGCAGGGAAGGACGCCTTTTTGCGCCGGAAGCCGACGATCAATTGATGGTTGGTGATGAGGCTTACGTCTTTGCGCCTGTCGAGGATATCCCGCGCACGATGGAGGTCTTCGGCAAATCGCAAAAACAACAGGACAGACTCGTTATCGTTGGCGGCGGCAATATCGGTCTTGCGGTTGCCCGGACACTTGAAACGCGGGACAGGCGTGCACGTGTAAAGGTCATCGAACGAAATCGCGCCATTGCCGAACATGCGGCAGAGCTTCTTGAACGGACCATCGTGCTTAACGGTGACGGTCTGGAAACAACTCTGCTCAACGAGGCAAATGTCGCCAAGGCCGATGCGGTATTGGCGGTGACAGATGACGATAAAACCAACATGTTAAGCGCGGTGCGCGCCAAGGCGGAGGGTTGCGCCTATACAATCGCGCTGGTCAATGATCCCACACTTGTGCCTTTGATGGAGCCTTTGGGGATCGACGCCTATATAAGCCCGCGTGCGACGACTGTAAGCTCGATCCTGCGCCATGTGCGCCACGGGCGTGTGCGCGCGGTTTATTCCATCGGAGACGCAGAGGCCGAGGTGATCGAGGCGCAGGTGCTGTCAACATCATCTATTGCAGGCCAGGCCATTCGCGACATCGACTTTCCAGAGGGCGTTCTAGTGGGCGGCGTTCTAAAGGAAGGCGAAATCGTCAAACCAACCGGCAGCCTAAAGATCGAGGATGGTGATGTCCTTGTGATGTTTGCACTGGCTGCCGATGTGGCGCAGGTCGAACAATTGCTTCAGGTTTCGATCGACTTCTTCTGAGCGAGGTCCGTGCAGTATGATCGAACGTCTGTTGAGCTTCCCGTTGATCCTGGTTTTGTCTGCGCTTTCATGTTTTGCCATGCTGGTTCCGGGCATACATGCTCTGGTGGTAGAGGATCACTCAGTCGCGCGCGCTTTCTTTTACTCAAGCCTTTTGAGCCTTGCTTTGATTTTCATGATCGGTCTGGCAATGTCCGGTCGACCCAGGCCTAAAAACACCGATATTGAAAACCTGATCTCGCTAGCCTTGGCATATACTGCTATGCCCGTGCTTCTGGCGATCCCGTTCTATGAAGGGCTCGAAACCACTCTTTTTCTAAACGCATATGTCGAAATGGTCTCGAGCTTGACCACCACTGGAGCCACGCTTTTTGACACGCCAGAGCGTTTGGTGGACAGCCTGCATTTATGGCGCGGCATTGTTGGCTGGTCCGGCGGACTTTTGATCTGGATCGCTGCCGTAGCGGTTCTGGCGCCGATGAATCTAGGCGGGTTTGAACTTAGCATCGCCGCAGAACCAGGGCAGGGAGGGCAAGGCACCTTTCGTTTTGAACGCGCAAGCTCAAGCAAACGTTTGAGCCAGGCCACCACATTGCTAGCGCCCATTTACATCGGGCTTACGCTCGTGCTTTGGCTGATGCTGACCATCGCCGACAATCCGCCACTGGTTGCTGCGATCCATGCCATGTCGACGATTGCGACAAGCGGCATCTCACCGGTTGGGGGATTGGCGCAATCAGAGACTGGCTTTGCCGGAGAGTTGGTGATTTTTCTTTTTATGTTCTTCGCGCTGTCCCGCACCATGTTTTCCAAAGACGCAGTATCGGGTAAGGCGTCGAATCCTTTAAAAGATGCCGAATTTCGCATTGGCCTGGTTTTGGTTATCGGTGTGCCTTTGCTCTTGTTCTTACGCCACTGGATCGCTGCATTCGATTTTGAGCAGGAAGAAAACATCCGGCTAGCAAGTCAAGCACTTTGGGGCGGGGTATTCACTGTGTTGTCGTTTTTGACAACGACCGGGTTTGAAAGCGGCTCATGGCAGCAAGCGCGCGATTGGTCAGGACTAGGCACGCCAGGCATCGTTCTGGTCGGTCTTGCGATGATCGGGGGCGGCGTCGCGACAACCGCAGGGGGCGTAAAGCTGTTGCGGATATACGCACTATACCGAAACGGCAAACGAGAGCTGGAACGTTTGGCGCAGCCTTCTTCGGTTGGCTTTGGGGCAAGCAGCAATAAGAGAATCCATCGTCGCGGCGCTTATTTTGCCTGGATCTTCTTTATGCTCTTTGGCCTTTCCCTGGCACTTGTCACCGTCATAATAGCAGCGCTCGGGCAAGATCTCGAAAGCGCGATTGTGCTAGCAGTGGCCGCACTTTCTACCACTGGGCCACTTACGCAGGTCGCCACCGACACACCGATTGACCTAATAGAGATGAGCACCGCAGCAAAGTTTGTATTTTCGGCCGCAATGGTGCTTGGCAGGCTCGAAACCTTGGCGGTGATTGCGCTTCTCAATCCGCGATTTTGGTGGGATTGATATGGCAGCTTTGGGAAATCGATTAAAAGAATTAATTTTTGCTCTGGAAACTGACGCATAGCCGATCCATACTCGTTTTTGGAAATAAAAAGCGCTGCCTCAAAGGCGCTGTTGCAATAAAGGCTTTGATTTACAATGGCGACAGATAGACAGAACCTGCAGGATGCATTCCTGAACCAGGTTCGCAAAACAAAAATCCCTGTCACGGTATTTTTAATCAATGGTGTCAAACTTCAGGGCGTAATCACGTGGTTTGATAATTTCTGCATTCTTTTGCGTCGCGATGGCCAGTCTCAGCTTGTTTACAAGCACGCCGTTTCGACAATTATGCCCTCGCAACCGGTTAGTCTTTACGATGGTGACGAAGCGTCTTGACGCAAGTGAGCCGGGCCGGGACCCGGGCGTGGGTGCTACACCCTGACATAACAACCAGCGGCGCGCGTGGCCGTGAGCCTGAACATGCTTTGGAAGAGGCAATGGCTCTTGCCCGTGCACTACCTGAGTTGGACCTTCAGGGCGGCAATGTGGTTCGGCTTAGCAACCCACATCCGGGGATGCTCTTTGGCAAGGGCAAACTTGCAGAGCTGGAACAGCTTGTCGAGAACCATGGTGTGAAACTGCTACTGATTGACGGGCCTGTCACACCAGTTCAGCAGCGCAATATTGAAAAGCGTCTGAATGTTAAGCTGCTCGACCGTACTGGCCTTATACTTGAGATTTTCAGCGACAGGGCCGCGACCCGTGAGGGTGTACTACAAGTGGAAATGGCGGCGCTCAGTTATCAGCGCACGCGACTGGTTCGTGCCTGGACCCACCTAGAGCGTCAGCGCGGCGGGCTTGGGTTTGTCGGAGGACCGGGTGAGACGCAAATCGAAGCCGACAGGCGCGCCATAGACGATCAACTGACCCGGCTGCGCCGACAGCTTTCGAAGGTGGTCAAAACCCGAAATCTGCACCGGCAAGCACGAGCCAAAGTGCCTTTCCCAATCGTCGCACTTGTGGGGTACACAAATGCTGGCAAATCAACTTTGTTTAATAGGTTGACCGGGGCTGAGGTGATGGCGAAGGACATGCTATTTGCCACGCTTGATCCGACAATGCGCCGGATTGAGTTACCTGCATCGGGCTCAGAAGTGATCCTGAGTGACACTGTTGGCTTTATATCTGACTTGCCGACCGAACTCGTTGCCGCGTTTCGCGCGACCCTGGAGGAAGTTACAAGCGCTGATCTCATTTGCCATGTCCGCGATATCTCGCATCCCGAAAGCGAGGAACAGGCGAGCGATGTCCGCGCCATTATGGAAAGCCTGGGTGTTACTGGCAGCACACCCCAGATCGAAGTATGGAACAAGATTGATCGTCTTGTACTTGATAAACGCAAGGTGGTGGAAAATCAGGCTGCACGTCAGGAAAACACTATGCTGCTTTCTGCAATCACAGGAGAGGGTCTTGAGATGTTATGTGCAGCCATCGCAGCGGAGTTGGCTGGCCAAACCATCATTGAAACCTTGGAGCTTGATTTTGCCGCTGGCCGGCAGAGAGCGTGGCTTTTTGACAAGGGCCTCGTGGAAGAAGAAACGCAAAATGAGAACGGCTACACACTCACAGTGCGGTGGTCGCAAAAACAAAAATCGCAGTTTGAGACGATTTGACGGCTGTTATTGCTCTGGCGAATGGGACTTGAGTCCTTCGACAGGCATTAGCATAACACTTTTTGCCCCCATATCTGCCGCGGTCCTGTCTGCGAGAGAGGTCGCGCCAAGATATACAAACGCGAGCCCAGATACAGCAAGGCTGGTCACAAGAGCGCCGATAACAAGCCACTCAGCCGTTACAGCGCCGTCTTCGCCTTTAGAAAAGTCTTTTATTGCAGCTCGCGCTGCCATCCCCACCCAGGTAACCCACATACTATCCCCCAATAGTATTGATCTACGCTTTACGCTGCGATGATGTCTCCCTGTTGTTTCAAAAACAATATAAAGTTGAGACGTTTCGAGAAACACTGCGTTTCAAGTCGACGTTGACAACAACTGCAGCAAATTCGCACACCCGCAACCCGTTGCAGGTTTGGTCAGCTAGATATAGGTTCAGCGCATCCGAAACGGGGAGGCCTGATATGAGCCTTGATGGACAAAACCTGAGTGACAAAGATAAGCCCGATCTTGGTCAGTTTGACTGGGCGGACCCATTCTTTCTCAATGACCAACTGGCCGAGGACGAGCGTCTGATCGCTGATAGCGCCCGGAGTTTTGCGCAGGACGCCCTGCAACCGCGGGTGCAAAAAGCCTATGAAGATGAAACTTCGGACCCTGGCATTTTTCGTGAGATGGGTGCTATGGGCCTGTTGGGTACCACCATTCCGGAAGAGTATGGTGGGATTGGCGCAAACTATGTGACCTATGGTCTTGTCGCGCGCGAGATCGAGCGGGTGGATTCCGGCTATCGTTCAATGATGAGCGTACAATCCTCATTGGTGATGTATCCGATCTATGCCTATGGCAGCGAAGAGCAGAGGCAGAAATACCTGCCTGGCCTTGCCTCAGGTGAACTCATAGGTTGTTTTGGCCTAACAGAGCCGGATGCGGGATCTGATCCGGCGGGCATGAAGACGCGCGCCGAGAAGACGGAGACCGGGTATAAGATCAACGGCTCCAAGATGTGGATTTCGAACTCGCCGATTGCCGATGTCTTTGTCGTCTGGGCAAAATCAGAGGCGCATGAGGGTAAGATACGCGGCTTCCTACTTGAGAAAGGTATGAAGGGGCTGAGCGCGCCAAAGATCGGCAATAAGCTTTCGTTGCGCGCCTCGATCACCGGCGAGATTGTAATGGACGAGGTCGAGGTATCTGAAGACGCACTTTTGCCCAACGTCGAAGGGCTCAAAGGACCGTTTGGGTGTCTCAACCGTGCCCGCTACGGCATTGGCTGGGGCGCCATGGGGGCGGCTGAGTTCTGCTGGCATGCGGCGCTGCAATACGGGCTTGATCGCAAGCAGTTCAAACGACCAATTGCGCAAACCCAGCTATTTCAGAAAAAACTTGCAGATATGCAGACGGAGATCACGCTTGGCCTGCAAGCAGCGCTTCGCGTGGGTCGACTTATGGATCAGGCCAAAGGCGCGCCGGAAATGATTTCTATCATCAAGCGCAACAATGTTGGCAAGGCGCTCGATATCGCACGAATGGCACGGGATATGCATGGCGGCAACGGGATTTCCGGTGAATATCAAGTGATGCGCCACATGTTGAACCTTGAGACAGTGAATACTTACGAGGGTACGCATGACGTCCACGCGCTAATCCTGGGGCGCGCGCAAACCGGTTTGCAGGCATTTTTCTAGGGCAGAGGCCGAAAATCAGCCCGATGCGCTTCACGCAGATTTCCAGCGCGCCAAATCGTGTCTTGGCAAAACCCTCAAAACATTGAAGTCTTAGCGATGCCGCGTCTTGTCATGCGGCAGTCGCAAGGCGAGAGGGACAGATTATGGCGCAAACCGCAGATACCTTTCGTTCAGGTGAGCTGACGACATCAGGGTTTGACGGCTGGTCTGACGAGATCATAGATGAGTTCCGGCGCAACGAATTTAACGGTCGCATTGGCACTGACCTAACCTTTGAAAATGACTCTGTCCGTGTTTGGCATATGACATTGAAGCCGGGCGAGAAAATGCCAGTGCATCGGCATTTCCTCAGCTATTTCTGGACAGCGATGGCCGGTGGTAGGTTTTTACAGCGCACCTATGACGGCACTACATATGAAAGCGATGTCGAGGCCGGACTGACACATTTTTATTACGTTGGGGCAGGGGAGTTCGCACTGCATAATCTTGAGAATGTTGGATCCACCACAATGGTGTTTTGTGCGGTTGAGCTCAAAAAAGAGAGCGCAAACCGACCACTTCCGATTTAGACCGTGGCACGTCAGCGAAAAAAGAAACTTGTAGGTGCGGCCGTTGGCAGTGGCATTGTTGCCCGCGCGGCAGAGCAGGGCGGCGCAGATTTTCTTTTTGCAATAAACGCTGGCCGGATGCGCATCATGGGAGCGCCATCGATCGCCTGCATGTTGCCGACCCATGGTGCGGCAGACCTGACATGGGATTTCGCCGTATCTGAAATCCTGCCGATTACTGATCTTCCGGTCTATCTAGGCGTGAACTGTTGGGGTAGATCTGTTGATCGCGCCGCTCTGGCCGAACGGGTTTTGGAGGCTGGCTTTGCAGGCGCAGTGAACTTTCCAACCGCAATGCATTACTCTGATGGCCTGCGCCGTGTGCTTGACCAGGCTGGGATCGGCACAAGCGCCGAAATCGCCCTCTTAAAGGCTGTACAGGACGCTGGTGGTAAATCTATGTTCTTTTGCGGAACACGTAATCAAGCGCGAGCCGCGGCAGATGCCGGGTTACAGGCATTGGTCTACAATTTTGGCTGGAACCTCGGCGGCGTACTTGGGCACAAACCTCGGCAGTCGCTTGAAGAGACAGCGCATGAAGCCAACGAGGTAAGCCGCCTCGTCAAAAGCCAGCGAGATGATCTGAAACTATATTTGCTAGGAGGACCAATCGCGAAGGCCTCTGATTTAAGCTTTGTCGCGCGAAGCGCCGAGATCGACGGCTACGTTGGTGGCTCTACGCTCGACCGCGTGCCGATCGAAAGCTCTATTGGCAATCAGGTGGCGGATTACCGTTTGGCCATGGATGCAGTTGATCCAGCTCCGGCGCCTGATCGCACGCTTGTTAATCGCGCATCGGGGCTTGGATTGGTGGGAGAGAGTGCGGCATTTACTGATGCGCTGCAGCAAATCAAACGCGCGGCCCTCGGTAAGGGTCATATCCTGTTATCGGTGCCTGATGGTGGGCCGGAAGAGGCGATCTTGGGATTGCTGGAAAAGCTAAGCGCCAAGACGGAACATACTGAGTTTGTTGATTTGCGATCGACTCAGGCAAATCCGCAAGATCTCGCCGCGCAAGTGTTTGGACCTTCCGGCAACAACCGCCAGCAGGAATTATTGCAGCGCGACCAAACCTGCATAATTCTGCGCGACGATGCCAGCTTACCTCGCGCGGCAAAAAAAGGCCTATCGCAGCTTTTTGAAACCGGCGCCTATGTGCAACCTCGTCTTCAACTTCGCAAATCTCCCAGGGCACGGGTGATACTCATCGCAGGGGCCCAAACGCAGCGTCAGATCAATTCACATACGCTTCGCGTTAACTATCCCACAATTGCTGAACGGGTTGAGGATATCGCAAAGCTTTTGCGCGACGCTTTCGCCCGCCTGGGTGGCGATGCGGCGCTGGAAGCGAGGATGGCTCCGGCAATAAAACAGCGACTTCGCGCCCATGGTTGGCCCGGAAATGAAGCCGAAATTTTCGAAATAGCCCGCGAGGTATTGCCTGCTCTGTCAACGAATAGTCTTACGCTCGATCTTATTGATCGGCATCTGGTCGGACCCACGCGGTTGAGGGGCCGCGTCGATTTGGGAACGACACCAAAACAACAACTGCTTGAAGCATTGGCGCGCAATAACTTTCGCCGCGGGGATACAGCACGCGCGCTCAACATCAGTCGCAAAACGCTTTATAATCGAATGAAGCGCTTTGAGCTGCTCTAGAGGGGTTTGGGTTGGGCGATTACGCCGGCCGCTTGCGACGGCCATACGACGCTAACGGCCACCTCGCTTTCCTTTACAAGACTTAAAACTGTGGTCGTGTCCGGGCCAATCGCCGTGATGATTTCAGCAACCGCTCGATTTCGACTGAGCTCGCTGGGAAAGCCTCCCTCGTATTGCCGTGTCTTTGGTAGAACAAAAAGCCGTGTGAGACCAAGCCTGACCGCAAGCTGAGCATCCGCCGCGCTGCCCACGGCGGCAATACAGTCCAGCCCATCGTTTTGAAACGCGGCCAAAGTCTCCAATTCCCTTACAGGCCCTAAACCGACATCGTTGAGGTTGGAGATAAACTCATCATCATGCTGGCAGGTTGATGGCAAATTGCTCAACCATCGAAGACCCGCCTTAGACAGCGTTTTACGCAGTTGTTCTTTCCGCAAATGTGGATTTCCAATGAATACGCCGGCGCAGACATTTTGTTCCGCTTCAGGCGTTTCCGGTAGATCAGCAAGCCATGAAATAGTATCGCCTTGTGTCGGAAGAAGGCCCGCGACTTCCGGAGCGAGCGCGCTTGATCCAACCTCGTTGCGCAAGGTTAGAATCGCCTTTGGAAGGGTAACGCTTTCTGATCTCGGGTGAATATTCCAAGAAAGAACATAGGTCATTTTAGGAATTATTACCCAAAATTACCCATATTTGCAATTATTCCCTGTTGGTCGCTTTTCGCACCTGTGCCATCATTCCTAGAAGCCTAAACGGCGAACTTGGGAGGAGAAATTGTCCGCTGAAACGGGAAAGCGGCTTTGAGACGGTTGCGTCAGCGACCGCTTTTGGCGGCATGTTTGTTGATACTTGCGGTCGTCCTTATTTGGATGATTTTCGCCATTTGGCCTGAGTGGCTGATTGATACGCTTGGGCGAAAAAAGACGTTTGTCATCACACTCTTGAACGGATTGACCCTTGCCGGTCTGTACTTTCTCGTGGCCAGCGGTTTTACCCTCGTGTTCGGCCTGATGCGCAACGTGAACCTCGCCCACGGCGCCATGTATCTGCTTGGAGGCTATATAGGCTACGAAGTGGCGGAGCGCACAGGCAGTTGGTTTTTCGGCGTCATCGTCGCCTTTGTCACGTTGGCGATCATCGGGGTCATTCTACAGCTGTTGGTTTTCCGGCGCATGCAAGGTGATGACCTGCGTCAGACGCTTGTGACCATCGGCATCTCAATTGTTGCGGCGGATCTTATGTTGGCCACATGGTCTGGCACCACGTATCAATTCTTGATCCCAGAGTGGCTCGACAGTTCCACCGAGTTGCCGATTATCTCCGCGATCCGGTCATCGGGACAGGCTGTTTTTATCAAATATCCAAGTTATCGGCTCTTTATGCTCGTCATCGCGATCGCAATCGGTGTGGCGCTTTGGCTTTTCCTGAACCGGACCAAGCTCGGCATGATGGTGCGCGCCGGTGTTGATGATCGCGAAATGTTGGAGGCCACAGGCGTCAACGTAAACCTCATATTTGCGATGGTCTTCGCCATTGGGGCAGGGCTTGCTGGTTTCGCTGGTGTGATCGGTGGCACGGCGCTTTCCATAGCACCAGGTGAAGACGTGCGATACCTGCTGGCTTCACTTGTGGTGGTTATCGTTGGTGGCATGGGGTCGGTTACTGGCGCTGCCATCGGCGCTTTGCTGATCGGTCTTGCTGAATCCTTTGGTCTGGCATACTTCCCGACCTACGGGGTCTTGCTCACATTTCTAATCATGATCGGCGTTCTTGCCTTTCGCCCTCAAGGTTTGATGGGGCAAGCATGACAGAGCAAAAGCCATGGTTTTCGCAAGCGCATCCCGGTTGGTGGGTCCTGCTGGCGTTTTTAATCATTTACCCTTGGATTTCATCGAACTTCTTCACCTATCAGATTGGCGGATACACACTGATCCTTGGCATGATCGCCCTATCGCTGATGATACTGGCGGGTTACGGCGGCATGGTCAGCTTGGCACAAATCACAGTTGCCGGTTTTGCGGCCTATGCATTGCCGATTTTTGGCTCCAACTCCGTTGGCGTTCTTGGCCTTGGATGGCCTGTTTGGGTTCTCTATCCATTTGCAATCCTAACGGCCGCGCTGTTTTCCACGCTGGTGGGTCTGATCTCGGTTAGGACAGAAGGCATCTACACGATCATGATCACGCTTGCGATTGCGGTGTCTTTCTTCTTTTTCGCATTGCAGAACTATGCGCTCTTTAACGGGTTCCAAGGGTTCTCGGGCGTTGATGCACCGACCTTTTGGGGCATCTACTGGCGCGATCCGACGCCGTTCTATTATCTTTGCCTTGCCTGTGCTGTATTCTTCTTTTGCGCCACACTTTACGGTGCACGCTCGACCTTTGGCCTGACACTCCAGGCCATCCGGGACAACCCACGCCGGATGAGCGCACTTGGCTATAATGTGATTGCACACCGGGTTTATGCGTTTTTCCTTGCGGGCATTGTCGCGGGGACAGCTGGCGTATTGCTGGTGCTTTTCAACGGCAGGGTCTCGCCGGGTACGGTTGGTGTCGATATCGCTATTGATATTCTGGTCATCGCCGTGGTTGGCGGGTTACGACATCCGATTGGCCCGTTTCTCGGTGCTTTGGCTTTTGTCTTGCTTGAAAACTTTGCCATCGATCTGATTGACCGCGAACGGTTCAATACAGTTATCGGTATGGCCTTTCTTCTTGTCGTCTTCTTTTCGCCGGATGGTCTTTATGGCCTTTGGCAAAAGGCGGCCGCGAAGTTGCGCCGTCGTGACATTCACGGCGCGAAACCAACTGCTGAGTCCCAACAAGAACAATCACAGGCGGATTTGGCATAATGTTTAACCAAGGGAGGAACTTTGATGTTCACTAAATCGAAACTTCTGGCAAGCAGCGTTTTGGCGCTTTCGCTTGCGACAACCAGCGCTTGGGCGGAAGATATCAAGATGGGCGCAATTGCCGTGCTCGAAGGTGCCTTTGCGGTTCTGGGTGAGGACAGCATGCGCGGCGTCGAAATGGCGCTTGAAGAGTTTGGCTACAGCGCTGGTGGCAAAAAGATTGAGCTGATCAAGCAAAGCTCCGACGCCTCTCCTGACAGTGCGGTGCGCGGCGCGCGCAAGCTTGTTGAACAAGACGGCGTACAAGTCCTTGTCGGTCCGCTTTCGGGATCCGAAGGGATCGCGATCAAGGATTATTCCAAGACGCAGCCAAACGTGACCTTCGTCAATGGCTCGTCTGGTGCGCAAGACACCACGCTGCGTGAGCCATCCGAGAACTTCTTCCGCTTTAACACCGAAGGTGCGCAGTGGATGGCGGGTCTTGGCGAGTATGTCTACAACGAGAAAGGCTACCGCTCGCTGGCAGTGGTCTCTGAGGATTACTCCTTCCCATATACGCAGGTCTTTGGCTTCCTCGAGCCATTCTGCCGCCTTGGTGGAACAGCGCCGCAGGATGCACGGTTTTACGTGCCGATTGGCAATAAGGATTACAGCTCTGTGATCGCTGCTTTGCCTGATGATGTGGACGCGATCTATGTGGCGCTTGGTGGCGCAGACGCGGTCAACTTTCTTACGCAATATGATCAGGCGGGCGGTGACCTTCCTCTAATCGGTGGCTCAATCACCGTGGACCAGACAGTTCTCGGCTCCAAGGGGCGCACCCGTGACTTTGTGATCGGCACACCGTCGGCGGGCCCAATCTCGGACACTTGGGATGATCCACGTTGGCAGGCTTTCGTCGCCAAATACCAAGAGTTGTTCCCAGATGGTTTCCCATCGCCTTCGCTCTTTGCCCACGCCTATTACATTAATACAAAGGCTGCATTGTTGGCTATCGATGAGGTCGGCGGTGATCTCTCCGACGGTGGCGCGAAAATGCGCGAGGTGCTTGCAAACCTCGAGTTTGAAACCCCAACCGGCATGGTCAAACTCGATGAACGTCGCCAAGCAATCGGCAGCATCTTCCTAACCGAAGTTGTTGAAGGCCCAGACGGCAACCTGCTCAACAAAACCATCAAAGTCACTGAGAATGTTAACCAGACCCTCGGCGTAGACTACGAGAAGTTCCTTGAGTACGGCGCCGTGAGCCGCGAAAATCCTCAGTGCGAATAATCGTATGAGCCGTACCGACGCTCTCACACGTCTGCAGTCTTCGGGGCAATACGCCCTGGAGCTGGAGGCGGTCAGCCGCCACTTTGGTGCGCTGGTGGCTTTGGCCGACATCAATTTTGCGGTCAAAGCCGGAGAGCGTCGTGCGGTTCTTGGATCAAACGGAGCAGGCAAGACCACGCTCTTTAATGCGATCACAGGGGATTTCCCGGTGACGACAGGGCGGGTGCGGTTTTTCGGCGAAGATGTCACCGAACTGCCCGTATATGACAGGATCCGGCGTGGGTTGCGCCGGACCTACCAAATTTCACAACTCTTCGGCAATCTGACGGTCATCGATAACCTTTATCTTGCCTGCCGAGGCGTTTCGCAAAATCGATTTTCTCTGCGCCGACCCGGGGCATCTGATCTGCGTCGTGCCATGGCAGACACGCTTTGCGAATTGGTTCACCTGACCGATGTTCGCGATACGGATGTAAATATCCTGAGCTACGGCCAGCAACGCCAGCTGGAGATCGGCCTGGCCTTGGCCGGGGCCCCGCGCTTTATCCTGTTTGATGAGCCCGCAGCAGGGCTTTCACCCACGGAGCGCGTGGAACTCATAGAAATTCTGCAGGCACTGCCGAGCCATATTGGTTACATCATCATCGAGCACGATATGGACGTGGCTTTGCGCGTCTCTGAAAGCGTCACAATGATGCATAACGGGCGCATCTTTAAAGAAGGCACACCCGACGAGATCGAAAGCGATCCAGAAGTGCAGGCGCTTTACCTGGGGGGCGGGCATTGAACGGCAATGCTGTCATAAAGGTGCGCGGGCTGCACGTGCACTACGGGGCCTCCCATGCGCTGCAGGGTGTCAATATCGAGGTTAGTGAAGGTGTGCATTCCGTGCTTGGTCGCAACGGTATGGGCAAAACCACGCTCTGCAATGCGATCATGGGGCTGGTGCCGATCTCGTCTGGCTCGGTTCGCTTTGAGGGCCAAGAGCTCGCCGGAAAATCCCCGCATCAGATTGCCAAGCTTGGTGTCGGATACACGCCGCAGCGGCGCAGGCTTTGGCCCTCGCTGACTGTTGACGAACATCTGCGCCTTTGCGCGGTGCGTGGCAGTCCTTGGACGCCAGAACGGATTTATGACAGCTTCCCGCGTCTGGCCGAGCGGCGCGGCAATGGCGGCGCGCAGCTGTCTGGTGGAGAGCAACAGATGCTCGCCATCTCGCGCGCGCTTCTTCCCAACCCTCGTCTTCTGGTGATGGACGAGCCGACCGAAGGTCTTGCGCCGGTGATCGTTGACCAGGTGGTTGACATGCTAGGCAAGATTGCGACGGACGGTGATGTGGCGATCCTTCTGGTGGAACAAAACATTGCGGTTGCGACCGCCGTCGCAGAGGACTGCGCCATTATGGTCAACGGGCGCATATCGACCGTTATCAACGCGCAAAAGCTCAGCTCGGATCGCGCGTTGCAGCAGAGGCTTCTCGGCGTTGGACGGCTTGATGATGCGCCAGAGCCTCCCGCGCCAATGCAAAGCGCTCAGGCGCAATCCGACACATCATCAGACACATCGCCGGTTGAAACACCCGCGTCAGAGACAAAAACGCCGCGCGGTGCGTGGCGCTACGTACCCCCGAAGCGTTGGTCTCCCTCGCATTGGGATGCCACCAGCACGTCTGATCCCGGTCCTTCCGCTACGAGTGCGGCCGCGTTTTTGCCCACGCGCGCGGATCTTTCCGATCAGGTGCTGGTGGTTGGAACATTCGACACGAAAGCCGCAGAACTGAACTTTATCCGCGATCGGCTTTTGTCGCAGGGATTGCGTGTCAAAACCGTCGATCTGTCGACATCGGGCAAGCCGTCCTCAGCCAATATTCCACCGCATCACATCGCGGTCTGGCATCCAAGTGGCGCAAGCGGCGTGTTCACAGGTGATCGTGGCACGGCGGTCGCTGGCATGACACAGGCCTTTGAGCGTTGGGCCGCATCCGCCAAGGGCGTGGCGGGGATAATCTCTGCTGCGGGCTCTGGCGGCACCGCGCTCGCCACACCAGCCATGCGCGCGCTGCCTGTCGGCGTGCCCAAAGTGATGATTTCTACGGTAGCCTCTGGCGAGGTCGGTCAGTATGTCGGCCCCTCTGATATCATGATGATGTACTCGGTCACCGACGTGCAAGGCATCAATCAGATCAGCGCAAAGGTTCTAGGAAACGGCGCCGACGCGCTTGCTGGTGCAGTTAAATTCGCCGGAGAAAATCCGCGCGCAGCGCCAGAGTCGAAACCAGCGATTGGTTTGACCATGTTTGGGGTCACCACAACGGCCGTGCAGCAGGTCACGGGCCTATTGGAGAAAAAATATGAGTGTCTGGTGTTTCACGCCACAGGTGTGGGCGGGCGCTCGATGGAGAAGCTGGCGGATAACGGTTACCTCACCGGGGTGCTCGATCTGACAACCACTGAAGTTTGCGACATGATGCTCGGCGGGGTGTTTCCTGCTAACGAGGATCGTTTCGGCGCCTTCATAAGAACCGGTTTGCCTTATGTTGGCTCTGTCGGTGCGCTAGATATGTGCAATTGGGGCGCGCCGCCAACGGTGCCGGACAAATACCAGCACCGGCAGTTCTATGAGCATAATCCACAGGTGACGCTGATGCGCACAACGGCAGAGGAAAACACTCAATTCGGCCATTGGATCGCGGAGCGATTGAACCAAATGACCGGTCCGGTTCGCTTTCTTTTGCCGCTCAAAGGCGTCTCTGCACTCGATGCGGAAGGCCAGCCATTTGATAATCCGCTTGCGCGTCGTTCCCTTTACGATGCCATACGCGGCACGTTCAAAGAGACCAGTACTCACAAGCTAATCGAAATTGATTGCCACATTAACGACCCGGCATTTGCTGAGGCTGCCGCACAGGCGTTTCACGACATAGCCGGCACGACGCAAGGAGCCCTGCATGCCTAGATTTGAGCGCAAAGCGCTGGTGGAGAAATTTCAGGCCATGAAGGCCGCGGGCGAGCCGATCATCGGCGGTGGTGCTGGCACTGGTCTATCGGCCAAATGCGAGGAAGCGGGCGGTATCGATCTTATCGTGATCTATAATTCCGGGCGTTACCGGATGGCCGGTCGTGGCTCTCTTTCCGGGCTCTTGGCCTATGGCAATGCCAATGAGATCGTCATGGAAATGGCCAGCGAGGTTCTTCCCGTCACGGAACGTACGCCGGTCCTAGCGGGTGTGAATGGCACCGATCCGTTTTGCAATTTCGATGCCTTTCTTGATGATCTGAAACGCGTCGGCTTTTCAGGCATTCAGAATTTTCCAACAGTCGGCCTGATCGATGGCAATTTCCGCGCCAATCTCGAAGAGACGGGGATGTCCTACGGTATGGAAATAGACGTGGTCCGTATGGCCCATGAAAAAGACATGCTGACGACGCCCTATGTCTTCTCAGAAGATGACGCGACCGAGATGGCAAAAGCCGGAGCTGATATCATCGTGGCGCATCTGGGCCTGACGACCGGCGGAAGCATCGGCGCGGAAACCACCGGCTATAGCCTCGAAGAAAGCCCCGGTGTTGTCGATGCCTGGGCTGAGGCCGCAATGAAGGTCAACAAAGACGCCATCGTTCTGGTTCATGGTGGGCCAGTTGCGATGCCGGGTGATGCGGAATTCGTCCTTAAGAACACTCAGAATTGCCACGGATTTTATGGCGCCTCCTCGATGGAGAGACTGCCGACAGAGCTGGCACTTACGGAACAAACCAAAGCCTTCAAGGCTATCAAAGCGGGTTAACCAGGAGGAAGACCATGGCAGGAGATATCATCCTTTGGATCATTGGTCTGATCGTCGCCATTATCATCGCCGTATGGCTATTGAATTGGCTTTATCATCGCACAACCAAAGAACGCGCTTTCGTGCGTACTGGTATGGGGGGCGAACGGGTTGTGATCAACTCGGGCGCCTTTGTCATACCTGTCATTCACGAGATCATGCCGGTTAGTTTGAACTTGGCGCGGCTTGGCGTGAAAGCCGAGAATGAAGACGCATTGATCACCGCTGACAAAATGCGCATTGATGTTGATGCTGAATTTTTCGTGCGTGTCGCGCCTGACGCAGAGGCTGTATCGGCGGCGGCTGCAACGCTTGGCCGAATGACGACCAGTCCCGATGAACTTTCTGCGTTCTTCGCTGGTGAATTTATGGCCGCGATGCGTTCAGCGGCGTCGGAGATGAGCATGACGGAGATCCATGAAAACCGGTCCGGTTATGTTGAAAAGGTGAGCTCTATCGCATCCTCGGCCGTCTCCAAAAGCGGGCTTACCCTTGATACCGTGGCGATCCGTAATCTTGATCAAACAGCTCTTGAGTATTTCAACCCGGCCAACCGCTTTGACGCCGAGGGTTTGACCCTGTTGATCGAGCTGGTCGAGGATCGGCGCAAGCTGCGTAATGACATTGAACAACGTTCCATTGTGGCCATCCGCGAGGCCAATCTGGCAGCCGAGAAAGAAACCCTGCAGCTTGACCGGCAAAGCGAGCTGGCGCGTTTGGAAAAGGAACGCGAGGTGGAGAAATCCCGCGCGGCGCAAAAGGCCGCCATTTCCCGCGAACAGGCCGAGAAAGACGCAGAGGCCGAAAGCGCCCGGATCAGCGCGCGACAGGCCACAAACCAACAAGAGATAGCCGCTAAAGAAGAGGTGGAGCGCGCGCGCATTGCCTCGGATCGCGCCTTGGACGAAAGCCGCGTGTTGCGCGAACAAGAATTGCGCACGTTGGAGATCAACCGCCAGCAGACCGTGGAAATGGCCGAGATCGAAAAGGAAATTCAGGTCTTGCAGAAATCCGCATCGGAAGCCGATGAGCGGATCAAAACCGGGGAGCGTCTTGCCGATGCGGCACGAACCGAGGAAAGCATCGCCACAGCGCGTGAGACCGAAAGCGCCAAGCGGGCAGCGGAAATTTCCAAGATCATGTCTGAAAAAGATGCCTCTGCCGAGAAGCTACGCGCGGCTGTGGCGGCCGAGGCCGAGCGGATCATGAACGAGGCCGACAATATGCTGAGCGAAGAGGCCCGCCTTGGACGCCTGCGCGCGGCACTTATTGCCAAGCTTGAGGTGATCATCCGCGAAAGCGTGAAACCGATTGAGAAAATCGACGGCATCAAGGTCGTGCAAATGGGCGGTCTTAGCGGCGATGGTGGCGGATCAAAATCGCCAACCGATGAAGTGATCGACAGCGCGTTGCGCTACCGCGTGCAGGCGCCTTTGATCGATGAGCTGATGAAAGAGGTCGGTGTCGAAGGCAGCGTAAGCAAAATGGGTGACGTGTTCCGTGCCGCCCGCGATGCACAATCAATTGCTGAGAAGGCCGAGAAGGACAAGAAAGATGGCTAGCATTGACGTCACATCGGTCATTGACGTCGATGTGGATCGGGTCTGGGCGGTGGTGCGCGATTTCAATGCAATGCCGAATTGGCACCCTTTTGTGGCGCGTAGTCGTATTGAGGGAGGCGCGCCCTCTGATCAGGTGGGCTGTGTTCGGAATTTCTACACGCATGATGATGGCAATATAAGAGAGCAGCTTCTGGCGCTTTCCGATCTTGAGCATTCGTTTTGGTATTCGATCCTAGATAGTCCGATGCCGATGACCAATTACGTGGCGGGGCTGTCTTTAAAGTCGATTAGTGATGGTGATCGAACCTTGGGTCGTTGGCAGGCGACGTTTAACTGCGCCCCAGAGGTGGAAAACGATCTCAAAACCATGATTTCGACGGATGTGTTCCAAGGCGGATTCAATGCGCTCAAGTCACGTTTTGGCATGGGGGCAAGTTGATGAAGACAATCAAGGGTCCGGGTCTGTTCCTAGCGCAGTTTGTCACCGACGAGGCGCCTTTTAATTCCTGGGACGGGATAACCAAATGGGCGGGCAATTGCGGCTATAAGGGCGTACAAGTGCCCACTTGGGATGGTCGTATCTTTGATCTCGGGCAGGCGGCTGGATCAAAGGACTACTGCGATGAGATCGAGGGCGTGGCAAGGCGCAATGGTGTGGAGATCACCGATCTTTCAACCCATCTGCAAGGACAGTTGGTCGCCGCCCATCCAGCCTATGACCAGATGTATGACGGCTTTGCTGATCCGTCGGTGCATGGCAATCCGACGGCTCGAAAAGACTGGGCCATTGAACAGGTCAAGCTGTCGCTTAAAGCCTCGCAGAATTTTGGCCGCAAGACGATGGCGAGTTTTTCGGGCTCTCTGGCCTGGCCTTACGTCTACCCTTGGCCACAGCGGCCCGCAGGATTGATTGAGACGGCTTTCGATGAGCTGGCTTCGCGATGGCGGCCAATACTGGATTATGCTGATGAATGCGGCGTCGATATTTGCTATGAAATTCACCCTGGCGAGGATCTGCATGATGGGGTGACTTTTGAGATGTTTCTGGACCGCGTCGGCAATCATTCACGCGCCAACATGCTCTATGATCCGAGCCATTATGTCCTGCAATGCCTTGATTACATTGATAACCTCGACATTTACCGAGACCGGATCAAGATGTTCCATGCCAAGGATGCGGAGTTCAACCCGACGGGGCGGCAGGGGGTCTATTCCGGCTACCAGCCCTGGGTTGATCGCGCCGGGCGTTTCCGTTCACTCGGCGACGGACAGGTCGATTTCAAGGCAATATTTTCCAAGCTTGCGGCGATGGATTTTGACGGCTGGGCTGTGGTGGAATGGGAGTGCTGCCTGAAACATCCAGAAGTAGGCGCGCGAGAGGGCGCAGAGTTTGTCAGCCAGCACATCATTGAAGTGACCGATCGGATTTTTGACGATTTTGCTGATACCGGTGCCGATGAGGCGGTGAACCGCGCAGCATTGGGAATCGATCGGTAAGATGCTCGCCGGGTTTAACCTGTTGCTGTGGACGACGCATCTGAAAGAAGAGCTGCTGCCACAGTGTCAGGCGATTAAATCGGCAGGATATGATGGCGTTGAAATTCCGGTGTTTGAAGGTGATCCGGCGCATTTCAAAGCCATGGGCGCGCGGCTGAATGACATGGGGCTGCGGCGCACTGCGGTGGGTATTGTGCAAAGCCCCGAGGCCAACCCGATGAGCCAGAATATCGCCGTGCGCCGAGCGGGCGTTGATCACCTAAAGTGGATGGTGGAATGCTGCGCCGCTGCCGGTGTCGAGCTGCTTTGCGGACCGTTCCATCAACCACTTGGGACTTTTTCTGGCATAGGGGCCACGGAGCGTGAGCTTGATTGCCTTGTCGAGAGCCATCGCGAAATGGCGCGCTTTGCGACCGCCGCCGGTGTGAAGCTCTCAATCGAGCCGCTAAACCGGTTTGAATGCTATGCGCTCAACACGATGGAGCAATCCAGATCCTTGGTTGAACGTGTCAATACCGAGGGCTACGGCTGTCTTTTTGATACGTTCCACGCCAATATCGAAGAGAAAAGCTTTGGCGGCGCGATCCGTCATGCAGGCACGACCATCAACCATGTGCATTTCTCAGAAAATGACCGGGGCGTGCCAGGCAGCGGAAATATCGATTATCCGTCGGCCACGCGCGCGTTAAAAGAGATCGGTTATGACGGCTGGATCGTGATCGAGGCCTTCGGTCAGGCTTTGCCGGAAATCGCCGCCGCAACAAAGGTTTGGCGGCCTCTCTTTAACCGTGAAGAAGAAGTCGTTGCAGCAGGCATCAATGTTATTCGCAAGAATTGGGCCGAACCCAATAGGAGGAGTGAGATGAGACGCATCAGGCTCGGTATGGTCGGCGGCGGCAATGAGGCGTTTATCGGTGCCGTGCATCGGATTGCATCCCGTATAGATGATAAATTCGAATTGGTTGCGGGCGCGCTCTCCTCGACGCCCGAAAAGTCACAGGCATCGGGTGAGGCACTGGGACTGCCCCATGATCGAATTTACCCGGATTTCTCGACCATGGCCTTCGCCGAGGCCAAGCGCCATGACGGCATTGATGCGGTGGCGATTGTCACGCCAAACCATATGCATTTTGAGCCAGCGGCTGCATTTCTTAAGGCGGGTATTCATGTGATTTGCGAAAAACCGCTCGCCACGACCGAAGCGGAGGCAAATAAGCTTGTTTCGCTGGCGCAAAACTCCAACGCGCTTTTTATCCTGACCCATAACTACACGGGCTATCCGATGGTGCGACAGGCGCGAGAGATGGTGGCCGATGGCGCGCTTGGTAAAATCCGAGTGGTGCAGGTGGAATACCCGCAGGATTGGCTGGCCGAGCCCGTGGATAACAAACAAGCCAGCTGGCGCACTGATCCGACCAAAAGCGGGCAGGGCGGCTCTACCGGCGATATAGGCACGCATGCCTTTAATCTGGTGGAGTATGTCACGGGGTTGAAGGTCACGTCGCTCGCTGCAGATTTACAGAGTTTCGTGGCCGGTCGCCGGGTCGATGACAATGCACATGTGATGCTCAGGCTAGAGAGTGAGGCCCGCGGCATGCTGTGGTCAAGTCAGGTGGCCCCGGGCCATGAAAATGACCTCCGGCTGCGGGTTTACGGCGAGAAAGGCGGGCTGGAGTGGCAACAGGAAAGCCCGAACACCCTGTGGCACGCGCCACTTGGTGAGGCGCGCAGGGCCATTACCAGAGGCTCTGGTGCGGCTGGTGCAGCGGCGGCACGTATGTCGCGCATACCGCCGGGCCATCCTGAGGGATACCATGAGGCCTTCGCCAACATCTATAGCGAGGCCGCAGAGGCGATCCGTGCCTATCAGGATGGACGCGACCCGCCAGAGGATGTTCATTTTCCAACCGTTGAACATGGTTTGCGCGGTGTGAAATTCATTTCAGCTTGCGTGAAATCATCGACGCGCAATGCATCCTGGGTGATGGTGGATCACTGATGTATCTGGGGATTGATCTGGGCACATCCGGTGTAAAAGCGCTATTGATCGATGAAGATCAAGCCGTAGTCGGCAGTGCAACAACGGAGTTGACCGTTAGCCGGCCAGCACCGGGTTGGTCCGAACAGGACCCGGCCGACTGGATCGCGGCAACGATCACCTCATTGCAAGAGCTGGGGGCACAACATGATCTTTTGGCGGTGCGGGGTGTCGGGCTTTCAGGGCAAATGCATGGGGCGACGCTCCTCGATGCCTCTGATCAGGTGCTACGACCGGCAATTCTTTGGAACGACACCCGGTCTCACGAAGAAGCCGCCGCGCTTGATGCGGACCCACTGTTTCGCGTGCTGACCGGTAATATTGTCTTCCCTGGCTTTACCGCGCCAAAGCTGGGATGGGTGAAAAAGCACGAACCAGAGACATTCAAAAAGGTACGTAAAGCTTTACTTCCGAAAGACTTTCTTCGGTTTTGGCTCACCGGAGATCATGTCTCGGAAATGTCGGATGCGGCGGGCACATCTTGGCTCGATACTGGCGCGCGCAGCTGGTCCGAAAGCCTGCTCGTGGCCACGGATATGACTATGGAACAGATGCCAAGACTGGTAGAGGGTTCTGAAACATCTGGCGTACTTCGCGCAGCGATGGCCGAATATGGCTTGCGGCCTGGAATACCTTTGGCTGGCGGTGCAGGAGATAACGCTGCCTCTGCAATTGGTGCAGGGGTGGTTGGGGCCGGGCAGGCATTCGTCTCTCTAGGAACATCCGGTGTGCTTTTTGCGGCTGGTGATGGCTACGCGCCTGCACCAGAGACCGCCCTGCACAGCTTTTGTCATGCGCTGCCAGATCGTTGGCACCAAATGGGTGTAATCCTCGCGGCCAGCGATGCGCTAACTTGGTACGGCCAACTTGTAGGCGAGAAACCTGCAGAGCTCACGGAACAGCTTGGATCACTGCAAGCTCCCGGTCGCGCGCTTTTCATGCCCTATCTTGGCGGCGAGCGCACACCTCATAACGATGCCCAAGTACGTGGCGCGTTCATCGGGCTAGAGCATGTCACCGACCGCGCCAGTGGCACCCGAGCTGTTCTCGAAGGCGTGGCCTTTGCCCTGCGCGATAGCCTTGCCGCGATGCAGGCGACAGGCACCGTGCCCGAACGTGTGCTTGCCCTTGGCGGTGGTTCTAACTCGCGTTACTGGTTGGAGGTTATTGCCACGGCGCTCAACTGCCCCGTCGATGTACCAGAGGATGGAGATTTTGGCGCGGCCTTTGGCGCGGCACGGCTTGGAATTATGGCGGCCGAAGGGGCAGGGGCAGAGATTGCCAAACCGCCTGCCATATCCGAAACCATAGCGCCCAAGCATGACCTGAAGGATGCATTTTCCGAGGCCTACACCCGCTATCGCGCCACCTACACCGCGCTCAAGGAGCTTTCATGACCAACTATTTCGCAAATATCCCACAGGTAAAATATGAAGGGCCAGAGAGCCAAAACGAGTTCGCCTTTCGCCATTACAATCCGGATGAAATGCTTGGCGGCAAGAGGATGAAGGACCACCTTCGGTTTGCCGTCGCCTGGTGGCATAGCTTTGCCTGGCCCGGTGGCGATCCTTTTGGCGGGCAAACCTTTGAACGGCCGTGGTTTGGTGACGACATGGATGCGGCAAAACATAAGGCCGATGCCGCCTTTGAAATGTTTGAAAAGCTTGGTCAGCCTTTCTTTTGCTTCCATGATTTGGATATCCGGCCTGAGGGGGAAAGCTTTGCCGAGAACACGCGAAATCTCGAAGAAATGGTCGACTACATTGGCACCAAGATGGAGAGCGCGAAGACAAAGCTTCTTTGGGGCACGGCCAACATGTTTACCCACCGCCGATTTATGTCTGGTGCGGCCACAAACCCCGATCCGGATATCTTCGCCTGGTGTGCGGCGACGGTAAAGACCTGCATCGACGCCACCCATAAGCTCAGCGGTGAGAATTATGTGCTTTGGGGCGGGCGTGAAGGATACGAGACGCTGCTTAACACCGATCTGAAACGCGAACGCGATAATGCCGGGCGTTTCCTGCAGATGGTCGTTGAGTATAAACACAAGATCGGTTTCGAAGGCACGATCCTGGTTGAGCCCAAACCGCAGGAGCCGTCAAAACATCAATACGATTATGACGTCGGCACTGTATACGGATTTCTCAAGGAGTTTGGCCTAGAGGGCGAAGTGAAAATGAATATCGAGCAAGGTCACGCGATCCTTGCAGGTCATTCTTTTGAGCATGAGCTGGCAATGGCGGCAAGCTTTGGCATCCTTGGTTCGATCGATATGAACCGCAACGATTATCAATCGGGATGGGATACTGATCAGTTTCCAAATTCAGTGCCGGAAGTGGCGCTTGCCTATTACGAAATTCTTCGGGCAGGGGGGTTCACCACAGGCGGGACCAACTTTGATGCAAAACTGCGTCGGCAATCGCTGGACCCCGAAGATCTGATAGCGGCTCACATCGGCGCTATGGACATTTGCGCACGCGGGCTGAAGGCGGCCTATGCAATGCTAGAGGATGGCGGGCTGGAGGCAAATCGTGCGGAACGCTACGCCGGGTGGAATGATGCGTCTGCTCAATCCATGTTGCAGGGTGGTTTGTCCGAGTGTTTTGACCGAGTGGTGGCCGATAACATCAATCCAACGCCCAAGTCAGGCAAGCAGGAAAGGCTCGAGAACTGGATCAATCGGTTTTGTTGAACGCCGATATAACCATCGCGCGCTCTTTTGAATTCTGCCGTTGCACACTTTTAGATTCGAGGCGTTTTGGGGCGAGAAACGTACGTCGGCTTAAGCCGCATTGTCCATCTCACCCGCGTCGAATGCGAAGCGTCAAGAATCGCTACCTGCCATTTCGCTCAAGGCTACAAATGATGTTTTAGGCCTGGGTCAATTTCGGATTTTTTGGGCATATGTTGAGATATTTCAAGTCTTGATGGGCAGGATAGGTTTCATTGCAGAAAGTCTCAAAACACTGCGCTAATAAATTTCAAGTGTTTGTCCCACTTTCACATGCAGCATGTTCCGCCATGCAAGCCTTTGATCGTTTTTGGTCAAGACAGGCAGTCGTTCTGTTTTGACCCGCAAGGTCAGCTCTGCGGACAAAGCT
>JBCBBI010000008.1:0-133777 GCA_038531775.1 Pseudomonadota bacterium | reverse complement strand
CCATCTTTCCGGCTTACCGGAGCCGCGTCGCGCCGTCCAGCGCCCGACATCATCTCAATGGACCCGTTTCCCTCTTGCAGCGGGCGGCTGCTATGGTCTACACGCCCGCCACGGCGCTGCTGTAGCTCAGTGGTAGAGCGCACCCTTGGTAAGGGTGAGGTCGGGAGTTCAATCCTCCCCAGCAGCACCAGTTAAAAGAAACATTACTTTAAATTTATGGTGTTCGGCAATCGGCGTTCATGGCGACTATTCTGTTTTGTGTGGCAGCAGCGAACGTAATAAAAGACCCAGGCCGCCAACCAGCAAAACGAGGATTACGATTAGATCAAAAGCGCTCATTCTGCTGAGTTGGATGTTAAGGTTACTAATTACGCCAAAAATCAACGCGATCATCGAGCCGAGCGTCAGCGCCCAACCAATGATACTCTTGCCATTATAAAACACCATGCCGATCCCAAACATAAACGGGATGAAAACCATACCCGTCGTCATCGAATACCCGCCAAATGAAAATATGCGTGCGCCGAAGCCTATATTTGGGCGGATGATCATCTCGCTCAGCAGCAGGTAAAGCCCTCCTGTCAGCATTATAAAGCCCAACAGAAACTGCATGGTGCCGCCATCCGTGCCGCCCGCGTTTCGGTAATTCATCTGCTCTCTCCAATTTTTCAATCGGTATTGATTTTGAATAAGGCGTTCATATAGCAGCAATACGAATTTTCGAAGTCGCAGAACACTTAGTTAGAAAATCGTGCTTTTGAGGTCTGTTGTTGCAGGCTATGAGAACCCGGGTAATAGTACCGAGGCCAGGTATTGGAGCGGGATAATTTTTACATGAGCGACCCTGCATTTTCTCAACCTGTTGATACAGATAGCTTTATGCAGATCGCAGATCTGCCAAAGGATCCAGATGCAATATATCTTTTCGATTTTGACGGTGTGATCGCGTCCGGATTGGAAGATCAGATTTATAAACTTGACGCAAAACCAGGCGAAATTGAGCGGTTTGAGGAGATTGAAAAAGCACTCGGGTTTCGATTCTCAGGGCTTGAGCATCGTTATAGGCGCCATCTTGTTTTTCAGGAACTAGCCCTGCGCCAGCAGTTACCTATAAATCGCGGGACTGGGTTTGAAAGAGCGGCCTGGGCTGCTGAAAACGCAAGATTTTTTATTCTGACGGCGCGCAGTGGTTGGGCAGCGACGGATAGGGTCCGAACTTTTTTGGAGCAGAACAATATGAACCCGATTGATCTATATCAAGTCGGGCGGGTTTTGAAGGATCGACAAGTTCTTCGCACTGTCGAAGAGTTTCCCGACGCGAGAGTATATTACATTGAAGACTCTGCGGCACATCTGGCGCGCGCTGAGGCGCTACAAGAGTCAAACCTGGCATTGGTATACTGTGATCCCACAGTCGAAACACAGAAAGCCATGAAATTATATGATCAAGTAATTCAAACAGGGATTGAATATGTGCGAGAAAAAACAAGATGAAGTCAGCAAGGATTGGTCTAAACTTCTGGATCACTCGCGAAGCCTGTTCGTTTACCATGCCGGACAAAGACTAAATTCAACCCGCTATTTTTTTGCGATCTACGGTGTCATCTTTGGAGGATATATTAGCGTACTTGGCGAAGAAAAAGGTGGCGTGCTTTGGCATGCCGCACTGGCAGCAATCGCTCTTTTCGGCCTTTTGGTTGCACTGGTTTACCGTAACCTAGATCTTCGGAACGCTGAGTTAGTAGGCGTAGATGAAAATGCCATGCATTTCGTTGAAATGCAGATTTTAAATGATATCGACGAGAGCTTTGAAGTCATCGAAGATTTCCCCAATCCAAGTTTAGCTAGCCGAGGAAAAGACAAGAGCGTTGAAGCGCTTTTGATTTCGAAAAAGATGGACAGCGCTCCGTGTTCGCAAAACGGCTATACATATGCCGCTATTTTTGGGTGGACCTTTGAAATTGCGTGGATCGTGCCAGCAATTGCAGTGGCCTGTCACATTTTCTATTTAGCTAAGCCATTGGCTATTCAATGAAACTTCCAAGCGCTTAAAACTGGCAAATTGTCAATCAGCCGCACACCGGCGAGCCATGCGGCCGCGAAAAGCCGAGCGGGTTGATCTGGAGCCGATAGTTGGGAGAGATCACTTTGCGCGCGGAGCTCTAAATAATCGACATCTTTGAAGCCTGATTTGATTAATCGTTGGCTGGCCACATCGCGAAGCTCAGAAAATGAACTTCCGGCGTTTAGGCCTTCGACGATCTGTTGCATTTCCTCGTGCATCCGGGGCGCTAGGGTGCGCGCGCGATCAGAGAGCAACAGATTGCGAGACGACAGCGCCAGCCCATCAATATCGCGGATAGTTGGGCAGCCATGTACGGTGATCGGGATGTCGAGGTCAGAAGCCATGCGACGCACGACTAAAAGCTGCTGATAGTCTTTTTCCCCAAAAAACGCGTCCGTAGCAGATGTCTGAGTGAAAAGCTTCGTTACGACGGTCGCAACGCCGTCAAAATGCCCGGGTCGGTAGGACCCTTCCATAACATCTGTAAGCCCGTCGACCGACACGGTGGTAGAAAAGCTCTCGGTATACATCTGATCGCCATCAGGTACCCAAAGCGCGTCAACATCAAAGCGATCTAATTTGCGCGCATCCTCTTCTTCTGTGCGCGGGTAATTGGCAAGGTCTTCGGGATTGTTGAATTGTTTTGGATTAACAAAAATTGTGACAATGACCCGGTCGCATTTCTCTTTGGCGGCTGCCACAAGTGACAAATGCCCATCATGCAGCGCACCCATGGTCGGCACGACTCCGATGCGCTCGCCTGCATGCTGCCATGGCGCCGTCATCTGCCGCAGCAGGTCTTTCTTCCTCACAATCGGGGCGATCATTTTCCTGGAGCCTTCTCAGAAAACGTATGCTCTGGCGCTGGAAACTTGCGCGCTCTGACATCTGCGGCATAGGCTGCGATCGCTTTCTCCGCGTCCTCGCCAAGTTGCGCGTAGCGTTTGACAAATTTCGCTTTGAACTCTGTGAACAGACCGAGCATATCGTAATGCACCAGGATTTGACCATCGCATCCTGCCGACGCACCAATTCCGATCGTTGGAATCGTAATCTCTGAAGTGATTTCATCCGAAAGCTTCGCCGGTATTTTTTCTAGCACGACCGAGAAAGCGCCCGCCTCTGTTACAGCATGTGCATCACGCATGACTTGATTTGCACCGGCGTCTCTGCCCTGAACCTTGTAGCCCCCAAGCGTATTGATTGACTGTGGTGTCAGACCAATATGCGCTATTACTGGCACACCGCGGGCGGTCAGAAAGGCGATAGTCTCCGCCATGGCCACACCACCCTCAAGCTTTACCGCAGCTGCCCCGGTTTCGGCCATTATCCGGGAGGCGTTTCGAAACGCCTGTGCGGGGCTTTCCTCGTATGAGCCAAATGGCATATCAACAACAAGCATCGCGGACTTAAGTCCGCGCGCTACGGCCTGACCATGAAGGATCATCATTTCAATAGTAACGCCGAGCGTGTTTTGCAGCCCGTGAAGCACCATTCCGACGCTGTCGCCGACAAGGACAAAATCACAATGCGCATCCATGAACTTCGCCATCGGCGTCGTGTAGGCGGTTAGCGATACGATAGGCGTGCCACCTTTCATATCGCGAATATCATCTGGCATGGGGGCGGATTTGCGGGCGGTCGCGCTCATAGGGCCCTCCGGCGGTAATTTCTTCACGCGAGGGCTTATCAGCAAAACAAATCGTATAAAAGGAGCGTCCTGCTGCACTGTCCGCTGCTTACGCAACGTATTCGAACTCTGGTTTTCAAAAATGACCGCCAATCTTCAAATCGGCCTCACTTCTCCGTGCCGCTAAGAGATTTTCTTGTGCGAAGCGCTACTTACAAAATGTGCAAGACCCACTAAAGTGGCCGTGACCTGCGGGGTTTAGGAAAGAAAATCCATGCGATTGGTGACAATTTTCATTTTGATCCTTGGGATGTCTTTTCCTGTGGCGGCGCAAGAGAGCTTGGATCTTTCAAAGCGGCGCGATGAAGTCATTGAAATCCTGAACCAAATTCCAGATTTCGCGCCCTTAAGGCAAGAATTGCAAAGCGCTGGTTTTAAGGGTGAGAACCTCGAGCTTGCTATTACGCAGTCGCAACTGATGTACCGCGATCCGGTGCTCTCTGGCTATCTGGCAGACGAACTAATCAAAGGGTTTCTGGATCCGAGCAGCATTAGGCCGCGACGTGGTCTGATATGGCCTTTGGTCGAACGCGGCCTTGGGCATCTGAAAACCAGCGAGATGCGTTATTTCTATCGGGTGGAGCAATCCTTGATAAGTTCCCTGCCAACCCGGCAATGCGGCCGTGTGGTGCGCAACAGGATCTCTCAGGAACGGTTCGCTGAGATTACTTCGAAAACCATCGCTCGGCTGGAGACGAATACGCTGCGCGAATATTACCGAATTCAGAAAAAAGCGGCTCGTTTTGGCGCGAAGCGCGAGCCGGTACGTCTCAGCAATGAGCAGATCGTTGCTATTGAGCGCGAGATAATCACTCGCGTCGAGCTAAACTTACAAAGTCGCAGCGATGCAAATAGGATAAGGGCCGCAATCGCCGATCTGCCAAATGCGCGAAACGTGGATGCCTGCACCGCAGGGAAGATATTCCTCGACACGGTTCTGCAGCTCGATGGTAAGTCACTAAGAAATGCAATGCTTTATATGAGCCTACCTTGACGGCCAGATTGAAGATCGACAATCAAACCGCACGGGCGCTTTGGCTGCACAGCAATGGTCTTTTAGCGCAACCGGGAGGACCGTTTGATGTCATGGAAATCATCCGGCGTCTGGGCTTTGTTCAAATCGATACGATCCGGAATGTAACGCGCGCGCACCATCATATTCTCTGGTCGCGGAACCGAAATTACCGTGAAAAAATGCTTTGGCCGCTTCTGCAGCGCCGCGAGTTGTTTGAGCATTTCACCCACGATGCGTCCCTCATCCCGATGGAAGTGCTGCCCTATTGGCAACGGCAGTTTAAACGCTTGGGTGACAAGGCTGCATCGAGCGAATGGTATAAAACGGGTCTTTGCCGTGAGGATGTAGACGCCATCAAAGAGCGTATCCGCCTTGAAGGCCCGCTTTCGACCCATGCTTTTGAAACCAAAGCGGAAAGCCGTGAAATGTGGGCTCGCCCGCCGCATAAAAAAGCACTGGACCAGATGTGGTATTCAGGTGAACTTGCAACCTGTCATCGTGAGAATTTCGTGAAATTCTATGATCTGGGAGAGCGGGTCTTTCCAAGCCAGCTCAGTGCGATTGTGCAAGACCAAGAGGCTATACAATGGCTTTGTGAGCAGGCGATGGATCGGTTGGGTTTTGCCACCTGCGGCGAGGTACAGCGTTTTTGGGGTGCAATGAACGCGACCGAGGCTAAGCGCTGGCATACAGAAGCGTCTCTCATTCCGTTGCAAATTGAAACTGCCGGCGGCATTTGGCAAGAAAGCTGGGGCGTGCCCGATATTGAGGATCGTCTTGTGGCGTTGCGGAAACCTGCGGCACAGCTGCGCCTGCTCAATCCTTTCGATCCTGCAATCAGGGATCGCGCGCGGCTCTCGCGACTTTTCAAGTTTGAGTATCGCAATGAGATGTTTGTGCCCAAGGCCAAGCGGCTTTGGGGGTATTACGTATATCCGATCCTCCGGGGTCTTCGTTTCGTGGCGCGTATTGAGCTCAAGGCTGACCGAGCGGCAGGATGGGTGAGCGTGACTGGTTTTTGGCCAGAGCGTGGAACACGCATAAGTGCCAAATTCGAAGAAGACCTCGAGCGCGAACTCAAGCGCTTTGCCAGGTTGGCCGGTGTGACCGATTTGCGTTGGGATGTGTCGCTCGGCGAACAGGTGCGCTAGGGTTCGTTGATTGCAGGGATGGAGGCAGCGACGATGCGGCTTGAAGGAAAGAAAGCAATAGTGACAGGGGGCGCGAGCGGTTTTGGCGCTGGCATAGTGGACAGCTTCCTTGCCGAAGGCACACAAGTCATGATCGCCGATATCAATGCCGCCGCAGCTATGGAAGCTGCCAGTGAGAAAGGCGCTTTTGCCTGCCCGGTGGATGTGTCCGACGGGGCGAGCGTGCAGGCCATGGCGCAGGCGGCCGAGAAAACTTTTGGTCTGCCCGATATCGTCGTCAACAATGCGGGCATCACGCACCTGCCTAAGGCGGCCGAATATGTAGGTGAAGAAGATTTCGACCGGGTGTTTGCGGTTAATTGCAAATCTGTCTACCTGACCGCGCGTGCGTTTATTCCGGGGTTTAAGGAACGCGGCAGCGGAGTTTTCCTCAACATCGCGTCCACGGCCGGGGTGAGCCCACGGCCAAAGCTCAACTGGTACAACGCCTCAAAGGGCTGGATGATCACGGCCACGCGCGCTCTTGCAGTGGAACTCGCACCTGAAGGCATACGGGTAAATGCGCTCAATCCCGTCGCTGGTGAGACGCCACTGCTCGCCAGTTTTATGGGCGAAGACAGCCCGGAGATGCGCCGGAAATTCCTGTCTACCATTCCAATCGGCAGGTTTTCGACGCCTCAGGACATGGGGCAGGCCGCGGCGTTTTTGTGTAGTGACGAGGCCAGCATGATCACCGGTGTGTGTTTGGAGGTGGACGGCGGACGCTGTATTTAGCGTCAGGCAACACCGGCCCGAAGGGCATCGTGAATATGAACTAGGCCGCAAAGATGACCCTGCTCATCTACCACCAGCAATACGGTGCGTTTATTTGCATTCATGATACCCAGCGCTTCAACCAAAAGAGCGTCTTCGGTGGTTGTAAGTGGGTCACGCGTCGCGACATCCCCAGCGGTGCGTGCCATCAGGTCATCCATGTTGCGGCGTAAATCGCCATCGGTGATGACGCCGGTTAGTAGACCGTTTTCAACAACGGCGGCCACGCCAAACCCCTTGGCCGTCATCTCGATCAGCGTCTCGCTCATTGCCGTGCTCTCCGAGACAATGGGCAATTCATCACCCGTATGCATCACCGCGCTTACCTTCAGAAGTTGCGCGCCGAGCGTGCCGCCTGGGTGGAAGGCCAGAAAGCTATCACGATCAAAGCCGCGCAAACGCATCAGTGTCACCGCGAGCGCATCCCCCATTGCCATGGCGCAGGTGGTCGAGGTGGTGGGCGCCATACCAATGCCGCAGGCCTCGGGTGCATCCGGCATTTGCAACACGTGATCGGCTTGCTGGCCCAGGGTGCTTTGCGGTTTTTTGGTGATTGCGATCATCGGAATAGCAAACCGAGCGCAGTGACCAATGATATCCGCCAATTCGCGGTTTTCACCGTTGTTGGAGATTATTATTACTGCGTCCTTACGCGTCACCATTCCTAGATCACCATGGCTCGCCTCGCCAGGGTGTACAAATTGTGCAGGCGTACCCGTGCTGGCCATCGTTGCGGCTATTTTGGCGGCGACGTGGCCAGACTTGCCCATGCCCGACACGATCACACGGCCTTCGATCTCAAGCAGGTTTTCTACGACGTCATCAAAACCCTCCGGCAATTCGCTGCGCAGCCGCGCAAGTGCTTCGGTCTCCACCTCAAGCACCTTGCGCGCCAGATCCGAGGGGCGAGGGGCATCGTTCATTATGGCCGTTCCACGCATTGTTTTGCTCCGCATACATCGCATTGAACGAACTGCCAAGCATGGCCAGTTTGTCTCTGGTCTGTGGCGCATGCTGTGTTTACGGTCAAACCCATGCAAAGCGTTGATATTCTTGATGGTCCAAAGGCATGGCGAAGGCTGGCGCTAACACTGCTAATCGCAACGATTGGCAATGTCGGTATGTGGGCCATTATCGTGATTCTGCCTCAGATCGAGGCGGAGTTTGGCGGTAGCCGCTCTCAAGCCTCTTTGCCCTACACGGCCATGATGTTTGGCTTTGCCCTTGGCAATTTGGGTATGGGCCGCTTGGTTGACCGTTTTGGGATCACTGTAGCCCTGATTTTTGCGATGATCTGCGTTGCCGTTGGTTTCGTTGCCTCTGCGCTTAGCGGCTCAATTTGGACACTCTCCGCCCTTCAGTTTCTCGTCGGGTTTGGCTCTGCTGTGTGCTTCGGGCCGCTCATCGCTGACGTCTCGCTTTGGTTTCTCAAACGTCGTGGGATCGCTGTGGCTATCGCCGCGAGCGGAAATTACCTGTCAGGCGCGATCTGGCCACTGCTGCTTTCTGCTCCACTGCAAAGCGAGGGATGGCGGTTCGTCTTTTTCGTGTTGGCGGCGCTGGTCTTGCTGACGATCGTGCCCCTGTCGCTGCTCCTGCGTGAACGTATCCCGGACATATCGCGTCAGCGGGCCGATGCGGTCTCTTACGCCCGCTCTCATTCCGCCGGTTTCTCGCCACGGTTTCTCATGTGGCTATTGGGCCTAGCGGGTGTCGGCTGTTGCGTTGCCATGTCGATGCCACAGGTTCATATCGTGGCGCTTTGCGTGGATCTTGGCTTTGGGGCCGTTGTTGGCGGGCAAATGCTCTCGCTTATGCTGTTGGGCGGTGTGGTCTCGCGCATAATTTCAGGACTTGTTGCCGATTGGCTTGGCGGGGTGCGTACGCTCCTGATTGGTTCGGTGCTGCAGTGTTTGGCGCTCTTTCTATATCTACCGGCAGGTGGTCTCGTCTCGCTTTACGTTGTCAGCCTGATATTCGGCCTATCGCAAGGCGGCATCGTGCCATCATACGCCCTGGTCGTGCGGGAATATATGCCAAGCCATGAGGCAGGCCGTCGGGTTGGTTTTGTCATGATGCTCACTATTTTCGGCATGGCGCTGGGCGGTTGGATGTCTGGCTGGATTTACGATCTGACCGGAGACTACACCCTCGCTTTCATCAACGGGATTGCCTGGAATTTCCTGAATATCGGCGTGATGCTTATGCTGCTTTACCGCACCAGACCACGCGCGCCCAAGGGTGTGACGGTCTAGGCCTCATCCTCATAGATGATTTTGACATGCTGCTCACCGCGCTCGGCAGAGAGCGCCATTTGCTTTTGGCGTTCCCGAAAACGGTCTTTATCAGCCTCGCTGGTCTCATCGGCGCAGAGGTGACAGGCCACGCCTTCTTCATAGTCGGCATGCGCCCGGTCTTCTGGCAATATTGGACGGCGGCAAGCATGGCAAAGCAGATGCGGTCCTTCCTGCAGCCCATGACCAACAGAGACGCGTCCATCGAAGACAAAGCATTCGCCTTGCCATTTACTCTGCGCCCGGGGCACGTCTTCGAGGTACTTCAGAATGCCGCCCTTCAGATGATAAACGTCTTCCACACCCTGACCGAGCAGATAATTGGTCGACTTTTCGCAGCGAATGCCACCGGTGCAAAACATTGCAATACGCTTGCCCTCAAAACGCTGTTTATTTTCCTGCCACCAGGCAGGGAAGTCGCGGAAAGACGCCGTTTCCGGGTCCACCGCGCCTTCGAATGTGCCAATCGCCACCTCATAATCATTGCGCGTGTCGATCACCGCGACATCAGGCGCAGAAATAAGCGCGTTCCAATCTGCAGCCTCGACATAATTCCCGACCTGCGTGCGCGGGTCGACATCGGGCTGGCCCATAGTGACGATTTCTTTTTTCAACCGCACCCTCATTCGGCGAAACGGTTGGGCCTTGGCATGGCTTTCTTTCCACTCAAGATCACTACAGCCGGGTAGGGCGCGGATATGAGCGATCACCGCGGCAACACCGTCCTTTGGCCCAGCAATAGTCCCGTTTATCCCCTCTTTCGCGAGGAGTAGAGAGCCGGAAATGCGCTCAGCCTCGCACAGCGACTGGAGTGGGCCCTGAATGGCTTCCGGCGCTTCAAAGCGCGTGAAATGATAAAGGGCAGCAACAGTGAACATAGTGCTGCTCTATGCCAAGCGGCTTTGCCGAGCAAGATCATCGCATTGACGCGGGCGGGGCAAATGCTAACCCTTGGAACAAAGGAGAGCTGCAATGTCCCACGCGCTAATCGTTGTCGATGTTCAGAATGATTTCTGCCCGGGAGGCGCGCTGGCGGTCTCGGGCGGTGATGAGATCGTGCCGGGTATCAACGCTCTGATGGATAATGTGGATGCAGTGATCCTGACGCAGGATTGGCACCCGGCGGGGCATTCGTCCTTTGCCTCCAGCCATCCGGGCAGGAACCCGCTTGAGATGATCGAGATGCCCTATGGACCGCAGGTGCTCTGGCCGGATCACTGTATCCAAGGCGGTGAAGGCGCGGAATTTCATGCGGGTCTCGACACAAACCGCGCCGATATGATCGTGCGCAAGGGTTATAATTCTGCGATCGATAGCTATTCGGCGTTTTTTGAGAATGACCACAAAACGCCCACGGGCCTGCATGGCTACTTGCAGACGCGAGGCATCGATAGGCTCACTATGGTGGGTCTCGCTACGGATTTTTGCGTGAATTTCTCGGCTGTTGATGCGGCAAAGCTCGGCTACGCGGTCACCTTGCGCTCTGATCTATGCCGCGCCATTGATCTTGATGGCTCTCTTGCCGCTGCCATAGAGGGGATGCGAACCGAAGGAGTGAGTATCGCTTAGATGATGCAGCTGCGCCAAGAGATATCCGATTGCCGCCTTTGTGCCGAGCGTTTTGCACAAACCCATACGGCGCATCGTCCACGGCCAGTCGTGTGGTTCCAGCCCGACGCGCGCATTCTTATCGCGGGCCAGGCGCCCGGTATACGGGTGCACGAATCGGGTAAGCCGTTCGATGACCACTCTGGGGTGCGCCTTCGCCAGTGGTTGGGGATGAGTGACGATGAATTCTATGATCGCTCCCGCGTGGCGATCATCCCCATGGCGTTTTGCTTTCCTGGCTATGATGCCAAGGGCTCGGACCTGCCCCCGCCCAAGCTCTGCGGCAGTACTTGGCACGACCAGGTGATGCGTGACCTGCCTGATCTGCGTCTCTCGATAATCATCGGTGGCTATTCGCAAAAGTACCACATGGGCGCAAAGACGGGCGTAACTGAGACCGTGCGAGGCTGGCGCGATCATGCGCCGCATGTTTTTCCATTGCCTCACCCGTCATGGCGCAATACCGCCTGGCTTAAGAAAAACCCATGGTTTGAGGCGGAATTGATGCCGGATTTGCAGACACGCGTGCGCGAGGTGCTGAACGATGGATGAGACCCACCTGGATCGTGCCCATGCAGAGATGGAAGAGTATCAGAGCGATACCGCTCGCATGCGATTTTATGAGGTGCTAGCCGCCAGTGAGTTGTTTCTATTGCTTGAGGCCGAGGTTGATGACGATCAGGTGATCCCACAGGCGTTTGAGCTGGAAGGGCAAGCTTTTGTTCTGGCCTTTGACACCGAAGGCCGCCTGGCAGAGTTTGCGGGAGCGCAAGCGAACTATGTGGCGCTCTCGGGCCGCGCCATGGCAGAGATGATCGCGGTTGAAAAACTTGGACTTGCACTTAACCTCGATGTAGCCCCATCGGCGATCGTGCTGCCGCCCGAGGCCATGGAATGGCTCTACGATGCGGTGTCCGAATCTCCGGATCAGGCGGAGGTCAAGGCGCAAGAACTGCACGCGCCAAAGGGCCTTCCGGAAAACCTTTTGATGGCGCTGGATACGCGGTTGGCCTCGATGGAAGGGCTGGCAGTCGCGGCCTATCTCGCAGCGGTGACCTATGAGGACGGCTCGCGAGGGCATTTGCTTGGATTTGTCGATGCAATGCCCGGCGCTGAGGACGCTCTGGCGCAAGCGGTCTCCGAGGTGTTGCGGTTCTCGGGTGTTGAGGCTGCAGTCCTGGATGTCGGCTTTTTCCGTGCCGCCGATCCGATCGTAATGCGGTTTTCAATGGTTGGGCTGAAATTTGAACTGCCCACCGTGAGCATTACCGCCGCCCCCAGGCCGGCACCTGGCAGCGACCCGGATAACCCGCCGAAATTGCGGTGAAAAGGCCGCCTTTTGTGAAAGGCAAAAAAGAGCCTTTAAAAACGTAATGTAATTATCCTGGTTGGCGGATCAGAAAAGTACAGTTCCCATACATATTCTGCAGATTTTTGGATTTAACGCAGGAAGTAGCTTTTTTGGTGCTGCCAGCAGTCTCCAGATATATTTTGCGAACGGTGTTAATCGGCTCGTCAAACATCTTAATCACTGGTCAATACCAGCACAGCAGACTATTGTCCGGTCTGTTGAAAATACTCAAAGGCCGTGTCGCATGGCGCAAGCTGATAATCCTGCTGATCCGTTCAAAAAAGCGCTGGCTGAAGCGACGAAGGTGCTTGCCGATGATCCAGAGATTTCGGTCACATATTCCGTAGACCCGCCGGGCATGAACGGTGAGATCATGCGCCTGCCGCAGGTCAGCCGACGCATGACCCGTGATGAGGTTTTGCAAGCGCGCGGCACGGCCGATGCTTTGGCCATGCGATACAAGTACCATGATGCGGGGCTGCACTCGCGCTATGTGCCTTCTGGTGAAATGGCACGCGATCTTTATGAGGCGATGGAAACCGCAAGATGTGAGGCCGTAGGTGCGCGTCACATGCCCGGCACTGCAGGCAACATTGATGCGAAGATCGCAGCAGACGCACGCAGGCGAGGTTTTGACCATATAAAGGATCCCTCAGAGGCACCTCTGGCTATTGCCGCGGGATACCTGATACGTCATCTTGCTACCGGTCGTCCGCTGCCGGAGGGCGCCGATAACGTTATGCAGCTTTGGCAAGGCTTTATCGAAGATAACGCAGGCGGCACGCTGGAACAGCTTGAGGCAAAGCTTGCCGATCAGACGGAATTTGCTCGTTTCGCGCGTCAGATTATCGATGACTTAGGGTATGGCGACCAGCTTGGAGATGACCCGGATTCGTTGGACCAAGAAGAGGAAAACGACGCCGAGCAGGACACGGAAGACGATCAGGACTCCGATAGCCAGGGTCAGGATGAAGCCGATGATGCCGAGGCCGATGCCGATCCCGAGCAAAGCCAGGAAGAGCAAAAGGACGCCGCCCAAGCACAGATGGCAATGGACGAGACGGCCGAGCAAAACCTTGCTGAAGAGCCTGATATGCCCGAGGCCGATGCACCGCTTGAACCGCCTGCGCCACATCCAATCTCTGATGCTGATCCGAATTATCATGTCTATCAAACCAACTTTGACGAGGAGATCCGGGCCGAAGATCTTGCAGAACCAGCCGAGCTTGAGCGGTTGCGTGCCTTTCTTGATCAACAATTGGAGCCTCTCAAAGGGGCGGTGAGCCGCCTAGCTAACAAACTCCAACGTAGGCTTCAGGCGCAGCAAAACCGTTCCTGGGATTTTGACAGGGAAGAGGGCATTCTGGATGCTGGGCGTCTGGCGCGGGTGGTGGCAAACCCGACAACGCCGCTAAGCTTTAAGGTCGAGAAAGACACCGAGTTTCGCGATACGGTCGTGACCCTGCTTCTCGATAATTCCGGATCGATGCGCGGCAGGCCGATCTCTATTGCTGCGGTTTGTGCCGACGTGCTTTCGCGCACTCTGGAGCGGTGCTCGGTCAAGGTTGAAATTCTGGGCTTTACCACGCGAGCTTGGAAGGGCGGACAAAGCCGTGAGGCATGGCTTAACGAAGGTCGCCCGCAATTACCAGGTCGCTTAAATGATCTTCGCCATATAATTTACAAATCTGCCGATGCACCGATGCGGCGGACGCGAGCAAATCTTGGCCTCATGATGAAAGAAGGCCTGCTTAAGGAAAATATTGACGGTGAGGCGCTGGAATGGGCTCATCGACGGTTGGCAGGTCGGCGTGAGGCGCGTAAGATTCTAATGGTGATCAGTGATGGCGCGCCAGTTGACGATTCAACGCTTTCAGTCAATCCGGCCAACTATCTTGAAAAACACCTTCGTGATGTGATCGCGATGGTTGAGAAGCGCCGTCAAGTAGAGCTTTTGGCCATCGGGATTGGCCATGATGTGACGCGCTATTATGAGCGCGCGGTGACAATTACCGAT
Organism: Pseudomonadota bacterium; assembly: GCA_038531775.1. Taxonomy (GTDB): domain Bacteria; phylum Pseudomonadota; class Alphaproteobacteria; order Rhodobacterales; family Rhodobacteraceae; genus Roseovarius. The sequence continues at coordinate 119,773 of JBCBBI010000008.1, read as the reverse complement.
GCCGATCAACTCGCCGGGGCCATGACCGAACAATTGGCTGCGTTGTTTGATAGCGACCCAAGGGCGCGCGCGCGTGTTATGGGTATGCGCAAGGCCAGTTGAGGTACGACTTATAGCTGCATTGCACTTCGACCGTAGCTTCATTAGCGTCCGAGCATGAGTGAAATTCCACCTGCAAAATTCCAGAGTTTTCTAGAAACTGCGCAACCGGACCAGGGCCCGCCGCGCCTGGCGCTTTTGCGCGATGTGATGCAGGCTGAGGGGCTGGCCGGGTTCATGGTGCCGCGCTCTGATGTGCATCAGGGAGAATACGTGGCACCCTGTGATGAGCGTCTGGCTTGGCTCACGGGCTTTACCGGATCGGCCGGGTTCTGCGTAGTACTTTTAGATACGGCTGGTGTTTTTATCGACGGTCGCTACACAGCCCAAGCAAAAGCGCAGGTTGATGCCTCGGTTTTTACACCGGTTAGTTGGCCAGAAACCAAACCCTCGAACTGGTTGAAGGACCAATTGAGTCATGGCGGGACTGTTGGCTATGACCCGATGCTTTACACTCCGGACCAGCTTTCAGTGATTGAGAAGGGGCTTGTTGGTAGCGACATTGTTCTTAAGCCATGTGACAACCTTATAGATCGAATTTGGAGCGACCGACCGGATGCGCCGATAGGGAAAGTGCGGGTATATCCCTACAAGTATTCGGGAAAAACGCACAAACAAAAGCGAGAAGAACTGGCCAAGGATTTGAGCCGTGCAGGACACAAGGCTGCCGTAATCACATTACCGGACTCTTTGGCCTGGCTCCTGAACATACGCGGCAGCGATATACAGAAAAACCCAATACCGCATGGATTTGGTGTGCTTCATGACACTGGTAAATTCACGCTTTTCATTCATCCGCGTAAACTTGATGAGGCCGTTCGAGCCCATCTAGGGGATGAAGTGGAGATTGCCCGGCCATCCGCTTTTGCTCCGCATCTAGCGCGTCTCGAAGAGCCTGTGCGGCTGGATAAATCGAGTGTGCCCCAGTGGGTTGCTAGCACGCTTGAAGCCGCAAAGATTGAGGTTGCATGGGGTCCTGAACCGTGCGTTTTGCCTAAGGCACGAAAGACCGACGCGGAGATAAAAGCCACACTCGCGGCCCATCTGCGGGATGCTGCCGCCATGTGTGAGTTTCTCAGCTGGTTCGATGACCAAAGCCCAGGCACCATCACCGAGATCGATGTGGTGCAAAAGCTCGAAAGCTGTCGGGCGGCAACCGGGGCGCTTCTCGATATCAGCTTTGATACGATAGCGGGCTCCGGTCCGCATGGTGCGCTGCCGCACTACCGTGTCACCGAAGCCAGCAATCGCGTCTTGGGTGAAGGAGAGCTTTTGGTCCTTGATAGCGGTGGCCAGTATGAAGACGGTACCACCGATATTACGCGGACTTTGCCTATCGGATCGCCTGGGGACGATGAGAAGGCGGCATTCACACGTGTCCTGCAGGGTATGATCGCTATGAGCCGTGTCCGTTGGCCAAGCGGGCTCGCCGGGCGCGATCTCGATGTGCTGGCGCGTTATCCGCTTTGGCTATCCGATCAGGATTATGACCACGGGACGGGTCACGGCGTTGGCGTGCATCTTTGTGTGCATGAAGGACCACAGCGGCTCTCAAGGGTTTCCCATGTACCCCTTGAGCCAGGCATGATCGTTTCCAACGAGCCGGGCTACTATCGCGAAGGTGCTTTCGGTATTCGAATTGAGAACCTTGTGGTAGTCAGGGAAGCGAAGGCCTTGCCATGGGGAGACCGCAGCGACAAGCTTTGTTTTCAGACACTTAATTTTGTGCCGATCGATGCGCGCCTTATTATGAAAGCCATGCTTTCCGACGCAGAGCGCGATTGGCTGAACCACTACCATGCTGAGTGCAATGAAAAGGTGGGCGGTCTGTTAAGCCCTGAGGCCAAGACATGGCTTGAAGAGGCAACTGCGCCTATTTGACATATTTTTGGTAATGATTTTCAGGTACACAGTCGTTGATCGCATGGGTTTTGGGAGGAATGTGCAATGGCGAAGATAAATATTCACAAGGCTGAGGGCACATGGACGGTTCGCGCGGGTGGAGCCGTTTTGGGTGAAAGTAAGAATGCTCTGGCGCTTAGCGAAGGTGCTATGCCCGATGTAATCTATTTCCCGCGCGAAGATATTGCTATGGCTTTCCTCGATGCCTCTGACCATAGCAGCCATTGCCCGCATAAGGGCGATGCGAGCTATTTCTCGATTGTGACTAAGAGCCAGACGCTAAAAAATGCTGTTTGGAGTTACGAGGCGCCAAACGAAGATGTGGCGCGGATTAAAGACCATCTTGCATTTTACGTCAGTGACGTCGTGACAATCGAACAGGTCTAGTAGCCCAAGCTGCGATCAACCAGATAGAGCAGCGGCTCTTTCGCCTCAGACCGTTTTATATTCTCGGCAATGATACTCGCGGCGCTTTTCGGTCGTGTCTCCGCTGCAATGTGCGGTGTAACGGTGACCTTTGGATGCACCCAAAATGGGTGGTTGGGCGGTAGAGGCTCCACCCTGAAAACATCTAGTGTGGCATGACTGATATGCCCGCTATCCAATGCCGCAAGTAAAGCGTCGTCATCGATCAACGGCCCGCGCCCCGGGTTAATGATCACCACACCTTTTGGCAGTTCTGCGATCCGCGCTTGGTTCAGAAGACTCTCTGTGTCGGCGGTTAGCGGCAGCAGCAAGACCAGAATTTCGGCTGAATTTAACGCGAGGCTCAGGTTCTCCATGCCGCTGATGCATTTTAACCCGTCTACTTGTTTTGGGCTTCGCGCCCATCCGGTCACGGGAAAGCCCAGATGCGCCAATGCCAGTCCACAGGCCTGTCCAAGCGCGCCGAGGCCAAGGATTGTCACGGGTCTATCGGCGGCCAGAGGCGGCACCCGCGGGCGCCACTCCCCGGTCTGGCCCAGAACGTGACTATCGGTGCCAAGATGGTGGCGCAGGACATGGCCCGCAACCCATTCGACCATGCCACGCTCAAGCCCGGTATCGACCATGCGGGTCAAAGGCTGTGTGAGTGTCGGGTTGCCGACAATGCTCTCCACCCCTGCCCAGAGGCTGAGCACTGCCTTGGTTTTTGTGAATGGGGTAAAATCCCGCAGATCGCCGTTTGGAGCGTAGATTATATAGTGTACTGTTTCGGGTGCATGGTCCCGTGCGAGAGTCACATCCAAACCTGCGTTCGCAAAAGCGTCTTCGAGTGGTTTTTGATAGTCTGGCCAGCGGTCGCGGTGAGCGGCGAAGAGAACGTTCAAAGACATGTCATCTCGGGCGATGGATATGGGCGCTTTGCACCAGTCCAAATCCTATCATAAGGATAAGCATTGCTGATCCACCGTAGCTCACCAACGGCAGCGGCACCCCAACCACCGGTGCTAGTCCCATGACCATGGACATATTGACTGCGAAGAAGAGGAAGAAGGTGACCGCTACCCCAAGGATCAGAAGCGACGAAAACCGGTCTTTGTTGGCTAGCGCAGATATGACGCAGAAGACGATTATCAATGCATAAAGCAGCAAGAGTGAGAAGGCCCCGACAAAGCCAAACTCTTCGGCCAACGTCGTGAAAATAAAGTCCGTATGTTTCTCAGGGAGAAAGTTCAGCCTAGTTTGCGTCCCTTGCATAAAGCCGCGGCCCGTCCAACCGCCAGAGCCAAGAGCGATCTTGGATTGGGTAATGTGGTATCCCGCGCCGAGTGGGTCAGAAGCTGGATCAAGGAATGTGTCTATACGTCGGTATTGATAGTCCTTGAGGATTTGCCACTCGGTGCCCTTGCTTTGAAAAACAGCGACGACGAGGCCGACGCCACCGGCGATAACCGTAGCGAAATAGGCCCAGTGAACGCCCGCAAGAAACATGATCAACCCGCCACCAGCTATCAGAAGGATCGAGGTTCCAAGGTCTGGCTGTTTAAGCACGAGCGCCACTGGCAGCATGATCAGAATGACCGGCAGTATGACCCAGAATGGACGGGACGTGCGGTGCATCGGCAGCCAGTCGTAATACGCTGCCAAGATCATAACCATAGTGATCTTCATCAATTCAGAGGGCTGAAGGCGCATGAATTTGAGATCAATCCAACGCTGTGCCCCCTTGCTTTCGATGCCGATAAACTCGACGGCGACCAGCAAAACGATTGAGACGAGATAACCCAGGACAGACATGTTTCGCCAAAACCAGATCGGGATCATAGCAACGATAAGCATCATCACAAAACCCAGAACGTATCGCTTTAGTTGTGCCTCAGCCCAGGGATCAAAAGAGCCACCGGCCACTGAGAAGAGCATTAGAATGCCAATGCCTGCCACCGCAGTCAGCAAAAGCGCGAGGGCCCAATTCAAGTAGAGCGCCTTGCGCAAGCCCGTGGGCGTAAATTTGACGTTATATTCTAGATAACTCATAGCGCATTATGCTCTGCTGTTTCGCACGCGCGCTTGTTCTATGCGCGTTCTGCGCAGTCGCTCTTGTTGCTCTTGGATACGGTCGCGATCACCGACCGGATAGGCCTCAAGCGGCGGATCTTCGCCATAAAGAGCCTGCAATGTGATATCGCGCGCGATAGGTGCGGCCGCCTTAGAACCTCCCCCGCCATGCTCGACGATCACTGCTACTGCAATCCTTGGGTTGTCAACCGGAGCGTAGTTCACGTAGAGCGCATGGTCGCGGCGCTCCCACGGCAGGTCATCGTTGCGGAACACGCCGCGCGCTCGCTCGGCGGCTGTAATGTTACGCACTTGGCTTGTTCCGGTTTTACCCGCCATGCGGAAGGCGTCTTCGATGATACGGCTGCGATATGCCGTTCCGCGTCGGTTGTTAGAGACGGCATTCATTGCGTCACGAACGGCCTGCAGAAGCGGAAACGGAATATCCAACTCTTCGGCGGGTTCGACCTGTTGGTCTACACCGTCAAGTGATTTGACCAAACGCGGCTTAACCATCTTTCCGGTGGCCAGCCGTGCAGTCATTACGGCCAGTTGAAGAGGCGACGCCAGAACAAAGCCCTGACCGATAGAAGCGTTCACGCTATCGCCGACACGCCAGATGTCGTCTTTGGCAATTTCCTTCCATTGCCGATCAGGGATCAAGCCCTCAGATACAGATGTCATAGGCAGGTCGTGGCGAACTCCAAGGCCAAGCATGCGGGCGGTTTCCGCAATTTTGTCGATACCCACACGCCGTGCCATTTCGTAGTAATAGACGTCACAGCTTTCTCGAAGAGACCGCATCAGATCAACGCTACCGTGCCCGCCGCGTTTCCAGCAGTGGAACCGGCGGCCGGATACCGTCATGTGGCCAGGGCAATAGACCGTATCATTGAAGCCCGCGACGCCTGCGCGCAACGCCGCAAGTGCTGTCACCATTTTAAAAGTGGAACCGGGCGGATAAACGCCTTGGATGGCCTTATTCGGCAAGGGTCTATATTTGTCATCGAGTAGGTTTTTATAGGCGCTGACGGAGATACCGCGCACAAAAAGATTTGGATCATAGCTCGGTGTAGAGACGCAGGCCAGAATGTCGCCTTTCTCGCAATCCATCACCACAGCCGCGGCACTTTCGTCGGCCATTCGAGCCGAAACATAGCTCTGTAACGCGTTGTCAGTGGTGATCTGTACGTCGGCGCCCGCCTCGCCCTCTATTCGGTCAAGCTCACGCATGACACGGCCAGCGGCGTTCACCTCGACGCGTTTCGTGCCAGCCTTGCCTCGCAATGTGTCTTCTACTTTGGACTCAAGACCAATCTTGCCGATCTGGAAGCGCGGAATCAGGAGAAGCGCATCTGGCGCGTCTATCTCTTCCAGATCGCGGTCATTCACGGCGCCGACATAACCGATCATATGGGCGTAATCCTCGCCAAGCGGGTAGTGCCGGGATAAGCCCACTTCGGGTGTGACACCTGGAAGTGCTGGAGTGTTGACAGCAACACGGCTTATATCTTCCCAACGAACGCGGTCTGCGAGAGTTACCGGCGTATCACCGCGAACCCGCTTGAGGTCTTTCATTGCGTCTTCAAGTTCAATTGGGTCGAGCTCAACTATCTTTGCCAGCCTTTCAATAACTGCGTCGACATCGCCCGCTTGTTCGCGAACTATGGAAATTCGGTATGACGGCACATTTTCCGCGATGACGCGGCCTTGACGGTCAAAAATTCGTCCGCGCGAGGGCGGTATCAGGTGGACGTTTATGCGGTTTTCATCCGCCAACAGGCGGAATTCATCCGCCTGTTCGATCTGCAGAAAACGCATCCGCATCCCAAGCATGCCCATGAATGCAGCCATACCGCCGCTTAGGACAAGTCCGCGCCGCGTGATCTTGCGTTGGCTTTCACTATTATCCCTAGGTGGTCGCCTCATGCGCGGCCTCCCAATGTGTCGAAATCGCCAGGAGCGGGTTTACGCACCCCAAAAAATATTGCTGAGACGAAGGCAACGACCGGATAGACAATTATCGTCATCATTAGATGTATCAGGCTTAGACCAAGTGGTGCTTGTTCGACAAAGACCATCGCCAAACATAGCCGGTAGCTGAGCGTGAGCAGGATTAAAAAGGATGTGACAGTCAACCATTCGGACCAGAACGTCTGATCGCGGAGGCCAGAGGCTCGCTGCCGCAGCGACTCTGCTGCCAAGAGCGCCAGTGCCGCCCAGAGGCCAGGCGGTCGTTGGAAAATCAGGTCGCTTAATAGAAAAATCAGCGCCAAGAGCGGTAATGGTACAAATTCTGGACGTCTTAAAACCCAAACGAAGCTGAGCGCGATGATCAGATCAGGCCCTGCCCATCCTTTGGGGATAGTCTGCAAGGGCAAAAGAAGCACGAACATGCAGATCGCGACCAAAAAACAGAAAAGAAACCGCATCATCCACATTTTGATAGGCGCATGCTCAGCCATCTACGGCCTCGCTCGTCTGCTCCTCTTGGGGGAGCTCTTCGTCTTCAAAGAGTTCATCAGGGGCAATTATGCCGCCTGGATCAGAAAACCTTTCATTGCCGTAGTCGCGAAGCACACGAAGAAATTCGAGCCGTGCATAGTCTGCGGACAGCCGTAATCGAAGCCGTCCACCGGTATCACGCACAACTTGCCCAACGATGAGGTCAGATGGAAAAACGCCACCGTCACCAGACGTCATGACGCGGTCGCCGGCCCGCACTTGATCGGTGTCTTCTATGAAATCCAGAAAAGGCGCGGCTGAATTGTCACCCAGCAAAAGTGCTTTTTGACCTGAAGGCTGCACTGTGACGGGGATGCGGCTCGAGGTGTCTGTAAGCAGGATGACACGCGCGGTATTGTTGCCAACACCTGAAATCCGACCGACAAGTCCCAAGCCATCCATCGCGGCCCAACCATCGACGATACCATCGCGTGCGCCGACATTGATCAGCACCGATTGTCGAAAAGGTGAGCCGCTATCGGCCAGGACAACGCCAGTGACAAAGGTGAGCCTCGGGTCAAGCTGCACGTTGTTAAGATCAAGCAGGCGCGCATTTTCCTGGCGGAGTTGCAACGCAGCCTCTTTCCAAGCTTTCATTTGCTGGAGCTCGCGACGGAGTTCGCGATTTTGCTCATAAAGGCGGTCATAGCTTTGAAAATCACGCAAAATGTTTACCACGCCTGTCACCGGTGCCATCGCCCAGTCAAAGCTTGGTACAAATGTGTCTATCACATGCGCGCGAAATCGTTCGACGCGTGGGCTATCAATACGCCAAAGCAAAAAAATTCCGAGAAAACAAAATATAGCGATGCCCAACATCAATCTTTTGATCGGGCCTGCGTAATCGTTTTTTTGTCCCCGGTCTTTGGCCAACATTGCCACCTTTCACGAAAGGGTGGGCGTTTCAGCTATCGTAGTCTATTGCGTGGCGCAGCTGCTTTTCGAATTCAAGCGCTTTGCCTGTGCCAAGTGCCACACAATTCAGGCTATCATCGGCGATCGAAACAGCAAGTCCCGTTTGTTCGCGAAGCGCAAGGTCAAGATCACCCAAAAGCGCGCCGCCACCGGTCAGCATGACGCCACGGTCAACAATATCCGCAGCCAGGTCAGGAGGTGTCGCCTCCAACGCCGTCATCACGGCCTCGCATATCTGCTGAACTGGCTCAGCCAATGCCTCTGCCACTTGGGCCTGGCTGATCTCTGTCTCCTTTGGCACGCCATTCAAAAGATCGCGACCGCGAATTTGCATAGAGGCGCCGCGCCCGTCATCTGGCATACGTGCGGTGCCAATAGAGGTCTTGATCCGCTCCGCGCTTGACTCACCGACAAGAAGGTTTTGTTGACGGCGAAGGTAGTTGATGATCGCTTCATCCATTCGGTCACCACCAACGCGGACTGAACGAGCATAAACGATATCGCCAAGGCTCAGGACCGCAACTTCTGTGGTTCCGCCGCCAATATCCACGACCATGTTTCCTGTGGGGTCAGTAATCGGCATCCCTGCACCAATCGCAGCGGCAATCGGTTCTGCCACTAGACCCGCGCGCCGCGCACCTGCTGAAAGCACCGATTGTCGGATCGCACGCTTTTCTACTGGCGTTGCTCCGTGAGGCACGCAAACAATGATTTTCGGCTTAGAGAAGGTCGAGCGTTTATGCACTTTTCGGATAAAATGCTTTATCATAGATTCTGCAGTGTCGAAGTCAGCAATAACGCCTTCCCGCATTGGGCGGATCGCTTCTATGCTTCCAGGCGTGCGCCCTAGCATGAGCTTCGCATCTTCACCAACCGCCAGGACCTTTTTCACGCCTTCCTTGACGTGGTAGGCGACGACCGAAGGTTCAGATAGGATAACCCCACGTCCTTTTACATAAACCAGAGTGTTTGCCGTACCCAGGTCTATGGCCATATCGGCTGTGAAAAGGCCTGGTATTTTATTAAAAATGGACATTCTGATTTCGTCCCGTGCTCTTTAATTTTGCCTCAAGTCCCGACTCACCCGGTCAAGACCAATTATTTTATAGTTGGGCCTATGTCATGACGAAAGGCCTTCACGCGTTAACTAAGCGCCAAAATGCGCCGAAGTCATGTCGTTTACTTGCGAAAGTTACGATCTGCTGCAAAAACGGCAAAATCAGCAACCTATGATTGCAAGTTGGTATGAACCCGACGTAAACCAATTAGCATTATTGCGATACTTTGAAACTCTTCACAAAAGCTGAACCAAAACAGATCGAGCAAAATAAGGAAATTGATTTGATACGCATTTCTACGATCTCAGTTAGTCTTTGCTGCTTTCTTTTCATCATGCCAGCAGAGGCCCAAGACACCCCAAAGGTAGATGTGGGCTGGCTTGCCACAAATGATCTCTTTGTAGGGCCCGAAGATCGTTGGCGTACAGGTTCGCTTTCTTACAGCCTCACATTTGGTCTGCCAGATAGCGGTCCCGCGCCAGCACAGTTTGGCCGGGTGATCGAGCTTCGTTTCGGAGGGGAGGTGATAGCCCCTGAAAGTCTGGCGAATGCAGCACCTGACGATCGGCCTTTTGCCGGCGTCTTATCCTTGGGCCTACACACCCATTTTCACCGTACTGTCGCAGACTTTTCAGTTGGGCTAGACCTAGTATTTACAGGGCCGCAGACGGGTTTGGACGATTTTCAGGAAAATATCCACGAGATCGTAAACGCGGCAATTATTTCGGACGCTACGCGAGCCAATCAAATTGGCGATGATTTTAACCCTACGCTTGTGGTTGAAGCAGGACGTATTTTTTTGGTCGGTGATAACGCCCGTTTGCGTCCGTTTGTAGAAGGGCGTTGGGGCTTGGAGACGTTGGTGCGTGTTGGGTTTGACTTATCGATTGGCGGCTTTGGTCACGGCGTTCTAGCACGAGATCCGTTCACCGGTCAGCGTTATGAATTGTCGGCGCAGGATTTTCCCGGATGGAGCCTCATTATAGGCGGGGACATCGCAAACGTTCGCGATAGTGAGCTTTTACCTTCGTCTTCAGGAGTGCAACTGAACAGTACACGAACCAGGCTACGCGCCGGGCTCAACTATCAGTGGAATAGTGGCAGTGCGCTGTTTTACGGCGTCACATGGCTAGACGAAGAATTTGCGACACAAGATGAAGGTCAGTTTGTGGGTTCCGTGCGCCTTCGCCTGAAATTTTGACAAAACGCTTGCCTTTAGACTTCCCAGAGTGATTCGGTTTTGTTAACCAGTTGGGCATAAAAAGAATAAAAGGCAGGCAGACAGGCAATGGTAACGACCTTTCGAGGGGCGTTCGTTATCTCCTGGTCGCAGACAGAAGTGGACGGTTTAGAGGCCGCTCCGATCCATTCGCTCAAAGTCGGGGCCGCCTGGTCCTGGACAGGCGATCTGGTTCGAGTGGACGGACCTAGCGAAGTTCTTCGACTGGAACGCAACGAGCGTGAGACAGCCAACCGTAAATGCGCGGCGAAACTTGTACGACGGCTGGTTAAGGCAGCGCAGATCGAAGAAAAAGACCTCAGCAACATAGAGGCAGAAGAGCCCCTCATGGAGTCGGGCTTTGTCGTGACCGATGGGACAGAAAGTTATACCGTCACTGTGATCGACGTTGGCCAAAAAGCGCCACCGCTTTTGATGTTTCTCGATGAAATTCCTCCGCGCGACACTGAGATGTGGGTTGTGCACCATTCCATGCATCGTGGTCGCCTGACGCAAAGCGGTGGTGAATCCGGCGGTGTCATTTGCTTTACTCCGGGCACCAAAATTCAGACCCCTGACGGCGCGCGGCCGATTGAGCTGATGCGTGAGGGCGATTACGTCCAAACCAAAGACTGTGGTGCCCAGCAAATCCAGTGGATCGGTAGCCGCAGGCTTTCTGGCGCACGTCTTTTTGCGATGCCGCATCTTCGACCGGTCAGAATTCATGCCGGCGCTCTTGGCGTTGAACGACCCGACCAAGAACTGTTGGTAAGCCCCGAGCACCGTATGCTGGTGCAAGGCCGGGTTGCTCAGGCGCTTTTCAACAGCCCCGAAGTCTTGGTTTCGGCTCATGATCTGATCAACAATAAAACCGTGACAGTTGATGTTTCGGTTCGTGAAGTCACCTACATTCACTTGCTGCTGCCGAGCCATCAGATTTTGTGGGCCAATGGTGTGGAAACCGAGAGTTTTCACCCAGCAAGCGCGGCTCTGTCTGCTCTGGACGAGGCAGATAGACAGCGGCTTTTGCAGCTCAACTCTCAGTTAGAAAGCGAACCTCACAGCTACGGCAGTTTTGCCCGACGCAACCTCAGTTCACCCGAGGCAGCAATACTGACTCATGAATCCGCCGCATAGCAGACTTGTTAACCGCGTTTGAAACGGGTGACCTTAGACTTGGGACCACGCAGAACGTGTTAGAATATCAGGGGCTTTTGGTTCTTGATGTGCCGCGCGATAAGCTGTTTTTGTTGCTTGGCGGAAGGAATAGGCCGTGCTGGCGTGGGTTCGTATCCGAGGCGTGCCACTTCCGGGAAAATAGAAAGAATCTCCTTTTTGGCCTCTGGTGCCATGGCCGCCATAGCCTCAGGTCCTGTAAACAAGCTCTCCGATGGGGCTCCTTCAGCGTATAGGACTTCATGGCGGTCAAACAGCAAGTGGACATACTCTATTTCCAGGACCGTGGTATCTATAAATATTCCCGGGAGGGCCGTAAGTTTGACGGCCGGGATCAGAACCTCTCTGCAGCCAAACATTCGCGAAGCGATACGTGACTGCACCAGAATGCGGTGCTGGCGTGATACGAGCAGGTCCCTTTTAGGCAAGCCGTTCCCCAAGGCCCCAGCAACGATGCGAACCGGTCGTAGTTTCGGATTTTGGCAAAAGGCTCTTTCATCGAAAATGCGCCGGCCGATCCAACGGATTTCAATAGGTCGGTGATTTTCATCCCAGACCATATCTCCTGGGACCAAAGATGAGATGCGCCGCTCGCCCCCTGGGCAGCTGATTAGTGTGTCGCCGCCAAAGCACACGAATTCTACGGCTGCTATACTTGATTGCCCGAAAGATCCAGGACCTTCCGCTGCCGATATTACTTCGAGTGCTACACCCCGTGGAGGAACCCTATCCACAAAAGCCAAGCCTTCAACCGTGCCGAAGGAAGGCGAGGAGTTGTTAAGATTGACACTTACGACCTGAAACGTCTCACCGGTGGAATTATCCCGAAGCACGAATTGGTATTCAGCCTCAATTCTCGTGTTATCTGCGAAAGTTGTTCCATCCAGCGATTGAGCGCCATCAAGCCGCTGGTTTCCGTCGTTGTCATCAAAATTAGCGTCCGAGCCGCCATCGCGAATATCTAGACGTTCAAAAGAACCCGTCCCGAGGGTCAAAAACTCTCCAACAAGGTGCGAGCCATCCCCTTGCGTAACGCCATCCAAAATAGTTCCGCCCGTAAGGCTAACCTGACTTTCAGGCAGAACTGCTATCGTAAAGTCGGCCATTTCCAAGCCTGCGCAAACGGATGCGCAAATCGAACGCCGTTCGGCGGCAAATCAGCCGCGCAGGCGAACCATGTCCTCAAAAAAACTCTCATCAAATCTGCCTCTTTTCCGCATTTTTTCTTTTAGCGGTTATCCCAATAGTATCACATTGGCCGTCTGGCTGTCTATTTCGCGTTCATCTTGAAGGCAAACGTTGCCGTGATGCCTCGCTTTTTCATGGTATTAAGTGCTCAATCAAAATTTTGAATCGTAGGCGTCATTTGATCTGCCACAATTGTTGACTCCTAGCCTTACGAATGTATAAGCGCAATTTCATTGGTGTTGGTGGCCTCTGCAAAGGGATGCCTGTCGCCGCAGCAAACTCTGCGGAAAGGACAACGCCCTTCCAAACGCTTTGACCAATATGGACTAAGCCTTTCTTATGAGAAGGAGATCAGCAGGTGACTAAGAGAACTGCTGCCAAATACAAAATAGACCGCCGGATGGGCGAGAACATCTGGGGTCGTCCGAAGTCCCCGGTGAACCGTCGCGAATATGGCCCAGGCCAGCATGGTCAACGTCGTAAAGGCAAAATGTCTGACTTCGGTCTGCAGCTGCGTGCCAAGCAAAAGCTCAAAGGCTACTACGGCGATCTGACAGAGAAACAGTTCAAGCGAATCTATGCTGAAGCCGCACGAGTGAAGGGCGACACAGGCGAAAACCTAATCGGCTTGCTTGAGCGCCGTCTTGACGCCGTTGTCTATCGTGCAAAGTTTGTCGCAACCATTTTCGCCGCGCGTCAGTTCGTAAACCACAAGCATGTGCGCGTGAATGGTCAGATCGTAAACATTCCATCATACCGCGTGAAAGAAGGCGATGTGATCGAAGTTCGTGACCGGTCCAAGCAAATGGCTGCGCTTCTAGAGGCGATACAACTGCCAGAGCGCGATGTGCCCGACTATATCGATGCAGACCATTCGAAAATGTCGGCAACATTTGTACGTACGCCCGGCCTTGGCGATGTTCCCTATCCGGTGATGATGGAACCTAACCTCGTTATCGAATTCTACGCACAAAACTAAACCAGGTTTTTTGCAAGCGGTTAAGGCGGCCCTTGCTGGGCCGCTTTTTTATTTGCGCTCAATACTATAGAGAATGCCAAGGAGGCATCGAATGACACAAATCGCGCCACAACCCGGAATCATGGAGATCGCACCCTATGTTGGCGGGAAAGCCCATGTGGAGGGTGTGTCAAACGTCATTAAGCTCAGTTCAAATGAGAACCCATTTGGGCCAAGTCCTGCCGCGATCGAGGCGTTTCAAACCGCTGCCAGCAGCCTACACCGTTATCCCTCAACCGATCATTCCGCTCTTCGGCAGGCCATTGCCGAGGTACATAGGCTAGACGCTGAACGTATCATTTGCGGGGTTGGAAGCGATGAGATCCTTTCGTTGTTGTGTCAAGCGTATGCTGGACCGGGCGATGAGGTGATTCATACAGAACACGGCTTTGCCATTTACAAAATAGCTGCGATGACAAATGGCGCGTGCCCTATCGAGGTGCCAGAGCGAGAGCGTGTCACAAATGTCGACGCGATCCTGGGGGCCTGCAATGCGGCGACCAAGATCGTTTTTATTGCCAACCCTAATAATCCCACAGGCACAATGATCGGTGATGGCGAGGTGGCCCGTTTGGCGCGTGAGCTTCCTGACCACGTATTGCTCGTCCTTGATGGCGCTTATGCGGAATATGTTGAGGGCTATGATGGCGGTGCAGGGTTGGTTGACGCGCGCCAGAATGTAGTTATGACGCGGACTTTCTCCAAGCTTTATGGGCTTGGTGGAATGCGTGTTGGTTGGGGCTATGGGCCAGGCCATGTGATTGAAGCCCTGTCCCGTATTCGCGGGCCATTCAATTTAAGCCATGCGGCGCTTGTATCGGCGGAAGCATCCGTTCGCGATACCGACTGGGCGCAGAAATGCCGCGAGGAAAATACCAGATTACGGGCGTGGCTTGCTGAGGCCTTGGCAGAACACGGCGTGGTCTCTGATACGTCTACGGCGAATTTCATCCTTGCGCGTTTTGCAGATGCCAATCAGGCCAAGGCGTGTGATGCGCATTTGCAATCTCGGGGCATCATCGTGCGCGGCGTGGCAAGCTATAACTTGCCGCATTGCTTGCGCATAACTGTCGGTGACGAGGAAAGCTGCCGCTTGGTCGCTATGGCTGTCGCGGAGTTTATGGGAGCAGCCGCATGAGCGTGGTCTACGACCGTGTGGCGCTGATCGGGCTTGGTTTAATTGCATCTTCCATGTTCTGGGCGATCAAACGGGGTGGTTTGGCGAATGAGGTCACCGGTTTCGCGCGCTCGCAAGAAACCCGGGAAACCGCCCGTGAAATTGGTCTATGCGACAAAGTCTGTGAGAGTGCTGCCGAGGCCGTTGAAGATGCGGATTTGGTGGTGCTTTGCATACCGGTTGGCGTGATGGGGGATGTGGCCGCAGAAATTGTGCCTGCGTTAAAGCACGGCGCCACGCTTAGCGATGTTGGGTCTGTGAAACGCGCCGTCATTGATGCCGTTGGTCCGCATCTCCCCGATCACGTGCAGTTTGTGCCAGCGCACCCCATGGCGGGAACAGAGCATTCTGGTCCTCGTTCTGGCTTTGCAGAGCTTTTTGACGGACGGTTTTGCCTTATCGTGCCGGATGAGAACGCCAACGAAGATGCTGTTTCCAAGTTAGAAAGCTTTTGGCAAGGCTTAGGATCGCGCACGGATCGTATGGAGCCGGAACATCATGATCTGGTTTGTGCTGTGACTAGCCACACGCCGCATTTGATTGCCTACACAATGGTCGGCGTCGCCGATGACCTGCGTCGAGTGACCGATAGCGAGGTGACCAAATACTCCGCCGGTGGATTTCGTGATTTCACCCGTATCGCCGCGAGCGACCCGACCATGTGGCGCGATGTGTTTTTGAATAACAAAGACGCGACGCTCGAAATTCTTGGACGTTTCACCGAAGAGCTGTTTTCGCTGCAAAGGGCGATCCGCACAGGGGACGCTGATTTGTTGTTCGACTATTTCTCGCGCACGAGAGAGATCAGACGCGGGATAATTGAGGCAGGTCAGGACACGGAAGAGCCTGATTTTGGTCGGTCAAGTTCGAGAAAGGTTTAGGTAATGCGAGTATCTTTTGCCGCTTTGAGTTTCGCGGCTGTTCTATTGAACGGGTGCGGCCAGTCGACGAGTGCGCCTGATGTGGTGACAAGGGGCGCTTTGTGCGGTGATGCGTCCATTCAGGGCATTGTCGTGGGTGATGTGCCGGGACGCGGCGCTTGCGGTATCTCCAATGCGGTTGAAGTGGATGCGGTTGCGGGCGTGTTTCTAAGCCAACCTTCCCTGATGAATTGCTCGACTGCAAAAACCTTGGAATCCTGGGTGAGAAACGATGCGGTGCCAACGATTGGCAAGACAGGTGGTGGCCTGAAAAATATGAAGGTCGTGGCGCATTACGCCTGTCGCACGCGCAATAACCAACGCGGTGCAAAGCTCTCAGAACATGCCAAGGGCAACGCGATTGATATCGCTGCTTTCCGCCTGAATGACGGATCAGAGATTTCAGTATTGCGCGATTGGAATAACAGTAGGCGCGGTCAAATTCTTAAAAAGTTACACAAAACTGCTTGTGGGCCGTTTGGCACTGTGCTTGGCCCGAAAGACAGGTTTCACAAGGACCACTTTCATTTTGATACTGCAAAGCATCGTGGCGGGGCGTTCTGTCGTTAACCTCTAGCGGATCAAAAGCACAGGGGCGTCAGCAATCGGCACTGGGCCCAGAAGTACCTTGCCACCTTTGAAGGCAAGCGGGATGTCTAGCGTTTTGGGATTGCCTGCAAGTTGTGACAAAAGCGAAAGGCCGCCTTCGACAGAACTGGCTAAGGCCTCCGGCAGCGCGCCGGATTCAACACCAAGCTTTAGGATTTCCCGCCAGTTCCGGGCTTTGATGACAATTTCGCCGTCGGGCACGCCAGTGTCACTTACGTCAACCTCACCAGCGATCTGAAGTTCGAGCCGCCCCCATCGCGCCTCGACCAGAGCCAAATCTATATGCTTGGGTTGCGGTCTGTTGTCTTCTATAGCGGAGCGATCCCACGGTTTGTCGAATTCCACGACGGCATCGGCCGTCAGTGCATCAAATCTATCGGGCAAGCTTCCGCTTGGATCTAATAGTACGCGCCAATCCAGAGCCGGTGAAAAGCCGTCTGCAGAAAGACCAAGCCTATACGTGCTTTCCGATTCCTCTAACCTACTTGCGGCAAGCGTGAGCTTGTCTGCCGTAGATGGCTGCCCGCTGCTCTCTGGTGTCACTGCAATTGCCAATGAGGTGAGTGTCATGCTTTTGACCGCCAGACTTGTTGACGCAGCGCTAGTAAAGCTCGCGCGCATGTCCTCGCTGGCGATGTCGTATTTATCGATTGGCGTGGCAAGCCTTTGCGACTTGGGCCAAACGGCGATCAGATGATTAGGTTGATAGCTAAGCGCAAAGAGCTGAAACAGCGGGGCTCTCCAAGCCAAACCTGTTTCAGGGTCGGCTACCTCGACCTCAGTGAAAGTACTCTCAAACCTGCTCGGAAAGCCTGTGACATCCAGCTCATCATAGCCTGCCACCCAGCCTTCATTCTGGCGCGCGGCAAACCAGGTCTCAAACCCTTTGCTGGCTGCGGTGGAACCTATTGCCCAATAGACGGACCAAGCCAAGGTCGCTACAACCAGCAAGACAAGTAACCTCATCATCGATTTTGACCTCTTTCGCGATCTTTGTGGATGGTATTTAAGCTTTGCAAACCGCGAGGAACAGTAAAATGACAATGTGGGTTTTCGGCTATGGTTCTTTGGTATGGAACCCGGGCTTTACGCCCGTGAATACTTTGCTCGCCCGTCTGCCAAATTACGCTCGAAGCTTTTGCATGCGCTCGATCCATCATCGTGGTACGCCGGAAGACCCGGGTCTTGTCCTTGCACTTGATGAGCAAGAAGGCCTGTCATGCCGTGGCCTTGCTTTGCAGGTGAAGGATGGTGAGGAAGATGCTGTTTTGACCTATCTACGTGAGCGAGAGCTGATTTCTTCTGCATATTTGGAAAAGCACCTGAATGTGGCGCTCTCGGATGGTCGCACGGTGCAGGCTTTGACGTATGTTGTCGATCCGGACCATGTGCAATATTGCGGCGATCTCTCCCTTGAAGAACAAGCCACGATTATCGCTAAGTCAAAAGGTGGACGCGGCCCAAATGACGAATATCTTTTCCAAACTTTTGAGCATCTTGAGCAACTTGGCGTAAAGGATTCCGACCTAGAGTGGCTCGTGCAACGGGTAAGGGCCCTGTCTTGATAAAACCTTGGCTTAAATTCTGCAAACGCGTAGGGTAGGGCGCATAATTTATACACCCGGGAGGTGTCCTTATGGACAAACCGGACCTTGAGGCCGAGCCGTATTTCTCTAGACCGATACGGCAAATTTTGTTGATGCTGCTTGTGCTTGGGCTTACCGGCTTCGGTGCATTTGTCGCGTTGCCGAGGGTCTTACCCGTCTTTCAGGCCAACCCCTACCTGAACGGTTTTATCCTTTTTGTGTTTGCAATCGGTGTCATCGCCTGCTTTTGGCAAACCTTTCAACTCATAGGCTGTGTGCGCTGGATTGATGGCTTCATCCGCCAATATCCGGGCCATGACAGCATAAGCCCACCTTCACTCCTTACACCTTTGGCAAATCTTCTGCGCCAGCGTGGCAAGCGTATGAAAATCGCATCGGGTTCTGCCCGCTCGATTTTGGACTCTGTGGCGCAGCGGATTGATGAGGCGCGAGAGATCACCCGCTATATCGTTAGCATGCTGATTTTCCTTGGTCTTTTGGGAACTTTTTACGGCCTTGCAACAACCGTTCCCGCTGTTGTCGACACAATTCGAAGTCTTGCTCCACAAGAAGGTGAAGCGGGCTTGGCGGTGTTCAACCGTCTTATGACGGGATTGGAGGCGCAACTTGGCGGTATGGGCGTTGCGTTCGCCTCATCACTGCTTGGGCTGGCGGGATCACTTGTTGTCGGATTGTTGGAGCTATTCGCAGGTCACGGGCAAAACCGATTTTACCGTGAACTTGAAGAATGGATGTCTACGATCACCCGTGTTGGCTTTGCTTCCGGTGACGGAGACGCCGGCGGCGAGGGCAGCATGATGGCAGCCGTCGTTGACGGAATAGGAGAGCAGATGGAAGGGCTCCAAATGGTGCTTGCCGAGACAGAGGCCAATCGTGCAGCGCTTGATGAAAAAATCGGTAGGCTGGTTACAGCGATGGAACAGCTCTCGATGCAGGGAACAGGGTCGTCGGTTGATGCAAGCACATTTATGCGTATCGCCGAGGGACAAGAGAGACTGATTACTTATCTCGAAAGCCGCGGCGATGGCGGCGGCGATGGTATTGATGCCGAAAGCCGTATGCGCCTGCGTTCGATTGACGTGCAAATGTTGCGTATCCTTGAGGAGATTAGTGCCGGGCGCCAGGAAAGTGTTTCCGAACTTCGCGCAGAGCTTTCCGATTTGGCCCGCGCTATGCGCGAGGGCGCGACCAAACCACCGCGCACCCGTCCACAAGGGGGTAGCCTGCAGACACAGTTGCGTAGAATAAAGCACGACAAAGAGCAGGGGGGTTAACCCATGGCGCTTTCTCGGCGAACCGGTGCGCGTTTTCAGGCGTCGATCTGGCCCGGCTTTGTCGACGCAATGACCGGGCTGTTGCTTGTGCTGATGTTTGTGCTGACCATTTTCATGGTGGTGCAATTTGTTCTGCGCGAAACCATCACCGGCCAGGAAGACAAACTTGACGCACTTTCGGTGGAGGTGGCCGCTCTGGCCGAAGCGCTTGGCCTCGAACAAAATCGCAATGCAACACTAACAGACCGTGTTGGTACTTTGACCGCGACTTTAAACGATGCACGGGAATTGGAGCAGCGGCAATCAGCTCTTATCGCCTCACTTCAGGCGCAGACGACTCAACAACTGCAAGAGTTGGACTCCGCGCGCGCCAGTATCGCCAGTTTTGAAAATCAGGTAGCAGGTTTGCTGGCTCAACGTGAGACGAACCTTGGCCAGATCGCAGAGCTTGAAAACGAGCGTGAAGGCCTGCTTAGCGAACAAGAACAATTGCAGTTGGCCTTGGCGGGTTTGCGCGATGAGATTGATGCGCAAACGGAAGCGGCGCGATTGGCGGCAGCGCAATCTGAGGCGCTCGAAGCCTTAGTCGCCGATCTACGAAAGGAGAATGCCGAGGCAGCGGATGCAAGTGTTGCGCTGACCGCTCAGCTCACAGATTTAGAGGTTAAGCTCAGCGAAGAAGAAAAGGCCCGGTTGGCCGAGTCTGCAGCCGCAGAGGCGTTGCGCGCTCGACTTGAAAATGCTGATGCCGAGCTGACGGCGATGACGCTTGCTCTTGAAGAGCAGCGGAAAAAGGCTGAAGAAACTTTGACCCTTTTGGCCGCGTCCAAAGATCAGAGCGAAGATCTTGAGCTGCGTCTGGCCTCTGCGCTTCTGCAAGAACAGGAGGTTGAGAAACTACGCTCCGATCTGGAGGCCGCTAACGATCGCGTTTGGACCCTGACCCAAGAAAGCTGGGGAGCCGAACAAAATGCGGCTGATCTTGAAGAAGTTCGAGCAGAACTTGCGGCCGCTTTGGCGGCCAAGCTGGCCGCAGAACGGGCCACGCAAGCCGCAAAGACCCAACTGACCGAGGCGGAACAGCGCGAAATACTGCTCTCTGAAGCGCGCGAACGATTGAATGAGCAAACAGCCCTGACTGATACCGCAAAAAAAGAGCAGGAAGTTCTAAATCAACAGGTTGCAGCGCTGCGCACGCAGCTTGGAGAACTGCAAGCATTGCTTGATGATGCTAAGACACGTGACGCTGCCGCAAAGATACAGCTTCAGTCGTTGGGCAACGAGCTTAACACAGCTCTGGCGCGTGTCGCGGCCGAAGAACGCCGCAGCCGCGAACTCGAAGAAGCGGAACGTAAAAGGCTCGAAGAAGAAGCGGCGCGACTTGCGGCGGAAAAAGAAAACCTTGAGACTGAAAATACCGATCTTGAAAGCGATAAGGCAAATCTTGAACGCTTTCGTTCGGAATTCTTCGGCAGACTCCGGGATGTGATCGGCGGTCAAGAGGGTGTGCGTATCGTAGGCGACCGGTTTGTATTCTCGTCTGAGGTTTTGTTTTCCACTGGTGAAATATCTCTTGCTGCCGCTGGCCAGGGGGAACTGGCCAAGGTTGCTGACATTCTTCGTAATGTGGAAGCCGATATCCCTGATGATATCGACTGGATTATCCAGGTGGATGGCCACACAGACGACGTTCCGATCCGCGGCGCCGGTCCATTCAGCGACAACTGGGCGCTAAGTCAGGCACGGGCTTTGTCTGTGGTGCGCTATATGATTGATGCGCAAGGTATCTCGCCTGAAAGGCTATCGGCAAATGGCTTTGGGCAATATCAGCCGATTAATCGCGAAGATTCCGAAGAAGCAAGAGCGCAAAACCGCCGCATCGAGTTAAAACTTACAGAACGCTAGAAAAAGCGATACAGCCACGATCGCTTTTCATTGTTCCAAAAATACTCCGGGGGTTTGGGGGCACCGCCCCCAAGGCTTTACGGCATTTCCAATTTCAACAATTGAGTCATCGCTTTTCGCGTTTGACCAAAGGGAGGGGCAGCGAATAAGCGATACGACGAATTGGAAATGCCTTAGTGGCCTGAACGCATTGAAAACTGTGCGAAGCGCGCTTAAAAAGCCACGCTTCGACTTGTCACATAAAGCCCAGCTCCAGCCGCGCCTCATCTGACATCATGTCCATGCCCCATGGCGGCTCCCATGTGAGATCCACATCAACCTGTTTGATTCCCGGCAAGGGCTCAATTGCCTCCGCAACCCAGCCTGGCATTTCACCCGCAACGGGGCATCCAGGCGCGGTCAGGCTCATCACTATATGTACGGCATTCTCGTCGTTGATCAGGACCGTATAGATCAGACCCAGATCGTATATATTCACTGGAATCTCCGGATCATAAACCGACCGACACGCCTCAACGACCTGTTCGTAAAGCGGATGATCCGTGCTCGACGGCACAATCAATGGCGTACCTTCAAGCTGTTCTACCTCTTCGGTCATTCCGCGCTCCTGCAATTTCAGTTGATATGCCTGATATAGGTAGGCAAGCGATTTACGTCTAGTGGCTTGAATTTACTCCGTCTAACCAGGTTTCTCCGCTTTCCGACGACGGATCGGCACAGGTCTAACGCGCGCTTCAATTTCTTCATAGAGCTTGGCGACAATATTTTTGCCGGTGGAATTTTCGATGCCCTCCATACCCGGTGATGAATTCACCTCAAGCACTTTCGGCCCATTTTCCGAGCGCAACAGGTCAACGCCTGCAAGGCCTAGACCAAATGCTTTCGCCGCGCGCACGGCCGTTTCGCGCTCCTGTTTCGTGATCCGCACTGATTTTGCGGATCCTCCCCGATGCAGGTTGGAGCGAAAATCGCCCTCGGCACCAGTTCGTTTCATTGACGCCACGACTCGTCCCCCAATCACAAGACATCGAATATCTTCGCCAGCTGCTTCCTTGACGAAATCCTGCACAAGAAAATTCGCACGCAGGCCTCGAAATGCATCAATAACAGACTCTGCCGCCTTTTTCGTTTCAGCCAGCACGACACCTTTGCCCTGCGTCGACTCTAGCAATTTCACGATCAAGGGCGCTGTTCCTACAAGACCGATCAGGTTGCCAGTATCTTTCGGCGACGCGGCAAACGCAGTATTTGGCATGCCGACCTTGGCTTGCGCCATAATCTGATGGGCGTGCAGTTTGTCGCGGCTCGCGGTGATGCCTGCCGAGGGGTTCACACAGAAAGTGGCAAGCGTTTCAAACTGGCGCACAATGGCTGTGCCATAAGGGGTGATCGAGGCCCCAATCCGAGGGATCACCGCATCAAATCGCGGCAGGCGTTTACCGTCGTAATGCACTTCTGGTGCTAGCGTGTTGATCGCCATATAGCACCGCGTCGTGTTGATCACCTCAACCGTATGCCCGCGTGCTTCGCCTTCCTCGACCAGGCGTCTGGTCGAGTAATTGTCTTCTCGACTGAGCACGCATATGCGCAAGGCGCGTTTAGGCTGCGCCTCGCGCATCCTGCGGCTATGATACACATCATAGCTCAATTCCGGCTGCATGAAGCGATCTGTCGCGGCGATCGTAATGTGGTCTTTTAAGGCTTGGCGGCCAAGCAGCATCCGGTTCGTCATCGAGGCGCGGTTGGTCAGAGTGATCTCAATCGGCCACTGCTGACCCGCCACTTCTAATTTGCTTTCGATAACAAAGCGCAGCTCTTTTTCACCGTTTGAGCTTGCCACTTCACGCCGGTCCACAAGTGGCGCCGAACATGGGATTACCAGATCATCTCGTCCAGGGATAGGATATACGGTGAACCGCACTTTGGGTTTCGAAGAAGAGCCAAAGGTCTCAATGTCGAAGGCATGAAGAGCTGATGTGCGTGCCCCGGTGTCGATTTTAACCCGGAGCGCAGGTACGCCCAGATCAGGCAGGCCGATCCATTCCTCCCAGCCAAATTGCAACATATCTGGCTGGGTGTCCGGCATGATCAGGTTCTTTCAAATGGCTAAAGCAGGCTAAGGTTCAGCTTATCACACCGTCTTTTTCCTTTGAAAGCAAGCCCACCGAAAGCCTTTCGCCTTTAACTTGCGGCATCAGCAGAAGGCGAAAGGCGCGTAAAATTTGGCTGTTGTGCTGCGTTTCGCAATTGGCAGTGTTTCAAGTTCATCGCGAAGCGCATTAATCGTTGATATCTTCGTGGATGATACGTGTCTGATCGTTGGGTGCACGGAACATGCTGCGCAGAACCAACCATGCGCCAAGCGATAACACACCAAAGATTACCATGAGCGTCGAGAATGCAAGTCCGGGCATTAACGCAATAATGATTGATGTAAGCGCAGCACCGATTGCAATCCCGAGGAAAATGAAACCTGGCACCACAATCTCAATGATCGCCAACAGCAAGGCTGCGCTGAGCCAAACCCACCAGAGTGATAGCAATTCCATTATGCTTTACCTCGCATCATGTTAAAGGCATTGCCAAAAGCCTCTAAAGCATTGGCCGGTACAATCACGGTCTGAGATGATGGGCTGTTGCCCAGAGCATTCAGAGATTCCACCTGTTTCAAGGCCACTTGATACTGCGCCGCTTCAAGTCCGTTATCTGCAATCGCTCGAGCAACGGTCGCGGTGGCATAGGCTTCTGCTTCGGCCTCCACGCGGCGGGCTTCAGCCGCTTTTTGCGCCGCGTATAGTTCCGCATCGGCGGCAAGCTCAACTGCGCGTTTTTGTCCTTCTGCTTCGGTGACCTGCGCGCGTCTGGCGCGTTCGGCGTTTAGCTGTTGCAACATGGCTTCTCGCGTTGCCTGATCGAGGTTCACATCCAAAATCTCAGCGCGCGTAACCTCGATACCCCAGGCATCGACGGCCTCTTCCACAGACTGTTGGATGGTGCTGATCAGGCTTGCGCGGTTGGCCTGCACGTCATCAAGGTCCATTTTACCGATTTCGGCCCGCACAATACCCGCCACCGTCGTCGCAATCGCAGCGTCTACATCGCGAATTCGGTAGACAGTCTTTTCCGGCTCAGTGATGCGATAAAAAACGGACGTTTCGACTTGGACCAGAACGTTGTCTTTGGTAATCGCGTCCTGGCTGGCATTGGGTAACTGGCGTTCAAGAATGGAAATCTGATGGCGTACGACGTCCAGGAACGGCACGATAAAGTTAATGCCAGGCCCCAGAACCGACCGTAATCGGCCAAACCGTTCCACGACGTGCTGTTCTGACTGGGGTACGATACGTACGCCTTTGAAAACGACTACAAAAAGTAGAACCGCAATAAGAATGAACACAAGGTTCGACGACAGGAAATCAAAAATCAATTCTTCCATTCACTTGCCTCTCTCGTTACCCACCCAGTGGTATAAATATGGTGACGAATTCGTGATCTTACAATATGTGGTAGCTCGCTTTGCCATTTGGCAAAAGCCAAACCAGAGGGTTGGATGTGAGATTTTCCTTTGAGTTGCACGCAAAAGACAGCGCCGCGCGAACGGGTTTGATCCGCACCCCGCGCGGTGAAATACGCACGCCTGCATTCATGCCAGTGGGTACGGCCGGTACGGTAAAGGCAATGCTGCCGGAAAACGTACGAGAGACCGGCGCCGATATTGTTTTGGGAAATACCTATCACCTTATGCTGCGACCAAGCGCGGAACGGATAGCGGCACTTGGTGGGCTGCACGATTTTATGAACTGGCAATGCCCGATTTTGACGGATTCAGGCGGATTTCAGGTGATGAGCCTTGCAGGGCTTCGTAAGCTCACCGAGCAAGGCGTTACCTTTAAATCCCATATCGACGGGTCAAAGCATGAACTTACGCCGGAAAGATCTATGGAGATCCAGCGACTTTTGGGTTCTGACATCGTTATGTGCTTTGACGAATGCCCATCGCTGCCAGCAAGTGACAAAGAGGTTGAGCGCGCGATGCAGCTTTCTATGCGGTGGGCGCAACGGTCCAAGGACGCGTTTGGCGACCGGCCGGGTCATGCCCTATTCGGCATCATGCAGGGCGGTGTCACCCCAGACCTGCGCGCAGCGTCGGCCAAGGCGCTGACTGATATCGGTTTTGACGGCTATGCCATCGGTGGGCTGGCGGTAGGTGAAGGGCAGGAGGCAATGTTCGGGGTGTTGGATTACGCAACTGGATATCTGCCAGAAGATCAGCCGCGGTATTTGATGGGCGTTGGCAAGCCGGACGATATTGTCGGCGCAGTAAAGCGTGGCGTTGACATGATGGATTGTGTTCTGCCAACGCGTTCTGGCCGCACTGGGCAGGCGTTTACGCGTCGCGGCGTTGTGAACATCAAAAACGCCCGTCATCAAAATGATCCTCGCCCGCTTGACGAAGAAAGCACATGCCCCGCCACGCGAAACTATTCTCGAGCCTACCTGCACCACGTGTGCCGCAGCAATGAAATCATTAGTTCCATGCTGCTCACATGGCATAATTTACAATATTATCAACAGCTTATGCAGGAGATGAGAGATGCGATTGCGGAGCATCGATTTGATAGCTGGGAAGCGGAATTTCATGCGACCCGCGCCCAGGGTGATATTGAGCCACTGTAAGTAGAAAGGCGGCCCTAAGAGGGCCGCCTTCGCGTGACTTGGTTATATTTTAGTCTGCCGTAAGCAAAGGCGGTTTCTTACCCGATATCTTCGGTCGCTCCGGCCCCTCAATACGGATATCAAGATGGCCATCTTTAATGCCAACTTTTACAATACCGCCCTTGGCCAGCTTGCCAAAGAGAAGCTCCTCCGCGAGCGGCTTCTTAAGATGTTCTTGAATGACACGGCCCAGAGGACGCGCACCCATCTTGTCATCATAGCCCTTCTCGGCGAGCCATTCGGCAGCCGGCTTAGTCAGCTCGATAGTGACATTACGATCAAGCAATTGCGCCTCAAGCTGTAATACGAATTTTTCAACGACTTGCAGGATGACATCCTGTGGCAATGGTGCGAAGGAAATCACCGCGTCCAAGCGGTTGCGGAATTCCGGCGTAAACATGCGTTCGATGGCGGCGGTGTCCTCGCCTTCGCGACGGTCGCGGCCAAAGCCAACAGCTGCCTTTGCTTGCTCGGAGGCACCAGCGTTGGACGTCATGATCAAAACTACGTTGCGGAAATTGACCGTGCGACCGTTGTGATCTGTGAGCTCACCGTGATCCATCACCTGCAAGAGGATATTGTAGACGTCCGGATGCGCCTTCTCAATCTCGTCGAGCAGCAGAACGCAATGAGGATGCTGATCCACTCCGTCGGTCAAAAGACCGCCCTGATCAAAGCCTACATAGCCCGGAGGCGCACCGATCAGTCGGCTGACCGCGTGTTTTTCCATGTACTCCGACATATCAAAACGCAGGAGTTCAACGCCCAATGTATCCGCTAGCTGTTTGGCGACCTCTGTCTTGCCGACGCCCGTTGGACCGGCAAACAGGTAATTACCAATCGGTTTCTCGGGCTCCCGCAGACCCGCCCGTGCTAATTTTATGGACGCAGCTAGTGCATCGATGGCTTTGTCTTGTCCAAAAACAACACGCTTAAGGGATGTTTCGAGGTCTTTGAGTAGTTCTGTGTCGTCTTTCGATACGTTCTTCGGCGGGATGCGCGCAATCTTGGCAACCACTTCCTCGATCTCTTTAGCACCGATCGATTTACGGCGCTTGGAGGCCGCGAGCAGATGCTGCGCAGCACCGGCCTCGTCAATCACATCAATTGCCTTATCTGGCAGCTTGCGGTCGTTGATGTAGCGCGCCGAAAGATCAACCGCTGATTTGATCGCATCGTTGGTGTATTTGACAGAGTGGTGCTCTTCAAAATACGGCTTTAGGCCCTTGAGGATTTTCACCGCATCTTCAACGGTTGGCTCAACAACATCGATTTTTTGGAAACGACGTGCCAGAGCGCGGTCTTTCTCAAAATGTTGCCGGAATTCTTTGAAAGTTGTTGACCCCATACAGCGAAGCTTGCCGCCCTGCAGCGCAGGTTTCAAAAGGTTTGAGGCATCCATTGCACCACCGGATGTGGCACCGGCACCGATAACAGTGTGAATTTCGTCAATAAAAAGCACCGCGTCAGGGTGTTCTTCTAACTCGGTGACAACCGCTTTGAGCCTTTCTTCAAAATCACCGCGATACCTCGTACCAGCAAGCAGCGCTCCCATATCCAGAGAGAAGATAGTTGTATTTGAAAGAACCGCTGGTGTTTCACCGGCGACAACTTTGTGCGCCAAGCCTTCTGCAATTGCGGTTTTACCGACGCCTGGATCTCCGACAAGCAACGGGTTGTTCTTGCGACGGCGGCAAAGTACCTGAATGCACCGCTCAACTTCGGACGCGCGGCCAATCAGAGGGTCGATATCGCCCCGGCGGGATTTTTCATTAAGGTCGACGCAGTATTTGGCCAGAGCGGATTCGCCATTTTCAACCTGCTCTGGATCAGCTTCGTTGGCGCTGCTTTCACCGTCGGCTTCCCCAACGCCCTGAACCGGTCTTGATTCGCCATAGGCCGGGTTTTTGGCGACGCCATGAGCGATGTAGTTCACGGCATCATAGCGGGTCATCTCTTGTTCTTGCAGGAAGTAGGCCGCGTTGCTTTCGCGCTCTGCAAAGATTGCCACCAACACGTTGGCTCCAGTTACTTCAGTTCGTCCTGATGACTGCACGTGAATTGCCGCGCGCTGAATGACACGTTGGAACGCAGCAGTCGGTACAGCTTCCGAACCATCGATGTCTGTGACTAAGTTTGACAGGTCGTCATCGATAAACTCAACGAGTGTTGTTCTAAGGTCTTCCGTATCCACACTGCATGCTTTGAGAACGCGAGCCGCGTCAGGCTCATCAATGAGGGCTAGTAGAAGATGCTCGAGCGTTGCAAATTCATGTTTTCTGGCATTTGCGAGTGCCAAGGCTGCATGAATGGCCTGTTCCAGCGTATTTGAAAATGACGGCACGTCTTATTCCTTCGTCTGGCAGTGGCGAACTGACTTATTGTTATATGACTAGGTTAAAGTTTGGTCGATCCTATGCCGCCTTCAAGGCCTTTTTGTCACAAACCGATCACTTTTGTTATCATTCGATGCATTTTTAACCACTTAGGTCGTTTTCAGAGAGCCTAAAAAGAATCTTTGCGCCGCCTGATTTCGCCAAAAACGTCTGCTGCATCGGCCCCAATCATTCCAAGATGCGCCTGAATACCGGGGTCTTTTGCACGCAAAAACGGGTTCGTCGCCAACTCAAGTGACAAAAGCGACGGCACGGTTGGCGTTCCCTTCGCTCTTTTCTCTGCGATATCCGCGATGCGAGCCTGTAAATCTGCATTATCCGGATCCACCGTGATTGCAAAACGACCATTGGCTGCGGTGTATTCGTGACCAGAGCAAATCAGGGTGTCTGGATCAACAGCCGCAATTTTTGAAAGGCTCTCCCACATTTGCGGAAAAGTCCCCTCAAAAACGCGACCACACCCAAGCGCCATAAGGCTATCTGCGGTCAACATCACTTTGCTGCTGGGAAAATGAAACGCGAGGTGATTGATCGTATGACCGGACACATCCAATACGTGTCCAGTTTCGTCGCCGATAGTGATGCTGTCGCCTTCGCGCACTTTGATATCCAGAGGCGGTAGCCGCCCCGCGTCTTCGGCACTCCCGATAACAACCGCTTTGTGGTGCTCCAAAACACCAGGCAAACCTTGCACATGATCCGCATGATGGTGGGTTAGGATAACCTTATCCGCGTTCCATCCCTTTTTCGAAAGACAAGTAAGTATTGGCTTTGCTTCCGGAACGTCAACGACCGCGGTCTCGCCTGTCTTCGGGTCATGCGCCAGAAATGCGTAGTTGTCCGACAAACAGGGGATTGTTTCAATTATCAGACTCATTTCTGGCTCCGGGGCATATGGCTAAGGGAGACTATACGTGCCGCATTTGCACTGGCAAGTCGGTGGGACAAAGCAACCTCTCGAAACCGGTTAAATTCCCGGCTAGAGTGCCCTTGAGCGAAATTGCTTTACGCGGATTACCATGCATCAGGATGTGCAAGACCTACGTAATTTTTATTATCGAAATGCACTTGGCCGGGCGGTACAGTCCATATTGCGCGAAGAAATTAATAGTGTTTGGCCAGAGGCAAAGGGGCAAACGGTTATCGGGTTTGGCTTTGCTACACCTTTTTTGAAGCCATATTTGCCGGAGAGCCGCCGCGTGATTGCGATGATGCCTGCGCCTCAAGGAGTAATCCGTTGGCCCAAGAATGATCCTAATGTCAGTGTACTATGTGAAGAAACGCATTGGCCTATCGAGACTGGACATGTGGACAAACTCTTAGTGGTGCACGGGCTTGAGACGTCAGATCGTCCCGGTCGCTTACTGGATGAGTGTTGGCGAGTGCTAGGGCCGGGTGGTTCAGCCCTTTTCATCGTACCCAATCGCGCGGGACTTTGGTCGCGATCAGATGCCACGCCCTTTGGTTTTGGCCGACCTTACAGTCAGACACAGCTCGAGGGTACTTTGAAATCTCATAACTTCTTGCCTGAGACGCACATAACCACACTGTACCAACCGCCGTCCAATCGCCGGGCATGGCGTAAATTATCCAACGTGCTAGAGAGGTTTGGAGGCAAGCTCTCTTTTATTGTAGCGGGCGGCGTGCTTATTGTGCACGCAAGCAAGAGAATCCAGGCGCCGTCGAGCGGATCTGGTATTCGAGACCGTGTTCGCAAACCGCTCGAGGTTCTTGCGCCGAAGCCGAAACCAGAAGTTACCCGCGCACCCGCGCCCATAACCAACAAATTGCCAGACCAAGAATAACACCCACTGCGTCGGCTGCAAAATCAGCCCATTCGGCGGAACGCCCGAAGCTCGGTTGTATTAGTTCAATTGCACCGCCATAAAGGAGCGCGACGGGCGCAAGCCATCGCATATACGAAATCGACGCTAGCCCGAGAGGCAGGACCAAAACCAAAAAAGCGATCAAGTGCGCGAGCTTGTCCGGGATTGGCAATGGCTCACCGCCCTCGCTCGGAGGTGTAAGTGTCGTCACGCCTATAAATACGGCGATTAAAAAGGTGGCTACGAAGGGTATCTGGGCGATTGCGGTGCGTATCATCAGATGCTTTTGCCAGATCGCTCATGGTATTCCCAGCGACAGTTGCGTTTTGGAATTTTCCAAATAGTTTGTCGCTCCTCGTTACAAACCAACGTAAATTCACGGCTCGGGAATCAAATTTTTTGGTAAAAAGGGCTTTGGTTTTGCCCAGTATTTAAGCAGTTACACAAGTGAGAGCGTTAAGGCGTTGAATTTGCAAAATTTTCTTTTGCGGGGTTGTTAACCCAACTGTCTTGCCCGCCCGTGCGCGCTCTGTTACACCGCTGCCGAATTTCGGTAAATAACGGACTACCGAAGTATAACGCCCCGACTTGGAAAGACGCGAGTTTGCCTGGTCGCTGGAAGGGGCCTGACAATCGGAAGGGTGGATGTGTCCGAACCAGCTTCGATCTCCTCCGGCATAGCCGAACGGTATGCCACAGCAATCTTCGAGCTCTCAAAAGAGTCCAAATCGCTGACCAAGCTTGAAGACGATATCACCGACCTTACCAAAGCACTGAATGAAAGCGTTGACCTGCGTGATATGATTTCAAGTCCGATGATCAGCCGGACTGATCAGGAAGCGGCGATTGCCGCGGTCGCAAAAAAAATGGGCTTGGCGAAAGAGCTTACGAGCGGCTTGGGGCTTATGGCCCAAAAGCGCCGTCTTTTTGTACTGCCGCAACTGGCGCAGCAGATCTCGGATATGATTGCTGATCACAAGGGCGAGGTGACGGCAGAAGTGATCAGCGCAGTGAAATTGACCGCGGCTCAGTCCAAGAAGCTGGCGAGTGCGCTAAAATCCAGTGTCGGAAAAGATGTTAAAATTAATGCGACCGTCGATGAAAGCCTCATTGGCGGTCTTGTCGTTAAAGTGGGCTCAAAGATGATCGACACTTCGATCGCCTCGCGCCTAAACTCACTACAGAACGCAATGAAAGAGGTCGGATAAATGGCGATCCAAGCTGCAGAAATCTCTGCGATCCTGAAAGACCAGATCAAGAATTTTGGCAAAGAGGCGGAAGTCGCCGAAGTTGGCCGCGTGCTCTCCGTTGGGGACGGCATTGCCCGGGTTTATGGCCTGGATAATGTGCAGGCCGGTGAGCTGGTCGAGTTTCCGGGCAACATCATGGGTATGGCGCTTAACTTGGAAAGCGACAATGTCGGCGTGGTGATCTTCGGTTCCGACCGTGACATCAAAGAGGGCGACACGGTAAAACGTACCAAGTCGATTGTGGATGTTCCAATTGGCGATGAACTTCTGGGTCGCGTCGTGGATGGCCTTGGTAACCCGCTTGACGGCAAAGGTCCGATCAAAACCAAAAGCCGGGGTGTGGCTGATGTGAAAGCACCCGGAATTATCCCGCGAAAATCTGTGCATGAACCAATGGCTACCGGTCTGAAATCAGTGGATGCTATGATCCCTATTGGCCGTGGCCAGCGAGAGCTTATCATCGGCGACCGTCAAACCGGCAAGACCGCGGTGGCGCTTGACACCATGCTGAACCAGAAGGTCTATAACGAAGCTGCTGGTGATGACGAGAGTAAGAAGCTCTACTGCGTTTATGTCGCGGTCGGTCAGAAACGCTCGACTGTGGCACAGCTGGTCAAGAAGCTAGAAGAAGGTGGAGCATTGGAATACTCCATTGTTGTCGCCGCAACTGCGTCTGAGCCAGCGCCGATGCAGTTCCTTGCCCCCTACGCCGCGACAGCGATGGCAGAGCATTTCCGCGACAATGGCCGTCACGCGTTGATCGTTTACGACGATCTTTCCAAACAGGCTGTTGCTTATCGTCAGATGTCCTTGCTGCTTCGCCGTCCGCCCGGACGTGAAGCTTACCCTGGTGACGTTTTCTACCTGCACTCCCGCTTGCTGGAGCGTTCGGCGAAACTGAACGAGGAGAATGGCGCAGGCTCGCTTACAGCTTTGCCAATCATTGAAACCCAAGGCGGCGACGTTTCGGCGTTTATCCCTACCAACGTGATTTCGATCACCGACGGTCAAATCTTCCTTGAAACGGAACTCTTTTATCAAGGTATTCGTCCTGCGGTTAATACTGGTCTGTCGGTGTCTCGGGTGGGCTCTTCGGCGCAAACCGACGCGATGAAGTCAGTCGCAGGCCCTGTAAAACTTTCCCTCGCTCAGTATCGTGAGATGGCTGCGTTCGCGCAGTTCGGATCCGACCTGGATGCTGCAACGCAGCAACTTTTGAATCGAGGCGCTCGTTTGACAGAGCTGATGAAGCAGCCGCAGTACTCACCGCTGACCAATGCCGAGATTGTTTGCATGATCTATGCTGGTGTGAACGGCTATCTCGACAAAATCGAAGTGAGCCAAGTTGGTCGCTTTGAAGAAGGTCTTCTGAACCACCTGCGCGGCAAGAACCAGGATCTGCTCGACTATATCACCAATGAAGATCCAAAGATCAAAGGTGAAGCCGAGGACAAGATCAAAGCCGCGCTCGACGAGTTCGCCAAAGACTTCGCGTAAGATAGGGGAGACAGGCGATGCCTTCTCTGAAGGACCTTAAGATAAGGATCGAGTCGGTCAAATCGACCCGCAAGATCACCAAGGCGATGCAGATGGTCGCCGCGGCCAAGCTCCGTCGTGCGCAGGAAGCAGCTGAACAGTCGCGACCATATGCGGAACGCTTCAACCACGTTATGGGCAAGCTTGCCTCGTCTGTGGGCGATAGCGAAAGCGCGCCAAAACTTCTGCGCGGAACTGGCAGCGATCAAACCCATCTGCTTGTGGTGTTGACGGCCGAACGCGGTCTTTGCGGTGGATTTAATTCCAACATTGCAAAATTGGCGCGTAATGAGGCTAGTGAGCTGTTGGCCGCGGGCAAAACGGTGAAAATCATCACCGTTGGCAAGAAAGGGCGCGATGCGATCAAGCGTGACCTTGGCGACTACATCGTTCACCATGTCGACCTTAGTGAGGTCAAAAATGTAGGTTACGCTAATGCGCAGGAAGTAGCCACAGATGTGCTTGACCGTTTCAATGCCGGTGAGTTTGACGTCGCCAAAATCTTTTATTCCAAATTCCACAACGTGGTCAGTCAAGAACCCACAATGCTTCAGGTAATCCCCGCAGATGTGGGCGGTTCAGAGGAAGAAAGTGATAACGCGGTCTTCTACGACTACGAACCCGACGAAGATGCAATCCTTCGAGAGCTTCTTCCGCGTGGTGTCGCCACAGCGATTTTCTCTGGCCTGCTGGAGAACGGAGCATCTGAGCAAGGCGCGCGGATGTCGGCTATGGATAATGCGACGCGGAATGCGGGCGAGATGATCGATAAACTGACGATAGAGTTTAACCGCTCACGTCAGGCCGTGATCACCAATGAATTGATCGAAATTATTTCGGGCGCTGAAGCGCTCTGAGACTGAAAACCGGAGAGACGAAAATGGCAAAAGCAAAAGGCACAATCACGCAGGTGATCGGCGCCGTGGTGGACGTTCAGTTCAATGACCACCTGCCCGAAATTCTCAACGCGCTTGAAACCGATAACAACGGTAAGCGGCTCGTGCTCGAAGTGGCGCAGCACCTGGGCGAAAGCACCGTGCGCTGCATCGCGATGGATAGCTCCGAAGGCCTGGTTCGCGGTCAGGAAGTGACTGACATGGATGGCCCGATCACAGTTCCTGTGGGTAATGCCACACTTGGCCGTATCCTGAACGTGGTTGGTGAGCCTGTGGATGAAGGTGGCCCCGTCGACGCGACAGAGACTCGCGCAATCCACCAGGACGCGCCTGAGTTCGAAGAGCAATCCACTGAGTCCGAGGTTCTGGTGACAGGCATCAAGGTTGTGGATCTTCTGGCGCCTTATGCGAAGGGTGGGAAAATTGGCCTCTTTGGTGGTGCCGGCGTTGGCAAGACCGTTCTCATCATGGAATTGATCAACAACATCGCCAAAGTGCACTCCGGTTTCTCGGTTTTCGCCGGCGTGGGCGAGCGGACCCGCGAGGGCAACGACCTTTACCACGAGATGATCGAATCCGAGGTGATCAAGCCTGACAATCTGCAGGACAGCCAGGTGGCGCTCGTTTATGGTCAGATGAATGAGCCTCCCGGAGCACGTATGCGCGTGGCACTGACCGGTCTTACACTGGCCGAACAGTTCCGCGATCAGTCGGGCACAGACGTTCTGTTCTTTGTCGATAACATCTTCCGCTTTACCCAAGCGGGTTCTGAATGTTCGGCTCTCCTGGGTCGTATTCCTTCTGCGGTGGGCTATCAGCCTACGCTCGCTACGGACATGGGTGCGATGCAGGAGCGGATCACATCGACGAAAGCTGGCTCGATTACATCGGTGCAAGCGGTTTACGTACCTGCGGACGACTTGACCGACCCGGCACCAGCGACATCGTTTGCCCACCTTGACGCGACAACGGTTCTGTCGCGTGCGATCTCAGAACTGGGTATTTATCCTGCTGTGGACCCGCTCGACTCTACATCGCGCCTGATGGACCCGGCGATTGTGGGCGAGGAGCACTATCAGGTTGCGCGTGACGTTCAGGGTATCTTGCAACGCTACAAGTCGCTGCAAGACATCATTGCAATTCTTGGCATGGACGAGCTCTCGGAGGAAGACAAACTAACCGTGGCCCGCGCCCGCAAAATCCAGCGCTTCCTGAGCCAGCCATTTGACGTGGCGAAGGTCTTCACCGGCTCTGATGGCGTTCAGGTACCTCTGGAAGAGACCATCGCCTCGTTCAAAGCGGTTGTGGCCGGTGAGTACGACCATCTACCAGAAGGTGCGTTCTACATGGTCGGTGGCATCGACGAAGTAAAAGCCAAGGCCGAAAAGATGGCTGCGGAAGCCGCCTAAGCGACGCGTGGGCTTTCGCCCACCCTACACACTGAACGTAGGGTGGGTGATAACCCACGCTCCCAACAGGGAGAAAACCAATGGCTGATACGGTGCAATTCGATCTTGTGAGCCCGGAACGCCTCTTGGCCTCGATTGAGGCCACGCAGGTGCAAATTCCGGGTGCCGACGGTGACATGACGGCTATGCCCGACCATGCGCCATTGATCACTACGCTGCGCCCGGGTGTTCTGCGTGTGTCCGGCACGGATGGCGACAAAGAATATGTGGTCACCGGTGGATTTGCCGAGATTAACGCAAGCTCTATTTCGGTTTTGGCAGAAAATGCTGTCCCGCGAGATGAAATGACCAATGATGCTTTCAAGGCGATGGTTGCAGTTGCGCAGGATCGTTTAACAAAGGCTCAGGACGCAGCAGAACGCGAGCCCGGACAAACCGATGATGCAGCCAAGCTTGTGGCAGATATGTTGGCGATGGGTCACGAGATCGGTCTAAGCGCCAACTAAGCCATCGGTGATTTATGGCGCAAAAGGCTCGCCCCGGCGGGTCTTTTTCATTTTTACTTCGCAATTTTGTCGAAAATCATTATTACAACGCGCGGATAGCGTGTGTTGTGAACAATGAAATACATTGTAAATCAGTCTATTGGTATTGCTCAGGGCGAGGACACCCTGTTCTCGGACTATGAGGATGGTGGCGATATGTGGACGGGCCAGGGCCCGCGCGAACGTCGCAAAACCATCGTTTTTCAAGAGTCTTTCAAAGCACCGCCTTCGGTTCAGGTCAGCCTCTCGATGTGGGACATGCACAGCGCCAACAACGCCCGCGCCGATGTGTCAGCAGACGCGATCAACGCAACCGGTTTCGACGTGGTGTTCAAAACCTGGGGCGACACCCGCATTGCGCGGGCTCGTGTGAGTTGGATGGCAATTGGGCCAGTGACCCATGAAGATGATTGGGAACTTTATTAGTTTCCTGGGCGCGGTGGTTAAACGGGCTATTCCTATCTTGCTGATTTCCAAACCAAGGACTGGTTTTGGCGCTTCGCGACATCACCAATGAAGTCGATTGGAATTTGGTGGCCTGGGTTTTTTGTAACTTGGTACCGAAAGCTGCCGTTGCTGCGATCTTATTGAAACTACGATTCTGAAAGAACTTACAGAAGGTTCCTATTCTGATGATCAAGGTATCGTTGACGCAGTTTCAACGCCGCTTATTGCGCTTGCTGGGTTAGTCCGGACTACTTTGTAAGACTCACGCTGAGTTTATAAGGCTTGTAAGAGCTATGGAGAGAGGCTCTCGATTCGCAATTTTGATTGCTTTTCTTAGGTTGCTTCACTGTTTTTCCGATGGGCCAATATCTCTTCCAGATGTTCTTCGGACCAGCGTTTGATTGCCTTGATCAAAGGCAGGACGCCCGAACCCAACGGTGTCAGCGCATATTCAACACGCAAAGGCATTTCGTTGAAAACCTCGCGTGTGACCATGCCATCTTGTTCCAGATTTCGAAGGGTCTGCGTCAACATTTTTTGTGACACACCTTCAATCTTTCGATGCAATTCCCCAAAGCGAACGGATCCGTTTTCGAGTGCCACCAGAGCAAGCATTGTCCACTTTTCTCCCAGCCGAGCCATAACGTGACGCGATGGGCACGCAGCCAGGAAAGCATCGGGTGCAGGATCATCATTTGTCACTATACTTACCTCTAGGTACCTAATTGACATGAGTAACTAAAAGAATGACTTTCTTGCCAAAACAATGCAAGGACTTTTCAGAATGAAAATCGGTATCATAGGGGGCGGTAATGTCGGTTCTTCTCTTGCAAAACTGCTGACGAACGCGGGTCATGACGTGCTCGTTGGCAGCAGAAATGGTATTAATAGCGCCCAGGATGCTGCTTTGCATGGGGACGCCGTAGTTCTTGCGTTGCATTATCACGCGGTCGCCGATGCATTGCCGCCGTTGGCGGATGAATTGGACGGAAAGGTTGTTGTCGATGCCACCAATCCGCTGAACGATGACTGGTCGCCATTATTGCTAGGCCAGGAAAACAGTGCTGCTGAAGAAATTGCACGCTTGGTCCCAAACGCGCATGTCGTCAAAGCCTTCAACACAATTTTTGCCGATGTTATGTCCAAAGAAAAGATGGACCGGGCCGGTCAAAAGATCACGGCCTTTGTCGCCTCAGATGAGGATGTGGCGTTATCGACAGTTGCCAAATTGGCCGATGATATGGGTTTCGCAAGCGTCACAATTTCAAAGCTATCTGCAGCACGGTATCTTGAAGCAATGGCACATTTGAACATCGAACTGGCGATTGGGCAGGACGGCGGGACAAATGCCGCACTCATCTATCATCGCGCAAGTTAAATGCGCTTCATCGACCAAAGACCAACGAAAATGAGCCCAAAATGACGAACAACTCATTTGGCAGAATGGCTCACGCGAAAAGTTACCTTGAGATGTGGGAAACCTACGGCTTTGACGTGTTTACGTCCCGCTTTCACGAGTATGCCGCTTATATTGAAATAGCTATGCACGACACATTAAACGGGCTTGATGAGATCGTCGGATTTCTAAAAATACTGTTTTGCAAATTTTCTGACGAGGTAAGGGCTCAGCTTGGTTTGACTG
This sequence comes from Pseudomonadota bacterium, assembly GCA_038531775.1. Classification (GTDB taxonomy): domain Bacteria; phylum Pseudomonadota; class Alphaproteobacteria; order Rhodobacterales; family Rhodobacteraceae; genus Roseovarius. The sequence goes on along the minus strand of JBCBBI010000008.1, from coordinate 82,060 downwards.
TGGAATCGCCCGGGCGGCTTGCCATCCATTGGCTTGTGACGCGCACCATTGAAGGACAGCCTAATGTTGTGCTGGGCGCGTCGCTTCAATACCTGCAGGATAGCAAAATCACCCGCAACGCAGATTTTCGGAATAGTGGGTGGCTATGGCCGACATAAAGCGTGTCCACTTTGACGTCGCTGCAGAAGTGGTTGTCGGAGATTTGCACCTCCCGTTAGGCGAGGGGCCCTTTCCTGCGGTCATCACTGGTGGCCCAATGACGTCAGTCAAGGAGCAAGTAACCGGGACCTATGCCCGAGCGCTTGCGTCTCATGGAATTGCTGCGCTTGCCATTGATCACCGGCACTATGGCGAGAGCGGTGGAGAACCGAGGCAATACGAATACTATCCCGACAAAATCGCCGATCTGAAAGCATCGCTCAAATTTTTAGCGGATCAACCGGATATAGACGAAACGAGGCTTGGCGCAGTCGGAGTCTGTCTGGGCAATGGTTACTTGGCCCATGCAGTTTCGGGCGAACCTGACGTTCGTGGGTTTGTTGCCATTGCCGGATACTATCGCGACGTGCGCGCAATGAAAGAGGCTGACCCGGACGGATTTGCGGCAAAAGTTGCGGAAGGCCGCGAGGCGCGCGAGCTTTATGAGAAAAACGGCGAAATCAAAGCCATACCTGCTGTTGCATTAGATCGCGATGCAGCGATGACATTGCAATCGACCTACGACTACTACGCCGGCCGCGCCGCCCATCCAAATTACGAAAACAGGTTTGCTGTGATGTCACGAGAGCATTTTTTGCAGTTTGATGTTCAAAGCGCTGCCGTCAATCTACGTATGCCATTCAAGATGATCCACGGACCCAATGCCCTCTCTCCCGCATGGGCTGACAAGTTTTACAATGCGGTGCCTGCCACAAAGGAACGCGCAACTCTTCAGTCTCAAGGCCAGACCGACATTTACGACGACCCCGCGATTGTTAACATTGCCGCATCGCTTGCGGTTGATTTCTTGAAACGAGTCCTCTGACGAATCCATGGGACTTCTGAAACCCCTGCCTAACTGTCGGTCAAGAACGTGGCCCATGGCCCATGAAATTCAGCACGGTCGCGTTGAAAAGGGCGGATACTTGTCGGTTACTTACCTGGAGGTACCTAATTGACCCAAGCAAACCCGCATTTTAAAATTTTTGGTAATTTAAATCAGCAATGGTGTCTTTCAATCCGGGTTGTTCGATGACCCGAACACCAAGTATTTGGGCGGGCGCTCAATTCTCGATTTAAGGGTGATCTGTCGCGCTTACTCAATTGGTATCTCGCCATCGTTGCCGGTATATATGGGGGTGGGAATGACAAACCGATTGAAAGCCGAAGTCTGGCCGGAAATTCCATTTGACGCTTGGCAAGAGACTTGCGCAGCGCTGCATCTTTGGTGCCAGATCGTTGGCAAGTACCGGCTCAAGCACAGCTATTGGGTCAATCATTCCTGGCATGCGACGCTCTATGTCACATCGCGCGGCCTGACGACTGGCCCCATCCCAGACCCGCAAGTACCTGTGACAGTCAGCTTCGACTTTTGTGACAGTCTGCTGTTGGTCGAGGCTTCAGGCGGCCAAATCGCACACGTTCAGCTCGAAAGCATGAGCGTCGCGGAGTTCCGGTCACGCTTTGACACTGCAGTTCGGGACGTGGGAGGAAATTGCGACATCCACTTTCGCCCGAATGAACTGCCTGATCCTATTCCATTTCACCAAGATCACGCCCAACGACCCTACGACGGTGATGCGGTTCAGCGGTTTCACAAAGCGCTGTTGCGGGTGCATGACGTCTTCAGTCGCTTCCGAACAGGGTTTCATGGCAAGGTCTCACCCGCGCACCTGTTTTGGGGGTCGTTCGATTTCGCCGTGACGCAGTTTTCGGGCCGTGCGGCGCCAGTTCATCCTGGCGGTATTCCATTTCTGCCTGACGCGGTAACGCGCGAGGCTTATAGCCATGAGGTATCTTCGGCTGGGTTCTGGCCGGGTAACGGATTTGGCGAGGCGGCCTTTTATTCCTATGCCTACCCCGTGCCCAAAGGCATGTCAGAGTATCCTATTCTACCCAAAGCCGCGGCTTGGAACGATAGTTTGGGCGAGTTTCTATTGCCTTAGAACGCCGTGCGCACCGCTGAAAACCCAGAAGAGACGCTTTTGTCTTTCTTGCAATCCACGTACCAAGCCGCGGCAAAGACGGCCGCCTGGGACAGCTATGCCTTAGAAAGACCATTGGGAGAGTGCGGCAGACCGTCTGAAGATAAACAAGTCAGAGGAGCGTAAAACGATGTCTTGGAGCCCATGCCCTGATCCAATCCCCGGCGAACGCGAGACTGTTAATGCGATTGATACGCTGATTGTACCTCGGGCTGTGGACCTGGGCGAAATGATGGTGAAACGCGCATTGCCTTCGGTCAAGCGCCAGATGGTCGGCCCTTTTATCTTCTTCGACCAGATGGGTCCTGCGGAGTTTTTGACGGATCAGGGTATTGATGTGCGCCCACATCCGCATATCAACTTGTCAACGCTCACGTACCTGTTTGAAGGGCAGATCTTGCATCGGGACTCGCTTGGAACAGAGTTGTCGATTGAGCCGGGTGCAGTCAACTGGATGACAGCTGGTAAGGGCATTGTTCATTCCGAACGTACGGGCGAGGAGAAAAAATCTACTGGCCAGCGCCTCTTTGGCCTACAGACTTGGATGGCGCTCCCACTTGATAAAGAGGAAAGTGCCCCAACGTTCGATCATTTTGGAAAGGCGTCTTTGCCGGTAATCGATGCCGAGGGTATCCACGCGCGTCTGATAACCAGCGGCGCTTTTGGTGCCCGGTCGCCGCTCGAAGCGTCTTCCGAAACTCTGTATGCAGATATACAATTGGCCGCTGGCGCACGGGTACCAATCGATCCAACGGTGGAAGAGCGCGCGCTTTATACCATTTCCGGCCAAATTGAGATCGCCGGTGACACCTTCGAACCCGGTCAGCTCCTTGTTTTGCGCCCGGGTGACGCCATTACAGTAAAGGCGAACGGGGCGGCGCAATTTATGCTTTTTGGGGGCGCTCCAATGGAAGGACCTCGTTACATCTGGTGGAATTTTGTGTCCTCGCGTTTGGAGCGTATTGAACAAGCCAAGGAAGAATGGGCGAGAGGTTGTTTTGAGACGGTTCCGGGAGATGAAGAAGAGTTCATTCCATTGCCAAGCGACGCTGGCAAGCCGCGTAAGGCTCTTGGAGGCGTTTCATATCCCTAGTGCGCTCCAGCGAAGTTGAAAAGTGTATTTTGGAGGAAACGACGATGTCCGAACCCGTAATCCCGGGTCTTCATCATGTAACGGCGATTTCTGGTGCGCCGCAAGAAAACGCTAATTTTTACATAAAGACCCTCAAGCAGCGTCTGGTAAAAAAAGACAGTGAACTTTGATGATCCGAGTACTTATCACCTCTACTACGGGGACAAAGTAGGCTCCCCCGGAACCATTTTGACTTTTTTTCCATTTGTGGATGCCGGACCCGGACGTGCTGGGTCGGGCATGGCTAGCGCCGTTGCCTATGGCCTTCCGCTAGGGGGATTGGACCATTGGATGGACCACCTGGCGGAAGACGCGATTGATTTTGACGGCCCGTCCGAACGTCTTGGGGAGCGGATGATATCTGTGGCAGATCCGCACGGGTTACGGATTGATTTGATTGAGCCAAAAGAAGCAGAGCCATCTGATCAGCAAGATACCGGTTTTCATTCGGTCACGCCCTGGCTGGACGAGATTGACGGTACCGAGCGTCTGCTGAGCGAGCATTTTGGATATCAGCAGGTCGGTCATGAGATTACTGAAGAGGGCGCACGCACGCGATATCAGTCGCCTGGTCAAGGCCGTGGCTCAGTTGTTGATCTATTGGTGTCGGATGCCGCCTCCATTGGCCGCCAGGGAGCGGGCACAATTCACCACGTCGCTTTTCGTGCTGAAACCGATAGCATTCAGAAACACTGGCAAGAGAAACTCAGATCGGCGGGCTTTGATGTGACACCGGTTATTGATCGCCAGTATTTCAACGCGATCTACTTTCGAGAGCCTGGCGGCGTACTCTTTGAGATCGCAACAGATCCACCTGGCTTCGCGACAGACGAGCCTGCTGAAACTTTGGGGAAGAACCTCATGCTTCCCGCACAGTATGAAGGGCGCCGGGAGCGGATCGAAGAAATTTTGCCGCCCATCAAAGTACCGCTATCATGAGTACCCGTCCAAGCCCGCATATCGGACAGCCTGTGCGGTCTGCAGGCCCACCTCTTGAGAAGGCGCGTTTCACGATGGTAATGGCGCATGGGCGAGGCGGCGGCCCAAACGATGTGCTCAACTTTGGACAGCATCTTGCCATACCGGACATCGCCTTGATAGCTCCGTCCGCAGCTGGATCATCATGGTGGCCGAACTCATTTCTCGTTCCGTTGGAAGAAAACCAACCGTGGCTGAATTCAGCTTTGGCTGCCTTCAGTGATGCTGTTGATACTGTGATGCAGGCTGGTTTGCCCGCTGAAAAAATTGTGATCGCAGGGTTTAGTCAAGGTGCTTGTCTGGCGCTCGAACACGCGGCGAGGACAGGACGCTTTTATCTCGGTATCATCGGATTGTCGGGTGGGCTTATTGGAATGCGCGACGCGGGCGGACCGCCGAGGCAAGAGCTTTATGGACAGGCGCGCAAAGGTTTCGACTACACTGGCCGCGTGGATGGCTCGAAAGTGTTTCTTGGGTGCCATGAACAGGATCCCCATATACCTCGCGCCCGAGTAGTGGAGACGGAACATGTGTTTCAAAGCATGGGGGGTGACGTCACAACACAGATTTATCCCGGACGGGGTCACGGCATCGTTGAAGAAGAAGTTACCTACCTTCGCGGTCTATTGAATGGCTAGGTGGGTCTGCCTACTGGGACTGTTGGTTGCGTATCTGGTGCCAGGGCATGCATCGGCTGCGACCGGTGAAGCGGGCATTTTTGGTTTCACAACGTTGGAGGCGCGGTTTTTCGAAGCGCTTGCACAGATAGTGGTGGCTTGCATCTCTGTGCCATTGTCGAAGCCATTAGGGCAGGGCAACGTGCTTGGTTAACTGGTAGCTGGTGTCATCGTTGGCCTTGGGCTTTCGCTGTCTTTCTCCGCTCATCCCGAAGACCTGCGGTACTTTTCCAAATTTGGCATCGTCCCCATTCAATTCGCCATCGGTCTTGAGTTTCATCCCGCACGGCTGTGGGAGCTGCATAGAAAAATTCTGGGGCAGGGTTTGGTCCTAGTTTTGGCGACCGGCACTTCCCTTGGCCTGTCAATTGATCTGCATGCGGTGGTGTCAAATATCGTCCTCATTGCAGTTGCGGTGCCGATCCTGATCACATTCAAATCGCTGGTGATCTATCTTGTGTCGCGGCTGTTCAAGACTGGACATCCGATTTCTTTGCGCCTTCCATTGGGCATGTCGCAGCACGGCGGGTTTGTTTGTCCTCTTTGCCGCCGCCCTCGCCGCAGGTATTTTGACGTTAGAGGCAAGCGCTATTGCGGTTAACATCGTAACATTGTCGGTGGCGGTGTCCTCGCAATCGGACAAGCTGTTTGGGTTGTTCTTGCGCGACAGCCCGAGGAAAGAGTTGGACGAAGACTTTGCCAACGCCGGGGATTGTGTGCCGATTATCGGTTTTGGCCGGGTGGGACAAATTGCTGTTGAGGCTTTGCTCTTCAAAAAAACCCCGTCATGCGTCTTGATCACGATGTCGACCGGGTCCGTGAAGCCGAGCTTTTCGACCGAACAAAGGCGGAGCTGATGCAATTGTGAGCGAAACAAGGCTGCTGGTTTCGAGATGGGGTCTGCGGCGCTCATCGCTCTTGGCTACGCAGACGCTGAAGCCGCCACAATCATCGCGTCTGTATCGCAGTTGGATAGCGCGCGATTTGACGTGCAAATCGGTGCAGCGCAGTGTCAAAACCCACGCGAGGACATCATTCGAGAAATCCCGCCTCAGCCGTTGGCAGCGCATGACGTCCGCAAAAGGCGTTCTTTGTAATAGTAGAGCCCAACATCCTTAAGGAACGATGCCTCTTTGTTAATCTTTTGTTGGCTGGGACGCTGCTCGCTCTTTCGATCAACTTTGCAAAGGCCTTCGACAGTTTCGTTGCCGTTGGGATCTCATTTCCGTCAGGCCTGCCGCATGTGAAAAGAAATGCTGCATCAGCGCATGGCACAAATTTCAGTATTGTTCGCATCTGGGACATTAGCGGGGCAGAAACCAGGTAATCTTGATCAATGCTCGCTTTCAGGAAAAACCCGGTCGCTGAATGAGCCCCTCGTCACACAGGCTTAAAAAGGTCGGGAGACAGCTTTGCATGGGTCCAGGTCATTTGTAGAGCGTGCAGCTTCGGACAGTGTGGGCTTACTGCATACATTGGCCGCGACGCAGAATTTTTGAACATGGGCTCAAGCAGGACTTTAGGAATTACGTCCCAAACTGCCCCGCATAGATCGGCTCCAGCGACGGTGTCTCGAAGAGCGACGACACTGACGTGCCATTCCAGATGTTGTGGATCGCCTGCGCAAAGACTGGCGCTGTCGGGATGATCCGGATGTTTTTTGCGCCACGTACAGCCTCGGACGCCTGAATTGTGTCGGTGATCACCATGCTTTTGAGCACAGAGCCAGTAACGCGTTCAACCGCGGGGCCAGACATCACCCCATGCGTCGTATAGGCGTGTACTTCCTTGGCGCCATTGTCCAAAATTACCTGCGCGGCCTTACACATGGTGCCTGCCGTGTCGCACATGTCGTCCACGATTATGCAAATCTTGTCCGTGACATCCCCGATAATGGTCATCTCGGCCACCTCGCCCGGTTTTTCACGGCGCTTGTCGACGATCGAAAGTGGCGCGTTGATCCGCTTGGCTAGTTCGCGCGCCCGCGCCACACCGCCCACATCAGGAGACACGATCATCACGTCGCCGATGCGATCGTCAAATTGTTCCATTATATCCAGCGCAAAAACTGGAGATGCGTAAAGGTTATCCACCGGAATATCGAAGAACCCCTGAATCTGTGCTGCGTGCAGGTCCATTGTCAGAACCCGCTCAATACCCGCCTCAACAATCATGTTGGCAACGAGCTTTGCGGAAATAGGAGTGCGTGCTTTGGTCCGTCTGTCCTGACGCGCATAGCCGAAATAGGGAATGACCGCAGTTATTCTTCGAGCAGAAGAACGTCGCAAAGCGTCAGCCATGATGAGCAGTTCCATAAGGTTGTCATTCGCCGGATTCGACGTTGGCTGAATGATAAACATATCTTCGCCGCGCACATTCTGGAATACCTCGACAAATATCTCACCGTCATTGAACCGTTCGACCCTCGTATCGACCAAACCCAGGTTGGAACCGCGGTGCATCGACATGCGCTGCGCTATTTTCTTTGCCAGCGGCATGTTGGCGTTGCCTGAAATGAGTTTTGGCTCTTGAGTGGTTGGCATTTGCTGGTCCCCGGGTGGTCATCGTAACAGATTCGTGACGTTGACACGGCTTACCATGGGTGCCACCTGTCGCAAAGCAATGCCTTAGGGAGACCGTATTAAATGGCCCATATCGACTATTACTTTTCCACCATTTCACCTTACAGCTATCTTGCAGGCACGCGGCTTGAAGATGTGGCGGGAAAACATGGCGCCACAATCACGTACAAGCCGCTTGATATAATGGGCCTGTTTGCGCGCACCGGAGGTACTCCACCCAAAGACCGACATGTGAGCCGTCAAGCTTGGCGTGCCGAAGAATTGCCGCGGCAGGCGCGCAAGCTCGGCATGCCGTTGAACCTGAAACCAGCCCATTGGCCCACCAATCAGGCGCCCGCAGCCTATGCCATTATCGCCGCACAGGATGCCGGTGGTGGAGATCTCGCCTCGCTTAGCCATTCGATCCTTCGCGCCTGCTGGGCGGAAGAAAAAGACGTGTCAGATGACAGCGTTATTAAAACCTGCCTCGAGGCCGCAGGATTTGACCCAAGCTTGGCCGATAGTGGGCTTTTGAGTGGTGCGAGGACCTACGAGAAAAACCTGGAGGATGCGGTGTCCGCGAATGTTTTCGGCGCACCTTTCTATGTGGTTGATACTGGGCAGAATTTCTGGGGTCAGGATCGCTTGGACGATATGGACCTGCACCTTTCCGGTAAGCTCTAGTACCGATGCCAAATGCGCGAAAGGCGGGCTTTGACACCTATTGGACCACATTCGGCCAAGGCTCGCGTCAGGCGTTGATGATCCACTGTGGCCTGTCGCATTCAGGCGCTTGGCGTGGAATGGCGCGGCACCTGTCCGGTGCCATGACGATGATGGCCTTCGATATGCCCGGTCATGGTCGCAGTGGCGCCTGGGACGGCCGCGCTGAACTTCAGGGCTTCACCGCAGAGATCGGTCTTGATCTGCTTGCAGAGCCCGCTCACCTAATCGGCCACTCATTTGGAGCAACGGTGGCCTTGCGTATGGCGATCATGCGCCCCGAAATGGTGCTGTCTTTGGTGCTGATTGAACCGGTATTTTTTGCGGTCGCTGCGGCGGAAAACTCAGAGGTTGCGCGCGAGATCGAAGAGCTGTTCTCAAGCTTTAATGAAAGCGTGCTCCATGATGACATGCATGCTGCCGCCGAAGCCTTTCTTGGCATCTGGGGTGATGGTAGCGATTGGAAAACTATTCCAAAACAGGACCAAGATAGGCTCGCAGGCCAAATGCACTTGATTGTCGCCAGTGGTCCGGCCCTTCATCAGGACGTAGGAGGCATGCTCGCACCTGGCGTTCTCACGAGCTTGACTATCCCGACACTCCTACTCGAAGGCGCTTGCTCGCCTCGGGTTGTCAATCAGATCAACGGGGGTCTTGCTGCTCGTCTCCCAAGCAGCAGCCGGGCGATTATTTCCGGCGCTTCGCATATGGTGCCGATCACCCACCCGAAACAAGTCAGTGCAGAAATCCTACACTTTCAAACTCAGCGCTGACTTTCTTTTTTTGGTGAAAATGTCCGGGGGGAGTGCGAGGGGCAAAGCCCTCTCGCATCGGTCGAAACGCACGAAGCGTGTGGCGAAATCAGATTAACCGGCGGCCAAGGTCACAAAGTGATCAATATCTTCATCCGAGATCGACCAGTCGCAGACCAAGCGCATCAAAAGTGGCTCTGCGGGATCACCCTCATCAAGCGGGCCTTCAAACAGGCCATATTGCGCACCTCCCGCGTGCAGACGCTGATGTGTGGCGCGGGGCAGAGTGGCGAATATCATGTTGGCCTGCGGCTCAGCTGCAAAATGGCAATCGGGCACGGCTCGAAGCCCTTCGATCAGTCGAGACGCATTGGCGTTTGACCTCCGCGCAGTCTCAAGCCAGTGATCATCGGTGCAATAGGCGAGCATCTGCGACGCAAGATAGCGGTGCTTGGATAAAAGATGCCCGGCTCTTTTGCGGCGCAATTCCAATTCCCATGCCTTGGCCGGATCAAAGAACACTACCGCTTCGACCCCGAGACAGCCGTTCTTGCTAGCCCCGAAACTAACCGCGTCTATGCCCGTCTCATGGCTCATCTGAGCAGCGCTGCAATTTAAAGCGGCTGCCGCATTGGCGAAACGTGCACCATCCAAATGGACGGGCAACCCATGCGCATGGGCCACGTCACAAATATCCCTCAGTTCCTGAAGCGTGTAGAGCTGCCCTCGCTCTGTCACCTGAGTAAGAGCGACTGGCCCGGCCTGCGAGGCATGGACATCGCCTTTTGGCAATTCCGCCAGATCATATTCCAGAGCCTGGGCTGAAACCTTGTCATCTTCACCGGTCAGGGTAAGTCGAGCACCACCTGTATAGAATTCAGGCGCGTGGCATTCATCAACATAAATATGCGCTAGTGGGGAACAGAAAACTGTTTGCCAGGGTTGCGTCATGGCTGCCAAAGCAATCGCGTTCGCCGCAGTGCCCGTTGCAACCAGATGGACGGACGCCTCTGGCGCTTCGAAGACTTCCCGCACAGCTTGAACGGCTTGGGCCGTGACTTCATCTGAGCCATAGGCTGGCAGATGCCCTTCATTAGCCAACATCAAGGCCTGCATTACTTCGGGTGTCGCAGGGCCGGTATTGTCTGAGGCTAGCCGCATCCTATTGGTTCCTCGATCAGGTGATCCTCCCAATCATCTTCACCAACTTCGAACTCCGGCACAGTCATATGTTGGACCGAGACACGCGCTTCGTGAACGCTTTCCTCACGGCCGGAAATCAGCGGATGCCAATTATAGAGTGGCTTGCCTTTCTTCAGTAGTTTGTAGGCGCAGGTCTCCGGCAGCCAATACATGTGGAGATCAATGGTGCGGGCGTTAAGCGAGATGCATTCAGGCACAAACTGTTGGCGTATGTCATATTGCCCGCATTTGCACGAGCTGTCGTCAAACAATCGGCAGGCCACACGGGTCAGCTCGACCTCGCCGGTATCCTCATCCTCGAGCTTGTTGAGACAACATTTGCCACAACCATCACAGAGCGCCTCCCACTCTTCCGTGCTCATACGGTCAAGGGTTTTGGTTTCCCAAAAGCGGTCTTGAAAACCTTGGCGGTTGATAGAATTTCGGCTCATATTGATGCCAATATAGTGCGGGCTTTGGCGCAGTCCGCATCCATTTGGGCGATGAAGGCTTTAAGACTGTCAAAGGTCTCTTCTGGGCGCAGATATTCTACCAAACCAATCGATAGCCGAGCGCCATACAGATCACCTGAGAAATCAAACAGGAAGGTTTCGATATTTGGCACCTCGCCATCAAACATTGGTCGAATCCCAAGGCTTGCGGCGCCCATGTAGCTGCCTTCATGCGCACCGTCTAGGACATCAACCAGCACCGCATAAACACCGTATCGTGGGGGGTGCAAGCCTGCGATTGACATATTGGCGGTTGGGTAACCAAGCTCACGTCCCCGTTGCTCTCCACCTACCACGGGCCCGTCTATCCGGTGCCAATGGCCGAGCATGGCCGCGGCGTCGCGGGGACGGCCTTCGCTCAAAGCTTGCCTTATTGCAGTGGAGGAGACTTCTTGGCCGGCGTTTTCAAGCAGGTCTGCAATCGTTACGCCAAAGCCGAGCTCTTCGCCAATTGTCGCCAAATCCTGCGCCGTGCCCGCACGCCCTTTGCCAAAGCAGAAATCGGCACCAACGACCACGTGACGCAGGCCAAGACCATCGGCGATCACGTTGCGCGCGAAGTCTTCTGGTGTGAGGGCGGAAAGGCTTGCATTGAATGGGATCTCATAAAGCCGCTCGATCCCGAGTTTTTCCAGCCGATTGGCCCGAGCATCGCTGTTCATCAATCTAAAGGACGGAGAACCCGGTGCAAAATACTCTCTTGGATGCGGCTCAAAGGTAAGAATACCAATGGGTGCATTGATCTTTTTGCCTGCTGTTTGGGCCAGCCCAATAACCTTTTGGTGCCCGATATGCACGCCATCGAAATTGCCAATGGCAACCGATGCTCCCCTATCTACAGGGTCCACAAAGGAGTAGTCTCGGATGATACGCATGACGTTGGCCTAGCTGCAGGGCCGAAAAGGTGCAAGCGTGGAAATTCGTGGTCGCTTGGATCAGTCGAACTTGCCCGAAGGTGCTAGGACCGTTGCCTCGCCGATAAGGACCTTCTTGCCGTTCACCAGACAGCGGCAGTCGAGCTGCACACGGCGTTTGGCGTGGTCTATGCCGATCACTTCGACTTCAGCCGTTACCATATCACCCGGCCGCACAGGCGCCAGAAACTTCAGGCTTTGACCCATATAAACGGTGCCGTGGCCGGGCAGTTGCTCTCCAATCACGGCCGATATCAATCCGGCGGTCAACATGCCATGTGCAATCCTGCCTTCAAAAATCGTATCCTGAGCATAGTCCTCGTCCATATGAACCGGATTATGATCGGTTGAGACCTGTGCAAACATGCGGATATCTTCATCGGTCACGACTTTGCGGAGATGGCGAACCATTCCCATCTCAATCTCTTCGATCGTGATCGTGCCGCGTGGCAGGTTATCCAACATGTCGTCCCCCTCAGGCCGAAAACTCAGAATCACAAGATAACTTTATTCTGATACAGAAGCGATTATTGCAACTTAATTACTTTGCGACCGCAGAAAGGCAAGACTTTTTATCTATCTCAGCTGACCAATTATGTAATTTGGTGCAATTTTCTCTCTGTCCAAATAGTGCCGAAGCGCTTCAGCTTCGGGGTTCGTTTCTGTTTTCGTTTCTTTCGCGGCCAAACCCCCTGATATGAAAAGAGAATCGATATCCTCTCCCATCGCACCGCGGATGTCGGTTATCGCGCCATCACCGATAGCGAGGGTCCGCGCGGCTGAATAACTTCGCCCAAGTGCTTCCATACGACGCTGTGCTAGATCATAAATTGGCGGGTGTGGTTTCCCGAAAAAAAGACTTTCACCGCCCATTTCCGTATAAAGCGCGGCCAACGCACCGGCACACCATTCGCGCACCTCACCCCGATCGACCACGATATCGGGGTTCGCACATAGAAGTTTTAACCCCTTTTGTTTTGCGTAAAGAAAATCTGCGCGGTTCACGGCAGGATCAGCCATTGGATCAAATGGGCCACAGCAGACGATGCCTTCTGCCTCGTTTAGATCCACGCGTTCGATTTTAACCGGATCATCAATCAGGTGAAGAGGCTCAAAAAAACCCTCATCGCGTTCCCACTCACCCATAAACCAGATCTTGCTGCCAACTGCGCCTTGAAACATCGCGGATCTGGCAGAATCGCCAGAGGTGGCAATAGTATCCCAGCAGTCTTCGGGGACGTTGAATTTTAGCAGCTGCGGCTCAATGCTGGCTCGGGGCTTTGGTGAATTGCTGACCAAAACAACAAGCCCGCCTGTAGCACGAAAGGCTCTCAAAGCCTCTACTGCATCTTTGTAGGCTGTGACACCATTATGTACGCAGCCCCAAAGATCCACAAAAAGGGTATCGTAGCGTTCTGAAATTTCTGAAAGAGTACTTATAATTTGTGTCAAGAAATCGGCCTCGCTTTAGATGCAAGACCGCATATGCCAGCCTCTCTTGCGAAAGGCCACCTTATCGCGCCGGCGCATGTCGCTTAGTGCACAGTGACAGGGTCCATGTCATGTTCTCTTGCCAGAGCGAATGCCAGGCTACGATCTTTGACAAGAGCAAGGCGTTCGCCGTCGGAATTGTGCACCGCATACACCGTAGTCAATTCACCTAGTTTTTCGCGCATTTCACGTGGAAGGTCCTTAGCGAGAACTTCGCGTACGTAGACAATTGCGCGCTCAGTGGCCTCTTCGAATTGAAATGGTGTGTTCATTGCTCTTACCCCTTTTTGATCTTAATCGTTTGTACCACTGTTTCAGGCTTGGCGCGGTTCAGGTCGACATGCAAAAGGCCGTTTTCCATTACCGCTTCGCCAACCTCAACACCGTCTGCTAGCACAAAACTACGTTGAAATTGCCGCGCGGCAATACCGCGGTGCAGGAAAACTCGACCGTCGTCCTCGTCTGACTGCCGTCCGCGAATGACCAATTGCCGGTCTTCAAGCGTGATCGCAATGTCATTTTCGGAGAAACCAGCAAGCGCCAGCGTTATCCTGTACGAGTTCGCGGAATTCTGTTCGATGTTGAAAGGCGGGTAGCCCTCGTTGCCGGATTTCGCGCTGCGCTCTAGCAGTCTTTCAAGCTGCTCAAACCCGAGCATATAGGGATGCGACCCGAGCGATAGCTTCGTCATTGGTCATGTCCTTGTATCAAAAGCGACAGTCCTTGGTGTGCGGCCCCGCTATGGCAACCGATAAGCAAAATATGGGTGTGCATCCTGCTCTGTGCAAGAGCTTTTCCAATTTGGGAAATACCGCTAATCTAGCCAAGCAAGTCGAAAGGCCAGCCTTTATGAACCAGTACGAAGATCTGTCGATGAAGTCAGAAGACGTTTTGCGTGTCGAACTCGAAGAGTTCAAGCGCCAGCATCGCGACTTGGATGAGGCCATCACGGCGCTAGAGGAAAAGCCAACGTCAGATCGCTTGACTATAAAGCGTTTGAAACAACAGAAACTTCGTCTGAAAGATCGGATTTCCTGGATTCAGGACAGGCTCACGCCAGATATTATTGCCTAGCAGGCTTCTGGTAATCCACGCTTGCCACGGACCTGCGCCTCGTTATAGTGCGCGTTTCCAAAGCTGTAGGACAGTGATATATGGCAAAGCCCGTCGTAGGCGTCATCATGGGGAGCCAGTCGGACTGGTCGACCATGAAACATGCAACCGAAATTCTTGATGAACTGAGCGTGTCCCGCGAAGTGCGGATTGTGTCGGCCCATCGCACACCTGACCGGCTTTGGGACTATGGTAAAACGGCTGTAGAGCGCGGCCTTAAGGTGATCATCGCCGGTGCAGGTGGTGCTGCGCATTTGCCCGGCATGATGGCATCCAAGACACGCCTGCCGGTCATCGGCGTTCCTGTGCAAACACAGGCGCTCTCTGGTGTCGATAGCCTTTATTCAATCGTTCAGATGCCTAAGGGTTTTCCTGTGGCGACGATGGCGATTGGTGCTTCGGGAGCGGTCAACGCAGGGCTAATGGCGGCGGCTATTTTGGCTAATGAGGACGCCGATTTGGCCGAGCGTTTGGATGCATGGCGCACCGCTCTTTCGGCATCAATCCCGGGGGAGCCAAGCGATGACTGAGCCGCTGCCCCAAGGCGCAGTGATCGGTATTTTAGGCGGTGGCCAGCTTGGAAGGATGCTGTCGGTGGCGGCCTCGCGTATCGGATTTAAAACCTGTGTGTTTGAGCCTGGCGGTGATTGCCCGGCGAGCCACGTCTCGAACTATCATTTTCAAGCCAGCTATGACGATGAAGCAGCCCTGCGCCACTTCGCCGAGGCGGTCGATGTCATCACCTATGAGTTTGAGAATATCCCCACCGAAGCCCTTGACGTGATTGAGGCGATCAAGCCTGTACGCCCTGGCCGCGAAGCGCTCCGCATAAGCCAAGACAGGCTGACAGAGAAGGAGTTTTTAGCGGATTTGGGTCTTCAGACCGCGCCCTTTTCTGATGTGAAGGATCTAGCAAGCCTTGAGACTGCGATCGATACGGTCGGAACGCCTTCAATTCTGAAAACGCGTCGCTTCGGCTATGATGGCAAAGGGCAGGCACGGCTTGCCACTGCAGATGATGCAGAGGCAGCCTTAACCGACATGTCAGGCGCGCCAGCTGTGCTTGAGGGATTTGTAGACTTTGACCGTGAGATTTCCGTGATCGGAGCCCGTGGACTTGATGGCCAAGTGGCCTGTTTCGATCCGGGTGAAAATGTGCACCGCGAGGGTATTCTTCGCACCACGACCCTGCCCGCCAATATCACCGCCGCGCAGAGGGCGGATGCGGTACTTTTGACGGGCAAGATCCTCAATGCGCTTGATTACGTCGGCGTTATGGGAGTGGAGCTTTTCGTCACCGCGAAAGGCCTGATCGTGAATGAGATCGCACCACGGGTGCACAATTCCGGCCATTGGACGCAGCAAGGCTGTCATGTTGACCAGTTCGAACAACATATCCGCGCTATTGCGGGCTGGCCCCTAGGAGACGGCGCGCGCTACGCAGATGTGGTGATGGAAAACCTGATCGGCGACGACATGGACCGCGTTCCCCAGATCGCGCAGGAGCCGAACGCATCACTGCACCTCTACGGCAAGGCCGAGGTCAAAGCAGGACGTAAGATGGGCCATGTGAACCGCGTAATCCGCTAGCATTTGAATTTACCTATCTTTCTTTTGCCAAAAATATCCAGGGGGAGCACGAGCGGGCAAAGGTCTCTCGCATATAGTTTGAGCGCGAGGGGGCAAAGCTCGCTTGCAAAAAGTATACCTTCCGAAATTTTTCGTTGGCGCTATGCTATAAACCGCTTGGCTATTTCGCCCTTCATGTAAGTCACTTGTCCGGCGCAGAGTGTGGCGCAGATATCTTTTGTCTTTTGATCCAAGATGACCATATCCGCCCGTAAACCGGGTTGAAGAGCCCCGCGATCCTCAAGGCCTAGAACTTTGGCTGGCCCGCTAGAGATTAGAGCCCAGGCCCCGGCCATGTCAGTCACGCCGCCGCGTTCAAGTATAAACGCCGCACGGCGCAGGGAGGGGTAGTGATAGTCTGAAGCCAGAGCATCGCAAAGCCCCATGGTGATCAGCTCTAGCGCGCTTGCATTGCCCTTGTGGGACCCGCCACGCACCACATTGGGCGCACCGAGCACAACATTGTCGCCCCCGGTTTTCGCGGCCTCGGCGGCCTCAAGCGTCTCGGGGAATTCGCTTACCGTGGCACCACGGTCTCGCCAGATCGCGCGCTGCTCTGCTGTGTTTTCATCATGACTGCCAATGCGGATGCTGGTCTTTGCCAAGGCCTTGCAAAACGCATCAAGCGCCTGCGGAACTTTGCCCATCCTTGCATGCAGACTTTGGATATACTCCAAATGTTTGTCCGGATTCTTTCCGATCCGAAGGGATTTCCCGACATGGCCCGGCGGGGTTTTCCCCTTTTCCAATATGTCGTGCGGCAAATGATCGTTAAACACCATATAGCCAATGCCAAAACGTTCGATCAACGCGCGAACGGCTTCATAGTCGTCCAGCATCGAGACCTCGAAGCGCAGCTGAACGCGCAGATCGGTGCACAGCCTGGGCCGCACCTTTTGCAGGCCTTCAAACACCTTTTCCGCGAATTCCGGGCCGCGCATACCGCCTTCCCAGCTATAGAACTGCGCCAGTGTGCCGGTCGTGATCCCGTTTGCGGCAAGTTCTGCCTCGGCAGCGATTAGGCCTTGGTCGACATCTTTCATGGCCCCGCGCCTTGGCGCCAGGTGTTTTTCAAACGCGTCGCCATGCGGATCAACCATGCCTGGGAAAATCATGAAGCCCGATAGGTCCACTTCTTTTGCCGCGGTGTCATCGACAATCAAACCGTCCGAAAAGCAAAGCGGTGCCTCGACCAGACCTTTGGGCAAAAGAACCTTCGCGCCCGTCAGGCGAGCGGCAAGGCTCATTCCTGCAGGTCCTCGATTAGGTCTGCCAGATCAAGATCAGGGTCGAACGCGCCTTCTTCGATGAACTGGATCACCTGGGCAATGACGAAGGGATTATTCATCATAAAGGTATGCGTTACAGGCAACTCTATATGATCCGCCATGCCTTCGACTTTTGTCGAATTGACCGTGACTTTCCCGTCGTCCGGCCCTTCTAGGATGGAGGAGAAATATGGGTTGAGTGTCCGGTTTCCTGCGATCACGCCTAATTCAAAGTCTACCGGGGGAAGCGTCGACGGAAATCCGTTGTCGCCGGTCTCAAGTTCCAGGCCAGCAGGTCCATTGATCCATTCAAAAAGTTCGATCCAGCCTAACTCGTCAACCACAGCTGAGCCCTTGTTCGGTGGGGCCATCATTACAACGCGCCCCATGCCTTCAGGCGTTTTATCCTCCAGCCAGTAGCGTAGTAGGATACCGCCCATGGAATGGCTTACAAAGTGAATTGGCCGTGATTTGCATCCGGAAACCGCGTCGGGAAGCGTTTCATCGGCAAGTATCGCAATGCGGTCTTTCGTTGAGGCGTAGCTGGGACTTATGGTTTCATAGCCCCGCGCTTGCAGCGATTTTTCCATGATCAAAAGCGAACTGCTCGAGCGCAGCAAACCATGGAGCAAGACCACACAATCCGCCAGTGCGGGAAGTGGTATGGTTATAGCGACTATGAAGGCAAGCACTCTCATAGATGTCAGATAGGTTCTGAATGCGATCTTATATAGCCCCAAAATTCATGATTTGATGTGTTGTGGCCTTCAAGCCTTGGATCGGTCACGTTTCGCAGAAGGCATGCTCGAAAGGGCAACGCCGCCGAGCACGAGCAAGGATGCCAGAGTCAGCCGCAGAGTTAAAACCTCACCCAAAAGCGCAACGCCTGCTGCAAGTGCAAGAACCGGAACCGTTAGTTGAGCGACTGCTGCCGTAGAGGCATCTAGCTTGGGCAATACGGCGTACCAAAGCGCGTAGCCAAGCCCGGATGTAATTGCACCAGAGATTATGGCCAAACTGACGCCGGTGATTTGCCACGGCGTGGCGTTACCACCCATTATGGTCGTAACCAGCAAAATAAGGCTTACAGGCGCTGCGATTATAAAATTGCCTGCTGTAGCCTGCAAAGCGTCGCTCGCCCTGCGCCCCGCTAGTGAGTAAAGTCCCCAAGAAACACCAGCAATTGCCATTAATCCTCCATGTAACAGGCTGACCTTTGTTTCAGACCCGGGCCACATCAGCCATGCTAGACCCGCGAGAGCCAACCCCGCACCGATCCAGCGCCGGGTTGGGATCGGCTCAGCGGCGATCAGGGCGCTTGCAAACATTGTGACCTGCACCATACCGAAAAGGATCAGAGCGCCCAGCCCGGCATCAAGGGCCGTATAAGCGGCAGAAAAGCCGAAAATATACCCCAAAAGTGCGATTACACCGATCACGCGTGCAGGGCCACCAAAGCGCAGTTGGCCGCGCAATGCTATGCAAAGAAGAGCAAGTATGATCGCGCCCGCAAATAGCCGAACTGCACCAAAGGACATTGCATCGATATAGCCTCCGGCCAATGCCAAGCGGTTCAGAATTGAATTGGCGGCAAAAGCTATCATTGTGATGTAGGTCAGGATAAGTACTCGCATGAGATCAAACCTAGAGAGAACCGGCGCCGTGCGAAACAAACATTATCGTTGTTTCGCCAAGCCTTCGCGCCACGCCAATAGACCCGCACCGGCAATGATAATCGCCGCGCCGAGGATTGATACGTAATCCGGAATAACCTGAAAAATAATCGCATCATAAAGCGCCGCGAAAACCAGCGCCGCAAAAAAGAATGGCGCGACGAAGCTTGCATCAGCCCTGGCTATGGCATTTACAAAACAGGCTTGTGCGCAAACCATAACGGCCCCTATGGCGACAAGCGCCGCCCATTGTGCGGTTGTGGGCGCTTGCCAGACAAAGAACACTGCAAAGCTCGCAATCAACGCCCCTATGCAGTTGTTGATAAGCAGGATTTGCACCGGGCCCTCACGACCTGAGAGAAGCTTAATCGCGATAATTTCGGCTCCAAACAACAAAGCCGAACCCAGAGCGAGCAGGGCTCCAAACTCCAAAGCACCACCGCCGGGACGGGCCAGAACCAAAGCACCAACCAACGCGATCAAGGCTGCAAGCCCACGCACCCATCCGACTCTTTCACCAAGCACAAAGATCGCAAGGATCATGCCGAATACCGGGTTCAGAAAGCTGATCGCGGTTGCATCAGACAGCGGAATGAAGGTGGCCGCTGCAAACATCAGGCTGACGCCACCCCAGCCAAAGCTTGAACGAAGAACGTGCAGCTTCAGGTTTGGTTTGTTCAAAGCTGTTCGTCGCAGTGCGGCAAATCCCGCAATTGTCAAAAGTGCAAAAAGAAATCGCCCATGTGAAACCTGAAGTGGGTGGAGAGCTGGCCCGAGCGCGTCCGTGCCCAAAGCCTTCGCCAAGAGCATGGTAACCGCCAAAAGAGCTGAGGCGGCGAGCGTAAGTGCCGCGGCAAGCGGCGCATTGTGCGTTGGCGTGGTGGACATAGGATGTCTCTGGCGGGTTTCGGAGACACTGACAAGCGCATAAGCGCCTTGCGCTGTATTTTTCACTTCACGAGCGGGGGCAAACGCGTTAGTGCAGAACTATGAGCGACACTTTTTCATACGCCACTGCGCGACGCCGACGTCAAATTCGCTAACTTCAGCGTTAATGGCGCATTTGTGCGCAAACTCCTTTCCGGTTCAAAATTTCCCACCTTACGCCTATACATGGCTTTCATAAATAAGGAATCTTGTGATGTTTCCGTCTGTTTTACCTACCTACAATCGTGCGCCTTTGAGCTTTGCAAAGGGTGAGGGATGCTGGCTTATTGAACAGGACGGACGTCGATTTCTTGATCTCGCGGCAGGTATCGCTGTGAATGCGCTGGGCCATGCGCATCCTAAGCTGGTCGAGGCGTTAACGGATCAGGCGAATGCGCTTTGGCATACATCGAACCTTTACCATATCCCGCAACAGCAGCGGCTTGCTGATATGCTCGTGGCCGAGACGTTTGCCGATACGGTGTTTTTCACGAATTCTGGCACTGAGGCCTGTGAGCTCGCTGTGAAGATGGCCCGTAAGTATTTTCATGACAAGGGTCACCCCGGAAAGCATGCCTTCATTGCTTTTGAAGGTTCGTTTCACGGTCGTTCGACGGCCGCGATTGCTGCGGCAGGGTCGGAGAAAATGACTAAGGGGTTTGGCCCGCTCTTGCCAGGTTTCACGCAAGTACGTTTCGGGGATCTCCATGCTGTCGAGGCCGCAATAGATGAGCACACTGCCGGTATCATGGCCGAACCGGTACAGGGCGAAGGCGGCATTCGTCCGATGTCTGATGAGACGCTTAAAGGTCTGCGAGCACTATGCGACAAGCACGGCATTTTGCTTATTCTGGATGAGGTTCAATGCGGCGTCGGGCGTACTGGTAAGCTTTTCGCTTATGAATGGGCCGGTATCAGACCCGATGTTATGCTGGTGGCCAAGGGTATTGGAGGAGGATTTCCTCTTGGAGCTGTTCTGGCGACTGAAGACGCTGCCTTGGGCATGACTGCAGGCACGCACGGCTCCACTTATGGCGGCAATCCTCTTGGCTGTGCTGTAGGATGTGCTGTGATGGAGATTGTCTCCGACCCCGCTTTTCTCGACGATATACGCCGAAAGGCCGGGCTGTTTCGGCAAAAACTAGAAGGGCTGGTGGCCAGCAATCCGGATGTCTTCGACAGCGTGCGTGGCTCTGGCCTAATGCTGGGGCTTGTATGTCGCGCGCCCAATATGGACGTGGTCAATGCGGGCTACGAAGCGCTTGTGGCAACGGTGCCTGCGGCTGACAATACCGTGCGTATCTTGCCGCCACTGATAATCAAGGATGACGAGATTGATGAGGCGGTTGTACGGCTCGACCGGGCGGCCAAAGCAGTCACGGCTGTACACGCTAAAGCGCACGCCTGAAGGCCATATTATGAATAATTTTCTTGATATCCATAAAACAGAACAGCACGAGTTGCGGTCAATAATAGACAACGCGCTGGCCATGAAAGCAGCTCGCGCTGGTCAACCGCGCGGCACTCCAGACGCCGATTTGCCGCTCGCAGGTCACATGGTTGCGCTCATTTTTGAAAAGCCATCAACAAGAACGCGTGTGAGCTTTGATGTGGGTGTGCGCCAGATGGGCGGCCAGACAATGGTGCTCTCAGGTGCAGATATGCAGCTTGGCCATGGCGAAACAATTGCCGACACTGCGCGCGTCCTGAGCCGCTATGTCGATCTGATCATGATCCGTACCTTCGACGAAAGCGTGCTTATGGAGATGGCAGAATATGCCGATGTGCCGGTGATTAACGGGCTGACCGACCGCACGCATCCCTGCCAGATCATGGCCGATGTGATGACCTATGAGGAATACGCCGGACCGATCAAAGGTAAGAAGGTCGTCTGGTCAGGTGATGGCAATAACGTCTGTTCGTCCTTCCTGCACGCGGCGGCTCAGTTTGGATTTGATCTGACATTCACCGGCCCTGCACAGCTTGACCCGGAAGATGAGTTCATAGGGTTGGCGCGTCGGGCTGGATCAAAAATCACCATAGAACGCGATCCGAAAAAGGCCGTAGAGGGTGCCGACCTCATTGTGACCGATACCTGGGTTTCAATGCATGACAGCCAGTCAGCCAAGGAACGCCGGCACAATATGCTGAGGTCTTATCAGGTCAATGAAGAGCTGATGAGCCACGCCAAAGAGGACGCGCTTTTTATGCACTGCCTGCCAGCTCACCGTGAGGAAGAGGCCACCAGCGCGGTGATGGACGGGCCGCACTCGGTGATCTTCGACGAGGCCGAAAACCGTCTGCACGTGCAAAAAGCGATCATGCGCTGGTGTTTGGGGATCTGAATTCGTTGCAAACTGTACATTCGAAAATCGCACCGAGATCGACCCAAGAGTGTTAAGTTGCTTTTGCATGCTGGTAGACCAAGAACTTACCGCGAACCGGGTCGTCCTGTTGGCGCTCCAGAGTAGCTCCTAGTTTTTCCGCAAGCCCAATCGAGGCGGTGTTGCCGTTCAGGATACAACTATAGACCTTGTCCCACCCAAGCGTTTCATATGCGTATTCGCGCGCGCGTTTTGCGCCTTCGTAGGCAAAGCCTTTTCCTTGTTTATCTGGCACAATGCTCCAGGTGATTTCGCGTTCGGGCCAGCCTTCTGGATGCCAAAGCCCGATCATGCCGCAGAAATCACCGGTTGCCTTTTCCTCGACCGCCCACGTTCCAAAACCCCTCATAATCCAGTGGCCCATCATCGCCGCTGCGGCACGCCATGCAGCGGATCGATCAAGCGGACCTCCATAATACCGTGTTTGTTCGGTTGCGTAGAACTGGGCGTAAGCCTCGAAATCATTGTCTTCTTGAAACGCTCTGAAAATTAATCGCTCGGTTTCGAGCCTCGGGATTGTAAATGTTTTCATTGGTTGGCCTCTTTGTTTTCAGGCGCGAACGGCCGTAACGACTGCGGCGCCAATGAGCCAGCTTGCGCCAATGCGGGAAACAAGGCTTCGGGTGCTTGGATGGCGCAAACAGTCTGTGGCTTTTGCTGCCAAAAGAATCCAAATGACCGTGGAGACAAGAACAAGCGCTGCAAAGGTTGCTTCAAGAATAACGATCTGAGGCAGGATCGGTAAGGCCGGGTCGATAAACTGTGGAAGAAAGGCCACGAAAAACAGGATGTCTTTTGGGTTGAGAGCAGTGACGAGAAACGCGTCACGCGAAATCCTCATCCGTTGCTGTTTATTTTCGGAAATCCTGAAAGTCGCTGGTGCTGCACCGGTTTTCCACATTCTGAAACCAAGCCAGACAAGGTAGGCAGCGCCCGCGACCTTTAGGGCAATGAATAGCGATGTCGAAGCCTGCAAAATCGCCCCTGCGCCTAGCAGTGATACGGTCATTGCCGTCAAGTCACCAAAGACAACACCGGGGATTGCGGCGGCCGCAACTGACCTGCCGCCTGCCATTGTGTACCCGAGGAGAAGCATGACCACCGGACCGGGCACTGCCAAGAGCGCAAGTGTCGCCGCTAAATATGTAAGCCAAACCTCGATAACCATGATTGATTGATCCTCTTTAGTGTCCTTGAGCGATTTTTCTTGAGTTTTTTCTCGAAATCAAATCAGAATGATTTTCAATTTCGAAGTTGAAGTACGAAATGAATTGGCAGGATATACCATCGTTGCATGCCTTGCGCGCGTTTGAGGCGGTTGCGCGAAGGAGAAATTTCACCGCGGCTGCACATGATCTCAATGTAACGGAGGCCGCAGTGCGCCAGCACGTGCGAGGTTTGGAGCAATGGTTTGGTACAAGCCTTGCAGAGCGCAGCGGCAAAGGACTTGCGCTCACGCAAAACGGAGACCAGTTGGCGCGAATAACCTCGGATAGCTTTCAGAATTTGGCGAGCGGTG
Organism: Pseudomonadota bacterium; assembly: GCA_038531775.1. Taxonomy (GTDB): domain Bacteria; phylum Pseudomonadota; class Alphaproteobacteria; order Rhodobacterales; family Rhodobacteraceae; genus Roseovarius. The sequence goes on along the minus strand of JBCBBI010000008.1, from coordinate 58,442 downwards.
TCAGCAGACTTTTGGCAAGGGAAGAGGATCGTCCCGTAACCGTGGCTTTGACACCTGCATTTGCGGAAATATGGCTGATGCCAAAGTTGGACCAGTTTTGGCGGCAGTACCCTGATGTAGAGATCAATCTTGCCCCAAGTCTGACGCTTGCCGACCCAAAGAGCGATCAGTTTGATTTGGCAATCCGATACGGGCTTGGGAATTGGCCGGGGCTCGAGGCAAGGTTTCTTGCGTCAGCCGAATATGTGGTTGTCGCCAAACCTGGCATGGTTTCCGAACCAGTCTCGAGAAAGCTGAGCAGTTTCAAAGATTATCCGTGGTTGTTTGAGACCACGCGTCAGGAACATCGAGACTGGGCCAATGGGCGTGACATAGATTTCGACGCGGACAAAAATAAGTTCTACCCGACCAATTCGCTGGTGTTAGCAGCGGCTAGAGCAGGGCATGGATTGTCTTTGCAAGCGCGCGCTTTGGTGCAAACGGATTTGGATTTGGGAAGCCTTCAGGAGCTGTATGCAGAGGACAACGCCCCGCTTGGATATTACTTGGTTAAGCGTCCGAACGTGCGACAAAAGGCAAAAGCCTTTGCGAACTGGTTGCTAACAGCGTCTGCCATGACCTTTGAAGTTTCAAGTAAGGACTAGCCAGCAAGTTCGAATAGAATTGAACTGAGTGCGCCCGTCTTCCCCTTGCGTCGATCAGGTGCTTAAGTAGTTTGGCACGCGTAAGGATTTTGGGATCAAATGATGGCGGCACAAATTGGGGTTTACGGACTTGGCACTATGGGCAGCGCGTTGGCGCTCAACATGGCGGAGAATGGTTTTGATGTAGCTGTCACCAATCGTGAGGCGGAATGGATCGCTCCCTTTATGGAAGAGGCCGGCGATCTGGCAGAACGGTTGCATCCGCATGAGAGCCTTGAAGCGTTTGTCGCGGGACTCAAAACACCGCGTGTTATCCTGTTTATGATCCCGTCGGGGAAACCGATGGACATGATGATTGAGGCGGTCGCGCCTTTGCTCGAGGATGGTGATACGATCATCGATGGCGGAAACGCCAATTTTCATGACACCCGCCGACGTTCGGCATTCCTATCTGAAGATAATCTGCATTTTGTTGGCATGGGCGTTTCCGGCGGCGAAAAAGGCGCGCGCCACGGCCCCTCGATGATGGTTGGCGGCACAGAGCATAGCTGGGATCAACTGCGCGATATTCTGAAGGCGATTTCCGCGAAATATGAGGGCAGTCCCTGTGTTGATCACCTTGGGCCGGACGGGGCGGGACATTTTGTCAAAACCGTTCACAACGGCATCGAATATGCGGATATGCAGGCCATCTCAGAGGTCTACAGCCTGTTGCATAACGGTGCTGGTTGGTCCGCAAAAGAGGTTGGGGCGCTGTTTGAAAAATGGAACGCGGGGCCGCTTAAATCATACCTCATTGAGATCACCGGTAAGCTTTTGTCCTATGACGATCCGGAGACGGGAAAGCCTGCGGTTGATGTCATTCGTGACGCGGCCGGGCAAAAAGGTACAGGGCGCTGGACCGTGGTTGAGGCGGTCCGCATGGGCGAGGCCGCCAATATGATCGAGGCGGCGGTCGGCGCGCGCAGCTGGTCTTCTGAGAAGGCCACACGTCAAACCGCGGAGCAAGTCTTTGGCGGTGACAGAGGCGCACTTACGCTTGATGAGGATAAACTGGCCGATGCTTTTTTGGCCGTGCGCGTGCTTTGTTATGCGCAGGGTTTTCGTATACTTGAAGCTGCATCTGAAGAATATGATTGGTCACTCAATTTTTCCCGCATCGCAGAGGTCTGGCGTGCGGGCTGTATCATTCGTTCGGCTTTGCTCGATGATATTTCGGAAGCCTTTGGCGATGATTTGCCGGACGGGGAACTTATCCTTTCGGATCGATTTTCCCAAATCCTGAAGAGAAACTTGCCGGCCTTGCGCGAAGTTGTGGGCGCCTCTGTCGCGGGCGGACATGCCATACCCGCGCTGTCATCGGCCCTGCAATGGTACGACAGCATGCGCCAAGGGTATGGATCTGCAAACATCATTCAGGCGCAGCGGGATTTCTTTGGCTATCACGGCTTTGAACGGCTTGACGCCGAAGGAGCCCATCACGGTCCCTGGTGGGATTAATCAAGCGTTCTTTAAATGTGCTTCGCGCAGTTTTAGTTACGTTCAGGCCACTGAGGCCTTGGGGGCGCTGCCCCCAAACCCCCGGAGTATTTTTGGAACAATGAAAAAAGCGCTTGGAGCGCGCTCTCATTCTTTGGCCTAACACTGCTATTTTCGCGTCTTGGCGCGCAGGGTTGGGTCAGCTTGCGTCGGGTCTTCCGGCCAGGGGTGTTTAGGGTAGCGCCCGCGCATATCTTTGCGCACGTCGGTATAGGAATTTGCCCAAAATCCGGGAATGTCCATCGTTGTCTGCACAGGCCTTCCCGCAGGTGACAGAAGTGTCACCTTTAGGGGCTTGCCAGCGGTGGTTGGATGAACGGTTTGGCCGAACATTTCCTGTAAGCGCAGCTTGATTTCAGGCCCTTCGCCACCGTAATCGATTGGTATTGCACGACCCAATGGCGTTATGAAACTGCCTGGCGCAGTCTTGTCCAGCATCTGCATTTGATCCCATCCGAGCCGCGCGGTCAAAGCCTCGAGCATGTCAAAGCGTTTCCAATCCTGAGCGCTAAGCACACCCGATATGAAGGGGGCGAGCCAGTCATCCAGGGCCTCTAGAAGGGCAGGTTCAGACATATCAGGTAGATTCTGACCAGCATCCCGCGCAATTTCCACTCGGGATACCAATCGTCGTGCTGTTTCGTTCCAAGTCAGGCCAAGTTCTCGTATTCCTTGCAACATAGCATTCGTCAGGTCGTCTTCCGGCGCATCATGCCAATTGCGTTCGTCAAGGATGAGTGCGGCAAAACACTCTTGCTTGCGTGCCAGGACACGCGCTTTGCGTTTGTCCCAAGTGCAGGTCCTTTTCCATATGATTTGGTCAGTAAAATGTGTTCGGAGCTCGGTCTCTGAAAGCATAACCGCCTGTCTGATACGTGCCTCTCTCGGATTGCCGTCGAGCCCGGTGGCAACGATAAGCTGGCTTTGGGACAAGGGATTGCCCTCTGGCATGATCGCACCTTTTCCGCTTGCAAGTATGTAGCGCGGTGCGTCTCCTTTGCGCCGCTTCCCTATCCTGTCCGGGTAAGCCAGCGCCGCGCATGCGGCATCGCTTAAACCCTGTTCGGGCTTCGATTTGATTTGTTTAGATAGATGTTTGGCCTCGGCTTTAACTCGTGTAATCGTGGTCTGATTTACCGCATATGGCAGGTCTTTGGAGTTGGCCAGCGCCTTCAATCGTAATGACAAATCGACGGGTGCTGAATTCGGCAGCGGATCGTGATCCCCCAGAAGCGCGGCAAGTCGTCCTGCTTTCGGCCCGGCTAGTGTCAGCATATGAGCAAGTCGCGGGTGCAACGGCAGCTTAGCCAGGTCCTTGCCATGTTTGGTAATGCGATTGTCCGCCTCCAAAGCGCCCAACATTCGCAAAAGTGTTTGCGCCTCGGCGAAACTGCCCGAGTTGGGTTGATTCAGAAAGGCGAGATCTTCGGGAGCAGAACCCCATTGCGCCAGTTCCAAAGCGAAACCAGCCAGATCCGCGACCTCGATCTCGGTAGGTGGGTAAGCAGGAAGGGCGCCGTCTTCACCCTTTGTCCAAAGCTTGTAGCATACCCCTTCGGCAACCCGACCGGCACGACCTCTGCGTTGTTCTGCCTCGGCTTTTGAAACCGGTTCTGTAACCAGCCGCGACATGCCGGAGCTAGGATCGAACCGTGCGCGTCGCGCCTTGCCACCATCGACAACAACGCGGATGTCTTCGATGGTGAGCGATGTCTCGGCGATTGAAGTGGCAAGCACGATCTTTCGGCCTTTTTCGACAGGCGCGATGGCCGCGCGTTGTTTTGCAAAATCCATTGCTCCAAAAAGTGGTCGAAGGTCGAACTCGTTTGATAGACGTGCACGCAAAAGCGCCTCGACCCGGCGTATCTCGCCTTCGCCAGGCAGGAACACCAAAATCCCGCCTTCGGTTTCTTTCGCGGCTTTTTCGATCAGATCGGCCATTGCTGTTTCAAATCGCTGCTCTTTACGCAGTGGCTTGGTCAGGTGACGAGTTTCAACGGGAAAGCGACGGCCCTCTGACGTGATTATTGGCGCATCCATCAGCCTGGCCACAGGTTCGGCGTCGAGCGTCGCAGACATCGCCAAAAGGGTCAGGTCATCGCGCAAAGCTCCCGCGATCTCCAGACAGAGTGCCAGGCCCAGATCAGCATTTAGGGAGCGCTCGTGAAACTCATCAAAAATCACAGCGCCAACGCCTGACAATCCCGGATCAGACTGAATACGCCTGGTCAGGATGCCTTCGGTGACAACCTCAATCCGTGTTTTTTCCGATACTTTGGCATCGCCGCGTACCCTGTATCCGACTGTCTTCCCCAGAGGCTCACCAATCAGCTCTGCCATACGTTCGGCTGCGGCGCGAGCCGCCAGTCTGCGCGGCTCCAACATGATGATGCGTCCGGTGGTCAACCTATGTTGCAAGATCGCCAGTGGTACAAGCGTTGTCTTACCTGCCCCTGGTGGGGCCTGAAGCACGGCGCGGCCGTTACTCTTCAACGCGGCAAGAAGCTCTGGCAAGGCATCTGTGATGGGTAAAGGTGGAAATTCCATGACAACCTTATCGGCCAAGCGCGCGGGTATTTCCATAGGCTGGACATTGAGCCTCGGAGTGAGGCACAACAGGCCATCGCGTTGGCGTTGAGGGCGAATATGAGCGATATAGAAAGTCTGGCCGAAGGTTTGTTGGCGAAAGAACGCAGGGCGCTGGCCCGTGCGATAACGCTTGTCGAAAGCGTTAGAGATGATCATCGCACGCAGGCGCAATCCCTGCTGGAAAAGCTTTCGCAATTTGGGCGGCAAGCGGTCCGGATCGGTCTTTCTGGTACGCCCGGCGTTGGAAAATCAACATTTATCGAGGCTTTTGGCATGATGCTTACGGCGCAAGGGCTTCGTGTTGCTGTGCTGGCTGTTGATCCAAGCTCTGCCCGCTCCGGTGGCTCTATCCTGGGTGACAAAACCCGTATGGAAAGGCTCAGTCGTGAGCCATTGGCCTTCATCCGACCATCGCCCAGTCAAACACATCTAGGTGGCGTGGCACGGCGTACGCGTGAGGCCGTGGCGCTTTGCGAGGGAGCTGGTTTTGATGTGGTTTTGATCGAGACCGTGGGTGTCGGGCAGTCGGAAACCGTTGTTGCCGAGATTTGTGATCTTTTCGTTTTGTTGCTGGCACCTGCAGGCGGGGATGAGCTCCAAGGCGTGAAGCGCGGGATCATGGAGATGGCCGATATGATCCTGATTAACAAAGCCGACGGCGATCTGAAGCATGCGGCAACGCGAACTTGTTCGGATTACACCGGCGCTTTGCGCTTGATGCGGCGGCGGCCGCAGGATCCAGACGATTTTCCAAAGGCAATGATGGTCTCAGCCTTGCATGACAACGGCCTTCGGGAGGCCTGGGATGAGATGCAAAAGCTCGCTGATTGGCGGCGCGAAAACGGGCATTTCGACGGGCGAAGACAAGCGCAGGCGAGATATTGGTTTGAGCAGGAAGTCAAACAGCGCCTATTGGCTAGGCTAGACACAACCGATGCACGGAAAGCGATGCAAAGGAAAGCCGATGAAGTCGCTTCTGGTGGAAAAACACCAAGTATGGCAGCTCAGGAACTCCTTGGCAGCTTGATGCACGACTAACCCGGTTTTGCGCAAAAAAGAGTATTTGAAACGCGAGGGCGTTGCCCCCTCGAGCTCCCCTTGGAATTTTTGGCAAATAGAAAGCAGTGCCTTCTTGTTTTGAAGTATGGGCGCGCGGCTGACATGTGATCGGGGCCCGTGCCGAAGCAACCGCTGAACAGCTGAACGTCACGTTTGGCACATCGGGCCGCTTGACCGGCGAAGCTCTGGCGCAAATGCGCGGTTTCAAAGGCGCAAGAGTGATCTTGTTGAAGTCACATATATGCGCATAGACGCCGGTCAAGCCGTCTCAATGTGTCTCGGTGGCATCTACGCACGCCTAGATGAGGTTGATATTGGTATGGATAACACTGAGCAAAGAAATGTTCTTGTATCCCAGAAAATGTAAATCGACTGCTAGCGGCGTGCCGTTATAGAGGCAGATTTCATTTGGACCCTTTGCTTTGCGACTTAGTCCGCCAAACTTGTAGTCAGCTTGATCTGGCGGCCTTGAGTGTCACGTCCATAAGGCCGATATCAATTCATCATCTTGTGCTTCTCTGAGAGCGACGCGCACCCTAGACCGCGAGATTTGGAATGATCTGTTTCTTGCGGCTCATTATGCCGGGGAGGACGACTGTGTCGCCGCTGACTTCTGCGCCAAAGCTTTTCTCTGCAACTGTTTTCACCAGATCGTTGGGCACCAGAAGCGTGGCCTCTTCATTCAAGATGTCCACCACAAACAGCAGCACCTGATCGACGCCGTCCTCAGATGCCACGCCCGGCATGGAGGTCATCAGGCTATCCTTGCGGGCCATGACGATGTCCGGTGCTGTGGTTTCAAGAACTGAGACGCGGAATTTGGTGTCGCCAACGCCGTATTCTTTGCTGTCCATGCGGATGAGCTCTGCATCGGAGAAAGCAGAGACGTCTGACTTGGCTTCAAACATCTGCGCCGCGTAGCGGTTGATATCGATATTGAGCTCTGAGGCGAGTTTGTGCGCCAAAGCTTTATCGTGATCAGTGGTCGTTGGTGAGCGGAACTCCAGCGTATCAGACAGGATGCAGCTGAGTGCGGCACCTTTGGCCCAGTCCGGCATTTTCTTCGCATCATCGCCCATCAGATCAATCATGATAGTGGCCGTGCAGGCGAGAGGGCGGATCGTGATATCAATCGGACCTTTGGTTTCCAGCCCGCCGACCAGCTTATGATGATCGATGATCGCCTGCACATCAGCGCCATTGATGTTTTCAGGCAGCTCCGCCGGGTTGTTGGTGTCAACCAAGATGCAGGGGTGATTATCCTCGACGCCTGCAATGATACGTGGCTTGGGCAGGCTCCAGTGTTCCAGCACGAAAGCCGCTTCTGTGTTTGGCTCTCCCAAGAGGACCGCCTCGGCGTCTCCTCCCTGCACTTCGTTTATGTACCAGGCCCATAAAATAGGTGAGCCGGTGCTGTCTGTATCTGGTGATTTATGGCCGAATACGAGCGTTTTCATGGGTGTCCTGCGATTGAATCGGGTTGAGTTGCGCGCCTTATAGGTCGCAGCGTCAGGCTTGTCACCCACCACAAGTCGTCGCATTTTACCGATATGAGTAAACACCCGGAAACCGCGCTTTATCCGCCGGTCAAAGCTTGGCTGGAGGACCTGGGATTTGACGTTAAAGCTGAGGTCGGCGATGCCGACGTAGTAGCGCTGCGTGAGGGTGCGGAGCCGGTTCTGGTAGAGCTGAAAATAGGCTTTTCACTTGCCTTGTTGCAGCAAGCGGTGAAACGTCAGGCGATCAGTGACCAGGTTTACGTGGCCGTGCCACGTTGGCGGGGCAAGGCGGGATGGCGCAAGTTCAAAGGCAATGTCGGGCTTTGCAAGCGGCTTGGTTTTGGGGTGCTGAGTGTAAATCTTGAGGACGGCAGCGTGCAGGTTCATTGCGATCCGGCTCCATTTCAGCCGCGCAAATCCAAAGTGAAAACATCGCGCTTGCTCAAGGAGTTTGCCGCACGCTCAGGCGATCCCAACCTTGGTGGTGCGCATGGACAGATTGAGACTGCGTACAAGCAGGACGCCAGGAAGTGCGCGGCCTTTCTTGCGGAAAATGGTGCCGCGAAAGGTGCAGAGATTGCCAAGGCGACTGGCGTTGGCCGCGCCACTCGGATCATGGCGGATAATCACTCCGGCTGGTTTTACCGGGTGGAGCATGGGGTCTACGCGCTTAGCGCAAGCGGCGCAGAAATGTGCGAAGCAATCAAATGAGCGTTTTGTCGAATATCGCCATGTTACCGGTGCTTGTCCCGCAAGCGCTTTGGGTGAAATTTCGTGCAGCACAATTGTCCGAGGCTGCGGGGCCACGGTGCGGTCAGTGCGGCAAAGGGCCCGCACTTCGTATTCTGGTTGTCGGCGATTCCTCAGGTGCCGGTGTCGGCGTGGCAGAGCAAAAAGACGCGTTGGTAGGCCGATTGGTGCAGCATCTCAGCGCTCGATTTGACGTATCCTGGCGTTTAATCGCGCGGTGCGGAGCAACCACCGCTAGCCTGATAGATATGTTGCAAGAAACCGAAGCTGAGCCATTTGACATTGCAGTAATAGCCATTGGCGTAAACGATTCCAAAAACGGCATGCGCATCAGCCAATGGGAGGAGAATTACACTCGCCTGTTGGACCTCTTGAAAGACCGTTTTGGCGCGCGATCGATCTTTGCCTCAGGTTTGCCACCGTTGCAGCATTTCCCGCTGCTTCCGGAACCACTTCGCAGCGTTCTGGGGCGACGGGCAGCGCAGTTTGATGAAGTCTTGCGAGATGTTTTGCATGCGAGGGATCGGACATACTATGTTCCGATGGAATTTCCGCTCGATCCTGCACTCATGGCCTCAGACGGATTTCATCCGGGCCCAAAGGTGTACGACGAATGGGCGTTGCGAGTAGCGCGTCTCGTTCTGGGCGATGTTGAAAAATAGCTTGCGTCGCTGAACGCAATGCGGACTTGTTCATGCTTCATAAGTCGGATCAGAGCTCTCAATCAGTCGAGTAGCGGCAGCCGCGAAATGCTAAAGCCTTGCTCTTCTAATAAGTTGAGAATGCCGATCTCGCCCGGCAGATGACCCGCACCAACGGCGATGACCACCTCGTCGCCGTTTTCAATATCGCGGTCCAAGACCTTCATCCAATCGTTGTTGCGCTTTGTAAGAAGCACTTCTGTGAACATTGCGAAGTCTTCTTCGGCAGTTTCACCGCCGAATTTTAGAGAGACATATTTTGAAAATATCCAGGTCAAAGCAACCTCTTCGTTCATATAGCGCTCTCGAATTGTGAAGGACAGGTCGTCCATATTACCTGGCCATGCGAGGCTTAACTCTATCATATTGAGCTGTTGATCAATTGGCATGTCGTCAAGCGTACTCAAAAGCTCGTCGAACTGTTCCAGCGATCTGCTCGGTGTGCCGATCGCTTCTGCATACTCACCAACAAGCTGGTCGATACCGCTGCTTTCGAGGGCACCAGAGCGCGCCTCACAAGGTCCTATGCCAAGCATCATCGCAGCCCAGAGAGGTTTGAATTTGGCGGCCATGAAGCCGGGAATGTTGCGCGCCTGCATTTCCGCCTTGAAATCCTGCCATTTTTCCTCCCCCAGCATATCTGGTAAGGTGGGCCCTTCGGTGATGAACATCATTGACGGGTCGCTTGCCATGGCTTGCTCTGCGGCCGCTTGATCCGCATCTGAAATTTCTAGATAGATTTTGTCGGCTTCGTCAAGGAACGGTTTCAGTCGTTCGAGATGATCCAATGTTTGAGCGTGTTTGAAGTGATAGGTGCCGAATATGGTCAGGGTCGTTTCGCCTTTTGAAGCCTGCCAAAGGAGACCGTCACCATACTTTTCTGTAGAGGCTTCAGACAAAATCGCCTCGCGCTCTGTCGGTTCCAATGCGCCAATGAGATCAATTCCAGTACATTGGCCCTGCGCAAGCGCGAAGCTTGGAAAAAGAACTGACAGAATACAAAGCAGACGGAAAAGATATGGCATGTCAGAACTCGATCCTAGGAAAGTAATACGACGGTAAAGACGCCCGCCATTAAGGGCAATGCACAGACAAAAAATTTCTCACGCAACGGTTGACAGCGTAATGAGTCCTCATTAGTTCAACGCCGTTAGCACTCGGGGTAGCTGAGTGCTAATGAGGTTTCAAACGACTTGGGACCTGTTGTGGAAACTTTGAGCCAAGGAGCCAAAGATATGGCATTCAAACCGCTACATGACCGTGTGCTTGTGCGCCGCGTTGAGAGCGAAGAGAAAACAGCTGGCGGGCTGATCATCCCTGACAGCGCAAAAGAGAAACCAAGCGAAGGCGAAGTTGTGTCTTGCGGCGACGGCGCCCGCAAAGATAGCGGCGAATTGATCGAGATGGCGGTAAAAGCCGGCGATCGCATCCTCTTCGGTAAATGGTCGGGCACAGAGATCACCATCGACGGTGAAGAGCTTTTGATCATGAAAGAAAGCGACATTTTGGGCGTAATGGCCTGATCGCTTTACAAGACATTCAACAGATTAGTCAGGAGAGACACATATGTCTGCCAAAGACGTAAAATTTGATACAGATGCCCGCAACAAAATGATGCACGGCGTCAACGTACTGGCCAACGCCGTGCGCGTCACACTCGGCCCGAAAGGCCGAAACGTTGTTCTCGACAAAAGCTTCGGCGCGCCACGGATCACGAAAGACGGTGTATCGGTCGCCAAAGAAATCGAGCTTGAGGACAAGTTCGAAAACATGGGCGCGCAAATGGTCAAAGAAGTGGCCAGCCGCACCAATGACGAAGCCGGTGACGGCACAACCACAGCAACTGTTCTGGCACAAGCCATCGTAAAAGAAGGTTTAAAAGCCGTTGCTGCTGGCATGAACCCAATGGATCTGAAGCGTGGCATCGATCTTGCTACATCCAACGTCGTGGAATCGATCAAAGCTGCCGCGCGCGAAGTCAAAGACTCCGCTGAAGTCGCGCAGGTTGGCACAATCTCCGCCAACGGCGAGGAAGAGATTGGCAGCCAAATCGCAGACGCGATGCAAAAGGTTGGCAACGAGGGTGTTATCACCGTTGAGGAAAACAAAGGCCTGGAAACAGAGACCGATGTTGTTGAAGGTATGCAATTCGACCGTGGCTACCTATCGCCATACTTCGTCACCAACGCTGACAAAATGACAGCTGAGTTGGACGACTGCATGGTGCTGCTGCACGAGAAAAAACTGTCTTCATTGCAGCCGATGGTTCCGCTTCTGGAATCTGTCATTCAGTCGCAAAAACCGCTTCTGATTATCGCAGAAGACGTCGAAGGCGAAGCGCTGGCGACTCTCGTCGTCAACAAACTGCGCGGTGGTCTGAAAATCGCAGCTGTGAAAGCGCCAGGTTTCGGTGATCGTCGTAAGGCCATGCTGCAGGACATTGCGATCCTGACAGGTGGTCAGGTGATTTCTGAAGATCTCGGCATGAAGCTTGAGAATGTCACAATGGACATGCTCGGCTCTGCCAAGAAAATCCAGATCACCAAAGACGAGACAACTGTTGTCGACGGCGCCGGTGAGAAAGCCGAGATCGAAGCACGGGTCAGCCAGATCCGCACTCAGATCGAAGAAACCACTTCGGATTACGACCGTGAAAAGCTGCAAGAGCGCGTTGCCAAACTGGCAGGCGGTGTTGCCGTGATCCGCGTCGGCGGTATGACCGAGGTTGAAGTGAAAGAGCGTAAGGATCGTGTTGACGATGCGCTCAATGCGACACGTGCCGCTGTGCAAGAGGGCATCGTCGTGGGTGGCGGTGTTGCTCTGGTCCAAGGTGCTAAGGCGCTTGAAGGTGTCTCCGGTGCCAACAGCGATCAAGACAACGGTATCGCCATCGTGCGTCGCGCGCTTGAGTCCCCTCTGCGTCAGATCGCAGAGAACTCCGGCGTTGACGGCTCGGTCGTTGCGGGCAAAGTCCGCGAGAGCTCTGATGCGACATTCGGATTCAACGCGCAAACGGAAGAATACGGCGACATGTTCTCCTTCGGCGTGATCGATCCGGCCAAGGTCGTACGTACCGCTCTTGAAGACGCAGCTTCCATCGCGGGTCTGCTTATCACAACTGAAGCGATGGTTGCTGACAAGCCAGCCAAAGAAGGCGCAGCGCCGGCTGGCGGTATGCCAGACATGGGCGGCATGGGCGGCATGATGTAAGCTGACCGCACCATTTTTAGAAAACAGAGGTCGCTTTCGAGCGGCCTCTTTTTTTTACTGAAAGTTGGTCTGAGAATCGCGAAGTCGCATCTGCAAAGGATTGAGTATGTTTCAGCAGTCCAAAGTCGCTTTGGAGGTCACATTCACATTGGAATGATCAGATCGTCCATTTGCTCATCTACAAGACGCACAGATGGTTTTTTCTTGCGATCCGGCAAACGCATGATATTGCAAAGCTCTTCATGCACACGCTCGACTTCGCGCAATTCGCCGCTAAGAGCAATCGCAGGAGAGTTTGATCCGCTCACCCGTACAAGTAGCGTCGCATCCCCATCTGCATCTGTTGGTTTTTGTAGGAAAACGCTCTGGATTGCGCCCAAATCGATGTTGCGCGTGATCCGCGCCTGTCCGTTGATGTTGATCTTGGTAAGAGACAATGTGCCTTTTTCCATGTCAACTTCGACTTGGCGCTGAAAGCCGCGCGTACCGAAAGCAAAGACCACCAGGCCAATCGCGGCCGCCAAAGATATCAGATAACTATATCCGCCGATCCCGATGCTTGGTGCTAAAAACCAAATGGAGAATGCACCCATCACCATGAGAATGCCCGCCGCACGCAAAACCACCTCGGTAAACGCCTCAAACTTGTAACGTTCGAAACGTTCTCCGGCTGCTATGCCGTTCGCTGTTGCACGAATGCTGACGGATTGCTCAGTCACGCACATGACCCTTTTGACATTACTCTTCGATGCGATGAACACCGCTGAGCCTATATGTTAGTTTTCAAAGCGGGCAAAATTAGGGCCAGAACGGAGCGATTGCGTGAGTCGCATTATGCCAAAATACCAATTTATTTCAATTGTTTAGGCCCTTTGGACGCACAATGTGGAAACCCCCGCTCATATATGTAAGCGGCTTTTCGCCCGCATTGGAGATACCGGTAACGTCTCCGATGCAGATCGCGTGGCTACCATGCACATGCCGATGCGTCAGGCTGCAGGTAAAGGATGTCGCCCTGGCAAGGCGTGGGCCAAATTCAGTTTCCGACACTTCAACACCTGCAAAGCGATTGGGTTGATCCCTGTCAAACATACCGGCAAAACGCTTGGCGACCTCCTCTGCGTCTTCGGGTAAAATATTGACGCAGAAGACTCCATTTGCGGACACTGCTTGGGCGATATTGGTGTCGGCTTTCAAACAAACCAATACAGAAGGTGGATCCGCAGAAAGAGAGGTAAAAGCACTTACAGTGGCGCCTGCTTTGCCTGCAGGACCGTCAGTTGTAACGACTGTCACAGTAGAAGCCACCTGGCGCATAGCGCCGATGAAAGCTTCACGTGCATTGGTCATGCGGTTTTCCTCTATTTTTAACTCAAGCTGGTCCAGAAACAGAAACCTAGCGCGCTGGCAGGGAATGACAGGATCAAAGGCTAGGTACAAGTTTTATCGCGTTTTGCCTCAGGGCAACTTGGGCCATATGCCATAAAGCGCATGCATTTCAGCCGCACAAGCCCGGTTCGCCTGATCGCGATTTCGACCTTGGAAAACGATATTTTGAAGGCTGTCAGTGTCCGAAAAGGCGCGTCGCAAACCATGCAATGCCGGGCGCATTTCTTGGATCGATATTCCTTGCCGTGCCAACTGCCCTGAGAGCCAGATATCATCAACGGACCAAGCGATCTCACTTGGACACAGAGCGGGGTCTGAAAGCCAGTTAGGCTCTATGCAAACGCCTGAAAAGCCTTGAGCGATATCCTGGCCAGTGCCGCTGCGGCCGATCCGGGCTATATCCCAAGCTTGGCCACAAGTTGCTCCGCCGTCATGTCGCAAAAGCTCCGTTGCCCAGTGCGGTGGATAAAGCCAATCGTCGTCGCAATAAATCAGGCGTTTTCCGCTGCCTTCTAAACGTCGCGCGGCAATCAAGACCTTCATTGCTGGACCCAAGTCATCCTCACACCAAATGACCTCAACGCCCGCTGGAACGTCAGGTTCCGTGCGAGCGCGACCAAACCGTTGATAGTCCCTTGGCAGGATCAGCAGCACGCGATCCGGTGGCACTGACTGGGCTAAAAGGGACCGGAGCACCGGTCCCAATTTCTCGTAACGTGGAGGAATTGAGGTTAGCGAGATCGCATACATGCGGTCCGGATCACCCTGCAATCAGGCCCATCTGCTCCAATTTGAGCACAACTTGATGCGCACAGTTGTCGACCTCAACATTTTCGGTTTCAACGCGAAGCTCGGGATCCTGTGGAACGTCATAAGGATCCGAAATACCGGTGAACTCTTTGATTTTTCCGGCGCGTGCCAGCTTATAAAGACCTTTGCGGTCGCGCCGTTCGCATTCCTCTATGGAGGTGGAAACATGTACTTCCACAAAGGCGCCAAACGCTTCGATATCCTCCCGCACGGCACGGCGCGTCGTAGCATAGGGGGCAATTGGTGCGCAAATCGCAATACCGCCGTTTTTGGTGATTTCAGAGGCCACATAGCCAATACGTCGGATATTGAGATCGCGGTGCTCCTTGGAAAAACCAAGCTCTGAGGAAAGGTTCTTACGCACGATGTCACCATCGAGCAGTGTCACAGGCCGACCGCCCATTTCCATCAACTTTGTCAAAAGCGCGTTGGCAATAGTGGATTTTCCCGAGCCTGAGAAACCCGTGAAGAACACAGTAAAGCCTTGCTGACTGCGCGGTGGATAGCGATGGCGCAGCTCTTGGACAACCTCGGGAAATGAAAACCATTCCGGAATTTCGAGGCCTTCCCGCAGGCGACGGCGAAGTTCGGTGCCAGAAATATTGAGGATGGTCACATTGTCTTTGTCTGCAATGTCGTCAATTGGTTCATACTGGGCGCGTTCCTGGACAAAAACCATATGTTTGAAGTCGACCATTTCGATGCCGATTTCTTCTTGGTGCTCACGGAACAGGTCCTGCGCATCATAGGGGCCATAGAAATCCTCGCCTTGGCTATTTTTGCCTGGTCCGGCGTGATCGCGGCCCACAATGAAATGCGTGCAGCCGTGGTTTTTGCGGATCAAGCCATGCCAAACGGCCTCTCTCGGACCGGCCATGCGCATTGCCAGATTGAGCAGGCTCATGGTGGTCGTAGAGCCGGGATATTTATCGAGCACCGCCTCATAGCAGCGAACACGTGTAAAGTGGTCCACATCGCCGGGCTTGGTCATGCCGACAACAGGATGAATGAGCAGATTGGCTTGCGCTTCTTTGGCTGCGCGGAAGGTGAGTTCCTGGTGCGCGCGGTGCAGTGGATTACGCGTTTGAAACGCTACAACCTTGCGCCAGCCCAATTTGCGAAAATACGCGCGCAGCTCATTCGGCGTATCGCGGCGACCGCGAAAATCATAGTGGATCGGCTGTTGAATGCCAGTCACGGGCCCACCGAGATATACCTCTCCGGCCGTGTTGTGCAGGTAATTCACCGCAGGGTGCGCCTCGTCATTCGCGCCAAAGACCTTTTCGGCCTCATGAGCTTTATCAGGTGTCCAGCGGTCCGTGACGGTCATTGTTGCAAGGATCACGCCTTCTTGGTCGCGCAGCGCAATATCCTGACCAAGCTCAACGCTGTCCGCAAACTCTTTAGAGACATCAAGTGTGACCGGCATTGGCCAAAGCGCGCCGTCGGCAAGACGCATATTATCGACAACGCCGTTGTAATCTTCTTCACTAAGAAAACCTTTCAGCGGATTGAAACCGCCGTTCATCAACAGTTCCAGATCACAAATCTGACGAGGGGTTAGATCATGGCTGACAAGCTCTGCGGCCTCAACTTTCAGTTTTTGTGCCGAGTCAAAAGAGACATATAGCTCTGGAATGGGGGCAAGGTTATTTTGCACAATCTTGGTCCTATATTTGAGCGGCGCAAGGCCACTGGTGGTGCCGGTGATCTCTGCATGCAATGCGTCATACTCGGCAAATTTTCGGTTTAGAAAGTTTTCGGCCAGTCGATTTTTTTCCGCTGCGCCGCGAGTTGTCAGCCCGTAGGCATATTTTTGTCGTTTGTCGGTGCTGTTACGGTCAGACACCTTGATCAGACCGGCTTCTTTGGCGTCCCGAAGGATAGAATTCAGACGGCCAAGTGACACGCCTAAAGCTGCCGCAGTGCTGCGCTGCGAAGCGTCTGGAGCAAAATCCAGCTGCCGCAATAGGCGAAACAGCAGGTCCTCATCCTGTTCGGTTAGCTTGGTGTCAGACAGTGACATAGCACACGACTCAATATTTGTTCACGCGTGAACATATGTATGATCATTTAGCGTCTGAAAAGGGGGAATATACGTGCGCAACACTCTGTTTTCGGATTGTGGTTAAAGCACAACGATTTGGTCTAAACTCCGTGGCTGTCAGTTGGCGTTTGCAGGAAATCGCAACCGCGATTTGTAAACTTCAGCGACCAAAAAACGATGGGAGCTTTTGCGCCAGCGCGAGGTCGCTGCCACTGCAGATTGACGGAAGGCGCCTTGCCGAACAGCTTTTTTATTGTTGGGATGTTAGCTACAGCGACTGACTTTGCCGTCGAGGGGGGCGAATTTGCGGGTGCTTCGATCGCAATGCGCTTGAAACAAAATTAGTTGAGGGGGTCAATTTTGGCTTGGTGGAGCCGGTGGGAGAACAGGGTGGCAATATCGCGCGAACGGCCGTCTTTGGTGCAAAAAAAACGGCTACGGCCATGACGACCTATACGAATATGCCATAGCTTCGCGGAAACGCGCCAAGATCGCCTGAGATGATGGGCCTTGCGCGAAATCTGCCACTGCGGTGAAAGACGAAAATAGCCTCACCTATTTAGATCACGACGAACACATGCGCCCCGAAGCGGACATACAGACCTTGGGGGCGCTGATGCCATCATTTGAAATGATGGGTGAGTTTACGGGTTTCGGGGATTTGGCGATTCAGCGTTTTCCAGAACTCGAGCGCATTAATACAGACACCACGCCGGTAACTCCCTGGGCATCGTCGACGATGCACCGGCGCCTACATCTCGGCCTAGAAGTTGATGGACACCATGAGCGCTCAGCAGGTCATTGAGACAACCCATACGTCAGTTCAAATCACCTGTTTGATTTGAGCTTGCCCAACCAAGCTTTTTTCCCGCTTTCCAGCATAAGCTTGGTTGGGCGTTTTTTTGTGGAGGCTTTATGGGTTGGCAAGATGTTCGAATAACCGGGCAACCGCTTCAGCGCCTGGATCTACATGGCCTTTGAGCTGTTCAGCGTTGATGTAGGAAGCACGGCCTGCATTCGCTTTTAGCATTGCCGCGGTCTTATCGGCTCCTGCGCGCGCCGCTGATGCCGCCGCTTCTATGCCGTCATGTAGATGTTTGAGCGCTGGTTCTAAAGCATCAACCATTGTGCGGTCCCCAACTTTAGCGCCGCCGATTTCTTGCATCCGATCCAGCCCAGCGCCCAGCGCTTCGCGCATCGTGTGTCCAGCAGATGCAGCATCTCCCGCTGCGGCGAAAAAGATGGCTAAGAGTACACCGGATGATCCGCCCATGGTTTCGCTAAGCTCTTGACCGATGGCTCTATAAAGCTGTGTGTGATCGGCCAGCGGCAACCGGTCCATCGCATCAATAAGAGCACGCGACGCACCGGACAGTGTTGAGCCCGTGTCTCCATCTCCGGACTTGGCGTCTAAAGCATTGAGGTCATCTTCAGCTTCTATGAACAGCTCACAGCACTTCGCAAGAAATGCGCGCGTTTCAGCGTGATCAGAGGCAATAGGTCTTACCGGGCGCAGTCCGTCAGGCAATTCTAAGACCTGTACGTGAGACAATGACTTTAGTCCCGGCCAAGCGCAAAGTGGCGTTGGGCTTTCCAGGGCTGCAATGTCTTCTTCAGATGCTGGATAAACAGAGACAGAAAATCCATGCATTTCCAGTGACGTCATCATAGTGCCAGGTCCAACGATGTATTTAAGTTTGGGCCCAATTGATGATTGAGCCAATTCATGGGTCAGCACCGACATTTCGAGAACTGATGCGCCACCTAGGTTGTTGAGAAGGGCCACGTATTCGCCATTTGGTGCAAGCTCTTTAGAAAGCTTGTCAATGACCATAGCCATTGCGTCTTTAGCGTCAGAATATGGGACTTGCTCAACGCCTGCTTCACCGTGAATGCCGAGACCCAGTTCAGCTTTGCCAGCAGGGATTCTGCGCTCTTTCGGCGCGCCGGGAAGCGTGCAGGTGTCAAGCGACATACCAATTGTGCAGGTACCGGCGATCACCCGCTGCGCAGCTTTTGCGACCTCTTCGACGGGCGCGCCTTGTTCGGCCAAAGCACCGGCGATTTTATGGACGAACAAGGTTCCTGCAACACCCCGCGATTGCGGCAGATCGGGGAGTGCCACATCATCATCGACTATTACCACTTCAACCTTAAGGCCAAACGCCCGCGCTCTTTCAGCAGCTAGGCCAAAGTTCAACCTGTCGCCGGTGTAGTTTTTCACAACTAGTAAGCAACCCGCTTCGCCGGTTACGGCAAGAATGCCCGCCAGAACAGCGTCAACAGAAGGCGAGGCAAAAACATCACCGCATACTGCCGCGGTAAGCATGCCTTCGCCGACAAAACCGACATGTGCTGGCTCATGGCCGGACCCGCCGCCCGAGACGAGCGCTACCTTGCTTTTGTCCCAGTCGGTACGCATCACGACCCTGATATGCGGGTACCCATCAAGCCGCGCCAGCTTACCGCCCGATGCAGCAATTGTGCCGTCGATTGCTTCCTGAACAAGGTGTTCTTTTTTATTCATAAATTGGGTCATACGAGCCTCTCTTATGCTGGCATCCGAACGCCATGGGCGTCGAAGAAATGTGGGTTTTTCGGAGCGATCGCGACGGTATCACCGCTTGTCAGGCCCGTATGCGCATCGGTCACGGTAATGATGTCATGGTTATGGATAGCCAGGTGAAGCCGGGTCTGATCACCCAGCCTCTCAACCCTAGTAACCGTGCTATCGATGCCGCGACCTTGTGAGATTTGTTCGGGCCTGAGACCGATGAACTTTGCCCCAAACGGTGCGCGACCAAATAGATCGGCAGGCAGTATATTAATGCGCGGCTGGCCAAGACGGCTTGCCGCGTAAATACTTACCGGTTGCTCATATATCTCTCTGGGCGTTCCCATTTGGACCAGTTTGCCCTCGTCCAGAACACCGACATGTGTGGCCATAGTCATGGCCTCAATTTGGTCATGCGTGACATATAGAAACGTTGCACCGCTATTGGCCTGAATTGACTTCAACTCAATACGCAGGTCTGCGCGAAGTTTAGCATCAAGCGAGCTCAGAGGTTCATCCATGAGATAAACCGATGGTTCGCGAACTAACGCTCGACCGATTGATACGCGCTGCATCTCCCCGCCCGAAAGAGCCGTCGCCTTGTTTTCAAGTTTGTGAGAGATTTGCAGTGTCTCGGCGACAGCAGCAACCTTGGCATCGATCTGATCTTTTGGCGTCCTTAGAAGCGGTGATTTCAGAGGGAAAGCCAGATTTTCACGAACCGTAAGGTGCGGGTACAGCGAATATTGCTGGAACACCATGGCGATATTTCTTTGGGCTGGGGTGAGCCCATTCATGCTCTCGCCGCCAATAAAAACATCGCCCGCGTCAGGCGCATCGAGGCCCGAAACCATGCGTAGCGTCGTTGTCTTTCCCGCCCCGGTTGGACCTAGAAGCACGACAAAAGCGCCGTCCGGGACGGTCAATGAAACCGCATCCAGTGCCGTTACATCGCCAAATCGGCGCGTGATTTTTTCAAGGCGTATGTCAGCCATGCGAAAGCACTCCCGCGTTTGAAGAGGACCTCAAAGCTGCTCCGGTTTGAGCGCGAAACAGGGTCAACGTGCGCTCATCGATGACTAGGCCGACATTTGAGCTCGTTTTCACCGCAATATCGGCATCGATACGTGACTTTACCTCGCCAAATTGCGTCTGAACCGTCACGATCTGGGTCGTGCCCAGGTACTCGGTTGCAAGGACTTTGCCACGCAGAGATCCGTTATCCTCAATCCTTACATGTTCAGGGCGAACTCCTAAAACCAGACCGCCTCGATGGCCTTCAATTTGTTCAGGAACGGCTAGGGTCGCGTCCCCGAGCCGCACTTGCGTATCGCCGGGCGAGACCGATCCGTCATACTCCAAGAAGTTCATCGGTGGCGAACCAAGGAAGTTTGCCACAAACATTGTTGCGGGCCAGTCGTAAATTTCTTGAGGCACACCAAACTGCTCAACAACGCCGTGGTTCATCACCACGATTTTGTCACCCATTTGCATGGCTTCCAACTGATCATGCGTAACATAGACAGTGGTCGCTCCCATGCGATCATGAAGGGACCGAAGCTCTTCAGCCATATGCTCACGAAACTCGGCATCCAAGGCGCCAAGGGGTTCGTCCATGAAAAACGCTTTTGGTTCGCGAACGATCGCCCGTCCTAATGCGACCCGTTGGCGATCCCCGCCTGACAAACCGCCAACGGGCTTTTGAAGAATGTCTTGGATGCCCAGGATCGAGGCCACTTCATCGACGCGCCGCTTTACTTCCGCTTTGGGTACGCCCTGGCTGAAAAGTGGATAGGAGATGTTCTTGCCCACGTTCATATGTGGGTAGAGCGCAAACATCTGGAAGACGAAAGCGATATCACGCTCGCTGGCACGCTTCTGACCAACCTCTTCGCCATCGATGTAAATGTCGCCACTGGTCGGAAGCTCAAGACCGGCCATCATGCGCAAAGTTGTGGTTTTTCCACAGCCTGACGGCCCTAGAAGCATGAAAAATTCGCCATCTTCGATTGTAAAAGTAGAAGATTGCACCGCGGTGAAGTCACCAAAGTCTTTGCGCACATTCTCTATTCTGATCTGAGCCATGTTCTACTCCGGGAAATGGCTGACTACGATAAACATCACCGTGCCAATCAGGGTTATGAGGAAAGAGTAGGTGTAAAGTGTCAGCACAAAGGGTTGCATCAGCATCACCACTCCAACAGCAATCAGGATGCTGGCGACTATCTCCCAAGGTCCACGACGCAACCGCATGAGGCCTGATAAAAAGTTGCTCATTTGCGCACCGCCCCGAATGTAATTCCACGCAGCAAATGCTTGCGAAGGAGGATCGTGAAAACCACCACCGGCACGAGGAAGATGGTGGCCCCTGCGGCCACGGCGGGCCAATCCTTGCCGCCAACACCGATGATTGTCGGAATGAAAGGCGGGGCCGTTTGCGCGGTGCCTGAGGTCAGCAAAACGGCGAAGGCATATTCATTCCACGCGAAAATCAAGCAAAAGATTGCTGTTGATGCGATGCCAGTTGCGGCTTGCGGCAGGACAACCTTATAAAAGGCCTGAAACCGGGTGTATCCGTCGATTAGGGCTGCCTCTTCATACTCCACCGGGATTTCATCAATGAAACCTTTCAGAAGCCAGACCGACAGCGAAAGATTGACTGCCGTGTAAAGCAGGATCATTCCCAGATGGGTGTCGCTTAGCCCAAGGTTTTTGAACATCAGAAAGATCGGGATCGCAACCGCAATGGGTGGCATCATCCGCGTCGATAGGATGAAGAATAAAAGGTCGTCTTTAAGTGGTACGCGGAACCTGCTGAAAGCGTAGGCAGCGGCTGTACCGAGCAACATGCAAAGCGCAGTTGAGCCAAAACCAATGATAACAGAATTCAAGAAGCGCTCGCCGTAGCGCGACGGCCCTGCAATGACCTGCCCCCTGTCGCGTACCATTTGTTCGTACCAGGTTTCGGCAGGCGGCAATTCGGCCATATCCGCTTCGTTTATCCGGGTCCTTGCGGTGAAGAGATTCACGTATCCCTCAACTGTAGGCTCAAAGAAAACCTTGGGAGGATAGGCAATCGAATCTTCCGATGTCTTGAAGCCAGTGGCGATGATCCACAGGAGCGGAATGAGCGTGACAACCGCATATAGAATAACCAGTGCGCCAGCGAAAACCCTGGTGTTGCGGGAGGGTTCTGTGACGGAGTAGCTCATCGGTCTTTGACCTTATTCAGGGCTTTCACATATATG
This sequence comes from Pseudomonadota bacterium, assembly GCA_038531775.1. Taxonomy (GTDB): domain Bacteria; phylum Pseudomonadota; class Alphaproteobacteria; order Rhodobacterales; family Rhodobacteraceae; genus Roseovarius. The sequence goes on along the minus strand of JBCBBI010000008.1, from coordinate 36,403 downwards.
GATGCAAGGCCAAAGACCGTCACAAACAGAATGACCGCATAGGCCGATGAGAAACCGGTGCGCCATTTTTCAAAGGCCTCGCGCTTCAGCTCGATTGAAGTGAGCGTGGTAGTGTTACCAGGCCCGCCGCCAGTGAGCTGTACGACCAGATCGAACATCTTGAAGTTTTCAATCCCACGGAAAAGCACTGCAAGCATCAGAAACGGCAGCACCATAGGAACCGTGATGGTCCAAAACTGACGCCATTTACTTGCGCGGTCGCATTCTGCAGCCTCATAGATATAGTCTGGAATGGACCTAAGCCCTGCCAAACAGATGAGCATGACGAAAGGCGTCCACATCCACGTATCGGCGATAATGATGGACCAGGGCGCCAGATGAACGTCGCCAATCATTGAAAAGCTCGCCGGATCGCCACCGGTGAAGAAAGTGACCACATAATTGAACAAGCCAATTTGCGGTTGATATAGGAATGTCCAGAAATTGCCGACGACCGCAGGGCTTAGCATCATTGGCAGCACAATGATGGTGGTCCAAAGGTCATTGCCTTTGAATTTCTTGTTAATCAGGTAGGCCAGTGTGAAACCGATCAGGACCTGAAGGACGATCGTCCAAATCAAAAAATGCGCCGTGGCCTGCATCGTCGCCCAGGTATCGGCATCCGTCAAAATGCGTTCATAATTTCGCAGGCCGACCCAATCGACCTCTCTGTTGGGTCGATTGACCCGGTAGTTCGTGAAGCTAAGCCGGATGGTCCAAATCAGCGGAAAGATGTTGACCGCCAGCAATAGAAAAATCGTAGGCGCAACGAAGATCCAGGCGATGGTTCGGTCTGAAAGACCTCTCACACGGGCCGCCACGCGTTTAGGTGTGGCCTGGGCAATCCGGTCAATTGGGGTCGGAGTTGTATCCGTCATTTTTCGTCCCTCACGGCGAATATCTGGAATATATCACCGTGACACAGATAATTTGGCATTCTGGATTATGGCCGTGGCACGACACCTGCGCCAAAGCGCGGTTGGCAGGCAGAGAGTGCCGCCTGCCAATCGGAGTTGCTTATAGCTTGCCTTCGTCCTCAAAGACTTCGATCCAGTCCCCAACAAGGCCGTCGAGGGCTTCTTGGGCGGTGCCTTCGCCTGCGATGACATAGTTGTGGACACGCTCCTGCATCGCAAGCAACAGATCCGCGTAGGCCGGTTCGGCCCAAAAGTCTTTTACGATTGCCATCGAGTCGAGGAAGGTCTTGGCGAATGGTTGACTGTCCTCAAATCCAGGGGCCTCCAGAACGGAACGGAGAGCCGGAGCGCCGCCGATGTCCCACCATTGCTGCTGTACATCTTCTTGTGCAAACCATTTGATATATTCCAGCGCCGCATCACGGTTTGGCGAATTGGCAACGACAGAGATGCCTTGACCACCTAACTGCGCAAAATGGCCACCGGGACCGGCAGGATTTGGGAAATATCCCGATTTCCCGCCGCCTACATTGGCATCCGCCTCAACACCGGGCCAGATAAACGCGAAATTCATCTGAAGCGCGACTTGACCGGATTTGTAGGCATCAATGTTTTCGCCCATGTACCAATTGGAGGAGCCTGGCGGTGTCGCAGTGTCATAAAGCTCTTTGTAGAACTCCAATGCTTCTACGGCCCCGGGTGAATTTACGAAGCCTTCCAATTCGTAGGGCTTGTCGGGATTGTTGTATTCAAACCCATAATTATAGAGCGCATTTGTCACCCCCATCGTGATGCCTTCGGATCCACGCTCGGTATAAATCGCGGCACCGTATACTGTGGTGCCATCGATATCGCGGTTCTGGAAAAACTGGGCTATGTCTTTAAGCTCTGCCAACGTGTTAGGCACGGCAAGGTCTCGGCCGTGTTTCTCTTTGAATTCGGATTGCAGTTCCGGACGCTCAAACCAATCCTTGCGATAGGTCCATCCAACGACGTCGGCGTAGGCAGGCAAAGCATAATAATTCGGGGTATTTTTTGGCCATTCGGCATAACCCGTCACCGTCGCCGGCAGGAAATCGGCCATGTCAATGTTGTTTTCTTCGAAAAATTCGTTGAGTTTAACATATTGCCCATTTTCCGCGGCGCCACCGATCCACTGGCTGTCGCCAATCAGAAGATCGCAAAGCTGACCGCCAGAATTCAGCTCATTCAACATTCGATCTGCAAAGTTCGGCCATGGCACAAACTCAAAGCTCATGTTGTGACCAGATTCCTCTTCAAACTGTTTGCTTAATTCGATCAACGCATTGGCTGGATCCCATGCCGCCCAACACAGCGTAAGGTCGGCTGCCTGGGCCGAATGTGCGTTTGCCATAAACGCGGCAGCGGCCACCGAGCAGACAAGTGTCTTTTTCATTTTCAAATCCTCCCAAGATTTACGCGCGGGCTGACGCCGCGAATCTATCATTGTTCAACGCTAAATGACGCACGTGCGTCATTGCAACCAATTTGTGACGCACGTGTGTCAAAATGCTTGCGAAAAATTCCAGGATAGCCAAATACTACGCTGTTCTTAAATCTAACACTGATTGGAAAAATGCTTTGAGGCCAACGACTAAAGACCTGGCAAATCACCTTGGAATGAGTCGATCCACAGTTGATCGCGTGCTCAACGGCCGTACTGGTGTCAAAGATAAAACCGTCAAGGCCGTGCATAAAGCGATCGAAGAACTCGGATTTGAAAGGAACTTATCTGCTGCAAACCTAGCGCGGAAACGTGTTTACCGCTTCGCATTTATTCTTCCGAAAGTCGGCGGTGATTTCCTGCATGAATTGAAGTCGCAGGTTGGTTTGATGGGTGTTGCGCTTCGCTTAGACAATACCGAGATCAGCATTCGCCAAATTATTGGAAACGATCAGCATAAGAATGTTGAGCACCTATCGCGCATCAACACTGACGAGCTTGATGGCATAGCTATCCTTGCCCCGGAAGGGCCACAGGTGCGTGACGCGCTTGCGCGTTTGTCCGAGCGTGGAGTTCATGTAGTTCGCCTCATTTCTGGCCAGCCTGACGAAGGCGAGCACAGTTTCGTGGGCATCGATAATCTTGCTGCTGGGCGAACCGCGGCGCGCCTTCTGGGTAGTTTTGCTCAGTCAAAAAAGGGCAGTGTCTTAGTGGTAACGGATACAATGCTATCGCCTGATAGCGTGTCGCGCCGGGCCGGATTCGATCAAACGCTGCAGCATAGATTTTCGAGTTTACGCGCGCTGCCGACCATTGAAACCTATGGAGACAAGAAACGCACCGACACGATATTGGCGTCTGCGCTTATGAATTTTCCGGACCTGCAAGGTGTTTATGTGATGAGTTCGGAGGCGGGTTTTGCCCTCGACGCTTTATCGAAACGTGACGTTGCCACGGGTCTTTCAATCATCGCGCATGAGCGAACCCAGGTCACTTTATCTCATTTACGAACAGGATTTGTTGACGCTTTAATTGTGCAAGACGCAGGACATGTTGTGCGCAGTGCAGCTAGGAAATTACGGGCCAAATGCGACAACAGAGAGCCTGTCGCAACGCAGGAGAACATCCGGATCGAAGTTCTTTTGTTAGAAAATAGTGTTGGCTGAAGGGCTTCATTCTGGGTCTTGTCAAATAGCGCTATTATTCAAAACCGCCCTCATTGCGCGATTTCCATTACGGTCGGGCAATCCTCCGCTTTCGCGCCGAAGGTGCATATGCGGCCCATAGAGAAGACTGAACCCAAAGCTGAAAACCTCAATCATATCGGTCCAATGTATCAGCATTGAGCGGATCAGACGTACTTTTTATGCGTAAACCAGGCATTGAGTTCCATCATAATTAGGCTCAGTTCGGAAACAATCCCCGCCACAATTTAAAATTGTTTCTAACATCTAAAAATTGTGAATCATGGCTTTGCACATCCAAAGAGAGAGTGCGCAATTCCATTTTAGAAAGGTGAAGACCATGGAACAAAGCAATATTCACTCACACATGCAGGCAATTGAGGAACAGTTCAATGCAGAAGGTCTTACGCTTAGCGTAGTCACAAACGCAGATGAGTTACCGCTTCTGCTCGCCGAAGTGGGAAAGAAGAACATTCATCCAATGTCTTCGGTAAGTCAGGACGAGTTAAGCGAGGGACATGCATTTTGGTTATTCTTAAAGCGAGAGAACAAGTGTATTTCTTGTATTTCCGCCAAGCTGGTCGACCTAGGAGGTAAGGACTTTGGAAAATATTTCCGTGGCCTCGCAGCTGCACGTTACAGTGATAGGTCCGACGTTGTTACCAGCGTTTCGCAGCCTTTGGTTGACGAGTTGCACGGCAGATTAATTTACTTTGGCGGTGTAGAAGTTGCGCCGCACGAGCGGGGGAATCTTCGTCGTCTTGGAGGTTTCGTTCATTATGTAAAGCTGATGGCTGCAATGCGTTGGGACTTCGATTGGATGTACACAATCGTAGCGTATAAACACCGCCGGTTAGCGGACGATTACGGCTTCAACGGCAAGTACCGTAACGCAATTAGCTGGTCGGATCCGGTGCCCGAAGGCCTTGCCAATGATCAGATGATCTTAGGCCTAAACGCGGTTCACTTCTCGCACATTGTCAGCAGTGTCGAGCCAGGTAACCTTTGAGAAAACTGCAGTGATCGGCCCTCTATTAGGGTCGGTCACCCGCATTGTTACTTTGCGATATCCTGCTCGGACGCGCTGACCTTTGATGACAACATCGATATCCTCATCCGTGACAAGATATGGCACCTCTTCAAGCATGCTGTGTGAGTGCATGGCGCGCTGGATGATTTTTTCCTCGAAATTGCCAACAATACGGTAAAAGTCCCGATTGCCGGCAAGCATCAAGCGCTCAGCTGTGGAGCTGCGCTTGCCAATCTGTACTGGGTGCATGATCTTGTCGGTTGGTTTTATTGGTTCGTACAGATCAACCTGATCTTCAAACCACTCCCAGTTCTTAAGTTTGCCTCGTTCTTTATGGTACCAATCGAGAATGTGGTCTGTGGTGACATTGAAACCGGCTCGAGAGCATGCTGCATGCTCAGTATTGGCTAGTTCGGCCGCCTGCCATCTATCGAGGCCTGTTTCAATACTATGATCTTCCGCCGGTACATCAAAAAAGAATTGAATCGGGATCCTCAAACCACTGGATAACTTGGCCAAAGACGATGCTGGGATTTCACGATTGTTACGCATCTGACTTCTAAGCGTGCCATAATTAATGCCAGATAAAGTGCATGCGGTTTTGAGCTTAACACCAGCGATCTTACAGGCTGTATCAATCCGATTGGCTATCATTTGCTTCTCAAAAGTTCACACATGTAACTTTTTATGGAAAAGATTGACATATGTGAAGCAAAATCTGACAATTAGAACGTGTATTAAACGGCGTTTTGGAGCATAACTTAGATGCATAAATCTGATGCAAATCCGCGCCGAGTGGCGCAAAATGGCAGCCAAAAACCACGTGAAAACGTGGAACTTGATCTGCTTCGTAAGGCATCCAAAACGTCTGGGAAAAGCCTTGCTTTCTGGTCTAGCTTTACAGACGGGCTTGATGAGAAATCGCTATCATTGCTTGCTGCCCGCGCGCATATGATTTCGTCAGACATTTCAAAGGCATGTAAGGGATTGCAGCGGGATCAGGAGGAAGCGGCGTCGTTGTTTTCGCAAGTTGGAGATCGTGATCGCAAAACCATATTGACTGCGCTTCGCGATTTGGTCGGCCTTCGCAACGGTCAAATGAACTAGGGCCTCTGGTCTTTCTAAAGGTCATTTAAGCTGAAAAAAAAAGCCCCGCCAAAGAGGCGGGGCACAGTGTAGTGCCATGTGTCAGGCCACAGGCACCGGCGGTGTTCTTTTAATTTACTCGCTTTGCCATCTCCGAGCGGATTTGTTGACGGAACACATCGATTGAAATCGGTTTGCCGTCCCTTTTAATGCACCAATAGGTCCAGCCATTGCAGCTGGGCGCGCCTTCAAGAGCTGCGCCGACTTGATGAATGGAGCCTTTGTGTTCGCCGCCGACAAGTGTGCCATCGGCGCGAACTTTGGCTTTGAACCGGTTATTCATTGAGTAGAGATCTTCACCAGGCCGCAAGAAGCCCTGTTCGATCAGTTGACCAAAAGGGACGCGTGGCTCGGCGCGTTTGCTCGCACTAACCTCTAGTGCCTTGCGGTCAAACTTGCGAACCGAAGCAAGACGTTTTTCGGCAACTTCCCGATATGCGGCCTCACGCTCGATGCCGATATATTCGCGACCCAACATTTTCGCCACTGCTCCGGTCGTTCCAGTGCCAAAGAACGGGTCCAACACCACGTCGCCGGGATTGGTCGTGCCAAGCAGGACCCTATGCAGCAGTGCTTCGGGCTTCTGCGTTGGATGGGCCTTATCGCCGTTTTCGTCTTTGAGCCGCTCATGACCGGTGCAAAGCGGGATCACCCAGTCTGAACGCATTTGAATGCCTTCGTTGAGTGACTTCAAAGCCTCGTAGTTAAATGTGTACTTTGCGCCTTCGCTCTTCGACGCCCAGATCAGGGTTTCATGCGCATTGGTGAGCCGCTTGCCGCGAAAGTTAGGCATAGGATTGGATTTGCGCCAAACCACATCGTTGAGAATCCAATATCCTGCATCCTGCAGGGCAGCTCCAACGCGGAATATGTTGTGGTAAGAGCCGATCACCCAAATAGCGCCATTTGGCTTCAAAATCCGTCGCGCCGCCGCGAGCCAATCAGCGGTAAATCGGTCATAGGCGTCGAAAGAGGAAAACTGATCCCATGCGTCATCAACGGCATCCACCTGACTATTATCTGGTCGGTGCAAATCTCCGCGCAGCTGAAGATTGTACGGCGGGTCGGCAAAAATCAGATCAACGCTTTCTTCTGGAAGGCTGTTCATTGCTTCGATGCAATCGCCATCCAAAATCGTGTTGAGGGGCAGCGCCGTAGCACTGCCTGCAGCTTTTATATCCGTCATTTCTGCCTCTGTCCCGGCGCTTCGATGGCGCTCTGGTTGTTGTTCGCAAACATGATTCAAACGTGATTCCACGTCAAATTCTTTTTTTGAATCAGTTATTTACGTTTTTACTTGATACAAGATATTGTGGACAGGCTTGAACGAACGCCTATGATGTGGGGTCGCACCAAGTTTTTCCAGAGCTGCCATGTGGCTTTTTGATCCGTATCCGGCATTCGTCTCCCAGCCATAGCCGGGAAACTGTTGCGCTAAATCCCACATGATACGATCTCGCGTCACTTTCGCGATAATCGATGCCGCGGCAATCGACAATGAAATGGTATCGCCTTTGACGATGCTGCGCGCCTCGCATGCCAAGTCTGGCGGTATCTGTGCTCCGTCCACCAGAACCAGCCCCGGCCCATCACTCAGACCATTGACCGCCCTTCGCATAGCAAGAAAAGAAGCCTGGAGAATATTTAGTCGGTCGACCTCTTCCACGCTGGCGTGAGCCACCGAAACGTCGGCCACATCCAACAGGACATCAAAGAGGTCTTCACGTTTCTTTGGAGTGAGTTTCTTGGAGTCGTTTATTCCGAAGGGAATATTATCGGGATCAAGCACAACAGCAGCAGACGTCACAGGACCAGCCAAAGGCCCTCGTCCTACCTCATCAACCCCAGCAACACGCACCGTCCCAGAAAGCATTGCCGCGTCTTCATAGTGAAAATGCGGTCCCCACATAGTTTATAGCTAACCACGATTCTTCGGAAAATAAAAGAGAGAGGCCCCTGTAGCTGCACCAACGTTAGGCGATACGAAAACAGTCTTACCCTCACCAAAGCGCATAACGTTCAAACTCATTAAAGCAATCAGGTCTGGCAATAACGCGCCTTCTCTTCATGCATTTGGGGCCTCTCTCTCCTGCTCGATCTTAATTCTTTGGGTTCAGCCTTCACCGGCTGTGAAGTATCCATGTCGACGGATACATCTGCGCTCATACACTATGCTGCGCGCGCCGTTGTAGGTGTGCCCTGAGATCGCGCATTTGTGGGGTAGAGCGTTAAAATGTGCGTAGTTTTTGTGCAGACATCCGCGTCGATATCCTCTGCGATCTCCATATTTAGTGTAAATTGTCGTGCGGCATCTCGCGGGCAGTGCTTTGCTAAAGCGGTACCCATAACCTTTTGATTTGCCATGGTGGGAATAGCCACGGCTGTTGTGAGCGTACCCGTGTTTTAATTTACCAGAGATCGTTTTCGATCGGTTATGACCACTGTGATAGCCATGATTGCTATGCGATCGTGATACATAGTTGTAGTCTTTCGACTTTTTTGACTTCTGCGAAAGCGCAATGCCGATTATTGCAAGTGCGGCAGCACCGGCAACAAATTTTCCAAAATCATCGTTGTCCGCTCTGGCGGGCGTGGACGTCATCGTCGTCACAGCAAGAGCGCTGGCAGCGACGATAGAGATCAGTTTACGATGGCTCATTTTATGTTCCTCTCAGGCAAGCATCTTGTGCTCTCCCGCCCCCCTGTCCCTGTTCGCATATCGAACGAGGCGAGCGATGAAAGGAACTTGCGGTCACCTATCAAAGACAGGCAATAACAGCGCGATGTTATCGGATATCAACGGCTGTTTTTGCTTTGATATGACAGAGATATTGAATAGCGACGCGGTTAGACGCATCTTGTCTGGCATGAAACGGACTGCATCAAAACCGATTTTGGTATTTGCGCTGTTTGTGGCAACCGCAGGGGTCGCGCAAGCGAGCTGTATTGCCGAATACAAAGCAAAGCGCGATAACCCATTGGAGCTTTTCTTTGCTGAGGCCGCGATTTCGGGCGCGTGCACAGTAGATAATGCTACGCGTCAGTTGCAGTCACGATTGGCCGCGCAGGGGCTGACCCTGCTGAAGATCGTCTCTCTGCGGCAGGGATAGAATTTAAGGAGGACGCCTTTGCGCGAACTCGCAAGCTCTGCCACCGAGGCGCGCCGCTCTGGCAATCGTGTTGTCGTGTACGGTGTCGCCGCAATTGTCTTTATTCTCCTTCTCGCGGCGATTTTCCTATTTCTTGCTTTGCCTGACGCGAATGCGTTCAACGCGCGGGTCGAACGGATTTTTGTCGAAAACGACGCGCTCACCTCAGATGCTGAGATCAAGCTTCTTGAGATTCTGGCGCTCTCCGGTACGGCCTTTTCCGAGACGCTTGTGAGTTACCGAATGGTGATTTTCGTGTTGCTTGTCTTTGCGGCAGCGCTGCTTATCGCCTCTCTAATATTTTTGATCATGCTGATTGCGCTCAACAAACGGATGGCCCAAATCGAACGCTCGGGCATTCAGGTAAGCTCTCTCTTGATCAGTCGTGAGGAGAAGACCGTTTACCTCAACAATTTGGGCTTCAAGCTTACAGATGCTGCGATGGAAACACTGGCGGTTCTTGCCGAGGCTCGGATGGATGATGAGGTCTTGAGCGGCTCAGAAATAGAGGCAGTAATTTCGGGCCGCAGCGCTGCTGATTGTGAAGAGGCCGCCGGCGCCACGCGTATAAAACGTCTGCGCGACACGCTTGGAAATCAGATGATAAGCGAACTTTTGGTCAAAAACATCGCGCGGCGCGGCTACACCCTTTCGATCGACAAAGATGTCATCAAGGTCATTTAGGCGGCTTTACTGCGGCAGAGGCAGCTGGCTGTGATTTTAATGTCTGCTCGTGCCAAGGCCTGGTCGAGCTGCTGTTTGACATGGACGATCTCGGTGGTGGTCTCGCCTCGACGCTGCAAGCATTCGTATAGCCCATGAAGAGACCAGACATTGCGAGGGTTCTGACAGGGTCGCGGTAATTTTCCGTCAAAGCCGAGGTCAGCGCGAAAGACTTTTTCAGCCTCCTCAAAGTTCTCGGACTCCATCAAAAGCGCGCCAAGAGCGTGGCGCGCAGGCTGTGGCCAAGACCAAGGCTCTTCATACATTAGCCCATCGTCGAGCATCACGGCCTTCCGAAGATGCTGCAGCCCCTCATCGTGTTTTCCGGATTTGAAAGCGACTTCGCCCAGCATCATCTGTTCGGCAATCTCGAGAACGTCCCGTGCCTTGTTTTGAAATAGCATGCGTTCCTCTGGAACCACGGCATACGCCTCATCGAAGTCCTTCGCTGCCGATTGCGCTTCATCATGTCGACCAAGGTTGGCCAAAGCGATTGCACGCGCATAAAGGATCAGAGCATTTGTTGTTGTGTAGAGTTCTTTATCCTCTGGCAGGTCTAGGTCCAGGATTTCGGACCACATGCCGAAACGAATATAAGCGTGAGGCAGAGCAGCAACGAAGGTTTCAAAAAGGTCGGGATAGACGCGAACAACATCATCGGGGACCTCTTCACGTAACCGTTGGGCCGCACGTAAAGCCTCGCCTTTGTGTCCCAGGAACATGGCACCATAGAGCGCAAAATGCAGATTATGAATGCGGTACAGCGCATAGAAATTCTCAGCCCCGGCATGTGCCTTGTACGCTTTGTCGACCTCAGCGGCAGCCAGGTTGCGGATAAGAACGTTGTGATAATCGCCGCAAAGCACATCGATATGCGTGGCCATATGCACTAGATGACCGGCCTCCGGTGCCAGGCCGAAAAGCCTGTCGCCATGGGGCAGGGCGCGCTCGGGATACGGCGACATCTCCATCAGATGCACGTACATATGCAATAGCCCGGGATGATCCCACGCCCCCGGTGTTTGCTCAAAGGCGCGTTCAAGTACAGCCATGGCCTTTTGTGTTGAAGCCTCTGGGTTTGGCACACCTTTGCGAAAATCCCATAGCTGCCAGGGCGTCCGGTTCATCAAGGCTTCGGCATATATGCAGGCTATGTCCAGGTCATCGGTATGGGCGGCATAAACCGGCGCCATCGCTTCGGCGAACCCGTTATTAAAAGGCTGGAAGTCTTCGATCTCAGGATCGGTCGGATAGCGTGAGGCAAGCGCATCGAGCAGAGCTTTAGCAACCGTGTCACTTTGCTCCAAAGCGATCCCATCGCGCAAAGCCTTATGTGCTTTTTCCAAGGCTGGGGCTTTCTCTTCGGGGTCGAAAACCTCCCAAGGTTTGTTGTAGTTTGGGCCGATCGCATAAGCGATACCCCAATAGGCCAAAGCGCAGGTCGGGTCTTCCAGAACCGCCTTTTCAAAACAAATTATCGCCTCTTCATGGTTATAGCCAAAAAGCCAGACCATGCCGCGATCACACCAAATCTGCGCCTGAGCATTGTTGCTCACCGGGCGAGAATACGCCCCAAGATCAAAATATGTCATTAAATCCCCCGTTTTGTTGAAATGTAACACAAAATGTTGGATCGGTCAGGTGCTGCCTGATGGGACCACCTCATAGCCGGGCTCCTCAGGCTCATCATCGGTCATCTCCGACGGAAAGCCCGGTGCGGTGATATCGAGGCCTGTGGCATCTTCTAACCGCCGAATAATGTTTGGTGAAAGTTCGCGGGGGCCAAAGCGGTCTATTCCATCATCGAAAATCTTGATCATCAGCGGGTTCATTTCGAGCGGCACACCTGCGCGGTCGGCGACGTCTTGGAATAAGCCGATATCTTTTTTCACAAGGTCCATAGTGAAGGATATATCGCGGCTACCGTTTAGGATCACCTGGCTTTCGGTTTCATGCACAAAGGATGTGCCAGAGCTTATTTTCAAAGCCTCATAGGTGGTGTTGAGGTCCATACCCGCGGCTTTGGCGGTGACAAGCGCCTCGCAGCAAGTGATCAGATTGGCGGTCGCGAGATAATTGGTGATGACTTTTAGGATCGATGCGCTGCCAAGCTCACCCGTGTGCAGGATACGACGTCCCATTTTGGTCAGCAGGGGCAGAATAGTTTCGAACGTTTCTCGGTCGCACCCCGCAAAAATTGAGATATTACCAGTGTCCGCGCGATGGCAGCCACCGGACACAGGGCAATCAACGGCAGCCCCGCCACGTTCTATTACCTGAGTGCCAAGTCGCTTCACCTCCGCCTCGTCTGTGGTGGACATCTCCATCCAAATCTTGCCTGGTCCAATCTCAGGCATCATCTGGTTTACCACCGCGTCCGAAGCGGTTGGGCTTGGCAAGCAGGTGATCACGGCATCACAGTCGCGCATCATTCGAACCGGGCTGACCCCGGATTTGGCGCCGCGCGTGACAAAATCCTCAACAAGGTCTGCATCCAGGTCATGAACGGTCAGATCGACTCCATTGCGCAGCAAAGAGCCGCTCAGCTTACCACCAACATTGCCCAGCCCGATGAATCCAACTTTCATCTCGGTCCCTTTCACGATGTATTTTAAGGATGGTGCTGTTGGCTGTCTGAGGCGTCTAGTCCGCCCGCGACATTATCGTCTGCGCAACGTGTCGCCATAGTCGATCATTGGATCAAGCACGACTCGTTGCGGCTCAGACGCCTCTTCATTACGCGTCTGTTCGACAATAATCTCCGCCGCCTTTCGCCCGATCTCGTGGCGGCATGAATCGACCGTTGCGAGTTCTCGAGGCAGACCTTTCAGAAGGTTCAGGCCGTTGAAACCCGCGAGACCAATCTCCTGCGGTATCTTCACGCCTTGCTCGATAAGGTAGAGCAAGCCACCAGCACCAATCAGGTCATTTGAATAATAGATGAAGTCGATATCAGGGCTGCGCTCAAGCACGTCGCGGGTCATCTCGCGCCCTTTCACAAGGGCCGATCCGCCCGAGTAAAATTCGCTGTCCTCAACTTCGAACCCAGCCTTGGCGAGAGTTTCTGTGAAGCCCTCAAAACGTTTGCGTGCGCGGTGGTCCAAGGGCATTTTCGTGCCAAGGAACGCAATATGTTGATAATTCGCTTTGAGGATCGCCTGCGCCATTTTCTGACCGGCTTTGCGGTGAGAGATGCCTACGACGGAATCCACTGCCGTGCCATCGACGTCCATGATCTCAACCACTGGAATGCCTGAGGCACGCAGCATCGCGCGCGAGGCATCTGAATGCTCAATCCCGGCTATAATGATCCCCGAGGGTCGCCACGATAGCATCTCAAATAGTACTTTTTCTTCTTTTTCCGGGAGATATCCCGTGATGCCAACAACTGGTTGCAGCTCCGTGTCCTCAAGCACTTCGCTGATCCCTGTCATGACCTCGGGAAATACCATGTTCGACATCGATGGAATTATCACCGCAACCAGGTTAACCCGCTGACTGGCCAACGCACCGGCAATTTTGTTTGGAACATAGCCAAGGGATTTGGCTGCGTTTAACACTTTTTGCCGTGTCGTTTCCGAGACATCGCCGCGATTTCGCAGGACCCGGCTTACGGTCATCTCCGAGACCCCAGAAGCTTCGGACACATCGCGCAAGGTTAGGGGACGGTTATCTGGTTTGTTCAAGACGACAACCCTTCGGAAAAAGGCTTCATTGGTCTGGTGTTAACTTAAGCACCGGGTCATGCGCAAGTTTGCTACCGTTTCAGAGCGTGCTTTTTATGACCTCATTTTCCATCAGTACGCTCAAATTGCTTGGCGTATTTCAAAGGATGGTGAGATCACTCGAACGAATTAACTGCCTCTATAACCGCATCTTGCTCTTCGTCTGAAAGATGTGGCCCGATAGGCAGGCTCAAACACTCATTCGCCAGCCGCTCAGCAATCGGGAGAGAACCCCTTTTTATACCCAAGTCAAGGTAGGCTTCCTGCAGATGCGGCGGGATCGGATAATGGATCAAGGTTGAAATACCGTTTGCCTCTAGATGATCTTGCAGCGCGTCGCGTTCTGGATGCTGAATAACGTAAAGGTGCCAAACCGGTCCCGCCCAATTCGGTACTTTTGGCAGAGCTACGCCTTGCAGTTTTTCATTGTAGCGTGAAGCAAGAGCGCGCCGTCTCTCAGTCCAGCGATCTAAATGGGCGAGCTTTACTCTCAAGATCGCGGCTTGCAGTGGGTCAAGACGGCTATTACTGCCCGTTTCCTCATTTTTGTATTTTTGCCGCGAGCCATAATTGCGTAGCATGCGAAGCTTATCAGCAAGTTCATCGGAAGACGTTGTGATAGCACCCGCATCGCCGAATGCGCCAAGGTTCTTGCCTGGATAGAAACTAAAACACCCGGCATCGCCAAACGAACCAGCACGCTGTCCCATATAGCTGGCACCATGCGCTTGAGCTGCATCTTCAATCACAAACAGACCGTGCTCTTTTGCCACGGACATGATCGAACTCATATCGGCAACCTGCCCATAGAGGTGAACGGGAATTATTGCTTTTGTTTTCGGCGTGATCGCTGCCGAAATCTCTTCTGGATTCAGATTAAAGGTATACTGGTCGCACTCCACAGGGCACGGGCGTGCACCAACCGCTGATACAGCAAGCCAAGTGGCTATAAAGGTATGCGACGGTACAATCACGTCGCAACCTTCGCCTATATCCAGAGCCCTTAGTGATAAGATCAGTGCGTCCAGACCGTTGGCGACGCCAATACAGTGTTTTGTCCCACAATAGCTTGCGAATTCCGCTTCAAAAGCACCTAGTTCAGGACCAAGAATGTACCACCCACTTTGCAGTACGCGCGAGACAGCCTCGTCAATTTCCTCATGCAGGTCTTCGTAGGTTGACCTTATGTCCAGAAACGGCACCTGCACGTGTTCAGTCCTGTCCAGAAGGCATCTTACGTCTGTCGACCTCAATAAGGAATTCGTTCCAGTCACGAATATAATCGGTTTCATCGTATTTCTCGGAGGCTAGAACCATACAGACGGCGCCGGACGAGAAGTTATCAAGCATCCGCCACATCATGGGGCAAACGTAGATGCCGAAATACGATCGGTTAAGGTGGAAGCGTTGCTCCTGATCACCGTCCCTTAGCAAAAGGTCAAAGCTTCCAGACGTACATATTACGAATTGATGAAGTGTTTTATGCGCGTGTTCCCCACGTTCCGACCCCCCAGGCACATCGTAGAGATAATAAACGCGTTTAATGTCGAAAGGTATGTGTTTGTGGCCTTCAACAAAGGTGAGATTGCCTCGTTGATCCATTATTTTGGGAAGATCAATACGACGGCAGTCACTCAGGGGCATTTTACATCCTATCAGGGTTGCTGCGGGTTAGGTGTCAAACATGGTCACTGCAGTCAAGCACTTGGCCGTTTATTGCCTCTCTGCGCCAATTGATCTCGCTACAGGTCCTGAGGCAATGCGGCTTGCTTTTTCTCTTTTGGATATTTACCGCGCTGTTCAAATTTGTAAAATGTCACCAACGTAATCCAGTACATCTTTTTATTGTAAGAAACTGCATCTTCAAAACAGCGGTTGGTCATTCGGAAGTTCTATTTTCACCGTTTGGAAATTGGCATGACGAACCCGCGTGGTACGACGAGGTTTAAGTTTTAAATTGAATCTTGCGAGACTTGATGCGCATTTGGCTGGTATGCTGAGAATAGCGCAATATGCGGGCGTCTGATGGCATCAGATACTGTGCCGAAGCTTTCCGTCCTAGTACTAGGGTTTAACCAGGAAAGCTACATTCGCAATGCCGTGCAATCAGCGTTTAACCAAACCGCTGACTCTCTCGAAATAGTATTATCTGACGATGCTTCTGCAGATAATACCTACGATATCATGGAACGGATGGCGGCTGAGTATCAGGGTCCGCACAAGGTTTTGTGCAGACGAAACCGCGTAAATCAAGGCACGAATTCGCACCTCAACACGCTTATCGAGTTGGCGGCTTCAGATCGTATAATGTGTATCGCAGGCGATGATGTTGCTCTGCCAAACCGAGCCAGCAGAGTAATTGCAACATTTGATTCTGAGAAAGCGTGGTTGGTTCATAGCGATGCGGAAGCGATCGACAGCGCAGGACAGGTTGTAAGACAGCGTGGGTTTGACACCGCAACGCTTCGTGGACCTTATGATATATTGGATGCGGCTCGTTCTCAGGGGCTATATCTTGGCGCAACAGTTGCTTTTCATAAAGACCTTTTTCGCAAATACGGCCCCTTGCCCAATACGTCAGCTTACGAAGATCTAATCATCGGATTTAGGGCTGCGTTGGAAAAGCGGGACGTTTACCTCAATGAGGTTTTGATTCAATACCGAGTAGATACTGGTGTTTCGGTGAAAGTGAACGCACCGAGAGACTTTGCGCAATGGCGACAAATGCGTCTTCGTCAACTCAACAGGCAAATCGCAGTATTCCAGCAGCGGCTTGAAGATGCACTGGAATTCGGTTTTGAAAAAAGTCACCCTGTCTACCGGCTTATGCTGAGGCAGGTTTTTCAGAGGAAAGCGCGCAAGGATTTTCATGACCTTGGGTTTATGAAAGGCAACGAGACAGCCAGAGTCAAATTAGCCGCGGCGATTTTCGAGTTTATACGCAGATTTAAACGTCGTTGATTGCAATAGGGTAGACGTTGGACATACTCAAATTCTGACCAAGACAGAGCGGCTTTTTACCTTTCCTCGGCGCATGAAATTTCAAAAAATGGCGACTATACGTGACCGCATGGTCGACTTTGATCCTCACCCCCTTTTAGGCTCCAGCCTCGGCTCCGAAGCTGTTCGCCGAGCTCCAATTGAGCTTAACATGACTTGGGGTCTTATCGTCCAGGCCAGGATCGATCGAACAGTCGCCTACCGCTGCGAAGGGCAACATCATTTAGGCTGACAACGATTATTCAATTTCGATTGGGATAGAAGGCGAGAGGTGCTGAGACATCGCCTATCGCAGCGGTTCTCGCCTTAGGGCAACAAGCGCTTTGATTAGAGGACAAAAAAGGACAGCTGAAATACGCGTGTAATCAGCGGTGTGTGGGTAAAAATCTGGGCCCGTGATCACCCGCTCCGGTGCCTCACGGCGACCGAAGCGAGCTACCCTAATGAGAGCAAGACAAAACCTGCCATAGCTATCACCAGCACAATCTCTACAAGGGGTAGACACGACAGCAGGCCTCCCCCCCACCACTTTAACAAAGGCCGTGGCAGTAAGCTCATATCCTGATAGTCAGGAACATCGAGCGATACCGTGCTCTGCATTTTAGGGTCGGGGCACATACTCATTACTCAACAACATCGTGCAAACACGAAGTTTATGGCGGGTAAACTTGTCTTGAATTGGGTTCTTTTGCCGTGGTCTCGTCACCGCCCGCCTCAATTGTTAACGTTGTCTTGAATGCGGGACAGGCTTGTTCACGAAACGAGATCAAAGTCTCTTTTTACTTTGCAAAATATAAGGGAATCTGAGGTATTGTTTCGTCACGACGGATAGTTAAGAAACTAGGAGAGTCCAAAAGCTGCCACGATCTATCGAAATAAATTGTCGAAACAGTTTGTTTCTCTGGATTTTTGACAAATCCCCGCTGGACCGCCTCCCGTTAAAAGATACTAAGTTGCGAGAGATATGTAAAAATTGGGGAACAATGTGGCATTCACCGTTGCAATTGACGGACCGGCCGCTTCTGGAAAGGGAACGGTTGCTCGCACTTTGGCAACTAGATTCGGCTTTGCCTATCTGGATACGGGACTGCTTTATCGTGCAACGGCGCGCAAGGCGTTAGATGGATATGATCCTGTAGTTGCGGCCAGAGCGCTTAAGTTAGAAGACCTTGATCGCGATGATTTGCGTTTGCCGGACGTGGCGCAGGCCGCAAGCCGGGTTGCTGCGAACGAGGACGTCCGTGCTGCTTTATTGGAATTTCAACGCAACTTCGCGGAGCAACCATGTGGTGCGGTTTTAGACGGGCGCGATATTGGCTCGGTGATTTGTCCCTCAGCAGATGTAAAACTTTTCATTACTGCAAGCGAAGTTGTCCGCGCCAATAGGCGGCTCGAAGAGTTGTTGGGCAAGGGAATTGCAACTGACTACGAGACAGTTCTCGAAGATCTCAGACAGCGCGACTCGCGTGACAAACAGAGAGCTTCGGCGCCTTTGAAACCGGCAGACGATGCGATTGAAATCGATACCACTCATCTAACTGTTGCTGAAGTGGTCGAGACAGCGGCTGATATTATTGAGGCACGTCGCTAAGTGGGTAAAATTCGAAAATATGCCTATATCGATACACTTTTTTCAAAAGGCTTGATTGTCTAATTCGCCCGGGATATACGCGCGCTCGTCTTAAAGGCGTGACTGCCGCAAAGCGAGTATGATCGAGCAGGGTCGGAACCAACCGACCCTTTATGTTTTGCGGAAACTGCGTTTCGCCTGACCAACGAAACCCCAAGACCGGCGGATACAACCGCTCGGCCAGAAAACAAACATAAAGGACTGTAACGCCACATGGCAAACGTAACCATGGAGGAGTTCGAGGCCCTCCTGAATGAAAGCCTCGAAATGGACACGCCCCAAGAGGGCTCTGTCGTCAAAGGTAAGGTTATAGCAGTCGAAGCCGGCCAAGCCATCATCGACGTAGGTTATAAAATGGAAGGCCGCGTCGAACTCAAAGAATTTGCAAACCCCGGAGAAGCTCCTGAAATCGCCGTCGGTGATGAAGTAGAAGTATTCTTGCGTTCTGCTGAGAACGCGCGCGGCGAAGCTGTGATCAGCCGCGAAATGGCGCGCCGTGAGGAAGCTTGGGATCGTCTCGAGAAAGCGTATGCTGATGATGCCCGCGTCGAAGGCGCGATCTTTGGCCGGGTCAAGGGCGGCTTTACTGTTGATCTCGGTGGTGCTGTGGCGTTCTTGCCTGGCTCTCAGGTTGATGTGCGCCCCGTTCGCGACGCGGGCCCTCTGATGGGTCTCAAACAACCGTTCCAAATCCTAAAGATGGACCGTCGCCGCGGCAATATCGTTGTTTCGCGCCGTGCTATCCTCGAAGAGAGCCGTGCCGAACAGCGCGCTGAAGTTATCGGAAAGCTGGCTGAAGGTGACGCGGTTGAAGGCGTGGTTAAAAACATCACCGAGTACGGTGCTTTTGTTGACCTTGGCGGAGTTGACGGTCTGCTACACGTCACTGACATGGCATGGCGCCGTGTCAATCATCCATCTGAGATCCTGACCATTGGCGAGACCGTTAACGTGCAGGTCATCAAGATCAACAAAGAGACCCACCGTATCTCTCTCGGTATGAAGCAACTGCAGGAAGATCCGTGGGACCTAGTTGCGGCGAAATACCCGCTGGAGTCCACCCATACAGGCCGCGTGACCAACATCACCGATTACGGTGCGTTCGTCGAGCTGGAGCCCGGTGTTGAGGGTCTTGTGCACGTCTCCGAAATGTCCTGGACTAAGAAAAACGTACATCCAGGCAAGATCGTATCCACCTCACAAGAGGTTGAGGTCATGGTTTTGGAAATCGACGGCACCAAACGCCGCGTTTCTCTTGGCCTGAAACAGACCATGCGCAACCCTTGGGAAGTCTTTGCAGAGTCCAACCCTGAGGGTACAGAGGTCGAAGGTGAGGTCAAAAACATCACTGAATTCGGTCTGTTTGTCGGTTTGGAAGGTGAGATCGACGGCATGGTTCACCTCAGCGACATTAGCTGGGACGAGCGCGGCGAAGATGCGATCCAAGGCTTCAAGAAAGGCGACTTGGTCCAAGCGGTCGTTTCAGAGGTTGACGTTGAGAAAGAGCGTATCTCGCTTTCGATCAAGGCGCTGGGCGGTGACAAGTTCGCGGATGCAACCGGCGGCGTGAAGCGCGGTTCAATCGTAACTGTTGAGGTCACTTCGATCGAGGATGGCGGTATCGAGGTTGAGTATGAAGGGATGAAATCCTTTATTCGTCGCTCAGACCTGTCGCGTGATCGCGCTGAGCAACGTCCAGAGCGGTTTTCTGTTGGCGATAAGGTTGACGTGCGCGTCACCAATATCGATAGCAAGACCCGCCGTCTCGGCCTTTCGATTAAAGCGCGTGAGATTGCCGAAGAGAAGGAAGCGGTTGAGCAATACGGAAGCTCTGACTCTGGTGCATCTCTCGGCGACATCCTGGGTGCGGCTCTGAAGGGCGACGAAGAGAAATAATTGCTCTATATTTGAAATGCGAAAGCCCTGCCATTTGGTGGGGCTTTTGTTTTTTGATGAGCCCACATCCCTAAGGCCGAGTATAACTGCCAATGCTCGCATTGTTTTGACTTAAAATTTACCAATAGTGCGTGCTCGGCAACAAAATCATTACGCGCTGCTGCTGAGGTGAACGGAGCTTTCCGTTTGCGACACAGCCGAACCAAGGCGGCACTTCCATCTTCTCTGATCCGTGGCGAGGCAGATGAAATTGTAGCGGCAACGCATTAAGCGGTCGCGACAATTTTGGGATAATGTTCTTCAAGAAAACAAGCGTGAAACTTGATAGAATGCCGTAGGCGCAAAACTGATCATACCCCCACGAAATCGCGGGTAACATCGGAGGTCAAGTCGCTCATCGCTCCCGACCAAACAGTTTTCCCACGTGCTAGGATCACGGCCCTGTCCGCGACGCTCTTGAGCTCTTGCAGGCTTTTGTCGATCAGCAATATCGCCATACCAGTTTCTTCCTTGATGCGCGTAATCGCGGACCAGATTTCCTGTCGGACTATCGGGGCGAGGCCTTCTGTCGCTTCGTCCAGGATTAGAAGCTGCGGGTTAGTCATCAGTGCCCGCCCAATGGCCAACATCTGTTGCTCGCCGCCGGAAAGGGAGGCTGCGCGTTGCGTGCTTCTTTCGCCCAGTTGCGGGAATAGCTCTGCTACCTTGTTGAAATCCCATTCCCCCGACCGCGCAGAAGCGGAAAGGTTTTCGGCAACAGAAAGATCGCGAAAACACCGGCGACCTTCGGGTACTAGGCCGACACCAAGCCTGGCGACTGCATGACTTGGCAAGCTTTGGAGATCGCGACCCGCAAAACGAAGCACACCCTCCGACATGATCATCCGACAAATCGCTTTAACAGTGGTGCTTTTGCCCATTCCGTTGCGCCCCATCAACGCGAGGACTTCCCCGGATTGCAGCTCAAGGTCGACACCAAAGAGTGCCGGAACAGACCCGTAGGAAGCGGTTAGGTTTTCGATCTGAAGCAAGCTCACACCGTCTCCCCTAGATATGCCTTTTTGACCTCTTCTGAGGCCCGGATTTCATCGACTGTGCCGGTGGCTATTATGCGCCCGTAAACCAGCACGCTTATCCGGTCGGCAAGGGCAAAGACCGCATCCATGTCATGTTCCACCAGAAGGATCGGTGCCTGATCGCGCAAGCCATCCAGAAAACCCGTCATGGCCATTGAACCCTCTGCGCCGAGCCCTGCCATGGGTTCATCCATGACAAAGGCGCGCGGCTCCAGAGTGAGTGCCATGGCAACCTCTAATTGGCGGCGCTGTCCGTGGCTAAGGTTGGATGTTATTTGATCGACGGCGGTCGAAAGCCCGACCTGGTCCAGCGCCGCCATCGCACGTTCTTTCAGCTCGTGGTCTTTCAAGGCAGGCGTCCAGAAACGCCACGGGCGCGCGGATTGGCCAATCGCACCTAGTGTAACGTTTTCAAGCACTGTGTCTTCCATCGCCAATGCTGAGATTTGGAATGTACGGCCGAGACCTGCCTGAGCGCGCTCTGCCGTTCCCAAGTTTGAAATATCGCGGCCGTTAAGCAGCACCGATCCCGACTCCGGAGTCAACCCTCCGCAAATCTGTGCGATCAAAGTAGATTTGCCCGCCCCATTGGGCCCGATAATGGCGTGGATCTCTCCAGCGATGAGGTCAATTGAGACATCATCGGTGGCCTTAAGGGCGCCAAAGCTCTTACTCAGATTGCGGGTTTCAAGAACAGGCTCAGACATGCGGGCCTGCCTTTCCTGTTAGCGCGCCGATTATGCCGCCGCGTGAAAAAAGCACGATCACCAAAAGGATCACGCCAAGCCAGATATGCCAGAAATCGGTTAGGCCGCCGAGGAGATGCTCTAAAGCGACAAAGACCGCCGCTCCTACCACTGGCCCCATCAGCCGTCCCACGCCGCCAATGACGATAAGGACGATAAGCTCACCCGATAGCTGCCACGAGAACATGGTCGGGCTGACAAAACGGTTGAGGTCGGCAAAAAGCGCTCCAGCAAGTCCCGTTATTGCGCCTGAGATTACAAACGCCAGCAGTTTTAGCCGGATCGGGCTCAGCCCCACGGCCTCGACCCGGGCAGGGTTCTGTCGGGCCGCATTCAAGGTCAAGCCGAAAGGTGAAGCACGCAGTCGCCAATGAATGAAAAGTGCTAGGCATAGCGCGGCAAAGCATAAGCCAAAGAATTGGATCGGGATCAGAGTATTGAGACCGGGAAAGCTATTTCGCACCCAAATCGATAGCCCGTCTTCGCCGCCATAGGCGCTCCATGAAATCGAGAAAAAGAAGAACATCTGACCGAAAGCCAGAGTAATCATGATGAAGTAGACACCTGTCGTGCGCAGTGACAATAGCCCAATGACAAAGGCCGCAAGAGCAGAGACCACGATGGCGCAGAGCCAAATAATCGGCATCGATTTGGTGCCTGCAATCGTCAGAGGACCAAGTTCAAGCGGTGTAAAGCTTTGGGCGTGGAAGGCCAGAATGCCCATCGCATAGCCGCCTAGGCCGAAAAACACTGCATGACCGAGGCTGACGAGCCCTCCGATGCCGAGAGCTATGTTGAGGCCGACCGCAGCAAGGGCCAAAAGAACGGCCCTTGTAGCAAGCGTAATGGTAAAGGGTTCGTCCGTGGCGAGCGCCCAAATTGGCAGGAGAACAAACCCCGCTAAGACGAGAGCATTGATAGTGCGCTCTTGCATCATGAGCGCGCCCCGAACAGTCCAGTAGGCCGCCAGATCAGCACCAAGCTCATCAGCACATAAACCGCCATTGAGGCGAGTGCCGATCCGGTTTGAGTGGCCGCACCCGCTTCCATGAAAAGCTTAAAAAACTGTGGCAAGAAGATACCGCCAAGAGTATCGGTGAGACCTACCAGGATCGCGCCAATGAACGCGCCTTTGATCGAGCCGATGCCGCCTATGACGATTACCACAAAGGCGAGGATCAGAACTGGCTCTCCCATGCCGACCTGCACTGATTGAATGGCACCAACCAGTGCGCCTGCGAGTCCGGCCAATGCCGCACCCAAGGCAAACACGATTGTATAAAGTTTCGATATATCGACGCCAAGGGCCGCGATCATCTCGCGATCGTTCTCACCTGCTCTGATCTGGACACCCAGGCGCGTGCGCACAGTTAGCCACCAAAGCGCAAATGCCACAAGCAAGCCAATCAAAATCAACGCAAGCCGGTAAAGCGGGTATTGAATGCCACCAGGCAAAGTAATTGGTCCGGAGAGATAGCTCGGGACATCAAGGAAAAGCGGAAATGACCCGAAAACCCAGCGAGTGCCTTCAGAGAAAACAAGAATAAGCGCGAAGGTTGCGAGGACCTGATCCAGATGCGCCGCCGCGTAAAGCCGCCTTATTACAACAATTTCCACAATAGCACCTGCAAGAGCCGCAGCCGCTAGAGCCGCTATCAGCGCCAGTGCGAAGGAACCCGTCGCACCGGCAACGGCCGCAGCCGCAAAAGCCCCGATCATATAGAGCGACCCGTGCGCCAGATTGATAAGGCCCATGACTCCGAAGATCAGCGTCAGGCCAGCGGCCATCAAAAACAGCATGATGCCGAATTGCAGGCCGTTCAGAATTTGCTCGATGATTAGAATGGTGGACATCTTAGGGTCTTAGATAAGTGCTCTGTGCCAACCCTGAATCCGTCCAGAAAAGGCGGGTGTCATTGTGATTTCGCCGAGTTGTGCCTCAAGCATTTCTTGAGCTTGAGTGTTAAGGCATTTTTTTCATGCCGTATATTGCGAACTTTCAGTAAGAAAATCGAAAATCGGCAAAGGAGGGCAGCACCGCTAAGTCTTTGCATGGAAATTTAAGAAAGGTCTATGCTGCCTTAATAGACGTCTTTTAGGTACCGGCGATCTTTACGCATTTTGAAGAGATAATCTCCGGCCTGTTGCTCTGTCATGCCGCCATGGGTCACGACGATCTCCCGTAGTGTTTCTTCCACATCCTTGGCCATTCGAGTGGCGTCACCGCAGACATAGAAATGCCCGCCTTCTTCCAGCTGCGCATAAATCTCTGCGCCGTTTTCTCTCATACGGTCCTGAACATAGATCTTGTTGGACTGGTCGCGCGAGAAGGCCAGATCGAGCCGATGCAGGTAGCCGTCTTTTTCAAAGCGTTCCAACTCATCCTGATACACGTAATCGCTTTCCCGATTGCGATCGCCGAAAAAGAGCCAGTTTTTTCCTTTGGCGCTGTCGGCTTGCCGCTCTTGCAGAAAGCCGAGAAACGGTGCGATTCCGGTGCCGGGCCCTACCATGATCATGGGAACGTCTGGATCTTCGGGTATGCGAAAGGTTTTGTTTGGCACCATAAACATTCCTGCCGTGCTGCCGGGTGCCAGTTGGTCGGCAATGTAGGTCGAGCAAACCCCTCCGTGATCGCGCCCGTCATAATGCCAACGCAATGCTCCTACGGTGAGATGAACCTCTCCCGGATGGGTGCGCTCGCTCGAAGCTACCGAATAGGCGCGGTACTGCATCGGTTTCAGAATTTGTGTGACCAAGAACGGATCAAAATCCAGATGAGGGTTAAGGTTCAACAGGTCAAGCGTGTCTTTGTTCCAAAGGTAGTCGGCAAGAGTTTCTTTGTCGGCGTTCACGGCTTTTTCAAGATCTCCATCTCCTGCCACGGCGGCCAAGCCACGCAAAAGATCACCCGGAGGTGTGACGATCTCATATGTATCTGTAAGAAGCTTACCGATTGCTTCCTCCTTTCCAGGAGGGGTGTCTTCATATTTCGTGCTGAAGCGTTTTAGGAACTCCGTGACAAGACTTGGTGCATTCATTGGAATAATACCGATTGAATCGCCGGGTTGATAACTCATCCCGCTGTCACCCAGCTCAAGCACAACATGGCGCATTTCTTTGCTGGAGCCTTCGCGAGACAATAGCCGGTTTTCTTTGATCACGGCCTGATACGGGTTCTTGCGGGACCAGGATTGTGGCCGCTCTTCTATTTGTTCAACAGCGGCCGCTTGCGCGGGTACTTTGGCGTTCGCTCCTCCAGCCATCTTTTCGATAGCCATGGCGATCCATTCTTCAGAGGGACCTTCATACTCAAGATCACAATCGATCCGATCAACGTGGCGCGTCGCGCCAAGCTCTTCAAACCGTGCATCAATATCTTTGCCGGCGGAACAGAAATGCTCGTAGGCCGTATCGCCAAGTCCCAAGACACCAAAGCGGACATTGGACATGTCAGGCGCGCCATAATCTGAAATTTCATCCCAAAACACCTCGGCGTTGAACGGCATTTCGCCTTCGCCGTAGGTCGCGATAAAGACAAGGACGTCCTCCATCTCGGCGAGTTCTTCCATCGAGACATCGTCGAGTTCACGCAGCGTCGTCTGTAGTCCGCGTGCCTGCGCCACCTTGACGGCATTGCGGGCCAGAAACTCCGCCGTGCCAGTCACCGAGCCATAAAGAATATCCATGTCTCACCTTTCGCCGTGACCCGCTCGCGGTCTCACGTATTCCTCTAAGAACACCCTGTCGCAGCGCCCGGCAAATTCTGGCTCGCATTCCCCGATCCATTTTGCCCGTGCGAAATGTAGGGATGCTGGCGACGGAAAAGCATAAATGTCAATCTTGATTTACACTTTTTGCGGTGCTGTTAAGTTTACGAATACCACAGGACGCCCAAGGCTCGTCAAGTCTCGATTTGAGTAACGTGGAAATTTTGCCGTGCATGAGCTTAAGCATGGCGCGAGAGACCATCGTCAATCAGATGGTTCTAATTCTGTCCTGTGGCCCCAATTTCGCGATGCTGGAAGCTCTATCAACTTTGGCTGTCGCCAAATCTCTGGAAGAACAAATGGTTCCGTATGACTATTGGATTTCACCGTTGATGCAGAAACCAAAAATACAACCGCTGATACAGCCTCCCGAATCGATTGAGTTTTTCGCTGCCAATTATGCCTTGGCGTGAATCTGAGACAAAAAAACGGAACAAACGAAGAAAATTCATCCTGATGAGCCGAAAGCGGCGCAGTTTTCCCCCAAACTCTTTGGCTAAGCATTTTGAAAATTGCTTTTTTTTATATAAAGTTGTGGGAATGACAACTTGCGTAATTAGAACGTCATCAGGGGGGCATTGAATGATTAGATCGGAACTTATTCAAAAGATTGCCGATGAGAACCCGCATTTATTTCAGCGTGATGTAGAGCGAATAGTGAACACCGTCTTTAACGAAATTACCAACGCAATGGCCCAGGGCAACCGGGTCGAACTTCGTGGTTTTGGCGCATTCTCAGTCAAAAAGAGGGACGCACGCACCGGGCGCAATCCGCGCACGGGAGACTCAGTCGATGTGGAAGAAAAACACGTCCCGTTCTTTAAGGCGGGCAAACTCCTTAGAGAAAGGTTAAACGGTAAAGGCTAATGAGGTATATTCGGTACGCGTCAATTGCAATCTTTGGATTGGCGCTTGTTTTGGTGGCTCTCGCTAATAGGCAGAGCGTTGAGCTTAAAGTGTTACCGCCCGAGCTTTCGGGATTTTCAGCGCTAAACCCATCATATGAGCTTCCGCTTTTTGTTGTTATCTTTGGCAGCATCGTTCTGGGACTGCTGGTAGGTTTTTTCTGGGAATGGCTGCGGGAAGCCAAGGATCGTGCGGCTTCCATGCGTAAGTCACGTGAAGTAGCAAACCTTAAAGCGGAAGTGACACGGCTGAAGGGCGAAAAGCACAAGGACAAAGACGAGGTCCTTGCTCTTCTGGAAGAGGCAAGCTAACCCGGCGCAATGTCGGAAACACCTAAAGTCAAAATTTGCGGTTTAACGCGATCAAGCGACGTGCAGGCTGCCGTTGCGGCGGGTGCTGATTATTTGGGCTTCAACTTTTTCGAAAAGTCACCTCGTTTTGTTTCTGTGGATTTGGCCAATGAGCTTACAAAGCTGGTGCCACCAACGGTGGTAAAGGTGGCGCTTGTTGTAGATGCTGAAAACGAGCAACTGGATGCAATCGTAGCCCACTTGAAGTTCGACATGCTTCAGCTTCACGGATCGGAATCGGTAGAGCGCGTTTCGGAGATCAAAAAACGGTATGGTTTGCCGGTCATTAAAGTGCTTGGCGTCGCAGACAAAAATGACCTGACCAAAATAGCAGCATACGAAGAAGTTGCAGATCAGATTTTGCTCGATACTAAGCCACCGAAAGACGCCACACGTCCGGGTGGCAATGCCATAAGCTTTGATTGGAATCTGATTTCCGGGCGCGATTGGTCTGTCCCATGGATCTTGGCTGGTGGATTGAAAGTGGACAACGTTGCCGAAGCCATACGTGTTACTGGTGCATCTCAGCTTGACCTTGCGTCCAGCGTCGAAAACGCACCTGGCGAAAAGGATGCGGGCTTAATGGAGGCTTTCATCAACGCTGCCAAAGCCTAGCGCGACGATTGCGCACGGGCAGTGTTTCCTCTGGAAACTCGTCAAAGCGTGCCATATTCAGAGATGTGCTAAAGACAGGGTGATCAAGCTATGAACGAATTATTCAACTCCTTCATGACCGGTCCAGACGAAAAGGGCCGGTTCGGGCAATTTGGTGGTCGGTTCGTGTCCGAAACACTGATGCCACTGATCCTCGAGCTTGAGCAGCAATATGAACGCGCCAAAACGGATAAGAGCTTCTGGGATGAAATGGATTTCCTCTGGAAGCATTATGTTGGCCGTCCGAGCCCGATGTACCTGGCCGAAGGGCTTACAGAGCATCTGGGCGGCGCCAAGATTTACATGAAGCGTGATGAGCTGAACCACACGGGCGCGCATAAGATTAATAATGTGCTTGGTCAGATATTACTGGCCCGGCGTATGGGTAAAACTCGGATCATCGCCGAGACCGGGGCCGGGCAGCACGGCGTTGCCACGGCGACTGTTTGTGCAAAATTCGGTCTGCAATGCGTCGTTTACATGGGCGCTCACGATGTGGAACGGCAAAAGCCCAACGTGTTCCGTATGCGTCTTCTAGGGGCTGAGGTTATCCCGGTGACCTCCGGGCGCGGCACCCTGAAGGACGCGATGAATGACGCACTTCGCGATTGGGTGACCAATGTGCGTGATACGTTTTATTGCATCGGCACTGTCGCTGGGCCACACCCATATCCCGCCATGGTGCGCGATTTTCAATCGATCATTGGCAAGGAAGCCAAGGAGCAGATGCAAGAGGCAGAGGGCCGTTTGCCTGATACCATTATTGCCGCGATCGGCGGTGGTTCTAATGCGATGGGTCTTTTCTATCCATTTCTTGACGAAAAAGATGTGCAAATTATTGGAGTAGAAGCAGGCGGCAAAGGTGTGAATGCGAAAATGGAGCATTGCGCGTCGCTGACAGGCGGCAGACCCGGAGTGCTGCACGGAAACCGGACTTATCTTCTGCAGGATGACGATGGTCAGATCCTAGAGGGTTATTCGATCTCTGCTGGTCTGGATTATCCGGGCATTGGGCCAGAGCATAGCTGGCTGCACGACATTGGCCGGGCAGAGTACGTCTCGATCACCGATAAAGAGGCGCTCGAGGCGTTTCAGCTTTGTTGTGAGCGCGAGGGGATCATTCCTGCGCTGGAGCCTTCGCACGCGCTGGCCCATGTCATGAAAATCGCCCCGGAGCTTCCCTCCGATCATATCATTTGCATGAATATGTGTGGGCGTGGTGACAAAGACATCTTCACCGTCGCGCGTCATCTAGGCTTTGACATGGCCGAGGCGGACTAGGCTCCCACCTTTTCGATTATTACCCAGATGCGCAATATTGTTGCGTGAATGTCACAGTGTGGCATTTCTGCATTTTGCCACTGGATCGAATCGATTTGATAGCGCTATCAGGCGGCTCCCGCGCAAGCGGATCGGACCTTAACGGTTGGAGTTTCATGACCTCCACTGGTGCGACTGGCGTTGCCAAATTCGTATGCCAAGGCTGTGACGCGAAACGGGAGATTGGTCTAAAACGCCATTCGCTGATGTAGCTCATTAGGTAGAGCATTCGACGTTTAATCGAAGTGTAGCAGGTTCGAGTCCTGCCATCCTTGGGAAAGCCTTATGGCTGGGGTTCGACTCCCCTCCTGCCGTTGAATTACGGCTCCAATAACGGTCCGAGGTTGTCCCAGCAGGGACAGCTCGGCGTCACGCGCGCTCTTGGGTGCAACTGACAATGGCCTGTTTCTGCTCTGGTCCAATGCCGGAGCAGGGATGAAGGCGCAGCCCGTGGTCTGGTCCGTAGGGTGGGTGAAAACCCACGCCGCGCGCCAAATCACTGGCGGCCCGCTCGCCCGCGCTCCCGCATTTGAGCATGGCGCGGGATGGCCTCGGACCTCATCTTGCTGCGCTCCTGCAGCACCCACACCTGCGGCCAATTCCGGCCCGACCCACTGAAACCAAAAAGGAGATCGCACCTTGCGACGACGATAGGACAATTCGAAAAGGAGACGAAAATGACAAATATACTTGCTCGACTGATGGATAGGCTGACCGGTCATACCCGGGTCACGCTGATGGAAACCGAACGGATGCTTCTGCTCGACAAAGGTCGGATCAACGCGATCCTTGGTCCAGGACAGCACCGGTTGAAAACCCGCGATATCGTGCGGGAGGTCCACAATCTTGAGCGTCTCCGTTTCGTATCGCCCTATGACCGGGTGCTGTTTCGGGAGCGTCCTGATCTGGCCGAGGCACATCTGACCGAAGTGCGGGCAGGCGTCGACGAGGTTGCACTTGTTCTGCGCGACGGTGTTCCATTCGAAGCAGTCCTGCCAGAAGCAAGGGTTGTTCTGTGGACCGATGCAGGCCCATGGACAGTTGAACGTCACGCTGTTGGTGAGACGCTTGAGCTGCCCAGCACGCTGGCCAAAAGGCTGGTCCGGGTTGGTCTCACAACCGGTTTTCAGGCGGCCGAGGTGGCCGATGGTCACGTTGGTATGCTGAGCATCGATGGTGTTCTGAAAACCCAGCTTGCGCCTGGTACACATGCCTTCTGGAAAGTTGGTCGGCATGTGGCGGTAAAACACGTCGATCTGCGGCTGCGGACCCATGAGGTCACCGGTCAGGAAATCCTGACCAAAGACCGGGTCACCATCCGCGTCAACCTGACGGCGGACTACAGGGTCACTGATCCACAGCTTGCCGTTACAGCGGTTAAGGACTTCGAAGAAGCCTTGCACCGTGCGCTGCAACTGGCGTTCCGGAAAACTCTGGGTGCGCTGACACTTGACCAGCTTCTGGCCGAGAAAGTGAATGTTGACGCAGAGGCGGCGAAAACCGTCCGGACCGACATGGCAAAGATCGGTGTCGAGGTTGGTGAGATCGCTCTTAAGGATGTGATCCTGCCAGGTGAGATGCGCGAGATCCTGACCGCAGTGGTCGCGGCCGAAAAACAGACCGAGGCCAACGTCATCCGGCGTAGGGAAGAAACCAACGCGACGCGTTCGCTTCTGAATACCGCCAAAGTGATGGCTGAGAACCCGGTTATGCTGCGTCTGAAAGAGCTTGAGGCGCTTGAAAGCATCGCTGGTAAGGTCGAACGACTGACGGTGCACAACGGTACCGAAGGTCTGATGACCGATCTCGTCAAGCTGCGGGATTAAACTGACCTGCTCCCGGGCAACCGGGGGCAGGTTTCTTTATTCTGGCAAGTACTTTTCAGACCAACTTTCTGCTGCCGCGCCTTGCTTTACCATCTGATCTATTTCGTCAACGGCGTACCCAAGTTCGGCAAGAACTTCTCGCGTGTGCATGCCGTATTTTGGCATCGGGCCCGGAATTGTGATCCTTGCGTTTTCTGGCCGCACCGCATTGGGTGCCACAAGATCGCACCAACGGTCACTGGGGTGTTGGTCATGGCGAATAACACGAAACGTGGATGTTGCGATATCAATGGGTCCCTCGCTCTCAAGCTGCAGCGAGGCGTCACGAGTGCTGTGCAAAGAGGCAAGCGGCACCACGGTGGTCGAACCCTGCGACAGCGCGTCACGCCAATATGCGAGAGGTTTTTTGGCAAAGCGCTCTGCCAGCGCTCGTTGAAGATCGGACATTGGTAAATCCATCAGATCCGATAATTCCCGACAACGCCCCAACGCCGTTTGTTGCTCTGTAGGTGCTGCAAAGAAAAACCAATCATCTGCTGCCTTATAGCAATGATAAAAAGGACCCCAGCCAAGCACTTCGCGGCCGGATGGCTCATCGAACGGGGCTCGACCCTCATAATCATACATGAACTGGGCCTGAATAAGATTGCCCGCCGCCGCAAGGGAGGCGCGTGCTACGCCGCCTTTGCCAGTTTCCTTGAGCCGCTCGAGTGCTGCGCCGAGAGAAATGCAGGCGCAAAACCCCGTGAGCACGTCGATTGTGCCGAAATGTGCGTGTTCCTCGGGTGTCTTCAACCCGCCGCCAAACCGCGACATCACACCCGTCGCGGCCTGGGCCAAATCATCATAGCCTAAGTGGTCCGACTTTGGCCCGCGTCTTGGTCCGCCATAGGCATCGAGTTGCACCAGAATGAGTTCTGGATTGATCTTGGCTAGCTGCTCGGGATGCAGCCCGAGCTTATCGCGCTGCGTATCGGTGCCGTTCATAGTGATAACGTTTGCTTTTGCGATCAAACCATCCAGAGCTTCACGGCCCGCCTTTGTGTTCAGGTCAATCAAAGCGCTTCGCTTGCCGCGATGGGCCTGCATGCCGAAAACGACCGTATTCCAAGGGTCAACCGACGGCTCGGCGGGCTGCACAGAAATCACCTCTGCTCCAAACCGTGCGAGCGTTGAGCCAATCGTCGGCCCGGCAATGACGTTAGTGAGATCGAGGACGCGCAGTCCATCTAGCCATCCACCAGTGTCTCGAGTGATTTCCTTGTGGCGCAGAGGTTTTGATAGCAGTGCTTCGAGATCGGCTGAAATGGGCTCTTGCTTGTTCATTGCTCCGGCATCATCGGTCAGCCACGCCACATTACCCATCTGCCGCACTCCGTCCAATTCGACAATCAAACCAGACGCCAAAGCATGGGAGTCTCGCAACCATTCCCGCGTTGTGCGTTGCTTGGTGGCCGGGGCTTTGGCCTCACCAAAAAGCGTTTCCCACTCGTCGGAGGTCTTTGTTAAAAAAGCAGCCTTCATAGCATCAGAGATGCGCTTTCGGTCCTTCGCACCCACCGGATAGTTTCGCATAGACCATTCGGCAGGCCAGTCTTCGCTATCGAGATAGGCTGAGAAATCGGGCAGGGAGTCCGCCAGTTCCTTCAGGCCAAGCGTTTCCAGCACGCGGCGGGGATGGCTCGCCACAGACCCACTGACAACATAAAAGCCACGACCATCGGCGCAAGGATAGGTTCGATAGAACGGGTCGAGAAACTCGGACAGTTCCGCAAAGCTGAGGTTCATCGGGAGGCCTTCGGCTGCGCGACGATCAAGTTCAACCTCGCGCGGGGATTTGTAGCGTTGCGGATAACTCTCAATCTGCTGACAATTATATGCCAGCCCTTCTAGAAGGGCAGCGGCAAGCGGCACCTCGATATGATCGCCGCCAAGCCGCTCACGCGCCTGCAGAGCAAAGAGCACTGACATTGCGCCAAAGCTCGCTCCATATGCAGAAGCCAAAGCAAGAGGTGTGAAGGATGGATTGATCCCCATTAAACGCCGGTTTAGCCCCATATCGGTGAATTGGCCTGTAAAGGCTGCTATGACAGCTTCCCAAGCTGGGGTATCGGCGAGTTTCAGATCAGTGGATGCAAAACCGGGTAGTGAAAGTGAGACAAGTGTTGGATTGGTTTCCAGCAATGTCACTCTATCCAGGCCAAGCCGGGTCAACACACCGGGACGAAAATTCTCGATTAAAACGTCAGAGCGATCCACCAACTCAAGCGCGGTATTTCGTCCGGCATCAGTTTTCAGATCCAGCTCGAGCGTGCTTTTTCCGCGCGATAGCATTTTGAAACACGGGTCTTTGAAACGCGGACCACCGGGGGGATCGATGCGAATGACCTCGGCGCCAAGATCGGCCAGCATCATACCCACAAGCGGTCCGGCCAAGTACTGTCCAAAGTCCAGAACGCGGATATGGGAAAGCGGACGTGTCACTTAACTGCGCCTTTTAACTCTGGCAAAAAGTTAAGCCGCGAAGTGATCTTTGAGGCAAGAAAATTCTTTTAGTTGTTGAAAAGGAAATGCATGACATCACCGTCTTGCACGACATAGGTCTTACCTTCAGCGCGCATTTTACCAGCTTCTTTCGCGCCTTGTTCGCCATTATTGGCGACGTAATCGTTGTAGGCGATGGTTTCGGCGCGAATGAAACCCTTTTCGAAATCACCGTGGATAATCCCTGCAGCTTGCGGTGCAGCAGTTCCCTTTTTGATTGTCCATGCGCGCGCTTCTTTGGGACCGGCAGTGAAGTAAGTTTCCAACTGCAAAAGATCGTATCCAGCACGAATAAGCCGGTCGAGACCTGCCTCGCTTAATCCCATTTCTTCGAGGAACATCTCCGCCTCATCTGCGTCAAGCTGGCTAATCTCTTCCTCGATACGCGCCGAAATCACTACATGAGCGGCGCCTTGGTCATTTGCCATATGAGCTACGCGAGCCGAGAAAGCGTTGCCATTCGCGGCGCTGTCCTCCTCGACATTGCAAACAAATAGTATCGGTTTAGTGGTCAAAAGCTGCAGGTTTGCCCAGGCTTTCACATCCTCTGCATCTATCTCGACCATACGCGCAGGTTTGCCTTCTTCTAGCATCTCTTGCGCGGCAGCGAGTAGGCGGTCTTGCTGAACGGCTTCTTTGTCATTGCCTTTGAGCTTACGAACGAGGCCTGCACGACGCTTTTCAATGCTTTCCAGATCGGCGAGCATCAGCTCCGTTTCGATCACCTCAGCATCGGCAACAGGATCGACGCGACCTTCCACGTGAGTGATGTCGCCATCCTCAAAACAGCGCAGAACATGGGCGATGGCATCAACCTCGCGGATATTGGCCAGAAACTGATTGCCCAGCCCCTCGCCCTTGCTCGCCCCGCGCACAAGGCCCGCGATATCCACAAATGTCATTCGCGCCGGGATCACCTGTTTTGAATTGGCGATATGGGCCAGTTTCTGAAGTCGCGCATCTGGCACGGAAACCTCACCAATATTCGGATCGATCGTGCAAAAGGGAAAGTTTGCCGCCTGCGCTGATGCCGTTTTCGTCAGCGCGTTAAAGAGGGTCGATTTACCAACATTTGGTAAGCCGACAATTCCCATCCGAAAGCCCATCGCACACCTCTTTGGCTAGTGTGCGCGCCTTCTATGCTCAACGAAGCAGCGACGCAACCGGCGCAAGCGCTTGTCCAGTCAACGCCTACCATTCCGCGGTTTCATGCGTCTCCATGCAAAGATCAGCGGCGTCATGGTTTTCCTGCACTTGAGCCGGTTCTGTCATGACATCGTCTGCTTCGCCGTCGCTTTCTCCGTCATAATATGGATCATTTTGACGCTCGCTGCCGTTTTGAGCGTCGTCGGACT
The DNA here is from genome assembly GCA_038531775.1 of Pseudomonadota bacterium. Classification (GTDB taxonomy): domain Bacteria; phylum Pseudomonadota; class Alphaproteobacteria; order Rhodobacterales; family Rhodobacteraceae; genus Roseovarius. Next base: position 1,952 of record JBCBBI010000008.1, on the reverse strand, counting down.
GGATCATGTCATCCTGCGCCGTAGGCCCACTGACGCTATCAGGTTCGCCGACTGTAAAACTGAAAGGTTCAGACGAGCTAACGGATTGCCCGTTAAATGCAGTATCGGAGAAGGTGATTTCGCCGCGAACTTCTCCTTCGAAATTCGGCGGTGGAGAAATTTCGAGCAAATCGAGGTTCCAACCGCTGAGATCGAGCGGTTCATCTGAGACTACTGCGGCCTCCTCACCACTTATGATGATAGTATCAATTGGCAAACCAGAGAGTTCGACACTGGCATTTTCGGAACCGGCATTGAGTTCGATACCCACCTCGAGCGTTCCGTTCTCTTCGACTGCAAGCTCTGGTTTGGCTTGCAGCAGCTCTCTTCCGTCCGTATCTGGCCCGTCCCATTCAAGCTTTAGCCCGGCATGGCCGTAATTTTCGAAATACCGTACTTCGATATCGTATACACCGGGTTCCAACTCTATCTCGCCTTCACGCGTGCGAAACCCATGAAGTCCGTCGTTATTGATAACTGGCGCTCCATTGATCAGCATGATCGCACCGTCATCGCCACCCAGGAAGAAATCATACGCGCCGCCTGTCTCGATTTCAATCTGCCCTGTTATCTTGGCGCCAAACGTGTCGGTCGAACCGTTTTCCCAAAAAGAGCCTCGTCCATTTTCATAATTTATGTCGGCCACGAATTCCTGGTGCGTCGGGTCAGATGACCAATCGATATCATCGAGTTTGCGAAGGCTGTGGTTGACGTCGAAGTAGCTGGCATGAAATCCGCCAACCATTTCACCGCCAGGCGGTGTGAGTTCGGTCGAATTCACCTGGAATTCGAGGCTCTGCGTGCTCGAAGCATTTTGACCCGAAGACGTTTTAACTGTCGCGACGACTTCCGCTGTTACTTGGCCAAGAAACTCCACCGGTGGGGTTACAGTAAGCAACGAGGTATCCCATCCTGTGATGTCGGCGCTGCCATCTGCGCCTACGCTCTGCATTTGCTCGCCGGCTACTATCAATGTACCTTCTGGCAGCCCTTTTATTGTCAGCGATGTGTTGTCTCCTAGGCTATCTGTTGAAAGCTCTACATTGAGTGCGGTTCCATTGACCGTTTGAGCATCCTGCACGCCGGGTGCAGCAACGAGTTCTCGACCATCGGTGCCCGGACCATCCCATTCAAGCTTGAGCCCGGCATGGCCATAGTTCTCAAAGTAGCGCACTTCGATATGGTGGGTTCCGGGTTCCAACTCTACAGAGCCAGTTCTGGTTCGGAAGCCGTGGAGCCCGTCATTGTCGATGACAGGTGCGCCATTGACGAACAACGTTGCCCCGTCATCGCCGCCGAGAAAGAATTCAAACTCACCACCTTCGGTTACAGAAACGCTGCCATTAATCTGCACACCAAACGTGTCTGTCGACCCGTCTTCCCAGAATGAACCGCGGCCGTTTTGAAAATCTATGTCCGACACAACTTCCTCATGGGTAGGCGGCGCGTCCCAATCCACGTCGTCAAGCTTACGAAGAGTTTCATTCATGTCGAAATATTGCGCATGGAAACCTGTCGCGATGTCCAGCTGTGGTACCGGTACGGTTTCTATGGCGAAGCTCTCGGAATATCTTGCGCCGTCCTGATCGATGGCGGTGACTTCGATTTTGAGCTCTGGCTCTGCCTCGTGATCGAGAGCCATGTCAGGCTTCAGCCGCAGGGCGCCGTCCACGACCTCGAAGCGGTCGTCTGATACTTCGAAACTGTGGCTGTCGCCTGCATCCGGGTCCACCACGGAGATTTTGCCCACCACAGCGCCAGCGGCATTCTCGGCCACGGCGGTGTTGCTGAGCGTGACATCTTCGGGCCCTTCATTGATATCTGCGACCTTGACCTCGAAGCTCTCGGAATATCTTGCGCCGTCCTGATCGATGGCGGTGACTTCGATTTTGAGCTCTGGCTCTGCCTCGTGA
>JBCBBI010000007.1:0-156872 GCA_038531775.1 Pseudomonadota bacterium | reverse complement strand
CTTTATCGGGTTATCAACAATCTGGTGCGTAACGCCCGCCATGCCATTGCCGCGACTGGTGAGGCTGGAGAAGTGACAGTGATGGCCGAACAATTGCCAAGCAATTCAATGATTAGGATTAGTGATACCGGCCCAGGCCTCCCTTCCAAAGCGCGTGAGCATCTTTTTCAGCCGTTTCAAGGCGGAGCAAGCAAAGGCGGTACTGGTCTTGGTCTGTCGATCGCCTCGGAGCTCATACGCGGTCACGGTGGCACGCTGGAGCTGGAAAGCACGGGTGAAACTGGGACTGTTTTTGCCATCACGCTTCCTCGCGCATGAGCAAAGGTCATCAGGTCTGATAAATGAGTTCCATAAGACACTTGCAAACGCTGCTGCTTAAGACTAGATGCTGTGCCGCATGGACCGATAGCTCAGCTGGATAGAGTACCTGACTACGAATCAGGGGGTCGGGGGTTCGAATCCTCCTCGGTCCGCCAAATTACTTCAATAAATTACTGATATTAAATTTTTTATTTGAAGCTCCTATCCCTCCGGTTTCCCACGGCTTTGCCGCGAATTTCACGTAGCACGCAGTGGTGCAGATGTCAGCTATGCGGACCGAGCCGCACTCTATTCTTCCTTTAAGACCCCTGCCAGCGCGCGCTCGACATAGTCACTTAACGCGTTAGCGTCGGCCCCGTTGCGCGAAAGAAAGGCGAGTGAAACAGATTGGCCATAAAGATAGTGAGCTAGTTTGTCCGCGTCTCGTGCGCCAGTACGGCCAAGCGCTTCCAATAATCCCGTGCGCGTTTGTTCATTCAGCGATTTGATTGTCTCTGCCAAAATAGTATCACTTTGGTTTGCACTCGCGTCTGTGGCAGCAGCTAAGAGACAACCCGTTGTCGGGCCCACAGGTTTTTGCGAAAGCACGTTTTTATAAGCGCCTAGATATGAGCGCGCGACTTCTTTAACGTTCTTTGCATTTGCAAGGGCGCGCTGCACCTGTGCGTCAACACGCTTGTGGTATCGTTTTAGCACAGCGGCCAAGAAGTCGTCCTTGCCGCCGAAACGGCGGGCAAGTGCGGGCTTTGTTGTTTCAAGCTGTGCGGCTATTTCATTCAAAGATAATGCCATTGGCCCTTCGCGCCATATAAGGTCCACCGCACGGTCCAGAAGTTCATCATCGTCGAATTTTCGTGGTCTACCTAAGGTCATTTCAAACTCTTTCATACCAGTTGGTATTTTTTTGCATTTCACTCCAGCACATATAGATACCATTTGGTACGTAAATACAACCTTCCAAACATGGAAAGTGAATTAGGAGAATGAACATGACCGGTGAAACACATCCGACAGGCCGTCTGGCTGGCAAAAAAGCCATCATCACTGGCGGCACAACGGGCATTGGATTTGCTGCAGCTCAAAGCTACATCGAAGAAGGCGCCCAAGTTATTGTAACGGGCCGCAAGCAGGAAAGCGTGGACGCGGCAGTCGCAAAACTCGGCGAAGGGGCCTATGGCGTCGCAGCCGATTCCAGCCGTCTCGGCGACCTAAAGCCTCTTACCGAAGCTGCGAAATCACAATTTGGCAAAGTTGATATACTTTTCGCTAACGCAGGCAACGGTATGTTTGCGCCAGTTAGTGAGGTCGACGAGGAGCTTTATGCACGCCAATTCGACCTAAACGTCAAAGGAGTATTTTTCACCGTTCAAACCTTGACGCCCCTTATGGGTGAAGGTGGATCGATCATTCTCACCGCATCAGCCGTGCACGAAAAGGGGGCTCCCGGTGGCTCGCTTTATTTTGCCTCCAAAGCGGCGGTGCGCTCGTTTGCACGTTCGATGGCCGCCGAATTTGGCCCGATGGGCATCCGAGTAAACACGTTGAGCCCCGGCATCGTGCCCACTCAGTTTTTTGAAAACTCAAATGCGCCAGCGGCACTCTACAACGACTTCGAGACAATGGCCGGTCACGGCTCACCGTTGGGGCGCGCCGGAACGCCTGAAGAACAAGCCGCGGCCGCAGTGTTCTTGGCGAGCGACGAGAGTCGCTTCATGACGGCAGCCGACCTGGTAAATGACGGCGGATGGATGAACGTTTGATGCAGTCGAACTTGCGGCGCCTAGAGTTTGGGCAGCTCCGGGCGCCAAGTCTGCGCTTTAGGTTGTTGGAGTACATCCATCTCGCAAAGCTTGTCCGCTGCCATGTCAAGACATGAGCCGAAGTTCCAGCACAATGCGAACTCTCAAAATGACATGGATTAACTACCTGCTTTGGGATCATTCTAGACCTTCGCGGCAATCTGCACAAAGGGCCGTTTGCCCATAGCGTAGGATTCCGCCCCGTCCGGCATTCGACCCCACATACATCACTTGGCGGGCGGGCTCCGGTCGTCTGCGCCAATCTCAACCGTGCCACCCGGCCAGCCTCTCTTGCGCTACGCAAGGGCTCCGCTCAGCAGGCCTTGGTCGTAAACTAATGACGAGAAAGAACACGCATCCTAAATATAAATGGCCAGGATCAGGGGGCTGGATCAAGTGGTGTCGCCAGCGGTCAGTTGCTCGACCTCGAAGGTCCGTTTCAAAATCTTAATTATCGCACGACCCTAACCGCCGCTGCGATCATTCGGAAGTCATAGATTTCGAGTTTTCGTTTCGCTGCACGCATGACGACACCCCAATTTGCACGCCGGCCGCGCGTGAGAGCCATACCATTTGGTAGCGGTTTGGTTGAACCTGCTAGAGTGTCCTTGTATTCATCGGCATCGACGCGGCACGGGACGAAGCCGGGCTTTTGCTTTGCCTGATAGAGCACGCCAGATGTGATGCGAGAAATGAATGCTGCCTAAGTCTGACGAAATCCACCGAGGATAACCCTCGCAATCATGCTATCTCTGGTCGGAGAGTTCGTCTTCTTTCTGGCGTTAGCGAGGTGAAATTCAACCGTCCTCTCGCTTACTTTCATTTTATCATCATATCATCGACGAATACACTAGGGAGGCGCTTATGATCCGCGTCAATCGCAAGCTCAACTCCACGGACGTGCTGGATGCGCTGACAGATTTGTTCATACTGCGCGGCCCGCCGGAATCATAGGGTCGGACAATGGCCCTGAATTTATTGCCCAGAAAGTGAGGGACTGGACCGCTGCAGTGGGCGCCAAGACAGCCTACATCGAGCCAGGTTCGCCCTGGGAAAATGGATACTGCGAAAGCTTCAATGCCAGGTTCCGTGATGAATTACTGAACGGTGAGCTATTTTACAGCTTGCGTGAGGCTCAGATCCTGATCGAACAATGGCGCGTTCACGACAACACCGTCAGGCCGCATAGCGCATTGGGCTACCGTCCACCTGCGCCTGAAAGCATCATTCCCATCGACCAGAGCCCCACGATGCACTAACAATAAAACCGGACCACCAAATGGGGGCACGCCAATTGTCTGCATTCGCTGGACAATGACCGGCAAAGACAATCAATAGCAATTTTTGCGGTGCTGTTGTTATCATTATTGCGTGGAATTTGTTGTAAGGGATGTCTAGCCTAACCGTTCATTGCAATTGATTTGGTTGTGTTATTTGCGTCTGATATTGATGGCGACACGCGCTTGGCTGATCTCCTTCTCTGGCATGACAAGTAAACCTTGCAACGCGGTTTTTTGAGAAATGCATTATCTAGACTGCGACAAGGTGAGCCTAAAAAGAGCCTAGCCTCTATAGAAATTTCTCTTACGTCTTTGAAAATAGTGGTGAGCCGTGCAGGATTCGAACCTGCGACCCACTGATTAAAAGTCAGTTGCTCTACCAACTGAGCTAACGGCCCACTAGGCGGCCTACTTAGAAAGCAGGGCGCTATGGGTCAAGGGCAAAACGCTGTTAATTTAAGGCTATGGCTGGATTTGCCGCACCCTTCGTTTTATATCGCGCAGATGGGACAGACTGGCGCGCAACGATTGCCCTTTATGAAGATGCATGGGCTGGGCAACGACTTCGTTGTCTTGGATGCGCGTGCGCAGGCAATTGATGTCACGAAAACGGTTGCAGTGGCCCTCGGTGACCGGAGGCGCGGAATTGGATTTGATCAGCTTGCTTTGATTGAAAACGGCTCGGATAGTTATCACCTGCGCTTTTGGAATTCTGACGGAACTGCAGCGGCTGCCTGCGGCAACGCCACCAGATGTATCGCGCGTTATCTGATGAAAGAAACCGGAAAAGATCAGATACACCTGACGACAGCACGCGGAGACATCTACGCCTTGGATGCTGGCAATGGAGCTACATCGGTAAACATGGGTCAGCCACAGCTCTTGTGGAACGAGATACCACTTGCCGAGGAGATGGACACGCTAGCCTTGCCGATACAAGGAAACCCTGTCGCCACTGGCATGGGCAATCCGCATTGTACATTTTTCGTAGATGATGCAGAGGTTGAGGACCTCGAGGAATACGGGACCAAATTTGAGCATCACCCGCTCTATCCCGAGCGCACCAATGTCCAAATCGCATCTCTTAAAGCACCTGAGAAGCTGAGAGTAAGGGTATGGGAACGGGGCGTTGGTGTAACGTTAGCTTCTGGATCTTCATCCTGTGCTGTAGCTGTTGCGGCTGTCAGGCGCGGGATCACGGATCGTCAAGTTTCCGTTGAGCTCGATGGCGGCGTACTTGAGGTCGATTGGCGCGAAGATGGCGTCTGGATGACCGGTCCTACAACCCATGTTTGCGACGGCGAGATAACCGTCGACTTTCTTGAGGCCCTGAAATGAGCGCTCCTAGATTTACGACTATGGGATGTCGTCTTAACGCCTATGAAACCGAAGCCATGAAAGAGATGGCTGAGATTGCTGGGCTTGAGAATGCAGTTGTCGTTAATACCTGCGCTGTGACGGCTGAGGCTGTACGCAAAGCGCGTCAAGAGATCCGAAAGTTACGCCGTGAAAATCCTGACGCGAGACTGATCGTAACCGGTTGCGCGGCTCAGACGGAGCCCGAAACGTTCGATACGATGGATGAGGTAGACGCAGTGATCGGAAATACCGAGAAGATGCGGCCCGACGTCTGGCGCGGCATGGCGGCCGATTTTATTGGCGAGACGGAAAGCTGTCAGGTCGACGATATAATGTCGGTGACAGAGACAGCAGGTCACCTGATCGATGGCTTTGGAACCCGATCGCGCGCCTATGTGCAGGTGCAAAACGGGTGTGATCACAGGTGCACTTTTTGCATAATTCCATACGGTCGCGGAAACTCGCGTTCTGTACCGGCGGGCGTTGTCATAGAACAGATAAAGCGCTTGGTGGGACGCGGTTACAATGAGGTCGTGCTGACGGGGGTCGACCTGACAAGTTGGGGCACTGATCTGCCGGCGGAGCCAAAACTTGGCGATCTGGTGATGCGCATACTGAAGCTGGTGCCCGACCTGCCTCGCCTTAGGATCAGCTCGATCGATTCAATCGAAGTAGACGAAAACCTGATGCAGGCCCTGGCGACCGAGCCGCGTCTTATGCCACATTTGCATCTGAGTTTGCAGCATGGGGACAATTTGATCCTAAAGCGCATGAAACGCCGCCATTTGCGAGACGATGCAATCCGCTTTTCCGAAGAGGTGCGAAAACTGCGTCCCGAGATGACGTTCGGCGCAGACATTATCGCCGGGTTTCCAACCGAAACTGAGGCGATGTTTGAAAATTCAATCAGACTGGTTGAGGAATGTGCGCTAACCTGGTTGCACGTGTTTCCTTATTCTGCGCGTCAGGGCACGCCCGCGGCACGCATGCCGCAGGTTGCAGGGCGCTTGATCAAGCAACGTGCGGCGCAGCTACGCGCGGTCGGTAAACGTCGCGTTGCGTTGCACTTGGCCGAGCAAACGGGGAAAAAGCATAAGGTTTTGATGGAAAACGGCCGTATGGGTCGAACCGAACAGTTCACTGAAATCGTGTTTCAGTCAGACAAACCCGAAGGCCAGATTATTGATGCCACCGTGACAGGCGTTGGAGGCCAGAAATTGCTCGCTGCATAAGGTTCACTCAAAGATGATTTCAGAAGCTGAAACTGACGCCTAAATTGATCGCGTGGGTGGTTAGGTTTGTATCAAACTGGCCGTCTGTTTGACCTGGCACGAGCGGGTCACCCTCAATAGTGATATCGTTGTCAGACCATGTGAACTGATACTCTCCAAAAAGGGCCCACTTTTCTGACAAGTCATATTTGATGCCGGCGAGGCCGCGTACCGCAAACCCTGTAGTTTCAAACCCAAAGGTTCGGTTGCTGGCGCCTGTAACCACAGCGTCCACATGGGGTACAGCAACGCCTACGCCGCCACCTATATACGGCGTGAAACGGGTGCCCTTAAATGCTCCAGGCCAGCGCTTCATTACGTTAGCCGTGAATACATTATGGCCGTCCGAAAGCTCAAAACGCGCAAGACCAATTGCGGCCGCTTCACCGTCAGGAGCAATTGCTTTGCTGTGTGTGCCTTCGATGCCAAAACCGATGTTATTATCGGTCCACCAAATAACCCTTCCGCCATAATGGTAAGGTGCGTCGAAAGGCCGCCCTCGCCAATCTATGTTAGTGTCAAAGGGTGTCCCATCGGGTAGATTGCCGCTTGCGGAGCTGTCCTGCACTCCTTGCCAGCCGGTATAAACACTTATTTCGATCTCTGCGGAGGCCGAATTTGTCAATGACAAAAGGGCTATAGCGGATATTGCCAATTTTTTCATGTCCGCACCTTATTGGTTAATTAGGCTTAAGTGGCAGTTTATATTGACACATCCTATACCTTCGCTTTGACGTCAACCTGCTTGTGAACACGTATTTGTAACGAAAGAAGTCGTACAGAATACTGGACGACTAAAATGTGCCGAGCTATGTGCTAATATACCGTAGCTACGATCCAGACGATTCCAGTCATTGTGCTGTACTATAATTTGGCGTAGCGAGCGCAACATGGAGAATATTTGTGTCCCACGCAGAAGATCACGCAGGCACTCGCAGAGACTTCATCTACTACGCCACCGCTGGCGCAGGCGCGGTTACGACCGGGGTAGCTGTTTGGCCCCTCGTGAACCAGATGAACCCATCTGCAGACGTTCAAGCTCTTAGTTCTATTCGCGTTGACGTAAGTGGCGTGGAGCCAGGTACGCAGCTGACCGTGAAGTGGCTTGGAAAGCCGGTTTTCATCCGGAGAAGGACCCCTGAAGAAATCGAAGCTGCGCGCTCAGTAGAAGCCGGTGACCTACCTGATAATAGCTCACAGAATGCGAATGACGAGGCGGCAGACGCGGCCGACGAAAACCGCACTATGGACGACGCGGGCGAGTGGCTCGTGATGATAGGCGTATGCACTCATCTAGGATGCGTGCCTTTGGCAAATGCCGGTGAGTACACGGCTGATGGCGTCGGTGGCTGGTTCTGTCCATGCCACGGCTCACACTACGACACTGCAGGACGCATCAGAAAAGGTCCCGCACCAAGCAATCTATTTATACCGGTCGCCGCGTTCATCGACGAAACGACCGTAAAACTGGGATAAGGGAGGATAACGAGATGGGCGGAATTCCTCACGACCATTACGAACCGAAAACCGGCGCGGAAAAGTGGCTTCATAGTCGTTTGCCTATTGTCGGCTTGATGTACGACACATTGATGATCCCTACTCCTAAAAACCTGAACTGGATGTGGATCTGGGGCATCGTTTTGACGTTCTGTCTAGCGCTGCAGATCATCACAGGAATTGTACTTGTGATGCACTACACACCGCACGTGGACTACGCGTTCTCGTCAATTGAACACATTATGCGCAACGTAAATGGTGGTCATATGATCCGTTATCTGCACATGAACGGCGCATCTCTGTTCTTCTTCGCGGTATACATCCACATATTTCGGGGTCTTTACTACGGGTCGTACAAAGCGCCGCGCGAGATCACGTGGATTATTGGGATGCTTATCTATTTGCTTATGATGGGCACCGCTTTCATGGGCTACGTTCTGCCTTGGGGCCAGATGTCTTTCTGGGGCGCTACTGTGATCACTGGTCTATTTGGTGCAATCCCGTTTATCGGAGAGCCGATACAGACTTGGTTGCTCGGTGGACCTGCAGTGGATAACGCGACGCTCAACCGCTTTTTCTCGCTGCACTATCTGCTGCCCTTTGTAATTGCAGCGCTGGTTGCGCTGCACATATGGGCCTTCCACACCACGGGTAACAACAACCCAACTGGTGTCGAAGTGCGCCGTACATCTAAGGAAGAAGCAGAGCGTGATACTGTTCCATTCTGGCCCTACTTTGTCATTAAGGACTTGTTCGCTCTGGCCGTGATCATGGTGATATTCTTCGCCATCGTCGGTTTTATGCCCAACTACCTGGGACACCCCGATAACTACATCGAGGCTAATGCGCTTGCGACGCCTGCACACATTGTGCCTGAATGGTATTTTCTACCGTTCTACGCGATCCTACGTGCTTTCACCGATGACGTATGGATCGTTATTCTGGCGAATGTAGTGACGGGTGGCATCATCGACGGTAAGTTTTTTGGCGTGCTTGCTATGTTTGGTGCGATTGCAATCATGGCGCTTGCACCATGGCTCGACACATCGATGGTGCGCTCCGGCCGATATAGACCCATGTTCAAATGGTTCTATTGGATACTGGTCGTCGATTTTATCTACTTGATGTGGCTTGGCGCTTTGGCAGCTGACAAAAAAATCCTTGGCGTAGAAGCAGGTATTCACGCACTTATTGGTTCTACGTACTGGTTTGCGTATTTCCTTGTCGTTCTGCCGCTGCTCGGGGTGATTGAAACGCCCAAGAAGCAGCCCGCAACAATCGAAGAAGATTTTGCGGCACATTATCCGAAGACAGCTAAGTCTGCAGCGCCGAGTGGGGCAGCAGCAGAACCAGCCGAATAAAGGAAACTAGCGATGCTTGGCAAAATCGCACGATATACATCCGTGGCACTTATGCTATCGACCTCGACGGCACTTGCCGCCGGAGGCGCAGGAGAGGTGACGGATGTGGACTTCTCCTTCGAGGGGCCTTTTGGCCGCTTTGACGAGGCACAACTCCAACGAGGCCTGCAAGTCTACACTGAAATCTGCGCCGGTTGTCATGGTCTTCAGTATGTCCCTCTGCGTACACTGGGCGATCACGGTGGACCGCACTTTTCCGAGGAAGAAGTGTTTGCCTATGCCGAGCAGAATTTCGAAGTCTTCGATCCTGAGCTTGATGATTTCCGCGCAGCAACACCTACAGACCACTTCCCCGGCTCGCAGCTTGAGAATGCGCCCGACCTAAGCCTTATGGCGAAGAAACGCGCTGGTTTTAGTGGCCCGCACGGCTCTGGTATCAACCAGCTCTTCAAAGGAATGGGTGGACCTGAGTACATCTACTCTCTCCTCACAAAATATACTGGCGAGGAGAAAGAAGAAGCAGGGTCTTTGTTTTACGAGAACAAAGCCTACCCAGGCGGTTGGATCGCTATGGGTCCACCGCTCTGGGGTGAAGACGTAGAGTACGCAGATGGTTCTCCAAACGATATAGAAAGCATTGCAAAGGACGTATCCGCATTCCTAATGTGGACGGCTGAGCCGAAGATGATGGATCGTAAACACGCAGGTCTTGCTGGTGTTGTTCTGTTGTCGGTTCTGTCTGTTTTGCTCTACCTGACCAACAAACGTCTTTGGGCGCCGATCAAAGGTAAGTCTAAATCATCGGTCGTGCCTGCCGAATAGTTTGACCTGACTTTGTAGTACAAGTCCTGTTTGCCGCGCTCTTCTAGCGCGGCATCGGATTCTGGGCAGAGTTATAAGCACTCCACTCGGCAATCTCCGGATAATACATTTTTCGCCATCTCCGCACCCGCGGATTCATCATACGCCGCCAAAGTGGTGGCACCAGAGCGGCCATGGTCATAACTGGATAGCCGTGCGGTAGCTGCGGAGCCTCATCCTCTGAGTAGTTCTGCAAAAGCGGAAACCGCCGCGTGGGCTTAAAATGGTGGTCAGAATGTCTCTGAAGATTGATCAATAGCCAGTTTGACGCTTTTTGCGCCGCATTCCAGCTATGGTGTGGTCGAACATGTTCATAGCGCCCGTTTCCTAGATGCTTTCGTGTAAGCCCGTAATGCTCGACATAGTTGACAAGCTCAAGCTGCCAGATGGCCACCAACGCTTGCCATAAGAAGAGACCAACGGCCGCCCAACCACCGATAAGAGCAGCAAGGATGAGCATGTAGGCTTGCAATCCCCAATAGATCCAAAACGGATTGGATATATGGTACCAAGGCTTTTCCTTACGCGCGAGCTGCGCTGCCTCTGCTGCAAAAGCGGACTTGTAACAGGCCGCTAAAACGCGAACCAGAAAGCGGTGAAAGCCTTCGTTATATCTGGCTGTGACCGGATCTTTGGGCGTTCCAACGTAGCGGTGGTGCACCAAAAGATGCTCTGAGCGGAAATGCGAATACATCACCATGCCCAAAAGAACATCCGCCATCGCCTTTTCGGTCTTGCTGCGCTGATGCATAAGCTCATGCGAAAAGTTGATACCGATCGTCCCCGATACAACACCCATACCCGAAAATAATGCGATTATCTCAAACATGCTGAGATGCGCCGTACCGGGGCCAGTGGCATACCAAAGCATCCAGACCAGAAGACAAAACTGGATTGGCGCCCATATGACCGTAATCGCCGTATATAAACGCAGATGCCGGTCGCGCGTGAATGGATCGAGGTTATCAGTGTCCAGACCTAAAACAGCATCGAGTAGGGCAAAGAAGTACCAAGTGAAAAGTGGTAAAAGCAGCAAAAACCAACCGCCATAGAGTGCGCTAATTACGGCGAGCGGAACAAGTGTGAGTGCCGCCCAGAATGGCAACGCGCGTTGAACGCTTTCAACTCTTTCCGTCGCTACGTACATCATCACTCCTGTGCCCGCGCCTCGGATGTGCTCGAGATCAACCGGATATTTGCAACTCAGGCCGCGCTAAGTCAAAAACCTTGCGCATAACCGTAGGCAGTTGACCCGGTTTAAAGAGGTTTTGTGGCATAAATTCGCCACGTATTGGTTTAGCCCCAGCTTCGACGACCGCGCAAGTCACGCTCAAATGTAAGTGAAAATGAGTGAACGTATGGCGCGCTTCTGCGCCAATTGTAAACCAATTGGCCCCAAGAGGTGGAGCAGGGGTGGGTGCATCTGACCAATCGCTGCCGGGCCAGCCAAGCATGCCACCCAGAAGGCCTTTGTCCGGTCTTCGCTCCAAGAGCCAGGCGCCATCCTCGCGTCGAACGACATAGGCTATACCGCGCCTCGTAGGCTTGGTCTTTTTAGGCGCCTTGACTGGCAGATTGGCTTGATGGCCTTCTTTGCGAGCTTCACACGGGTCAATCCACGGACAAATACCGCAGGCTGGAGATTTAGGGGTGCAAACCGTTGCCCCAAGATCCATAACCGCTTGGGCATAATCGCCTGGGCGCGTTTGTGGCGTTAATCTGGCCGCAGCATCAGTCATCTCAGATTTTGCAGCCGGAAGCGGTGTGCGAATATCAAACATTCTTGCCATCACGCGTTCCACGTTGCCATCGACAACAACGGCGCTGCGGTCAAATGCTATCGCCGCTATGGCAGCGGCAGTGTAGGGACCGATCCCGGGAAGTTTTTGCAGTTCGTTTGCGGTTTGAGGGAACTGGCCGTTATGGTTGGTAACGATCTCTCTTGCACATTTCAGAAGGTTCCGTGCTCGGGCATAATATCCCAAACCTGCCCATTCTCCCATAACCTGATCATCTTCTGCTGCTGCAAGGTCAACCACGGTCGGCCAGAGAAACGTAAAGCGCTCAAAGTAGCTTTTGACGGCGGCAACAGTCGTTTGCTGCAACATGATCTCGCTAAGCCAGACCCGATACGGATCAGGCTGTATGCCATTGGCGCGCGCATCTGGAGCCACACGCCAAGGCAGCGTGCGGGCGTGATCATCATACCAGTTCAGCAAGTGTGAGGTCAGGTGACCGTCACGCATCTGTTACCTCGATATTTTTCTGTAAGGGCTGGCATCATCCCCGTGATACTTTATGTTAACCCAGTACCGACCAGAGGTCACGCATGACCGTACGAGAAAGCACTACAAAAGGCTTCAAACAAGGCGGGGTTTTGCTCGCGCCAAAGATCCGCAAGCTGTCGGAAAGCCGCGGCTTTGCGGTTTCGCGCGTTTTAACCCATTGGCAGGAGATCGTTGGTGAGAAATTGGCAAGCTGCACGCGCCCGGTGAATGTCTCCTATGGACGTCAGGGTCTTGGAGCGACGTTGACGGTTTTGACCACGGGTGCAAAAGCGCCTGAGGTCGACATGCAAAAGGAAGCACTACGCGAACGCGTGAATGCCGCCTATGGGTTCAATGCAATCTCACGCGTGACTATAACCCAAACAGCTGCAACAGGGTTTGCTGATGGACAGGTGAGTTTCACGCATCGACAAACGAAAAAGCCTGCGCCAGCGCCAAGCGCAAAGACACGCGTTGCGGCCGCTCAGGCCGCTGAACACGTAGAGGATCAAGGCCTGCGCACTGCTCTAGAGCAGCTTGGCCGCAACGTATTGAACAAGTCGCAAGACTGAAGCGGGAAAGGAATATTATGAAAAACGTTATTGCTATTGGCGCCGTCGTGCTGGCTTTGGCCGCAGGCGGGGCCTGGTGGTTTAGCTCACAGAGCACCGCCACAGAGAGCACGCAGATCGCTCAGGCCTCGACAGGTACTGGAGCGGAGACATCCGACACTACCGAGGTGGATACTTCCAGTGTCCTGGAGATGACTTTGGGGGCGGAGGACGCGCCCGTGACGCTTGTGGAATATGCCTCTTTCACATGTCCGCACTGCGCGTCGTTCCACGCCAATCAATTTAAGCAGTTGAAAACAGAGTTCATCGATACTGGTAAAGTCAGGTTCATCCATCGCGACGTCTATTTTGATCGCTTTGGTCTTTGGGCTTCAATGGTTGCGCGTTGTGCTGGGCCGGATCGGTTCTTTGGCATCAGCGATATGATTTATGATCAGCAAAGCGATTGGCTCGCTTCTCGGGATCCGGTTCAAATCGCCGACGAACTTCGGAAGATCGGCAAAGTGGCTGGCCTTAGCGAAGATCAGCTTGAAGCCTGCCTGTCGGATTCGGACAAAGCCGAAGCTATGGTCGCGCTTTATCAGCAAAACGCAGAGGCCGATGATGTGACGTCGACGCCAACGCTGGTGATCAATGGCACAAAGCATCAGAACATGGCCTATCCAGAGCTTAAGGACATAATTGACGGCCTGATCAACTAATGAAGCCTGGTCCTCTGACCGGAATTAAGGTCATTGAACTGGCACGTATTCTGGCTGGCCCGTGGGCTGGCCAGACGCTTTCTGACCTCGGCGCGGAGGTTATCAAGGTTGAAAGCCCGGCAGGTGACGACACTCGGCAGTGGGGGCCGCCCTTCATTGAGCGCGAAGGCGATAACTCCGCCGCCTACTTCCATGCCACTAATCGCGGAAAGCAAAGCGTCACCATCGATTTTCGCACAGAAGAGGGTCAGGCGCGCGTACGCGAATTGGCGCGCGAAGTGGATATCCTGATCGAAAATTTTAAAGTCGGTGGCCTTAAAAAGTATGGACTGGATTACGCAAGTTTGTCCGAGATCAATCCCGGTCTGATCTATTGCTCGATCACCGGGTTTGGACAGGATGGTCCGTATGCCCATCGACCTGGTTACGACTACATCATTCAGGGCATGTCGGGGTTAATGTCCGTTACCGGAGAGGCAGAGCGCCAACCCGTGAAGGTGGGCGTAGCAGTAGCTGATATCTTTACTGGCGTGTACGCGACGACCGCTATTCTCGCGGCCATGCATCAGCGGCAGAGAACAGGCAAAGGCCAGCAGATTGATATGGCGCTCTTTGATGCGGCGATCTCGATTACGGCAAATCAGGCGATGAATTTTCTCGCCACAGGTACACCACCCACGCGGCTTGGTAACTATCATCCCAATCTCGCGCCGTATCAGGTGTTCGATTGTGCCGACGGGCATATGATCGTGGCGGTTGGTAACGACGGGCAGTTTGTAAAGTTTTGTGAGCTCATGGGTCTTCCAGAGCTGGCCGAGCACCCGGATTACAAGACAAACCCGCAACGGGTACGCAATCGCGATGCTCTGGCCGCTCAGTTCATGGAAAAGACCAAAACAATGTCGAAGGCGGAGCTGTTTGCCGCTTGTGAGGCTGTCGGGGTGCCGGTTGGACCGATTAATAACATGGCCGAGGTTTTCGACGATCCACAGGTGAAGGCGCGGGGTTTACAGATTTACGCCGATGGCGTGCCAGGAGTGCGTACACCGATAAAGTTCTCAGATGCTGATTTATCCCTTGATCACGCGTCACCGCGTCTAGGAGAGCATGATTGAATCAAGCTGCGAGTTTACCAGCCATGGAAACTTCAAAAGTTTCCCGACAGATTTCTTTTAAAGAAATCGGCTTTTGTCAGTTCAAGTTCCAGATGCGCCAAGCCCATGTTCGGCCAGAAGAAGTTCAAGCGGCCCCCAATCCTCGACGTTAAGCCGCACTGGCAGGGTTAACACCTTACGTCGAAAGTCCGCAGGCAGGCGTGTGGCGTCTTTCTCCGTTGTCACCAGCTGAGCACCAAGCAATGCGGCTTCGTTTTCCAGTCTTGTAAGCAGGGAATTTGTCAGTGGCTGATGATCCTCAAGCGCCTCGGAGCGAAGCAAGGTCGCACCAAGAGATTTCAGCGTTGCGAAAAACTTCTCTGGGTGCCCGATACCTGCAAAGGCTAGCAAGGGTGTGTCAGTCCAATCCATGCCTGTTTGCAGCGGTTGCAGTTCGCCCTTCATTCGGCCGGTTGTAATGAAAGCACCCCACTGCGCCTCGAACCGCGATTGCGCTTTGCTTGGTCCGATGGAGAGCAGAAGACTTGCTCGGGCAAGGCCCGTCGGTAAACTCTCGCGTAAAGGACCAGCAGGAATGCAGCGACCGTTGCCAAATCCCTTTACCGCGTCAACAACGATTAGCGAAACATCCTTGGCGACATCTGGGTTCTGGTGACCGTCATCCATTATGATCACATCGGCTTTGGATCCCGCAGCAGCCTTGGCGACGGCAGCCCGGTCTTTGCCGATCCATGTACGTGTAAAGGCCGCGATAAGAAGTGGCTCATCCCCAACATCGGCCGCACTATGTTTGCGCTCGTTTACCTCGACAGGTCCCTCTAACGAACCGCCATGTCCGCGTGAGATTACCACCGGTCTTTTGCCGCGGGCTTGCAGGTGCTGCACTAATGCAATCACAGTTGGCGTCTTTCCAGTCCCGCCCGCGTTGATGTTGCCCACGCAGATCACCGGAATATCAGGCCGTACAAGCGTCGGCCGCGCGATCCGTTGTGCAGTCGCTCGTGCATAAGCTGCGCCCAAGGGAGCCAGTAGCCGAGCGCGTAAGCCCGGAGCATCGGCGGGCCTATACCAGAAATCGGGAGCGCGCATCAGTTCAGCTCGAGTGTATCAAGCCGATCATGTATCCGCTCGGCAATACGATCCGTAAGGCTCGCACTGCGCGAGGCCACTTCCCACGCGGCATGAGCCATGGCGGCGGTCTGATCGGGAGGGATTAACTGTTTAACAGTTGCGGCAAGCTCGGAAGCCGTTTTCACGATCCGAGCGGCCCCCGCCCCGCGAAACCGGGTATAGCTTGCCCTGTAGCGCTCGATCCCGGGTCCATGCAGAATTGCAGACCCATGAGCCGCGGGTTCATTCGGGTCACAGCCTCTAGATTTCTCATAAAGTGAAGAGCCCATGAAACTTATTGGCGCGAGCCTGTACCAAAGGCCCATTTCGCCTCTTGTATCACCTAGAATGACCTGCGTGGTTTCGTCCGGGAACGTACCCTCGGACCAACGCACAAACCGCATTCCCGCATGTTCGAGGTCCTCCGCAAAGTTATCGCTGGCCTCGATGTCATCGGGCACGAGGATCACCAAGGCGCGGTGGGAAAGACGACTTACCTCGGCATGGGCCTTCAGTATGTGTTCGACTTCATCTTCCTGCACCATTGCGGCAAGCCAGACAGGCCTGCCAAGGAGGAGGGCAGCCAATTCTTCCCGATCACTTTCGTTCACAGGTAACGAGACCGCGCCGTCTAGGAACCTCCCGGTGACAGTAATGTTCTCGCTTGCCACACCCATGCGCCGAAGAAATCGTGCCGTCTTTTCATCCCGCGTCATCACGAACTCAAAATGGCTCAGGAGTGCGCGCGGCAAATCTGGAAACCAGCGCCACGCAGGACGAGCCAAAAGCTCTTCATCGGCATCGACAAGGGCCAGAGGGATGCCTTTATCCCCTGCGCAATCGAGCAGAGCGGGATGTAAGTCTCCCCCGGTCCAAAGCGAAAGGTCAGGCGTCCAATGCTCAAAAAATGCATTGGCATCAGCAACACTATCTTGCGGCAGTTTTTCAAAAATCACTTTTCGTCTTCGATAAAGCTGACTTTCGATATTGTCCTCAGGTGTCGTCAACAGCAGGTGCAGATTGGGCCGCATTGCCAGTAATCGATCGTGCAACTGCAACAGTGCGTTCACATGAATAGTGCGCGCCGCATGACCCCAGAGCAATGTGCCTTCTGGCCGGTCGGCGGCAGGTGTCAAAGTAGACTTTGTGCCCCTGTTTACGTAGGCAAGATACGCTGAAAGGCTTAGCGAGCGCGCCATCTGATCCTAGCCGAGCTCTTCAGTGGCCGATGCGGCTGTTGTTTCGTCGCGTAGCCTGTGCAGGTGGGCGATGAAGTAGCGCATATGTGCATTATCCACAGTGCGCTGCGCCTCTGCTTTCCAGGCGTTAAAAGCCGTGTCATAGTCGGGAAAAATCCCGACAATATGAAGTGCGTCAACGTCCTTAAACACATTTTTGGAAGGATCGGTGAGTTCACCACCAAAAACGAGGTGAAGCCGTTGGATCATGCGCATTTCCCTTCAAGTCCGGATTTTTGAGCAGGGTATTCTTTTGCCGCAAGGGGTCAAGGTCGCGTCTGTCTTGACGCCAAAAGCTAAACCCGTCAACCAGTCAAAAATTCTGGGGATATTATATGGCAAAGCCTTTTTTGATCTTGCAATTGCGGCCCGAAACGGAGGCTGCTGACGATGAATATGCGGCCATTTTGCGTAAAGCGGAATTACCAGAAAACAGCGCTCGTAGAATCCGCCTGGATCAAGAGAGACTGCCGGACATGCTTTCGTTGGATGACTATAGTGGCGTAATTGTTGGTGGCGGGCCGGGTTGTGTCAGCGATGCAACAGGGGATAAGTCGCAGATTGAGGCGCGCATCGAGGCAGATGTTCTTTCACTTATGCCGCAGATCACGGAAAGAGACTTTCCCTTTTTGGGGTGCTGTTATGGCATTGGGATCTTGGGCCAGCATTTGCAAGGTGACGTCAGCAAACGGGCCTATGGTGAGCCGGTGGGCACTTCTGCATGTGAATTGACACAAGACGGCAAGGTCGATGCCTTGTTGGAAGGGATGCCGAGCTTGTTTGACGCCTTTGTCGGGCACAAAGAGGCGCTGCAAGCTCTCCCAGAAGGATGCACACATCTGGTGCGCTCACAGGCGTGTCCGTTTCAGATGGTGCGCCACGGAGCCAACGTGTACGCCACGCAGTTTCATCCGGAGGCTGATGCAAACGGATTTGAAACGCGCATTAATATTTACAAAAACCGAGGTTATTTCCCGGCAGAGGCGGCAAATGACCTGATAGATATGTGTCGGGCTGCAGATGTATTTGCGCCGGAAATGATCCTACGCAACTTCGTGCAAAGATACGGCTGAACCGTCAAATACGGAAGAAAGGCTGTACCAAACGCGGAAGCCAGGAGTTAAAACGCAGCTTGGCGTCGGTTGCGGTCAGGCAGATGCAGTCTTCACCAATATCGGCGATAGGGGTGTGATCCATATGCTCGTCGGCAATTTCAATATCACCACGCGCAAAACGATCAACCTCGTCCGAAAATGCACCCTGCAACACAAGGGTCATCTCAGTGCCGACATGCCCGTGATCAGGCATCGCAGTGCCTGCAGGGATGAACAACAAGCGCGCCGTTGCTTCCTTTGATGTAGGAAGAATGGCCTGTTTCACACCCATGCCCAATGATCGCCATTTAACGGCGTCGACGTCGCCTCCGACATAATCACGCAACGGCTTCGGCAGGACGCCTTCATTCTCACCACTGATGTCTGCGATAATCGGGTTTTCGGTGTTTTCGATCATCGCCATTGTGGCCTCAAAGCTATCTTCCGACAGCTCTGCGGTTTCGCCAGTTTCGATTAGGCTGCCACCTACGCTATCAAATGCACCAAGGCGCGCGCGGCTCTCATCGCAAAGCGATATGTGGGTGGCTATTGTGAGACTGAAAGCTTCCGGCAGGTTGCCTGCGGAATATGCCATAAGCAGTTCGTCACTGACTTGATGTTTGATATTATCTGTCATTAGCTTTCACTTCATTGCGTGGCGTAGACGATCAAGCGCCAAACGGATCCTCGATTTTATGGTCCCGAGCGGGAGACCCGTCGCATCAGCAATCTCGCTATGGCTAAGATCACCGAAATAGGCCTGCTCGATCAGTTCCCTTTGTTTCTGCGGAAGCTGCGCAATGGCATCTCCCAATTTTGTACTCTCTTGTTGCAACGCCAGAACGTCTTCTTGGTCCGGCTCGCTTTCCGGTCCCCAGGGTAAATCCTCAGGCTCCGGCCGTTTCATTTTGCGGATCGCATCAATTTTGCGGTTCCGCGCTATCGTAAAAATCCAAGTGGCCGCGCTGGCGCGGCTTGGATCAAATAGGTGAGCCTTCTGCCACAGCGTCGCCATAACCTCTTGCGCGCATTCCTCTGCGAGCGACGCGTCTGCGCCAGACCTCATAAGGAATGCTTTCACACGAGGGGCGAAATGCGTGAACAGCGCCCTGAATGCTTTCTTATCCCGTTCGTCGCGTATTTTAACAATTAACGCGCTCCAGTCCATCTCCATTTCTGTGTTTTGCTGGTTCACAACCGCAAAACCCCATTTTGCCTACGGATCGTTGCCGAAATGCGCACATACTGCGCAGCGTTACCATCCACCGTAGGCAGTTTGCGGTCAGCGTATAGTTGCGTCAGCTTCACTGTACATGTCTCCTGTACGTCGAAGGAATTAACTCGGATCAAAAAGATACCTGATGTTGTTTGTCATCCGTTTTGGATGACCATGCGTACTCTTACAAACAACAAATACGGAAATACCTCCAGATGCCATTTGAAATATCACCGCACCGGCGCAGAAAAGTAGCAATAATCGGCGCCGGGATTACCGGTATGGGTGCTGCGTGGCGCTTGGCGAGCGACCACGATGTGGCACTTTTTGAGTCGGAGCCGCGCCTAGGCGGTCATGCGCGAACGAAAATGGCGGGTAAATGGGGCAATCAACCGGTTGACACTGGCTTCATCGTTTTTAACTACGCGAATTACCCGAATTTGACGCTCCTTTTTGATGCGCTTGATGTACCCGTGGTAAAGAGCCAGATGAGCTTTGGCGCGTCCGTCAACGGTGGTGCTCTCGAATACGGACTAGACGGGGCAAAGGCGTTTTTTGCGCAGAAGCGCAATGCACTCAATCCTCGTCATTGGATGATGTTGCGCGATATATTCCGTTTTAACTCGCACGCCGTTAAAACTGCTCAGAAAAAAGCGGATCTTAGCATTGGTGATTTGTTGGAAAACATGGGTCTTGGCAAATGGTTTCGTGAGTTTTACCTATTTCCTCTGACCGGCGCTATTTGGTCCACTCCGACAGAAAAAATACTTGATTTCCCCGCGCACTCCATGATCCGCTTTATGGAAAACCATGCGTTGCTCGGGTACTCGGGGCAGCATCAGTGGTACACAGTTGATGGCGGTTCCCAAGAGTATGTGGGCCGCTTGCACACGGCTCTTCTTCATGAAGGTGTTCAGATCCATGAGGGTGCGCCAGTCGCTGGCGTGCGCAGACAAAAAGATCATGTAGAAGTCCGCGCTGAGGGCGGCGAGTGGCAGTCATTCGACGACGTTATTTTCGCCACCCATGGCGATATTTCACTCAAAATTCTTAGTGATCCGTCCGAAAAGGAACGCAGCGCGCTCAGCAAGGTCAAATACCAAGCAAACGATGTGGTGCTGCATTGTGATAGCGCTGTTATGCCAAAGCGTCGCGCGGTTTGGTCGTCTTGGAATTATGCCGAGATGCCCGCCAAACGGTCCGGTCAGATCGATATCACCTATTGGATGAATAGCTTGCAGCCGATCCCGATGGATGACCTGCATTTTGTAACTCTTAATTCCACACGCGAGATTCGTCAGGAACTGATCTATGATCAAACGGTTCTGCATCACCCTGTCTACGATATGGATATGCTGGCGGCGCAGAAAGAGGTGCGCGAGCTGAACGGTGATCAAAACACCTGGTATTGCGGTGCGTGGATGCGAAATGGTTTCCACGAGGATGGCCTTGCCAGCGGTCTTGCCGTTGCAGATGCGATTGTGGCGCGCGACCGGATCGCGATTGCTGCAGAATGAGCCAAGCCGAACATATCGCCGGCTATACATGGCACGGGCGCAAGGGCGAGATCAAAAACGCTTTCCGTTATGGAGTGGATTTTGTCATGCTCGATGCAGAACGTGAGATGCGTTCAACACCATTTTTCGGGCGTAACCGGCGTGGTCTCTTTTCGCTTCGTGATGTGGATCATGGCGGCGCGCCCGGTGAGGGAAATGGTGCGGCCTGGGTGCGCGGGATCTTGGCCGAGTATGGGTTACGGCAGCCACATCGGATAGAGCTTTTGGCTCAACCGCGCATGATGGGCTATGTCTTCAATCCGGTATCTTTCTGGCTCTGCTATGATGATGCCGGTGACTTGCGCACGGTAATTGCTGAGGTCAACAATACTTATGGTGACCGGCACTCCTATCTTTGCCATCGCCCGAACCAAGGCCCGATCACAGCACGCGACAAGATGCAGGCGCAAAAGATTTTTTACGTCTCGCCATTTCAGAAGGTGGAGGGCGATTATGAATTCCGCTTTGATATTCGCCCGGATCGGATTGCTATATCGATTGACTACACTCGTGGGAAAGGCGGCTTGGTCGCGACCCTTGTGGGTGAACGAAAACCTCTGACCGCGTTTAGCGTTGTCAAAGCCGCCTTGCGTCGTCCGTTCGGCACGCGTCGTGTTATGGCGCTGATCCATTGGCAAGCGCTGAAGCTTTGGTGGAAAGGTGCGATTTTTCGCACCCGCCCGGAACCTCCTGTAGAGGAGGTTAGCCGTTGAGCCAGACCGCCACACCAAACCTTCCCGCATATGCGCTATTCGCCGCGATGATCGCGGCAGTCGGCCTACCACTGTACATGCATGCGCCGAAATTCTTCGTCGATGAGTATGGCGTTTCGCTTGCCGCCATGGGCGTGGTTCTGTTCGCCTTGCGATTGATTGATTTTGTGCAGGATCCACTGCTCGGCCGACTTGCTACCAAACTGCGAAACAAGCGCGGCGCGTCGATCGTGGTGGCCGGTCTTGTGATGGCTGCCGGTGTGGTCGGCTTGTTTGCCGTGACGCCGTTGGTCCCACCGCTTTGGTGGTTTGCGATCATGCTTACTCTGGTGTTTTCAGCGTTTAGCTATCTGACGATCTGCTTCTACGCTCAAGGCGTGGCTGCTGCGGAGACGCTCTCGGGGCGTGGGCATCTGCAAATCGCACGCTGGCGTGAGACAGGCTCGCTGCTTGGAATTTGTGCGGCTGCAGTGGCACCGGTGGCGATTGGCGGCTACGGTGGCTTTGCCATCGCGTTTTGCATTTTGGTTGGTGTAGCGCTCTGGGCCATGAGAGCTCAATGGCAGGGCGTGATGCATGCCTCGCCTGATATGCGATCTGAGGTCGGTACGGTTCTATCCGACCCAATCGCGCGCAGGCTGTTGTTCGTTGCGCTGGCTAACTCCGCGCCAGTCGCGGTGAGCTCTACGCTTTTCCTATTCTTCGTGGAGGACCGCCTCGAGGCACCCGGTCAGGAAGGACCGCTTTTATTGCTCTTCTTCCTCAGTGCCGCAGCCGCCGCACCGATATGGAGCCGCTTGGCCGAAAAATACGGCACAAGGCAGGTGCTTGTTTTCGGCATGGTGCTCTCAATCGCGGCTTTCGCATATGCCGCCGCACTCGGCGCAGGCGATATAGTTTCTTTTGCAGTGATCTGCTTTGCCTCTGGCGTAGCACTTGGCGCGGATATGACACTCCTGCCAGCGCTCTTCGCCAACCGTCTGGCCAAGATCTCACCCAACGCCGCAGAAGGTTTTAGCCTTTGGTCTTTCGTTGCAAAATTTACTCTGGCGCTCGCCGCCATATCGCTTTTGCCCCTGCTTGAACTCGCAGGCTATGCACCGGGGCAAGACAACTCCGAGGAGGCGCTTTTGCGTCTCAGCCTGCTTTACGGGGCCGTTCCATGCGGTCTCAAACTCATCGCGATCGCTCTGCTGGTCAAAACACCAAGCGTCTCGATCGCATCTCTTCCAACTCCAGCTAAGGAAAGGAGTGCCAATTGATGTCAGCGCTGACTTATATCGGGATAGGTGCAGGACTGATCATTCTGGTCACTTATCTTCGCAAACGTTTCGCCGGTTTCACGGCGCAAACGCCAAAGGACTATGCGGAAATCAAACCAACGATTGATCTGCGAGAGCACCTAAACGGCCCAATTCGCTGTGAAGGTGTAATTTATGGACCTATGGGGCGTGTAACGTCTCGGTTTTCTGCCCGTTTTGAGGCCTCATGGGATGGCAACAAGGGCATTATGAAAGAGCATTTCCGCTATGACAGCGGCAATACCCAAGACCGCGAATGGCGTCTTGAACTAGGCAATGACGGCTCGATTAAGGCGGCGGCTGATGACCTGGTGGGTGAGGGCTCAGGTCAGCAATCTGGTCCAAGTGTGCAGCTCAACTATCGCATCCGGTTGCCGGAAGAAGCCGGCGGTCATGTGCTTAACGTGGTTGACTGGATGTACATGACGCCAGAAGGCGCTATCGTGAACCGCAGTCAGTTTCGCAAGTTCGGCATTAAAGTTGCCGAACTGGTGGCCACGATGCAAAAACTGGAGCCAGTGTGAGCATAACCTGGACAGGTAAGCGCTATTGGTTAGTTGGGGCGAGCGAGGGACTTGGTGCCGCGCTCGCCCATAAAATAAGCGCCGCAGGAGCTGAAGTTATCCTTTCGGCTCGCAATGAAGAACGGCTTTCAGAATTGGCTTCAACGCTTCCAGGCAAGTCTCAGGTGTTGCCAGTTGATATTGCAGATGATGCAAGCGTCGCCAAAGCTGGAGAGGCTTTGGGTCACGTGGACGGTATCGTCTTTCTCGCCGGAGTTTACTGGCCCATGTCTGCAAGTGAGTGGCGCACTGAAGAAGCGGTGGCGATGGCAGATGTCAACTTTACAGGTGCTTTTCGCGTCCTCGGACAAGTTGTGCCTGCGATGGTCGAGAAGAATGCAGGCCATATCATAATCACCGGATCGCTCTCAGGGTTTCGGGGTTTGCCGGGTGCTATCGGCTATGGCGCGTCGAAAGCTGCGGTAATGTCACTTGCGGAAACACTTCGCGCCGATCTTTGGCGGACCGCGATAAGAGTACAGCTAGCCAATCCTGGATTTATAAAAACTCGCCTAACAGATAAAAACAAATTCAAAATGCCGTTTCTGATGACACCAGAAGATGCAGCACAAGAGATGTTTGAACTTATGTGTGATGAATCTGCTTTTGATCGGCACTTCCCTCGTGTCTTTTCATGGCTTTTCAGGGTATCACGGCTGATGCCCAATTGGCTCTATTACCGCCTGTTCTCCTGATCGAACCCTAGACATGATTCACAAGTTGCAGAAACTGCGCTTGTTTATCTACAGCATTGAGAAAACGCAGAGTGAGTTTCGGATCGCTTGGCGCTGCGCTCACTCCTGCTGGGATTTCGTGATGCATTATAGCTTCTACGGTAATCGAAACGG
Source organism: Pseudomonadota bacterium (assembly GCA_038531775.1). GTDB lineage: Bacteria > Pseudomonadota > Alphaproteobacteria > Rhodobacterales > Rhodobacteraceae > Roseovarius. Next base: position 132,829 of record JBCBBI010000007.1, on the reverse strand, counting down.
GCATGGAAACGAGCCGGGCCATCGCCGTGCCACGCTCGTCACCAAAAGCGTCAAGCGCGAAGGTCCGGTGCCATGTAATCCTGCCATCGCGTTCTGCTTTAAGCTCGACACATAGCACCACACGATCTTTTTCGTTTTCGCTGTATGTGTTTTCCTGCCAAAGCTCTTCTGCCAATTCCTTAAGGCGCTCTTTATCTGGTCCTTCTTCCAGCGCAGCGAAAATGTCGGACCAAGCCTCAGCCCAGCCGTTGAGGCGCAAAGTGCCTCGGGCAAATTCTTTTACACGCCAACTTGGCTCAAATCCGTATTCGTCCATGTAGGGAAATGAGTCGCGATTGGGATAAACCTCAAAGCTCTCGGGAACTCTTAAAGGCGCGTCGTAAGATGTAATTGCGTCCCATGGATGGGTGATATTCAGCTCCGTAAAATGCCTAATCGACCGCGATGGCGCGAGCAGGGCCTGCAACACCCCCAATGGTGACCAGCTGAACTTATATCGAAACGCGTTGGGATCTTTTGGTATGCCACCGCAATAAGAATGAAACGAAATATCATTCTTTGGGTCAAATGCATCAGAGGCTCGATAGGCCGCTACAAGATGATGCGCCATAATGTGGTCAATGCCCGGGTCTAGCCCCACCTCGTTTACGCAAGCCACACCGCGCAATAGTGCCTTTGCATGAAGCGCCTGCATTTCAGGCGAGATATAGGAGGCTGAGATAAAATGTGCGGCCTTGTTGATGCACATATCCGCCAGACGCACGTGCCAATCGGTGGGCAGCATCGAGACGATGATATCGCCCTCGTTGACGGTTTGCGAAAGCTGATCGAAATCAAATTCTGAAATGCTTTGAGTGATGTCACCGACTGCGGCATGCGCCTCTTCGAGCGATTTGTTCCAAACTATCACAGGATGACCTGCTTTGATCAGGCGCCGGAGACCAGGACCAGAAGACATCCCGGCACCACACCAATGGATTGACATCGCAAGGACCCTCTTGAATTGATCCTCAGGTTAATCTTTTGGCTTCGTTTATGGCAATAGCCCGTATGCTTTGATCGCCATCACGGATGGTCGTTGGAGCATAACTTGAAAATGCGCGCTGAGCTTTGGGTAATCGGCGATCTGCACTCTATCACCCTCAAGCCAGTTACAAATTGCAAAAAGCCACGGGTCCGCAATCGTAAATTTCTGGCCCATGATGAAAGGCGCCAAAGAGCATGTATTTTCGATAAAGGCACAGCTTGCAGCCATGTTTTCAGGCACCTTTGCTTTCATGTCGGCAAAAGATGCCTCTTGATTGGCCCAACGATGGCCGCGCGGATTATGCGCATGATTGACGTGAAAGGTTGAAGCCAAATAATAGCAGACAGCACGCATTTGGGCGGCTTCGAATGGGTCGTCAGGAACAAGACCAAGGTCAGGTCGTTGTGCCGCGATAAATTCCGCGATTGCGCCGGTTTCGGTAATGATGCCCTTTTTGGTTTCAAGGCTGGGAACCCGCGCTTTGGGGTTAACCGCGAGATAGTTGGGCTTGACCTGATCGCCATCGGCAAAGCTGAGCTGATGTTTGTCATAGGCAATTCCGGCCTCTTCCAGAAGGATACCGGAGGCGATCGCAATAGTACCGGGCGCAAAGAAGAGTTTCATGACGATTTTTCTTTCAAATATAGGTGCGCGCATGCATGCGTTCGTCAACGTCGAGATGCGGCGTTGCGTTAAAGCCGCCGAGCAATAAAGTGTCATGCACATACCGCAGCGTATGCATAGAGCTGTTCGTAATATGCAGCATCACCTTTGCAGTACCGGTGATGTCAAGACCGAGCGCGTGACGGACAGCCATCCCGATAACCCCGCCGGAAGTAACCAGCAAAACGCGCTCAGAAGAGCCACACTGCTCGTCGATGAGAGCAATCACGCCGCGGGCAAATTCGTCAAAACGGCGCGGCGCACCAGTCAAGCGGTCTTCTGACCACATTGAAAACATACGTGGCAAATAATGCATGAAGTCCGCGCTGTCATTTGGCTCCTGCACATCATGCTCGTCGGCCAAAGCCTTCACCAATTCAAAATAGGGCAATTCATCAAGCCGCGCGTCGCGTATGCAACTGTCAAAGCCCATAAGTCGCGCGGTCTCAATCTGGCGGGTCAGCGTACCTGTGATCACTCGGTCAAAATCAGTTGCCGATCCGGAAAGATATTCGCCAAGCCAACGCGCCTGTTGCTGACCAAGTTCAGACAAACGATCATAGCTTTCAGCATCAGTCGCATGCGAGTTTGCTTGACCATGACGTACCAGAACTATTTCTGCCAATCCTCAATCCTTTTGATAAATTTCTTGTTTTATTTAGCGGCGGATGATCCGATGGAAAAGCGAACCGGTTGCTAAATTTTGGAATTCTTCGGGTCGTTTGATGATTTGGCAAAGGGATCAATAATTGACCATGCGTTCAATTAAGCATTGACGAACTCGGTTCAGGCTGCAGGATTGATACAAAGATTCGCGGTTGCGCCGCTTTGTCGGCGCATAACGTGAAAATCGGGAGGAAACATTTTGGCGCGCATGTCAAATGCCGGGGAAGGGCCTGCATCAATCCCTGCGTTGTTTCAACGCAATGCAACGACCCTTGCCGACCGACCGGCTTACCGGGAGAAAGAATACGGCATATGGCAGAGCTGGACCTGGGCAGAGACCTGGGAAGAGATTGAAGCGCTGTCTTTGGGGTTCTTGGAGATTGGCGTCAACGAAGGCGATTTCATAGCGATCATTGGTCGAAATCGCCCATATTTTTACTGGGCGATGGTTGCTGCTCAATCTGTCGGAGCCATACCAGTGCCGGTTTATCAGGATTCTGCCGCTGACGAGATGGCCTACGTGCTTGATCATTGTGGCGCGCGATTTGCTGTTGTTGAAGATCAGGAACAGGTCGACAAAGTAATCGATGTACAAGAGCAACTGACTCAATTTGAACAAATGATCTACGTGGATCCTCGCGGGTTACGAAAATATGATCATTCTAAATTGCACCAATTCGAAAAACTGCAAGAGCAGGGGCGTGCGGCACGGCAGGCCCAGGAAAGCGAGCTCAATGCACGTCGGGATAAGCTTGATTACAAATCCACCTGTGTGATGCTTTACACGTCGGGTACGACAGGAAAGCCGAAAGGGGTCGTGCTTTCGAATCGCAATATTCTTGAGGCATCCAAATCCTCGGCATCTTTTGATAATCTGTCGCGCGACGAAGAGGTGCTTGCCTATTTGCCTATGGCGTGGGTTGGCGATTTTATCTTTTCCGTTGGGCAAGCATCTTGGTGCGGGTTTTGCGTCAATTGCCCGGAAAGCACGGACACAATGCATGCGGATATGCGTGAGATAGGCCCGACCTATTATTTCGCCCCGCCGCGCGTTTTCGAGACGCAGCTGACTAATGTGATGATCCGAATGGAGGATGCAGGGCGTTTCAAACGTGGCTTATTCAAGCGGTTTATGGACCATGCAAGGCGTGTGGGCCCGGCAATTCTCGATGGAGACACTGTCAGTGCTTGGGACCGGTTCAAATACCGTCTCGGAAACCTATTTGTCTATGGGCCCTTGAAAGACACGCTTGGCTTTGGTCGGGTTCGCGTGGGCTACACTGCAGGCGAGGCGATTGGTCCGGAAATTTTTGATTTCTACCGTGCGCTTGGGATCAATCTCAAGCAGCTCTACGGTCAGACGGAGGCATCTGTCTTTATAACTCTGCAGCCCGATGGAGAGGTGCGCAGTGATACCGTGGGCAAACCGGCACCAGGAGTTGACCTGCGCATCGATGACAATGGCGAGGTGTTCTACAAAAGCGAAGGGGTGTTTGAAGAATACTACAAGAACCCCGATAGCACGGCCTCAACGAAGGACGCAGAAGGCTGGGTCGCGACCGGTGACGCGGGCTTTATCGATGAGGCATCCGGTCATCTACGGATCATCGACCGCGCTAAAGACGTCGGCAAAATGGCCAGTGGTCAGATGTTTGCGCCCAAATATGTTGAGAACAAGCTGAAATTTTATCCCAATATTCTTGAGGCGGTGGTCTTTGGTAATCAACGCGAAGAGTGTACCGCATTCATCAATATTGACCTCAACGCTGTCGGTAATTGGGCGGAGCGCAACAACATTGGCTATGCCTCCTATCAGGAACTCGCAGGAAATTCGCAAGTGCTCGCAACGATCCGAGAGCATGTGGAGGAGGTGAACGCGTCTTTGGCGGGCGATCCGATGCTGGCACATTGTCAGGTGCATCGTTTTATCGTGCTGCACAAAGAGCTTGATGCCGATGATGGCGAGATGACCCGAACGCGGAAAGTGCGGCGTGGAGTGATCTCGGACAAGTTCGAAGATCTGCTAGGCGCGCTCTATGATGGCTCGAAAGAGATCTACACGACAACCGAGGTAACCTATGAAGACGGCCGCAAGGGCTCGATCAGCGCTACGCTTGCGGTGGTACTTGCAACTATCGTTTCGCCAAGTGAACAGAAGGTTGCGGCAGAATGAGGGACGACGGAAGACGTTCCTTGGCCCTGCGTGTAAAAACGCCCCGCCCGCTATCCAGTAGTCTGCGCCAGGGAGGCTTACCGCATGCTTGATGCGTCGCAAGGCTACACCACCGAAGACGGTCGAGAGATTGGCGGAGTGGTTATGGAGATGAAAAACATCACGCTGCGCTTCGGTGGCGTCGTGGCAATAAAGGACATCTCTTTCGACATTCGGAAGGGCGAGATACGGGCGATCATTGGTCCCAACGGCGCTGGCAAATCAAGCATGCTCAACGTGATTTCGGGGTTCTACAACCCGCAGGAAGGTGAGGTCTGGTACCAGGGCAAAAAACGCCCGCCGATGCGCCCCTATGAGGTGGCGCAGCAAGGTATCGCGCGCACGTTCCAGAACATCGCCTTGTTTGAAGGCATGAGCGTTCTGGACAATGTGATGACCGGCCGTATCAGGCAGATGAAAGCAGGGCTTTTCGCTCAGTCGATCTGGAAGGGGAAGGCCGAGGCCGAAGAGGTAGAAAACCGCGAATTTGTTGAAAAGATCATCGACTTCCTCGAAATTCAGCACATTCGAAAAACCCCGGTAAGCCGACTGCCGTATGGGCTTAAGAAACGGGTGGAACTGGCTCGTGCCTTGGCGGCAGAGCCCTCGATCCTGCTGCTTGATGAGCCGATGGCAGGTATGAATGTCGAAGAAAAAGAGGATATGTCGCGTTTTGTGCTCGACGTGAACGATGAATTTGGCACCACGACGGTGTTGATTGAACATGACATGGGCGTGGTGATGGACCTCTCTGACCGCGTTGTGGTGATGGATTACGGCCAAAAGATCGGCGATGGCACGCCCTCTGAGGTGCGCAGCAATCAGGCGGTGATTGATGCCTATCTGGGGGTAAGCCATGATTGAGCGGGGAGTGGGGCATGCCTGATCAGCTGTTGTTTGCGACTGAGGTTTTCCTGAACGGCCTTATGGCTGGCGTTCTTTACGCGCTCGTCGCGCTGGGGTTTGTTCTGATTTACAAGGCGTCGGGCATTTTCAACTACGCTCAAGGTGTTATGGCGCTTTTTGCGGGCATGACACTCGTCGGCATCATGGAAGGTCGCGTGCCCTTTGCGCATTTAATCAACTCGATCTTTGGCACTGAAATCCATCACTTTGGCTGGCATGCGCCGGCAATCCTCGGCATTCTTCTGACGGTCCTCATAATGATCGGTTTGGCGTGGGTCGTGAATTCGATCATCTTCAAACGGCTGGTCAATCAGGAGCCGATCATCCTGTTCATGGCCACTATCGGGCTTGCCTTTTTCCTCGAAGGCTTCGGTGAGACGATGTGGGGCAGCGACATCAAGAAGATGGATGTGGGCCTGCCGCAAGGGATCAATGCCTGGATCGATGAGACGACGTATAACGCTTTTGATTACGGGTTTTTCATCGACAATCTGGACATCGTGGCCACGGTGATCGCCGCTGCGTTGGTTTTTTGCCTCATCGTTTTTTCGCAATACACCAAGCAGGGCCGCGCGATGCGGGCAGTGGCGGATGACCACCAGGCGGCGCTTTCGGTTGGGATTTCGCTCAACTTCATCTGGGTTATGGTCTGGTCGCTGGCCGGGTTCGTGGCGCTGGTTGCGGGTATCGTCTGGGGTACCAAATCTGGTGTGCAGTTTTCGCTCTCGTTGATCGCATTGAAGGCGCTGCCGGTGCTGATGCTGGGTGGGTTCACCTCAATTCCAGGGGCAATCATTGGCGGGCTTATTATCGGAGTCGGTGAGAAGCTTTTCGAATTTGCCATTGGTCCGCTTGTAGGCGGCGCGACGGAGAATTGGTTTGCCTACGTTCTGGCGCTTTTGTTCCTGGTCTTCCGACCGCAGGGGCTGTTTGGGGAGAAGATCATTGAGAGGGTTTAAGTTGCATTTGATCCTGCGTGGATTTTCACCCAACCTACATTTTGTGCATCGAGTAGGTGAAAACCAACACGTCTTAAGTCGAATAGAGGTGCTTTAATGCTTTACCGTGAATCCGGTGACTTCTCGACGACCTATGTTCAGGACAGTCAAACCTTTCCAATTCGCTTTGACCGGTATCGCTATTATGTGGTGCTGCTCATCGCCTTTGCGGTCGTGCCGTTCATCATCAATGACTATTGGGTCAACGCGATATTCCTGCCGTTTCTGATCTACTCGATCGCCGCCATCGGCCTTAATATTCTGACGGGCTATTGCGGGCAGGTGAGCCTTGGCACGGGAGGCTTCATGGCGGTGGGCGCCTATGCCTGTTACAAGCTGATGACAGGTCTGCCGGATGTGAACATCTTCTTTCACATAATCCTTTCGGGCGGGATCACGGCCGCGGTCTGTGTGTTGTTTGGCCTGCCGAGCCTGCGCATCAAAGGCTTCTACCTTGCTGTCGCGACACTCGCGGCGCAATTTTTCCTAGTGTGGTTGTTCAACCGCGTTGGCTGGTTCTACAACTATTCCGCCTCGGGTCAGATTAACGCGCCCGAACGTACGTTTTTGGGCGTGGCAGTGACCGGTCCAGAAACGATGCCCTGGGCCACTTACCTGTTCTGTCTGGTGTTTACGGTCGCGTGCGCGATCCTGGCCCGGAACATGACGCGCGGTATTCAGGGACGTAAATGGATGGCCATTCGCGACATGGATATCGCCGCCGAGATCATCGGGGTGAACCCGCTTAAGGCCAAGCTTTCCGCCTTTGCGGTATCGGGCTTTTTCGTGGGCATCTCGGGCGCGCTGTTTTTCTCCGTTTATCTTGGCGCTGTTGAGGTAGGTGAAGTGTTTGGCATCAACAAATCCTTCCTCGTCCTATTCATGATCATCATTGGTGGACTTGGCTCCATCTTTGGTAGCTTCGCAGGTGCAGCGTTCCTGGTGCTGCTGCCGGTGCTTTTGAAAAACGTTCTTGTGGGCGGTCTTGGCTGGCCCACCGATCTGGCCGCGCATTTGGAGTTCATGATCGTCGGCGCTCTGATTGTGGTCTTCCTGATAATGGAACCGCATGGGCTTGCGCAGCTTTGGCGCGTGGCAAAGGAGAAATTACGATTATGGCCGTTTCCGCATTAGCGGGCGGTCGCGTGGGTTGTCACCCACCCTACGACTGGGCGTGTCGAAGCGCCTCAAGAAGAGACATCGGATAAAAACCAAGGGAGGAAACGACCGATGAAATATAAACTACTGACTGCAGCGGCAGCGGTGATGATGGCAGCAGGGCCAGCTCTGGCTGATCTTGTAATCGTCTCCACCAGCTACCGCACCGGGCCTTACGCGGCGAACGGGATTCCGTTTGCTGATGGCTATGAGGATTACTTTACCCTGCTCAATGAGCGTGACGGCGGCATCGGTGGTGAGCCTGTGCGTGTGATAGAATGCGAAACCGGCTACAACACGGAAAAAGGTGTTGAGTGCTATGAGGCAACCAAAGGCGAAGGTGCTCTTGTCTATCAACCGCTCTCGACCGGCATCACCTATCAGCTGATCCCGAAAGCCACAGCTGACGGTATTCCGCTCCATACGATGGGCTATGGTCGGACCTCCGCCAAAAACGGTGAGGTTTTTAGATATGTGTTCAATTATCCGGCCAACTACTGGGATGGCGCGTCTCTAGCGGTGACCCACCTGCTGGAAGAAAACGGCGGCTCGCTCGACGGCAAGAAAGTCGCGCTCGTCTATCACAACTCCGCCTATGGTAAAGAGCCGATCAGGACACTTGAGAAGCTTTCCGAGAAGCACGGCTATGAGCTTATGCTGTTGCCCGTTGACCACCCTGGTCAGGAGCAAAAGTCGCAATGGCTGCAAATCCGTCAACAACGGCCCGACTATGTGCTGATGTGGGGCTGGGGCGTTATGAACCAGGTTGCGGTTCAGGAGGCCGTGAACATCCGCTTTCCGATGGAAAACTTTATCGGCATCTGGTGGTCTGGTTCGGAGAATGACGTGAAGGCAGCAGGCGAAAAGGCCAGCGGTTACAAAGCACTCGCGATGCATAACCTTGGTAGTGATTATCCGGTCTATGACGACATGAAGAAATATGTTGTCGATGCTGGTAAGGCTGCCGGTGCGGGTGATCAGCTTGGGACGGTTCTCTATAACCGTGGCATGTACGCGGCGATGCTGGCCGCCGAGGCGATCAAAACCGCGCAGGAATTGCACGGTGTAAGTGATATTACCAGCCAGCAAATGCGCGACGGCATGGAAGCACTGGAGATCACAGAGGCGAAAATGGCCGGTCTTGGCCTGCCAAACTTCGGCCCTGAATTTTCCGTCAGCTGCCAGAACCATGGCGGTAATGGCTTTGGTGCGGTGTCCCAGTGGGATGCAGCGGCCGGTGAGTTCAAACTGATCACTGAATACTACCAGTCCGACCAATCTGTGATTGAGCCGCTGGTGGCTGAAGATTCCGCTGCCTTCGCTGCAGAAAACAAAATCGAAGCAGGCTGCTAAAACTGCTTCAGGCCGGTCGCCACTCGTTTGGCGGCCGGTTTATCAATGAATTGGGAGAAAAGAGTACCGCATGTTGGACGCAGCGCCCACAGAAGAGACGCTTCTTGAGGTCAATAATATCGAGGTGATCTACAACCATGTGATCCTCGTGCTCAAGGGGGTTAGCCTCAAGGTACCAAAGGGTGGCATTACCGCTTTGCTCGGTGGTAATGGCGCAGGCAAGACGACGACGCTCAAGGCGATTTCCAATTTGCTGCGGTCTGAGCGCGGCGAAGTGACCAAAGGCACGATCCACTATCGTGGCGACCGGGTGCAGGAATTGCTGCCCTCTGATCTGGTGAAGATGGGCGTAATTCAGGTTATGGAAGGGCGGCATTGTTTTGAACACCTGACCGTCGAGGAAAATCTTCTGACCGGTGCCTATACGCGCGGGTCAGCACGCGGTGATATCGAAGCTGATCTCGACTTGGTATATTCCTATTTTCCGCGCCTCAAAGAGCGCCGTAAGAGTCAGGCTGGCTACACGTCGGGCGGTGAGCAACAGATGTGCGCCATTGGTCGCGCGCTGATGAGCCGACCAGAGACGATACTGCTTGATGAGCCGTCAATGGGCCTCGCACCACAGCTCGTAGAAGAGATTTTCAATATCGTAAAATCGCTCAACGAGAAAGAAGGCGCAACTTTTCTTTTGGCAGAGCAGAACACCAACGTGGCTCTCCGCTTTGCCCATTACGGATACATCCTTGAGAACGGACGTGTCGTGATGGACGGCCCTGCTGCCGAGCTTCGTGAAAACCCAGACGTTAAGGAATTCTACCTCGGCATGTCCGAAGAGGGTCGCAAAAGCTTTCGCGATGTGCGCAGCTACAGACGTCGGAAACGCTGGCTGAGCTGATGGATAAAGTCGCTTGTCGTACGCCAGCGGAGGACAGAGACGGGACAACTAATATTCCGGCGTGGAAGTTTGACCTGATCCGCGGCCATATTCTTGAGGTTTTGGCTGACGGTGAAGCTCGACATTACAGTGATGTAAAAGATGAAGTGGGCGCACGCCTGACGCAGGAAGAGGCGGAAAATCTTGGTAAATTGGGTTGGCACGTGATTACGGTGAAGCTCGAGCTTGAAGTGAGCGGCGAGATTGAGCGTGTGAACGCAAAGGGGCCGCAACAAATAAGGCTTAAGAAATGAGTTTTTTCGATACGCTGGAGACGCGCAGTGCCGATGAGCGCGCGGCAGACCAGCTCTCGCAACTTAACTATCAGCTCGATCGCGATGGGTTGCCTGCGCTTAAGTCCTTAGATGAGCTTGTCGCGCTCCCAGTATTCCGCAAATCCGATCTCGTGGATAAACAGAAAGCCAATCCGCCTTTTGGTGGTTTACCCGTGGCGAATGCCGCGCATATATTTCAGAGCCCCGGACCAATTTATGAACCCGGTGGTATCAGCAATGATTGGTGGAGAATGGGGCGGTTTCTGCATGCTTGCGGCATGGGCAAGGGAGATATTGTTCAGAACTGCTTTGGCTATCACATGACGCCTGCAGGGATGATCTTTGAAAACGGTGCTCGCGCAGTTGGCGCCTCGGTGTTTCCGGCAGGTACCGGTCAAACAGAGCTTCAGGCGCAAGCGGCACATGATATCGGTGTGACGGCCTATGCCGGGACCCCCGATTATCTCAATGTCATTCTTGAGAAAGCTATTGAGCTTGGCCTCGCGCTGAGTATCACCAAGGCTGCGGTCAGCGGTGGGGCACTTTTTCCATCACTGCGTCAGGGGTATGCGGATCGGGGGATAACCTGTCTGCAGTGTTACGCGACGGCAGATCTGGGCAATATTGCCTACGAAAGCCCGGCCCAGGAAGGGATGATCATTGACGAAGGCGTAATCGTTGAGATCGTCACGCCGGGCACTGGCGATCCTGTGGCACAGGGGCAGGTGGGTGAGGTTCTTGTGACGTCTCTAAACCCCGATTACCCGCTTATTCGTTTTGCCACCGGTGATCTCAGCGCAGTGATGGAGGGGAGAAGCCCTTGCGGGCGCACCAACACGCGGATCAAAGGCTGGATGGGCCGGGCGGATCAAACGACCAAGATCAAGGGTATGTTTGTGCGACCCGAACAAGTCGCCACCCTTGTTGAGCGTATGCCTGGCGTAAAACGCGCACGCGTGGTTGCAGATCGCGACGGCGAAATGGATATTATGACAGTCAAAATAGAGGCAGATGAGCCTGCCCCGGCGAGTTTTTTGGATATTGTGATCGATGTGCTTAAACTAAAGGGAGCGATAGAGGTTGTGCCCGTCGGAAGCTTGCCCAATGATGGCGTGGTGATTGAAGACACGCGCAGCTACGACTGAGTTAATCATGTATCGAGCGGTTATCTTATTATCAGGTTTGGTGCTCTCTGTACCTGCCAATGCCCAGACGGCCGAGGAGCTGGCGTTCATAAAGTCTGTTCTTACAGCTGCGCAGGCGATGTCGATCAAGAGCAACCGGGAGTACTGCGGCTATATTGGTTTTGACGAGGACGGTCGTCTGCGCTCGACCAAGGCACGCCGCGGGCGCAGCCATGAATGTACCCCACGCTGGCCCGATAGTCTGGACGTGGTCGCCTCTTGGCACACGCATGCGGGCTATGATCATGACTCTTTGTCCGAAGTGCCATCAGTCATGGATATCGAGGCCGACGAAGACGAGGGCGTTGACGGCTATGTCAGCACACCGGGTGGGCGCATCTGGTATGTTGATACAACGGCGATGGAAGTGAGCCAGGTATGCGGTTTGGGTTGTATCCTTTCCGACCCCACCTTTCAAAAAGGCAGTGAAGGCAGCATCGCGCAATCCTACACCTACAAGCAGCTGATTAAGCGCGAAGAAGAAGGCAGTTGAAGCCGGTTTTCTGGGATGTGAAAGCACTGCGGAAAGCGTTTTTTGGTTCGGCTTCAACTGCATGAAAGAACAAAACTCAGATAACGTGACGATGGCGGTGATGGTCATTGCGCTTGCGGTTTTGGCGCTGTCTTTGGGTGATGCGCTAATCAAATTCACCAGCGGTGATTTTGTGATTTGGCAGGTGTTTGTCCTACGCTCGCTTCTGGCGCTTCCGGTGCTTTTTGTGATCCTGTTTGTAAAGGCGCCACAGGCTTTTGCGCTGCCGCCAGCGTTTTCGTGGACAGTGATCCGAAGCTTGATGCTGGTTGTAATGTGGGTCGTTTACTACCTTGCCTTGCCGGAACTGGAATTTTCAGTCGTCGCTGCGAGCTATTATACAATCCCGATTTTCCTGACCCTGTTTTCCGCGATTTTGATTGGAGATCGCATCCGCCGCCTCGGCTGGGCTGCTGTCCTATTAGGTTTTTTAGGCGTTTTGGTGATCCTTCGGCCCGATCCTGAAGAGTTCAATTTCTACGCAATTCTGCCCTTGTTTGCAGCCATGCTCTATGCGCTGGCGATGATTTTAACGCGTACGAAGTGTCGCGAGGTCAATCCGATTATGCTCTCTATTGGGCTAAATCTCGGTTTTGTCTTCGTGGGCGTGGTCGCGGCGTTCGCGATTTCCAACGTGCCATCGGAGGAAAGAGAGGGCTTTCTTCTAGCGCCTTGGGTGTCTATGGGGTTTTCTGAATGGCTGGCCATGTCGCTTCTTGCCGTGGCGATCCTTATTGGAAGTCTTGGTGCCGCTTTTGCCTACCAAAGAGCCAGTCCTGCAATCCTCGGAACAGTCGAGTTCGCATATGTCGGTTTCGCCGTGATCTGGGGTATTGTTTTCTTTGCAGAAGTTCCCGACGTGTTGACGCTCACCGGAATTGCAATGATCACTATCGCGGGTGCTATGTCGCTCAGGCAGTAATCAGCGATTGTACTTTATGAAAGGTGTGAGCGTGCCAACCCGATCATAGAGTTTGCGCGCCTCGGTGTTGAAATTCTGGGTCAGCCAATAGACCGCAGGACAGCCATCGACATCGGCTTTTTCATAGACCGCCTCGATTAATTTACGCCCAACACCCTGGCCGCGAACGGATGGATCGGCGTATAGGTCCTGGAGATAACACACCGGCTCCAAGCGCCAATTATGGGCGTGATAAATGTAATGCACGAGGCCCACCGGCGTTTCGTCGTTGATCGCCAGAAATCCTTTTTGATCTCTGAGTTCCGGGTCGCATAGCCGAGCGAAGGTAGTATTGTACACCTCGTCTGAAACCGAGCTTTCGTAGAAATCCAGATATGCTGTCCAAAGAGCTTGCCACGTCTCTCTATCGGCAGGCGCGATCGGACGGATTTCAATCATTGAGCGGCGACGGCTTGCGGATCGGCAAGTGTGACAACGTCCATCATGATCGAATTAAGTTCAAAATCCTTGGGCGTGTAAACCCGCGCGACGCCCATCTCTAACAGACGTTGGGCGTCGTCATCGGGAATAATACCACCAACAATCAGAGGCATATCGCCAAGGCCTGCAGCGCGCATACGCTCGAGGAGATCTTCAACCAGAGGCATGTGGCTTCCGGATAAGATTGAAAGACCAAGAACGTGAGGCTGTTCTTCCAATGCGGCGTTAACTATTTCCTCCGGGGTCAAACGAATACCCTCATAGGCGATGTCCATGCCGCAATCTCGGGCGCGGAAGGCGATCTGTTCGGCTCCGTTGGAATGACCGTCGAGACCTGGCTTGCCCATAAGGAACTTAAGGCGACGACCCAGCGTGCTGCTGACGACATCCACAGCGTCACGGATCTCGTCCAAACCTTCGGTTTTATTCGACGGGCTCAAAGAGACACCCGTTGGTCCGCGATATTCGCCATGGATCTGGCGCATCTGCGTGGCCCATTCACCGGTGGTCACACCTGCTTTGGCGGCCTTGATCGAGGCAGGCATGATATTTTTGCCAGCATTGGCTGCTTCACGCAGCTCTGCTAAGGCCTCTTTAACAGCTGTTGCGTCGCGTTCTGTTTTCCAAGCATTAAGGCGCTTGATCTGGTCCTGTTCCACGGCTGGATCAACAACCATGATGCCACCATCTTCGGTCTGAAGCGGGCTTGCCTCTGTGGAGGTGTAGCGGTTGACGCCTACAACCGTTGTCTCACCAGCCTCAATTCGGCCAAGGCGATCTGCATTGCTGTCGACCAACCGAGACTTCATATACTCAATTGCACCAATCGCTCCTCCCATGCCGTCTAGCTGCGCCAACTCATGGCGAGCGCCTTCCTTGAGTGATTCGACCTTGCCATCGACAACCGAATTGCCATCAAAGAGATCGCCGAATTCAAGCAAATCGGTTTCGTAGGCCAGGATTTGCTGCATGCGCATCGACCATTGTTGATCCCAAGGTCGGGGCAGACCTAGCGCTTCGTTCCAGGCCGGAAGCTGTACCGCACGGGCGCGCGCTTTCTTGGAAAGCGTCACGGCCAGCATCTCGATCAGAATGCGGTAGACGTTGTTTTCCGGCTGTTGCTCCGTCAAACCGAGCGAGTTCACCTGAACCCCATAGCGAAAGCGGCGGAACTTCGGGTTCTCAACGCCGTAACGTTCCTCAAGGATCTCATCCCAAAGATCAACGAAAGCGCGCATCTTGCACATCTCGGTGACAAAACGGATCCCTGCATTGACGAAAAACGAAATACGGCCCGCCAGCGCCGGGAAATCCTCGTCAGGCACGCGTGGTTTCAACTCATCAAGCACGGCAATCGCGGTAGCCAGTGCAAAAGCGAGCTCCTGCTCTGGCGTCGCACCGGCCTCTTGCAGGTGATAGGAACACACGTTCATCGGGTTCCATTTCGGGATGTTGGTATAGCAATACTCGGCGACATCCCCGATCATCTTGAGCGATGGCTTGGGCGGGCAAATGTAAGTGCCTCGGCTTAGGTATTCCTTGATCAGATCATTTTGCACCGTACCCTGAAGCGTGCTCGCATCGGCACCTTGTTCCTCAGCCACCGCCACGTATAGCGCCAAAAGCCAGGGCGCGGTGGCGTTGATCGTCATAGAGGTGTTCATCTGATCAAGTGGAATTTCGTCGAAAAGCGTGCGCATATCGCCGAGATGGCAAACCGGTACGCCGACCTTGCCCACTTCGCCTCGCGCCAGAATATGGTCGCTGTCATAGCCCGTTTGCGTCGGCAGATCAAAAGCCACAGAAAGGCCCGTCTGCCCCTTCGCCAGGTTAGTGCGGTAAAGCGCGTTTGAGGCTTTGGCAGTAGAATGACCCGCGTAGGTCCGGATCAGCCATGGGCGATCGCGTTGGGGTTCCGTGCTTGCGTCAGACATAGGCGGCCTCATGAATCGGTTGCGCAATATTCTTACAACAGATGCGTTTTACGGGGAACATTGTGGCTCTGTCAATTCGCTGCGGTGCGGCAATACTAAAGAAAAATCAATAAATGAAGTGAAGCGCGTTTTCCTCCCACCGGTAAGCTACGAGCGGCTGCAGTTGACCGTAGAGACGCACCAAAGGATTTAGATCAGCCGTGGAATCGTTTGCGTAAAGTCCCGATCCACAGATGCCCAATTTCGTTTCGCTGTCATTTAGTAACTAAACCTGTGAATTTGTTGATATTAGGGCCGCAGAAATTCTGAGCTTTGCGTTTTTGGTGAAATACAGCGCAAAAGAAATTTCAGAAATTACCAATGAAGTAATTGAGCAAACGCGCCGAGACTGCGATGCTCGCAGTAATGTTGCGCACTATTGAACTTCCGCTCTGGCTGTTTGTCCTGATCGTTTTGTTTGCGGCCGTGACATTTGCCTCGCATTTTCTCTTTCCTTCTGTGCGCTGGTTTTTCCGACGTCGCATGGAAAAGGCGGTCGCCCGGCTAAACGAACGCCTAGAGCGACCTATTGAGCCGTTCAAGCTGGCCCGGCGTTACGACATGATTCAGCGCTTGATTTATGACCCGGAAGTTAGCCTGGCGATTGCGGAATACGCCAAAGAAGAAGGTATTCCCGAAAATGTGGCCTTTGAACGGGCACGCCGCTATGCAAAAGAGATCGTGCCGAGCTTTTCTGCGACTGCCTATTTCGGGATCGCCATCCGCGCGGCCAAAGCGCTTAGCCTTGCACTCTACCGAGTGCGCCTTGGTCGTTATGATGAGCAAGGCATCGAAAAAATAGACCCCGATGCGACGGTGGTCTTCGTGATGAACCATCGATCAAACATGGATTACGTCCTGGTCACGTGGCTCGCAGCAGAGCGTTCAGCATTAAGCTACGCCGTGGGTGAGTGGGCGCAGGTTTGGCCGTTGTCGCGGCTGATCAAGGCGACGGGCGCATATTTCATAAGAAGACGCGCGCTTAATTCGCTCTATCGCCGCGTGTTGGCGCGATATGTCGGGCTGGCCACGGATGGGGGCGTTACGCAGGCGGTGTTCCCCGAAGGCGGGCTTAGCCTCGATGGTGCCTTGGCGAAACCAAAGCTTGGATTGCTTAGCTACATTGTAGAAGAACGCAGCGCTGATGCGCGTGACGTGGTCTTTGTGCCGGTTGCAGTAAATTACGATAGAGTTTTCGAAGATCGCATTCTTATTGCAGCTGGACAGGCAGGAAAGCGACGTTTTGGTGCCAAGATTTCTGTCATTGCGCGCTTCGTGTTTCGGCAAGTCTGGCTACGCATCATTGGAAAGTACCATCGGTATGGATATGCTGCAGCGAGTTTTGGAAGCCCGATTTCTTTGAAAGACTTCCAGACGGAAAACCCAGAAGCTTCCGTCGATGATCTGGGCGCGTTGATCATGGAACGGATCGGGGAAGAAGTCCCAGTTTTGCCGGTGCCACTCGTGGCGCAGGTATTACTACGACAGAGCGGACCTATCGAACGTGCTGCGCTGGACCGCGAGGTTGAAAAACTAGCCTCCAATATGAAACACGCTCACGTGCACGTCCCGCGAGATGATATCGAATACGGGATTACAGTTGGTCTGAGAAATCTCACCCAGCGGGGTATAGTGCGCGAAGATGAGCATGGCTTTGTAATCGTTGATAAAGAAAAGCCTGTTATCGAGTATTATGCCGGATCAATCGGTCAATTAGTATCGAAGGCCTGACCGCGCCTGCCTTATTGTGCAGCCGCAGCGTTATAAAATTACAAAATAAGCAGCTTTTCCGTTGCAATGTTTCAATCCCGGCTATATCCACAGGGCCGATTTGCGATTCTGCTACGCAGCGATAGTACCTTTAGGAGGCCCAGATGGCTCTGGACACTGAAACTGGCATTGCGCCCTATGAAGCACCTGAAAAAGATCTATACGAGATCGGTGAACTGCCGCCTTTGGGCTATGTACCCAAGCAAATGTACGCTTGGGCCATACGTCGCGAGCGCCACGGCACGCCTGATAAATCCTTCCAGGTAGAGGTTGTTGACACACCAGTGCTCGACAGCAACGAAGTGCTGGTTTTGGTCATGGCTGCCGGTGTGAATTACAATGGGATTTGGGCCGGTCTCGGAGAGCCGATCAGCCCGTTTGATGTGCATGGAAAACCGTTCCACATTGCGGGCTCCGATGCGTCTGGTGTTGTCTGGGCCGTCGGTGACAAAGTGCGCGACTGGAAGGTTGGTGATGAGGTTATTATCCACTGTAACCAAGACGATGGCGCCGATGAGCATTG
The DNA here is from genome assembly GCA_038531775.1 of Pseudomonadota bacterium. Classification (GTDB taxonomy): domain Bacteria; phylum Pseudomonadota; class Alphaproteobacteria; order Rhodobacterales; family Rhodobacteraceae; genus Roseovarius. The sequence continues at coordinate 115,253 of JBCBBI010000007.1, read as the reverse complement.
CAATGGCGGTGATCCAATGTATTCGCCAACGCAACGAATTTGGGGCTATGAAACCCCTGACGGCTCATTCGCGCAGTTTACCAATGTGCAGGCTCAACAGCTTATGCCGCGACCCAAACACTTGTCTTGGGAAGAAAGTGCCTGCTACACGCTGACCCTTGCGACGGCTTACCGAATGCTTTTCGGCCATCACCCGCATGAGCTTAAGCCAGGGCAAAACGTGCTTGTATGGGGTGCGTCAGGTGGCCTTGGTTCCTTTGCTATTCAATTGGCGAACACCGTCGGCGCCAATGCAATCGGTGTGATTTCGGACGAGACAAAACGCGATTTCGTCATGAGCTTGGGCGCCAAGGGCGTCATTAACAGGAAAGATTTCAACTGCTGGGGCCAGTTGCCCACAGTGAACACGCCGGAATACAAGGAATGGTTCACTGAGGCGCGAAAATTCGGCAAGGCGATATGGGAGATCACCGGCAAGGGCAATAACGTGGACATGGTGTTCGAACACCCTGGAGAGGCAACTTTTCCTATCTCGACCTTTGTTTGTAAAAAGGGCGGAATGGTCGTGATTTGCGCCGGGACGACCGGGTTCAATTGTACATTTGACGTGCGGTACATGTGGATGCACCAAAAGCGTCTTCAGGGATCACATTTTGCCCACCTTGCGCAGGCAGCGGCTGCAAATCGCCTCGTAATTGAGCGCCGCATTGATCCTTGCATGTCAGAGGTTCTCCCTTGGGACCAAATCCCGGATGCGCACACGAAAATGCTGCGCAATGAGCACAAGCCTGGCAACATGGCGGTCCTTGTGCAGTCACCATTAACGGGATTGCGCACCGTGGAGGAAGTTTTAGAGGCGAAACGTCAATAAATTCTCCTAGAATCAGACACGTCAAAGCAACCCGCGAATCGTTTTTTGAGTCGCGGGTTCTTTTTTGAGAACCTGCCTTTCCGAAAAATCAAAGGGTTGAAGGAAGCGGCTTCGCCATTTTTGGGGAGGGAAAATGCGCGAGTTATACAAAAAAGTCTCGCATGTTAAAGTTGTGTTAACCTTTCGTTAACCTTGCTTAAGGAGTCTCAGATGCAGAACGACTGGATATTGGATGTTTTGACCGACCTGAGCACTTTTGCGCATCAAAACGGCTTTGGAGTTTTAGCAGAACAAATTGACGATACCCGTCTTGTCGCTGCGGCTGAGCTTGCAACGGAAGAGGAGCAACGGCCAAACTATGAACGTACGACCGCCTCGGCGGCTGGATACGATCCTAGAGGATCTGGAAGGTGCCTCTGACCTGACTGGCCTAGACACGGCCTGCATAAGGCTGCGTGACTTCTTCAAAGTAAAACATTTGGTATATCATTGGGTAAACGCCGCGGGTGTACAGCACGGCGTATACACCTACGCGCAAGCGTGGGTGGATCGATACAATGAACAGGATTATCTGCGACTCGATCCGGTGATAAAAGGCTGTTACCAACGTTTTCACCCTGTCGATTGGAAACAACTGGACTGGTCCGGCAAAGCTTGTCAGGCTTTTTTCCAAGAAGCTCTCGAATACGGGGTTGGCAATCAGGGTTACTCAGTGCCTATGCGCGGACCTAACGGGCAGTTTGCGCTCTTCACGGTCAATCATGAATGCGACGATGCGTCTTGGGATCACTTCAAAGAAGAAAACCAGCGGAATTTGATCCTTTGCGCGCATTACTTCAATCATAAAGCGTTGGAGTTTGAACCGGACCGCGCACCCGGGCCAGCGCGCCAGTTAAGCCCGCGAGAAGTCGATACCCTCACGCTTTTGGCGCTTGGTTATGGCCGCGCGCAAGTCGCAGACACGCTTTCTATCTCTGAGCATACCTTGCGCGTTTATATCGAGTCCGCGCGCTTTAAGCTCGGTGCTATCAACACGGTTCACGCGGTGGCTCGTGCTATCAGCCAAGGCTTGATCGTCGTCTAGCGCAGACCCGGAACACATCAAACATTAACCGCATATGGCAGCGCCGCGCGCTGGTGCTGCGTCCTGTTAACCAGCTGGCCTGACGCTTCCCTTGTCAAATACACAAGGGGAAGAAGTTCATGCTACGTTATCTTTACGCAGATTCACTTTCGCGCCACCAGATCTTGGCGCAAACTATGTTTCTCGACCGTGCCGATCAGTTCAAGACACGCCTTAACTGGGAGGTCTTCGTGAATGATGCAGGCGAGGAGCGCGACGAATATGATGCCGAAAACCCGCTCTATGTGATCTGGGAAGGCGAAGATGGAAAACACCAGGGCTCTATAAGGTATCTTCCGACCACGGGACCGACAATGATAAATGATCACTTCACTGACCTACTTGGCGGTGGAACAATTGAAAGCCCTCTGATTTGGGAATGCACAAGGTTCTGTCTTGCGCGAAATGCCGAAAGCAGGGTCGCCGCTGCATTGATGCTCAGTGGGGTCGAAATTATCCGGCAGTTTGGTATCAAACACTTTGCTGGCGTATTCGACGCTCGCATGGTGCGTATATACCGCCGTATCGGCTGGGAGCCGGAAATCATCGGCAGCACCGGTTCGGGCCGAGGCAAGATGAGTATAGGCCTTTGGCAATATAATGAAGAAGAATGCGCCAAAGTAGCTAAAAGGGCAGGCATCAGCCTTGATCAATCGGAACGGTGGTTTTGCGACAGCTTTGAGATGTTGCCCAAGGTGAATGTTGTTTAATTCGGCACTGCAAACGTAAGCGAGGCCCAATGGGTAATCCAAACCGGACCGGCCTCGACATCGTTATTGGCCAGCGCCGCCGCAGCTACAGCGTCCACAAGATAAGCATGACCTGGTTCCACAGGGAATTGGACCCTGCCTTCGTCATCTGTTCGAAGTTGTGTGACAGCGACGCTGCCATCCTGCGTTTTGTCAAATAGCATCACCTGCGCATTGACCCGGGGTTTTCCAGCAAGAAGGACACGCACAGGCATTTGTGAAATGGCATCGGCATAGGGATTTGCCTCGGCAATAATTTCGGTGTGCAGACCGGTGGCGCGATCTGCGCCAGCACCGCTGCCGACGCCGATCAAAGTCTTAGCGTATCGTACAAAACTCTCGGTAAAGCGTCTCTCACCGAACCCACGCGCTTGATGCTGGGCAATGACCTCAGAAAGATCTTTCTCCGCGAGGAAGCTCTGAAATTTAGTTAGTTCTGAGTAAATCGCTTCTTCAGCAGCACGTTGATAGACCACGACGGCAAGTCCATCCTCATGGACGGCCATCTTCAAAGCGGGTTCATCTCCGATCTTACCTGTAACGGGGCGCTCTTTGCCGCCAATGACGATACCGAAGCGATCAAACCTTCGATCATTGAACGGGTAGCTGATCCCGGAGAAATCCTGCCCAACAAAGAGTTCGGCCTTGATTTCCGCGCCGGGCTGTACTTGGTAGGTCAAAGGTTCAACCCAAAACTCATGCGCAACCGCGCTGGAGGCAGATACAAGAGCCGCTAGAGTGGCTGAAACGTAGGACCAAAGACGCATGGCGCACCTTTCATTGCGAATACATTTGAGAATGACGTCCCTGTTGGTCATGTCAATGCTTGCCTTGTTTAACTTCTCAAAGGTGGTTCATTCTCATGAGATACGACCCGCTATTGCTGACGTCCGCGTTGGTCTTGAACGCATTGAGATGGACATTAAACTCACTGCGGAGCCGCTGGTTGCAGGGATTGATCTCGAAGGGCTAGAAGATACTGATGAAGCGCCCGAGGCAGATGTGTACGATGCTTTGCGTGCACTGCCAGTGGCCGAGTTTGAGGCCCGCTTTCGACAGGCCTGGCCAGAGCTGCGCGAGGGTTTCATAGTCCTCGACGAAGCGGATAGGTCCTATCTGTTAGAGCTTGATGCGGTGCGCACAGAGCCGCGCGACGACCTTGAGCTCCCGCGCGATACATCCATCACGCTAAGCGCTCCATTGGAGCCCGGGGGTGATATGCGTGTCGGCTGGATTGCGGCTTATGGACCAATGGTTGTGCGACAGGTGGCTCCGGGCGACACGGTCCTGCAAGAGGACGCCTACGCCGATTTTCTTGATGAGGGCGTTCTGAGCGAGCCATTGCCGCGTGAGAGCATAGCTTTCGAGACAGGTTGGCGCGTTTTTGTTCGCTACATTGGCGTGGGTTTTGATCACATCATTCCCAAAGGTCTTGATCATATTTTGTTTGTGCTTGGGCTCTTTCTGCTATCCCTTCAAATGCGTCCGCTGATCACGCAAGTCACACTTTTCACTCTGGCGCATACGATCACTCTGGCGCTGGCTAGCTTAGGCATAGTGACGATATCCCCTGCGATTGTTGAGCCGCTTATTGCACTTTCCATTGTTTACGTGGCGGTTGAGAACACGATGACCAATCGCATTACGCGTTGGCGGCCTTTTGTGATCTTCGCATTTGGCCTACTACATGGGTTGGGCTTTGCCTCTGTGCTCGGCGAGTTTGGTCTTGCGCCCGGTCGATTTGTGGCCGGGCTCATCGGCTTCAACATTGGGGTTGAGGTTGGCCAGCTTACGGTAATTGCTCTTGCCTATTTGGCCGTAGGGTTCTGGTTTGGCAAAAAACCTTGGTATCGCAGTTATATTACCGTGCCAGCCTCAATCGTAATCGGATTAATCGGCGCTTGGTGGGCCTTTGAACGGGTATTTCTTTAACCTGCCTTCTGGTGCCTTTTGGCGCGCGCAGTTAGGCTAGGTTCATGTCCGCGCCCGCGCTCCAATTCTCCCATGATCAGGCAGAGGCCTATGATCGCGTTTCCGATATGCTGCGCTCTGCCGGCGTGGACCTTGATGAGGCGTTGCTGACACCGCCGCGAGAGGGCAAATCGGCGGTTATGGCGGTTCTGGGCAAGGCGGGATCGGGCAAAACGCATCTTCTAGCCGAACTTTTCAAAGCACTGGAACAGGCCGATGTTGAAACGGTTTCAGGGGATTGGGAAGGACGGGCGAGGGCGGATCGACGCACCTTGGCCATTCTTGCACCAACTAACAAGGCGGCGAGTGTTCTGCGGATGCGCGGGGTTCCTGCAACAACAATCCACCGGATCATTTACACGCCCGTCTATGATCCGGAATATGAGCGGATTGCCATATGGTTGGCAGGGCAGGGAGAGAAGCCAGAAATAGAAGGTATTACTGAGGAAGCTCTTAACCGAGCGAAAGCGTTTTACGAGACGAACAAGTCTATTCCTGGAGCGCTTGCAGCCGCTGGTTTACGGGGTTCTGATTTCATAACGGGTTGGTCGCGGCGCGAAAAGCCGCTCGATATTGGATTTGTCGATGAGGCTTCGATGCTTGACGACAAACAGTTCCAGGACCTGCAGGAGATCTTTCCAAACCTTTTGCTATTCGGTGATCCAGCACAGCTCGCCCCAATCAATCAATCCGGCGAGATGGTGTTCGACGGCTTGCCAGCACCGGCGAAACTAACCCTCGATCGCGTGCACCGGCAGGATGCGGATAACCCGATCCTTGATCTGGCTCATGCGCTTGGTGATCCCGATGTTGGATTCGAGGATTTTGAACGTCTGATCCGTGAGAAAGCAGCGGAGGATGACCGCGTTGTCATGGCGGAGCGTGTGGAGGTCGACCTCATGGCGCGCTCGCCGGTTTTGGTTTGGCGCAACGCAACGCGCATCCGTCTGATAAATGCGTTTCGAGCAGTCTACGGCGCGCCGGAAACAGAGCTTTTGGAAGGGGAGCCGTTGATCTGTGACGGTATCGAACTGCCGCTCAAGCACCGCAAAAAACGCCTCGATCTTGAGGCGCGCGGTCTGATTAAAGGCGCGCACGTGGTCTATCTCGGGCCAGGGCGAAAGCCCGGGTTTTCGCGCCTTCATGTGATAGGGGCAGAAGACCCACGCGTATCCGCAGCATCCATCGTAAAGATTGAAAAGCCGGACGAAGAAGAGCCGTTCATTCCATTTGCTGCCCGGATGGGCGCTACGTTCCTTCACGGGGCGGCGGTGACCATTCACAAAGCACAGGGTAGCCAGTGGTCAGATGTTCAGGTTTTTGCGCCCGATCTGTACGCTGCTGCGCGTTCTGGACGCGTTGAGGCAGGCCAGCCGCTTTGGAAGCGGCTCGCCTATGTGGCGATCACGCGCGCCGAACATCGCCTGCACTGGGTCATTCGCAACCGCCTGGCAAAGCCGAGCCAACACTTGAGCGTCGATGACCTGCGCGCGCCGGCGGCACCATTGGAATTGGAGAACGAGACATGAAGACCATCCTGATTACAGGTGCGAGTTCCGGCATCGGCCGCGTTACCGCAGAGGCGTTTTTGAACGCAGGCTGGCATGTTGGGCTGGTGGCTCGGCGGGCCGAGAAACTGGAAGAACTAGCCGATAAAAAAACGAATGTGGTGCCCCTGGCGGCGGACGTCACAGACACCGTTGCCATGCAAAGTGTCTTTGATGCTTTCGTCGATAAAACAGGGCGTTTGGATGCAGTCTTTAACAATGCTGGTATGTTTGGCCCCTCCAAAAGTCCTGATGAAGTAGGATTTGAAGAGTTTGATCAAGTGATCGACGTCAATGTGCGCGGTATGTTCATCACCGCAAAGCTTGCGTTCGCGCAAATGCGCGCGCAAAGCCCACAAGGGGGGCGGATCATCAACAACGGTTCGCTTTCGGCTCATAATCCAAGACCGGGCTCAATCTGTTACACCACTTCCAAACACGCCGTCACAGGTTTGACGCGATCGCTGTCCCTTGATGGGCGCCCTTTTGATATTGCCTGTGGTCAGATAGATATTGGCAATGCTCGCACCGAGCTCGTTGAAGACTTAAACCGAAGAGCGCAGGCCGCAAATCCTGATGCCACGCCTGCCCCGATGATGGATGTACAAGACGCCGCGCGGTCGGTTTTGCATATGGCGGAAATGCCACTTTCGACAAACGTACAGTTCATGACCGTCCTAGCCACCAAGATGCCCTATATCGGTCGAGGCTGAGACGAGGGCGAAAATAGCTTGCTTTGACGCTGCTTTGCGGCAAATCTGAACTCATGACGTTTCAGCCAGTCGCCCCATTTCAGGGCCAAACCCAGCAAGTCGCGTTCCACCGCACAGAGCTCTCGGTTATTCTTTCGCTTTACGGTCGCATGGTCGCTGCTGGTGAGTGGCGCGATTACGGGATATCGCATTTGAAGGATGTCGCGGTTTTTTCTGTTTTTCGTCGGACAGCTGAAAACCCGCTATACAAAATAGAAAAACGGCCAAAACTGCGCGGTAAGCAAGGTCAGTATGCGGTCATCGGTGTGGATGGTCAGATCTTGAAACGCGGTTCTGATCTCAAGACAGTATTGCGCGTTTTAGAGCGCAAACTTATCCGGGTCGTGGAATAAAAAACGGCACCCAAAAGGTGCCGCCTTCTGTGTTTATATTCGCAAGCTTTACTGCTGTTCGGGACCGAGTGCTGAAAGACCCTTTAGGATATCGATGGCATATGCCAGTTGATAATCCTCTTCACGAAGTTCCGCTGCCGCTTCGGCTTTGGCCCGATCTTCTTCGATTTGACGAATTTCGTCCTCTGAAAGGCTGTCATTGCCAAGGCTTCCGCGAAGGTCCGCTTCGCTACGGCTGAAGCGGTTTGTTTCTTCTTCCTCTTCAGTTTCAGGCGTTCTCCGGGGTTGTTCCACAATGATATCTGGGCTTACGCCCAAGGCCTGAATGGAGCGGCCGGATGGGGTGTAATACCGTGCGGTTGTAAGGCGCATGGCACCTTCACCGCGCAGCGGCATTACTGTCTGAACAGAGCCTTTGCCAAAGCTTTTGGTGCCCACAACGATTGCACGACGGTGGTCCTGCAGGGCACCTGCTACGATCTCTGATGCGCTGGCTGAGCCGCCGTTGATGAGAACAACGATAGGTTTTCCATCCGCAAGATCACCTGCCGTTGCGTTAAAGCGCTCCCCGTCCTGCAACTCGCGACCTCTGGTGCTGACAATCTCGCCTTTTTCGAGAAAAGCGTCCGACACCTTGATCGCCTGGTTCAAAAGACCGCCGGGATTATTGCGCAGGTCAAGGACGATACCGTTCACATTGTCCGCACCGCCAGCTTCCTCAAGCTGGGCCTTTAGTCCCTTCTCAAGATTTTTGAATGTTTGGTCATTAAAGGTGGTCACGCGCAAAATTACGCTTTGCTGTTCGGTGCGCGCACGCACTGCGGTGAGCTTAATCGTGTCACGCACTATTTTGACATCAAAGGGCTCTGACTCGCCTTCGCGAACTACTGTTATGATAATCTCGCTGCCAACGGGGCCACGCATAAGCTCGACTGCTTCGTCGAGGTTCAGGCCTAGCACGCTTTCACTATCGACATGTGTGATAAAGTCGCCGGCCTCGATCCCTGCCTCGTCCGCAGGGGTGCCGTCTATGGGCGAGACAACTTTTACAAAACCGTCTTCTTGCGTGACTTCTATCCCAAGGCCGCCAAATTCACCACGGGTTTGCACGCGCATTGCGGCGGCGTCTTCGGGGCTGAGGTAGCTGGAATGCGGATCAAGCGAGGTCAGCATGCCGTTGATCGCTGCCTCGATCAGGTCGCCCTCGTCCACTTCCTCGACATATTGAGCGCGGATCCGCTCAAATATATCGCCAAAAAGATCGAGTTGCTCGTAGACATTCGTGGTTCTTTCCGCTTCCTGCGCCAACAATGGTGCGGCAACCTGCGAGGTGACAACGACCCCGGTAAGAGAGCCGACCGCGGCGGCTAAGAGAAACTTTTTCATTTCGTACGTTATCCTTCGTTTGTCTGAAACCACATCTCGGGATCGACTGGCTTACTGTTTTCTCGTACTTCTATATATAAGGTTTGAGTGCGTTGGGCACCTTTTTGGTCGTCTTGATCGATCAATAGAGTGTCATTTTCCTCTGAGGCAAGCTCTCCGCCCATAAGACCCACAGGGCTACCGCCGGGCAAGACCTCTCCTATACTCCCATAGACAACATCAAGTCCGGCCAAAACAAGAAGAATGCCCGCCTGTGGTTCGAGAATAACAACATTGCCGTAATCAAGCAGCGGACCATGGTAACGTAAAGTCGCAGGCACAGGTGTCGTGACGATAGAAAAGGGTCTTACGGCCAACACAATTCCAGGCCGGACAATACCTGCCGCATCGGCCTCGCCTGCCGTGCGCAAAATACGGCCTTCTGCAGGCAGGGAAAGTGCACCCTTGCGGTCTGCGATGCTTGGCAAAGAGCCAGAAACTTCATCAATGGCGATGCTGCTTAGCCCGCTTGCGAAGCCCTCTAGCGTTTCCGCTGCTGCGATCAAAAGTTTGGTTTTTTCCGTGTCCTCGATAAAACGCCTTGGCAGGTCGGTGCGATCTGCGATCGCTTTGCTTAGTGCAGCCCGCGCTTCTTGTGCTCCAAGCAGGCCTCGTTCCAGTGTGCCGGACGCGCTTTCTTGTAGGGCCCGAAGGGTTGAAACCTCGCGTAATTGGACACGCAGTTCCGCAGCACGGCTTTCCAGCGCCGGAGTGATCTTTGAAACGATCATGCCGGAGCGCGCGGTCCCAAGCGGACCAGACGGGTGCAAAAGCAACACCGGGCCATGATTCTGGCCAATCGTTTGCAGCACGCCCAAAAGCTGGGCGATCTCCTCATGCCGCGCCCCAAGCAATTTGCTCAAAGCCTGTTCTTGTATCGCCGCCTGACGCATGCCTTCCCGCACGGCGTCTAGACCATCTTCAAAAGCGCGCACTGTTTCAGTCAGCGCTTTAACGCGATTTTGTGCTCGCTCTGCGACTGCCAGCATATTGGTCGCATCTCGCAGGCGCTCGGCGGCTTCCTCGGCTGCGCTGTCAGCATCCTGCGCCGACGCCAAAGACCCGAGAAACGCCAAACCCAAAGCGATTTTTACAAGTCGTTTCATGAAAGCAAACTCGTTCCGGTCATTTCATCCGGTTGAGGCAATTCCATAAGCTGTAGCAGCGTGGGTGCAATATCTGCCAAACGCCCGTCGCGAAGCGCAATGTCGTTTCCGGCACCGCAAAGTATAACCGGAACGGGATTTGTCGTATGCGCGGTGTGCGGCCCGCCGGTTTCTGGATCGACCATCAGTTCGCAATTCCCGTGATCAGCCGTGACCAGCATGATTCCACCTACCTCTTTGGTTTTCCTGTACGCTGCACCAAGCCCTGCATCAACAGCCTCACACGCCTTGATTGCTGCAGGTAGGTTGCCGGTGTGACCGACCATATCCGGGTTCGCAAAATTGACCACAATCAGATCGTAGCGCGCTTCTATAGCTTCCACGAGTTTTTCAGTCACTTCAGCAGCAGACATTTCCGGTTTCATGTCATAGGTATCTACATCGGGCGACGGGGCAACAAAACGGTCTTCTCCTGGTTCTGGCCTCTCGCGCCCTCCATTGAAGAAAAAGGTGACATGCGGATATTTTTCCGTCTCGGCTGTGTGAAACTGGCGTAATCCGTGGCGCGCAACCCAAGCGCTCAATGTATTCTCAGGTCGTGTTTCGGGAAAAACGCAGTCCATAAATTTGTTGTGGTCATTGGAATATTCGGTAAAGCCGCTGATGATGGCGAAGTTTGGTCTGCCCGAGACGTCGAATTTATCAAAATTTGGGTTCGCAAAGGCGGCGAGTATTTCGCGCGCACGATCAGCCCTGAAATTCAAAGACAGAATTCCGTCGCCATCTTTCATTCCGCTGTATGCGCCAAGAACGCGGGGCTTGATAAACTCGTCCGTTCGCCCTTTCGCATAGGCGTCATCAATAGCTTTTGAAGCATTATGCGCAGTGTAACCCTGGCCTTTGACCAGAGCGTGATAGGCCAATTCGACCCGATCCCATCGATTGTCGCGGTCCATCGCATAATAACGTCCTGAGACCGTGACAATACGAGCGTTCTGTGGCAGCGCAGACCGGAGGTCTTCCAGATAATTCTTGGCGGAAACTGGTGCGACATCACGGCCGTCAGTGAAAGCGTGGATTGCGACGTTCAGGCCCGCCTCGGTGAGCGCTTTGGCCGTAGCGATCATGTGGCTTATATGGGAATGCACCCCGCCGTCCGAAAGTACGCCCAGAATATGGGCAGTGCCGCGAGAGACCTTAAGGGCGTCCACAAACCGTCTAATCCCCGGCAGTTGGGCAAAGCCACCATCGGAAATCGCGTTGTCGATCCGGCGTAAATCCATTTCGACGACCCTGCCTGCGCCAATGTTCATGTGCCCGACCTCAGAGTTTCCCATCTGGCCCGCGGGCAAGCCAACATCTATACCGTGAGTGATAAGTTTTGCGTTTGGATAGGTTGTCATTAAAGCGTCGAAATTGGGTGTTTCTGCAAGAAAAGGTGCATTGGACTGGTGTTTGTCAGACAAACCCCAGCCATCAAGTATGCACAAAACAACTGGTTTTGGCGCGCTCATTCTGCCTCCTGCTCTTAGCTGTGGGTTTATCGTGTTGTGATCCGCAATTGAAGCCGGGTTTGGTGCCAGAAGAGCGATTTTGCCGTCACAATTAGCAGGTTTAGCGGATGCAAGGGATTCAGGTGGCACTTTGGCATCCACCGCACTAGGTAATGACGCCAAGCAAGGGGTTATTATATGCCTGAGGGTCACACCATTCACCGAGCCGCACTCGACCAGAAGCCAATGCTAGAGGGCCAAGTCGTCGCTGTTTCTTCGCCTCAGGGGCGATTTTCCAAGGGTGCGGCGCTTATCGATGGTCGGATATGCACCGGTATAGAGGCACTGGGAAAGCACCTACTTTATCATTTTGATAATGGGCTTTCGGTTCATATCCACCTGGGACTTGCGGGCCTAATTCGCCGCGGCCCAATGACCGTCGAGCCACCGCGTGATGTGATCCGGGTGCGTTTTGCAACCCAAACCTACGCCGTCGATATCAGCGGCCCAGCAATTTGTTCGCTTTTGGAAGCAGATGAAAGAGACGCTTTGCGGCTGCGTATTGGCCCTGATGTGCTTGCGCCGAGACCCGATCCGGCTCGCGCAATTAAGCGCATCCGCAAGAGTAAAGCCGCGATTGGCACGCTTTTGATGAATCAAGCAGTGATTTCCGGCATCGGCAATATCTATAGGATCGAAGTTTTATGGCTTTTGGGCATTGATCCTAGAAGACCGGGTAACTCTTTGAGCGAGGAAGAGGTCTTGGCCATCTGGAAAGAGGCGCGGAGGTTGATGAAATACGGTGTCAAACATGACGCGATCATAACCAAAAAGACCAGCGCCAAGGGAAAAGCGCGCTACGAATCCAAGGTCAATATTTACGGTGAAGTTGATTGTCCGCGTTGCGACACAGACGTCGTGCAAGAGACTATGGCCGCTAGAACGCTATACTACTGTCCCGGCTGCCAAAGCTAGCAACGATGGTATGGTGTGCCTGCCAGAATTGAGGTCGCGCGGTAAAGCTGCTCGGCCAACATCACCCGGGCGAGCATGTGTGGCCAAACCATCTTGCCAAACGAGATGGAAAAATCCGTCTGAGCGCGCAAGTCCGGCGCAATCCCATCTGCACCGCCAATTAAGATTGCTAAATCTCTGCGACCGTCATCGCGCCAATTGGCAAGTTTCCCCGCAAATTCTGGAGAGCTTAGAGTTTTGCCTCGCTCATCAAGCGCCAAGATCAAAGAGCCTTTCGGTATGGCTTTTACGAGCAATTCGGTTTCTGCCTTTTGTCCGCCACCTTTTCGGTCTTCAACCTCGAGAACCTTAGCAGCGCCAAGACCGAGTGCTCGTCCCGTTCGGTCAAATCGCGCTAGATAATCTTCCACCAAGCTTAGTTCGGGGCCGGCACGCATCCGGCCCACAGCGCAAACATGAACGCGCATAATGTCTTAGGCGTCCGATTTCTCGGGCATAGCGCTCTCGTGGCCAGACAGCCACATTTTCTCAAGCTGGTAAAATTCTCGAACTTCGGGACGAAAGACATGAATTATCACATCGCCGGTATCGATAAGGACCCAGTCACCGGCATCTTTGCCCTCGACCTTTGTCATCACCCCGAGCTCAGATTTTAGTTTTTCGGCAAGTTTTTCAGACATTGATATCACTTGTCTGCTGGACCTGCCTGAGCAGATAACCATGTAATCACCAATGGCTGATTTGTCGCGCAGATCGATTTTTACGATCTCTTCCGCTTTATCTTCTTCGAGTGAAAGTAAAATACGCTTGAGCTGTGTTTCGCTGTCTGCGATTGCGTTCGGCGCCTTCAAAGCCGCGCCTTTATCAACGGCCATTGCCGCGTCTGCTGTAAAAGACAGGACATTGTCCTCCTTGTCTGTGCACCGTCCCGCCACGGTGCTGGCATGTCCAAACAATAGCAATGGTGCGACGTTTTTTCAATGAAAGCCTGCATCCGCTTGGAGTATATGTTTTAATCTGGTGGCACCGTCTGATTTTCGAGCAGTTTGACCTCGCGCTGCGGGAATGGGATCGAAATGCCATGTTCCTGGAATGCATCCCAGAGGGCCAGGTAGACATTTCCCCTTATATTGGTAAGCCCACCCGACGGATCGCTAATCCAAAACCTCAGGATATAATCAACGCTGCTGTCACCAAATCCGACGATGTGGCATACCGGGTCTTTAAAAGTTAGCACGCGTGCTACTTTTCTGGCGGCTTCGATTGCGATCCTGCGAACCAGATGCGGATCATCGCCGTAAGCCGTGCCGAAAAAGATATCCAGCCTTACAAAATCGTCGGAGTGTGACCAGTTGACCACCTGACCTGTAATCAGGTCTTCGTTGGGTATCAGGTATTCCTTGCCGTCGCGTGTGACAACGCTGACGTAGCGCGCGCCAAGCGCGTTGATCCAGCCAAAGGTTTCTCCGAGGCTGATCACATCGCCGGGTTTGATCGACTTGTCCAAAAGGATGATCACGCCCGAGACCAGGTTTGAGACCACCTTTTGCAGACCAAAACCAAGGCCCACACCGATAGCACCGGATAAGACTGCAAGTCCCGTGAGGTCCACGCCTACAATTTTCAGGCCGAGGAAAAAGGCCGAACCGTAAAGCAGGACTTGCAGAAACTTGATCGCAAGCACCTGCATCGAGGGCGAGATTTCTTCGTTTGCTCGAATGCGCGATGTAGAGGTTCGCGCGATAAAACGTGCGAGAAAAAAGAGTACGGCAAGAATAACGATGGCCTGGATAACCATCCACAGCGATAGACGTGTGTCTCCAAAGCTGATCGCAAGGCTGTCCAGTGCTGTTCGCGCTTGATCGCTGACGCCCAAAATCACTAGGGTGGCCCAACCCCAACCAAACAGCGCTACGATTCGACGTAAAAAAGCATTGGCGATTATGCGCGTGAGGAGCGCGATCAAGAGCCACGCCAGGGACAGGCTTGCAAAAACACCAACTAGGTAGGATCGGCTAGGCCAGGTCAACTCCTGCATGGTCAGGTACGTGGACCATAAGAGCACGGTAAGAAAAATGAGCCAGAGCCTTTGATTGAAGATAACAAACAGCCGCAGTTGCCATTTCTTCCAACCTTCGCGAGCCCTCATTAATTTTTGCAGGCGCGGTGACAAATACTTTGCAAGTAGCCATGCGAGCAATAGCAGAACCAATGTGATACCAATCTGATAGGCATTCCAAGGACGAAGCATCGAGCCCAAGAAAATTTGGCTCTGTTCTGCTAAACCTGTGGCGAGCTCTTGCAATTGCTCAGTAGATTGAGTGTCTTGGCTGGTGCTTTGCGGGTTTTTCTCACTGCTTTCGGCGACTTCGTTTTCCATACCGTTACCTTTGCATGCGGGATTTGGGGGGACAAGTCGACACTGGACAGCGGTCGTCAGCCGCGTAGTTTGGCGCTAATGCCAAAGGAGCCGCGAAGATGACTACCGCTTTGATAACCCATGAAGATGCACTTCGACACATCACACCGGAAGGTCATCCGGAGCGGGTAGCCAGAATGCAAAACCTGCTTCCGGCTTTGAACGGAAAAGAGCTTTTGCGCGTCGAAGCGCCGATGGCGACAGATGATAACATTTTGCCCTGCCATCCCCAGGACTATATCGACAAAATCAGACGAGCCGTGCCTACCGACGGCTTCAACCAACTTGATGGTGATACTTTCCTGTCGCCGGGTTCCTTTGATGCAGCTTTACGTTCTGTCGGTGGGGCGCTTAAAGCTGTCGATATGGTTATGGCCGGTGAGGCCAAGAACGCTTTTGTTGCTATGCGGCCCCCGGGACATCATGCAGAAACATCAACACCAATGGGGTTCTGTTTTTTCGGCAATGTCGCACTGGCCGCAAAGCATGCGCTGGATCGCCATGACCTTTCCCGAGTGGCAGTGGTCGATTTTGATGTCCATCATGGAAATGGTACGCAGGATTTGCTTTGGTCTGAGACAAGATCGTTTTTTGTGTCATCGCATCAAATGCCTCTTTGGCCTGGCTCTGGCACGCCAAGCGAGCGAGGCGTTGCAGGTAATGTGATGAATGTGCCGCTTGATCCATCTACTAATGGTACCGTGTTCCGCCAGAAATACGAGGCTCAGGTCTTTCCAGCCTTAGAAGCGTTTCGTCCTGAATTTTTGTTCGTGTCGGCAGGCTTTGATGCTCATGCAGCTGACCCGCTTGCCAACATCAACCTCGTTGAAGAGGATTTTGCGTGGGTTACGGAGCGGATCTGTGATGTGGCTGACAAGCATGCCGAGGGCCGTGTCGTTTCCTGTCTTGAAGGTGGATATGACCTGGCGGCGCTGGCCGCAAGCACAGCGGCACATGTGGACGTTTTGATCGCGCGTGGGGCAGGATAAATTATTCAGCGGCGTAGCGCGTGCGTGCAGCGCTTTCGTGCAAAAGCCATTGTTCGACGATTTTGCAATCCGCCCGCTGCTCTTTGCCCTCCGGTTGAAGCAGGTAGTAGCCCGATTTGGTCCGCACATGCGTGTGTGCCAAAGGCCGCACCAGGGATCCGGCAGCAAGATGCTGATCAATCAAATGGCCCCAGCCGAGCGCAATTCCTAACCCATCGACAGCGGCCTGGATCGCCAGTGGATAGGTGTTCACCTGAGTCGCGTGTCGGACGTCTTTTGGATCACTCCCTTTTTCCGAAAGCCAAGTTTGCCAGTTTAGCCATTCGGTATGATTGTTGCGCACTTCGATAAGCGAGTGTTGGGTGAGTTCGGCCGCGCCTTTTATTGAAAGGTGGTTTTCGAGGTAACCTGGTGAACAAACCGGAAATACCGTCTCGCCAAAGAGTAACTTTGCGTCGAAGCCCGGCCATTCCCCATCGCCTCGCAGGATTGCCAGTTCCACCTCTTCGCTTAAACACTCGCTGTCCAGATCAGAGGCCAAAAGGCTTATTGTTACGCCGCGATTTTCTTTACGAAACTTACTCAGCCGGGGCATCAGCCAAAGTGCGGCGACTGAATTTGTAGCTGCCAAGCGAACAGTGCTGGATGCTTCGCGCTCAAACATGGCTTGAGAGGCGTCTTCCAGCGTCTTCAAACCAGGACTGATTCCCGCCAGAAGTTTTTGCCCCTGCTGGGTCAGCTTCACAGAACGATGACCTCTTAGGAAAAGTGCACAATTATAGTGCAATTCCAATAATCTGATTTTCCGGCTGACGGCTGTTTCACTGACGTTAAGCGTTTTTGCAGCAGCCGCAAAGCTCTCGAGTTCAGCTGCTAATTCGAACGTCAGCAGGTAATCGAGTCGCGGCAAGGCTTTACGTTGCTTGAGCATTTTGGCTTTGGCTCCGCGTAGAGAACGCCGAAGAATAAATCACGGCGATCAATTTGCCAAACATTTTGTTGGGCAAAGCACAATCAAATTAGATTCAGAAATTCATCTTCGGTTTGACATACTTGACGCGTGAGACGCCGGCGTGATCCGGCCTTGTCTGACCAAGCCAACAGGGAGTAAAAATGAAAACCAAACTCATCATGTCTGCAGCCGTCGCAGCACTCGCCAGCGCCACTGCTGGTTTTGCCGCAGATGACAGCTCGGACCCAATCATTATCCCCATCCATAACTGGTCTAGCCAGATCGTCATGAGCCACGTTGTGGGCCAGATGTTTGAAACGATGGGCAATAGCGTTGAATTCGTGACCACAGACAGCCAGGCGGTTTATGAATCTGTCCGTCTTGGGGATGTCACTTTGGAGCTGGAAGTCTGGGAAGGCGCCTTTGGACAATCGTTCCGCACAGCGCTTGAAAAAGGCGGCCTACACGACGCAGGCGACCACGATGCTGTTACACGCGAAGACTGGTGGTACCCTAGCTGGACCAAAGACGCATGCCCTGGCCTGCCAAGCTGGGAGGCGCTCAATGCATGCGCATCCCTATTTGCTACGGCAGAGACAGGCGACAAAGGCCGTTATCTTGACGGACCAGTTGACTGGCTGAAGCACGGCAAGGAACGCGTCGAAGCACTTGGCATGGATTTTGTCGTGATCAACGCTGGTTCTGCGGCGGCGCTTTGGGCCGAGATTGCTGCAGCTGAGGCAGACAAAAAGCCAGTGGTCGTGTTCAACTGGACGCCAAACTTTGCCGAGGCAGTTTGGCCTGGCGAGTTCGTTGAGTTCCCAACTTGGGAAGATGGCTGTGACACTGACCCAACTAAAGGTCCTAACAAAGAAGCGCTCTTTGACTGCGGCAACCCTGCGGACGGCTACCTGAAGAAAGCCGCATGGGATGGCATGAAAGACAAATGGCCGAATGCATACGAGGTGCTTACTAAAATCTCCTTCACCAACGCACAGATCGCCGAAATGGCGCGTTTGGTCGACGTGGAAGAGCTTGAGCCGGAAGAAGCAGCCGAGGTTTGGCTGGAAGATAACGGTGACATTTGGAAAAGCTGGATGCCTGAAGGCGCCACATAAACAAATACGAATTGCCCCTGTCCGGGAAAGCCGGGCAGGGGATTTGCGCGGGACATAAATCAAAAACCGACGCATGAGGATAAAGCAGCAAAATGACCAGCCAAACGCCCGTTATCTCATGCAAGAACGCATGGAAACTTTTCGGCTCAAATCCGGTGTCCTACCTCAACAAGATGCCTGCTGGTCATAGCTATGAGGATATTCGCGCGGATGGCTATATCGCAGGGGTGAAAGACGTAAGCCTCGACGTCTCTCGCGGTGAAATGCTGGTCATTATGGGGCTATCTGGATCTGGAAAGTCTACTCTGGTGCGTTGTCTTTCACGCTTGCACGACATCACTGGTGGTACCGTCGAGGTGGAGGGTCAGGATATCATGGCGCTCTCGGAGCGTGACCTGATAGAACTTCGCCGCTCAAAAATGGGTATGGTGTTTCAGTCATTTGGTCTGTTGCCGCACCGAACAGTCTTAGAAAATGTTGCCTTTCCACTCGAGATGCGCGGCCAGGATAAGCACGCAAGGCGCGAACGCGCTTTGGAGGTTGTAAAGCTTGTGGGCCTTGAGGGCCGCGAAGAGTATTACCCTCGCGAGCTTTCGGGCGGCCAGCAACAGCGCGTAGGCATTGCACGATCTCTCGCCATTGAGCCGGACATTTGGTTTCTTGATGAGCCGTTCTCGGCGCTTGATCCGCTTATCCGCCGCGAAATGCAGGACGAATTCTTGCGCCTGCAGAATATGCTGGGCAAGACAATTGTTTTTATCACCCATGATTTTGACGAGGCGCTGCGCTTGGCTGACCGTATCGCCATCATGAAAGACGGTGCGGTCGAGCAATGCGATACACCCGATAAAATCGTTTTGGACCCCCAGACGCCCTACGTTCGGAAATTCACCGAAGAGATTGAAAAGGCGCGCGTGGTGCATACGGGCTATCTCGCCGCTGCGGATAACACCGGCGATGGCGAGCCAGTCGACTCAAAGGCGACCATCAAGGACATCGCCAACCTTCTGGTCAATGACACACGGGAAGTAATCCCGGTGCTGAAAGATGGCCAGATCATCGGTGGAATGAAGCGCCAGGACGGCCTTTCGGTTCTTTTGGAAAGCTCCTGAATGGCCGTAGCTGAACCAATAGCGCCAGAGCAGAGGTTCAATCCTCTCGCTATTTTTATGATCGTGATCGTCGTTGCGGCCGCAGGCACGATTGCTTTTCCGGATTTGGTGATCTTTGGCACTATCCTGAAGCTCTGTTTCTTTGCGGTTTTTGTTTTTGCCAAATCATCGCCCGCCGTTCTTGCCATGATTGGCGCAGCTACGGCGATGGTAATTGCGCGGGATTTCAACATTCTGCCAGAGGGCTTGATCCGTGTACCCGAGGCGTATTTGTTGCCTTGGCGAGACTGGATCGACGTGGCCTTTGAATTTGTGGCCTTTGAACTTGGTCTGATCAATGTCACCCGCGCCCTTACTGGTGTACTCGAATTCGTGCTCGATGCGGTGGCAAATATCCTTTATGGGCGCGCGCGTTGGCCTCGGTTCGAGGCCTTGCCTTGGACGGTCGTGGCCTCTATTGCCGCCATTTTGGGCTACGCGCTAGGTGGTTGGAAGCTGGCCCTACTTGCAGGCGGTTCATTCACTTGGGCTGCTCTTGTCGGCCAATGGGAATGGACGATGGAGACCATGAGCGTCATCCTAGTAGCGGCGCCCATGGCCTTCACTATCGGCGGTTTGGTTGGCATCTGGTGTTGGAAATCCAAACGCGTGGAAGAGGCGGTTAAGCCAGCGCTTCTGGTCATGCAGGTTCTGCCGTTCTTCTCCTACCTTCTTCCTGCGGTGATCTTTTTCAAGGTCGGACCGACTGCGGCGACTGTCGCGACGGTGGCCTATGCGCTGCCACCAATGATCCTAATGACCACGTTGGGCCTCAAGAAAGTATCTCCCGAGGTTGTTGAGGCTGGAAAGATGTCCGGCTGCACCCGCTGGCAGATGCTGCGCCATGTCTATATTCCGTCGGCCCGAACAGAGATACTTGTAGGCCTCAATCAGGTTATCATGCTTTGCCTTGCCATGGTCGTTCTGACGGCGGCGATCGGCATGCCCGGTTTGGGCGCGAAACTTCTTTCGGCAATGGGCTCTTTCAAGCTGGGACGGTCTTTGGAGATCGGCGTGACGATTGTTTTGCTCGCCGTAACGCTCGACCGCCTCTCCAAGGCTTGGGTGACGAAACAGCCGGAACATTTCGAGAAAGGCACGGCCTGGTGGCGGCGTAACGTTTATCTTCTCTGCGGTATTGCTGCTTTCCTGATCTTCACGCTGATCTCTCGATCGGTATCCGGTATGGACCCCGTACCGCTCGTCATTGTGCCGCTCTCTGAATTTAACGGCTTTAGCTGGCTTGCCGGCGTGATGGACGAAATACATCGCAAGGAAAGCCTGTCCCAGGGACGCGAAATAGACAAATCGATCAAAGCCTTCCTTGCCGGAGACACGATCAGGGCCATCACAGAGTCCATCCGTTACGTGGTGAACGTCTATTTCCTTATCCCCACGGAACGTGCCCTGCTCTACGTGCCGACCCCTGCTGTGATCCTCGCGATCACTGCCGTCGCCTATCAGCTCGGCGGCAAAGTGCCGGGCATTTTGGGCTTCATCTTTTTCTGCTGTGTCGCGCAGCTCGGATATTGGGACCGCGCGATGCTGACACTACACTCGGTTTTCATGGCCACATTCATCGCCTTTCTGATCGGCTTGCCATTGGCGATCTATGCGATGCGCAAGGAAAAGCGGTCGCGATTTATGATCCTGCTTTGCGATACATTCCAGACTTTCCCGTCTTATGTTTACCTTCTTCCGGCGGTGATGCTATTCGGTATTTCTCCGGTGACTGTGATCATCTCTATCCTCATCTACACCATGGTGCCGGTGGTAAGATACACTGTGGAAGGTCTGCGCGGTGTGCCCGCGGAACTGGTCGAAGCTGCGGACATGTCCGGCGCAACCCGTTGGCAAAAGCTCACCAAGGTGCAAATTCCGCTGGCCATGCCGACTATCGCCGTAGGCTTGAACCAGGCGCTGGTCTTTGCTTTCTTCATGGTGATCATCGCCGAGTTCATCGGCACGCGCGATCTGGGCCAAGAGATGAGGCGCACGCTTGCCGGTACAAACCTTGGCTGGAACTTTGTGCTCGGTTTTTCGGTTGTGTTTATGGCGCTGACTTTTGACATCGCGATCAATGCCTGGGCCGAAAAACGGCGCAAAATCCTGGGGCTGGCGTGATGATGAATATCAAGCCCCGTTTTGAAGTTCCATATGAGCGCGCCGGAGTTATCACGCCGGGCCTGCCGATCCTGCCCCATGGCACGGAGCGGCATCCAATTCCCGGCGGCGGGTCTCGGGCGCTGCCGATCTATAAGGGTGATGAGGTTGCGCTCTTGGATCGGGAAGGGCTGCAGCCCGGTGAGATGGTTTTCTTCACACCCGATGGCGGCTCCGATACGGGCAAGCTGGGCGCGCATAGCAGCGGACGGCCAGACGGCATTATCGCCACGCTTGCAGGCGGATCGCATTCAGGAGCCAAGGTCGCGACGGCGCTCGATAAAGCCGGATTTAAGCTTGGCGATGCGGAATGCGTGCGCGTTTTCGAGGATGGCTCGCGGCCAGGCGATATGTCGAGTTTCATGGCTGAAAGCGATGGGCTTTTGATTGTTGCGGCCCCGGGCGGGCCGATGCACCCCGGAGAGCAGAACCCACCTACCGAGCTTATCCTTTATATCAAACGTCAAAATCCCGGCCATGCAAAAGGTGGGCACACGCCGCCTGATCCATTGGCGGATCCACTTTATGATATCAATATCCTTCCCGGTGAGGCAAAAAGTTATCACGTCAAAAAAGGTCAGTTTATTCAGATTCTCGACGTGCAGGGGCGCGAATGCTCTGATTTTCAAGCCTTCAGCCTGCGCGCGCTAGACAAAGGTCAGGAGCGTGAGATCGATCCAACGACGACGCGTTCGCTTATGGGCTCGCTCTATCCGACACCGGGTATATTTTCCAAGTACTGGAGCGTGGATCAGGAGCCGCTTGTAGAGATTGTACAGGATACCTGCGGGCGACATGATACCTTCGGGCTGGCCTGCACGGCGCGATATTATGATGATCTTGGCTATCCAGGGCATGTGAATTGCTCAAACAACATGAACAGGGACCTGGAGCAGTACGGCGTACGTCCGCGCGGTGGCTGGCCTGCAATCAACTTTTTCTTCAACACCATGCTTGATGAGACCAACGCGCTTGGCATGGACGATCCGTGGTCGCGGCCAGGTGATTATGTGCTGCTGCAGGCGCTGACCGATCTGGTCTGTGTCTCATCGGCATGTCCTTGCGACGTTGATCCTGCCAATGGATGGAACCCAACGGACATTCAAGTCCGCACATATGAGACTACCGAACGCTTCCCGCGTTCAATCGGTTATCGCAAATCAGCAGAGGCCACAGTGGAACACACTAAAGAAACGGGCTTTCACAAATGCTTTGCCCGTATGACGCGGGATTTCGTTGAATACAACGGCTATTGGTTACCTAACACATTCCCAGGTCACGGGCCGCTTGCGGAATATTGGGCCTGCCGTGAGAAGGCCGCGATCATGGATCTGTCGCCTTTGCGCAAATATGAAGTTACAGGGCCGGATGCCGAAGACCTCATGCAATATTGCGTGACACGCAATGTGAAACGGCTCGTGCCAGGGCAACTGACCTATACCGCGATCTGTTACGAGCATGGTGGTATGATCGATGATGGCACGCTTTTTCGGATAAACGAGACGAATTTTCGCTGGATCGGCGGCAATGATACGTCTGGTCTATGGATACGCGAGCAGGCGGAGAAGCTGGGCCTGAATGCCTGGGTGCGCGATTCAACCGATCAGTTGCATAACGTGGCCGTCCAGGGGCCGCTTTCGCGCGATATCCTGAAACAAGTGTTTTGGACCGCGCCGGTTAATCCAACGATCCATGAACTGGGTCTTTTCCGTTTCACCGTCGCACGACTGGGTGATTTTGACGGTACACCCGTCGTTCTTGGGCGTGCAGGGTATTCGGGGGAGCTTGGTTATGAGGTGTTCTGTCATCCAAAAGATGCCGAGGAAGTGTTTGATGCCATCTGGAAAGTTGGCGAGCCAATTGGCCTGACACCGCTTGGTCTTTCGGCGCTTGATATGATCCGTATCGAAGCCGGATTGATTTTCGCGGGATCAGAGTTTGACGATCAGACCGATCCGTTTGAAGCGGGGATCGGCTTTACCGTTCCGCTCAAGTCCAAGAATGATGATTTTATCGGTCGTGCAGCGCTTGAAGAACGCAAAACGCATCCGCACCGTAAGCTGGTAGGTCTTGAGGTGGAAGGCGGTATCGTGGCGAGCCCGGGTGATTGCTTGCGGATCGGAAAAGCGCAGGTCGGTGAGATTACCTCAGCCGTTAAATCGCCCATTCTTGGCAAGAACATCGCGCTTGCCCGCGTATCGGTGACCCATGCCGAGCAAGGCACCGAGATTGAGATCGGTCAGCTTGATGGTCAGCAAAAGAGGCTGCGCGCGCGTGTCGTACCGTATCCACATTTTGATCCTACCAAAGAGCGGGTGAAGGGCAATTACGATTGACGCCTATGTATTGGTAAAACCGGTATATTGCGAATTTCTGACGACATGATGGGAAGCCGGTCTATCTTTCTCTGAATGGCTCGATAATGGTTGCGTTCGGGAAAAGAGACTTGATATCCGCCTCCTGATCTTGAAGAAAAATCAACTTCACATTGGCTCCGGCATCCATGGTGGCGTAAGCTTGCAACCCATCTTTTCGAGCGCTCCAGAGCGTTTCGAGCACGCGCCAGCTTTCAGGTTTCAGATAGCAAAGTGCAGGGCGCGCAGCCATCATGGTCGCATGCATTGCCAGCGCGTTGGCCTCTGCCGTTTCACCCAACATCACAAAATCCCGTTCCATAATGGCTTGTTCAATGATTTTGCAATCGGCCTCGGCTCTACCCGGCCAGCCGGAAAAAAGCGGACTAGATGATACCGTATGGTTCATGCCGTCGCGAGAGCTTTGTGACTTAGGCCCTGTGTCGACTGGGATGATTGCAATGCGAAATTCTGGCCAAGTTGCGTGCAACGGAACGGCGTAGCTATCTGTTCCGTCCTGCAGATTTCCCCGATCCCATCTGACAAACCCTTGCCAGAATGAGCGCGTTGCGCTGCCACTGCCTATACGCGCCAAACAGCTTTGTTGTTCTTTCGACAGATCGAGAGAGAATGCTGCATCTAAAGCGCTGACCAGAGCCGCGAAACCCGACGCAGAGGAGGCAAGACCCGCAGCGGTTGGGATAGAGTTTTCGGTTTCTATGCGCAAAGGTATGGTTTGACCTTGCCGAAATAGCGAAGTGAAGTGCAGTATTTTCGAAGCGAACGGATTTTCAGCTTCTAGTGCCCTTTCATTGAAAATAACTTCATCCTTTTGAGCGTTCGCGGGGCTGACTTTAGTTGTAGTGCCCATGCTTCCCAATGAGACCGACAGAGAACTGTTGCAAGGCAAGTTGAGTGTGTCGTCGCGCTTGCCCCAGTATTTCCCCAACGCAATATTAGACGGTGCGAAAGCGACGGCAGCTCGCGGGTCTGGTAACCGAAGCGGTAGAATACCGGCAAAAAAAGCGGCTTGCTTTTGGGCCGTTTCACTCATGAATCAAAACGCCCAACTTTGCGATATCCACAGGTGTGAACCCATCCGGCAAATTGCCCATTGCCACCACACAATCACCAAGGCCCGATCCCGAAATTTTGGAAGCCAAAGCGGAACCGGCGCTTTTAATGATGCTATCGAGCGTGTCGTCTGACACTCCGATATCAGTCATATATCCTTGATATTCTATCATATTTTTTGCGAATTCAGACCAGTCTAAGGATTCCGCTGCTTCAATTGCCGTTTGGGTACACCGCCCCATATTGGCGTATAGTTGTGTGAATTTGGAGGGCTCTTTCGCCATATCGACAGCTATTTTACTCAGCACTTCCGCAGTTGGCGTTTTGTATCCCGCGTATCGCAGACTTAGCTGCGGCGGGAAGGGCAGGTCGCGAATTTCCGCTTTGTTCTCGGCTTGATCAATAGAATAAGCAAGCACCCCGCCGTAGACGCTAGCCGCCAAGTCAGCACCGCTGCCTCGCCCCTGATGGTGCCTAATGATTTTCAGTGCCGTTGCGTGAAGATCTGCTGGTGAAAGATCAACCTGGGAGAGGCGTGTCAAACCATGCAGCGCGGCGACGGTCACAGCAGCAGAAGAACCTAAACCCAGTTTAGGGTCGATATCTGAGTTGATTTCGATATTGACGCCTTGAGCCAGAAACGGGCGAAAATGCTTTACTGCTGATAATACGAATCGCAATGGCCCTTCATCCTTAAACCCATCAAGTGGCGCGGAAAAATCCTTTGCAATTTCAGAACGGATAAAGACTTCCCGTTGCTCCAGTCTTGAAACCCTGACCGTCACGCGCTGCTCGATTGCACAGACAATCGCCGGATAACCATACACGACCGAATGTTCTCCCATAAGCATGATCGAACCCGGAGCAGAAGCTGTAATGGGACTGGTCAATTCGTTGTTCCGGAGGTGGTCTCAAGCTGTGATGTCGGTACGCCCTGACGAAGGTGTGTACCTTGCAAGCTCATCCGAAGAGGTGCCCATCGACGTTCAGGGAAACGCTCCATTAATCCAGCCATTGCTTCGGCGGCCGGCATATAGACGAGTTTCACTCCCGCATAATCGCCTTTGATGGAGCCGGCCCCCGATATCTTGGCTGCGCCGCCGGCCTCTTCAACCGCATTAATGAAGCGTTTGCTCGCCTCCGGCACCACACCGATGTGCGCCAAGAGGTTATGGTTTTGCTTTAAGGTATCGCTGGGATCACCGCCCCGATCCAAGGAATTCTTCAAATCGAGTGTACAGGTCTCAAACTCCCGCCAAAGTGCACGGTCGTTGCCGTGCTTGCGACGTACTGCAGCGACGCATTCGCCGGTCGAGGCCTCAGGCGTGCCGTGCAGAACCCAGTACCATGAGTTGCCGTTACGAAACGGATGATCCTCAGCCACTGGGAGCTTTTCGACTTGTTCTCCACGCACCATATTCATGCCGCCGAACACGGCTGCGGCGGCATCGGTAAAGCTACCCTTACCATGTTGTAGACGTTCGCAGAAACGTACGCGCTCAAACCTGTCTTCAAGGCTTTGGTCCAGGTCAAGTAGATGCTCGTAAAGTACGATCGTCGCGGCAATCACAGCCGCCGATGAGCCCATACCAGCCCCAAGCGGCAACTCGGAACGACTGCTTAGCTGTCCCGGTACCGGAAGGCGCAAGCGTGAAGAGCGCCCAGGCACTGGCAGCATCTGCAAAAGCGACGTCATGGTGTAAACAGCCAGATCATCTGGCCGCTGCATAATCTTTTGAACCGGAAGCTCGCCTTGCAAAAAGGCGTCAAATCGTTTGTCGAGGCTTTGCTTGAACCCGTTGAGAATATCAAAAGGATAGAAATGACCGCGCGACAAGTTCTCGAAAGCCGTGCGTAAGCCCTCGCTTCGATGCACAGGCGTGAACCAAACATCTGTGTAGATATCGAGCGCCACTGACAAAGCAGGAGCGCCATACACTACCGCATGTTCCCCCGAGAGAATGAGTTTGCCAGGGGCGCGGGCGCTTTTGTAGTTAGATACGCTCGTAAATTCGTTTGTGGTCATTGATCTCGGCGAGCCTGTAGTGACCGCGTGTCGACTTATTCATTTTGACTGAGCTGCCGTCTTGCGGATCGGGTGCGTGCCACATATCGAGATAATCATCATAGCTAAGCCCATCGCGCTCATTCAGCATCTTCTGATGGCGCGCCTTATGTAGGTGATCGCGGTAACCGCTTTGCACCACACCAGAAAAGAATTCGGCCACCGCGCCGGAACCATAGCTGAATAGGCCAACGGGTTTGCCGGTAAGGTCTTCCTCTGCATTCTCAAGTGTAGAAACAAGGCTCAGGTAAAGCGATGCGGTATAGCAATTTCCAACTTGCCGATTGTAGATCATGCCATCGGAAAAATGGCTTTCCTGCGCTTGTGTTTCGTTGATGCCGCATAGATGGCGATGCGCTTTCACACCCATACGTGTGAAGGGCAGGTGATAGCAGAACTTACTGAAGGACGTGAATTCTCGCCCGCCGTTAGATTGATAGTCCTCCCAGGCTTTGGCAACACCGTTGAGATATTTCAACGCCGAGAATTTGCCATCCACCAGCGGTGTCTTGCGATAATTCGGACGCCAGAAATCCATAATATCTTCGGTGTAGCAGCCACTTACTGTATCCAGTTCCATGAGTTTTGGTTCAGCAGAGACAAGAATCGCAACCGCACCGCAGCCTTGGGTCGCTTCGGCTGAACTATCGAGGTCATAGCGTGACACGTCCGTTGCAATTACCAGAACCTTTACCCAAGGCTTGCGGGCGACGTGCCCTGCGGCCATCTGAATACCCGCAGTGGCGGCGTAACAGGCGTGTTTCATCTCGACTATGCGGCACTGCGGTTTCATGCCGAGCAGGCTGTGAACATAAACGCCAGCTGCTTTGGATTGGTCGATACCTGTTTCAGTGGCCAGCAGTATCGTGTCGATGGCCTCATCGCCCACCTCTTCAATGATCGGCCGGGCCGCTTCTGCCGCCATGGTTACGATATCCTCGTCATGCCCGGGCATGGAGATTTTATCCTGTCCGATTCCACGCGAGAACTTCGCCGGGTCAATCCCGTGCCGCTCTGCCAGCGTGGAGAGATCTATGTATTGAGAGGGCACATAAAAGCTGAGCTTTTCGATGCCGATTTGGGTCATGGATAAGGTGTCTTTCATAGAACTAGTCCACTATTGCCTCGCAGCGTTTTGCAATCGCTGCAACCTAAAAGAAACAGAGCCGTGCTGAACTCACGATGAATTTGATCAATGGTGTCGATCACCGCTTCGGAAGAGCGCTGCGCCGCGGCCAGAAACGGCGCTGCAATCCCACAAATATCTGCGCCCAATATCATGGCCTTGGCCATGTCGATGCCATTGCGGATGCCGCCGCTGGCGATCAGAGTCGTGGGCTCTTTACTTGCTGCAAGAATCGGCGCGCAAGCCTGCAAGCTTTCCACAGTAGTTCGGCCCCAATCCTGAAATACAAGACCGAGCGTGTCGGCATCATCGAGCCTGCGGTGGTATTCAATCCGGCTCCAGGATGTTCCACCGCGCCCGGCCAAATCAAAGTGTCGGATACCAGCTTCGAGACCAAGCTGCACATCCTCTGGCCCAAGGCCTGCGCCGACTTCCTTGAGCAATACAGGCACATCGAGATCGAGCGTCAGCGCACCAAGCTTGTCCGCAAGCCCGGCAAAGTTCCTATCGCCCTCTGGCTGGATCGCTTCTTGCAGGGGGTTGAGATGCAGGTAAATCCCGTCGGCGCCAAGCACATCAATTGCCGCCTCGCATTCCGCTGAGCCGAGCCCATTGTTAAGCTGCACTGCACCGATGTTTGAAAGCAACACCGCTGAGGGTGCGTGCTCGCGCAAATCGAAACTCTGCCGCGCGTCGGGTGTCGAGAACATCACCCGCTGAGACCCCACGGCCATGGCCACACCGCGAGCCTCAGCTGCCTCCGCCAGATTGCGATTAATCTGCAGAATATCCTCCCCGTCGCCACCGGTCATGGATGAGATCAAAAGCGGCAGTCGAAGGGGCTTGCCCATGAATTCCGCAGACGTGTCGACGTCTTCAAGATCAAGCTCCGGCAGCGCGCGATGGGTCAGCCGGATCGCATCAAAGCCGCTCCCGCCGCGCTCGACGCACGGGTCCTCGGCAATGGCCCGCAGATGGTCTGCCTTGCGGGTGTTGATCTGATCCTTCACTTGCGCTCCATTTTGAAGTGCGTGCGCATAAGCTCGCCCGGGTTGGTCTGTGCCGCCAAAAGCGAGAGCTCACCGCAGAGCACAGTTGCCGCACAAATCACCGCAAGCCTGCGGCCGTTTCCGCCCGGCTCACGCTCCGACCTACAACCCAGCTTGGTGAGGTTTTCCTCGATCTTGTCACTCATTTTACCGTTGCCCACGGTGCCGACGATAACGTTTGGCAGTGTGCAGGAGAAATACAGACTGTCGGGCCGGGCCTCGCAATGCACGATGCCTTGGGAGCCCTCTATAATGTTCGCCGCATCCTGCCCGGTGGCGAGATAGAACGCCAAGAGCATGTTTGCGAAATGCGCATTGGCGCTGCGCAGGCTGCCCGCGACATTGCCGCCAATCAGGTTTTTCTCGGTGTTGAGTTGCACCATCTTTTCGGGTGTAGTCCGCAACAGGCGTTTACAGATATCGCGCGAGATATCCATTTCGGCCACAACGTATTTGCCGCGACCAAGAATTGCATTTACCGCGCTGACCTTTTTATCGGTGCAGAAATTTCCGGAAATAGAGCTGTATTCCAGATGCGGATATTCGTTGAGCAGCCAGGACAGAAGCGCATCAGCTGCGCCGGTGACCATGTTATGGCCCGAAGCATCGCCGGAGCTGCATTCAAATCGGATGTACAGCAGATTGCCGACAATCTGACGGTTAAGGCCAATGAGACGCGCAAAGCGACTGGTGCCGCGCACGATGTCATCAAGTTCGTCCCGGCGTGAAGAAATGGACTCCCATGCGGCATAGGCATCAGCCGCAGTCTTGGCGCGCATTATTACAGAACGCGTCATCCGTTCATCAACCACCGTGCAACGTACACCGCCTGCGTGCCGTGTCACCCGCGCTCCGCGACCTGTGGATGGCCAAAGCGGGCTTTCATAGGTGGCCATCGGAACGCGCACAGCCTCATTGACCGTATCGCCTGTAATTTCGATCGGCCCAACCCATTCGGTTGGCACAGGTGTGATGTCCAATGAGGTATGTTTCATGTTCTGGGCAGCTCCCTCTTTTTACATTTCTGCACCATGGAAAAGTGTAAGTCAAAGTTTACATTAATGCTGTAAACTAAATTTTTCCTGCAATTTTCCCGTTTTGCATGCCTGCGCCAAGCTGATGCTTTTGTCCACTGACAATTCGTATATTGGATTTCTTTGGCTTGAACGACAGGGCTTTAGTGTCGCACCAATCCTGCAGTTTTACATTTCGTTTTGTGCAGAAATACAGAAAATGACAGCCTTGCCGCCATTGCCATGGCTTTTCAGAAACGATGAGTTTCCCTGAGTCAGGCTTATTTTGCGGCGGATTTTGCGGCCAAAGTCATAAACGTGCCCATGATGACGACCAGCGAAAGACCAAGATGCGTCACCTGAAAACGGGAAAAATCCAATAGTCCCAGCCAAACCGCGCTTTGTTCGAAAGCCATACCTCCAATTGGCAAAAGCGCTATTGCGGCGGTATATTTCTGGGTTCCAACCAGACGTATCGCCCAAAATGCCAAAACCATGGCAGGTGCACGAAGAAAAACACCAACCAACGCGCTGGCGATCAACAAGTTTCGGTCGGTGATTCCTTCAAATGAGCCGCTCTGGCCCAGCCGTGAAATTGCAAAAAGCAAAGCGGTAATAAGCAAAACCGCACCAGTAAAGCGGAATCTGTCACGAAAATTATCTGACGTATTTTCCGGGTGTTTCTCGGCCAAAAGGTGCATCGCGGCAAGGCATGCGGCGTTCAAAAGCATCAGGCCGATTGCCCATATCTGCAGGTCTTGTTCCAATTGCAACGTCATCAGAATGACCGCAGCGGCTATGATGAAATGTCCTGCCCATTCAAGCGCTCCTGGCCGTTTACTGAACATAATCCAGAGCACAAGTGCCAGGACCGGAATGTTGACAGAGGCTATAGTGCCTGCTTCGAGCACGCTTATTAGGGCAACGACAACGGTATAAATGGTGGCGGATAAGACGCGCAGACCACTTATGATCCAAGTACTGGCACGTTTGAAGCTTTGCAGATTTCCCACGCCTGGCCCGCTGACTATCAGCAAAGCCAAACCACCGGCGCAGAGTTGCAGAAAGCCAAAAAGCCAAGGATCTATTTGTAAGCGTACCAAAACCACCCGACCGGTTACGCTTAGCAAAGACCAGCAAAGAATAGCACTTAAAGTAACAAAAACTGCGAAACGCATAATGCGTCACTCGCGCATAGGTTTAAGTCTTTGTCAAAGCGGTATTTTGCCCATCATGCAAATTGTCCCTGACAGAACCAGCCAGAGCTCATCGTGCCGCCATGGGCATAATAGAGCCAGAGCCGTTCGCCCCGATCTGTGACCACATGCCAATAGTCGCGCACGCCGCTGCGCCAATCGGGCTCATCCAGCCACCATTCTGGTGCGATCCGCTCTGGTCCGTTGGCCTCTTGCAGATTGTGCACCCGTCCGCGCCAGCGAAACTGTGCCGCTGGTTGCGGATGATCGGCCGCTTGCACAGGCTCAGGTCGCCACATCAAGAGAGGGCGCGCGTTGGCTGGTTTGGGCCAGCTCTCAGCCGGATCAGACCATGCGGCGGCCAGAACCTGCGCGGTTTTTTCGGGAATGTGGCTGCTGATAGGATGGCGCCGGGTGATCGCGTCAAAGCCCACGCGTCCGCCAATGCGGCCAATCAGATCTTGCAAACCTGCATCATCACGCAGACGGGCACGGCCAATTTCGGCCGCCTCCATATGGCCCGATGCGGTGCGGCGGTAAATGGGCTCTGTGCGGGTCGCCTCAAGCCGCAGCACATCAATGCCAAAACCTGCGTCAATCTCATCAAGGCGCATTTCCAGCAGGTGCCGCATCCGGTCCGGTTGATTGGCAGGGCGGGCAAGGCCCACCTCAAGTGCACCCATGCTACCATCGGCTCGATGCGCCTCCAGCCGGACAATCCGCGCGCCCTGGCCTTTGTCTTCCA
This sequence comes from Pseudomonadota bacterium, assembly GCA_038531775.1. Lineage (GTDB taxonomy): Bacteria > Pseudomonadota > Alphaproteobacteria > Rhodobacterales > Rhodobacteraceae > Roseovarius. Next base: position 83,474 of record JBCBBI010000007.1, on the reverse strand, counting down.
GCAATTGACAGAGTCGAGGCAAAAGCCGGTCTACCCCGGCAAGCATGTCTTCCTTCAGGCCGATTGGCTCTGGCAGGCTTAGGCGCGTTGCAAATTTCGGTGGTGTCGCACTCGGGGAGACGGGCTCTGGTGTTGCGCCAATGGCCTGATCCAGGCGCAGCAAAAGTCCCTTGCCAAACCGTCGGGCAAGTGGCGCGCGGGGCTGACCAAGCAGATCGCCGATCTTGCGCATGCCAAGACGGTTGAGCCCGGCAATCTGCTCTTCTTCAAGACGCAAAGCCGCGACAGGCAAAGGCGCAAGTGTCTGGTGACATTGGCCAGGCGGGGCAATCCGCGCTTTCTGTTGCGTGCCAGAGGTTGCCGGTAAAATCGGGGCTGCACCACCGCGTTCCCAATGTTTGCGTTTAGCGGCCCGAGAGCGGGTGGCGCGGGCCTCTTGGTCGATGGCGTCGCCGTTGCGATCATGACCGGGCGCTACCCCGGCGTAACGGGCCAACGCCCAGGCCGTGCCAACCGTTCCGGCAATACCGCAACGCACGGAAAGTCCAAAAACCCCTGCTTCTGCTTCGATCCAGGCCAGCATTGCTGCCTCTCCACCAAACAAATGCGCACATCCCGTGATATCGAGCAAAAGCGCATTAGGCGGCTCTTGTGATACCCATGGGCTTAACTGTCCGGCCCAACGCGCCAGCGCATTCAGAAAGCGTGCCTCTTCGGGCGCATTTTGTAGCCGGGTGATCAGGCCCCCGCATATCGCATGCGCATCGCGCAGCGGTTGGCCACCATGCAGGCCTTCGCGCTCTGCCGCACCATTGACCGCGCCCAGCACCTGCATTTGGCTGACCTCGCGCACGGTGGCAAAGGGCACATCGCTGCCAAGCGAAAGCTGCCGCAAAAGCCGCTCCGCCCCCAGTCGAGGGAACCACAGGGATAGAATACGCCGTTTGGACATGAGCAGCAGACACGACTCAGGAGTATTTTGTTCACTTTATGTTCTTTTTAGGCTTTGGTGATGAATGAGTCGAGTCTGGTGTGGATTTTCGATACAGCAATCAGCCATTTGCCTTGACCCGCGCGATCACTCGCGGCTTAAACCTCGCATGGCTGACCAACTGGACATTGTCTTTGCTGCACTTGCTGATCCGACACGTCGGGCGATCCTGTCAATGCTGCTAGAGGATGATATGGCGGTCACGGATGTGGCCGAGCCTTTCGAGATGTCGCTTGCAGCGATTTCCAAGCATCTGGGCATACTGACCAAGGCCGGGCTGATCAGCCAGGAACGCCGCGGCCGAGTGAAATGGTGCAAGCTTGAACCTGACGCCTTACGCGATGCCAGTATCTGGATGCAAAGCTTTGGCCAATTCGAGGCGGTTAACCTTGACGCGTTTGAGCGGTTTCTGGAAATCGAGCTAGGCGGCAAGGACTAAGCGCTACGCTGCCTGCTCGTTTTTTAACAGCAAAAGCAGGGCTAAAATCGTCAGGCCAACACCGATCAGGATTAGCAAAGGTGGTAGAGCATGCCCCAAAGCCGCCTGCCAACAGAGCACCCAGCTTGGCGTGAGATAGGTATAGGCCATGACCTTCGCGCTCGGCAGGCGAAGGGTGGCGTATTGCAGCAGCACAAAAGTCACCGCTGTGGCGAAGACAGCGGTGTAAAAGATCGTGATCCAGACAATCGATGGCAACCCGGACCATTCAAGCGCTTTGATGTCGCTAATCCCGGCCATCGCGATCAAAAGTGCCGCAGCAACCATAGCCCCGAAAGAGAAAACCATTGGATGCTCACCACGGTTCAGCTTGCGCACCATCGGCGTGTAAATCGCATGTCCGATGCAGCCCCAAAAAAAGATCAGCTCGCCGCGCCCCATGTCAAAACGTAGCGCCGCACCGAGGTCTGCTTTGAAAATGACCCAAAGAGCGCCAGCACCACCGACGCAAAGGGCGAGCGCTATACGTGCTGTCATGACCTGGCGCAAAAGAACGTAGCCGAAAAAGCCTGAAAGTATGGGCGTGAGTGTGAATACCGCTGCTGCACTTACTGGTGACGCCGTTTTCAACGCCTCAAACATCATCACGAAGTAAAATCCCATAAACCCACCAAGAACGAGATACCGCCAGGGTGCCTGGAACGCGCTTCTTGGAATGCCAATTACTATATAGGCCGCGCTTCCAAGCAGAACGGCTGCGAGTATGAACCGTGTGGCGTTCAGTGCAGTAGGGGCAATATGCGGCGCAGCCATTGAGCCGAGCGCGAATGAGCCAGCAATAAGCGCGGAGAATGCCAGCATTGCTGCATGCCCGCGCAACGCCGGCGTCATATGTTCTCCCAGGATTTTGCGTGTTCTTTCAGAAACGTCAGGAAGGCTTGGACCTTGGTTGTTCTGTGAAGATCCATGTGCGTCACAAGCCAAAGCGGCGCGGCCCATTCATCGCGTGGTGGCAATACCTCCGTCAGACCGCCAAGCTCACGCGCCTGAAGTCTGGACATAAATCCAATGCCTGCACCCTCCTTCACAGCGCGCCGTTGTGCATGAACATCACCGCTACGAAAAACGATACGGCTTTCATCGACGGTTTCCCTTAGCCAACGAGCGAAAGGCGCGCGTGATTTCGGGTCATCTGCACTCACAAAATAATGTGAGTTCAAATCGCCTTCGGATGTTGGCAAGCCATATCGTGCGATATATTCATCGCTGGCAAAAAGCGTCGTCGCTTGTTTGAAGAAGAGTTGCACCACATTGTCAGGCTGATCGGGGACTGAGCCCGCGCGCACTGCGACATGTGCCTCGCCATATTCCAACCGAAAGAGCCTGTCGCCCGTAAGATAGCGGACGACAATGTCCGGATATTCCTCGCGAAAGGCCGTCAGAACCGGCACCAAAAAGTGGCTTAAACCACCCAATGATGTAACCACGAGTTCTCCCGAGACGTCATTGCCGCGACCCTTTATGCGTCCGGCCAGCTGGCTGAACTGATCATCAGTGGCCTGCGCTACGCGTAATAGGTCCTCTCCGGCTTCTGTCGTAGTGTAGCCCCGCGCATGACGCTGAAACAGCTTGACGCCAAGCTGATCTTCCAAGGCGTCGATATGGCGAATGACGGTTGCATGATGCACACCGAGCACGTCCGCGGCGCCGCTCACTGTACCAACACGAGCCACCTGAAAAGCCGTACGAACTTCATCCCAGTTATCCATAGGGACTTATCCTTTTATGTGCGAATTCTCACAGTTAATAAAAAAATCAAAGTTAAGGTGTTTCGTAGCGCGAATATTGCCCGGCGAAAACCACTAAACGGCACTGGCTGCCATGCACAGATTGCGCAGCTTTGCCTCGGCCAGTTCCGGCGCTAAGAGCTCTGGTCTGCAATTAGGCTCAGCAACAAGTCTCTCGCGGTTGATGTGTTCGAGGGCCGTTTTAATGCGTTCGGCGATCTCATCAAAGCTTTCAATCCGGCTCTGCCAAATTTACGGCACCAAGAATTACCGTTTTCCGAGACAGGTTTTGCAAGAGATGCAGATCGTTTTTCAATGCGCGTCTTCGGTTGATTTCTGATCAAACGCGGCTGCTTCGATTGCCTTGGCAAGCTGTTGATAGGTGCCAGGATCGGCTTTTTGTACTCAAAATCGTCGAGACGTTCGGGATAGCCTAAGCACTTATGGGCCACTTGGGTCGCATAGCCCGAAAGCCCATGAAAACACCGCTCCAACTCTTCCATGCCAAAGTCTAACGCACCTTTTAGATTGCACGAAAAGAGTAGCTCGTAAACTTGTATTCATTGAAAACCAGCCTCTGCCAGGGCCAAGACCTTGGTATCAATTGTCTCTGCTAGATCGGCGTTTAGGCGTTTTTGATCATCGTGGAGGCAGGCGGCGACCATATCGATGCCCAACCTTACTTCGGCCTCGATGATCTCCCGTGCTCCTGTGACAAAGGCGGCTTCGTGGGCGGGGCCTGCATTGTAATCCAGCGTGATCGACGTATCCGTCACCCCTGCCGCAGATCTGCTGGCATCAAACCACTCGCGAATAGGCACATAATCTGGCTCCGGATAGAGCCTATGGTAGTGGACAAAAGTCCTTTGGACGACACGTTACTAACCGCACCAAATCCGCGTCACCGTGCCTTGCCGGTCAACGTCAAAATTGATGCGATTGGCAATGTAGTCGTTAGTTATGATGCTGCCCGGCGGGATCACTCGAACTGGCGCGGGCCAGTTTTCTTGATCAAAGCTTTCAATCGGTTGGCCAACGAGCTCCTCATTTTCTGCTATGCCGCAACTGTCTGGCGTGCGTTCAATCAAGCCCTCGGATTTTTCCTCTTCGGATATCACCTCGTCGCTGTCAGTTGTGTCAGCCTCGGGTGTAACATCGGTTATCGGGTCTTCGGCTTCCACCGTCTGGCAGGCTGATAAAAACACCAATGTCAGCAGCATCCAACGCATGGTCGATAATCCTTCTGTCCTCCGCTGCAGCATTAGCGATGCAACAAGTCAGCGCAAGCCTAGGAAACAAGCTGAATTGAAATGCAGCACATATTCACCCTAGGTCGCTGCATAGACTACTGGAGGATGGCCATTCGCACCGATCCTGCATTACACGGGGCGCTCGACCTTTTCCAATCGCACCGTCTTGCCTGAGATCAGGCTGGCAAGCTGCGCGAAGACGCGCCGTTTGACAAAATCTGCGACATCGGCTGCAGCGTGACCGCGGGTATTGGCGCGTTGATGAACACGGCCAAGTTTGAGATACGCAGCCGACCCGTCGTTTTCGGTTTGGGTGGTATTGCCCTTGAAGTTACTCAGGGGCTGAGGCTTGCGGTTGCTGATCAGATCATTGGTGTAGACCTCAACCCTGGAAAGATTGAGATGGGCCCGATGATCAGCCACACTACAGGACTTGAGAATATCAATAGGGTTTCGACCTGAACCATTCCGGCGAGTCTGTACTTTCGGTTGTCGTCTATTGACAGTATGGGCGGGCCAAACATCATCATGTTTCACGTACAGTTGTCTCGACATAGCGGCTCATCCTGATAGAAAAGCTAAAGAGACAGAAAAATACGAGCGGACAGGCATGACTTTGATTTCCCGGCGTAGGTTTACGGCATCTCTCTTTGCATGCTCTGCTGCGGCTGGATGCGCACCATTTGTGCCTGAACAGGCACCTGACGAGGTAAGCCAACTGGGCAACGGGATTGTGGCCCTGAACCCGTCCATCGACCCACTTGAGGCCTTCCGCGCGGCAGATATTGCTGTCAATTACCCCAAGCTGTTGCGCGAGCAGTACGGCGTCACCGACCCGCCGCTTATTCATAACATCAAGGTGAATTCAGGGGCTCGCCCGCGTGGCCTATGTTGGCAATGGGCTGATGATATGCAAACGCGGCTATCTCAGGAAAATTTCCAGACTCTGACAATGCATCGGGCCATTGCGAATGCCTTCTCTCGCTTACTGATCGATCATTCTACTGTGATCATGTCGGCCAATGGCGACACGATGAATCAGGGCATGGTGCTTGACCCGTGGCGCTATGGCGGCACGTTGTTCTGGTCCCCGACCCTAGAGGATAAGAAATATGAGTGGGTCGAGCGCGAAGTGGTTTTTGCCTGGAAGCGCGAGCGCGGCTTGCTGAAAACCAAGGACCCGTCCTCTGAGGCGGTGCCGATCAGTAGTTAATTACTTGGTGCACAAACTATTGTGCGCCAGAGCACTTGTATCCTGAAGCGCAGGCTTTACCTCATTGCACAACGCAAAGAGGACTAAATTTCATGACCAATACGACTTACACACCGCCCGAAGTTTGGACTTGGGAACAGGAAAACGGAGGGACTTTTGCCTCCACCAACCGTCCCATCGCTGGTGCCACTCATGATAAGGAGTTGCCGGTCGGAAAGCACCCGTTCCAGCTTTACTCGATGGGCACGCCCAACGGGGTGAAAATTACGGTCATGTTCGAGGAGCTTCTGGCCGCAGGGCATGACGCGGAATATGATGCCTGGCTTATCCGTATTGGGAGTGGAGATCAGTTCGGCTCTGGCTTTGTCGACATCAACCCAAATTCGAAAATTCCGTCTCTTGTGGACCGTTCCGGCTCGGAGCCCATGAATGTTTTTGAATCCGGATCGATCCTTATCCATTTGGCGGAAAAATTTGGTGCTTTCCTGCCAGCTTCTGGTCCCGAGCGCACGGAGGTGATGAACTGGCTGATGTGGCAGATGGGAAGCGCGCCCTATCTGGGCGGTGGATTTGGTCATTTCTACGCCTATGCACCTGAGAAGTTCCAATATCCGATTGATCGATTTGCAATGGAGACCAAGCGCCAGTTAGACGTGCTTGATAAGTGTCTAGCGGAACGTCCCTTTGTTGCGGGTCAGGAGTATTCCATTGCTGATATGGCCATTTGGCCATGGTACGGAAATCTCGCGCTGGGTCGTCAATACAATGCTGGTAAATTCCTATCCGTTCACGAGTACAAGAACGTTGTGGCCTGGGCGGAGAAAATCCTTGATCGTCCGACCGTGCAGCGTGGGCGGATGGTCAACCGAACCATGGGTGATCCGAGCGAGCAGCTTTGGGAACGTCATGATGCGTCCGATTTCGAGACCAAGACGCAGGATAAAATCGGCGAGCCTGCCTGAACTCTCTTTTGGTTTCTCCGAAGCTTCGCTTAAGTCGACCAAAGCGTTCGGCCAAAAACCAGGATTACTGCTTTTGGTCGAATGCAGCGTGACTTTTGAGCGTTGCGCACGTCCTGCCTTTATCCGATAGCGCAGGTCAAAGGTTTGACGTTTTAGGGCGAGGGGCTGGGCCCTGGCGCTCCCCAGGACATTTATTGCAAAAAGAAAGCAGGGGCCGATTTGATCTTCAGAAAATGCCAATGCTAATGCCAGCGCCCAAAGCGGCGCCAAGCGCGCGACAAGGTGCAAGCTGTTCTTTAGAAAGGAATTTCTCAGCCAATATTGCTTCTTGCGTTTGTGCTTGCGTGCAGATGATGATTGGCTCCTGTACCGCCTTAAGCCGCCAACCGGTCGCGATGCGCGCGGTTTGGCGAATTGCGTTTTCGCCGTCTGACCCGGCGCAAACCATCTGCGCATAAGGCCGCCCCTCGATTTTGCCAAGCACCGGATAGTAGCAGCGATCGAAGAACTCTTTCATCGCCCCTGAAATCGCAGCCAGGTTCTCCGGTGCGCAGAAGATATAGCCATTTGCCTGCAAAAGCTCATCCGGTCCTGCATCTTCCGCACGTAACAGGGATGTCTTCAACTCGCCTTTTGCCCCATCAAAGGCGGCCTCGGCCATTTGCCGCGCGCCGCCTGTTCGGGAATGATAGACGATTAGAAGCTCAGCCATCAGGCCAGCCCCACGGTCTCAGTTCATCAGTCCCGCAAAGCGCAGTGCATCATCAACCATCTCGCGCGTACCCGTGCTCAGGCCTGTGAGCGGAGAGCGAACCTCTTCACTGCAAAGCCCGAGTTTGGAGAGTGCATATTTGGCACCAACCAGGCCCGGCTCAGTGAAAATCGCCTTATGCAGCGGCATCAGGCGATCCTGGATTTCCAGCGCACGGGCGTAGTCATTGGCAAGCGTCGCCTCTTGCACTTCTGCCACCATCTTTGGCGCCACGTTGGCGGTGACGGAGATCACGCCAACCCCACCCTGCGCATTGAAGCCATGGGCGGTGGCATCCTCACCTGAGATTTGCACAAAGTCCGGCCCGCAGCTCATACGTTGATGGCTGACGCGGGCAAGATCGCCGGTTGCGTCCTTCACCCCGATAATACGCGGCAGCTTCGCCAGCTCTCCCATAGTTTCAGGGGTCATATCGACAACGGAACGACCAGGAATGTTATAGATGATAATTGGGAGCTCACAGCAATCGTGCAGCGCCGTGTAATGCGCGATCAGACCGCCTTGCGTGGGTTTATTATAATAGGGCGTCACAACGAGTGCGGCCGCAGCGCCGACCTTCTCGGCATGCTGCATGAAACGAATGGACTCGACCGTATTGTTGCTTCCTGCACCGGCGATCACCGGCATGCGGCCTGCGGCGGCCTCGACCACTGTTTCTACGACAGTTTCGTGTTCTTCATGGCTCAGGGTCGGGCTTTCCCCGGTGGTGCCAACAGGGACCAATCCGTTGCTGCCCTCAGCGATATGCCACTCCACCAGTTTCTTGAGCGTATCAAGGTCCAGCTCACCGTTTTTGAACGGCGTGACCAGGGCAGGAAAAGATCCTTTGAACATGATACACTCCTTTTTTATCTCTTCGCCCTAATTTGGGCTACATTGCTGTCTACGGTTGTGCGAAAGTTCACGCTCAGCCGCCTTGTTTGTGATTAGACGGTTAACCAACACCTGCTTAGGCTGGCGCTGTGTATCGTCGCTAGGCTGATAAAATCAAGATATGTTGCGTGTCTTAAATCTTGTTTTAATGTGTATCGCTCTGACTTTTGCCGGAGCACTGACGCGCGCGCAGTCAACGGAAAGCACTAAGTCACCCGTAGAGCGTATCGTACCGCGCCCACTATTGAGCGCTTTTTCCGCGATGGAAGATGGACGCTGGGATGTGGCGGCCGCATTGGCAGAGCGAGATGGACCTGCGGCGGCGGCACTTATAGAATGGTTCCGTTTGAGCGAAGGCCTTGGGAAGCCAGAGGAAATAATAGAATTTCTGGAGGACCATGGCGATTGGCCTGGGCTAGAACGGCTTCGAAGACGATCAGAGCTTATCATGGTGCGTGCGGAGCCCGATCAGGTGATCCGGTTCTTCGAGGATGCTACGCCAAGATCTGGCCTTGGGGCGCTGAACTATGCCCGTGCTCTGGAACGCTTGGGGCGAAAGGATGACGCCGATGCCATTCTGATTGAGGCCTGGCGAACGCTTGATCTCTCCGAATCAGAGCATGATGCTTTCATAAAAGCACGCGGTGAGATGCTTAAGCCGCATCATCGTGATCGACTCGACATGGCGCTTTGGCGCGGTTTGCAGGATGTTGAGAATATGTTGCCATTGGTAAGCCGTCGTGCGCACCGCGTGGCAGAGGCACGGCAACAGATTGAAGAGGAAAGCACGAAAACCAAAGACGTGCTAAAAACCCTGCCAAAAGAAGCGCACACCAATGCGCATATTGGCTACGTTCTTTTCAAACAGCACATGGAAAAACGTGAACGTAACAAGGCAATAGAGCTAATCCTACGGCAAAGCCGCATAACTCGCGGCCTTGGTCAACCGGCGCGTTGGGCGAGGTCCCGGCGTTTTCTGGTGCGCGATCAAATGGAAGAAGAAGAATATAGGACGGCGTATGATCTGGCATCAATCCATGGGCTGAAGGCTGGCTCTGATTTTGCCGAGCTTGAATGGCTGTCAGGCTACATCGCGCTGCGCCATCTTGAACGTCCGGCTCTCGCGGCGCTTCATTTCAATAATCTCCGGCAGGCCGTCAAAACGCCTATTTCGTTAGGGCGCGCGGGCTATTGGCTCGGCAGAGCTTATCAGGCGAACGGCAACGTTATGGCGGCGCGAGAGGCATATGAATTTGGCGCACTTCATCAGACGAGTTTTTACGGGCTTCTAGCGGCCGAACAGTTAGGGCTTCCATTTGATGACACCTTAAACGGACGAGAAGAAAGACCAAACTGGAGTGGCGCGTCTTTTGCCAAGGGCAGCCTTTTTAAGGCTGGTAGTCTGCTATTTGCGTCGGGCCGTCGTGATTTGGCAGAGGTTTTTTTTCGCAAGTTGGCGGATCAGCTGAACCGTGAGGAGCTTTTGCAGCTTGGGGATGCTCTAGAAGAATTAGGTTCACCGCATTTACAGGTAATGATCGGTAAGTCTGGCGCAAGAAATGGGGTTATAGCGGGCGCGCATTATTTTGCCTTGCATCCGCTAAAGGATCTCGAACTTCCTGTTCCTGCTGAGCTTTCGTTATCGATTGCGCGGCGCGAAAGTGAATTTAACCAATTGGTGACCAGCGGGGTCGGCGCAATGGGTTTGATGCAACTTATGCCAGCGACCGCTTTAGATATGGCACGAAGTATCGGCGTATCGGGTCATACAAGAGCCAAGGTCTATAATGACTGGACTTATAACGCTCGGCTCGGCTCAACTTATTTGGCGCGCATGGCGGCACGTTTTGACGGAAACCTTATTATGATGGCTGCCGCGTACAACGCGGGCCCTTCGCGGCCTTCCCGTTGGATGGACGAATTCGGAGACCCACGCGCAGGTGAGATCGACATAATCGACTGGATCGAAAGCATCCCCTTCGCTGAGACCCGCAACTACGTCATGCGGATAGCAGAGAGCGTGCCGATTTACCGCGCACGCCTCGGCCTTAATCCGTTTCCTGTTCCTTTCAGCGAAGAACTTGTCGGCGATACCTTCGCTGTCCAGGGAGAATAAAGTATTCGACCAAAAACCTGGATCACTGCTTTTGGTCGAATGCTGCGTGAAATTTGAGCGTTGCGTGCGTCCTGCCTTTTTTGATAACTCAGGTTAGAGGCTGGACGCTTTTGCCAGGGCAGTTTCAGTCGCTTTGACTATGGTCATGTTCCTTGGTTGAGGCGTCTTTTGACCCATGGCCAGAGTGATCATCCTTTTCGGCTTTTGTACCGTGGCCGGAATGATCTGAGTGATCTTCCGCTTCGGTTTTGCGCGCCTCCACGTTAAAGACGACATCGATCTCGCCGGCGTTTTCAAAGATCAGCGTTGCAGGGATCTCTTCGCCAACCTCAAATGGATCGCCGTTTAGCCCCATGAACATAACATGGTAACCGCCAGGTTGAAGTGGTGTGACCTCGCCAGCGGGGAGATCAACCGCATCGACATGGATCATTTTGGCCACGCCGTCGGTTTCCTCGATATTGTGCAACATGACGCGTGGAAAATCTGCGCGCACACCGATTAAGCGATCATCTTCGCCCCGATTTACCACGGCAAAATAGCCCGCCGCCGCCTGAGCAGTCGCTGCTGTCTCAAAAGCCATAGGATGAATTATGCGAAGAGTTGGTGGGCCATATTCATGGCCGGATACCGTTGTTGTTCCAAGGCCCAAGGCCAAGGCAGAAAGTGTAAAAACTCGTTTTAACATGATTATTCCTCACTGCGATGTCAGATATTTAGGTTCGAAATAGGCCGCATAAAACCGGCTCACACGATAAGTTTAGAAAGCATATTGCCAGCCTGCTGTCAGAAGCCAATCGGTCTCCAATTGTGGGCCGTTCAAATCTTGGTAAACCGGAAGGCCAAACTCAATTGCAAGCCTTTGTCCACGAATAGCACCCCGTTGACCGATCAAGTTCACACCGGCAAACAAAAAGATGGTGCTCCCACCATAATTGTCTGGATCAGCAGTTTGAACAGGCCCTACGATCATTGGATCGAACCCGTCAATATCGCCCAATGAGCGTCCTTCTATACGACCTGAAAAACTCACAAAAGGACGCGGTTGATAGGTTATCCAAGCGGTCGCAGCAGCCTCATTTCCCAGCGCATAGTTTTCGTCATTTTCGCCTAGGCGAATAATACCGCGCAGTTGAGCACCCCATCCCAAACTACCGCTGCGTCCCATGTAAGTTACACCGGGCAAGAGATCGAATGTGCCCGATCCCAACTGCATGGAGTAGGGCAAGCGTACCTCGGGTCGTGCACCCGTTGGCGTCAAAATCCGGCCACGTTCCGTTATCGATCCTGTCGGAAAGCTCAGACCGCCGTTCAAATGTATAGAATGTTGTGCCTTGTCTGTTTTTCTATCCATTAGGCCGATCAGAGCGCTGACTTTTATGTCGCCGATACCTTCGCTTTCTGTCTGAAAGCCGCCTAAAACGTTTGTACCCACTGGACCGGCAAAGGTCAGGTGGTTCATTGATTTCTCAATATAGGGGACCATTCCCATCAGTGTGACACGATCATTTGGCGCGTACATTGCTCCGAACATGACCATGTCTGTGGGCACAACCCGCAGCGTCGGAGGTTGCATTGGTGCGCCAAAAAAAGTGTTCGGCACGGTTGTTGCAATGGTCTCTGGGGAGACATCATCTGTGCCAATTTGACTGCCATCCATGTCCATTCGCATAAAGCGATAGGACAGTATTATTTCGCCTTTTGCATGCCGATGATCGCCCATAACGCCGATCGGAGCGTGGCCATCCGCACGCAAGGGCGTGTTTGGATCAGAATTATGGTTTGGATCGGCTAAGACCGCATGTGTCGAAAGCATTACGGCAAAAGACATAACCGAAGTCAGTTTCAAAAATTCAAAATTTTGCATCTGTAACGAATCTTGAATTTGCCAAAACACGGGCAATCGCACCGTGATGACAGGTTGGAGAAACGGTTTGTGTTGTTACAGATTATGCAGGAGGAGACCGGGCCGTGTATGACCGCAGATTATGCAGGTGTCTTTGCCCGGTTTGTGGCCAAACGAGTTCCTTAACATCAGAAAAGTCTAACTGATTGGCAGAAATAGTATGAGCACAGGTAGCAAAAGTAGTGACGCCTGAAAAAGGACAGTCTGTTGCTCCCTCTCCCGGTTCCTTTGACACGGGCTGGCCGGTTTCGGTTGAAATATAGACCAGTTGTCCGTTTAAGCAGATCAAAAATAGGCCCGGTTCCGGCGCGCTGAGCAATGCCGGTTGAGCGATCACACGAAACGACAGGACCATGGCAAGCAATAAGCCCAGCGTCATGCGCAAGAAATCTGTTAAACAAATTCGCATCGTTTGCGTCCTGACCACGATTCCAAGCCTATTTTGTCACTCTAATTCGCGCAAGCATTGATCAGACCTCAGCGCGTCTTTGCCGCCAAAGCGTAAAGAGGCCTGCAGCCACGATGAGTGCACCACCGAAAGCGACATTTGCCTGTATTTTTTCGGAAAAAACCGAAATGCCTATGGCGCTTGCAAATACCAGCTGCAGATAGGCAAAGGGCTGAACAGCGCTGGCTTCAGCCACTTCATAGCATTTGATCAAGGTGAAATGCCCTGCTGCACCCGTTATACATAGAATGACCATCCAGGCCCAATCGTTTCCCGTCATTGGCTCCCAAAACCAAAGGCCGAGGCAGGTTATGACCACGGCCCCAACTGTCCCTGTCCAGAAAAAGCTTGTCATTGCGCTGTCCTTGCGAGCGGCAAAGCGTGTCAGTAGACTATAAAGTGCGAACATCAAAGCTGATGCGACGGCGATTATGGCTTGCGGCTTGAATACACCAAAGCCCGGTTGAAGGATGATAACAACGCCGATAAATCCGATGGCAATAGCGATCCAACGTCGCCAACCTACACTTTCGCCTAATACCGGGCCGGACAGCGCCGCGATTAGAAGCGGATAGGCAGCGAAGATCGCATGGCTTTCGACCAAGCCAAGATATGTAAACGCCAGAACCATGACGCAGATTTCTGCAACAAGAAGCGCGGCTCTGAACGCTTGTAAAAACGGCTGCTTTGTTCTCGCGGTTTTACGCAATCCGCCTTCATGGCGGCTGGAAATTGTTATGACGAAGGCAGCAAAGAACCAGTATCGGATCATCACCACCATCAGAACATTGTACTCTCGCGCCAGATGCTGCGAGATCCCATCCTGGACCGCGAAAATAAATGTCGTGGTGATCATCATCAGGATACCAAGGCGGGTATTTTGTTCTGTCATGTTGCGACTTTCACGGCGCGCGTCATATGGCGTTTGCGCCCAAATCCGGCGATGCGGGATACCTCAAACCCAGCCACTTGCAAGTCCCGCCTAACCGCACCTGCAGCGGTATAGGTGGCCGCCGTGCCGCCGGTGATGGTGTGCGCGGCAACATTTTGCAAAAGATCTGGCTGCCATAGTTCTGGGTTTTTTGCGGGCGAAAATCCATCAAGAAACCAAGCATCCGCCATGCCGTCCCATTGAGGAAGCGTTTCGCGAGCATCGCCGATTACCAGCTTGAAATTCAGCTCTGATGTCTCGAAATCCGACAATCCCCAAAAAGGCTCCAGCTCCGATGAAATCCCCTTTAAATCAGCAAACTGATGCTGTGCACGAACCATTTCGTTTGCATCCATTGGGAACGCTTCAAAGCTTGTAAATTGCAGCTGACCTTTCTGGCCAGATTGCCTCCACGCATACAACGCCACCAAAAGGTTCAAACCGGTGCCAAATCCCAGCTCTGCAATATGGAAACCGTCTCGAAACCGCTGCGGCAAGCCATTACCTGCAAGAAACACATGCTGCGTCTCCCCTACGCCATTTTCGAGGCTGTAATAAGGATCATCGAAGTGAATAGAGACCGGAACATCGGCCTCGCGCCATTCGATCTTGGCTCTCTGGTCCTGCATGGCGCCTTCCGTTACCTAAGGCTCGTGAGAATGCAGCGGTGACAAAAGAATGACAATGGCTGAGGTGACCATTTACGGTGCGGGGATTTTTGGTCTGTCCATCGCTTTTACTTGTCTGCGACGGGGTGCCAAGGTGCGTGTAATCGATCCAAATGGTCCCGGTGCTGGCGCCTCAGGCGGGATAGTTGGCGCGCTTGCACCCCATGTGCCCGAAAACTGGAATGAAAAGAAGGCGTTTCAGTTCGAGAGCTTGGTTATCGCGGGCTCATTCTGGGGCGATGTCGAAGCAATTTCACGACAGAAAAGCGGTTATGGGCGCGTTGGACGCCTGCAACCTGTGACAGATGAAAAGGCCGAAAGCCTTGCCCGCGCACGCGCGAAGACTGCTGAAGAACTTTGGGGTGATGAGGCGGTTTGGGAATTGCGCGATGCGAGCGATTTTGTATTTGCGCCTTATACGCCAACCGGGCTTTTGATCCACGACACGCTTTCTGCCCGCCTTCATCCGGCCCAGGCATGTCGAGCTCTTTATGCTGCGATCCAGGTTCTTGGCGGTGAAGTTGTGCGCGACGGCGAGGCGCGCGGGAGCATTTTGCATGCGACAGGAGTGCACGATCTGAATGAAATTAGCGATGCCCTTGGCCGCACGATCGGCAATGGAGTGAAAGGGCAGGCCGCACTGCTTGACTTTGTAGCGCCTGATGCGCCGCAGCTTTTTACCGATGCGTTGCACATAATTCCCCATGCGGATGGTACGACCGCGATTGGCTCTACCTCAGAGCGCGAGTACAGCAATCCTATCGAAACCGATGGTCAGATTGATGATTTGCTCACTCGCGCCCGCGCTGCGGTGCCAGCTTTGGCACATGCTCCTGTAATCGACCGTTGGGCTGGGTTGCGACCAAGAGCACGTTCGCGCGCGCCAATGCTTGGTCCTCATCCTTTGTATGATGGCCAGTTTATCGCCAATGGTGGATTTAAAATCGGCTTTGGCATGGCGCCAAAAGTCGCTGACGTAATGGCCGATCTCATGCTTGAAAGCAAAGATCGCATACCGCCAGATTTCCTGCCCGAAACCTCATTTTAGTTCTTTCAACCCCACTTTATGTTGCCAAAAAGTGTTCAAAAGAAAGCATTTACGCAACGTAGCGCGCGCGAACTTAAACGCTCTTGAAATATCAGATCGCGTTACCCACATCGTCAATGTCCGAGGCCGATATTCGGGTCGGATGGAACGCTTGTCCCATACCGGGAAAGCAAACTGAAATAGTTATCGCTCAATGGAGGATGACCATGCGAAACTTTGATCTTGCGCCGCTTTACCGCGCATCAATTGGGTTTGACCAGATTGCCGATATTATGGACCGTGTCCTTGCCGGCGACATAAACCAACCCTCTTACCCCCCTTATAACATCGAGAAAACTGCCGATGACGCATATCGCATTTCGATTGCTGTCGCTGGTTTCAGCGATGAAGAGCTATCCGTCGAGCTGCGCGAAGGCGCGCTGATCGTCTCCGCGCGCAAAGGCGAAGACGACGCAGAACGCAATTACCTGCATCGTGGCATCGCAACCCGCGCGTTTGAGCGAAAGTTCCAGCTTGCCGATCATGTGCGCGTCACCGGCGCCAGCCATGTTGATGGCATGTTGCATATCGATCTGGAACGTGAAGTGCCAGAAGCGCTTAAGCCCAGGCAGATCGCTATTTCGAGCGAAAAATCAGTCGAAAAAGACGTGGTTGACGCCAAAGCCGTTAACTAAAACGCCCTAAATTAGATAAATGCGCCCCGGCAATTATTTGTCGGGGCGTTTTGCATTCCAGAAACGGCCAAAATTTCGCCCTTTGGTTGCCCGAGCTTTCCAGATACAGAGAGCTAAGCCAAAAGGGTAAAAGCATGAGCAGTGCTAAGATCACACCGGTAATTTTGTGTGGCGGTTCAGGAACACGCCTTTGGCCTCTTTCGCGTAAGAGTTATCCAAAGCAGTTTGTGCCGCTTGTCGGCGAGACCAGCCTTTATCAGCAATCAGTGCAGCGGCTCTCTGGCGAGGGGTTTGAGCGTCCTATCGTGGTCACCAATTCCGACTTCCGGTTTATTGTCACACAGCAGCTTTCCGAGGTTGGGCTGGAGCGAGGCCACGTTCTGATCGAACCTTTGGCGCGCAACACAGCACCGGCTTTGCTGGCCGCCGCGCTCGTTCAAGCCAAAACAGATGCAAATGCGCTTTTACTGGCCGCGCCATCTGATCATTACATTCAAGACACCGACACGTTCCGACAAAGCGTCGCAAACGGTATTGCTGCGGCGGAAACCGGACAGATAGTCACGTTTGGAATCACACCAACTCGGCCGGAGACCGGTTATGGTTATCTTGCCCTCGGTGAGCCGCAGGAAACAGGTGCGATCGCGCTCAACCGCTTCGTCGAGAAACCTGAACTTCCAGCAGCGCAGCAAATGCTGGAGGAAGGCGGATATCTCTGGAACGGTGGTATTTTTCTCTACGCTGCGCAAACTTTAATTAGTGCTTTTGAGGCACACGCGCCGGAGCTGTTAGAACATGTCCGCGCCTCAGTTGAGGCCGCAGAGCCGGACCTAGGCTTTCTTCGCCTTGCACCAGAACCATGGGAACGCTGCGAAGATATCTCAATTGATTACGCGATTATGGAGAAGGCTGAAAACCTGTCTGTGGTTGAACATACCGGTGACTGGTCCGACCTTGGCGGGTGGGAGGCCGTGCGCCAGCATGCCGTTCTTGATGCCAATGGTGTGGGGCGCGCAGGAGCGGTCGTTGCTGTTGATTGCAATGAAACTCTGCTGCGTTCCGAGGCCGACAACTTACAGCTTGTGGGCCTAGGGCTTGAGAACATTGTTGCCGTTGCGATGCCTGATGCTGTTTTGGTGGCAGATAGAGACCGCGTCGCAGACTTGGGCGACGTGGTCAAAACAATGCGGGCGCTTGGTGTGCCGCAGGCAGACGAATTTCCCAAAGACCACCGACCATGGGGCTTTTTTGAGACACTAAGTCTTGGCAAGCGTTTTCAGGTAAAGCGCATCGTGGTAAATCCTGGGGCTGCTCTCAGCCTGCAGAGCCATGTTCACCGGGCCGAACATTGGATTGTCGTGGCTGGCACGGCCAAGGTGACAGTGGATGACAAGGTGAAACTCGTTAGCGAAAACCAGTCGGTTTATATTCCCCTCGGTGCTGTACACAGAATGGAGAACCCTGGCAAAGTGCCAATGGAGCTCATCGAAGTTCAAACCGGGAGTTACCTCGGCGAGGATGACATAATTCGATACGAAGACGTCTATTCCCGCGGTCAGGGTGCCAAGGGTTGAACATTTTGCATCGAATGCGGGCAGCCTTCTTGCTTTTCCATTTTTCATGTAAATGAACGGAATAAATGCGTAACTGAAGCAAGGTAATCTTTATATGGCACCCAAGATCAATTCGCTGGATCATCTGGTTTTAACGGTTGCCAATATTGAGAAAACCCTCGAATTCTATGTTGAAGTATTTGGCATGCGCAAAGAGAGTTTTGGACATGTGGATGGAACCAATCGACATGCTTTGTGTTTTGGTAATCAGAAATTCAATCTTCACCAAGCCGGTGAAGAGTTTGAGCCAAAGGCGGACAAACCGACGACTGGCGCGATTGACCTTTGCCTTTTGACGAACGATTCTTTGGAGACGTGGACCGAGCATCTGGGCCATTGCGGCGTGCAAATTGAGATTGGCCCGATTGATCGCACCGGCGCGCAAGGTCCGCTGCGTTCGATCTATATCCGTGACCCCGATGCCAATCTCATCGAGATTTCCAACCAAAAATAAATCACCAAAACGTGTCGCGATAAACCTGACCCACAGATAATCGCGAAACGCAGCATGACGGCAAAATGTTGTACGCCTTAAGACTTTTGCTGAAGCCGCAGGTTAAAGGCGAAAGGCATTAAGATATTTCTGACCGCAGCTCCTGCATGCGCAGTTTTAGCATGTCAGCATAGACCTCACCGGTAAAATTGCCGTCTGCGTCAAACTCTTTATGTGCTGCGGCGACCATGATTGGTGGGCCAAATATGAAGCGCACCTGAAACTGCGACAAACATGACTGTGTCATAAACAGGCCGGTTTCTCCGCCGGTGCGACCAGCGGCAGCTGAGAGAACAACCGTTGGTTTGCCTTTAAAGGCCGCAAAATCAACGCGGCTTAGCCAATCGAGCGCATTTTTGAGAACGCCGCTGACACCTTTGTTGTACTCTGGAGATGAAACGATCAGAGCATCTGCTGATTTAAGCTGTTCGGACAAATCCTTGACTTTCTGAGGCGCGCCTTCTGCCTCCTCAAGGTCTCCATTATAGAGCGGAAAATCTATATCGCCTTCGATGACATTGGCGGGACCAAAGGCATTGGCCGCCTGGCGAAGCAAAGCTCGATTGTAGGAGCCTTTGCGAAGAGATCCAGAAATGAGCAGAAGTGTGGGTTCAGACATAGGAGGCCTCGATCATTAGATGTCACACTCATTTATCTTTTGTTTTGCCGAAGATATGCAACGGCGTATTTTGCACATGACTTGTGCAAAAAAAATCCCCGGCGGATGGCCGGGGAAGTTTGCCAATAGAGAGGCGGAGGAAACCTTACCAATCGGTCGGGCCTTTTTCCGCGAAGACATTGACCAAAAAGTCAATAAAAGCCCTCACTTTTGGCTGGGTAAAGCGGCCCGGGGGGTAGACCGCATAAATGCCTTGGGTTTCGGCGGGAAGGTCCGGGATCACGTCCACAACTTCACCATCCTTCATGGCTGGGGAGTATAGAAAGCTCGGAAGATAGGCGATACCTAGTCCTGAGATGGCGGCGTTTAGAAGCGATTGGCCGTCATTGACTGACAAACCGCCGGCTGTGCGAACTTGACGTTTCTCGCCTGAAGGAGCTGTCAGTTTCCAGACAGAGCCGTTCGACTGGCTGGAATAATGCAGAAGCTTATGCTCGTTCAGATCGTCGATCTTTGCTGGACGCCCATGCTTTTCAAGATACGCAGGGCTGGCAATCATACGTTTGTTGGTCTCGGTCAACTTGCGTGCACGAAGCGTGCTATCCTCAAGCTCACCGATGCGGATTGCCATATCGAAACCTTCTGAGATCAGCTCCACATAACGGTTGTTGAGAACCATGTTTACGGTGATGTCGGGATAATCATCCAGAAACTGACCCAAGACAGGGCTAAGGTGGTTTACGCCAAAATCGGTTGCAACAGATATCCGGAGTAGACCAGATGGGTCCGATTGCATGGAGCTTACAAGCGCATCTGCTTCGCCTGCATCGTTCAGAACGCGCAGTGCGCGGTCGTAGTAAGCAAGTCCTATTTCCGTTGGGCTCACCCTTCTTGTAGTACGATTCAATAGCCGTGCGCCAAGGCGTGCCTCGAGAGAGGATACGTGTTTAGAGACAGCTGATTTGGAGATACCCATCTTGCGCGCCGCATCCGTAAACCCCCCCTGGTCTACTACGGTCGCAAAGGCCTCCATTTCGGTAAGACGATCCATTCTTCTCGTGACCCTCGATACAATTGGTTGTCGTGTTGTATGAAAGGAAATTCAGGCACAACTGCGGCGTATGCCCGACAATATCTTGGTTTTAAGAGGGATCGTTCGTGACACGGAAACAGCGAAAGTTAGGCATTAATGTGTGCAAAAGCCTTTTGGAAACGCTCTGCCGCACGCATTAGGTCCTTGTTTTCATTCGGTCCTAAGAGCAATATGCCAAAACCTCCCTGGTTCCAGCTATAGGTGGCTAGACCAAACATTTCCTCGGGCGAAATTGTGTCATCGGTGCTTTGGATGGTTTTAATGATGCAGAGCGCAACGGGCTCGTTTTGAGAATTCAGGAAGGTAAGTTGTGCCAGCGGTTTTCCATTAAAACCAAGTTCCTGAGCACGTATGAAAGTAAGACCGTCGACGTCAGGCAACGCATCAAAGTCAAATCCTAGCTTATCAGTCAGACGCGACAAAACCTGTGTACGCTGTGCGGGGTCAACCGCGTTGGATGTCAGGGTTTCAGTCACATAAAGGGATTGATAGTTTGCTACGACTGCTTTCCATCCCGGATTCTCATTCGTTTGCTGAAAGTGAAGACCGCCAAACATAATTGCAGCACCAGCGACCATGGATGCCAATGCCAGCAGGACCGGTCGCCCCCTGGTTTCATTCTCTTGTAGAAACGGCGGCGTTTCAGGTGCCTGATCCAGCAACTGAGTATAAACGGAGCGGAAATTTTGCGTGGTTGCCCGCAGGTTAGCAATTCGCTGTGCAAGCTCGGGATTGTTGCGCAAGGCCTTTTCAATCGAAGTGACAAGCTCAAGCTCGGCCTCTCCGTCAACATAGAGGCCGAGATCGTCATCAGAAAAATCGTCAACTGCCGCCATCACTTAGTTCCCGTTGCCTGCTCGACCTGTTTCATCAAAGCTTTGCGCGTGGCCGAAATTCTGCTCATGACTGTGCCTATGGGTATGTCCAGGGCTTCCGCCGTCTCGGCGTATGTGTATCCTTCGACAAACACAAGCAAAGCCGTCACGCGTTGTGCTTCAGGCAGGCCTGCTACTTTGCTAAACACTTCTCGGGCCAAAATATTCGTTTCTGTGCTTGGTGCATCACTTTGGGTTGTTTCCTCAAGCGCACCTGAAAAAGATTCCGCCTGCCGGATCGCATTTCGACGCATTTCGTTGAGCCAGACTGTGCGCGCAATTGTGAAAAGCCAACGGTCGAGATGTGTGCCGGGTCTGAACTGCTCAGCCTTTTCCAGCGCGCGTAAACATGTCATTTGCGCCAAATCATCGGCTTGGCTGGGTTCTCCGCTAAGCGCAATGCAAAACCGCCACACACGTGGGTAGCATTCGGAGATGCCCTCGCGCACAACGCGATGTGGATCTTTGTTTCCGCTAAAAAACCCGATAGGTCCTCTCCTCACTCTGAGAGATAAGCTTAAACGGAAAAACGGCACCTGCCTACAGAGATCAGCCCTCGCTGGCGGCCCAGTCCCAATACATTTCTCGAACGCGGCGTGTGATCGGCCCGATCTGATAGTTCGTGTCGTCAAAAGCCGTAATCGGGGTCACTTTCATCATATTGCCGGATAAGAAGATTTCGTCCGCGTTGTGGAAATCCTCAAAAGACATTGTGGTCTCGTGCACCCGTACGCCGTCCCTTTGCAGATTATCGATGTGCCGCGCGCGCGTAATGCCGGCAAGAAATGTGCCATTAGGAGCGGGCGTGAAAACATCACCGTCCTTGACCGCGAAAATATTGGCGGTTGCTGCTTCGGCCACATTCCCTAAAGCGTCCGCGACGATTGCATTTCCAAATCCCTTTCGATTGGCCTCCGCTAACATCCGCGCGTTGTTAGGATAAAGGCAGGCCGCCTTGGCATTGACGACCGCATCTTCAAGAACGGGTCTGCGAAATCGTGTGCGTGTGATTGTAGACGACACATCAGGGTCGGCCATCGGAATCTCTTCAAGGCTGATGGCAAACCCTGTGCGCCCACCTTCTTTGGGTACAATCGCCGCAATGCCGCCATCAATAGCCCAATACATCGGGCGTATGTAAACGGCTGTGTCCGGGGAAAAGAATTTCAGACCCTCTGCTACGATCTCAACCATGTCGGAAACGCTGACGCTCGGCTCCACCATGAGTGCGCGGGCAGACGCGTTTACACGCGCGCAATGCTTATCAAGATCGGGCACGCGCCCGTTAACATAACGCGCTCCGTCAAATACATTGGAGCCCAGCCACATACCGTGATCTGCCGCGCGCATCACTGCTACGTCACCGACGTGCCATTTACCTTCATAATATGTGTGAACATTCGTGCCGGTAGGCATGATGTACTCCCTGTGTGATACACCATTCCTAATCCGGCATATTGATCAGGTCCAGTGTGTCAAGGCGCCTCGGCCAACAGGGCTTTTAGGTCGATGCGTTTGTTGAACATAGCGAGCTTGCCGTTTTCATCACGAGGCCATTCCGCCTCTGGCCGGTCATGGTAAATCTCAACACCGTTTCCGTCGGGATCATTGAAATAGATCGCCTCGCTGACACCATGGTCAGCAGACCCGGTGATTACCACGCCTGCTTCCACGACGCGACGAAATGCATCCGCGAGTTGTGCCCGATCAGGATAAAGAAAGGCAGTATGATAAAGACCCGTGTGCCCATGTGGTGGAGGCGTACCACCTGCGCTTTCCCAGGTGTTAAGACCGATATGATGGTGATACCCACCGGCAGATAGAAATGCGGCTTGAGGGCTATGCTGCGTTACTTCAAAGCCCAACACCCCAGAATAAAAAGCTATGGCTCGGTCAAGATCAGAGACCTTCAAATGCACATGGCCAATTTTCGCTTTTGGATGGACCGGTTTGGTCATAACTCGCCCTTTCATGTTGCTGAGCTTGATATGAGCTGATTCAGTTTATGTGCAATATCGCAAATTATGAGAAACATCGTGCACACGCGCACGCTTTCCTTTACTCGAAATTTCCTAGGGGATTGGGTGCACCCCCCAAGGCCTGCGCGGCCCGAAGGCACAAAAGGAAATTGTGGCGCAGCCACGCCTTTAGATCACGCGCCGACCATGCCCACGATGCGGTATGTGTCGCGCAGGATCGGCTCGGCAATCGCCCTGGCCTTTTGCGCTCCCTTGTCCAGGACGCGATCAATCTCGGTCTGATCTTGCATCAAGCGCGACATCTCGCTTGAGATCGGCGCAAGCTTGGCCACGGCCAGATCTGCCAACATTGGCTTGAATGCTGAAAACGCCTTACCAGCCACATCGCGCATCGCCACGTCCACGCTTTGGTCATTGAGGGCGGCATAAATGTTGACAAGATTGCGCGCCTCCGGCCGATCTTCTAGGCCGCTCTTGTCGGATGGTAGAGGTTCCGGATCGGTCTTGGCCTTACGGATTTTCTTGGCAATCGTATCGGCATCATCCGTCAGGTTGATGCGAGACATGTCCGAGGGGTCGGACTTCGACATCTTTTTGCTGCCGTCGCGCAGAGACATCACGCGGGTTGCCGCCCCTTCGATAACTGGCTCGGTCACCGGAAAGAAATCCACACCGAAATCGTTATTGAACTTGATCGCAATATCGCGCGTTAGCTCCAGATGCTGCTTTTGATCCTCACCGACCGGTACATGCGTTGCATGATAGGCCAAGATATCCGCGGCCATTAGCGCCGGATAGGCAAAAAGGCCAAGCGAGGCGTTCTGCGCATTCTTGCCCGCCTTATCTTTGAATTGGGTCATCCTTTGCATCCAACCCATGCGCGCGACACAGTTGAAAATCCATGCCAGCTGTGCGTGCTCTGGTACCTGGGATTGGTTGAAAAGCACTGACTTTTCCGGATCAAGTCCAGAGGCAATGAAACCGGCACAAAGTTCGCGCGTGGCATGAGCTAGGCTTTTGGGGTCTTGCCAGACGGTGATCGCGTGCAGATCGACCATGCAATAGATCGACTCGATGCCTTCGTTTTGCATGTCCACAAAGCGGCGCATCGCACCGAGGTAATTGCCAAGCGTCAGGCCACCCGATGGTTGAATGCCCGAGAAAACGCGAGGAGTATGTTTGGCCGCACTCATGGGGGCCTCCGTCTGGATTTTTACATCCGCCTCGCTTACTGAGGCCCGAGCCTATCGTCAAGCAACGCGGAGCCTAGAGTTGTCAGAGCACCATGATCCCGCCCCCATAAACGCGTTGCCACCTTTGATTGCCGCCATTGCCCTCGCGATCATAGGCGTCGAGGTCGTCTTTCAGGCGGGCGCGCGTGGTCTGGCAGGCGGCCCTGAGGCCGTAGGCTGGAGGATTGCCGCGATTGAGCAATATGGCTTTTCCAATCGAGCACTTGCATGGATGTTGGAAACTGGATCTTGGCGGCTGGATTTTCTCAGCCGGTTTCTGACCTATCCCTTTGTTCATAGCAGTCTGATGCACGCCCTGTTTGCCATGGTGATGGTGCTTGCCATTGGCAAATTCGTGGGTGAGCGCATGGCGCAATGGGCTGTGCTCATTCTGTTTTTCGGGAGCAGTGTAATAGGGGCATTGGTTTTTGGTCTGCTTTTCCCTGAAGGACCGGGTCTTTTTGGGGCCTACCCGGGGGTCTACGGTTTGATTGGTGGCTTTACCTGTTTGATGTGGCTTTATCTCGGCATGGCAGGCGAAAATCAGGCGCGCGCATTTTCGATGATCGGCATTTTGCTGGGGCTGCAGCTTTTCTTTGCGCTGCTGTACGGTGATGACAAAACTTGGGTCGCCGATGTTGCAGGTTTTGTCTCAGGCTTCTTTATGTCCTTTGTCCTATTACCCGGTGGATGGCGGCTTTTGCGTCAAAAGCTGCGTCAGCGTTAGGCGCGACCCCGCCTGAGTGCGGCCTTTAATTCGGCCATTTGGAACGCCCCCAATAGCCTGCCAGCAATGAAATAGCTAACGGCCCCAAGCCCGATCAGCACCAACAGTGCCAGCCAGCGCCAACCGGCGATACCAAAAAACGGCGTCATCAAAACCGAAAGTCCAAGAACGACCGCGCCCATGATCAGGGATGCCACAACGATGCGCCAAATGCGCCCGCGACACCGCTGATCCAGTTTTGCTTCGTCGCCAAAGTCAGCGGCGCCCCGCATCAAGAGCCATAGCATAGCCCAACCGGCCAAAGTGGCCGCGATCGCCGCTGCGATCCAGCCGATCGTATAGGAAAGCCCCACCGCAATCGCAGCGTTTACGACCATAGCTACGACAGCATATCGGAATGGCCTTTTTGTATCCTCGCGGGCAAAAAACAATGGTTGAACAGTCTTTTGCAGGACAAACGCAGGCAGGCCCAGCCCGTAGATAGCCACGGCAAGCGCGGTCGCGGCGGTGTCATCAGTGGTGAAAGCGCCACGTTCATAAAGCACTGATACAATCGGGAGCGGGATGGCGCATAGGGCGACCGCGCAAGGTACGGTCAAGGCAAGAGAGATTTCCGCAGAACGGGAATAGGCCTGGCGCGCCCCCTCTTTGTCGCCTTCTGCCAATCGTCGCGAAAGATCGGGCAAAAGCACAATACCTACAGCAATACCGACAACGCCAAGCGGCAATTGATAGAGCCGGTCGGCTGAATAAAGCCAGCTGACCGCCTTTTCGGTGTTCGAGGCGACGATCTGGCCAACCAGAAGGTTGATTTGCACGACGCCGCCTGCCAGCGCTGCTGGTATCGCGATGCGTACAAGCCGCGCCATCTCTGGCGTCCAGCGCGGTCTTACCAGCCTTATATCGAGCCCTGTATTGGCCGTCGCTTTCCATACCAGCGCCAACTGTGCCACCCCGGCGAATGGGATCGTCCAGATCAGTGCGTTTGCCACCGAGCCCCCGAAATACCAGGCAAGGCTCATAGCGGTGATCAGCATTATGTTGAGCAAAACCGGCGCTGCGGCGGCTGCGGCAAAGCGGCCTGTTGCGTTTAACACGCCCGAGAAAAGTGCCGCCAGCGAGATAAAGACAATATAGGGAAAGGCAACACGCGCGAAGTCGACGGTAATATCGAACCGCTCGTCTCCAAAAAAGCCCTCTGCCGTGGCATAGACCAGTGCAGGCATAAAGATCATGGCAAGCCCGGTTAGGATCAGAAGCACAAGGCCAAGTCCCGATAACGCAAGGCTTGCAAACCCTTCTGGGTCTTCCTTGGTTTCTAGCCGCTTGGAAAACATCGGGACGAATGCGGCGTTAAACGCGCCTTCACCAAAAAAGCGTCGGAATAGGTTGGGCAGACGGAAGGCGGCGACATAGGCGTCCATCAAAACCCCTGGTCCGATCAGGCCTGCGATCAAAACGTCGCGGGCAAAGCCCAAAATTCGGCTCGCCATGGTCCAGACGCCGACTGTTAATATGCCGGAGATAAGGCGGATGGGTCTCATGCTCGTGCCAATACTCTGCCTTTTGGCGCAAGCTACCCGATTGGCCCCGATCGCGGAAGGGGCAAGATCAGATACGGTTTTAGGAAGGCAAAGCTGTTCACGTGGCTTTGCTTAGTATGTGTGCGAGTCTTCGTGCCATGGCTCTCAGGACAGAATTCAAAGGACCTTAAACATGAGCCAAATCCATACCCATTTGTATGGGCTTGCTCCGCCTTTGCAGGTTGAGCAATGGTTCACCACTGTCGAGCCTCTTTCGCTTGAGGGCATGCGCGGCTTGGTCATTGTCATAGAGGCTTTCCAAATGCTCTGCCCCGGCTGCGTCAGCCATGGTCTGCCCCAGGCCAAGAAAGTTGGCCTGACCTTCCGATCACCAGATGTGCGGGTCATTGGCCTGCATTCTGTTTTTGAACATCACAACGCGCAGACGCCTGTTTCTCTGGCCGCGTTTTGCACGAGTATCGTATCCGCTCTCCTGTGGCATTGGACCAGCTGGGTGAAAAGGGTCGTTTGCCGCAGACTATGACCGCCTACGAGTTGCAGGGCATGCCCAGTTTGATGCGCCTCATTTTGTTGCGTTTTCGACGCCGAGCTCAATCGCCTCGCGCAATTTCTTCTCAAGCGATTTCTGCTTGCTTTCGGAATAGAATTTAAGCCCGAACATGTCTTTGACATAGAAGGTATCGACGACCTGTTCACCATAGGTCGCGATGACGGCCGAGTTCACATAGACATTGGCATTGGCCATTGTGCGAGCCAGATCATAGAGCAGACCCGCGCGATCGCGTGTATCGACTTCGATGATCGTGTAAATTTCTGAGCCTTCATTGTCGAAAGTAATGTGCGTTGGAACGCGGAACGCACGCTCTCGTTTCTTGATCTTGTCACGGGATTTGATGGCTTCATGTGTGACGACTTCACCTTTGAGGATTTTGTTAATCACCTGTTCAAGCCGCGGTAGGCGGGCAACCTCATAGGGTTTACCCTCTGCGTCCTGAATCCAGAAGGTCGCCGTCGCAAACCCGTCCTTTGACGTGTATGTCCGTGCGTCGACAACATTCGCGCCGACAAGCGCCAGGGATCCGGTGAGTCTTGAGAAAATCCCAGGATGATCGGCGAGCGTGAAACAGGCCCGTGTTGCGTCGCGGTCATCGTCAGGGTGTAGCTTGATCGCAATTTCCCCGTTCGCAAGGTCGCGCAGCATAGTGGCAAAATCGATATGTGCTGTGACATGCAGGCCCTGCCAATACGGTGGATAATGACGATTTGTTTCGATCTTGAGGTCTTTGGCAGGCCAATCTGAAAGTGCGTCTCGCAGGTTGCGCTTGGCTTCGGCACCGCGCTGTTCGCGATTGAGATCTTCAAGCCCGCCTTCCATCGCCCGCCGTGTTTGCCGATACAGCGCCCGGATCAGAGAGGCTTTCCAGTTATTCCATACATCTGGCCCGACGCCTCGGATATCGCAGACCGTGAGTACACATAACAGATCAAGCCGTTCTTTCGTCTGTACGGCCTTGGCGAAGTCTCGTACCGTTCTTGGATCCGCGATATCGCGTTTTTGCGCCATATCAGACATCAACAGGTGGTAGCGTACCAGCCACTCCACTGTTTCGCATTCTGCTGGCTTCAATCCCAAACGTGGCGCAACACGTCGCGCGATTTTAGCGCCAAGGATTGAATGGTCCTCGTCTCGACCTTTGCCCAGGTCATGCAACAGCAGCGCCACGTAGAGGACACGCCGATTGACGCCTTCGTCCAGGATTGATGATGCGACGGGAAGCTCTTCGATAAGCTCACGGCGTTCGATCTTAGCCAGCTGCGCTACACACTGTATGGTGTGCTCATCAACGGTGTAGCTGTGATACATATTGAATTGCATCATTGCCTCGATGGCTTCAAACTCTGGGATGAAAGCCGCGAGGACGCCAAGCTCGTTCATACGACGCAAAGATCGTTCCGGGTTTCCATGTCTAAGCAGAAGCCCTAGGAAAAGCCGCTGCGCTTCTGCAGACGCGCGAAAGTCATCATCTATGAGGTCAAGATTGGCCTGAACCTGGCGCATTGCATCTGGATGGATCAAAAGCCCTGTCCGAAGGGCTTCTTCAAACAGCCGCAACAAGTTCAGTTTGTCTTTCACAAAGGTTCGTTGATTAGAAGGCGCCAGCCTGCCATTTACTTCTTTATAGCCGGGTTTGAGAGTTTTTTTTCGCCTGAAAAGTCGTTGCAAAATCGGTTCGGATTTTACGTGCGAGGCCTCGAGTTTAGTCAGGAAGATCCGCGTTAGATCGCCCACCGATGTCGCATGGCGGAAGTAGTCCTGCATGAAATGTTCGACGGCACGACGCCCTGCGCTATCAGAATATCCTAAACGCTCCGCAACCTCGACCTGCAAATCAAAGCTAAGCTGTTCGCTGGCTCTACCAACTGCCAAATGCAGATGACACCGTGTGGCCCAAAGAAAGTTCTCTGCACGCGCGAAAAGCTCAAATTCATCCTCTCTAAAAAGCCCGTGCGCCAGGAGGTCTTTGGCATCGTTTACATGATAGATGTATTTTGAGATCCAAAACATTGATTGCAGATCTCGCAACCCGCCTTTGCCTTCTTTGACATTTGGCTCGACCATATAGCGCGCGCCTTGTCTTTCGTGCCGCTTATCGCGTTCTTCGAGTTTTGCTTCGATAAATTGGCGCTCTGAGCCTTCAAATAATTCCCTGCGAAGGCGTGTTTTCAGAGTTTCGGCCAGTTCAGCATTTCCGTAAAGAAATCGGTTCTCAAGAAGAGCGGTCCGGATGGTAAAATCCTCTCCGGCCAGACGCAGGCATTCACGTACTGTGCGGCTGGCATGTCCCACCTTCAGCTTCATATCCCAGAGAATGTATAGCGTGCTTTCTATGACCTGTTCGGCCCACGGTGAAATTTTGTTGGCCGCCAGGAATAAGAGGTCGACATCAGAGAACGGCGCCATTTCACCGCGACCATAACCTCCAACGGCTAAGACGGAGATTTCCTCTGCATTTTTCTTTGTCCTATGAGGATGCAGATATTGGCACGCGACCTTAAGCGCCAGACTGACCACGCAATCGGTAATCCATGTATAGGTTACTTTGGCGCTCTGTGCACCAAAGGGATCAGCGTTGAGGGCGTGGGCCACTTTTGCCCGCCCCGCGTGCATCGCTTCTCCCAAAATCTCAACGCTGAATTTACGTAGGGCCGCGTCATCGCAGGTTTGACGCTTTGCAACTTTTTGTATTTTTTCCCAGACGTCATCTTGATCGAATAACTCTTCCGCCGGGGCGGTAAGCATATCCGTGAGAGGCGCGAGGTCTTTCATGTGACCTTCTAAGGATCAAAACCCTGCGCTGTCAAAGCTTCTTGGTGCGGGCGAGAGCACGACAACTTGTTTGGCGTCGATCGTGGCAACTGCGAGACCGCGTTCCGTTGTGCCACGCTGGTTAAAGCGGAAAATACCATTAACCCCCTGAAAACCAGCGCCCTGGGTGAAAGAGCCACGCGAAAGCGAATCTGGATCCCCGGATTGTGCGAGGGCTCCAATCGCTGCAATAGCATCATAGGACAATCCCGCCAAAGGATGCGGACGTTCGCCAAACGCAGCTCCAAAGCGAGATTCAAATTGCGCCGTACGCTGAGGGTCCGGTAAGGCAAACCACCCGCCTTGCACCCCGGGTAGGTCGAGTGTTTGCGGTGGGGTGTCCCAACGGCTGAGCCCAACCATTTGCGTAACATCGCTTGTTAGTCCGTTTTCAGGTAACAGTTGCGAGAATAGCGGAAGCGCGCCTGCAGCATTTGCAGTCAGAAAGACTGTATCGGCTTGATTGCTCTCGGCAGCAGACTTGATAGCCGGGATGGCATTGATTACCCCATCCTGTGTGAAGTCATAAGAGACCGTACCAGCTGAGTTCAGACCGTTATTGGCGACCGCTTGCAGGATCGCGTCTCGCCCGGTGGTTCCAGCAAGATTACGCGAGTGCACAGTCAAAACAGTACGTTTTCCCTGATTGGCCGCAAAACCCATAAGCCGGTTGGCGGTATCTTCGAATGTTTGGCCCAGCACGAAGAGGTTTCCGCCGGCGATACTGGCGTTGTTAGAGAACGCCAGTACGTTGATATTTTTCGGCGCCATCGCCAAGGAGACAGCGTTTGCCGCTTCGCCTCGCAAGGGCCCTACTATGATCTTTGCACCATCCTCAACTGCCTGGAGTGCCGAGGATTGTGCGTTGGCGGTAGAACCGGCTGTTGGGTATACCCTAAGATCAACCTCAACACCGACCAGGTCCGATACCGCTAGCCGCGCCGCGTTCTCCAAATCACGGGCGAGTTTTTGCTCATTTATGCCTTGAGCACCATGCGGTACCAGCAAAGCCACGGGCACCGGGGCCGCTGTGTCGATGCTTTGCCCAGTACCCACCGTTGTCGTCTGACAAGCTGCGAGCGCTATTAGCACATAGAAAACCACTAATAGGTTCAATGTCTTGCGGAGCGAGGCAAAAACAGCAAACATCGGATCACAAACTCCATTTTTGTCGTGCGGTGATTAAGCCGCCGGATTTGATGAGAATATACAAGCAGCAGAATAAACGTCCAGCTATGTGCAGCGGGGAAAGATGAGTAGAGACGCATCACAGCTGTCTGCGGGATTGTATCTAATTGCAACGCCGCTCGGTACGGCGCGCGACATAACTCTGCGCGCACTTGATATTCTGGCGGAGGTTGACGTCTTGGTGGCTGAAGACACGCGCAGTTTGCGAAAGCTCATGCAAATTCATGGAGTTCCTTTGGCTGATCGACCTTGTTTCAGCTACCATGACCACAATGGAACCAAAGTGCGCCCGAAAATTCTGGAGCATTTGGAGGCGGGAAATTCGGTGGCCTATGCCTCGGAGGCTGGAACGCCAATGGTGGCAGACCCGGGCTTTGATCTTGCGCGCGCAGTTGTTGAGGCCGGTTTTGCTTTGGTCTCATCTCCAGGACCTTCGGCAGTAATAACAGCACTGACACTTTCAGGACTACCAACGGATCAGTTCTTTTTTGCGGGGTTTCTGCCAAACGCAGCGAGCAAGAGAAAAGCTACTTTGCGAGGTTTCAGGGACATTCCCGGGACTTTGGTGTTTTACGAGTCGCCCAAACGCTTGGGCGCTATGCTTTTCGATGCTTCGGATATTTTGGGAGGTGATCGGCGCGCGGCAATATGTAGGGAATTGACTAAAAAGTTTGAAGAAATCCGTCGCGGCACACTTTCAGATTTAGCAGACTATGCACGCCAGAATCCCACCAAAGGTGAGATTGTAGTGACCATTGACAGAGCGCCCTCGGACGAGACCTCGCAATCAGAAATCGATGAATCTCTCAAGGAAGCGCTGCAAAAAATGAGCGTTCGCGATGCGGCAGATTTCGTTGCCAGTCATTATAATCTTAAAAAACGACCAGTTTATCAACGGGCACTGGAGCTGACGAAAGGCTGACATTCCTCGTTATCTCAAAATTCATCTTATTGAAGCAGAGTTGCAAAATGACGCAATTCAATCCGCATGACGCGTTCGCCACTGCACATGATCGCAAAATGGTTCAAGGCCAACTTGGATACTATCGTGGCATAACTGCTGAAAACATTGCCGCACGCCGATATGTCGAAGACGGCTATGAAATACTCGAGGAACGCTGGCGCGGCCGAGGTGGTGAGATTGATCTTATTTTCCTGCATGGCGACACTTTCATATTTTGTGAGGTCAAAGCGGCGCGCACAGTTGATGCAGCGATTTCGCGATTGAGATCGCGACAGATTGGGCGGATCCATGCGGCGGCTTCTGAATACCTCGCGAAAACGCCTTTGGGACAGCTCAGCAACGTACGCTTTGATCTGGCCGTCGTGGACGGCACGGGGGAAGCGGTGATCCTTAAGAACGCTTACGGCCATATCTAATTTCAAGGCGCGTGGTCCTAAGGCTTGGCGCCTTTGGATTGTGAACGGGCGCTTTGTCCCTCAACCACATTTCGGAATTGCAGCCAATCACAGTATAGCCCAATAGTGGCGCAAGACCCTGCAAGAGGACCCGTCATGAAAGTCGCCTTCCAGATGGACCCGATTGGTGCCATCGATATCAATGCCGATAGCAGTTTCCGTCTCGCCGAAGAAGCGCAGGCGCGTGGTCATGAGCTTTTCTATTACTCGCCCGATAAACTCGCCTATGACAGGGGCCATGTCACCGCGCGCGGCTGGCCTTTGACGGTGCGCCGGGAACAGGGCAACCACTACACGCTGGGTAATGAGCAAACGGTTGATTTAACAAGTTTTGATGTTGTGTGGCTCCGCCAAGACCCGCCGTTCGACATGCATTATATCACGACGACCCACTTGCTTGATCGGCTGAAACAAACCACACTTGTGGTTAACGATCCGTTTTGGGTGCGAAATTTTCCTGAAAAACTATTGGTGCTGGATTTCCCGGATCTTATGCCGCCAACCGCAATCGCCCGCGATCTGGACACGATCAAGGCTTTCAAAGCGGACCATGGAGATGTGATTGTCAAACCACTTTACGGCAACGGTGGTACCGGCGTTTTTCTTTTGCGGGAAAACGACCGAAATCTCTCAAGCCTTTTTGAGCTTTTCACCGGTTTTAGTCGCGAGCCGCTGATCGTGCAGAAGTTCTTGCCGGATGTCAGCAAAGGCGACAAACGGGTGATCCTTGTGGATGGCGAAGCTGTGGGTGCAATTAATCGTATACCTGCAGAGGGCGAGACGCGTTCAAACATGCATGTGGGCGGCAAACCGGTCAAGGTAGAGCTGAGCGATCGTGACCTAGAGATTTGCGCGGCAATCGGCCCAACTTTGCGAGACCATGGACAGATTTTCGTAGGGATCGATGTGATTGGTTCTTATTTGACGGAGATCAACGTGACATCACCCACGGGTATTCAAGAGCTTGAGCGCTTTGATGATATCAACGTTGCTGGTCAAGTCTGGGAGGCCATCGAGGCCAAGAAACATTGAGATGGGTTCGGCCAGTTCTGAATTTCTATTTGCGGCTGACCGAAAAAACCTATCTTCGAAGAGCATATGATATCCCATTAGCGCGCCAACAGTTTGAGCGTAAGGCGCGTTTTTTCTTTCATGCGCCAAGCGGCACTAGCCGTAGTGACGGCGAGATAGAAGACGTGCCGGTTCTTTGGGTTAATAAGGCCGATGTTGGTCCGATTGTGCTCTATCTTCACGGGGGCGCTTATGTTTTTGGTTCGCCGCACACCCATTCCGCGATGATCGGACGGCTCTTGCGCGACATTGAGGCTTCCGCCTGCTTGCCGAAATATCGTTTGGCACCGGAGCACCCGTTTCCTGCGGCGCTCGAGGATGCCGAGAAAGTTTATCTAGCACTCGTGAAGACGGGTAGGCCAATTTTCATCGGTGGAGATAGTGCTGGAGGTGGGCTCGCCCTGGCGCTTTTGGCAAGGATTTGCGCGCAAAATATGCCCCAACCCCTTGGCGTTTTCGCGTTCTCGCCATTGACCGATTGCACATTTTCTAACGAGAGCATCAAAAGCAATGCGCGCTCAGATGTCATGTTGCCGGCCGAACGGGCCAGTGAAATGATCGCGCTTTATCGAGGTGATGCAGCTGCGAATGATCCAGGCCTGTCACCA
Organism: Pseudomonadota bacterium; assembly: GCA_038531775.1. GTDB lineage: Bacteria > Pseudomonadota > Alphaproteobacteria > Rhodobacterales > Rhodobacteraceae > Roseovarius. Next base: position 49,568 of record JBCBBI010000007.1, on the reverse strand, counting down.
GTTTTTGGCGAATTTCGCAATGCATGCCCGGTTTGGCTCACGGCAGGTGATACGGAAATTCTCTACGATGACACCACCAAGATGGCTGAGCGGCTGCGTTCTCAGGGTGTAGAGGTCGACGTCACTATCGGTCGCGATCTACCCCATGTTTGGCCGATCTTTCATAATATCCTGCCGGAGGGCCGTCGCAGTTTGCTCGCGGTTTCACTCTGGATCAGCTCCCTTGCAAACTCTGAAGCCGGTAACTGAGCGCTTCGGCGACGTGCGGTTTTCGCACCGCCGTCTCGCCGGCCAGATCAGCAATGGTGCGCGCGACCCTCAGCACCCTGTGGTATCCCCGCGCGGAAAGGCCAAAACGCTCTGCCGCTTTACTGATCAATGCGCGGCCTTCGGTGTCGGGCGTGGCAATCTCTTCGAGTATTTCGCCCTCAGCATCGGCATTTAGCCGCATGTCGCAAATTTTTTCAAAGCGAGCATCCTGAATTACGCGGGCAGCTGTCACACGTGCGGCGATCTCAATAGAACTGTCGCCCGTGGATGGAAGATCAAGGTCCTGGAACGCAACAGGAGGCACCTCGATCCGCAGATCGAACCGGTCCATCAGCGGGCCAGAAATTCGACCCAAATAGTCCTCTCCGCATTTTGGGCCACGCTTGCACATTTCGGTGCCGCCGCATTTGCAGGGATTGGCTGCTGCCATCAGTAGAAAACGACAAGGATATCTGACATGCGCATTGGCGCGCGCCACGATCACTTCGCCGGTCTCAATTGGTTGGCGCAGAGTTTCAAGCACGGTTCGGGCGAATTCTGGGAACTCGTCCATAAACAGCACGCCGTTATGTGCAAGGCTTATCTGTCCGGGTCCGGCGCGCCTGCCGCCGCCAACAATAGCCGCCATTGATGCCGTATGATGCGGGTCGCAAAATGGTCGCGTCCGGTTGATACCGCCTTCCTCGATTAGCCCGGCAAGTGAATGGATCATAGATGTTTCAAGGGCTTCGTTCGCGCTGAGCGGGGGCAGAATCCCAGGCAGACGTTTTGCCAGCATGGATTTGCCGGATCCGGGTGGCCCGACCATGATCATGTGATGGCGTCCGGCAGCCGCAATTTCCAGCGCGCGTTTGGCTCGTTCTTGGCCCTTCACATCGCGCAAATCCCGCCCCGTTGAATCGCTGTTCACTTCGCCAGGTTCGGCCGGGGCGAGCGGTGATTGCCCGGTGTAATGCCTAACGACATCGGCCAGGCTTGCTGCGCCAATCACCTGTGTGCCGCCGACCCAGGCAGCTTCTGCGCCGGAGCCTTTGGGGCAGAGCAGGGTGCGGTCCTCTTCCGCGGCGGCCATGGCCGCGGGCAAGGCGCCCAGAACGGGTATCAAGGCGCCATCGAGAGAAAGCTCTCCCAAAGAGCAGGTGCCTTCGACCGCGTCGCTGGGGATTATCTCCAAGGCGGCCAAAAGCGAAAGTGCAATTGGTAGATCGAAGTGACTGCCTTCCTTTGGCATGTCAGCGGGTGAGAGATTGATTGTGATACGCTTGGACGGAAGCGCGATGGCCATTGAGCTTAGCGCCGTGCGCACCCGGTCGCGGGCTTCGGACACCGCTTTATCCGGAAGTCCAACCAAGGAAAATGCTGGAATACCGGGCGTCACCGCGCATTGCACTTCGACCTGTTTGGCCTCAACGCCCTCGAAAGCAACCGTGTAGGCGCGTGCCACCATAAACTGATCCGTCCCAGGCTTTAAGTTTGATTAACCAATAGCCCAGACATGGTTGACAGATGGTTAATGATGGCCCGTCGCCGATACCTACAAATCAGAGTCCTATTATGCTCGGACAACCGTTAGTGCCCTGGATTCTCCTCTTCAGTGTCTTGCTCGCCCTGGTCAAACTCTTTCGCCCACATGGCAACGATCTTGCTGTCTCCATTTAGCCTTCGCCATTGACGGATCGCATTACGCAAACCTGACCGCTCGGTGAGGCTATGGCGCGACTCTATGTCTTTCGGTTCCTCGGATTGTTCTAGAGCGGCCCAAACGTCTTTCTTCTTTGCGACATAGCCTGTCGGCCCCCACTCGTTTAGAAGGCTTTGAAAAGCGTCGAACGCGGCCGTGTCAAAGTTCTTATCCTCGCCTAACCGTCCCATCATCGGGCTTTTGGGATGGAAGCCGCAACAGGGTGTCCAACCGTCTGGAATAGGCGTGCTTGCTGCGTGAGTACGCTTCACCCGGAGCAAGCGAGGCAAAACGTGGGTGTGTGGGCCTTCAGGTGATTTGCCGCCTGTATCTGCTCCACCGATCATCTGATACACCTCCACACGCCCCAAACGCGTGAGCGCCACGCGGTGCGGATGTGCATGAAGGATTGCCCCCATCGCCGGATTGTCAAGATCGAACAGAGACCTACCCTCGTGCGCGCGCAGCGTGCCCAGCAGTTCCGGATCATTGGTTCGGATGCAGAAATCAAGCTGTTGCTGTCCTAGGCCCATGTCAAAGAGCACAGAGCTCTGATCTTCTTCACGGATCGCGCCAGTGTCAGGGCCGAGTTCGGTCAAAGCATCACGCTCATTCATCCTAGCCTGATCCTCTGGCAGGCACAAAGCCACACCCTGCAGCCAACGATCGGATCTGGAACTTGCTGTCTCATAGGCAACTGGTTTTACGCCTTCCAGCGTGTCAATCCGGATTGCCCCGCGCGATGTTCCTTGCTGTAGGTTTTGAACCGCAGGTGCCGGAGGGTCGCCTGACACATGATGAAACTCGGCTATTGCGCCCAGAGAGCCCATATTCCACCCAGCATCTGGATCATTGAGCCCGTCCCGAAGAACGCTTTCAAGGTGCAGCATTGTCGATCTCCCTCTTGCTGGCCAACCACTGTTTTGCACCGTCATGAACGGCATTGTACACAGCGCGCCCTATAGCTTCGCCGATCTCGGTGTGAAGTCCGGCGAAACATTCCACGCCTTTCGGGGCTGCCACCGCGACGCAGTCGGTGCCCGTACCGGTTGCAATGCCGGTGTCTATGTGGAGCGCTGCTTCCATCACGGCGGCGGTGCGCGCCTGAACCACTATGCTCATCGCCTCTAGCAGGCCCGACTGCGTAAGCCCTGAGCTTAGCCGCAGAGCGACGTTAATGGTGCCAAAGTCTTTACCATGTCGATCCACCCGGTGCCCGACACGCTCTGCATTTGAAAAGCCTACGGTGGCGACGGCATGCGCTTTTGTATCACCGACCGACACCTCTTCTTCGGTGAAATGGGTGATGTTTCGTGAGGTCAAAAGCGTTACGGCATCTTCTGCCTTTCGCGCTTGCAATTCATCGACGAGCCAGGATTTAACATCAAAACCAATTGGCAGATCGGCATTGCGCACCTCTCGCCAAAGGATCTGGTTGGCCGTCACGAAACCGGGCCGGTTCAATGCCCAGCTCAGAACCTGCATGTCCTCATCAAGGTCAAACTCCAACCAAGGTCGATCAAGCGTTATATGGCTCATTAGATGACCTCGAGGGGTTGATATACAGGGCCGTGATCGGTTTGCTGAAACCAAGCCGTAATACCGAAAATATCCGCGAGACGGTCCGGTGTAAGCACCTCCTGCGGTGTGCCGTCCGCCACAAGCCCGCCATTCCCCAGAAGGATCAAACGCGTGCAATGGCGCGCTGCAAGACCAAGATCATGCGAGGAAACGATTGCGGATTTCCCATGTTGTGCGAGTTTTGCAAAGATTTGCATTGCGGCGATCTGATGAGCGGGATCAAGACCGGCCACAGGCTCATCGGCCAAAAGCAGAGGCGTATCCTGGGCAAGAGCACGAGCAACTAGGACACGGGCCTGTTCCCCACCTGAAAGCTGTGTGGCGGCGCGATGGCGCATGTCAGTCAAATCCATTTGGTCCAGCACCTGCTCGACTTTTTCATGATCGGCCTGACTTGGCTTCTCACCTGAGGCCAGATGCGGAATACGCCCAAGCATAACAACGGTCTCGACGGAAACTGGCCACGCAATTTCGCGTGTTTGCGGCATCCACGCTGCCTGCCGGGCGCGGTCACTATCAGGCATTGATGCAAGGGAGCTAGTGCCTGTAAATGGCAACAAACCAAGAGCCGCACGCATCAGTGTTGTTTTCCCCGCGCCATTCGGACCAATAAGACCAATGAATTCGCCTTTGGTGACATCAAATGACACATCGGCGATAACTGTTTGGTTGCGCAGCGTTATTGATAATTTGGAGACGCTGAGAAGGGTCATATCCGTTCTCTTCTCAGTTTGAGGATCAAATGCAGAAAGAGCGGTGCGCCGACAATTGCGGTTAGAACTCCAAGTTTGAGATCGCGGGCAGGCAGGATCACGCGTACAGCGATATCTGCCAAGAGAACCATGGCGCCGCCGCCCAAGGCCGAAGCCCACAGCAGGTGCGAGGGTCGTGCGCCAACAAAAGGGCGTAGAATATGCGGAACCACTAGTCCGACGAAACCTATGGTCCCAGCCACCGCAGTGCCCGCTCCCACGACGCAAGCGACACCGCCTACAAGCGTCAAGCGAAGTTGTTTCAGTCTTATCCCCATTGCTTGGGCTGCATCCTCGCCAAGTGTTAAGGCATCCAGACCTCGACCCAGTCGGGTTAACGCAAGCAAGCCGATCAGAATGAACGGCAGGGCCAGCCAGACATGGCTCATTGAGCGATCCGCCAAAGAGCCCATCATCCAGAACACTATTTCATTCGCGGCAAATGGGTTTGGCGAAAGGTTCAAAACAAGCGATGTCAACGCTGCGGCCAGGGCGGACACGGCTATCCCAGCCAGGATCAGGGTCAGCGACCCGCCGCGCGGCCCTGCCAGGGCCATAACAAGGATAACCCCGCCTAAAGCACCGGCCAAAGCCGACAAAGGCAGGCCAAAGGCAAAAGCCCCGGCGAGGCCTGTGTGGATGGCCAATACTGCACCGAAAGCCGCAGATCCCGAAACACCGATCAAACCGGGCTCGGCCAACGGGTTGCGCAGATATCCCTGCATAGCGGCCCCGGAAAGGCCTAGGCTTGCGCCGATGAGAACGGCTAGTATGGCTCTCGGCAGCCTTATTTCTCGCATAACGAGCGTAAGAGGCCCATCGTCACCAAGAACCAAGGCCGAAAGGCTCTCACCGATGCCCAGACCGGCGGGACCAACCAGAAGCGAGGCTAGAAAAAGAGAAGCAACGAGAACAGACAACAAAAATGCAAGGCGTGTCACGGCTCTTGCCTTGACAGAGTTTCGCGCGCTTTTGATAGATTATCTATCGCGCGTAAAACATGCGGCGTCCCACAGATCCAATCGTGATCGGTTATTGTCGTGCCGCCCTGAGTTCTTCGCAGGTTTTGAACGACGGGATGCGCCAGGATATCCTCTGATCGCGACGCACCAGGATATGGCTGTGAGGTGATAACAATGTCCGGGTTGGTAACTGCCAAGACCTCAAGCGGTATTTTCATTCCTGCCGAATAGCCCGCCTCATCAGCTGCATTATCATACCCGGCCGTCGACAATATCTGACCGGCCAGAGATTGATCACCTGAGGTATAGCCGTTTGCATAGTAGAGAACTGCACGAGGCCTTTCTTTCACCTCGGCTTTAAGGCTTGCCAAGCGTTCATCAAATTCAGCGACCATCGCCTGAGCAGCGTCCCTGCGAGACAAAATCCCACCCATCTGCATGATACGATCCCGCACATCTGAGAGCGAGTATGCCGGATCGAAGACAACAACCGGAATATCCAAGCGCCTGAGCATTGCCACTGTGGCACGGGTTGAGAACGCACCCGCTATGACTAGATCAGGCTGCATAAGGTAAATCTCTTCGGCTAGGCCATGATTGATTTCATAGGCGCGCGCTTCCTCAACCATAGCAGAGGCCCGCGGATCAAGCGCGATGTAGGACACCGAATGCAACTGCTCCGGACCAGCGAGCATCATGGCCAGCTGGTCCGTGCAGAGATTCATAGATACTACACGCGACGGTTCTTGAGCCGCGCTGGTGCCTGCACCAATTGCTAGGCTGATCGCAAGTATCAGCCCGTGCCAATTGTTTTTAAAAAGTCGATGATAGACCGACATTGAAAGTGCGCCCCTGAGACGCGAAACCAGCCAGTTCTTGGTGGTTCTCATCCGTCAGATTGGTGATCGAACCGGTCAAGGTCCAGTTATCATTGATTTTGTGACGCACCGAAACGTCGACTAGCGTGTAATCGTCCAGTTTTATGCGATCAAAGTCATCGTCAAACTGTCCGCCAGGGAGAAAGGAAGAGGTGCGAAAATCAAGATCGAAAAGACCTGAAACGTGCTCCACTTCTACAGTAATTGACGTGCGATTGTTTGGGAGCCGGTAGGTGCCTTTTAAGCTAAACAAATTTTCTGGGCGCCGGACTTCGATAACGTCTCTCATGCCGCCAGTTGCCGTTGGCACCTCTTCGGTTGCGTCAAGATACGTGTAGCCAAGAGATATATCGAGCGCGTCGGAAAAGGAGAGTTGACCGGTCACTTCGATGCCCCGACGGTGACTTGTACCATCCAGGTTGATGGGCCCTGTTAATACCGTTCGAATTTCATTTTCTAGATCTTCCTCGAAATAGGTGACGTCGATCAATCCGCGGCCATTCAAAAAAGACTGCTCGATGCCAACATCCCAGCCAAAGCTTTCTTCTGGCTGCAGATCAGGGTTGCCGACGAAGTTGTTGAAAAAGCCGAACTGCTCCGAGAATGTTGGGTTCACGCTGCCAGTGCCAACTGATGCATGAATCCGCGACCCGGTTTGTCTAATGGCATATGAGGCTCCGACTGCATAGGATGTAAAGTCCTCGAAATCTTCATTATCGTCGTGACGGACGCTCGCCTGAATATCGAATACGTCGGCAATACTGCCGCGATACTCAAATACGTAGGATTTTTGCGTACGCTCCTGTTCGTCAAAGAAAGTGGCTGGTGGTGGGCCGAACAACCCGTCCCCGTTGGTCTGCTGGAACGTCTCTCGTTGCCATTGGTAGGAGAACGAAAGGGTGTGATCTGCTGTTTCGACAGCGGAACTATCCAACGCAACTGTGCCAACATACGTGAACCGAAGTCGTTCGCTCTCGTTGCCAAATGTTTGAGCACCATTCGCGAAGGATTTGCTCTCTTCGTCAACTGCACTGATATCGAACCTATTTAGCCAACGACCACCCAAGGCTTTTGCTTCAAAATAAACCAGGCCGTAAAGCGAGGTTGTGTCGCTTTGGTTATCAGCTTCTGCTACCAATTGATCTACGGTCGGTGCACCGAAGACATCCGAGTCGCTATCCACTGACCTGTCCGTAAGGCGCAAAACGCCGCCTAACGTGATGTAGTCATTCAACAGTAAACGGCCATTCCCAGAAAACGTGGTGTTTTCGCTGCCGTCGCGAAAACTGGCATCACCGTTGTCAGTGCCTGAAACATCGAAACCCTCGGTCTGAAAACGCGCCATCGACAGGCTGAAATCGCCGCGCTTTCCTGCGAAACGACCGGCCGCGAGAACATTAAATGTGTTTTCCGAACCAACTTCGATGCGAGCGGAGCCGGATACGCCTGGATTGGCTGCGCGCTTCGTTGTGATGGAGATAACACCACCTTGCGCGTTTGAGCCAAAGATCGAAGATTGTGGTCCGCGAAGGACTTCTATCCGTTCTATATCGGCTGTCAAAAGGCTGCCGAAATCAAACTCTCCTTGTGAAGGGGTCGATACATCGATGCCGTCAATAAATACCTTCGTTGCGTTTCCTTCGTTGCCCCTAATACGTACTTGCGTAAAGCCCCCGACAGCGCCGGTTCTTGAAACGCTAACGCCTGGGACGGTGCGAAGAATATCCGCGACATATTCACTGTCACTGCGTTCGATATCCTCTGCGGTGATGATCGTTCCAGCGCGTCCAAACGCTGTTGTTTCAACCGGGGTCAGGCCCCCTGAAATGAAAGTTGTACCGAGGTCGAGCGCTTCCTGAGCGATTGCTTGTTGGGTTAGTAGGGTTGCTGCCGCCGTCGCGGCGCAAAGCTTGCGTGTCATATCCGTGTCCCCTCCGTTCGCGTCTTTGCGCGACAGGTTTGTGGTGAGCCTGCGGAGGAATAACTTCCGCAGACAGTGAAAATGTCACCACTACGGAAGGTCCGTTGCCCTCGACGCGCCCCGCGTCCGGACAGGGTGATCACCTCGGCAGGTCTCCTGACTTGCGGGTCAATGCTTCGCCGGGTCTTCCCGCTGTGCTTGGCACAGCAGTGACATGGTCCGACTTCGCTCTCCGCTTACAGTTGCGGGGGCAGTCACGGTTTTGGTGCCTATTGGCTACGCCGCACCGTGTTCCCTATTATCCAGACGGCACACCGCCCGGACCGAAGTGCAAAAAACGTAACTATAAATCGGCGATAGAGAAAAGCTAAAAATGGGATCCGCAAGAGATTTTTTGAAAGTCACCGGGAGTGATCCGTCAGAAAGCAGAACAATCTCCCGTGTTTTGTGACGATCACCGAACGCTCGATAGCAAGTTTACAAAGGCGGGCCAGGCCTCCTGATCGGCAACTGTCTTGTCGCGGCAGAACGCGTTACAAAAACCAAAGACCTTGCTTCCGGTTTGCATGAAGTGTGTGGCAGGCTCGCCAGAGTAGGGACAAATCGAATTCACCGATGGGCCTTCCTCCACGGCCTGCGCAGGCTTTATTTGAGGTCCCGGCCAATCAACGACCTCATAGTCGCGCTTGTAATCCTCTACTGTGCCGCCCTTGACCATTCCCATTGCGCGCCACCGACGAAACCCTCCGTCGGCCAAATGCGCACCAACATAGGCCTGCGCTTCTTCCGAGACGTTTAGCCCATAGCCCGCGATGCGAGCCGCAACCGGAGCGTAGAATGCATCGGCAATCGAGTATTCTCCACAAAGCCAAGGCGTCTGCGATCCAGTCACCGAGCGCGCATGCGCCCAGATTTTCTCAAGTCGTCGAAGATCGGCATCGACGTCAGGGGGAGCATTTACGCCGGTATAGGCCAGACGGAGATTCATCGGGCAAAACCCTCGCAGAGCCGCAAAACCGGAATGCATCTCTTCGGTCAGGTTTCGAGCCGTAGCACGTGCCAAAGGGTCAACTGGCCAGAAGCCAGCCTCAGGGTGTCGGGTGGCGAGTTCTTCGGCAATCGCGGTGGTCTCAGACAGGATCGCCCCTTCGGGCGTACGTAGGCTAGGCACGGTTTTGGCAGGTGCCAGTTGCGGGATTTGATCGGCGACTGTCGCGTCTTTGGTGAAATCGGCAAAATGCAGTTTGCGAGGCAGGCCCGTGCGATCAAACAAAAGCCAGATGCGCATGGACCAAGATGAATACGCGTAATCGCCGAGTGCAAGATCGTAAGTCATGAGGGAATTCTAAAGTGACCCGATGAGGTAACCTAATAGTGTTTTGTGAGTGCCACCATCACGGCAGGTGATTGATAGAGCCAACGTCCCAGCCCTGATCCGTATGGTGAATCTCCGTAACCGACAGATTGTCGATCCGGTTCGCAAATGCATCGTAGGCGGGGATTGAAAGCGCGCGTTGCACTTGTGTCAAGATTGCGCCGAAATGGGCCACGATGATCAAATCGCCCTCCACCTCTGAATCAATCAATCGATTGGTCGCCCTTGAGACACGAGCATAGACCTCATTCCATGTCTCGCCGTTGGGCGCGCGCACATCGCCGGGCTCATCCCAAAACAGGCGCAGTTTTTCCTGGTCCTCTATTTCGTCAAAGACCTGCATATCCCAATCGCCAAAATTGATCTCGCGCAGATCTGGATCATGGGGAAGCCGCGCGCGACCGTTGCATATAACGTCAGCTGTGGCAGAGGCGCGTTGTAGGTCAGAGCTTATGACGATGCCCTCATCAGGCAGGTAGTCGGACAAGCGCTGGATTTGCGCCGTGTCAGACAGATCGGCAGGCACATCAGCCCAACCCACCATTGCCTTGGCATGGGTCGGCCCATGTCGCACCCAAAACATCCGCCTCATGGCAATTCACCCTTTAGTACCTGCGGAAGTCCAGCAACCACGTTGACCACAAGACTGGCCTGTGCTGCCAGTTTTTGGTTGAGCTTACCTTGCGCCTCGCGAAATTCGCGGGCAAGCGCGTTTTCGGGGACCACGGATAAGCCAACCTCGTTGCTGACAATCACGACAGGCGCAGGGCACAGTGCAAGGCCCGCCATAAGCGCGGCTTCGGCCTCGGCCAGATCGTTTTCAGCCAGCAGGTGATTGCTCAACCACATCGTGGCGCAGTCTAGGAGCACTGCCGTATCGCCACTTATCGCTGCTAACTTGTGACCGATATCCAAAGGCTCCTCGATTGTCTTCCAGCGGCCATCGCGACGCGCCCTGTGTATGGCAAGTTTCTCCCGCATCTCTTCATCAAAGGCTTGCGCCGTAGCGAGGTAAACCAGGTTGCGCCCTGTTTGCGTAACAAGGCTCTCAGCGAAAGCGGATTTTCCCGAGGCCGCGCCGCCAAGCACAAGTGTTAGTCCTGGTAGCATGAAGTTTTTAATTTCCGATTTTGATCCGATCTCTTCGAAACTGCGTAGCATTCTACATAGAGACATAAAAGCCATCACACAGGGAGAGCCGAAATGGCCCTAGACGGCAACCACAGCACGGAGATGTCACGAGCCGCAATGAAAGCGGAATTGCTTGATGCGGATACTGAGCTTGAACTGGCTTATGCGTGGCGCGATCAACGAAATGAAGCGGCTCTCCACCGATTGATCACAGCATATATGCGTTTGGCGATATCAATGGCAGCGAAGTATCGTCGCTACGGCGCCCCGATGAATGATCTCATTCAGGAGGCTGGTCTCGGCCTTATGAAAGCGGCTGATAAATTCGATCCAGATCGTGGAGTACGTTTTTCGACCTACGCGGTATGGTGGATCAAAGCCAGCATTCAGGATTACGTAATGCGCAACTGGTCGATGGTGCGTACTGGATCGACCAGCAGTCAGAAGTCACTCTTTTTCAACATGCGCCGGGTGCAAGCACGACTTGAGCGGGAAGCTATGGCACGCGGTGAGGAACTTGACGGTCACCAGCTCCGTGAAATGGTTGCGACCGAGGTTGGCGTGCCACTGCGTGACGTCGAATTAATGGAAGGTCGTTTGGCGGGCACAGATTTCTCGCTCAACGCGACGCAGGCGACGGACGAAGATGGCCGCGAGTGGATCGATACCCTCGAAGACGATGGCCCGCGCGGCGACGAGATCGTTGAGGCCGATCATGATCAGAACGCGCTGCGCAGCTGGCTCGGCCAAGCTATGTCAAAACTTAGCGAGCGCGAGCGTTTCATTGTAGCAGAGCGCAAACTCCGCGACGACGCCCGGACTTTGGAAAGCCTTGGTGAAGAGCTGAGCCTGAGTAAAGAACGCGTTCGGCAGATCGAGGCAGCTGCCTTCCAAAAGATGCGCAAGTTTCTCGAAAAACAGGGCGGAGAAGTCCACAGCCTTATAGCATAGAACTACCGATCACTCTTCAATCTGCGGCCAAAGTTGCGGAAAGAAGGCTCCGTTCAGCCTGTCGCCTTCTTTGTAGCCTTCTGCCTCAAAAATTGCGCGTTCTTCCTTTGCCCAATCGCCACGGTATCGGATCACACCGTCTGGCGCGGTCATTCGTAGTGTAAATCGCCTACTTGTTTGCGTCTGTGTCGTCGATGACAGCCCACCATGCAGCGTTCGCATGTCGAAATAAATACAATCACCTAGCTCTAAATCCCATTGCAATAGGTCGTAAGCGTCATCATCGGCATTTACTTCCGGTGGCGGATGGTAGGTCTGTCCGGCAACCTCCTGCGGCTCAAAGGTTGGGTGCCCGTCGGCAAACCGCACCCTCATGAACAGCTTGTCCCAAAGATGCGAGCCGCGTACAAAAGCTATTCCGCTTTCTTTGTTAACCGGTTCTAAAGGCAGCCAAAGCACGCACATCGTGCCCGCAAAGTCAAAATAAGCGAGGTCCTGATGGAACGGCGGCCGCGACTTTGAACCCGCTTCGCGCATAAACCAATTGTCCATCACCAGATTTATCGACGGCGCCCCAAGAAGCTCGGCTGCCAGAGGCGCACAAGGTGAATTCCTTACAAAATTGCCGAATTCCGGGATTTCGTTCCAGGCCCAGAAGTCTTCGAAATAACCGGGTGCTTCAGGGTCTTTTGTATGTCGCGTGAAGCGCTCTGTCGGGTCGGCAAAATCACGGTCAATTCCCTCACGCAGAATGTTAATCCAGTCTTCTGAAAACTGGCTTTTGAGAAGGACAGCACCATCGCGGCGAAAAGCTTGAATGTCTTTTTCGTTTATCAGAGGTTCCGTTGGCATCTAGCTTCTCCTTCTTACCTAACAGCAACCATAGCGGTGTAAATGCCGCATCACCAAACTTGGATTTTCGCCGCTCTTGTCATGTTTATGCGCCAGGCATAGGTTCGTTGCGACTTTGAGAGACCTCTAAATGCTATCAGGCAAACGAATACTTTTGATTATCGGTGGTGGAATCGCTGCCTATAAATCGCTCGACCTGATCCGCCGATTGCGGGAGCGAGGGGCGGCGGTTACTCCTGTTTTGACGCGCGCGGGATCAGAGTTTGTGACGCCGCTCTCCGTATCGGCCTTGGCGGGTGAAAAAGTTTATTCCGATCTGTTTGATCTCACCGATGAGGCCGAAATGGGCCATATCGAGCTTAGCCGAAGTGCCGACCTAATCGTGGTTGCGCCTGCTACTGCCGATTTGATGGCCAAGATGGCGCAGGGCCACGCGGACGATCTGGCGTCGACTCTGCTTTTGGCGACGGACACAGCCATTTTGCTTGCGCCCGCAATGAATGTCCGCATGTGGGAGCATCGCGCGACGCAGCGCAATGTCGAAATGCTTCGTGCCGATGGCATCAAACTTGTTGGCCCCAATGAAGGCGACATGGCTTGCGGTGAGTATGGGCCGGGGCGCATGGCGGAGCCGCTGGAAATTGTGGATGCAGTGCAGAAATTCCTCGCCTCTGGGCCTCTGGCTGGCAAACGCATTATCGTCACTTCGGGGCCTACGCATGAACCGATTGACCCGGTGCGCTACATCGCCAATCGATCATCAGGTTCACAAGGATCGGCAATAGCTACTGCTCTGGCCGCTCTTGGGGCAGAAGTGGCTTTTATCTCTGGTCCAGCAAAGGCACAGCCACCGTCCGACATTCATCACATTGCTGTTGAAACAGCGCAAGAGATGTTAGAAGCGGTTAAGGCAGAATTGCCAGCAGATGCGGCGGTTTTTGCCGCCGCCGTCGCCGATTGGCGCGTTGAGAGCGCGTCAGATAGCAAAATCAAAAAGACCAAAGACGGCATTCCAGTACTGACCTTTTCTGAGAACCCGGACATCCTTGCCACCGTGGGCAAGATGCAAAAAGGTCGCCCGCAGCTTGTCGTCGGCTTTGCTGCCGAAACCGATGACGTTGTTGAAAACGCGAAAGCGAAACTGACCCGTAAAGCTGCCGATTGGATCATTGCAAATGACGTGAGCCCGAGCACGGGCATAATGGGCGGAAGCGAGAATGATGTAACGCTGATCACCGCTGATGGTGCCGAGGATTGGCCACGAATGTCCAAAACCGATGTGGCGCGACAAATAGCGCAAAGGATTGCAGCGGCCCTCAGTTAAGGGTTTAGTTGCACTACGGGAAATAGAATCATAAGGCGCATCGCCCATGATCACCATTCGCTTTGTCTGGGAGGACGACGCGGACCGCTCGTTTGGCCTGCCTAGCTATGCTAGTAGCGGCGCGGCGGGGGCTGACTTGCGCGCGAATTTTCCCGACAAGTTACCGGTGACGCTTGCGCCTAGTGAACGAACCCTGGTGCCAACGGGTCTGCGTCTTGCCATTCCGGATGGATATGAGGCGCAGGTGCGTCCGCGTTCTGGACTGGCGTTGAAGCACGGCATTACCCTGCCGAACAGCCCCGGCACGATTGACAGCGATTATCGCGGACCTCTTGGCGTCATCATGATGAATGCGGGTGATGAGCCGTTTGAGATCCGTCACGGTATGCGCATTGCACAACTGGTTATAAACCCGGTTTTGCAACCTAAATTTGAGATTGTTCAGACGCTGGATGGCACCGAACGCGGCGCGGGCGGTTTTGGCTCAACGGGGATGCTCTGATGATTGCGTTTCTTGGTTTGTCTGCTGTTATTTGGGGGGTCGGTTCCGCCATGCGCATGCCGCCACAAGCGCGCTGGCTCATGATCGGTTTGCTATGGGTTGTGTTTGTGGCAGAGCATTTGGTGCTGCCGGATGGCCATATCCTGCGTAACATAACCGGCGGTGACGCCACCCCATGGATTGTCGTTGGTTTGATTGCTATTGTGATGATTTTCTATGGCAAATTGCTGTCCTTTCTCAGGTCCAGGGTCGAAAAAAACGCCGAAGACGCCGAGACCAACCAAGAGGATGGGCCGCCAAGTAGCAGTTTTTCCACGGTGGAATTGGAACGTTATGCACGCCATATCGTGCTGCGCGAGATCGGTGGATATGGGCAAAAAGCTCTTAAAAAGTCCCGCGTGCTCGTGGTCGGAGCAGGAGGTCTGGGGTCGCCTGCGATGCTTTATCTGGCGGCGGCAGGTGTAGGTCGGATCGGAGTGATCGATGACGATGTGGTTGATCACACCAATCTACAGCGTCAAATTATGCACCAGGACAAACGCACTGGCATGCCAAAGGTTTTCTCGGCAACAGAAGCCGCGATTGAGCTTAATCCTTACGTCGATGCGCGCGCCTACAACCGGCGCCTTAGCGAGGATAACGCCAAAGCGCTCTTTGGGGATTATGACATTATACTTGACGGTTCGGATAATTTTGAGACGCGTTATCTGGCCAACAAGACAGCTTATGAGATGGGTAAGCCTCTGATTTCCGGCGCATTGTCGCAGTGGGAGGGGCAAATTAGTGTTTTTGATCCCTCCCGCGATACGCCATGCTATCAGTGTACGTTCCCACAGGCCCCAGAGCCGGGGCTAGCGCCAAGTTGCGCCGAGGTTGGTGTGCTCGGCCCTCTCCCGGGTGTCATCGGATCGATGATGGCCGTCGAGGCGGTAAAGCTCATCACGGGTGCTGGAGAAGTTTTGGCCGGGGAGATGGTGATCTATGACGCGCTTTATGGCGAAAGTCGCAGGATCAAGTTGCAAAAACGCGCGGATTGCCCGGTGTGCGGTACCCGATCAGCTCCGGTTGTTAAAGGTCCTTCGCCTAATCCTGTGTGACGCGCCTTGCGGTCAAGACGGGTGCGCCCTAGGTCTATGGCAAAGGAGAATTGCCTATGACGAACCCGCTTCTTGCAGACTGGAAAACACCTTTTGAAATCGCCCCGTTTGATGCAATCGAAGATGATCATTACGAGCCTGCTTTTGAAGAGGCTCTGACCGAAGCGCATGGGGATATCGCGGCAATTGCGGATAATCCAGAGACGCCGACATTTGCAAATGTAATCGAGGCGCTAGAAGTTGCAGGCAAGCGTCTGGATCAGGTTTTGTCTGTATTCTTTAACGTCTCTGGTGCCGACACCAATGAAAAACGCCAAGAGCTTCAGCGGTCGTTCTCGCCTAAATTGGCTGCTTATTCATCAGAGCTATATGGCAATAAAAAGTTGTTCGCGCGCATCGAGACGCTTTGGGAGACGAGGGATACCCTTGGCTTAACAGAAGAGCAGCAGCGCGTTCTGATGCTAACCCATCGCGGGTTTCGTCGGGCAGGCGCGGCGTTAACTGGTGAGCAAGACACGCGTATGCGAGAGATCCGCACGCGACTAGCAGAGCTTGGAACCTCCTTTACCCAGAACCTTCTGGCTGACGAATCCGATTGGCACATGGAGCTTGGTGAAGATGATCTTGAGGATTTGCCGGATTTTGTGATCGACGCAGCCCATGCTGCTGGAAAAGAGAAAGACGCGGCTGGCCCGATCGTTACGCTTTCGCGCTCTCTCATCGTGCCGTTTTTGCAGTTTTCGCCACGACGCGACCTGCGGGAGAAAGCTTTCCGAGCGTGGGCCGCGCGTGGGGCCAATGGCGGAAAGACAGATAACCGTGATATCACGGCAGAAATCCTGAAATTGCGCGAAGAGCGCGCGGCTTTGTTAGGTTATGACAGCTTTGCCGATTATAAGCTCGAGACAGAAATGGCGAAAACGCCGGACGCCGTCCGCAACCTTCTGATGGACGTGTGGGCTCCTGCCAAAGCACAAGCCGAAGCGGATGCAGCTAAACTCACCGAAATGATGCAGGCCAATGGCGTTAATGGAGAGCTGGAACCGTGGGATTGGCGCTATTACGCGGAAAAGCGGCGCAAGATCGAGCACGATCTAGATGAGGCGGAGCTCAAGCCTTACTTACAGTTGGATCGCATGATTGAGGCTTCTTTTGCCTGTGCCAATCGGCTTTTTGGGCTGGAGTTTAAGTCGGTCGACATTCCGCTTTACCATTCAGATTGCCGCGCTTGGGAAGTTACACGTAATGGTCAGCATGTAGCGATTTTCATTGGCGATTACTTTGCGCGCGCTTCAAAACGCTCTGGTGCTTGGTGCAGTGCGATGCGTGGGCAGGCGAAATTTCCGAAGGTCCAGGCGCCGGTCGTCTTTAACGTCTGCAATTTCGCAAAAGGCGATCCCGCGTTGTTAAGCTATGACGACGCGCGAACCCTGTTTCACGAATTCGGCCATGCCCTGCATCAGATGCTCTCGGATGTGACCTACGAATCCATTTCCGGCACCTCCGTGGCACGCGATTTTGTCGAACTGCCAAGCCAGCTTTACGAACATTGGCTCGAGGTCCCCGAGGTGTTGGCCGAGTTCGCAACCCATGCCGAAACCGGCGCACCGATGCCAAAGGAAATGCTTGATAAGGTGCTGGCGGCAGCAACCTTTGATATGGGCTTTCAGACCGTGGAATATGTAGCCTCTGCTCTTGTTGATTTAGCTTTCCATGAGGGCGCAGCGCCGGAAGACACAATGGCGCGGCAGGCGGAGATTTTGACAGAGATAGGCATGCCGCGAGCGATTGTGATGCGTCACGCGACACCGCAATTTGCACATGTCTTCTCAGGTGACGGCTATTCCAGCGGCTACTATAGCTATATGTGGTCGGAGGTGATGGATGCAGATGCGTTTGCAGCCTTTGAAGAGGCAAACGGGCCTTTTGATGAAGAACGTGCACGGGCACTGGAGGAGAATATTCTGTCCACAGGTGGGTCGAAGGATGCTGAAGAGCTCTATCTGGCCTTCCGCGGCAATATGCCCGGCGTGGAGGCATTACTAAGGGGCAGGGGCCTTGCCGCATGACCCCGGAAGAGATTGCCAAACTGCCTTACCGCCCCAACGTTGGTGTGATGTTGGTCAATGCAGACGGTCAGATTTTCGTCGGGCAACGCGTTGATAGTAAAAACGACGCTTGGCAGATGCCTCAAGGGGGCATTGACGAGGGCGAGGATCCACGAGAAGCAGCCTTGCGCGAGCTTTGGGAAGAAACCGGTGTGAGCAGTGATTTGGTAAGCGTTGAGGCAGAGACCGAGGATTGGCTTACATACGATCTGCCTGATGATCTGATCCGCAAGCTATGGAAAGGCCGCTTTCGTGGGCAGCGGCAGAAATGGTTTTTGATGCGTTTCCAGGGCAGTGATGATCAGGTCGATATCACTGCCGTTGATAACGAATTTTCCGCCTGGCGTTGGATCGCGCCCGATGAGTTGATCGGCGCTATCGTGCCGTTCAAAAAGGACGTCTATACCAGTGTAATGGCGGCCTTTGGTGACCGGCTCTGAATAAGGATCAGCCTATTCGCCCGCTAAAACAAGCGGCTCAGGCTGCTCCTCTCGGTGTGCGAGAATAATGCAATCGCGCCCAGCGTCCTTTGCTTCATATAGCGCGGCATCGGCGAGCCGCATCAACACCTGAAGGTCATCGCCTGAGGCAAACTGTGCAACACCTGCCGAAATGGTGACCCCTGGCAAAGTGCGACCGGAAAAGATAACTGGAGATTCGGCAAGCCGCGACTGCAAGCGTTTGACCACGCTTTCGGCCTCTTTGGCATTCATATTTGAGCAAATGATGGCAAATTCCTCACCGCCGATCCGGCAAGGGAAGACGCCGTTAGTGTCAATGTCGGACAGATGGCTGGAGAGCACTTTGAGAACTACATCGCCCGCGTCGTGACCATGGGCATCATTGAACTTTTTGAAGAAATCGACATCGATCATGACCATGGAAAGGGGCGCCTTTGCACCTTCTGCGCGGCGTATCTCACGATTGGCCATATCGAGGAACCAGCGGCGGTTCCAAAGCCCGGTGAGCGCATCCTTCACTGATTTATCCTGAAGCTCGGATTGCAAGCGAACATTGGCAGCCGCAAGGCTGATCTGTTCGGCGCAAATCTGGGCCATTTCAAAAGCTGGCGAGAGGATTGCGGCAAGCTCTTCTGTTTCGCCTCGATCAGCCTTTAGGTCAGGGAAAGAGATGTGCATCAGCCCAATCGTGTCGCCATGAGCAATGATCGGCAAGCAGAAATAAGGATGATCCTCAGATTCCACGTGTGAGCAGGCAAAATCGATCTCGCTGATCCCGTAGCAATAAGCCCGCCCCCGCCGTAGCGCCCAACACTGATCGGCATGCAGGTGTGGCTCGCCGCTCACCTCCCCCCAATCACTTACGCGGTCCAATACATCACGAGAGTTGGAATAGATGAAAAGCTCACCGTTTGTGTCTGGAAACAGGATTTTCATCGAGCGCGTTACAACGGCTTGCAGTTCTTCGAGGGTCTGTGCCGCAAAAAGCCACTCTGAGACTTGTGAAAGAAGGCGGCGTTCGCGGCGCCGTTCGCGCTCTTCGCTAAGAGCCATCTCGGTTTTTTTGATCAGATCTTTGCTTTGCGTGATGTCGCGTTCAATCGACATGAAATGTGTCAGCTGGCTGTTCTCGTCAAAGACGGGAATGATCGTGACATCGATCCAATACGGGTGGCCGTCCTTGGTATAATTGAGCAATTCGGTTCTGATCGTGCGCTTGGCCGCGATTGCGGCGCGAATGTCGGCGACTGTATTGGGATCTGTGTTAGGGCCCTGAAGGATCGACCCCGGTTTATGACCTATCATCTCTGAAAGCGCGTAACCGCTCATTTCCGTAAAAGGTTTATTTGCCCATAGAACAAGACCATCTGTGTCCGTGAACACCATAGAGTCGGTTGCATGTTGCACAATTAGATCGGCAAAATTCTCGACATTGTTAGGTTTTGATTTCTTGGGCATGATCTTTAACCTTCTCAACTCATAACGCAGCCGCTCGACAATTAGGTGGAAGGGTTAACAAAACCTTTGGGCGGTTGGTTTAGTTCACTTCAAGGTTAATGCTGGCTGAGAAATTTTTAACCTCGAAAAAGAACAAAACATGAACTAACTTTGGAATCATGTTTGCTGAGCTGTCGATTACGTCGAATTTTACCTTCCTGACTGGAGCGTCCCACGCAGAGGAATATGTCTCGCGCGCGGCAGAGCTTGGCCTTTCGGCACTGGCGGTGGCCGATGAGAATTCAGTGGCCGGCATCGTGCGGGCGCATGCGGCGGTGCGGGAGCTACGCCGTGAAGTGCAGGAGAGGCGCGAGATTGAGACCCGCGATGGCCCGATTGGCCCACCTGCGCCAGTCCCGCGAGAACCAGATTGGGCCAATGTGCCAAAGTTTTTGCCCGCCGCGCGTATCGCTCTTACTGAGGGGATCACTTTGACGGCACTGCCTCGGGATCGGGCGGCTTGGGGGCGGCTTTGCCGGTTGATCAGCGCCGGGCGGTTGCGCGCCGAAAAAGGCGTTTGCGATCTGACGGTGAGCGATGTTCTTGAGTGGGGTGAAGGCCTTATCCTGTTGCTGCACGCCCCGCAGCCGGGCCAAGATGGCTGGCTGCAGGAGGCGCGCGTATTGGCCCGACGCTTTGGCCCCTCGCTCTATTTGCTGATGTCGCCTCGCTATGACGGGCGAGATAGTCGCCGATTTGATCGGCTGGCTGACACGGCAGGCAAGCTCGACATTCAGACTGTCGCCTCGGCCTGCCCGAGGATGCACCACGCGCGGCGGCGCAAGCTGGCCGATGTGTTAACCGCGATCCGACAAGGCAAGCGCGTTGATACGCTGGGACGGGATGCACTCGCCAATGGGGAGCAGAGATTGCGGTCTGAGGCGGAGATGCTGCGGCTCTTTCGCGGCCATGAGGGGGCCGTGCACCGCAGCGGAGAGATTGCCGATAGTCTGCGCTTTTCGCTCGATCAGTTGCGCTATGAATATCCCAGCGAGATCAGCGATGGCGAAAGCCCCTCTGAGCGTCTGCGCCGGTTGGCTGAAGAGGGGATGCACTGGCGCTATCCCACCGGCGCGCCAGAGCGGGTGCGCAAGATGATCGAGCATGAGCTCGCCCTGATCGCCAAACTACAATATGAGCCGTATTTCCTAACCGTGCGTGATGTCGTGGCCTTTGCTCGGTCGCGCGACATTCTTTGCCAGGGGCGCGGCTCTGCGGCCAACTCTGTGGTTTGCTTTTGCCTTGGCATCACCTCGGTCAGCCCCGAGATCGGCACCATGGTGTTTGAGCGTTTCGTCAGCGAGGCACGCAATGAGCCGCCCGATATCGATGTGGATTTCGAGCATGAACGCCGCGAGGAGGTAATCCAGCATATCTATGAGCGTTACGGCCGTCATCGCGCCGGTCTTTGCGCCACTGTCGTGCATTACCGGGGCAAGCGCGCTATCCGCGAGGTCGGTGCGGCGATGGGGCTTAGTCAGGACACCATTGGCTCTCTCTCATCACAGCTTTGGGGTTTTTTCTCGGCGGGCAAGCTTGAACGTCAGCGCATCGAGGAGATCGGCCTCGATCCCGATGACCGCCGACTGCGCCAGACGATGGAGCTGGTGGCCGAGATCGACGGCTTCCCGCGCCACCTGTCGCAGCATGTTGGCGGTTTTGTCATGACCGAGGGGCGCCTTGATGAACTTGTCCCGGTGGAGAATGCCACGATGGAGGGGCGCACGGTCATCTGCTGGGATAAGGATGATATCGAGGCGCTTGGCATTCTGAAGGTTGATGTGCTCGCGCTTGGCATGCTGAGCTGTATCCGCAAGGCCTTCGCGCTTTTAAATAAGCATCACGGGATGGATTACACGCTTGCCACGCTACCGCCAGAGGACCCCAAAGTTTACGATATGCTGTGCGAGGCGGATAGTATAGGCGTTTTTCAGGTCGAAAGCCGGGCGCAGATGAACTTCTTGCCTCGGATGCGGCCCCGGACGTTTTATGATCTGGTGATCGAGGTGGCGATCATTCGGCCCGGCCCTATTCAGGGCGATATGGTGCATCCCTATATCCGGCGGCGCAATGGTGAGGAAGAGGTCAGCTTTCCTTCTGATGAGCTCGGTCAGGTGCTTGGCAAGACGCTTGGCGTACCGCTGTTTCAGGAGCAGGCCATGCAGATCGCCATTATCGGCGCGGGCTTTACACCCGATGAGGCGGACCGCCTGCGCCGCTCACTTGCCACCTTTCGGCGTTATGGAAATATAAGCGATTTTCGGGCTCGCTTCCTGCGCGGCATGGCCAAGAATGGCTATGAGGAAGACTTTGCCGAGCGCTGCTTTTCCCAAATCGAGGGTTTTGGCAGCTATGGCTTTCCCGAAAGCCACGCCGCATCTTTCGCGCTTTTGGTTTATGCCAGTGCGTGGATCAAATGCCACCATCCCGGTATCTTTGCCTGTGCACTCCTGAATGCGCAGCCTATGGGCTTTTATGCCCCTGCTCAGATCGTTCGAGATGCCCGGGAACATGGGGTGGAGGTACGCCCGATCTGTATCAATAACAGCTTTTGGGACAATGTGATGGAGCCTGATCAACGCGGTGGGCTGGCGCTTCGCCTCGGGTTTCGGCAGATCAAGGGTATGGGTGAAGAGGACGCGGCCTGGATTACAGCGGCGCGTGGCAATGGCTATACGGCGGTGCGCGATGTCTGGCGGCGTGCGGGCGTTAACCCGGATGTTGTGACACGTCTGGTGGAGGCAGATGCATTTGCGGCGCTCGGGCTGAGCCGGCGCGAAGCGCTATGGGAGGCCAAGGCGCTTGTTGGGCAAAAGCCATTGCCGCTATTTTCCGGCGATATGGATGGAGAAGCGATTGAGGAGCCTGGGGTGCATCTAGTTCGGATGCGTTTGGGTGAAGAAGTGGTGGAAGATTACCTCTCCACACGGCTCTCGCTCAAGGCGCATCCTCTGGCACTCTTGCGAGATCAACTGACGCCTTTCTGAGCAATGGCGAAAACCCGTTTAAGACTTGGCAATCCTATGCGCATGAATTTGCGTTACGCAGTTCTCTTTGAATCGAGGCCATTTTGATTTTGGGAAAACGAAAAACTGATCAACATCGTCCCGTTTGGTCGGCTCGGCGCCGGAACGTAAGTGAAAATCAATAACCCTTTTATTTTGCAGTCTTACGTCGAAATGGGACTGATTAAATCCAAGCGCGTCAAAACCCATTTCATAAATCATAACAGCGGAAAATGTAACCAAGCCACTCGGACGCGACGGACGGATTATCCAACTTCCCCAACAAAAAGATCCATCTTTAAAGTCATACATCCGAACAACGCCCAGATCCTGCTCGTCATGGCAAATAACGAAGTAAAATTCGTCTCCACTCATCTCGCGTTCTTTGTATTTAAAGATCCATTGTCGTTGCGCTTTGACATCAACGTCTGTTTTGGAAATGTGTTGATTTAAATTTGGGTTGGATCGTAAGTCGACAACAAGCTGCGCGTCTTCGGACTCGACAAACCTGACATGCGTCACGAACCGTTTGTTCATTGCTGGTGAATTTAGCAGCGTGGAACGCAACATCTATAATCCTCTTTTTAATATCCGCGTTGTTTTTTGCGCCGCACTCGTCTTGGACTTATTTGCTTTTAAGGCCAAGTTTCTGAATGCGATGAGTTAGAGCCGCTAGTGCTATGAATTCAAATACTGGCATAGTCCGTTTTCACGTCTCCGAAGCTCGCGTAAGGGACAACCGTGCCGTCTCAAGGTGATCTTTCATGATACTTGTGGCCCGTTCCGCTTCTCGCACGCGTATCGCGTTCAAAATCTGACGGTGTTGGACGTTATATGTCTGAATGGTTGGCTCATCCAATGTCAGAATGCGCATGCGGGTCCAATCCGCTTGACTTCGCACGCGTGCTATTTGCTCAATCACCCAAACCAGGAGACCATTCCGCGTGCAATCAACAAGCGCGCGGTGAAAATCACGGTCAGCTTCGGAAAATGCGTTTAGATCGCTTTGATTGGCTTCCATACGAACGCACAGAGCTTCCATCTTTTCAAAATCATCACGCCGCCCGTTCAGCACGGCAAGACGACAGATATAGGGCTCCAATGCAAAGCGCGTATCCATCAACTCAAGTGGCGTGGCGTTTTCAATCGCCTCTGGCGCTAAAAACCTTTTTTGTTGAATAATATAGGTTCCACTGCCGGCACGCGTTTCCACCATTCCTTCGCGCTCCAAAGCGGAAAGCGCTTTGCGAACGGTTCCGCGCGCCGCGCCATAAGTGTTTGACAAAACACGCTCTGGCGGAAGACGATCATGCAGCTGCAACACGCCGTTTGATATATCGCGGCGGATCAAGGCGGCAATTTCAGCAGCACCTATTCTTTGTGCATCTTGCATGCAAAGCTCCAGAATCTGTACCAATGCTATACCATTTTCTTGATATAGCCAGCGAGTTTGGCATTTTGGATCAAAGCCGGTTGACTTTTACGGATTCCCCCAGACAGTAAATCCGGGCGAGAGCCGCCTTGCCCACAATATAATGAAGCCAAGACACGCCAGGACGTGGTACTGGCGATGGTGAAGCAATAGGGAGTGGCGAAGTGGCCGAAATGGATATCGAAAAATTTGTCGAGGCGAAGGGCAGAGACGAAAAAATTAAGGAAGTGCGCGCGAAGATTGACGAGCTTGGGATAGAGTATCTCTATCTGCAGTTTGTCTCAGTGACGGGCAAAATAATGGGCAAAGGCATTCCATCCGACCATTGGGAGAGTGTTGCCAAAAAAGGGTTTCAGCTGGTTTATGGCGCGACGGTGAACCTCTTTACCGACCGTGCTGGAAACTACCTCGGCTACGGCCCCGAGGCGGCAGAACTTGTCGGTATTCCAGAACCCGAAACTTTTATGCAGCTGCCGTGGGCTCCACAGATCGGGCGTTTCTTCTGCACGCTGTTCCGTAACCGAGAAGAAAAAGTCGACGCTGGCGCCTATTTGACCGCGGATTGTCGCGGAAATCTGCGTCGGATGCATGACGATTTCACAAAGAAACACGGTTCAAAGCTCCGCATGGGCACCGAGCCAGAGATGATGTGGTTGAAGTTTGACGAAAACGGCAAGCCAAAGGACGGATTTTCCAAGCCTTATTGCTACCATATCGATCAGTTTGAGAGCCTTCGGCCTGTTTCCATGCAGGTGATCCGTTACGCTCGCAAAATGGGCCTCGATATGATCCAGGGCGACCATGAGGATGCGCCAGGTCAGCTTGAGCTCAACTGGATGTTCGACGATGTTCTGCGCAATGCCGACCGCCTGACGACATACCGCCAGATCTGTGCGCAGGTGGCACGGGAACACGGCATATTTGCCTGTTTCATGACGAAGCCGTTCATGGGCGTCTCGGCCTCGGGATGTCACCACAACATGAGCCTATGGCGTGGTGGCGATGACGAGTTTGTCCGCACCGGCAATGACCCGGACAACCTGCCCGGCATGAAAGACAACTACATGTATGTCAAAGGTGGTGAGAACACCTTTATGCCTGACAACGACGACCCGCAGATGCCAGGGGCGGAAGGTCTCAAAGCCATTGGCGGCGTTGTGCATCACCTGCAGGCGCTGACCTCTGTCGGTTGCTCTACGGTTAATTCCTATCGACGTCTGTGGGACACAGGCTTCTGGGCACCGGTTTTTGCTGACTGGGGCTTCCAGAACCGGACAACAGGCCTGCGGGTCTCAGCGCCGGGACGGTTTGAGTATCGCTCGGTCGACTCCATGGTGAACCCATATCTGATGGGCACTACCTTGCTGGCTGCGATGGATGACGGGCTGGACAACAACCTGGATCCAGGTGAGCCAGAAGAGCGCAACATTTATGAGGCCATCGAGGCGGGCAAAGAAGTTAAGAAACTGCCAATGTCGCTTGGTGAGGCTCTTGATCATCTGGCTGGTGACGAGGTGGTCAAGCGCGGCATGCCGGGTGAGATGTATCGTCTGTTTGATGAGTACAAGCGCGATGAGTTCGCCCGTTTCATGTCCACCGTGACCGAATGGGACAACGAAACGTATATGGAGTGTCTACCTTAAATCAAAAACCGTCGGCGGCGCATAAAACTAAGCGCCGCCGAAACCGGAAAGCGTTGTCGGATGTCTCGAGTTATCGATATCGCCTGCCTCCAAACCCGGCCGCAGCCGGATTTTCAAACTGCGCTTGATGAGGCACTCCCTTTGGCGAAAGAAGCTACGGCGGCCGGCGCGAAGCTTTTGTTCTTACCTGAATATTGCGGAGGTTTGCGGACGGAAGGGTCTGCCGTAAAACCGCCATCCGCGCCCGAGGCGGACCACCCGTTTCTCAACCACATGCGCGATTTTGCTCGTCAGGCGCAGATCTGGCTGAACTTTGGTTCTATCGCTGTTGATGCGCCGGACGGCAGGGTGATCAACCGTGGTTTTATGATCGATGATCAGGGCGACATTCGCGGTCATTATGACAAGATCAACATGTTCGATATTCAGCTATCGGAGACCGAGGTCTATCGCGAAAGCGCCTATGTCTCGCCCGGTGACTGCGCAGTCATTCACGACACGCCTTTTGGTAAAATCGGGCATACGATCTGTTATGATCTGCGTTTTCCCGATCTGTTTCGATCTTTGGCACAAGCCGGGGCGGATATCCTCATCTGCCCCGCAGCATTTACTAGAAAAACGGGCGAGGCGCATTGGCACGTTCTGAACCGTGCTCGCGCCATTGAGAACACGCGCTTTGTGATCTCCTGCTGTGCTATTGGGCCAGTGCCCGGGGGTGGGGAAAGCTATGGGCACTCGCTTGTCGTCGATCCATGGGGAACAGTGATTGCCGATGGTGCTGACGCGCCAGGCATTGTGCACGCGCGGATCGATCTTGCTGCGGTAGAAGAGGCGCAGGGGCGTATCCCGAGTCTTATGAACGATCAGTCATTCAGGCTCACCTCTCCGTTTCGGAAGACCGTGGCCTAGCAGGTTTTGGTCTTATAGCGTCGCAGCCACGCGCCCCACATCCTGTCTTGGCGGCACGCCAAATTTACGCGAATATTCCCGGCTAAACTGTGTGGGGCTCTCATAACCTACTGAAAAGGCGATATTTGTCACGGGATCTCGACCGCGCCCAAGCATCCGTCGCGCTTCCAATAGACGCAGTTCTTTTTGATACTGCAAGGGCGTTGTGCCGGTGATTTTGCGAAAATGGCTGTGAAAAGAGCTCTCACTCATACCCGCGAGTTTTGCCAGTTCAGGTATCTTCAGTGTCTTGCGAAAATTCTGCCTTATCCGTTCAATCGCGCGTGCGATGGAGCTGCCATGACTGTCGCGCAATAAAAGATCACGCAGCATTCCGCCATGAGGCGCAATCAGCAAGCGATAGTGAATTTCCCGCAGTATTAGCGGTCCAAGTACCCGCGCCTCACGAAGGGTCTTTGAAAGACCTAGGTAGCGCTGCAAAGCATTGATCAAATCGGGATCGGTCTCACCAGGGGTGATCGCCTTTTCGCTTGTCTGTTGCACAAGGTCGTCGGCGACCTGCTGATAGAGGCTACGCAATACGGAGAGGTCGAGCGAAAGGATCATGGCAAGATAAGGCGCTTTGGTGATTGCAGAGACAACCGGCACATCGTGGCTCACAATGAGCGACTGCCCGGCGCCAAATCGGACATGATGCTTGCCCATAACGGTCTCTTTTTCACCCTGCAGAATTAGGCAAATTGCCGGGTTGTAAAGCGTAGCCTCAATGCTCGTTTGCCGGTTATGGTGCAAAAGCGTCAGTCTCGGAACTGCTGCAGATACCGGCGCGCCGCTGGTGCCGAATTTCGCGATATAGTCAGCGACATCATTCGTAAGTGATAAAAATGACATTCTAAAATCCCCCGCAGGAATGGTTACCCAGAGAATGGTGCCGTGTCATCGAAACAATCCGTTTCCAAGTAGGAATAGGCAAGTCTTTCGTAGGATGGGGCAAGCATCGGCTACAGTCGAAGCATAATTTGAATGCCGAGTTCAAACCAAAAAGGAACTAACGATGGCAGAGAAAGTTGCATTGATCACTGGTGGTAGCAGGGGTCTTGGTCGGAGCATGGCACTGCATCTTGCAGATGCGGGGGTTGGCGTGGTGTTGACCTATCTTTCACAAGAAGACGCGGCGCAGGAGGTTGTCCGCGAAATCTACGCCAAAGGCGTGCCAGCTGTCGCTTTGAAGCTTAATGCAGGCAACGTCTCGGAATTTAATAGTTTCACAAATACTGTTTTTGAGAGCCTGATATCGGTATTTGAAACTGAAAAAATTGACTTTTTGATAAATAATGCCGGAATGGGCGCATATGCGTCCTTGACTGACACGACCGAAGAACAATTCGATGCGCTGATGAATGTGCATGTGAAGGGTGTTTTGTTTTTGACCCAAAACATCTTACCGCTCATCCGCGATGGCGGCTCCATTGTGAACGTATCCAGCGGTTTGGCGCGGTTCTCGCTTCCCGGTTATGGCGTCTATGCAGCGATGAAGGGTGCGGTTGACGTTATGACGCGCTACTTCGCCACGGAATTGGCAGAGCGTGGCATCACAGTGAACACGATTGCGCCGGGAGCAATTGAGACCGATTTTGGCGGCGGTGCGGTGCGCGACAATGCTGATGTAAATGCTTTCGTTTCTTCGATGACAGCGCTCGGCCGCGCAGGAGTACCCGATGATATTGGTGGCAGCGTCGCAAGTCTTTTGACTGGCAACAATCAATGGATCACCGGCCAGCGGATAGAGGTTTCTGGCGGTATGTTCCTTTAAATAAATTAGCTGCGCATTATAGAGTTGGCTTTCATTTGAGTAATACATCTTGTATACAAAATGTATCAAGATGAGTCGCCAATGGTTAAAGATCGTAAATCAGAATGTCTGGAAGACCTGCGCATGCGCATCCTGACCTTGGATGCCGCACCAGGGAGTGATTTGGACGAGGCGTCGCTTTGCAAAGAATATGGCCTTTCCCGCACGCCTATGCGTGAGATTTTTCAGCGCCTAAGTGGCGAGGGCTATATTCAGCTGGCGCAGAACCGTGGGGCCAAAGTCGCATCAATGGACCTCCCGGTTATGCGCATGTTCTTTCAAACTGCGCCGGTCGTTTACGCCAATGTTGCGCGTCTGGCGGCCGAAAACCGGCGTGAGGCCGAGATTCCTGCCCTGCAGTTGATCCAAAATGAGTTTCGTATGGCAGCCGAAAGCGCTGCATCGGGCCAGGCCGCGCTGCTCAATCACAGTTTTCATCTGAAGATCGGCGAGATGGCGCAAAACCCGTATCTCCTGCCCAGCCTGAAGAGGATGCTGATCGATCACACGCGTCTCAGCCAGACTTTCTATCGCCCATCTTCCAAGGACGAGGCAGATCGGGTGCGCCTTGCCATTGAACAACACGATGCGATGATCGAGGCTTTTGCTGCCCGGGATACAGACCGCGCAGTCAAGCTTACCATTGATCATTGGAACCTATCGCGCGACCGCCTTGAGCAGTTTGTGACACCAGACCCGCTGCCCATTGATGTGCTATCTGAAAAGGACAAAGCCAGTGCAATTTGAAGGTATTTGGACCCCGGTGGTCACGCCTTACAACGAGGATTTCTCGCTCAATGAGCCGGCGCTCAAGGAGGTGATTGAGCTGCTGATCGGGTCGGGTGTGCATGGGCTTATCGTCGCGGGCACCACTGGCGAATACTACGCACAGAGCTTTGAAGAACGTGTCGAATTGGCGCGCATGATGAAAAAGCTGATCAAAGGCCGGGTGCCGCTGGTTATGGGAACAGGCGCGATCCGGACTGAGGATAGTATCGAATATGCTCAGGCGGCCAAAGAGATAGGGGCCGATGCGATATTGGTGGCAACGCCACCCTATGCCGTACCGACAGGCCGAGAGATCGCGCTGCATGCGTTAGCGATTGACCGGGCGGTAAATATGCCGGTCATGCTTTATAATTACCCGGGCCGCATGGGCGTCAATATGGACGAAGAAACGCTTGATCGGCTCGGGCGCTCGCCGAACTTCTGCGGCATCAAGGAAAGCTCTGGCGATATCAACAGGTTGCATATGATCGGACGCGATTACCCGCATCTTGGTCTGCTTTGCGGTATGGACGATCAGGCGCTGGAGTTCTTCGCCTGGGGCGCACGAGGCTGGGTCTGCGCCGGGTCGAACTTTGCACCAGAGGCGCATGTTGCACTGTACAGCGCTTGTGTGCTTGAGGGTGATTTTACCAAGGGCCGCTCCATCATGAGCGCAATGATGCCTCTGATGCGCGTGCTGGAGCAGGGCGGCAAGTTCATCCAATGCATCAAACACGGGTTAACGATGCGAGGCATAGACGCCGGACCACCGCGACGGCCTTTGCAACCTCTAAACAAAGACGACCGCCGGGCGCTCGAGGAAGTGATCCGAACGATGAACACAGCGATTGCCGCGATTGAGGGAGGCAAAAAATGAGCGAGCTTCTGACACGGGATGAATATGGCGCGATAGCCGCCGAGCTTGATTTTCCAGCCGCCCCATTCGTCGATGGCAAGTTCCGCAAGGGCTCCGGCCCGATGATGGAAACGCTCAATCCGGCGACGGGCAAAGTGATCACAAAGATAAGTACGGCCGGACAGGACGACGTGGATTTCGCCGTGCAGAAGGCGCGCGAGGCGTTTGAGCGCGGAGAATGGTCCAAGGCGCATCCGGGAGATCGTAAGGATGTCCTGATCCGGCTGTGCAAGCTGATCACGCGTCGGCGGCACGAATTCGCGGTGATGGAAAGCCTCGATAGCGGCAAGCCGGTGCGTGATTGCGAGCTGATCGATATCCCGGAGTCGATCCATACGATCAAATGGCACGGGGAGCTGATAGACAAGATTTACGATCAGGTCGGGCCATCAGGCGACGAAGCTTTGAGCATGATCGTGCGAGAGCCTCTGGGAGTGGTGGCTTGTATCCTGCCATGGAACTTCCCTCTGCTGATGATGGCCTGGAAGATTGGTCCGGCTCTGGCGGCGGGTAATTCGGTGATCATAAAGCCCGCAGAGCAGACCACGCTGACGGCGTTGAGACTGGCGGAAGTGGCGCACATGGCGGGCATTCCACGTGGTGTGCTGCAGGTTCTGCCAGGCGACGGCCCACAGGTGGGTCAGCCGCTCGGCCTACATTCGGATGTCGATATGGTGAGCTTCACCGGCTCCACCGAGACCGGCAAACGCTTCCTGCGCTATTCGGCGGACAGCAACATGAAGAAGGTCACGCTCGAATGCGGTGGCAAGAACCCGGCCGTGGTGCTGGAAGATGCCGAGAACCTGGACCATGTGGCAGAGAATGTTGTCAACGCGGCGTTCTGGAATATGGGCGAGAATTGCTCCGCTGGGTCGCGTCTCATTGTGCACAAGGCGGTTAAGGAGGCTTTGCTGGAGAAGGTCGTGGCTAGGATGCGCGACTGGAAAACCGGCGACCCGCTCGACCCTGCGAACCACCTTGGCGCGCTGGTTGATGCTGAACATGTCAAGAAAGTAGGCTCCTATCTGAAGGGTAAGGCGATTGTTGGGGGTAAGGCAGATGGCCCGTACCTTCCACCCACGCTTTATGAAGTGAAGAAATCCGACAAGCGCGCCACTGAGGAGATTTTCGGCCCAATCCTGAGCGTGATCGAAGTGGCGAGCGATGCTGAAGCCATCGAGATCGCCAACGCCACTGAATACGGCCTCGCCGCAAGTGTCTTCACCGGGAACGTGCGCAAAGCCCTGCGCGCAGCACGTGACATTCGAGCGGGTACCGTGACGGTGAATTGCTACGGCGAAGGCGACATCACCACGCCGTTCGGTGGCTACAAGCAATCGGGTTTCGGCGGCCGCGACAACGGCGTACAGGCCCATGATCAATTTACCGAGGTCAAAACAATTTGGGTCGACCTGAGCGATCCAAAAGACGGGGATGCCGTCGGATGAGCGCAATCGGCATTCTGGGCACTGGTCATATTGCAGCGCCAATCGCGCGGCATCTGGCGTTGAAAGGCCATTCAATCACGGTGAGCCAGCGCAATCACGAAGTTGCGACAAAACTCAGTGGCGAGATTGGTGCGGAAATAAAGGAAAATCAAGAGGTTGTAGACGCATCTGAAGTGGTGCTCATTTGTGTGCGGCCGCAGATCGCGGAAGAGGTATTGGGCAGCTTGAAATTTCGGTCATCGCAACGCGTGATATCGGTGATGTCAGGCTTCGCGCTTGCCGATCTGAAGCGGCTTTGTGCTCCAGCAACCAAGATTGAATTAACCATTCCGCTTGGTTTTCTTGAATTTGGTGGGTGCCCTTTGCCCGGCTATCCGACGGCTGACATTCTGGCGGATCTCTTTGCGCCAGAAAACCCAGTTATCAAGATGCCAAGTGAATCCGCGCTCAACGATCACTTGACGGTCTGCGCGGCCATTCCGGGTGTTTTGGACATCTTGCATACGGTTTCGTCTTGGTTGAGTGCAAAAACCGGTGATGCTGATGGCGCTGAATTTTACACCACGCAGCTCATATCAGGCTTCCTGACATCCATGCAAAAACATGGAGTGGGTTCTTTGGCGGACCAACGCGACGCGATTGCGACCCAAGGCACGTATAGCCTGGCTTTGAAAAATGCACTTCACCACAACCGAGTTCACACAGGATTAGAGATGGCTTTGAAAGAAGTTGGGGAGAGCTTGGAGGTGCAAGCATGAGCGTTGAAGCGGTAGGAACCACGCGCCGGGGACGCGGCGCTAGAAAACAAGCCCGGCAAGCGCGGGATGTAAGCATGCTCCCTGCGCTGAAGCGGAAGATGCCGCTGACTGAACCGATGGACCAAGAGCAGATTGAGCGGGTCGATGCGGGATCCATGCATATTCTGGAGAACGTCGGTGTCGTTTTCCGCGACGAGATCGCGCTCGAGGATTGGCGCAAGGCGGGTGCGAAGGTTGATGGCGAGACCGTCTACCTGGATCGCGGTATGGTGCGAGAGCTGATCGCCTCGATCCCCGAGACCTTCACCTATCACGCTCGCAATCCGGCCAATAACCTGCCCTTTGGCAAGGACCATGCGATTTTCGTGCCGATGACCGGCGCGCCCTACCTGCGCGATCTCGATGATGTGCGGCGCAACCCGCTGCTTGAGGATCTGGCCAATTTCCATAAACTGAGCCACATGCTGCCGGCGCTGCACAGCTCCGCGCACCATATTGTGGAGCCCTATGATCACCCGATTAGCCAACGGCATCTGCGCATCACTTATTCATCAATGAAGCACTCTGACAAGACGTTCATGGGCATGACCACAAGCCCCAAGAACGCTGAGGATGTGATGGATATGTGCGCCATTCTGTTTGGCGGTGAGTTCCTTGAGACGCACCCGGTCTGCACCGGCAATTGCAACGGCAACAGCCCGCTGGTTTGGGACGAAACCATGCTGGGCGCGATGCGCGCGTTTTGTAAGCGGAACCAGCCTGTGTTGTGCAGCCCGTTTGTGCTTGGCGGTGCCAATACGCCTGCGTCCGTGGCGCCCACGGTGGCACAGCTCAATGCAGAGGCGTTGAGCGCTCTGGCCTACACGCAGGTCATTCGCAAAGGCGCACCAGCGATCTACGGGCATTACCTGAGCACGGTTTCGATGAAATCCGGGGCGCCGATGGCGGGTACGCCAGAGATAAGCTTGATGAATCTGATGATCGGTCAGATGGCACGCTTTTACGGCGTGCCTTGGCGGTCCTCAAATACACTTGGCGGGGCCAAGACACTTGATGCACAAGCGGGTTATGAAAGTGCGACAACACTCATGGCCCTACAGATGGCGGGCACGAACTACATGTGGCATTCAGCAGGGTGGAACGAGGCGGGCATGCATTGTTCTATGGCGAAGTTCGTGATCGATGCCGAGCAATGCGCCATGGCCTACCGCATGGCAGAGGGCGTGCGTTGGGATGATTTCGACGAGGCGATCAGCGCTGTCGGCGATATAGGCCCCGGTGGGCATTACCTTGGCCATACTCACACGCTGGAGAATTTCCAGCGGGCGTTTTTCATGCCAGAGCTTTTCGACAACAACTCGATTGAGCAATGGCAGGCTGAGGGTGCAGTAGAGGCCAATGAGCGGGCGCTGAAATACGCTCGCGCGCTGCTTGCCGATTATGAAGAGCCGAAGCTCGATGAGGCCAAGAACGAGGAACTGCTCGACTATATCGCCCGGCGTGAACGGGAAATTCCGGCAGCGGATGCGCTTAATCAGGATCACTGATCTATGAGCCACGGTGATTTCATCTGGACCGATCTTTCCGCCTACGATCCGGATGTGGCGAAGCCGTTTTACACGGGCGTTATGGGCTGGAATTGGTCGGGCGAGGACCAGGGTTACTACACAGCCTTCAATGCGTCTGAGCCGGTGGCGACGCTTTATCAAATGCCGCAGAAATTCCTCGATATAGGCATGCCTTCGTTTTGGATGAGCTACATCGCGGTGGATGATGCCGCCACCGTGGCAGCTCAAATAAAAGAACTTGGTGGCAAGGTCGAGCTTGGTCCAGAAGAGGCCAAGGACGGGGGCTGTTTTGCCCTGATCCGCGATCCGTTGGGCGCTGGCTTTACTATCGTTGAAGGTCTTGCGGGCAATCGACCAAGCAAGATGCCGGGCGCGAGGGCAGGGCACGGCCTTTTTGTCTCCGAGATCGCGGCAATAAAACATTTCTATGAGACACTTTTCGGCTGGCGTTTTGGTGACACGGATGGCTCCGGCGTATGCTCGGTAAGCCATAACGGTGCGCATCTATTCTACTGTCATGAAATCCCGGATCAGGCGATCCGAGGCAAAGAACAATACTGGTCTGTCTTCTTTCAACAGGCCCGTCCTTTGACCGAAATTACAGGCCAAGGCGGCACCATTGATGCGGAATTCGAGTTGCCCGATGGACCGGCTGTTTTGGTACGAGACCCGCATGGTGCGGCTTTCATCCTTTTGAAATCAAGCTCTGCCAATCAGGTGGGACAATCAAAAAACGCTCTGATGGGCTGGGTCGGGCTTGGCCTTATGGTGTTTAGCATCTTCAGCCAGCAGTTTTGGCCCTGGGCGATCTTTATGGGGATTTGGATGGTGCAAGGGTTGCGCCAGCGTGAAACCTGGCTTTTGACACAAGTGCGCCGAGATCGAGAACCTGTGCTCTACTGGCTATCGCTGACATTTTTTGCTTTCATTGCCGCCTACAGTGCGGTGTTTCCATTTGGAGCAGCCCGTTGATGCGTATTGCCGAGCTTCATATCTATGCCCACGAACTGCCTGTCAAAAACGGACCATATACTATGGCCAACGCACAGGTCTGGTCGCTGACCACGACCCTTGTCCGGCTGGTGACGGACACCGGAGTTGAGGGTTGGGGAGAGACCTGTCCCGTTGGGCCAACTTATGCGGAGGCGCATGCAGGTGGGGCAGTGGCTGCGCTTAAGACTATGGGTGAGGATTTGATCGGTGCGCCAGTAGCGCCTCTGTCTTTGCGCCGAGCGATGGATGGGCTTTTGAACGGGCATAACTACGCCAAAGCTGCCGTCGATATTGCTGCCTATGATGCAATAGGTAAGTCGGTTGGATT
Source organism: Pseudomonadota bacterium (assembly GCA_038531775.1). Lineage (GTDB taxonomy): Bacteria > Pseudomonadota > Alphaproteobacteria > Rhodobacterales > Rhodobacteraceae > Roseovarius. Next base: position 14,605 of record JBCBBI010000007.1, on the reverse strand, counting down.
ACCGGTTTGTGAATTGCTTGGCGGTGCTGCAACGGCGCGTGTTCCGTCTTACTACGCAAGCGGCGTGGGTGCGCCAGATGATATTGCTAAACTCTCCGCTGAAAAAGCATCCGAGGGCTACGCGCGCATGCAGATCAAGGTCGGTGGCAGGCCGGTTGAGATCGATATCGAGGTGATCCGCAAGGTCTGGGAAACTGTCGGCACTCGGATGCGGCTTGCTGTGGATGGTAATCGGGGCTGGAGCACCCACGATGCTTTGCGTGTAAGCCGCGAATGCCTCGATGTCCCTTTCATTATGGAGCAGCCCTGCGACACGATAGAAGACCTGCGTAAGATCAGAGGCCAGGTCAGCCACGGCATCTATATGGATGAAAACGCCGTCGACCTGGCCACAGTTGTGAATGCGGTTGGTGGCAATCTTGTTGATGGGTTTGGCATGAAAGTGACCCGTATCGGGGGTTTGCAAAAGATGGCTGTATTTCGTGACATTTGCGCTGCGCGCAATCTGCCGCACACCTGCGATGATAGCTGGGGCGGTGATATCATCGCCGCTGCCTGCACGCATATTGGCGCCACAGTGGATGCCAAGAGGCTTGAGGGCGTCTGGCTGGCGCAGCCTTATATCGAGGGGCATTATGATGCCAAAGGCGTGAAGATCGAGGGCGGGCATATTGCAGTGCCAGAAGGTCCCGGTCTTGGCTTGCGAATTGATCGCGAACGGTTTGGCGCGCCCGTGGCGTCCTTTGGCGGGTGATCGATGATGCGATTTAAGGACCGAAAAGCGCTTGTGACCGGTGCCGCCGGTGGAATGGGCCAAGCTTTGGTTGGAGCCCTACGTGCGGAGGGCGCAAGTGTTGCTGTCAGTGATCGTGACAGCAGTGCGGTTGAGGCTGAGGCGCATTGCGATGGCGATCTTTTAAATGCTTCTTTCTGCGATAGTCTACCTTCCAAGGCCGCTGAAGCGCTTGGCGGTCTTGATCTGGTCTTCAACAATGCAGGTGTCATTACCCGTGGCGACATTACCGCTGCAAGCGATGTGGATTATTCACTTACTATGGGCGTCAATGTTGAGGCGCCGTTTCGTATATGTCGCGCGGTAATCCCGATCATGGCCGAGGCAGGCGGAGGAGCTATTGTAAACACCTCGTCTTGCTGGGGTCTGCGCCCAGGACCGAACCACCCGCTTTATGTGATGTCCAAGGCAGCGCTTGCATCGTTGACCCAATGCCTAGGCCGCGACCATGCGCATCAGGGGATCAGGGTGAACGCGGTTTGCCCCAACGAGGTCGATACACCGATGCTGCGCACGGGATTTGCAATTCGTGGGCTTGAAGCAGGTAAGGCTGTCGAAGAGCTCAATGCCACGGTTCCAATCGGACATATTGCCAGCGCCGAAGAGATAGCTGATGTAATGCTTTTTCTGGCCTCGGATGCAGCGCGGTATATGTGCGGTGCGCTTGTCGAGGTCAATGGCGGGAAGCCGGTCGGATGAGCCGGTTTGCGGGCAAAACGGCGCTGGTCACTGGCGCGTCACGCGGCATGGGAAAAGCCACGGCCGATCTGTTGGCTGCTGACGGTGCAAGGGTCTTTTGCGCACAACGCGGTGCAAGCGGGCATGAAGACATTATTGCGGATCTAAGCGATGAAGCCGCGCCAGCTTTGGTTCTGGCGGAATTGGCCGAGCGAGCCGGTTCGCTCGATATCCTAGTCAACAATGCCGGTATTATGCGCGAGGGAACGGTCGAGGAAAGCGAAGTTGCGGATTGGCATGCGCAATTGCATGTGAACCTGACCGTGCCTTTTTTGCTTACGCGCTACGCATTGCCTTTGCTCCGAAAGGGTGGCGGTGCGATTGTCAATGTAGGGTCAATCGAGGGGCTCGGTTCAAATCCTCGCCACCCAGCTTATTGCACTTCAAAAGCTGGACTGCATGGTCTAACCCGTGCGGTTGCAGTTGATCACGGGCCGGATGGTGTGCGCTGCAATGCGGTTGCGCCCGGCTGGATTGAAACTGAGCTTAACGAAGATTTCGTAGCAAGTATGCCTGATCCGGCAGCGTTTCGCGCGCAGATCGGCACCATTCACCCCGTGCGTCGCACGGGGTCGCCAGAAGAAGTCGCGCAGCTCATTTGCTGGCTTGCGTCCGATGAAGCATCGTTTGTTACAGGTCAGATCTATACAATAGACGGCGGTCGAACGGCGCAGCTCAGCCTGCCAGGTGCGCCATGAACAATGCCCGCATGCCATGCGATCCGGGTCCGTCCGGATGGGTTGATATTCTTCCTCCGACCGAGGGTCATCCGCAGCTTTCTGAGAACGCAAAAGCGGATTGGCTGGTCATAGGCGGGGGGTATGCGGGTTTGTCTGCGACGCGCAGACTGGCGCAACTGCATCCGGAGGCACGCATTGTGCTTCTGGAGGCAAAGCGTGTGGGCGAGGGGCCTGCTGGGCGAAATTCCGGTTTTATGATCGACTTGCCGCATGATCTTGCCTCAGAGGATTACGGCGGAGGGCTTGCGGCGGACAAGGCACAAACCAAAGCCAATCGTGCCGCTATCGACTTCGCCGCTGAGATGGCATCTGATTTTGAACTTAACGCTGAGGCGTTTATCCGCTCCGGCAAGACCAACGCGGCGGCTGGCGAAAAAGGCCACAAACATAATCTGAGCTATGCCTCGCATCTGGAGCGTATGGGCGAGGATTATGAGCTGCTTGATGCAAAAGGTATGCAGGCCCTGACCGGCACTGATTATTACAAAAGCGGGCTCTACACGCCGGGAACGGCGATGATCCAACCGGCGCTTTTTGTCCGCGGGGTGGCCAAAGGCTTGTCGTCAAATCGAGTGCAGATTTATGAGCAAACGCCGGTTACCAAGCTTGAGCGCAATGGCGTTTGGAAGGCTCAGACACCGAAAGGCGAGGTGCAAGCGCCAAAGGTTATTCTGGCGGTGAACGGACACGCTGAGGATTTTGGCCATTTCAAAGGTCGTCTTCTGCACGTTTTCCTTTATGCCTCTATGACCCGAGCATTGACTGCGCACGAAGAACAAAAGCTTGGTGGAGCGCCGCTTTGGGGTCTTACGCCTGCCGATCCTATGGGTAGCACCGTGCGCAAGGTCTCTGGCACAGGTGGCACGCGATTGATCGTGCGCAATCGGGTCACCTACGATCCCGGTTTGCAGATTTCCGATGCACGCGTCGAGGCGATGGGCAAGACCCATGACCGTTCTTTTGCCGCGCGCTTTCCGATGCTGAGCGATGTTGCAATGGAATATCGCTGGGCTGGTCGGTTATGCCTAAGCTGGAACGGTGCGCCTGCCTTGGGTGAGGTTGAAGACGGGTTGTTCTCGGCTTGTTGTCAAAATGGTCTCGGTGTGGCGCGAGGGACGCTGCATGGCATGGCCATGGCGGAGCTCGCATCGGGGCGGGCGTCTGGCCTCATCGATCACGTGATGGCTCAGGCTGCCCCGTCGCGTTTACCGCCGATGCCGTTCACCTATCTTGGCGCGACTGCAACGATGAAATGGGGTGAGTTGAAAGCAGGTCGTGAGCTTTAGCGCGCCAGGTCGCGTAGTATTGGACAATCTGGGCGATCATCGCCTGCGCAAGATTGCACCAAGTGTTGCAGAGTGGCTCGCATCTCTTCAAACTCAGCGATTTTCTCGTTAATGCGTTCCAGGTGATCTTTGGCAACAGCGCGTACATCAGCGCTGGCTCGGCTGTCGTCCTCGTAAAGCGCCAAAAGCGTACGGCAATCCTCTATTGAAAATCCAAGCGTTCGTGCACGACCAAGAAACGCAAGCTTGTGCAAATGCGCGTCGGCAAACACGCGGTAGCCATTTTGCCCGCGGTGAGGCGCGATCAGACCAATCTCTTCATAGTAGCGGATGGTCTTTGCCGGAAGCCCTGTTTTCTCTGCGACATCCGAGATATTCATGCGGCTTGCCCCTCTAGCTGCTGTTTGAACCGGCGTAAGCGAAGCGCATTTCCGAGCACAAAAATTGAGCTCAGCGCCATTGCGGTGGCAGCCAAAACCGGCGACAAGAGCTGACCTGTCAGCGGGTAAAGAACACCTGCAGCGACCGGGATAAGCGCCGTGTTGTAGGCAAATGCCCAAAACAGATTCTGTTTTATATTTCGTAGTGTTGCTTGCGATAGCATTCGAGCCTTGACGACGCCCATCGGATCGCCCGAGACCAGCACCAGATCGGCAGCATCGATTGCTACATCTGTTCCGCCGCCCATGGCTATACCTATATCAGCTGCTGCAAGCGCAGGGGCATCATTTATTCCATCTCCCACAAACGCCACAATGCCATGTTGCTTTTGCAGGGACTTCACTGCGGCATGTTTGTCTCCTGGCAGGACCTCTGCCTGGACAGTCTGGATGCCAAGATTGGCCGCAACCAACTGACCGGCAATTTTGGTATCGCCAGTAAGAAGCACGGTTTTAATGCCCGCGTCCTGCAGGGATTTGATTGACTGATTACTCGTTGGTTTGATCGGGTCCGAAACGGCGATCAAGGCTGCCGCCACACCGTCAATCGCAGCATAGACAAGCGTATGACCCTGTTTTCCAAATTCGGCTCGTGCGTTTTCGAAAGCACTAAGGTTCACGTTCTCCTCTGTCATCAAACGCGCAGTCCCAAGCACCACGTTTTGCCCTTCGACCTGTGCAGAAACCCCACGCCCTGGTCGCGCGCGAAAGTGTTTTGCTTCCGGTAAAGTCAGCTCTGCCTCAATCGCGGCGGTTTCAATTGAGCGGGCCACCGGGTGCTCTGAAAAGGTTTCTACCGCAGCCACTTTTGCGAGCAGATCATTTTTGTCATACTCTGGTGCGACAAAAATATCCGTCATTTTCGGGCTGCCCTCGGTCAATGTACCAGTCTTGTCAAAGACAACGACATTCGCCTCGGCCAGCTTCTGGATCACGTCGCCTTTACGAAACAAAAGCCCAGATTCCGCGCCTAGGCCTGTGCTGACCATTATAGACGTGGGTGTGGCCAAACCCATGGCGCACGGACAGGCGATGATAAGAACCGAAACACCGGCGACCAACGCGAGGCCCAACGCCGGGGATGGTCCAAGCAATAGCCAGACGAAAATTGTCAGCAGAGCAACACTCATCACGGTCGGAACAAAATAGGCGACAACACGATCAGCCAACGCCTGAATGGGTAGTTTCGCGCTTTGAGCGTCTGTTACCATAGTCACGATTTTAGCGAGCATTGTCTCGGACCCAACGCTTGTCGCGCGTACAAGAAGTGCGCCATTTCCATTTAGGGTTCCAGCAATGACAGCGTCGTTTATTGATTTCGTCACGGGCATAGGTTCGCCCGTGATCATGGCCTCTGTCACATCCGATTGACCGTTGATCACTTCTCCGTCGACAGGAATACGTTCTCCCGGTCTGATTTGCACGACATCACCCACATTTAGCTTTTCAATCGGCGTGTCTACAAAACCGTCATCGGTTTGGAGGCTGGCGATAGACGGTTGCAGGTCGACCAGCCCCCTAATGGCTGCGCCGGTGCGTCCTCTTGCGCGGAATTCCAGCCAGCGACCAAGAAGGATGATTGCTACAATGGCGGCAGCGGCTTCGAAGTACACGGCTTGTGTACCTTCAGGTAGAAGCGATGGGGCAAATAAGGAAATCGTTGAAAAAATCCAGGCGGCGCCAGTTCCGATTGCCACGAGCGCATTCATGTCCGGTGATCCTCGCAGCAATGCCGGTATTCCCGAGGCGAAAAAAGCACGTCCCGGAAAAACGAGGACAAGCGTTGTCAACACAAATTGAAAAGTCCAGATCGCATTTTGGCCAAACAGCCCATGGAGCCAGTGGTGCAGAGGGGGGAAAATGTGTCCGCCCATCTCGATTATAAAAACGGGCAGCGCTAGTATCATTGCTATCAGCATTAGATTACGCGTTTCTTGGATCTGGGAGTTTAGCCGCGCGCCACTATCCTGATCACTTTCATCAATTGGTTTTGCGGCATAGCCAGAATTTGTAACCGTGTTTGCGATCTCCGAACTCGAGTTCAGACCGGAAATATATCGAACATGTGCCGTGCCCTCTGTAAGATTTACAACCGCCGAGGTGACACCTGGTCGTTCGCGCAGCGTTTTCTCGATTTTCCCAATACAAGACGCACAATGCATCCCGGAAACAGCGATCTTTGTATGAATCTCACGGGCTGGATAGCCCGCTTCAGCGAGTGTAGTTGTGACTTCTGCAAGGTTTGCATTTTTAAGATCAATTCGCGCGGTTTCTGTAGCTAAATTGACGCTGGCATTGCCCATTCCAGATATAGCACTTAAGGCACGCTCCACGCGGTTTGCGCAGCTGGCACAATGCATGCCCTGTAGTTCAAGAGTAATTTCGGTCATAACAAGCGCCCCCAATTACAACCTACATAAAGGTTCCAGTAGATGTAAGGTCAAGGGGTATTGCGTGCGGGCTATGCTTTTGCCGCATTTAAGCCCGCTTTGGCGAATTGAGGTACATATGCGCCAAGACGCAATGCTCGTTGGGGGTCTGCGGCATTACCGTCCAATGCGCGCTTTTTTACGCCTTGCAAGATTGCGGCCATCCGAAAATAGGTAAACGCCAAGTAAAATTCAAAGTTCTCGACACTTTCAAGACCTCTGCGTTGACAGTATCGATATATAAATTTCTCATCGGACCAAAGGCCGAGGGAACTGCGATCAACGTCTGCGAGGCCACGCCCTTCGTTGGTGGCTGGCATTGACCATTGCATTACCACGCTGGCCAAATCAGCATATGGGTGGCCAATCGTGGATAACTCCCAATCGAGCACGGCAGTAATTTCCGGCCTGTCAGGATGAAAAATCAGATTGTCGAGACGGTAATCGCCATGTACCAGCGTGCGTTGACCATCGTCGATTGGCATATTGTCATTGAGCCAGTTGATCAAAACGTCCATGTCTGGAATTTCTTCGGTTTGGCTTGCTCGGTATTGCTTGCTCCACCGGTCCGTTTGCCGCCGACAGTAATGCCCTTCAGGCCCAAAATCGTTCAAATCACAGGCCATGATGTCCACCTGGTGGATATCGGCAAGCACTTTGTTCATGGCGTCGACGATTGCGCCGCGATGAGTTACATTGAGCTCTGGGAGGTGAGGTTGATCAAAAGCGCGGCCTTCAATCAGTTCCATTACATAAAATTCAGACCCAATAATATTGGTGTCGTGGCAATAGGACAGCATCTTGGCAACAGGTACCGCAGAGCTTTCCAAAGCGCGTTGCACGCGAAATTCACGATCAATTGCATGGGCGGATTTAAGGAGTTGTCCTGGCGGTTTTCTTCGCAAAACATATGTGCAGCCACGCGTGAGCAAGCGGTATGTCGGATTTGATTGCCCACCCGAAAACTGGCTGATTTCAAGCGGACCTTTAAAGCCTTCCAGATTTGCCAAACACCAATGGCTGACAGCATTAGTGTCGAGCAAAAGTCTCATCTAGTTCTGTCCCGTTGGCGCATGGTCCTGTTTCATCCTAAATCCAGGCCTAAAGAATTTTCTAGTGGCAGTCGGCTTGATCCGTCGAAAGCTGCTGTCCCAAGACTTGACGTTGTCCATTAAAATCCGCAAGAGCAAGCAAAGAAGACGGAGCCACATGCATGAGTTTTGATCGTTCCCTCAAGATCGCCCCTTCAATCCTGTCGGCTGATTTCGCCAATTTTGGCGCTGAAATTCGAGCGATTGAGGCGCAAGGAGCAGATTGGGTGCATGTGGATGTCATGGACGGTCATTTCGTGCCCAATCTGACCTTTGGCCCACCTGCGGTGAAGGCGTTTCGTCCTTATGTGAAGACGATAATGGACGTGCATTTAATGATTGCGCCGGTTGATCCATATATCGAGGCCTATGCAGAAGCCGGTGCCGATGTCATCAGCGCTCATGTGGAGGCCGGACCGCATATCCATCGCACGTTGCAGGCCATTCGCGGGGCTGGTTGCAAGGCCGGTGTAGCTCTAAATCCTGGAACACCCGTTGAAGCGGTGGAAAACTTGCTTGATTTGGCTGATCTTGTTCTTGTTATGACGGTGAACCCGGGATTTGGCGGCCAAAAGTTCATTCATTCTGGCGTTGAAAAGACGCGCCGTCTTCGAGAGAAGATCGGGGACCGACCAATTCATATCGAGATCGATGGCGGCGTGACGCCTGAGACGGCACCTTTGGTCGTGCAGGCCGGAGCGGACGTGCTGGTTGCTGGATCGGCTGTGTTCAAAGGCGGCTCGGTTGATAATCCACAGGTATATGGCGCAAATATAAGCGAAATCCGCCGGTCTGTTGGCTGACTCCACATTCGCGAATTGCCCAAATACAAAAAGCGCGGATCAATGCAACCCGCGCTTCAATTATATATGACCAGAGTTTGGACCTACTGTATCGAATTCGTCAGACGTTCCTGCGCCGACGCGACATGTAACCAAGACCAGCAAGACCAGCCAGCAGCAGCGGCATACCCGCAGGTAGTGGTATAGCAGGGACTTCAAACGTAATATTGTCGATGGCGCCAGAAGCATTGCCAAAATCAAACGTAAGTGTTTGGACGCCGTCGAAGTTCAACAAAACTAGCAATGCCTCATTGTCCTCACCAATATTAACCGTCTCGGTCTGACCCGCAACATCGGTCGTAACCGTAAAGTTGGTGACATCGTCGAATACTTCGAAGCTCAGGATATTGACCACTTGGTCAAAGACAAATTCGATGATCCCACCGTCACCGGCGTCGTCCGGGTTAGTATCTAGCCCGCCGTCAGCGTTGGGATCTTCTTGAACGATAAGAACGTTACCAGGGTTTGCAAATGCAGCGCCGGTTACGGCGTCAACAAACGGAATACCCAAATCTGGGTCGCCGTCAGCATTCGAACCAGGGTTGGCCGTGTCAAAGATTTGCGCTGCTGGCAAACCATTACCGTTGGGCGTGACAGTGATCGACGCAGTGACCCCGCCGTCAGAGACAGAGTTGATCGTTGTTCCAGGCGCGAAACCTTCAAAGTCAAACGTTGCAGCTGACGCAGCGAAAGGCGCTAAAACGACAAAACCTGCAGCAAATACCGTATTACGCATAGTATTTCCCCATTACAATAGACTGCTGGCGCAGTCATCCACCCCGAAGCAGTGTTCCACCTTTGATATCACAAAGCTATAATCGAAACACAAAGTTGATCGCAGATAAATGACCAATCAACCAATTTTGACTATTTAAGTCGCATACTGGGCTCAAATTCTCTTCCTTCTTTGCTTTTCGTCGATGAAGTTCCGAATTAGTGCTCTGCTTGTGTAGCCAACGCCGAATCACACAGAAAGCAATCGCAGCTGAGCAAAATCTTTTCGTGCCAAAGTCGGAAACCAACGCAAACGTTTGCAGGTTAACGGTTATCCAGGCCGCAAAAGACGGTTTTCCCAAATCGGATCAAAGATGTTTTTTTACTGCAGGTCCCCAGAGTTTTGTAATACTTTCGACAATCTGATCGCGTGTTTGCCGATAAGCATCAAGTTTGGCCTCACGGCTTTCGCCAAGGCCAGTTGGGTCCATGATCGGCCAGTAGACCACTGAAAGATGAAAGACCCGAGTGAGATCAAGCGCGCGGCGCTGGCTGGCCGGGCTGAGTGCGACGATCAAGTCGAAGGACGAAAGATCATCGCCCCATTGCTCCATCTCGTCAAAACTGCGCGTTCTGTGCCGCGAAAGCTCAACCCCGATTTCTTCGCAAACAGCAATCGAAAAGCCGTCAATATCAAGATCTGCTTTAACACCTGCAGACTGCACATACGTGTCAACTCCATAGAATTTCTTCATGATCCCTTCGGCCATGGGAGAGCGAGCCGAATTGTGATCGCAGCAGAACAGTACGGATTGCGGCAGCTCGGTTGTCATCCGCGCATTAGCCTCCGAAATGCAGCACACAGATCAGCGTGAAGAGCCGCCGAGCAGTGTCGTTGTCGATGATTGCTTTGCCATCGAGCCGCTCTTCTAGAACCCGGGCGCCTTCATTATGGATGCCCCTACGCGCCATATCGATGGTTTCAATCTGGCTCGGCGGAAGGTTCTTCACCGCGTCAAAGTAACTTTCGCAAATCGCCCAGTAGTCCTTTACAACTTGTCGGAACGGGCTGAGCGAGAGGTGAAATTCAACGACGCGTGTTTCATTTTCTAAGCGAACATCAAAAACCAGACGTTTTTCGCGGATAGAAAGCCCAACGCGATATGGCCCGGCGGGCAAAACTCGGTCATCGCGTTTGGGTAGCTCAAACACGTTTTCTTCAATTAAATCGAACATCGCGACCTTGCGTTCCTGTTCGATCTCCGGCGTCGGCGGCGGCAAATTTGAGTCGTCCAATTCTATGTGACTGATATGGCTCATCGTCTTCTCCATCGCGGTCACTTGCGTGGTAGCGCAATGTCACACCGGCGGCAATAAAGCACAGCAAAACGGGTGAGACCGCGTGTTTATGACACATAATTTTGTTTTGAGTTATGTTGCGTGAGCAGCGTTTTTTGCGGGCCAAAGTGGTGCGCGGCCGTTCATGCGACTGGCGCAGTTTTCGCGTATCGAACTGGTCCGGCGGTTCCAGCTCTGCAGATGAACACGCTCAGATTGATTGAGGCGTGGCGCGATGGCGGCCATAGACAGGCCCACGCCTAGCATTACGGTATACCAAACCCCAATGACCAATAGCAGTTGCTGGGCATCAAGTGTCTTAAAGACAGGAAACATGCCCAGGCAGAATGCTGCGATCCAGGATGCAAAAGACGCCGCAAAAGTGATCCCCAGCCAAACACGAATATGAGGATCGAAATCACCCATCATCATGCCGCGATGCAGTTTTAGATGAGGCAGTACAAAGCGTCCGATCATGCCGGCATTCGCGGTTAAGATCGTAACTACGGTGATCTTGGCGAACAGTTTCGGAGACATATTGCCAAGGCTGTATTTGATGATTTCAACGGTGATAATCACACCAGTTATCCAGAGCAGGATAAGCCCGATATTCAATGTCCGGTGACAGTTCTCAAAGACCCTAAAGTCCTGTTTAACTAGGGGTGTGAACAAGAGCTTGGAAGCCCGTAGATCAGCATACATTACAAGCGATAAACAAAATAGAACAGATAAGAGATGTACGCCTTTGATCACGGGCAGAAAGTCCGCCGGAATCATAATTAGTCCTCTTTCCCCCAAAAAAACGCTAAAAACGAATTATGGTCGAAACATGGCAGGGATTGAGATCGGCGTGGTTTTGCCCAAACCAAGAATTCAGCTTTCGTTTAAGCGATCCAACCGAGCTCGCACGCTAAGCCCGTGAGCTTCTAAGCTTTCCGAAAATGCTAGCCGTTCGGCAGCGGGACCTACCGCGCGTAGGGCGCCCGGTGTCATGCGCGCCATCGTCGTGCGTTTGAGAAAATCCATCACACTAAGACCGGAGGAAAACCGAGCAGAACGGGCGGTTGGCAGCACGTGGTTTGGCCCACCCACATAATCGCCAATGGCCTCTGGCGTCCAAGCGCCAAAAAAGATCGCACCGGCATGAGGGATTTTTGCGGCCAACGCTTCGGGGTCTGCAACGCAAAGCTCAAGATGTTCAGCAGCGATGCGATTGGCAAGTTGCGCTGCCTCGTCCAGGTTTGTGACTGTGATCACCGCGCCAAAGTCTCGCCAGCTTGGCCCTGCAATGGCTTTGCGTTCCAGCGTCTCCAGGCGTTTAGTTACAGCATTGCCCACCGCTTGGCCAAAAGCCTCATCGGTGGTGATCAAAATGGCTTGAGCACTTTCATCATGCTCGGCCTGGCTTAATAGGTCTAGCGCGATCCAGTCTGGTTCGTTATCCCCATCGGCGATCACCAGGATTTCCGACGGTCCAGCGATCATGTCGATGCCAACCTTGCCAAAAACCCGTCTCTTGGCTGCAGCCACAAAGGCGTTGCCCGGACCGGTGATCTTGTCGACGGGTGCGATACTTTCTGTGCCATAAGCGAGAGCTGCCACCGCCTGAGCGCCGCCAACCCGGTATATTTCGTCAACGCCTGCGATTTTGGCCGCAAGCATGACCAGTGGGTTCGCTTCGCCATCTGGCGTTGGTACCGTTATTGCAAGCCGTTCAACGCCGGCAACCTTGGCCGGGATCGCGTTCATCAGAACAGACGAAGGGTAGGAGGCCAATCCGCCGGGCACGTAAAGTCCTGCCGTGCTAACGGCAGTCCAACGCCAACCAAGTGTCGCGCCCGCCTCGTCCATCCAACTGGCGTTTTCTGGCAGCTGACGTTCGTGATAGGCGGTGATGCGCGCGGCTGCAAGTTCGAGCGCCTCGCGTTCTTCAGTCGAGACTTTTGCGATCAGTTCATTGATCTCTTCGGCAGAGAAGCGCAGTGTTTCTGGCGTCAGTGCCACGCGATCAAATTTCTGCGTAAATTCGATTAGCGCCTCATCACCGCGCGCGCGTATATCGGCGATGATTTCTGACACCACCGCGTCAACGTCAGGGCTGTCCTCGCGCTTGGCGCTCAGAAGCGCGCTAAACGCGTCCTCGAAACCAGGCTCAGCTATGTGAAGATATTGCGCCATAAAACTCTTCCTCATCCGCCGGGTTATCCGTCGCAGCAAAATATCTCAAGAGGGCTAAATTGCCGCTATGCGCCGTGATCGGGTGCTTTACCAGATGGCGCACGGTAGGGCCGCGTGACATCCCGAAGTGAGACCTCAAGCGCCTCGACATACGCGCGCACGGCTCCGTCACCAGCAAGAGTTAATGTGACATGACCTGCACCGTCGTCGCCCGGCTCAAATTCAATGGCCAAGATTGACAAGATCATATCACTGTCTTTGCGATCGATGCCCTGGCTTGAGACGCTTAGAACATGTTCAATAACCAAAAGGGAGCGTACCCTCTCTGCTCCGTGTCGATCACGCCCCGCATCCTCCCAGCGGAAGCGGTTAACGAGAAAGGCGAGTCTACGTTCCTTTGCCTGCCAAGTCATTTCGGTAATCGGAAACACCGCATCCTGTGTAAGGGATGATAGAACTTTAAGATCTTCGGCGTCGAGCGCACCAATATTGAGCGGGGTTTCCCGACCATCTTCGAACCGGGCGTCTTCAGTCATCTCTAATTCACTCTTTCGATCAGGGCGCCAACATTGCTGAGCTTCTCTTCAACCCGTTCGTAACCCCGGTCAAGATGATAGACGCGACTGACCAGCGTTTCGCCCTCTGCGGCCAGACCGGCCAGAATAAGAGACACCGAGGCGCGCAGATCTGTGGCCATTACAGGCGCGCCTTTGAGCTTATCAACGCCAGTTACTGTTGCGGTGCCGCCCTGAACGTCGATTTTGGCCCCCATGCGCGTAAGCTCCGGCGCATGCATAAAGCGGTTCTCGAAAATTTTCTCTTCCAAAACGCTCACACCATCTGCGGTACACATAAGCGCCATCATCTGCGCCTGAAGATCGGTAGGAAAGCCAGGGAAAGGCTCTGTCTCGACATTAACTGCTTTCACGCGTCCGTTCTTGCGGCTGACCTTCAAGCCCTGGTTTGTTTGCTCGACACTGATGCCTGCTGCATCGAGTTTTTCGCAAAAAGCACCCAAAAGTTCGATCCGCCCTCCGATGCATTCCACCTCACCTCCACAAATCGCAGGCGCCAGCATATAAGTGCCAAGTTCAATTCGATCTGCAACGACTGGATGCGTTGCTCCATGCAGGCGGTCCACACCCTGAATCTCAATCGTTGCGGAGCCCTCACCCTCGATTTGAGCACCCATCTTGCGCAAGCACCGAGCCAGATCGACAATCTCGGGTTCGCGCGCCACATTCTTCAAAACTGTGGTGCCCTTTGCCAAGGTCGCGGCCATAAGAGCGTTTTCTGTTGCTCCGACGGATACGAAAGGGAACTCAAAAGTGCCTCCATGCAAACCCTTGGGTGCCTTGGCGTGAACATAGCCATCTTTGAGTTTTAGCTCGGCACCCATAGCCTCAAGCGCCTTAAGATGCAGGTCCACGGGACGCGCTCCAATCGCACAGCCACCTGGAAGAGAAACAACTGCATGACCTTGGCGCGCAATCATCGGGCCAAGCACAAGGATCGATGCGCGCATTTTGCGTACGATATCGTAGTCGGCCACCGGATTATTCAAAGCATGGCTTGAAAGTGCCAGCACCTGGCCATCCTGAAGGCTTGTGACTTCCGAGCCGAGCGAACGCAAAAGAGAAGTCATTGTGGCGATATCGCTTAGACGCGGCGCATTGGTAAGCGTAAGGGGTTGGTCGCTTAAAAGCGTCGCAGGCATAAGGGTCAGGCAAGCATTTTTAGCCCCGGCAATCGCAATTTGGCCCCGTAAGGCACCGTTTCCTTTAACAAGAATGGAGTCCATTTTAATTTACCTGCTCTACGTGTTGTTGTTTTCATCGTTTTGGCCAGTGGCTTTCGCCTTTTCCTGGGCTTTTCGCCGCTTGATATTTGCCTTCAACGCGGCTTTGAGCCTGTCTTCACGTTTAGGGTCCTTGGTTTTCTGCGGGTTGCCTGAGTTCTTTTTGCCCATCTTTTATCTGTAACCTAGTGTCGGAAACGCGTCCAGATAAGGCTTGC
>JBCBBI010000006.1:0-174953 GCA_038531775.1 Pseudomonadota bacterium | reverse complement strand
CTGCCAAAAGCTTTAGCCGCAGAGCTTTCTGGCAAATGAAACTCGAAGCGATCGACAGGTCCAGCAATCGCAACTGTCTTGAGGCAAATACTGCGTAAGCTCTGCAATGTTATTGGTCCGACATGGGGTCCTGCGATGCTCCGCAGGGCAGTGGGCGGTCATCCGACGTATGAGATCTGTGATGCGATCTAGTGAGGCGTGGTGCCGCAATCCACAATATTTGCCGCGCTCGAGGTTCACGGAGATGCCTCCAAGATCGCCCGTGCAGCCACGCACGCCTATGAGCGGCTGAAAGCCATAAAATCTGGGGCGGTGAGCCGCCGAATAGCGTGTCTCACAGGCAGATACATTTTAGGTTGTTTTGATGACAGCGGCATGCCACGGTTTCCCTCGGATCCTTGACTAAACCTGACGTCAAAGATTCACTAGGGGCTGCATAGGTGCTCATAGAAGAAAATTTTGGTAGCCGCAAGGTTTGAGAGCTTTGTTTAGAAGCGTAATTTTTGGTAAAATTTCGACTGTCTATATTTATGTTTCGGGGGCCATTGCGCTTGCGGCTGACCTGGGAACACCTTGGGCTGATCTTCTGGGAACGCTGTGCATCGGCTCTCTGGTGGTGGCGTTGCTGTTCATCGTGTTGGCGCATACTTGTCGCCTCAGCCAAGCTCGGAGCGGCCCTGTTTTTCGAGTGCGCGAAATGTCGGGTAACGTGGCCGCCTGTGCTCTGGTCGCGCTGCTTGTTACAGCGCCGTTCTGGGCCTTGCAAAAACTGTTCGGAGGCGAAAACGGGCTGATCGCGGAACACGTGCCCGCTGCTATCCAGATACAAGAGTATCTTGACCCCAGGTTTGATCGCATCGAACGCGCATTCGCCGTGCTCACCGAAAGTGTCGAGGATCAGACAACCGCCGTCGGCGAGCTTGAGGAAAGCGTGGAGCGTCAGACCGAGGCGACAGAGGCGCAGACACGCGCGGTGAACGAAATTCAGGAGACGACGAGCTTCTCCGTGGCGATGGAGGTCATGGAAAGAGCGCGTGCCAGACGGGATGGGTCAAACCAGGGACAGGCCATCGCCATGCAAACGCTTCTGGCATCAGGTTTTGACTTCATCGGATCGGACTATTCCGGCGTGTCGTTTCGCGGTGTCGGCATGGATGGCGCGAACTTCACGGAATCTAGGCTTCATTTTATCGACCTTCGGGGCGTTTCGGCAAAGGGCGCGCTGTTCGCCTCCAGCGGTCTTCGGCTTGGCATCGCTAACAAAGAGAGTGTGTTCGACGGCGCTAATTTTTCCGGCGCCTATGCGCCGCTGTTCGAGGCACCTGGCGCATCCTTCCAGGGGGCGGATTTATCAGGAGCGAATCTCTATGGAGCGGACCTTCGCGGTGCCGATCTGCGCGGGGCCAACCTCAGGGGTGCGTCCTTTGTTTTCGCCGATCTGACGGGCGCCGAACTGACGGGTGCTGATTTGTCAGGCGCGCATTTTGTCGGCGCAGTCTTGAAGGGCGCGACCCTTAATGAAGCGATATTTGATGAAACCAATATGCTCGGAGCAGCACTCGACCCCCGAGAGTTGTCGGCTTCGCAGCGCGCCGGGACCTGTCGCCATCAGGCCAGTGTCAGAGACAGCCGGATGACGATGACGGAGCGCTGGGAAAGTGATCGCTTCGGCTCCGGCTATGAATATGACGATATCAATGAATATGATGATTGGGTTCCTGCAGGCCCGGTTGAGGATGTAAGCCTGCGAGTCTGTAAAAGCCCGGTGGAGAGCGCCGTTGGCTTCAACGCCGCCTATCCGTTGCAAGAGCGCTTCACGTTGGACAGGTATTACTTGGGCAGTGCCGGGCGTGAACGTCGCGCGGTTGAAAGGTTCGATGCAATGCGCGCGCGTCTCAAAACAGGTCGCAAAAATGCAGTTTTTTTCACCGATGACGGCAGTTATCGCGCGGAATGGGTCGCCACCATGCAAAGAGCCGCCCAGAAAGTGACGCCCATTGGTCCACCTTACGTGGATCAGGATTTCATGCTGGCTTTCATGATTGGCAGGGGCGTCCTGTCTTCCGACAATGTCAACTGGCGTGAAGCGATGGAGCAGCGCATCCGCTTTGAGCGTGAAATTCGCACGAAATGGGACGGCGAATTTGCGAAGTTCAACCACTGGGGTCCGTTTTTCCCGGAAGATGTGAAGCGGGGAGATATACCGGAAGAAGCAGAAACATTGTTTCGTGAATGGACAGAACGGCGCGCCGCCACGCTAGGGGACGAGATTGTAATTCGCCCTGGCACAACTGTTCTAGATAAAGAGGGTCGAACGATGCTCAACCTCTCCACGAACCTGAGCCGGGTGCTTCCGGGCGTTGGCTCACCGTCCTATTCTTGGCCTTCCCATCGTCTTGCCGATGAGGCAAAGGAGGCTGCGGGTGGCGAAGGTCGGCTGGAGTTCTCGCGAGCGAACCTCCAACGGCACGGGCTTCCGAAGCTTCTGTACGTTTACTCGCAGAAGATTGACACCCTGGTAGCAAAAGCCGACACGACTATTCCCGACTTGCGCGAGCGCGCGCCGGATTTGGATCTCACGCTCAGGGTGGGAGAGATCAGAAACCTCGGTGATTCGCGGCGCGGGGTTACCCTGATGTTTGTCGAACCAGTCTCGGCCGTGGTTCACACTGACGGACCGTTGGGCAGCAGGGCAAGCTTTGCCTTGCAGATAGAACAAAAGTAGCGAAGCGTGGTCAGCGTGACTGTTGGGGTCACGGTTACGTTTGATGCGTCTATTTCCTCTTCAGTCGCCGATCCCTCGCCGCCAAAAGCTTCAGTCTCAGCGCGTTAAGCTGGATAAAGCCCGCTGCATCCTTCTGGTCATAGGCGCCCGCATCCTCCTCAAATGTCACATGCGCCTCGGAATAAAGCGAATGCTCGGACCAGCGGCCTACCGTGCGCACCGACCCTTTAAAAAGCTTCAGGCGAACGGTACCTGTGACGTGCGTCTGTGATGCGTCAATTGCCGCTTGAAGCATTTCGCGCTCGGGGCTGAACCAGAAACCATTATAAATAAGCTCCGCATAGCGCGGCATTAGCTCGTCCTTTAGATGGGCCGCTCCTCGGTCAAGGGTGATCTGTTCAATACCGCGATGCGCCTCAAGGAGGATGGTCCCGCCGGGTGTCTCGTAAATCCCGCGGCTTTTCATGCCGACAAAGCGCCCCTCAACCAGATCGAGCCGCCCGACGCCGTGCTTGCCACCAAGCTCATTGAGCTTGGTGAGAAGTTCTGCAGGCGAAAGCGCCTTTCCATCGACCGAAACGGCGTCTCCCCTTTCAAACTCGATCTCGATAAACTCCGCTTCATCTGGCGCATCTTCCGGGTGAACCGTGCGCTGATAGACATAGTCGGGCGCCATTTCCGCCGGATCTTCAAGGACTTTGCCCTCGCTTGATGTGTGCAGAAGGTTTGCATCAACCGAGAATGGTGCCTCGCCGAGTTTATCCTTGGCAATCGGGATTTGATTCTGCTCGGCAAAATCAATCAGCTTCGTCCGACTGGTCAAATCCCAGAGCCGCCATGGCGCAATCACCTGGATGTCCGGGTTGAGCGCATAAGCCGCGAGCTCAAAGCGCACCTGATCGTTTCCTTTGCCGGTCGCCCCATGGGCCACCGCATCGGCACCGGTCTCGGCGGCAATCTCAACCAGTCGTTTTGAAATGAGAGGCCGGGCAATCGAGGTACCCAAGAGATACAGACCTTCATAAACTGCATTGGCCCTGAACATAGGGAAGACGAAATCGCGGACAAACTCTTCGCGGATATCCTCGATATAAATGTTCTCCGGCGCAATTCCCAAAAGCTCCGCTTTGGCGCGGGCAGGCTCAAGCTCTTCTCCCTGTCCAAGGTCGGCAGTGAACGTGACAACCTGGCAACCATATTCGGTCTGCAACCACTTCAGAATGATCGACGTATCCAGACCACCTGAATAGGCCAGAACAACTTTCTTTGGCGCTGACATGTCATGCCCTCTCTTCCAGAATTGCTGCGCGCTTAGCCGGTTTTGTGGCAGGCGACAAGGGAGACGCAGAAATCCGATGATCGTCTGTTGGAGAGAGTCAAATCCGGCTTTTGCACTTGCTGGTGCATTTCGCTTGTTCAATTACTTGATCATGAGCATGCTGGCCCCACTCCTTGATGAATATGAGCTAAGTCACCGAAATCCTATCAATGTGGCGATACATTGGGTGGCGGAGCCTTTGGCGATTTTTGCACTTATGGCCTTGGCGGACTCAGTGCGGATGCCTTTGGGAAGTTTGCTCTGGCCGTTTTTGGCGGCAATGATGATATATTTTGGCTGGCTATCCTTGCGCGTCGCAGTCGCACTCTTGCCTATCGCAGCTGTGTTTGTGGTCTTGATTGGCTTTCTGCAAAAGGCTTTGGAAGTTGATACCTGGATCTGGGCCGTTCCGTTGTTTGTCGTATGTTGGGTTTCTCTTCTGCTAGGTCACAAACTCTTTGAAAAACGGGTTCCCTCCGTTTTCCAGAACCCAAACCTGATTTTTGTTGGGCCTGCCTGGCTCATGCGGATCATCTTCCGACGCCTTGGTTTAAGGGACCCTTAGGACCGTGCGAAGCATATGGTTTTACAAGGTTAACCTTGCACAAAGGCCAACAATCCGCCAATCAGCTCAGGATGAAAGATTTTCAAACCCTTGCTCGGGCCGCTGAGGCCGAAATGCGGGCGGTGTTTCCACCGACCCCGCTCCAGGAGAACGCGCATCTGTCGGAGAAATACGGGGCGCGAATTTTTCTGAAGCGTGAGGATTTGAGCCCGGTTCGGTCTTACAAGTTGCGTGGGGCCTTTAACGCTATGCGTAAGGTGATCGCCTCGCGCGAGGTGCCGCCGACTTTCGTATGCGCCAGTGCGGGCAATCACGCGCAAGGCTTTGCCTTTATGTGCCGCCATTTCCGTGCGCAGGGTGTGATCTTCATGCCGGTGACCACACCGCAGCAGAAGGTTGACCAGACCAAGAAATTCGGCGGCGAAGCAGTCACCATTCGTCTCATTGGTGACTATTTCGATATCGCCCTGGCCAACGCAAAGGCGCATTGCAAAGAGATCAAAGGTCATTTCCTTTCGCCATTCGACGATGATGACGTGATCGAAGGTCAGGCTTCTGTCGCCGTCGAGATGGAGCAGCAACTAGGCGCCATGCCTGATCATTTGGTTGTACCAGTAGGCGGTGGCGGTCTTTCTTCGGGCATGCGCGGCTATCTCGGAGACCGCACGCAAATGACATTTATTGAACCCGCGGGTGGTGCTTGCCTCGCGGCGGCTCTTTCTGCTGGTGCGCCGACGTCGCTTAACTCAGTGAACACATTCGCTGATGGTGCAGCGGTGGCCCAGATCGGCTCAAAAAACTTTGAGCGTCTGAAATCGGTAAAGCCTGAAAATGTCATCAAGATCTCTGAGGATCGCATCTGCACCACTATGCTTGAAATGCTTAACGTAGAGGGCATGGTGCTTGAGCCAGCAGGCGCCCTCGCTGTTGATGCGCTCAAAGACATTGCCGATGATATCAAGGGCAAAACAGTGGTCTGTGTTACGTCCGGCGGCAATTTTGATTTCGAACGACTGCCGGAAGTGAAAGAGCGTGCGCAGCGTTTCTCAGGATTGAAAAAGTACTTCATCCTGCGGATGCCGCAACGCCCGGGTGCGCTTAAGGATTTCTTGAATTTTCTCGGACCTGATGACGATATCACGCGGTTTGAGTATCTAAAGAAATCGGCGAGAAACTTTGGCTCTATCCTTATTGGTATCGAAACGACCAGTGCGGAAAATTTCGATGCGATCCAAAATCAAATGTTGAGCGATGGCTTCACCTACCGTGACATCACGAATGATGAAGTCCTGTCAGAGTTTTTGATCTAATGTTTAAAGCAGCGATCCAACAAAGTATCGCTCTCCGGAGCTTTCGATACTGTTGGAAGCGGTATCCGCATCCATAAAAACGGCCTCATGATAAGCCTCTGTCGCAGGTCCCAGCTGCCGTACCGGTTCCGCATAATAAACGGTGCAGGATTTATCGGCCCATATGTCATATTCGGGCATGTAGACATACTCACGATACGCACCCATTCTGCGCGGTTTCGCAATGAGCCAACCGGTTTCTTCCAGCACCTCACGATAAAGCGCTTGCAAGGGAGATTCACCGGGATCAATCCCACCTCCGGGTAAATGCAGCGCTGGGTTCCGTTTGCCTTGCAACGACAGTAAAAGGTTCCCGCCGCGTGGCAAAATCGCGTAAACTCCCGGTCTTTTGAAATACTGTTCGCCCGGTTTAGGCGTATCTCCGAAGCGTCGCATGTTGAGTCCTCTTGGCGCTGGCCCCTTCGCAATTATATAAAGCGCAACGCCAAGTACAGGCGATGCACAGCAATTTCAGGGAAAGCATCATGACGCTCGACCAGCAGATTACCTGGGACGATACGGTTCTGCCGTTTCAGCTTGACCAATCTGACATGCGTGGCCGGTTGGCGCGGCTTGATGGTGTGCTTGATGGCATCCTGAAACAGCATGATTATCCTGAGAAAGTTGAAGCACTCATTGCTGAGATGGCCCTCATGACCGCGCTTGCAGGACAGGCCATAAAACTTCGTTGGAAGCTGTCACTTCAGGTCCAATCCAAAGGCGGCGCCGTTCGCATGATTGCCACCGATTATTACGCGCCCACCCGTGAAGGCGAGCCTGCGCGCATTCGCGCCTATGCCAGCTTTGATCGAGATAAGCTTACCGATGCGCCGCCATTTGAGCAGCTTGGCGAGGGGTATTTTGCTATGTTGATTGATCAGGGTGAGGGCAATCTTCCTTACCAAGGTATTACACCCTTGGTTGGGGAGAGTCTGAGCGTTTGTGCCGAAACCTATTTTGCGCAGTCTGAGCAGCTGCCCACGCGTTTTACGCTACGATTTGGCAAATCAACTGAGGCAGGGGGGCAAGAGCATTGGCGCGCAGGCGGGATCTTGATGCAGCATATGCCGAAAGCATCTCCCTTCATCGATGGCGGCGGTAGCGGAGAGTCAGGACTTTTGCTCGCCGATGACGTGATTGAGGAAGAAAGCAAAGAAAATTGGGGTCGCGTGAATGCGCATCTCGATACGGTTGAGGAGTTTGAGCTTATTGGGCCATCGGTGACTTCGGCGGACCTGCTTTATCGGTTATTTCATCAAGAACAACCGCGCGTATTTAACCCGCAACCTGTGGAGTTCGGCTGTACCTGCTCGGAAGAACGTGTGCGTAGTTCTCTATCGATTTATTCGGCACGTGACATCGACTCAATGACGACTGAAGATGGTATCGTTACCGCCGATTGCCAATTCTGCGGTGCGCATTATCGTCTCGATCCGGCGACGCTTGGGTTTGAAGCCGACACCGATGAATGATCCAATTGCACGTATTCGAGCCGCTTTAAAAGAGCCAATAGCGCCGTCATCTGACTACGATCTAAATCCAGAGGTTCTCCTGCCTGAAGGCCGCAAATTGCGCGAGGCTGCAGTTCTTATACCTATCGATTTGACACCGGATGGGGCGCGACTTTGGCTGACAAAGCGCTCATCCGCGCTCAAACATCACCCGGGTCAGGTGGCTTTTCCAGGCGGCAAAAAAGATGAAAGCGATGTGGATTTAACGGCAACCGCCTTGCGCGAGGCCGAAGAGGAGATCGGCCTTCCACCTGAAAACGTCGAGCTGCTCGGCATCATGCCGCCTCACGAAACTGTCACAGGGTTCTCAGCCACTCCCGTCGTGGGACGCGTTAAGGTTCCATTTGTTCCAAAGCCAGAAGCGGGCGAAGTAGAGGAAGCGTTTTCCGTGCCCCTGTCACATGCGCTAGATTTGGAAAACTATGCCGTGCAATCTCGCCGCTGGCGTGGGGCGCGGCGGCATTACTATGCTGTGCCGTTCGGGCCCTATTACATTTGGGGCGCAACTGCGCGTATGCTGCGCGCCATGGCGGATGCAGCGAGCAAAATATGAAAGCCACCGGGCCATGGATTGATGCGCCCGCAACACAGGCGGTCTGCGCTATGTTGGAGGATGCGGGGCACCAGGCTTTTCTCGTAGGAGGCTGCGTGCGAAATGCGTTGCTTGGCGTCGAGGTCAACGACATCGATATCGCAACCGATGCGCGCCCAGATCAGGTTATTGCGTTTTGTGAGGCCGTTGGGAGGAAGGTCGTTCCCACAGGCATAGAGCACGGCACGGTTACAGTGGTCGAAGATAGCATACTATTTGAGATCACCACGTTTCGCAAAGACGTCGAAACGGATGGACGGCGAGCGACTGTGGCTTTTGCCAACAACATCGAGGATGATGCTCGTCGGCGCGACTTCACGATGAACGCCCTCTATGCCCGGCGTGATGGAGAGATCATTGATCCGCTTAGCGGACTTCCGGACCTAAAGGCGCGCTGCATCCGTTTCATCGACGATGCAGAGCAGCGTATACGTGAGGATTACCTCCGCATCCTACGATTCTTTCGATTCTTTGCTCATTTTGGAGATCATGCGCAGGGCATTGATGCCGAGGGTTTGGCGGCTTGCGCAAAATTGGCTGAAGGGATCGAAAGATTATCACGAGAACGCATCGGCGCCGAGATGTTAAAATTGCTTTCTGCGCCTGATCCCTCGCAGGCCGTCGCATCCATGGAGCAGTCTGGTGTGCTTCAAAGGGCCGTTCCAGGCGCATCGCAAGCGGCTTTGGCTCCACTGGTCCATATTGAGGCTGACCTTGGTTTAGCGCCTGATCCACTTCGCCGACTTGCAAGCCTTGGCTTTAAAGACCTCGAAGCGGCGTTGCGGCTCAGCAAAAAACAGATTAAGCAAGTATTGTCTCTTCGTGAAAGAGCGCTGAGCGTGAATTCTTCTGAAGAGCTTGGGTATAATTCTGAGGTTGGCGTTGCCATAAGCGCGTTGGCTTTACGCGCTGCTCTACTTGAACAGCCAATCGATCCTGATGCGAAGGCAAAGATTACCCTCGGTGCCCAAGCTGTATTTCCGATAAAAGCTGTCGATCTGATGCCAAAACTTGAGGGCAAAGCACTTGGCGACGCGCTTGCAATGCTGGAACGCGATTGGATTGCGTCGGGTTTTTCCCTTAGCCGGGCCGAGCTTTTGTCCAAAATTCCCTGACCACCCGATTGACCTTGTCAGGTAAGTCAGGCATCATAACGCAGAGCATTGGAGACAAGATCATGTTGCTAGGGTTTTTCACAGCCTAAACGCTTTTTAGCGATGGCCTAACACGGCGTTGCCTGTGTTCCCTTCAACATCGAATTCGATCTTTCGGAAATCTCCATGTTTAAGTTCTTTCAAAACCTCGTCGATCCCTATTGCGATTATGAGCAATCTGATCGCCCGCCTGACCGCCTTTGGCCTTTCATGCGCCAGTATATGCGGCCCTTTCGAAAGGTTTTCGTCGCATCAGCGATTATGTCAGTAGTCGTTGCGATGGTTGAGGTCTGGCTTATCTACTACATGGGTCGCGTTGTTGACATTATGTCGGGTGATCCTGTGCAGGTTTGGGCGCAATATGGCACAGAGATTATCCTTGTCGGGTTATTCATTTTGCTCATTCGTCCGCTTTTGCAGGCGATAGATGTGCTTTTGCTCAATAATGCGGTGATCCCGAATTTCGCCGCCTTGATCCGCTGGCGCGCGCATCGACATGTGCTTCGACAGTCTGTCGGATGGTTTGAAAATGACTTCGCCGGTCGCATCGCCAACCGGATCATGCAGACACCTCCTGCCGCCGGAGAGGCGGTGTTCCAGGCCTTTGATGCGATTGCCTTTTCGATTGCCTATATCATCGGCGCGGTTGTCCTGCTTTCGGGTGCAGATCCAAGGCTTTCACTACCGCTTTTGATTTGGCTTGGCTTTTATTTGTTATTGGTGCGCTGGACGCTGGTGCGCATCGGACCCGCGTCAAAGGCGTCATCGGATGCGCGTTCGATGGTTACCGGTCGGGTCGTGGATGCCTATACCAATATCCATTCGGTAAAGCTCTTTGCCCATAACGACCGCGAGATGGAATACGCAAAGGAAGCTATCGAGAATACGCGTCAGACGTTTCTGCGCGAAATGCGCATCTATACCATTATGGATGTCACTCTAGTTTCGCTCAACGGACTGTTGATTATTGGCGTTGTCGGTTGGGCGATATGGCTTTGGATGATCGGTGAGGCTTCGGTTGGCGTGGTTGCGGCGGCCACTGCTTTGACCCTGCGGCTGAATGCCATGACTGGCTGGATTATGTGGGCGCTGTCGTCATTCTTCCAACAGCTCGGCGTTGTGTCCGAGGGCATGGAAACCATTGCCCAGCCAATTGATTTGGTCGATGCGCCGGACGCCTCGGTTTTGGGTATCGAACGCGGTTCGGTGGAAATAAGGGGACTGTCACACCACTTCGGCCGCGAAAGTGGCGGGCTCGATGACATTTCGCTATCGATTGCGTCTGGAGAAAAGATCGGCCTCGTCGGCCGCTCTGGCGCAGGTAAGTCCACCTTGGTCAAATTACTCCTGCGGTTCTATGATCCGGAAAGGGGCGATATCCTGATCGATGGTCAGAGTATTGCTGCCGTCACCCAGGACAGTCTTCGGGACAAAATCGGCATGGTGCAGCAGGATAACTCTCTCTTGCACCGTTCGGTGCGTGAAAATATCCTGTATGCTCGCCCCGACGCCACCGAAGAAGAAATGCTTGAGGCGGCCCGAAAAGCGGAAGCGCATGATTTCATTCTCGATCTTGAGGATCCCGAAGGACGCAAAGGTTATGATGCGCATGTTGGCGAGCGTGGAGTGAAGCTTTCCGGTGGACAGCGGCAGCGGATCACGCTGGCACGAGTTATCCTCAAAGACGCGCCTATACTCTTGCTCGATGAAGCGACAAGCGCGCTTGACAGTGAGGTGGAGGCAATCATCCAGAACACGCTCTACGGTATGATGGAGGGTAAGACCGTGATCGCAATCGCGCACCGTCTTTCGACCATTGCGCAGATGGACCGGATTATTGTTCTCGATCAAGGGCGGATCGTCGAACAGGGCACCCATGATGAGCTTTTGCGATCCGACACGCTTTATTCACGGTTTTGGAAACGGCAGTCGGGTGGTTTCTTATTGCCAGAACAGGCGGCGGAGTGAAAATCTTCGCCGCTTAAGAGCCTGTTCAATTTTATCTGTTTAAAGGAAAAAAGTTAGATATTTGGCATATCTAGCGCTAAAATAACGTGCAGGCAGATTTTTAGAGGCGAGTTTTAATGATGAAGCGCAGGCAACTGCTCCTATCGATGGCGGCGATGGGACTGGCAAATTGCTCAAGATCAAAATTTCGATCCTATGATGGTCCTGAAGTGACCCGCATTATCGTCGAAAAAGAGAAGCGTTTAATGTTTCTGATGCATGAGCAATCGGTGCTGACGCATTTTGATGTGGAACTTGGGTTTACCGCTGCAGGCCATAAGCAGTTTGAAGGCGACGGAAAAACACCTGAAGGGCATTATTTCATTGACCGCCGCAATCCCAATAGCGATTTTCACCTTTCGCTTGGGGTCTCTTATCCAAATGCCGCCGATCGCCGTTACGCGGAGGCAGCAGGGAAAAGCCCCGGTGGCAATATCTTTGTGCATGGCCGGCCAAACGGTGTGAGCCGCCGAAAGGATCTGGGCCCCGATTGGACGGCCGGGTGCATCTCGGTCACCAACAAAGAGATGGAAGTCGTCTACGCGATGGTAAGAACCGGCACGCCGATATACATCGCGGCTTAGTGTTTTTCTAAAAAGCCCCTAAAGCAAAGAGTGCTGCCAGCCCAAGACCAAACAAAGGGAGCGCAAAAAGAGGCGCGAAGGTGTTTATTCGCTTTGCCATATGTCTTACCGGATGCGAGTGCCTTTCGATCTCGTCATTCAAATCGGATAAGCGCCGCCCTCTTTCAGTCAATTGGACATTGCTGATTGCGCGATGAGAAAAATCGGCTGTTATGATTTCATCCTCATGCATTAAGGCCAGATTGTACTCAAGTTCGTCCCAAGGGACATCGAGATCAGTCGATGGGTCAATTTCAGCGCAAGATGGCCCCTCAAGTTCGAGGACTTGCCCATAACTTGGCGCTGTCCCGTACGCTCCTGATTGCAATTGGTTCAGAATTCGATCCCATAAAACAATATCACGCACACCGGCACCTTTAAGTACTAACAATTTAGCATCAATTGACCGGAAATTACGTCGGATTTACGCCGTTTTGACGTTATTTTAGACCGTCTTTTGAATATTGATACATAGTAGAGATATCGACGCTGGATTGATCCTGAATAGGAAATAAAACGCGCTCAAAACCTTGATGATCATCTCTGTAACGTCGTGTCGCTGTTACGCTGGTTGCTTTTTAATTTTATCGATAGGGTTTTTTTGCGCCCTCTTTATAGAAGGGCGAAATTGCCGAAGATGCATTTTTGTGGCGTAGAGATTGAGCCTGAAGTCACTTACCAACAACCATCGTCCACCAGATCTTGCCATTGTCTTCTTGAAGCCATGAAAAGCCAAGATCCTGCGCGTCAGGGGCGAGGATGACGTCACGTGTTGAAGGTTCCTCCATCCATGCAGCGAGCGTTTCAAGCTCGGTCTCATAGGTTTCGGATATGTTTTCGCCGACAAGCTCACCTTCATAGCCGACTCGTTTTACCCGGTCGATTGGCGACGAACCGTCAGAGCCAAAGTGCCATGGGCGGTTTTGCAAAGACATATCGCGGGAATGAGTAGCTGCGGCTGCGTTAAGCTGAGAATTTAGCTCTACTGGCCCATGGCCTGCCGCCTCTCGTAAGGAATTGACCGAATCAAGCATGCGAAATTGAATCTGCGAGGTTTGCCCGGCGCGTATCTTATAAATAGCCGGCGTTCCGCTGCCTTCGAAGGTTTCATTTGGAGGTGGCGCACAGGCTGCCAGCAGGAATAAAACCGGTAAAACTACACTAAATGCACGTATCATTGCCCTGATCGCCCCTTGATCGTCGTCAAGTTCATCTACCGCGCTATGCCATCTTTTTCAAATCACGCCAAATTACCCGTCGCAGAAAGTCGCTTGTTTAATTTGCTACTGCGACTTTTGAGCCATAAACTGTAAACTTAAAAAATTGGCATATCAGGATTCGAGCTATGACACTCAAAAGCAAAAATCTGGTAAGTAGGCGCGTTTTCTTGGCGGGTACTGCGGCGACGATAGGCACGCCTGTTATGTCGCAAAGCCTTGATCTGGAAAACTCTGTAGAGGTCGAGCAAGAAGTTAATGCCGTTCCTCGCAATATCTCAAGCTTTCGCAGTCAGGAGTGGCAGCCGTATTTTTCCAATTTAAACCATGGTGCGATACTTGTTGATATCTCGTCGCGCGCACTGCATTTCTGGGGGCCAGGCGGTGATAACTATAAGTTATATCCAACCAGCGTTCCAATGAGTGAAGAGCTTACAAGGCGCGGCCGCACCAAGATCATTCGCAAGGTGGTCGGCCCTGACTGGCGACCGACGCCGTCCATGCTAAAGCGTAACCCTGAATGGCCAGCGTATGTCCCACCTGGCCCCGATAACCCGCTAGGCACGCACGCGCTTTATTTAAGCTGGACCTACTACCGGATTCATGGCACCCACGACACGCGTAAAATTGGCCGCAGGTCTTCAAACGGTTGTATTGGGCTCTACAATGAACACATCGAAGAGCTTTTCGCTCAAACAAAAGTTGGAACGCAGGTTCTGCTGATTTAGCGCGGCCGGGGAGCCACAAATATGAAAAGACTTGTATTAGCGTTCGGTGTGGCTTGTCTGGCGTCAACCAGTCTGGCTGAAGAAAAGCGTGTTTCGACCGAAAAGAAACAGCCGAAAATCACCAAACAACAGATCGCCCTTGATGCTGCAAAAAGCTCTTCGTCTAGCGGTGTTTGGGTGCCGATGGTTTTTATGTCCGTGGTGACATCCTTGGTGGCCGTGAACTGACGCTTTCGGTCCAAATCAGCGAAGCCAACCACCTAAATTATCCTCAATAATAGCCGCAAGAGCATTTATATGCGGCTCGGAGTCATTGAGGCATGGAATGTAAAGAAAGTCCTCTCCACCCGCTTCCTCAAAGCTTTCGCGGATCTCTTCATTGATCTCTTCAAGAGTTTCTATGCAGTCGGCGGAAAACGCTGGCGCAATCACGGCGATGTTCTTTTTGCCATCTTCGCGAGCTAGGCGCGCAACTTCTTCGACCGTGTATGGGCGCAACCATTCCTCTGGTCCAAAGACCGATTGGAAAGTTGTCACAATCTCCGTTTTATCCCAATTAAGTCGCTCGCGAAGCAAGCGCGTCGTCTTCTGGCACTGGCAATGATAAGGATCACCTTGTTTTAGATACCGTTGAGGCATGCCGTGATAAGACACGACCAGCACCTCTGGTCGATTTTCGACCTCGGCATAGGCATTCTCCACCGATTGCGCCAAGGCATCAATATACTGGGCATCTTGGTAGTAGGGTTCCACAACTCGCGCCACCGGTTGCCAAGTCTCTTTCATCAGAGCGCGAAAGAACTGGTCGTTCGCTGTAGCCGAAGTTGCGCCAGCATAGTGTGGATAAAGTGGAAAAAATAGGATACGTGTGCACCCTTGATCCACCATGGCGCGCACTTTCGACTTGGTAGATGGATTGCCATAGCGCATGCAAAAATCAACCATAATCTGGTCGCCATGTTTTTTCTGCAAAGCGTCGGCGAGCTTCTCGGTTTGATCCCGCGTGATTGTCATCAGCGGGCTTTCGCTCTTCTCTTCGTTCCAGATCGATTTGTAGGCCTCGCCACTGGTGAAAGGCCGCTTTGATAGGATAACGAGCTGCAGCAGTGGCTGCCAAAGCCACGGACTGTAATCGATCACACGCCGGTCAGAGAGAAACTCGTTGAGATAGCGCCGCATAGACCAATAATCATAATTGTCAGGCGTCCCAAGATTTGCCAACAAAACGCCGGTCTTCGCCATAGGTATCTTGGGATGATCGCTTGGAAAACCGGCGTCCTTGATCAGCGCTTTGCTTTCTGGCGTACTGGCGTCGGGCATCAAAAGGCTCTCTTGCTGCTGGCTACCCGGTAGAGATATGAGCCTTACAGGCAAGGTCAATCTCGTCGGGCTGTATAGTTGTAGCTGCGCGCATATGCGCAGTTATCCTTATACGAGCGACATGCGTCGTTTGGATGCATATAGACAAAGTGTCAATAAAATTAGGCGTGACATACTGCACCGAAAGCAGGAGATTTTATGTTCAACGAAGCAGTTCGATACTGAAAAACTGCTCCTGAAAATGCGTCTTACTGATAATTTCTTCATCGTTGAAATGGCTGCCGTCTGGCGTGATAAAGAGCTTATCCTCGATATCATCCTTGCGATAGATGATCGCGATACCGTGGCCTTCGTACTGCTCTACGGGCTCGTTAATACCTAGCAGATAGCCGTCGATTTCTTCACAATCCGCTGCAATCGTACCGGGCACATGTCAATAATTGAGCGTGTACCGAAGCGACAGATGATCCGGATGGTAGCTACCGATAGCGCGATCTATCACGACCACCAATCTTTGGCCGATCCATCTATCACTCTGCTGACTTGGCCGGGAAGCGATCACGCGATCCTTTTTTTTTAGGGTGGGAAAAAACCCTCCCGCCAAGAGATACGGATCACTCGAGGTTACGTTCAACCTCTTCGCGTTCGAAGATTTCGATAACGTCACCTTCGCGGATGTCCTCATAATTCTCAAACGCCATGCCGCATTCTTGGCCTGACTGGACTTCTGGCACCTCGTCCTTGAAGCGTTTCAGGGTTTTCAGAGTGCCCTCGTGAATAACCACGTCATCACGTAGCAAGCGGACACCGGCGGAGCGACGCGCAACGCCCTCAGTGACGAGACAGCCCGCCACTCGGCCAACGCCAGTGACCTTGAACACCTCTTTTATATTGGCATACCCAATGAAGTTTTCACGGATTTCGGCACCAAGCAGGCCTGAGGCGGCCGCTTTGACGTCATCAACAAGGTCGTAGATCACCGAGTAGTAGCGGATCTCGACGCCTTTTTGGTTGGCCGTGTTCCGTGCAGGCGCATTGGCTCGGACGTTGAAGCCAAAGACAGGTGCACCGCTGGCCTCTGCCAGGCCGATGTCGGATTCAGTGATTGCTCCAACACCGGAGTGCAAAACGCGTACGCGCACTTCTTCGTTGCCGATCTTTTCCATCGCTTGCACAATAGCTTCGGCGCTGCCCTGCACGTCGGCTTTCACCAGGATCGGCATTTCCTTAACATTCTCGTTCTCCTTGGCTTGCGCCAGGAGCTGTTCGAGTGACGTACCTGCACCAGCAGCGGCGCGTTTGTCTTTCGCCGCTTTCTCGCGATAGTCGGCAATTTCGCGCGCTTGCGCCTCGGTATCGACCACGTTGAGCACGTCACCGGCCTCTGGAGTGCCGTTGAGGCCAAGCACTTCAACAGGAACCGACGGACCGGCCTCTTTCACACGGTTGCCTTGATCATCGATCAGAGCACGAACCTTACCGTATTGCTCTCCCACGACAAAAATATCGCCTTGTTTTAGCGTACCCCGTTGGACCAGAACGGTGGCAACAGGACCGCGACCTACATCAAGCTGTGCCTCGATCACGGCACCTTCTGCGGAACGATCCGGATTTGCTTTCAATTCAAGGATTTCCGCCTGCAGCGCGATCGCGTCGAGCAGCTCATCAAGGCCCTGTTTGGTGATGGCCGAAACCTCAACATCCTGCACTTCACCTGACATCGCCTCGACGATCACTTCATGCTGAAGCAGCTCGGTACGAACTTTGTCTGGGTTTGCCTCGGGCCGATCGATTTTGTTGATCGCCACGATCATCGGGACCTCGGCCGCCTTCGCGTGGTTTATCGCCTCGACGGTCTGCGGCATCACAGAATCGTCCGCAGCCACGACAAGCACAACAATATCAGTAACCTGCGCGCCACGCGCGCGCATCGACGTAAAGGCCGCGTGGCCCGGTGTATCAAGAAAGCTAAGCACAGCGCCGTTTTCGGTTTTTACCTGATAGGCACCTATATGCTGTGTGATACCGCCTGCCTCGCCTGATACAACTTTCGTCTCACGAATGGCGTCGAGCAGCGAGGTTTTGCCGTGGTCGACGTGACCCATGATGGTGATGACCGGTGGGCGATCCTTCAGATCCGTTTCTTTGTCCTCAACGCTGTCGATCACGTCTTCGACATCGGCATCGCTAACACGCGTTACCTTGTGGCCGAATTCTTCGATGATTAGCTCGGCGGTATCAGCATCGATGGATTGGTTCTGCGTTACCATCATGCCGTTGTTCATCAGTGATTTAACAACGTCACCGACGCGCTCTGCCATTCGGTTTGCAAGTTCTGAGACCACGATGACCTCGGGCAGTTGCACCTCGCGGACAATCTTTTCACGCTCCTGGTTGCCACCCATGGCCTTTTGTCTGGCGCGTTCCTGTTTGCGCTTCATCGCAGCAAGGGATTTTTGGCGACCACCTTCGCCGCCGGACAACGCCTGGTTAAGGGTCAGCTTGCCTGAACGGCGCCCGCCATCATCACGACCTTTACCGCGGTTATTGCGGTTGTCATGCTCGCGTTCGGGAGCTTTACGCGCCGGAGCCTGCTTGACCTGACGTTGCGCAGGGGCTTCATCCGCGGGGGCTGCTGCGGCTGCGGCCGCAGCTTGTTTCGCCGCATCCTCTGCATCACGTTTGCGCTGTGCTTCCTCATCGGCCTTTGCTTTGGCCCTCTGTTCCGCTTCGCGCTGCTCGCGTTCTTTGGCCTCAGCCTCTTCACGACGGCGTCGTTTTTCATCCTCACGTGCCTTTTCATCGGCTTCGCGTTGGGCGCTCTCTTCCGCTTCGCGCTCTTTCGCAGCGGCGAGAGCCTTCATCCGGCGCTCCCACTCCGCGTCTGTCACACCGGCCGGTCGTTTGCCGTCAGGCACGGTGGAGCCAGATGCAGGAGTACCAGGCTTCGGTTTGACAATGCGCTTGCGCTTGGTTTCAACCACGACGTTCTTGGTGCGCCCATGGCTGAAGCTTTGCTTGACGTTGCCGGACCGAGGTCCGCCACGCAGGCTCAAAGTCTTCTTTCCGTCGTTGTCACTCATTCCGTCTCATTTCCCTTGCTCACGGGGTTTTCCCCGCTCGAGTCACGCAAGCCTTTCAGCTTTGACGCTTCCTCTACAACACGTTGGCACAAACCGCCAGCCGCTAGTGCCGCGTGAATTGTACTTTGACGCCCGAATGCTTGCCCAAGTTCGTCAGCAGTAAGCCATCCGATCCAGGAGCCGCCATAGGGCGTGCTGAGTTTCGATTTTCCCCGGCCCGAGCCATCGCTTGCCTGTATCAAAACCTGGGCTCGCTCAGACGTGAGCCAGTCCTTAACCTTTTCGTAACCAGCTACAGCCTGACCACCTTTACGAGCGAGGGAGATAAGCTCTACCACACGATGCGCGAGCTGCGTCTCAACAAGGTTTGGCAAGTTGTCGGGCACTTTTACCGATTGTTTTGCCGCTCTTGCGAAATGGCCCTTGTTCCCTGCTTTTTCAAGCGCATGACGGTTAGCAGAAACCCAAATCCCACGACCAGGCAGCTTTTCCGCCAGATCAGGTGCGATTTGGCCTGCGGGCCCGACAACAAAGCGGATCAGGCCGGTTTTTGCCCGCACCTCGCCAGTGGCAATGCATTTGCGTTCTGGACCGTTTGTTCGATCCTTGGGTTGACCACCGCGACCCATTTTAAGCCCTCAGAGGCCTGAAAGATCAGGCCTCGGCCTCCTCTTGGGCAGGATTGTCATCGGTTTCCTCACCTTCTTCAGCTTCCGCCTGAAGATCATCGGGATCAACCCAACCCAGCATGACCCGGGCCGTCATGACCATGTCCTGCGCCTCTTCGAGCGAGACTTCGAACGGTTCTAACACACCGTCATCCTTGACCCGCTCGCCGTCGACAGTCGTCCAACCACCGGCAAGCTCCCAATCAGCGCAAGTTGCGAAATCTTCGAGCGTTTTGATACCGTCCTCGGCAAGAGCCACGCACATTTGCGGCGTCAGTCCTTCAAATTCAATTAGGCTGTCTTCGGCACCTAACCCGCGCGCTTTCTCAAGTGCTGCTTTGGCTTGTTCTTCCAGAATGTCGCGCGCCCGCGCCTGAAGTTCATTTGCGGTATCTTCATCGACACCATCGATGACAAGCAATTCGTCGACTTCGACATAGCCAACTTCTTCAAGATTGGTGAATCCTTCGGAAACCAGAAGCTGCGCGAAGAATTCGTCCAGATCGAGCGTTTCCATGAAGAGGTTGGTGCGCTCTTCGAACTCTTTCTGACGGCGTTCGCTGTCTTCCGCCTCAGTCATGATGTCGATGTCTAGGTTGGTAAGCTGGCTCGCCAAACGCACGTTTTGCCCGCGACGGCCGATAGCGAGGCTAAGCTGATCCTCTGGCACGACCACCTCAATACGCTCAGCATCCTCGTCAAGAACCACCTTGGTGACCTCGGCCGGCTGCAACGCATTCACCAGGAAGGTCGGCTGATCCTCATTCCAGGGGATGATGTCGATCTTTTCGCCCTGAAGCTCATTCACCACCGCCTGAACCCGGCTACCGCGCATACCAACACAGGCGCCAACGGGGTCAATCGAGTTGTCATACGAAATTACCGCGATCTTTGCCCGGCTACCCGGATCACGCGCAACGGCCTTTATTTCGATGATGCCGTCGTAAATCTCAGGCACTTCCATTTTGAATAGCTCAGCCATGAATTCCGGCGCTGTACGTGAAAGGAAAATCTGCGGGCCGCGGGTCTCGCGGCGCACATCCTTGATATAACAACGAATGCGGTCATTCGGGCGATAGCTTTCGCGGCCGATCTTCTCATTGCGGCGCAGCATGGCCTCACCACGGCCAACATCGACGACAACGTTTCCATACTCCTCACGTTTGACCACACCATTGATGATAGTGCCCGCGCGATCGTGGAATTCCTCGTACTGACGATCCCGTTCAGCTTCGCGTACCTTCTGCAAGATTACCTGCTTGGCGCTTTGGGCTGCGATCCGGCCCATGTCGACCGGCGGCACTTCTTCGATGTATTGATCGCCGATTTTGGGATCATCGAGATACTGTTTGGCCTGTTCGATGGTGAACTCCGCCTGATAATTTTCAAGCTCTTCTTCCTCGACAACCGTGCGAACACGGGTAAAGGTCGCCCGGCCAGATTTGCGGTCAATGCTGACGCGAATGTCCATTTCAGTCCCGTAGCGGCTTTTGGCTGCGCGCGCGAGGCTTTCCTCCATCGCTTCGATCACCAGCGAGGGATCGATCATCTTCTCCCGCGCCACTGCCTCTGCGGTTTGCAAAAGCTCTAGCTGGTTGGCTGATGTGATTGCCATGTCTTACGCCTCCTCAGACCCGGTTGTTTCTGTATCGTCAAAATCATCTTCGTTTATTGCACCAGACGCCTTACGCGCCTTCAGCATTTCCTTGATCAGCTCGTCGGTCAGGACCAGTTTGGCCTCAGAAAGCCAGTCGAACTTCAGGCCGATTGTGCCTTCCTCGACATTGATCAGAACCTCGTCAGCCTCGACACCTGCAAGCATACCCTTAAAGCGTTTGCGCCCGTCGATCAGCTCGGAAGTCTCAAGCTTTGCCTCGTGGCCCTCAAAATCCTCAAAATCCTTGAGGCGTGTCAGCGGCCGATCAATGCCAGGGCTAGACACCTCAAGGTTATAGGCATCGGTGATCGGATCCTCGACGTCGAGCGTGGCGCTCACGGCCGTGGAAATATCGGCGCACTCATCAACCTCGATGCCACCGTCAGGGCGTTCCGCCATGATCTGGAGCGTCGCCGTCTTGCCGCCCATCAAGCGCAGGCGCACAAGCTCAAACCCCATGTCTTCAATGACAGGGGTAAGGATTTCGGCCAACCGCCGATCAATCGCAGATTTGGCAATAAGATCGTTGCTCATGGGTCTTTCAGGTTCTGCCTTCAGGCACAAAAAAACGGGCGCGCGGCCCGTCAGATTTCCGGTGGAACGTCAGGTGTGGACCCCAGCGCGCCGCTGTTGATGTGGATATACGCGGGACGGGGTGAGTCGGCAAGGGCTGAGTTTGGCAAACCGCGTTTGGGCTGTCTGTTCCTGGCACAGCGGCTCTGCGAGCCTTGATTCCTGGCAACTCTAAAAGGTTGGGGCTACCGCCCCTTCGCCAACCGATCCATCGCCTTGACCAGTTCCGCGCTGATGCCGGGCTCTGACAGGGCGTGCCCGGCGACCGGAATAATGCGCAGGTCGGCTTTGGGCCAGAGTTTGGAGAGGCGGTAAGCGGCGTCGGGGGGGCAGATCATATCGTAGCGGCCTTGCACTATGATGCCCGGGATATGGGTGATCTTATCCATGTTTTCATAGATATACCCATCCTGTCCCAGAAACCCGTTATTCAGGAAATAGTGGTTCTCCAACCGAGCGAAGGCACGGGCATAATCGGCGGGGCTATCGCCGCCTTGGCCATTTGACTGCACCGTCGCCAGAGCGTTCTCCCAAGCGCTCCAGGCCTTGGCAAAACGCAATTCTTCGGCTCGTTTTCCTGAAAACAGCCGTTTGTTATAGGCGTTGATCAGATCGCTCCGCTCATCCTCGGGGATCAGCTCACAAAAGCGCGCCCAGGTTTCGGGCCAGAACCGCCCAGCGCCACCGCCATAGAACCAGTCAAGCTCCGCCTGGGTCATGGTGAAGACACCACGCAGTATCAGGTTTCGCACGCGCTCGGGATGGTTCTGCGCATAGATCAGGGCAAGCGTTGCGCCCCAGCTGCCGCCAAAGACAATCCAATCCTCGATCTTTAGTTCTTTGCGAATACGCTCAATATCGGCGACCAGATGCCATGTCGTATTATCCTCAACACTGGCATGCGGGCGCGAGCGACCACAGCCGCGCTGATCAAACAGGATAATACGGTAATGCTCTGGATCGAAATACCGCCGCATCGCCGGGCTACAGCCGCCACCGGGACCACCATGAAGAACTACGACAGGACGACCCTCATGATTGCCTGATTGCTCCATGTAAACCGTGTGACCATCACCAACATCCATCATCCGGCGATCAAACGGCTCAATCGACGGATAAAGGAACTGTGCTGCGGTTTTTTGCTCTGCGAACTTGTCCATGAATGACCTATATAGAGCGTCAGACCCAAATGAGCATATGGAGAGCAGAATGCAAGCGCGAGAAAGCACAATTGACGCCTCTGAAATTGCAAAGTTTGAGGCGATGGCTGCCGAATGGTGGGATACGGAAGGAAAATTCAAGCCGCTGCACATGCTGAACCCTTGCAGGCTCGACTACATCACGTCGCAAATTGCCGCTGAATTAGATCGTGATCTTTGGGCCGAAAACCCTTTCAAAGGCTTGCGTATTCTCGATATCGGCTGCGGTGGTGGGTTGCTCAGCGAACCGATGGCACGACTCGGGGCCGAAGTTGTTGGAGCCGATGCCGCAGAGCGAAATATTCCTGTGGCTAAACTTCATGCGGAGCAATCAGGCCTGAAGATCGATTATAGGCATACAACGGCAGAGGATATGGCCGCCGCGGGAGAGCAGTTTGATGTAGTGCTCAATATGGAGGTGATCGAACATGTGGCCGATCCGCTTACCTATCTCACAGCCTGTGCCGATCTGCTGCGCCCTGGCGGCATTCAGATTTGCTCGACGCTGAACCGAAACGCCAAGAGCTATGTGCTGGCTATTATCGGTGCCGAACATGTGATGCGTTGGCTGCCCAAAGGCACGCATGAATGGAATAAGTTCATCACGCCCGGTGAGCTTTACGATCTGATTGAGAAATCCGGTCTTCGGCCCGTGGACAAAAAGGGTTTTGTCTTTAATCCGGTGAAGTGGTCATGGAGCATCTCTGATCGAGACCTGAGCGTCAATTACGTGACAGCGAGCGTGAAAGACTGATGGAAAACTATGCGGAGTTGATGTTCACCGAGGCGGTTCAGGACCTTCAGGAAGCAAGTGGAACGAAGCATCAGTATGAGCGAGCTTACCCCAGCCGCACGCAAGAGGCGCTTTCCGCCAATGATATCGCTTTCATAAAAGCGCGGGACAGCTTTTACATCGCTACGGTCAATTCGGACGGCTGGCCTTACATTCAGCACCGCGGTGGGGCGCCGGGATTTGTGCATGTTGCTGGGCCGACAACACTCGCCTGCGCGGATTACCCGGGCAACAAACAGTTCATATCGATGGGAAACCTGAAGACTGATCCGCGCGTATCTTTGTTTTTCATGGACTACATGAACCACGCGCGCCTTAAGGTTCAGGGTAATGCTACGCTGATCAATGCTACGCAGGCCGATCCCATGCTTTTGGAAGAGCTTGATCAGCGAAGAGCACCGGCCGAACGCGTCCTGAAAGTTGAGGTTGTGGCAATGGATTGGAATTGTCCAAAGTATATTCCCACGCTCTATTCTGGCGCTGCAATACAAGAGGTGATTGGCCCCAAGATGGCCGCTTTGCAAGCAGAGAACGAAGAATTGCGCGCAGAGATCGAACGTTTGAAACGGGAAGCATGACCCATAGAACGGCCGTTGTCGTGACCGGGCTCCCGGCGAGCGGAAAAACCACGCTCGGTCGGAAAGTGGCAATTGCGCTTAATTTCACCTTTCTTGATAAAGATGACTTCCTCGAAGAGCTTTACGAGCAAAATGGTGTCGATTCATGGGACGAACGTAAAGCGCTTAGCTGTGAGGCGGACATCTTGTTTCAAAACGCTGCCAAAGCGCTGGATCGCGTTGTTCTCGTCTCTCATTGGCGGGGCAGAGATGCGCCATCCGACAGTGGCACACCCATTGAATGGCTAACGCAAACATTCCAAAACACTTTCGAAATCCATTGCCTCTGCGAGCCAGGAACAGCCACTGAAAGCTTCTTCGCGCGCCAACGACATAAAGGGCATCTGGACGCAGAAAGAGACCCTTTTGCGGTCGCGCAGAAAATGAAGGAATGGTCAGGATATTATCCTCTAATATCGGCCGGGTCTTAGAAGTTGATTGTGCCCAGGACATTGGCCATTTGCCCGCTGTCGATCAGCTACGAAATGCGTTACCTGAGCAGTAGGACAGGCTTTAAGGCAGGTCCGCCTTCTGTTCCCATTGTCTCAGAAGTTCTGCGCTTTGACCTGTGAACCGAGTGCCGGTTGATGTGCATTTCTCAATCCGGTCAACCCGAAAATGTCGAAAGCCGTGCCGCAGGTCGCACCAAGCCGCCAGCAAAACCGCGTCAATATAATAGACGATGGCCAAAGGCTTGATCACGCGTGTCGTGCGGTGATTTTTGAGATCGAGATAGATGATTGAAAGCTCCAGCTCGTCTCGAATTAGCTTTCGCAGCTTCTCAACCGAGACCATCGGCTTCGGGATAGCGTTCCATTTCGATACGCGTATCGGGGCTTTCATCTGCGCTGCATCCGGCAACACGTCGGCAAGTTTCAACACCACGCTCCGGGCCGAACGTTCCAAGCCAGCATCTCCGGTACGGCCAATAAGGGAAAGGCCAACCATGATCGCCTCAACCTCATCTTGTGTGAACATCAGCGGCGGAAGGTCGTAGCCCGAACGCATGATGTAACCTATGCCCGCCTCACCCTCGATCGGCAGACGCATAGCCTGCAAAGCCGCCATATCGCGGTAAATCGTGCGCTGGGTAACTTCTAACACCTCGGCAATTTTCTGCGCCGTGATCGGCTTGTCCGCTCCGCGAAGCAACTGGATGATTTCAAAAAGTCTGGTTGATCTAGGCATGTCGAACCCTATCACAAACATTCCTGACAATATGCTGTCAGTAGCGATTGGTTATTCCAAACAAAAAGGAGAAACCAATGCTGGAAAGCTACAAAGCGAAATCAGGAACACTTATCCCAGTATGGCGCGTTGAGATACAAACGCGTCCCGACGATGCGGACCGATTGCTTGATGCGATCATGGAGGTCTATCCGCTCGAATACGGACGGTATCGGCGCAATGCGACCGTGTCGGGGGTAGGTGCCGAGACCAACCAACCGGAGGAAAACTCGACAACCACAAACCATATTGAGGGTTTTACCGCTGGCGGATTTCAAACCTACCCAATGGTTCAGCTTTTCATTTCTATGGAACGCGATGCCGCAGTTTTGGAAAAGGTTCTGGATGCAGTCATCAATGCGCATCAATATGAGGAGCCGATCATATATGTGCGCGATGAGTGGGCCAGCCGCGCGGAATATAACCCGAAGAACAACAACCCGAATAGATGGTGGAATGACGGCCGTGGATTGCCGCAGCAAGTTCCATTCGGTTTTGAGATAAAATGAACATCGGAAAGGCATATGATGATCAAATACTACTATCCGAACGGCGATCACTGCTATCGCGCGCTTCACACAACGCATGCGGTGTATCATTCCGTCGATGGCAAACTTATCGCCCGAGCCATGCGGCCGGACAATAGCGAGCTGTACGAATTCGAGATAACCGGGTTTGAGATTGTAGCGCCGGGAGTTCACTGCACTTAAATGTCTCGCTCTAATCGCGCGCGTAACTCTCGCATAACCGGCAGGGTCCCGCGCACTTTATCTTCTCCCAGGTCATTCACGACTTCGGTAATCAGCGGCAGAACAGCCGAAAGTGCTGTGTCACGGGCACGAAGTCCGGCCGGGCTAATCGATACCATCTTGCGTCGTGCATCATCCCAATCAGGTCGAATGTGCACGTAGCCGGCGACCTCAAGCTTTCCCAGTGTGTTGGTCATTGCTCCGCGCGTGACGTGAAAACTCTTGGCAAGCTGGGCCGGGCTCCGTTCACCGCCCGAATGCGCCAAATGGTTCAGCACTGAAAAGTGGGAA
The DNA here is from genome assembly GCA_038531775.1 of Pseudomonadota bacterium. GTDB lineage: Bacteria > Pseudomonadota > Alphaproteobacteria > Rhodobacterales > Rhodobacteraceae > Roseovarius. Next base: position 148,987 of record JBCBBI010000006.1, on the reverse strand, counting down.
ATTTCCATACCTTTGGGCAAAACACGGCCAAGGGCGCTGCGGATCAGTTGTTCATTGGTCAAGATTTCGCTGAAGAGCGTAACAGCAAGGGAATTGAGCTGTGTCTCAGTCATACAGGCTTTGCAAAATCTCTTTCAGAATGCAGCGATGGAATACGTGACCGAGCTTGAATCACTTTCTGCCTGTCGATGTCAATAAATACCATTCCTGGGGTGTCGCCTGCTTCACCTTCAATCTCACCCCAAGGGTTGATGGCCATCGTATGTCCATAGGTCGTCCGCTGCCGGCCTGATTGCGCTGCATGCGTGCCGGTTTGCGCAGGTGCTAAAACGTAGCAACCCGTCTCAATTGCGCGCGCGCGCAGCAAAGTCTCCCAATGCGCCGCGCCGGTGACGGGAGAAAAAGCGGATGGAATGGTCAAAACTTCCGCGCCCGCCTTAGCCAATTGGCGATATAGCGAAGGAAACCGCAGATCATAACAGATCGTCATGCCGATTTTTGCAAATGGCGTCCTGCAAATACCCGCCTCTTCACCCGGCCGATACCCCGAGGACTCGCGGTACGTCTCTTTTTCAGAAACTGCCACATCGAACATATGGATTTTGTCGTAACGCGCGGCAATTCCGGCATCTGGACCAATTATAAAAGATCGATTTGCAAAGCGACCGTCTGGATCATCCGTCTTCAAAGCCAGTGAGCCAATAAGCAACCAAATTTTCAACTCGCTGGCCTGCGCACGTAATGACTGGAGCGTCATATCTTCATGTTCAAAGGCCAGCACATCTTGCTGGTGTGCTCGCTGCATGGACACGCAATTTGTGACTTCTGGGGTCAGCACGAACCCGGCCCCGGCTGCTGCTGCGTCCGCTACTCGCGCTTTTGTTGCGACCAAGTTTTTTTTCGGATCATCACTTACATTCAGTTGGAGCAGGGCCGCTTTCATCCTGCCAGCATAGGGTCCAGTCTTCCGGCACGCTCGAGCGCATAAAGCTCATCACAGCCGCCTACATGCTCGCCCCCGACGAAGATCTGCGGGACGGTATGGCTGCCATTCGCACGTTTTAGCATTTCCTGCTTTTTCCGCGGATCAAGCATTACGTTGGTTTCAGAATAGCTGACGCCTTTTTGATCCAACAGCTTCTTGGCCGCGGAACAAAAGCCGCAAAACGGCGACGTGTAAATTTCAACGGGTTTCATTGATCTGTCCTAGAATTTGTGCCTGCTGTGCATTTAGGCGTCTTTTTGGGCGCGCGCCAGTAGTAGGACGTTAACATCTTTCGCACCAGCGTGAAGACAGGCCTGCGCTGCGGCAGAAAGCGTCGCACCCGACGTCATAACATCATCGACCAAAATCACCGACCGATTGACCAGACGATGCTTCCTTCCCTTGTGTACAGTGATTGCACCGTCAAGAGCATCGAACCTTTGATCATAGGTCATTTTTTTAAGTGTCGGTGTTTTGCGTCTACGCTCGAGCAGGTCCGGGCAACTGGCAAGGCCGATCCTTTCGGCCACCGCTTGGGACAAAAGCGCCGCTTGATTGAAACGGCGTGTCAGCAGACGGGTCCAATGAAGGGGAACAGGCGCGATAAGGGCATCCGTTTGCAAGATCGGTTTCGCCGCCTGGGCCATCCATTTTGAGGCAAGTGGAACGATATCGTGGCGATCACCATGTTTTAGAGACAGAACCAACCGCCTTGCGTTGCCACTATAGATCAAAGCCGCCCTTCCGCGTGACCACGGTCGGGCGATTTTTAGACAATCGTCGCAGCGCTCTGCATGACCGGTATCATCGCCTGGAAGATTTGCGCCACAAATATCGCAGCAAAGTCCAGATATCAGGGGCGTGTCGCGCCAGCACGGACCGCACAAGCCAAAATCGCTCTCAACCATATTGCCACAAAGCGAGCAGCGCGGGGGATAGAGGATTTGAAGCGCAGAGCGCAGAGTTGAAGAAGCCAATTGGATGCCCAGAGAAAGTTGCCGTGAGTATATTTTTAGCAACCTTAGTTAATAATTCGTTTCCATAATTCACTGCGCACATAAATTGGACGATGCACCGCGTTAAGACTGAACTTCAGACAACCTGTTTAGATTGTGAAAAATGGCCGGTGAGTGTCGAAAGCCAAAAAGCGGCAAAAATCTCTAACACCCGATTTGATCTCGTCCTGCTCATTCGCTCGGACGCAGCTGACGGCCGATTTCTATCTTGAGAAGTCGAGCCAAATAGAGGAAAGTGAAATTTGCTCGGGCCTCCGCCCTCCATTCGGGAAGCATTAGACATGCTGAGCGAAATATTCTGAACCTATCTCGTTCGAACGCAAGCATAAGGAGGGATTGCAAAAGCGGCTCGAAAGAGGAGGAAGACACATGCAGTTATCTGCCCCAATCTATGTTTTGAAGCGGAAAGCCAAGATCGCCGCGCGAGGAAATGACATTGCTCTTTATCAGGCACTCGACAATGTAGCAGTGGAAGAGGGCTTCAGCAGTTGGAGCCATCTGATTTCGTCATCGGTAAATGAAAGTCCAGCACGAGACGTTCTTTCCCAACTCAAATCCGGTGATTTGGCACTCATTGGGGCGCGGCCAGGACATGGTAAAACCCTTCTGGGCTTGGAGCTGGCGGCGAGCGCATCATACGTCCGCCGCAAAGGTTATTTCTTCACGCTGGACTACCATGAACGCAACGTTGCGGATCAGCTCTTGAGCATCGGCATTGACACAAGTTCAGTTATTGGATCGATGGTGATCGACACCTCTGACGAGGTTTCTGCGGATTACATCATAACGCGCCTAAAGGCAGAGAGAGAACCGGCAATCATTGTCGTTGACTATCTTCAAATCCTCGACCAGAGGCGAACTAATCCAAGTCTAGATGTTCAAATCAGATCGCTGCAGAAATATGTGCGCCATGAAGGCGCAATATGTGTGATGATCTCTCAAATTGACCGGTCTTTCGACTTGGCTGAGAAGGCCATGCCGGATATTTTAGATGTCAGATTGCCCAATCCGGTCGATCTTTCCGCTTTTCGAAAACGCTTTTTCTTGCACGACGGTAAAATACACTTTGATCAGGCTGCCTAATCAGTCGCCCTAAAAGCTTAGCGGACATTCAATGAGTGTCCGCTAAATCGACACCGTAGTAGGTTTAACAGTTCTTGCCGTATCAATCTTTACTAAAACTCAGCCAAATCATTCAAGAAATCTAATACCTTTTAGAAATTCACTAACTTCGGCATGGATCAATTTGTATTAAACCGCCCCTAAAGCCAGTCTCGCAGAACGGGGATGAGCGGCAGGTCGGCGGGGGGCATGGGGTGGTCTCGCATGTCCTTGGGCCACACCCACTTGAGCGTTTGCCCCTCCCGCGATTGTGGTGTGCCCTCCCATTTTCGGCAGGCGAAAAGGGGCATCAGAAGGTGAAAATCATCATACCCGTGGCTGGCAAAGGTCAGTGGCGCAAGGCAGCTCTCCCAGGTGTTGATGCCCAGCTCCTCCTCCAGCTCCCGGATCAGAGCCAACTCCGGCGTCTCCCCGGCCTCAACCTTGCCGCCCGGAAACTCCCACAGCCCTGCCATGGACTTCCCCTCAGGCCTTTGCGCCAACAGGACGCGGCCCTCAATATCAATCAATGCTACAGCGGACACAAGGATGATCTTCACGAACGATAGTCCGCGTTAATCGATATGTATCCATGGGTCAGATCACAGGTCCAGGCCACGGCCGTGCCACCACCAAGGCCCAGATCAACCCGGATTTCAAGCTCTTGCTCAGTCATGTAATCCGCCGCCGCAGCCTCGGAATACTCCGGGTTCACCCATCCCTCTCGCGCCACCAAAATCTCGCCAAACCAAATCGCAAGCTTGTCTCGGTCTGCCGGTGCGCCGGACTTACCAATGGCCATCACCACCCTGCCCCAGTTGGGATCCTCGCCTGCAATTGCGGTCTTGACCAATGGCGAATTGGCGATTGCCATGGCATGGGTTTTGGCGTCGGCATCGCTTGAAGCGCCGGTCACGGACACTTCTACAAACTTGGTGGCTCCTTCTCCGTCGCGCACCACCTGATGCGCCAGATCGAGCATAACCCCACGTAAAGCCTCCATAAATCCGACGCTCTTGTCTGGAACAACTACACCAGACGCACCGGTCGCAGCGACCAACAAAGTGTCAGATGTTGAGGTATCGCTATCAACGGTGATGCAGTTGAAGGTCTTCTCATTCAACGCCGACACCATCGTCTGCAGCACCTCACGCTCGACCGCCGCATCGGTGAAAATATAGACCAGCATCGTCGCCATATCCGGCGCGATCATGCCTGAGCCCTTGGCGATGCCCGCAATTTTCACCGGCTTGCCGCCAACGTGGATGACAGTGCCTGCGCCCTTTGCAAAGGTATCGGTCGTCATGATCGCATCAGCAGCATCGGCAATCGCATCGCTTGACAAAGCGCTGCGTAAATCGCTCAGCTTTCCGGTGATCCGATCATGGGCCAGAGCCTCGCCGATCACGCCGGTGGAGGAAGAAAATACACGCGCCTCAGGTAAGTCAAGCTCAGTTGCGACGGCTTGAGTGACGGCCTTTACGGCCTTGGTTCCGTCACGCCCGGTGAATGCGTTGGCATTGCCGGAATTGACCAGGATCGCCGCGCCTTCCTCGCTGTCACCGCCGATCTTTTCCTGACAATCCAATACGGCAGCTGAGCGAGTGGCCGATTTAGTGAACACACCGGCAATCGTGCTGCCAGGCGCCAGCCGAGCTAGCATAACGTCTTTGCGACCCGTATACCGCACCGCTGCTTCTACGGTCGCGAACTCCACGCCACCAATCACGGGCAAATCTGGGAAGCGTTCCGGTGCAAGAGGAGATCGGGGCGGGGCTTCACCCATATTTAACGGTCCAGAAGTTCAACCTGATTGATTACGTTCGCGTCAATAGCGCTTATATCGGCCTGTGTCACTTCTGCTTTGCCGCGAAGCTCTTCGACATAGGCTTCCAGCTGTTGCTGACGTGCCTGTTCGACAATCTGTGGGCGCAATGCATCAAAGCTAGGCCGTTCTTTGTCCCGAGTTTCCGAAAGCTTTATGATGTGCCAACCGAATTGTGTTTGGACCGGTGGCGAAACCTCCTCCGTTTTAAGCGCGACGACCGCGTCAAAGAACTCTGGCACCATGTCGCCATTTCCAAACCAGCCCAGATCCCCGCCTGCTTCGCCGGAAGGGCCAGTGGATCTCTCCTTGGCCAGCGCGGCAAAATCAGCACCAGCGGTCAGCTCCTCCACAAGAGCCTTTGCCTCGTCTTCTGACCCAACGAGAATATGCGAAGCACGGTATTCTGTCTCTGGCTGTTCTTCTGGATATTGCTCTTCATACAGAGCGCGTAATGCTTCTTCAGATGGCGGCTTTTGTGTAGCAGCGCGCACGGCTTCGGCTGCGATCAGACCCCGACGCTCGTTTTCGACGGTCACCTGTGTCCCAAGTGTCGGCTCGCCCTCAAAAGCCTGCATCAAAAGAGTGTGTTGTACCAATTGATCAACGATGGCCTGTAGCAAAAGCTCTGGCGGAAATTGGCTATATTGCTGGGGCAGACCTGTGCGAAAAGCGATCACATGAGCCAGCGTAATGTCAGTGCCATCGACTGTTGCAATCACCTGTGACGGGTCTGCTGGCGCAGCGGCCTGCACTTCTTCGCCTGTCTCTGTTTTGGTGTCGCCATCTTGCGCAAAGGCCGATTGCGTCATCACTAGTGCAACGCAGCTGGCAACACTTATTTTTTTATAGAGATTTGGCATTATACATCCTTTGTTACCTGAGCTTAGAGGCGCTCTTTCGTTGCGAAGTTGACACAGTGACAGGCGCCGCTTACATCGCTCTATGATCTTTATCTAGGTGGCCTGTTACTGTCGATCTAGAGCCACAGGACAAAAGGGGCAAGTTCTTGCTCTATAGTGAATAAGCAAAAGACCGGAACGGATTGCACATGCTTGGATTAGGAACTGTTGCCAAGAAAGTTTTTGGGACTCCGAATGATCGGAAAATCAAGGCAACACGCCCGCTCGTTGAGAAGATCAACGCCCTAGAGCCTGAGTTCGAAAAGCTGTCGGATGACAGTCTGGTTGAAAAGACCGCAGAATTCAAAAGCCGTATCGCAAACGGTGAAGCCCTTGATGATCTGTTACCCGAGGCTTTTGCCAATTGCCGTGAGGCGGCGCGCCGGGCGCTAGGTCTTCGCGCTTTTGATGTGCAGCTTATGGGTGGCATATTCCTGCATCAAGGCAATATCTCAGAGATGAAAACCGGTGAGGGCAAAACCCTGGTCGCGACCTTTCCGGCCTATCTGAACGCTTTGACCGGCGGCAGTGTTCACATTGTGACGGTCAATGATTATCTGGCCAAACGAGACGCCGAATGGATGGGCAAAGTCTATGGCGCGCTTGGGCTTACCACCGGCGTAGTTTACCCGATGCAGCCCGACGATGAAAAGCATCAGGCCTACGCCGCAGACATCACCTACTCCACTAACAATGAGTTAGGTTTTGACTATCTGCGCGACAATATGAAGTCGAACCTCGAAGAGATGAGCCAGCGCGGACACTATTTTGCAATTGTGGATGAGGTGGATTCCATCCTTATCGACGAGGCGCGTACGCCTCTTATTATTTCTGGCCCGGCTCAGGACCGTAGCGATCTTTACGTATCAATTGACAAACTAATTCCGGAACTTGCTGACGAACACTTTACTATAGATGAAAAGACCAAGAACGTGACCTTCACCGATGAAGGCAACGAGTTTCTTGAAGAACTGCTCCACAAAAATGAGATGCTGAATGCGGAACAGTCTCTTTATGATCCGGAAAGTACGACCATTGTTCACCATGTTAACCAGGGTCTGCGGGCGCATAAGCTTTTCCTGAAAGATCGCGACTATATCGTGCGCGATAACCAAGTGGTTTTGATCGATGAATTCACTGGCCGTATGATGGCAGGTCGCAGGCTTTCTGAGGGTCTGCACCAGGCGATTGAGGCTAAAGAAGGCTGTGACATTCAACCTGAAAACGTGACTTTGGCGCAGGTAACTTTCCAAAATTATTTCCGGCTCTATGATAAACTTGCCGGTATGACCGGCACGGCGGCCACTGAGGCTGAAGAGTTTGGCCAGATTTATGGTCTGGGTGTTGTCGAAGTTCCCACAAACTTGCCGATAACGCGTGAAGATCAGGACGATGCTGTCTTCCGAACAACGCGTGAAAAGTTTGAAGCAATCATCGAAGAGATCAAGGAGGCGCATGAAAAGCATCAGCCGATCCTTGTGGGAACGACTTCGATTGAAAAGTCAGAAATGCTGAGCGAGCTCCTGACCAAAGCTGGGGTCAAGCACAACGTATTGAACGCCCGCCAGCATGAGCAAGAAGCGCAGATCGTTGCCGATGCGGGTAAATTAGACGCGGTTACGATTGCGACAAATATGGCCGGCCGCGGCACGGATATTAAGCTTGGCGGTAATGTCGAAATAAAAATCCTCGAGGCAATTGCGGCCAATCTGGACGCTGATCCGGAAGAGGTGCGTGCCAAAATCGAAGAGGGCCATGCTCAAGATGAGCAGGCTGTGAAAGATGCTGGTGGCCTTTTCGTTCTCGCCACGGAACGCCATGAAAGCCGCAGGATCGATAACCAACTTCGTGGTCGTTCAGGCCGTCAGGGTGACCCGGGACGTTCTGCTTTCTTCTTGTCGCTTGACGATGATCTGATGCGCATTTTCGGGTCTGAACGGCTTGAAAAAGTGTTGTCATCACTCGGTATGAAAGAAGGCGAAGCGATCATTCACCCTTGGGTGAACAAAAGCCTTGAGCGCGCGCAAGCCAAGGTCGAAGGGCGAAACTTTGATATCCGAAAGCAGCTGCTTAAATTTGACGATGTTATGAATGAGCAGCGCAAGGTGATTTTCAAACAGCGGCTTGACATAATGGAGGCCGAAGACCTTTCGGAAATCGTCGGTGATATGCGCGGAGAAGTTATCGATGATCTGATAGATCAATACATGCCGCCTAACACCTATGCCGATCAGTGGGATATGGAAGGTCTCAATCAATCCGTCATGGAGCATCTAAATTTTGAGGCTCCAATTCTAGAATGGGGTGAAGAGGAGGGGGTCGACGATGACGAGATCGCAGACCGTCTTGATAAGGCCGCAGCCGAAATGATGGCAGAAAAGGCGGAGGCGTTTGGCCCCGAGAACATGCGTATGATTGAAAAGCAGCTTTTGTTGCAGACAATCGATGCGAAATGGCGCGAGCACCTGTTGCGGCTTGAGCATTTGCGATCCGTCGTTGGCTTCCGCGGCTATGCGCAGCGTGATCCGTTGAACGAGTATAAGAACGAGTCGTTTCAGCTTTTTGAGAATATGCTTGAAAGTCTTCGTCATGATGTGACGCAGAAGCTCTCACAAGTGCGCCCGATCACCAAAGAAGAGCAAGAAGCGCTGTTGCGTGATATTCAAGCGCAACAGGCGGCTATGGCTGGCGGCATTTCCGATAGTGATTCTATTGACGAAAAACCGGCGGTTGAACCACGAGAAGGCTTTAATGAAAAAGAGCCGATGATATCGGGCGCTCCTGGGCGCAATGATCCCTGCCCTTGCGGGTCTAGCAAAAAATATAAGCACTGCCATGGGCGTTTGACTTGAGCAAAACAGTCAAAAATCATGCCTTTTGTATGTGAGGTGCGTGCGTTTACCACCATCCAACTCTGAGCCTTATTCAATTCAATCTCACGACAAAGATCGGCCATCATTGGTTCTTATCGATAAATTACGTAATTAGTGAGGAACTCTGCGATGACTATGGACGTCACTCCTAGGCAGGTTTTCACAGTACGGGGCGCTGTGATTTATGCTTTTGTAATTAGTTTTGCGATGCAAGCTCCTGCTGCACCTTGGCAGGAGGCTCAGCCGAAAGATTTCGACGGAGGAAACAACACCTTCCCCGTAACAAGCGAAAGCCAACCGCAAGCGACAAATAGATTTGAGGCGCTGATCGGTACCTTTTCGCATGATCAAATCGACGACGCACCGCATGCTACGGCACCGACCACCGATCCTTTCAATGGTGTTCCAAAATCAGGTGACATCGCGCAAAATGCGACGGAGAATTGCGCGATTGGAATTTCTGCTACGCCCATCGCGGCAGCTATGGTTGAGCTTTCAATTGATGCGCCCTGCCATCCTCTACAGAACTTTACGATACAGCACGAAAATCTTGTTTTCACCGCTAGCACAGACAGTTTTGGTTTTGCCGACCACATGGTTCCTGCGCTTGAGGAAGATGCGATTTATGCCGTTTCTTTTGAGAGTGGTGGCGCAGCGATTGCGAATGCTTTTGTGGACACCATCGAATTTTACGACCGCTACGTCGTTCAATGGATCGGTGCTAGTGGCATGCAGTTACACGCCATGGAGCATGGTGCCTCATATGGCGACCAAGGCCATGTGTGGCTGGGCTCAGCAAGAGACTATTCTGCTGCAGCAAAGGGTGAAGGTGGTTTCATCGTGCGTTTAGGTGAGCCTGGTATTGAAAACGCACAAATGGCGGAAATCTATACGTTTCCGGCACGCACGTCCTTAAGGGGCAATGATGTCGAAGTTCGACTTGAGGCCGAGATTGACGCACAAAATTGTGGCAAGGATGTCATCGCCCAAGTTTCGATGCAATCAGGTAAACGTGACATGGACCAGCAACGCATTGTGCTCTCTGTGCCAGGGTGCGACTCAGTAGGTGATTTTCTGGTGTTGAAAAACTTTGACGAAGACAGGAAACTCCTCGTCAACTAATCGCTGCGATTTGAGGTCTTTCAATGACAGGAATACGTGCGGCGCGCTATGCCGCACTTTTTTTATGGGTTGGCCTAGCAGCCTCGTCCTCTGCTGTGTCGGCTCAGGACGTGACCTTAACCTCGCGCGACGGCAAGGTTGAGATTGTTGGTGATTTGCTCGGGTTTGACGGTGAATTTTACAGAGTTGATACGGTTTATGGCGAGCTGACGCTCGATGGCTCAGGCGTGGATTGCGCCGGCCCGGGTTGTCCGAATCTCGAAGACTATGTTGCGCAGGCGACTTTTTCTGGCTCACCAACAATTGGCAGGGTTCTAATGCCTGCCTTGATTGAAGCGTTCGCAATCAAGGACTCCTACAATCTTGAGCGAGAAGAACCGCAATCTGGAACAATCCTTTTTCGTCTCAGTGAAAGGGTTGATGCAGGCCGGGTTCTGGGTGAGTTTCGATTTCGCCTGACCAATTCGGAAGAAGGCTTTGCCGATTTGCTGGCCAATGAGGCCGACATAGCCATGTCCATGCGTGAAATCACACAAGAGGAGCTTAAACTCGGGAAGGACGCCGGTCTCGGCGACATGAGTCGTCGCGGCCGCGCGCGCGTGCTGGCTTTAGATGCACTTGTGCCGGTGGTATCCCCAAGTAACCCGGTGCAGAGTGTTACATTGTCCGGACTGGCGTCTATTTTGGCGGGCGTGACAGATAATTGGCAGGCGCTCGGCGGGCCTGATGCTCCTATTGCTGTGCATCTTTTTGGGCCGAAAACTGGGATTGGGCAAGCCACTGAAAGTTTGGTTTTAAAACCGTCGGGCGCAGAGCTGGGCGGCGACGTTACTATGCATTCCGACGGCCTTGCGCTGGAAGCTGCTGTTAAGAAAGATCCTTTTGCATTTGGCATAACCGCGCAGGCGGAAGCAGGCGACAATTGGCAATTGGACCTCAGCGGAAATTGCGGTTTTGCCCTCACGGCGACGCGCAGGGCCGTAAAGACAGAGGATTACCCGCTTACAGCGCCCTTATTTCTTTACTTACCTGCGCGCCGCCTACCAAAAATGGTTCGCGAATTTATTGCATTTCTTCAAGAGCCAACAGCACAGTTGGTTATCCGACGCGCAGGATTTGTAGACCAGGCTCCCGAAGAAATTGCGATTAAGGAACAAGGTAACAGGTTCGCCAACGCCATAGCGCAAGCCGGAGGTGAGGTCGGGCTCACCCAACTTCAGGAAATGGTTAAAACGCTCTCACCAATGAAGCGTCTTACGACCACTTTCCGTTTTGAGGCCGGATCAACTGGGCTTGATGCGCAATCGCGATCGAATGTTCAGCGTCTTGCCCGGTCTTTGCAGCTTGGTCTTTATGACGCGCGCAAAGTGATTTTTGTGGGGTTTAGTGACGGTGAGGGTCGTGCAGCTGCCAATCGAAAGATTGCACAGCGCCGTGCCGAAGCGGTCAAAGACGCAGTTTTGTTGGCCGCAGAAAACCTTAACCTAGAGCGTCTTGATTTGACGGTTGAGGCATTTGGGGAGGTATTGCCGATGGCCTGTGATGAATCCGCCTGGGGCCGTCAGGTGAACCGGCGCGTTGAAGTCTGGGTTCGATAGCTGCCTTTGTCTAGAGAATTCCTTCTGCCCGAAAACTCAATTCACAAGATTTCCCAATAATTAAATGATCATGTAGTGTGATCCCCAGCGCATCTGATGCGCGTTTGATTTCCTGGGTCATGGCAATGTCAGCCTCTGAAGGAGTCGGATCGCCAGATGGATGGTTGTGAACAAGGATCAGTGCCGTGGCGTTTAATTCAAGAGCGCGCTTGAGCACTTCGCGAGGATAAACTGGTACGTGGTTGACCGTGCCACTCGACTGCTCTTCGTCAGCCAGCAAGCTGTTCCTGCTATCAAGGTAAAATACACGGAATTGTTCCGTTTCGCGATGCGCCATCGTGGTCTGGCAATAGCGCAGTAAATCCGCCCAGGAAGACACAATCGGCCGCTCAATGACTTTTGAACGTGCTAGCCTGTGTGCGGCCGCTTCGACGACCTTGAGCTCGCAAATGACGGCTTCACCGATGCCATCCACCTCGTGAAGCTGTTGCGGACTGGCAGACAAGACACCATCAAACGACCGAAACCTGGTCAGAAGCGCGTGTGCCAAAGGTTTCACATCTCGACGGGGAATGGCACGGAAGAGGACCAACTCCAGCATTTCATAGTCAGGAAGAGGATCTGCACCACCGTTCAAAAAACGATCACGCAAGCGCCGCCTGTGATCCCTAATATAGGACGGCTGCTGACCGGAAGTCGGCAACGAGACAGCCTCATCAGAGTCAAACAGAGGCAGCGTTAATTCTGAGAAATGGGACTTTCGCGACATAAGGGAACACTGCCCCAATCATAACTAACAAGAGGTAAATTAGTTTTTCATGCCGTCCCAAAAGTTTTTAACAGATTGGAAAAAACTGCTGCTCTCAGGATTGTTTTCCTCGGACAGCGTATCGAACTCTCGAAGGATTTCCTTCTGTCGGCTGGTCAGGTTCACCGGTGTTTCCACGGCCAACTCGATGAACATATCCCCGTGGCCACCTCCGCGGAGCGCTGGCATGCCTTTGCCGCGTAGCCGCATTTGCCTGCCCGATTGCGAACCCTCTGGAATCTTCACGCGGCTTCGCCCGCCATCGATTGTCGGCACTTCAATGTCACCACCAAGCGCGGCACTGGCAACCGAAACCGGTACCCTGCAGAAAAGATTGACCTCTTCGCGCTCAAATATTTTGTGTGGTTCAACCTCAATGAAAATGTAGAGATCTCCGGTGGGACCGCCACGCATGCCCGCTTCACCCTCTCCGGCAAGCCGAATACGTGTGCCAGTCTCAACGCCTGCAGGGATATTGACGCTCAGCGCTCGGTCTTTTTTCACTCGGCCTTGGCCGCCACAGCTTTTGCAGGGATTTCGAATGATCTGGCCCAAGCCTGAGCATGTTGGACAAGTGCGCTCGACGGTGAAGAAGCCCTGTTGGGCGCGTACCTTGCCCATTCCAGAACATGTTGGGCATGTAGTTGGTTCAGCGCCCCCCTCTGCGCCCGTTCCGTCGCACTGCGCGCAAATCACAGAACTTGGCACATCGATGGTTTTTTGTAGCCCATTGAAAGCGTCTTCTAGCGAGATGCGAAGATTATATCGGAGGTCAGCCCCACGTGCGGCGCGTTGCCGCTCACTTCCGCGACCACCACCGGTGAAATCGCCGAAAAGATCGTCAAACACATCTGAAAAAGCGCTGGCGAAATCGCCCTGTCTGCCAAATCCGCCACCAGGCCGCGCGCCCGCACCGGTGCCAGCTTCGAAAGCAGAATGACCATATCGATCATAGGCTGCCTTTTTCTCGGCATCCTTCAAAATGTCATAGGCCTCACCGGCTTCCTTGAAAGCACCTTCAGCGCTCGGATCGTCTTTGTTTCGATCGGGATGAAGTTCCTTGGCCTTCTTGCGATAGGCCCTCTTGATCTCGTCTGCGGATGCACCGCGAGATACGCCCAGAACATCGTAATAATCGCGTTTGGCCATAGGACGTCTCCTCAGCCGGAGGACAGGGGCAACGTTGGCCGCCCCTGTCTTTCCGTCTTACGCATCAAGCGCGCTTGTCTTCGTCGAGATCTTCGAAATCAGCGTCGACTATATCTTGGTCGCCGCCCATTTCGTCCATCGGAGAAGGCTCATCGTCAGCCTCTTCTTGGCTTGCCTTGTAGATGGCTTCGCCAAGTCTCATGGCTGCCTCGGTGACGTTCTGAATTCCCGCCTTGATCTTATCGGCGCTCGCATCTTCTTTTTCCAGGTCATCCTTCAGCGCCGCAATGGCAAGCTCGATCGCCTCGACAGTGGTGGGATCGACCTTCTCGCCGTGCTCTTCGATTGATTTCTCGGTCGAATGAATGAGGCTTTCGGCTTGGTTTCGTGCCTCGACCTGTTCGCGGCGTTCTTTGTCTGCCTCGGCGTTCTCCTCGGCATCCTGAACCATTTTTTCGATATCTGCATCGCTAAGCCCGCCGGAGGCCTGAATGGTGATCTTCTGCTCTTTACCCGTACCTTTATCCTTGGCCTCGACAGAGACGATGCCGTTAGCATCAATATCAAAGGTCACTTCGATCTGCGGCATTCCACGAGGAGATGGAGGTATTTCTTCGAGATTGAATTGGCCCAGCAACTTGTTGTCGGCTGCCATCTCACGTTCACCTTGAAAGACCCGGATTGTAACGGCAGATTGATTATCCTCAGCCGTCGAGAAGATCTGCGACTTGTTGGTCGGGATCGTGGTGTTGCGGTCGATGAGACGCGTGAATACGCCGCCCAGCGTTTCGATACCAAGTGAGAGAGGTGTAACGTCAAGGAGAACAACGTCCTTCACATCGCCCTGCAGAACACCAGCTTGAATCGCCGCGCCCATGGCAACAACTTCATCCGGGTTCACGCCCTTGTGGGGCTCCTTGCCAAAGAACTTGGTAACTTCCTCAACAACTCTTGGCATCCGGGTCATACCGCCGACGAGAACGATCTCGTCAATGTCACCGGCTGCCAGACCCGCGTCCTTCAAAGCCGCCTTACACGGTTTCAAAGAGGCAGAAATCAAGTCACCAACAAGGCTTTCAAGCTTTGCCCGGGTCAGTTTCATAACCATGTGCAGCGGTTGCCCATCAGAGCCCATGGAAATGAACGGTTGATTGATTTCCGTCTGGCTGGAGGAAGAAAGTTCGATCTTAGCTTTCTCTGCTGCTTCTTTAAGACGTTGCAACGCCATTTTGTCTTTGGTCAGGTCGACGCTGTTTTCTTTTTTAAATTCATCAGCAAGGTAGGTGACGATGCGCATGTCAAAGTCTTCACCGCCAAGGAACGTGTCACCATTGGTAGACTTTACTTCAAATAGGCCGTCGTCGATCTCGAGGATTGTGACATCGAATGTACCACCGCCGAGGTCATATACCGCGATCGTGTGCGTCTCTTCTTTGTCCAGGCCGTATGCAAGGGCCGCCGCAGTCGGCTCGTTGATGATCCGAAGAACTTCGAGGCCTGCGATTTTGCCGGCGTCTTTCGTCGCCTGACGTTGCGCGTCATTGAAATAGGCGGGAACCGTGATAACCGCTTGAGTGACGTCTTCGCCAAGATAGCTCTCGGCGGTTTCTTTCATCTTGCCGAGGATGAAAGCTGAAATTTGGGATGGGGAGTATTTCTCGCCTTTGGCTTCTACCCAGGCATCACCGTTGCCGCCATCGATGACGTTGAACGGCATATTCTTTTTGTCCTTGGCCAAATCCGCATCATCTGCACGACGACCAATCAAACGTTTTACGCCAAAAATCGTGTTCTCAGGATTTGTCACGGCCTGACGCTTGGCGGGCTGGCCTACGAGGCGCTCATCATCAGTGAAAGCTACAATAGAAGGCGTTGTACGCGCGCCCTCAGAGTTTTCAATTACGCGTGCCTGGCTACCATCCATGATGGCTACACAGCTGTTCGTCGTTCCAAGGTCGATGCCAATGACTTTAGACATATGTTCAATCCCTTCTTCTTGAGGCGATAGATAGCGGCCGGACCCATGCAGGCATCAAACCGCAGATACTTGACGAGAGGTACACAAACCCCGCAATTCGGAGGGTATATAGGGAGGTGAAAAGAACCCTGCAAGGCACGCGAGCCCAAGGATTTAGGGATTCCGTCCTAAAAATGTCCAAATGGCGCGAGGATGCGATGAAAAAGACGCAAAATATGCTCGAGATAAGAAATTTCAGGGTTTTTAAGAGCTATCTCGATTTGGCTTTCCAGCAAACGCTCTTGGATGACTTGCGAACGCTGGTGCGACAAGCACCGCTGTTTTCGCCGATGACGCCGTATGGAAAGCCGATGTCGGTCCAAATGACATCCGCCGGAAAATATGGCTGGGTGTCTGACCAGCGCGGTTACCGGTATGAGAAACAGCATCCCAACGGCACCACATGGCCCAATATTCCGGATAGCGTTTTGAACATCTGGCGCGAGCTTGTAGAGGAGACGCGCTTACCTGATTGCTGTCTTATTAATTTCTATAAGGACGGCGCCCGAATGGGCATGCACCAGGATCGCGACGAAGCTGATTTTGATTGGCCCGTTCTGTCAATCTCGCTTGGAGACGAGGCTCTTTTCCGCATTGGAAACCTTGAGCGTGGCGGCAAAACAGAATCGATCTGGTTGCAATCAGGTGACGTTGTTATCATGGGAGGTGCTGCGCGTCTGACCTATCACGGGATTGACCGGGTAAAGCACGGAAGCTCACAGCTATTGAAATCTGGTGGACGGATTAACCTAACCTGCCGGGTGGTCGACTAATATCAGTTTGCCAGGTTACAGCAGCCGGTCACGTAGTTGACGCCTGACGTTTCTGTTAGAAAGAGATCTACGCTAACGCCGTACGCGCGATCAGATGAGCCATCACTGCATTGATCCCGATGAAAGATAAATGTGAAAACGCTATCATCGCTTTGTCCAAAAATAGCGTATCGATCATTTCGGTTTGATGCGGTAACCGGTTCAAGCATGGTGACGCGAATAGGGTCGGCTGAAGGGCGGGACAGAAGCGCTATTTGACTTTGATCGATATCAAGCGACCAAAACGGCTCATTTCCAATGCACCTCAAAGGCCGGGGTAAAGTGTCTTCAGCCTGGCCTGCGAGCCGTGACATAAACTGTAGCGAAACCCATCCTGTTGACTCCCCAATATTGATCTGGCCCCAATTGCCACTTTCGTCCTGACCAACGACCTCAATCCGCCTGTCGTTGTGCTCCAGTTTGGAAACGATTGACGCCGAAATATTCGGTTTTGCCCGGACATTGAGCATGTCGTTTGTCTCAACACCGCTTACGTCAAAAAAAGCTGGGAAAGTTTCGGAAAGCGCCGGTGCTGCGATCCAACAAAGAAACACACAAAAAAACGCTCGCATCATCTTCGTGCGTTCCAACTGTTTGAAGCATGTTGTCGCGTGTAAAATTCTGCCAGTAATCCAATGAAAAGCAGCGTAATGCCAACATAAAGCGCGTACTCATAGCTTGAATTGCGCGGAAAATAATTTTCAAAAACAAACCCGCGGCATTGGTCAATCACATGGAAAAGCGGGTTCCAATCAAACAAAACTAGCATCGAGCCGGGAAGCATGTTTGCAACGAAAAGTTTCCCAGAGGCAATCATGTTGGCTCGTGTGTAAATCGTCTGAATGAGAGTGGTTGCAGTTGGAAACCAAGGTTTCATGGCCAGAAGTAAAAGCCCGACTGCTACGCCTGTGAACCAAGCAAGAAGCATCATGCCCATGGTTCCGATGGGATCATCAATTTCGATACGGTTCAAAAGTGTATGGTAGAAGAATAAAATAACGACCGCAGACAGCACCTGAATATATAAAGCGCCCAAAGCAGCAGATGTGATCGAAATCACTGTGTTCATTGGTCCGTGCTGCATCATTGGAGATGATGCATTGTCGGCGCCGGCAACCGCTCCCAATGCTTTGATGTGGGTCAGAAAAAGAAAAATCCCGGACATCATGTACAAAAGAAAGTCGCCCCGAACCTTTACGCCGCGCAAGCCAAATACCGAAAACATCAGGTAAAACGCCAAAACGAAAACGATGGCTGTCATAATATTGGTGAACAGGGCAACAAAAGCATTCCCATGTGATTTCCGCACATCGCGAACAGTCGTATGGTAAATGAGCTCACAGATCGTGATCACCGAACTCAGTAGCGATTTGCGTCTGGAATCTTGAAACATGCTATCTGTTTTTGCCTCGGCGATATCGTCACGGAATTCTTGCTGTTCCGATGTAAGAGTATCATAAGGCTGATTAATAAATCCGGCAACAATCCTGTTACCTCGCGCCAAAAGAATGGAGCAATCAATTGGATTATGAAAAATTTGTCGCAATTGCACGACGGCTCGCCATCGAAGCGGGCGCCAAAATCATGGAAATATACGAGTCAGATGACTTTGATGTGAAGGTCAAATCCGATGAAAGCCCGGTGACGGCAGCTGATGAGGCGGCTGATAAGATTATCTCGGAAGGTTTGCGTGCGGCTTTTCCAGATGTTGCTTTGGTTACCGAGGAGCAAGCTGACACACACGACAACGAGGCTCAAACCTTTATGATTGTGGATCCACTTGATGGAACCAAAGAGTTCATCAATCGCCGCGGCGATTTTACAGTCAACATCGCATATGTAGAAAACGGGGTTCCGACGCGGGGCGTGGTTTATGCGCCGGCTCGAAATCGAATGTTTTTTACTCGTGAGGATGGGCAATCGGTCGAGGAGCAAGGCGAATTTGATACAGAGATCGTCGGCGTAACCAGCGTGATTGCGGTTTCCGAAGCTGATAACTCAGCCTTGATGGTTGTGGCCAGCAAATCGCATCGAGATCAGGCCACCGATGACTACATTGCCAAATATGCAATTCAAGACATGAAGAGCGCGGGATCTTCTTTGAAGTTCTGTCTGATTGCCACAGGAGAAGCTGACATTTATCCGCGTTTGGGCCGCACCATGGAGTGGGATACCGCTGCCGGGCATGCCGTTTTGAATGGCGCCGGCGGCGAAGTTGTACGTTTCGACGATCATTCGGTGTTGCGTTACGGAAAGTCTGAATTTGCAAACCCTTTCTTCATTGCTTTTTCGCCGAGGGTTGAGCTGAAAGCAGCGACGTGAGCGTTCTTATTGTCATTCCAGCGCGCTACGCTTCTTCGCGCTTTCCTGGAAAACCTTTGTCTTTGCTTAAGGGCGCAACGGGGCAAAGCAAAAGCCTCATCCATCGCAGTTGGGAGGCTGCTCAACAGGTAAGCGGCGTGGATCGGGTAGTTGTCGCAACAGATGATGAACGGATTGAGCAAGCCAGTCGCGCGTTTGGCGCTGAGGTTGTGATGACTTCATCTGATTGTGCGAATGGTACTGAAAGGTGTGCTGAAGCCTATGAAAATCTCGGAGGAGGATTTGATAGCGTTGTGAACTTACAAGGTGACGCGCCACTGACGCCGCCTTGGTTTATCGAGCAGCTTATTAAAGGCCTAGACAAAGATCAGACCGCTGATGTTGCCACCCCTGTTTTACGTTGCGATGTGCCGGCATTGACAGCTTTACGCAATGATCGCTCGCATGGTCGGGTAGGTGGAACAACGGCGGTTTTTAGCGCAGCGCGTCACGCTTTGTATTTTTCTAAAGAGGTTATCCCGTTTACTGATACTTTACATGGTAGCAATCCTACAACGCCGGTTTTCCATCATGTAGGTGTCTATTGCTATCGCCCTACGGCACTGGCTGCTTATTCATCTTGGCCGGTTGGTCCTCTGGAAACTCTGGAAGGACTGGAACAACTTAGGTTCCTAGAAAACGGGCGGAATGTACTTTGCGAAGAAGTCGACGCGAAAGGTCGCAACTTTTGGGAGCTTAACAACCCGGAGGACACTCCTAAAGTTGAAGAGATGATGCGAAAGATGCACATGGAGTGAGAATTTCACGCCGAATCTCACCTTAATTTTTTCATCTTTTTTAGATATTGATATTTATGTTTAGGGCTTAAGCAGGAATACAGGATCAGGATATGCGTAGAAAACTTACGAAAGCGATTTTTCCAGTCGCAGGATTGGGCACTCGCTTCTTGCCAGCCACTAAGTCCGTGCCAAAGGAAATTATGACACTGGTTGACAAGCCTTTGGTCCAGTACGCAATTGACGAAGCGCGCGCCGCTGGCATCAAAGAGTTCATCTTTGTTACATCGCGCGGTAAAGGCGCACTGGAGGACTACTTTGATAACGCTCCGCAGCTCGAACAAGAACTTCGCAAAAAAGGTAAAGACGAGCTTCTGGAAGTCCTTAAATCCACCAATATGGACAGTGGTGAAATTGCTTACACAAGGCAGAATAAGCCACTCGGCCTTGGCCACGCCGTTTGGTGTGCAAGACGCCTGATTGGCAATGAGCCGTTTGCCGTTATTCTTCCCGACGACGTCATTGCAGGCCAGAAGCCTTGTCTTGAACAAATGGTAGAAGCATTCGAAGAAACCGGCGGCAATATCGTGGCGGCGATGGAAGTGCCGGACGAAAAGACCTCATCTTACGGTATGCTCGATGTAAAAGACGACATGGGCAAGCTAGTATCGACGAAAGGCATGGTTGAAAAACCTCAAGCCGGAACATCACCATCCAATCTTGCGGTGATTGGGCGTTACATTCTTTCACCGACGGTTCTGCAAAAGCTAAATAAGAAGAAAACGGGTGCAGGTGGAGAAATTCAACTCACCGATGCGATAGATGCCGCGCGCGATGGTGGTGAAGAGGTCTATGGTTTCCGCTTTGGTGGCCAACGGTTCGATTGCGGATCAAAATCAGGGTTTTTGCAAGCTACAGTCGCGTTCGCTTTGGAGCGAGATGACCTGCGCGACGATCTTTGGAGCTACCTAAATGACTTGGTTCATCCGGTCAAAGCTGCCGAATAGCAAGCATTTTTAACGCTTTTTCTATAAGAACTGGACATAAATTCGGTTTCGACTGAATCTGCTGGAAACGAGCAGGTAAGATTACGTATCAATGGGCGCACTTGCGGAATTGCTTTTGCTGTATCGGCTGCGTTGGAAGCGCCGCCGGTTCCTCTGGCGGTCGCTACGTAAAAGGCGGCAGCTCAATGAATTACAAAACCGGACCAATCAAATTAACGCTGACGATATCCTCGCCTTTGCGACGGTGCGCAACGAGCTAAATCGACTGCCGTACTTCCTTGAACACTATCGAAAGCTCGGGGTGAATCATTTCCTTTTCGTGGATAACGATAGTGACGACGGTGGTGTCGATTTTCTTTCTTCACAGTCAGATGTTTCCCTCTGGCACACGGCAAGTAGCTACCGGAAGGCGCGCTTCGGTGTCGATTGGCTGACGTGGCTCCAGATGAAATACGCGCATGGGCATTGGTGCCTGATGTTGGATGCCGATGAGATTCTTATATATCCGCATTATGATACTCGCCCGCTGACCGCATTAACTGGTTGGTTAGAGCAAAATGACCGCCAGTCTTTTGGGACTATAATGCTAGATATGTACCCGAAAGGACCGTTGGGTGCGCAAAAGTATTATTCAGGCGTAGATCCGTTTGAGCAACTCTGTTGGTTTGATGCTGGAAACTACTTCATGCAAAAGAAACCGGACTTGCATAACCTCTGGATCCAAGGTGGTGTGCGGGCGCGCAGGTTCTTTGCAAATCAGCCAAAGCGCGCTCCGACGATAAGCAAGACACCTTTGGTAAAATGGAACCGCCGCTACGCCTATGTAAGCTCCACACATTCGCTGCTGCCGCGTCGACTTAACAAGGTCTATGACGATCACGGCGGCGAGTGCATTTCCGGTATTTTGCTTCATTCTAAATTTCTTGAGACAGTCGTTGCTCGATCTTCAGTCGAAAAAGCTAGGGGAGAACACTTTGCAAACAGTGCTCTCTACCACGAGTACTACGACGCCTTAGCTGATAATCCCGATCTTTGGTGCGAGTATTCCACGCGTTTCAATGGCTGGCGCCAGCTTGAGGCGATGGGCCTGATGTCTAAAGGCGGTTGGATTTAATGCTCATTTTGTTCTTCGAGTTAAACCGATCCAATAAGACAATTTTCGCAAGATTTGTTTACGAATATGAAACAATCGCATATCTACTAACGGACGGGTCGTGGGGAGCGGGAGAGGCTCCTCATTTCCCGAAAAAACAGAAGGCGGTAAAGCCTTTGGAGCCGGAGCCACAAAACCGGGCGGCAAGAGGACCTGAGCAGTGAGTTTGCTGCAGTCATATGTAATGCGGATCCGCCGCAAAAGGCATCGCGTACGTGCCTTTCGAAAGCATTTTTCGCTCAAGTCTTTATCGGACCGTACGTCGAAAATCCGTCCAGGTGATATCCTGCTGTTTTCGACAATGCGCGATGAATGTGTGCGTTTGCCTTATTTTTTGAAATACTACCGCAGTCTTGGCGTTTCGCATTTCCTGATTGTCGATAACGATAGCACAGACGGCACACAGGATTATCTCGCCGCGCAGGATGATGTTTCTGTCTGGACGACCAGTGCCAGTTACAAGCGCGCGAAATTTGGAGTTGATTGGCTCAATTGGCTTCAACGAAAATACGCGCATGGTCATTGGACGCTTGTCGTCGATCCTGATGAGCTGTTCATTTATCCATTTTGCGACACGCGACCGATCCGTGCCTTAACAGACTGGCTGGACGTCAGTCAGGTACGTTCCTTCGGCGCAATGCTCTTGGACATGTATCCAAAGGGTCGAATTGATGAGGTTCCCTACAAGGCCGGACAGGATCCACTTGAGATTGCCTCCTGGTTTGATCCTGGAAACTATGTCATCGAGAAAAACCCGACCTATGGCAATCTGTGGATTCAAGGCGGTCCACGATCTCGCGTGTTTTTCTCTGAAAAGCCAAGAAAGGCACCCGCGCTTAACAAGACGCCGCTCGTTAAGTGGGATCGTCGCTATACCTACATAAGCTCGACGCATATCCTGTTGCCCAGAGGTCTTAACCGAACCTATGACGAATGGGGCGGTGAAAAGGCCAGTGGCATTCTACTTCACGCCAAATTCCTCGATACGTTTTCCGCTAAGGCCGAAGAAGAGCTGAAACGTGGGGAGCACTATTCTGGGGGCAGAGAGTACAAAGCTTACTCTGACACGATCGAGAGCAACCCAGACCTGTGGTGCAAATGGTCTGAAAAATATATAAACTGGCGCCAGTTGGAAATCCTCGGGCTTATGTCGAAAGGGAACTGGGCATGAGCGTTGGCATCGTAATGCTGGTGCACACGGCATTTGATCGTGCGGAACAAGTCGCGCGACACTGGGCGGCCGGTGGCTGTCCAATAGTGTTTCATGTCGACAAGGACGTATCTAAGGCGAGCTATGACGCTTTTGTCAGGTCTCTTTCAGACATGGAAAACGTGCGTTTCAGTTCGAGACATAGATGTGCTTGGGGGTCTTGGGGCCTTGTGGCGGCCACGCAAAGCGCGGCACGCCTCATGCTTGATGAGTTTACACAAGTCCGTCACGTGTACTTGGCATCAGGTTCCTGCCTTCCGCTTCGTCCAGTACAAGAGCTGATCGATTATTTGGCCGAAAGGCCAAAAACTGACTTCATCGAATCCGCCACGACAGCAGATGTGCCATGGACGATAGGAGGTTTGGATCATGAGAGATTTACCCTAAGGTTTCCGTTCTCATGGCGCGATAACAAGTTCCTTTTTGACAAGTTTACGGCGCTGCAGCGGTTCGTCGGATATAAACGACGGATACCTCAAGGCATCGTGCCTCACATGGGAAGTCAATGGTGGTGTCTAACGCGTCAAACCCTTTCGGCGATACTTGATGATCCAGATCGAGAAATCTATGAGCGATATTTCCGAGCGGTTTGGATACCGGACGAAAGCTATTTTCAAACACTTGCGAGGCTATATACGAGACAGATCGAAAGTCGGTCTCTTACCCTTTCAAAATTCGATTATCAGGGAAAGCCGCACATTTTCTACGACGATCACCTGCAATTATTGCGCAGGTCGGATTGCTTTGTCGCGCGAAAGATCTGGCCTTTTGCAGATCGTCTTTATGAGGCTTTTTTAGCAGATGCCGCAGGCGCAATGAAACGTACTGAGCCAAATCCCGGAAAAATTGACCGTATTTTTGCCAAAGCTGTGGAGAGACGCAAGCGTGGACGACCAGGCCTTATTATGCAGAGTCGGTTTCCGGTACAGGGCCGTGAGAATGGCCTAACCTGCGCTCAATACTCCGTTTTTCAGGGATTTAGTGACCTGTTTGAGAATTTTGAGCCCTGGCTCGCTAAAGTTACAGGTGCGAGGGTTCACGGACGTCTGTTCGCACCGGAGAGAGCTGAGTTTTCAGAGGGACAAACAATCATTAACGGCGCTTTGTCCGATAGCGCGGAACTGCGTGACTATAACGCGCATGCATTTCTGGCCAGCTTGATCTGGAATACAAGAGGTGAGCGTCAGTGTTTTCAAATGGGTCCGCGCGATACGATTAAAAATGTCGAATGGGAAATCGCACGGGACCCTAATGCGCAGATTTCGGTCATAACCGGAGCCTGGGCCGTGCCACTTTTCCAATCAAACAGCAATTTTTCTGATCTGCGGCAAGAGGCGGCCCGCCTGCAACAGATCGAGAGCAAGCACCTCGAAATCCTGCGCTCAATGTGGACCAAGGCGCGCGTGCGAATCTGGACAATGGCAGAGTTTATCGAAGCACCGATGGAACCTTTGCAAACCATCATTGACGAGATCGGAAAGCAAAGCGTTCATGGCTTAGCAGAAGTTCCAAAGATGGCTGACCTGACCGGCTTTGGGCAGTTTCTTCAGAACCTGAAAAATCAGGGTATGCATCCTTATTTGATGGGTGATTTTCCGGTAGAACATAGCCTACAAGAACCGCAGAAAAAACCGCGCAAACCGTATCTTGTGCGCTAGAGACAAATGATCTTAGGCAGCTTTCACTGACTGCGATTCCGTCAAGATTGTATAGAGAGTCGCAGGATTTTCGTTTGCTCGGAGCTTGGCGCAAATCGAGTTGTCTCGGAGCGTGCGAGAAACCAAAGCCAGAGCCTTTAAGTGCTCAACACCGGCATCAAAAGGTGCAAAAAGCGCGAAGACCAAATCAACCGGTTGCCGATCTACCGACGAAAAATCTAAAGGTGACTGCAAAAGAATCATCGCGCCAGCGACGTTTTCTATTCCATCCATCCTTGCATGCGGCAGAGCAACACCGTTGCCAACGCCAGTCGGGCCAAGGCTTTCTCTATCGATCAGGGCATCTACAGCCACGGACTGCTCAACACCATGCGCTGTATCTGCAAGACTCGCCAATTCATGCATCAAGCGCTTCTTGCTCGAAATCGCCGAGAAAACCCGAACCGCTTCAGGTTTCAATATATCAGAGAACTGCATAAACTCTCTCCTATGGCGCCTATGCGTCGTTTGTCTTTGAATTTACGGGTCGATCCAACCGATGTTGCCATCGTCCCTACGATACACGATGTTTAAGCCGTCTTTGCCTTCATTCCTAAAAACCAAGACGGGTGCGCCCGCCAATTCCATTTGCATCACTGCTTCTCCAACGGACAAAGAAGGAATGTTAGTTTCCATCTCGGCCACGATCACCGGTTGCAGGCTCTCCGGTTCTGATTCTTCTAAACCACTCTCGGAGGCGAGGATATATGCTGCGGCTTGCGAAGTTTCAACAGGTTCCGAACGTTGCCTGTGATGATCTTTCAGCCTGCGCTTGTACCGGCGCAACTGTTTTTCCATTTTTTCACTGCATTGATCGAAAGCTGCATAAATTTCGTGCGCATGTGCTTTTGCCTGGGCAGTTAGGCCGGTCGAAAGATGCACAGTTGATTCACAAACAAATTCTCCGGCACTTTTGGAGAAAACAACATGCGCATCAGTGGGTCTTTGTGAAAATTTTTCAAAGACTGAGCCAAGTTCGCTTTGCACATAGGTGTTTAGAGCGTTTCCGACATCTATGTGTTTTCCACTGATTTGATAGCGCATTCGCGTCCTCCAAATTGAAGACAAAACCACAGCGCACCGACAAACGAGTCGTGTAACGCGCTAGCTTTTGTCGATATTTTCTGCGGTTGTGCCCATAATACGCACGCCGTGACTTGTATCGGGCGCACGTATCCGAAGCAGCACTAAAACCGGATACGTCATCCTCGCATTTGACGCGCGCCAAGCATGGGTTGTCAATGATTTAGAGGTTAATAGCACTGCAAATTTTTTATTTCTTCAGCATGATTAAGAGATCCGGAAGTTATCTCCTAGATAAACGCGCCGCACGTTTTCATTGGATACGACATCGTCAGGGCTACCTGACATAAGCACCTTTCCATCGTGCAGGATATAAGCACGATCGACGATCTCAAGTGTCTCGCGCACGTTATGATCTGTAATCAAGACGCCAATACCACGCTTTTTAAGATCTGCTACGAGTAAGCGAATATCACCGACAGAGATCGGGTCAACGCCCGCAAATGGTTCGTCCAGCAAAAGGAACTTTGGATGCGCCGCAAGGCACCGGGCAATTTCAACGCGCCGACGTTCACCACCGGATAAGGCTAAGGCAGGCGCTCGCCGCAGGTGCTCTATCGAAAATTCAGAAAGCAGTTCTTCGAGTCGTTCTCTACGTTTGTGGCGGTCTGCCTTTGAGATATCCAGAATAGCAAGAATGTTGTCCTCTACGGACATACCGCGAAAAATCGACATTTCCTGCGGTAGATAGCCAACGCCCAGATTGGCGCGCCGGTACATTGGTAGCGATGTAACGTCTCTGCCATCAAGCTTTACCGCGCCACCCTCGGGATAAATCAGACCAGCGATTGCATAAAACGTGGTGGTTTTTCCTGATCCGTTTGGACCCAACAGCGCGACAACCTCGCCTTGGCGCAGCTGCAACGAAACATCACGGATGACGGCCCGCCGGTTATAGCTTTTACGCAGTCCTTCTACGACCAGCCCGTCATTTTCATGGGCTAATTTTATGTTATGCTTAGCCATCAGTTTTCGCTGGGCTCTGGTTCTGGCTGTAATATCGTCTTTACTCGACCGGTTACCCTCGCCGTACCTGCACGCGTATCCACAAAAAGCCGATCACCGCTAAGCGCATTGATGCCTTGCACTAAAAGCACGTCGCCCTGCATTCTGATCTCACCCGAGTCAATATTATATTCGGCTTGCTGAGCCTCAGCGGCATCTTCTCCGCTTACAAGCGTCACACCACCCGTCGCTTCCATATTCTCTATGCCGCTATTGTCTTTCTTGTAGATCACCAGAACACGAGGGGCCGAAAGTCGCATAGCGCCCTGACCAATCAGCACATTGCCGGTAAAGACAGCGGTGCCGTCTTCTTGGTTTATATCGAGATTGTCAGCTGTGACTTCTACTGGAAGTGTGCTGTCCTGTTTTGTGCTGCCGAACGCAACCTGCGTGCCCTGCGCGTGGCTCGTCATTGGTTGGGCGACAAAAAACAAAATGAAACATACAAATAAAACCCGGGTCACTGAACACCTTCCTCAGCCGACTGTGGCTTGTATATCAGCTTGACACCGTCAGTGAACCGCAAATGTGCTATTTTGGTGCTCTCGTCGTGGGTGAGCACCATTCTGCCCGCAACAAGATTACCCGGAGGGCCCTCGCCGTATACTTGACCAGGGGATTCGGCAAAAAGCTCATCGATACGCGTGTTAAGAAGCTCTGTGCGCATATCGTAGCCGGATGTTGTAACGAAGTTGACATTACCCCGCAGGACAACTGTCATTTGGTTCTGATGCACATCTGCTTGATCAGAAACCATATCAACAACGCCACCCCTTTGAAGTCGCATCTGACCCCTGACCTTTTCTGCCTCGATCAGGCGCGGGTCGTTCACTGAAGGTTTTGCGACAGCCGCGTTTATCACAACCTCATCACCTTCATCGGTTACACCGGCAAAAGTTGCCTTCGTAGCGCCCTGATCCTGCGCTCTTTGTTCCAAATCAATTTCCGACAATGGGATGGACGCTGTTGGATCAACATTCTGAGAGAAGAGAAAAAGTGTAGATAGTATTCCAAGTGCCGTAAGCGGCAGTATGATCTTCGTCCACGCGACAAGTTTGGAATATAGATTCTCTTGAAACAGCATGTTAATGCGCAAATATATCGATTTCCCCCCAGCCTGCGACGTCCAGTTGAGCCCTAGACGGCAAGAAGTCAAAACACGACTGTGCGAGGGCATGCCTGTCTTCGCGTGCTAGGCGTTTATCGAGCTCGTCGCGCACACGGTGAAGATAAAGGACATCTGATGCTGCATATTCCATTTGGGCGTTGCTTAACGTTGCAGCACCCCAATCGGAAGACTGCTGTTGTTTTGAAATATCTACCCCAAGAAGTTCTAGCAAAAGCGACTTTAACCCATGTCGATCCGTATAGGTTCGTACCAGCTTGCTCGCGATTTTTGTACAATACACTGACGCCGTAAGAACCCCAAAAGTATAAAATAAGACCGCAATATCAAATCGCCCGAAATGAAAAATCTTAAGTATGTCGGGATTTTCCAACAGTGCCTCCAGGTTAGGCGCGCTCGTTTGACCTTTGGCAATTTGTACCAGGTGGGCATTGCCGTCCCCCGATGACAGCTGCACAACGCATAGTCTGTCGCGATGTGGCTGAAGTCCCATTGTTTCGCAATCAATGGCAACAGACATTCCAAGGTCAAGCCCATCTGGTAGATCGTTTTGATAGAGGTGATTGGTCATTGCTACCCTCGTGCCAAAGCGGAATAGTGAGCCATAAGACGAGCATACTGCCTTCAACTGGACGAGACGGCGCCCCATTGACAAGCGTTCGTGCGGCTTGGCCCTTACGCCCCTTAGAGTAATTTGCGAAAGACAGCAACGTCGCGATGCGCCGGTGAAAAACACCGAAAGCGACACGGCTTTACTTCTGAAAGACTGAAAGGTGAGGCATTTTGTATCCGGCGGTGTACTGCCGTAACTCTTAACCCACGATAAGTTGCTTAAGCTGTAGTGCTTCGTGTTCGAGTTCAGTCAAACGGTAGTTGATTACGTCACCAATCGTGACCATACCAACAAGTGTATCGCTCCGCATCACTGGCATGTGGCGGAAGCGGCCATTTGTCATTCGACGTAACACATCTACAAGCGAGTCGTCCGGGCTGCAGGTTTCGACCTTACGGGTCATCACGTCAGATACCCGTTGTGGCAGAGTTTTGCCGGGTGTTTCTGCCAGTTTGCGGACGATGTCGCGCTCTGAAATTATTCCAACCAATAAGCCATCGGAATCAACCACTAGAAGAGCCCCGATTCGCTTGTCTCTCAAAGTCTCCACAGCTGTGCGGAGTGTTTCGTCTGGCACCAACGAAAAAACCGCGTCACCTTTTTGGGATAAAATCCTCTCAACCGTAGTAGATTCCAAAGAAATATTGGTTCCCGTCGATTGGCTTGTCATTGATTTGCGGTTCTTGTCTCCGCGCATCGGAGCCTGATATGAGCTTGGCATCGGCTAGCGCTCCCATTTGCTAATTTAAAACATGCAGGAGTTCAGCTTACACAAAAAAGTGAGTACGGGGAAATTTACGCTGATTTTTGATGATCTGACCCTGACACCGGCCATCGCTACGGCTCTTTTCATCTTAGCGATACTAGCGGGCTATCGTTACCGCCGAGCTTGGAAGTCCGAAGGACCCGTTTGGGAACTTTGGCTCTCAGGGGTAATTGCTGCTGCCTGCTTTTTTATATTGGCCTTTACGCCAGTCGTGCCTGCCTGAATTCAGGTTTCTTGCGCCATACGCTCGGCCATTTGGCGGGCCTTTGGACATTGCAGGCGATCACGCAACGGGCTGTTTGGGTCAATATCTTTGGCGCATACCATACATTTATCGGCACCAGAAACCGCGTTTAGACCACCACAGCTGCCCTTTATCGTCTTGCCCATGAAAATCACACCAAGAGCCATGCCGACCATAACCAAGCCGAGCAACATAAAGGCAAGAATAAATGTAGACACAGGTACGTTTCCCTATTCGATAGCCTTCAGAAGTTTGAACCTCGAACTGGACTCAGTTACGAATTTCAACTCATTTATACCTTCCTGTCTCCAAATAAAGAAGGCGGCGAGATGAAATTTTTCCGAAATGTGCATTCCTCTTTCTTTGCCAAGCACCAAAAGTGCAGTAGCCCAGGCATCTGCAAGCGCCGCACTTTCTGCGAGAACGGTGACCGACGCAGTCTTGTGAGCGATTGGCCGACCGGTGTTTGCATCAATGATGTGTGAATACCGCACGCCGTCTTCTTCGAAATAGTTTCGGTAGTCTCCTGATGTGGCCATCCCTAGCCCGGTGAATTCAATTACTTCTTCGACCGCCCTGTCGCCGCCAAAGGGTTGCTCGATACCGATACGCCAATCAACGCCGTTGGGGTTTTTACCGGAAGTGATCAAGTCTCCTCCGATCTCAACCAGATAATTCTCAATACCCAGTTGTTGCAGCGCTTTGGACAACTGATCAATACCAAAGCCTTTCGCAATTGCATCGAGATGGACTGTTGCCTCGGGATGTTTCTTTGCAAGTGTATTCGGGTCGCGCCTCAGCTCTATCATTTTGGCCTGCCCGACTTTTTCCATCGATTCAGCGATATCTTCATCAGTGGGTATCGGGCTATTTGGGCTGCGCTTTCCAAACCCCCAGAGGTCAATTAGCGGCCCTAAGGTGACATCAAAACTTCTTTCGCTCGCCTCATACACATCAAAGGCGATCGCCATAACCTCGGCGAGTTCGCTTGAAATTTCGATCAGTTGCGTGGACTTTGCGTTGTTGAACTTTGAGATTTCAGAAGTCGAGTCCCAATTTGACATTTTTTGGTTTACATCGGCCAGCGTGGTGTCGATCGCGGTTTCAATTACTGCCGGTTCGGTCTCTGCAGTATCGACAATAACCACCACTCTATAAGTGGTTCCCATCGTCTCGCCCTCAAATGAAAGCGTCTCGTTGCCTGATTTGCAGGCACAAAGCAGGAAAATTAGGACTGTGGTTAATAGACGCATCATGGCGAGATTTACTGGTCTCTTCGTTTCGTGATCTTGACAAAAGACGTGTGATTGCAAGACCAAACGCATGTTGTCAATGCGGTAGAGGCTAAGGTTTACTGGCAGCTACGAAAGCTTCACATCGTATTGATAATCTATGGGCTTCTTTTTATACATGGTTCAACGGGATATCCGCTGAGTCTCTTTGGTGAAGGAGCCAGCGGTCATATGATAAAACAGGACAAGCCGGTTGTTGCAATATCGACTAAGCAAGGGCCTGAACGTGCCGGTAGAGGGTGCACCGGTTCAGGAAATACATGATGGTCCGGATATCCGGACCGTTGCGGTCATTGGTGCAGACTACGTTGGGCTGAAGCCTCGACTTGCTGTACAGGAAGGCGACGTAGTCGGCGCGGGGGCATCGATTTTCGCCCATAAAGACACAGAATCTGTTTTTGTGACGACGCCGGTCAGTGGTCGGGTCAAGGCGGTGAACCGCGGATATAGACGCGCGCTGGTCAGTGTTGAAATCGAAGTTGACCCAGATGCAGCCGATGCGATTGACTTTTCAAAAGTAGGATCATCTGGCGAAGCAGAAGGTATCGCAGAGAAACTTTGCGCTTCGGGTCTCTGGACGTCGTTCAGGACGCGACCCTACTCGAAAGTGCCGGACCCGGAAACGCGACCCATTGCGATCTACATCACCGCCATGGACACAGAGCCTCTAACGGCTGACCCAAAGATCATAATTGATGGCGAAAAAGAAGCATTTGAGGCAGGCGTTACTGCTATCTCGAAATTGACAGAAGGCAAAACCTATGTCTGCCATGCGTCTGGCGTTGATGTGCCGGGCGAAGGTGCGAGTGTTGAGCATGCGTCTTTTTCAGGCCCACATCCAGCAGGTTTGCCAGGCACGCATATACATTTCTTGACGCCGCCTACCGCCGAAGAGACGGTGTGGACGATCTGGTACCAAGACGTAATCGCTATCGGGCACCTGATGCTTACCGGAAGGCTAAATCCAGAGCGGATTGTCGCGCTTTCGGGCCCTCTTTGCAAAAATCCACGACTAATCCGTACTATCGCTGGCGCGTCCATGGCAGAGCTCTTAGCGGATGAGGTGAAAGAAGACGCGCCGGTTCGATTGATATCTGGCTCTATACTAAGTGGTCGAATGGGCGAAGGTCCAAGTGCCTATCTGGGGCGTTACTCGCGCCAGATTACGGTGATTGAGGAGGACCGTAAGCAAATTCCTATGGGCTGGATACGTCCCATGCCGTCCAAATACTCTTTCCAACCGGTTTTGGGATCGGCTCTTTCAAAGAAGAAGTACCCACTGACAAGCAACCTCAACGGCGGCCGTCGCGCTATGGTTCCAACCGGTATTTTCGAAAAGCTGATGCCGCAGGATTTTTTGCCAACGCAGCTCTTGCGCGCCCTACTGGTGATGGATACGGATTCTGCGCAAGCACTCGGTGCACTCGAGCTTGACGAGGAAGACCTCAGCCTTGTCGGGTTCGCCTGTCCTGCAAAATACGAATACGGGATGGCCCTGCGGGATTGTCTGACGAAAATCGAGAGGGAGGGATAGCCATGGGTCTCCGCAGCTACTTCGACCGGATCGAGCCGCATTTCGAAAAAGGCGGCAGGTACGAGCGTTACTTCCCCATCTACGAGATGGTGGAAAGTTTCTTATACACGCCTAAGACAGTCACTACTGTTGCACCGCACGCGCGCTCTTACATTGATATGAAGCGGATCATGACCTATGTGGTGATTTCGACGATCCCATGTATTTTGGTGGGCCTTTACAACGTCGGTCTCCAGGTCAACACAGCCATCCAAACCTTTGGTGCGTCCGGTTGGCGCGCTTGGGTAATTGAGACGCTTGGAATTGGTTTTGACCCCAACAGCATGATCGGCAATATGGCCCACGGGGCGATGTATTTCATTCCAATCTATATTGTTACCCTTGTGGCCGGTGGCCTTTGGGAAGTTCTTTTTGCGACGGTCCGCAAGCACGAGGTGAATGAGGGCTTTCTTGTAACCTCGATGCTTTACGCGCTGATCATGCCGCCCAGCGTACCTCTGTGGCAGGTTGCGCTTGGCATTTCGTTTGGGGTTGTGATCGGTAAGGAAGTCTTCGGTGGTACTGGTAAGAACTTCCTAAATCCTGCTCTGACTGGTCGGGCCTTCTTGTACTTTGCCTATCCCGCGCAAATGTCTGGTGATACGATTTGGACACCTGTTGATGGTTTCTCGGGTGCCACCGCACTTGGTAAGGCGGCTGCCAATGGATACGAGACTCTCGCGGCAGATGGCATGACTTGGAGCAATTCGTTTTTTGGTTTTGTCCAAGGCAGCATCGGTGAGACGTCCACGCTTGCATGCCTCATGGGCCTTGCCTTCCTCCTCTTCACCAGAATTGCCAATTGGCGCCTTATCGTTGGTTGTCTCGGTGGTATGATCGGGTTCACTTTACTGCTGAACCTTATCGGCTCCGACAGCAATCCGATGTTTTCAATGCCGTGGTACTGGCATCTGGTGGTTGGCGGCTATGCCTTTGGGCTGGCGTTTATGGTCACAGAACCCGTTTCGGCCTCGCATACCAATGTCGGACGTTATATATATGGGGCACTAATTGGCGTGATGGTGGTTATGATCCGCGTGATCAACCCGGCTTTCCCAGAAGGCATGATGCTTGCCATTCTGTTCGGGAACGTGTTTGCGCCGCTTATTGATCACTTCGTAGTTCAAGCCAATATTAAACGCAGAGCTAGACGCCATGCCTGAAGATCAATCCATCCTTGGGGAAGCCGAAGCAGCTCAATCCGAGTCAGCGAATCCAAAGGGTTTTTTGAGACGCTTTCTCGACCTGCCTCCGGATTCGATACCCAAAACCGTATTTGTAGCCGTATCTCTTTGCCTTGTGGCATCAATGGTTGTTTCTGCTTTCGCGGTGTCACTTCGCCCAATACAGGAAGTAAACAAGCTCAAAGACAAACAGGTTAACATTCTTCAGGTTGCAGGCGTGTATGAGCCCGGCGGTGACGTGGCTGAGGCTTTTGCTGCCTTTGAGCCTCATGTACTTGAACTGGCGAGGGGTGCGTTTGCTCCTGAGTTTGATGCGACTACGTTTGACGATCTGGCTGCGGCTGATGATCCTAATTTATCCAGAGCGCTTGCTGATGATCCTGCGGCGATTGGCCGACAATCAAAGTATGTTACGATTTATCTTTTGCGCGATGAAGGCGGGGCCATTGATAAGGTTATTTTGCCGCTCCATGGTTATGGCCTTTGGTCGACGCTTTATGGTTTCATCGCACTTGAGGAAAACGGCAACGATATCTTTGGCCTGCAGTTTTACTCGCACGCGGAAACACCGGGTCTTGGCGCAGAGGTCGATAACCCACGCTGGAAAGCGCTTTGGCGCGGCAAGAAACTCGCCGATGACAAAGGTGATTTGCAAATTACAGTTGCAAAGACAGCGCCTCCTGCCGGCAAAGACTATCACATAGATGCTTTGGCAGGAGCGACTCTGACGACCGTTGGGGTCGATAACCTGGTGAAATTTTGGTTGGGTGAAGAAGGATATGCACCTTTCCTCGCAAACCTGAAAGCAGGAGCACTCTGATGGGACAGACACGCAAAGAAATGCTGGTAGATCCGTTGGTCGACAACAACCCTATTACGTTGCAAGTTTTGGGGATCTGCTCGGCGCTCGCTGTGACCTCCTCATTGCAGGTGGCATTTGTCATGACGCTCGCCGTTACGTTTGTGACGGCGTTCTCATCGCTCTTCATCTCGATCCTGCGGAACCAGATCCCCGGTTCGATCAGGATCATCGTGCAGATGGTGATCATCGCCTCACTTGTGATCATGGTGGATCAAATCCTCAAAGCGTATGCTTTCGAGATTTCGAAAACGCTGTCGGTCTTCGTTGGTCTGATAATCACCAATTGCATTGTGATGGGTCGCGCTGAAGCGTTTGCCATGAAGAACCCGCCGATTGCATCTTTCATCGACGGGATCGGAAATGGGCTGGGCTATGGTTTGATCTTGATGCTGGTTGGTGTGATCAGAGAGCTCTTTGGTTCGGGAAGCCTCTTTGGCGTCACCATCTTGCAGACCGTAAACAACGGTGGCTGGTATGTACCAAACGGCATGCTTCTCTTGCCGCCGTCGGCGTTCTTCGTGATCGGTCTTCTTATTTGGGCATTTCGTGCTTGGAAACCTGAGCAGGTTGAAGATCGTGAATACAAAATTCAAACGGTCGAGGCGCATTAATGGAAGAGCTTGTCTCCATAGCCGTCAAGGCTATCTTTGTCGAGAACCTGGCGCTCTCGTTCTTCCTTGGTATGTGCACGTTTATCGCCGTGTCAAAGAAGATATCAACGGCGCTCGGCCTCGGCATCTCAGTTATGGTCGTGCAGGGAATTACCGTTCCAGCGAATAACCTTATCCTTACCTATTTGCTTGCTCCGGGCGCTTTGGCTTGGGCTGGCTTTGCGGATGTAGACCTGACCTTTCTCGGCCTGATTTCCTATATCGGAGTTATCGCCGCGATCGTACAGATTCTTGAGATGGTGCTCGATAAATACTTCCCACCGCTCTACAACGCTTTGGGTGTTTTCCTTCCTTTGATTACTGTGAATTGCGCGATCCTCGGCGGATCGCTCTTTATGGTGGAACGCGATTACAACTTCGCTGAATCCGTCACCTACGGCATTTCATCTGGCTTTGGCTGGGCGCTTGCGATCACGGCAATGGCTGGAGTGCGCGAAAAACTCAAATACTCTGATATTCCCGACGGTCTTCAAGGCCTAGGCATTACTTTTATCACTGCGGGTCTTATGGCGCTCGCGTTCATGTCGTTCAGCGGCGTGAAGTTATAACGGAGGCACGGAAATGGCCACCTTTGGGCTTGGAATTTTGCTCTTCACGTTGATCGTGTTGGCGCTGGTTACGATAATTATAGGTGCACGGTCAAAGCTCGTCTCATCGGGTAACGTGAACATCACGATCAATGGCGAAAAAACCGTTTCGGTTCCTGCAGGTGGTAAGCTCTTGCAGACGCTGGCGGAGCAAAAGCTTTTTGTCCCTTCGGCCTGCGGTGGTGGTGGAACCTGTGCACAGTGCCGGGTGAAAATTCACTCTGGTGGTGGATCGATCCTTCCGACCGAAGAGAGCCACATCACCAAGCGCGAGGCGTCCGGCGGTGATCGCCTGTCCTGTCAGGTCGCTGTTAAGCAGGATATGGAAATCGAGGTTCCTGAAGAAGTTTTTGGCGTCAAGAAATGGCAATGCACGGTGCGTTCAAATGAGAACGTTGCGACTTTCATCAAAAACCTTGTTCTAGAGCTGCCGGAAGGAGAGGACGTAAATTTCCGTGCCGGTGGCTATATTCAGATCGAGGCTCCTGCGCACAAGCTGAAATACACTGATTTCGACGTTGAGGAAGAGTATCGCGAGGATTGGGACAAGTTTAATCTCTGGCAATATGAATCCAACGTGCCAGAGCCAATTGAACGCGCCTATTCCATGGCCAACTACCCGGACGAAAAAGGCCTTATCATGCTCAACGTCCGTGTCGCGTCACCACCTCCTGGATCAGAGGGCATCCCACCGGGCAAAATGTCGTCGTTCATCTTCAATCTGAAACCCGGTGATAAGGTTACGATATCGGGCCCATTTGGCGAGTTCTTCGCGCGGGAAACAGAAAAGGAAATGGTGTTTGTCGGGGGCGGTGCTGGTATGGCGCCAATGCGCAGCCATATCTTTGATCAGCTCAAGCGGCTGGAAAACCGGGATCGTAAGATAACTTTCTGGTATGGCGCTCGCTCTAAGAAAGAAATGTTCTTTGTCGAGGATTTCGACACGCTGGCCGAACAGTTCGACAACTTCACGTGGCATGTGGCGCTTTCCGATGCGATGCCAGAAGACGAATGGGAAGGGTATACCGGCTTCATCCACAATGTGCTTTTCGATGAATACCTAAAGGATCACCCTGCGCCTGAAGACTGCGAATATTATATGTGCGGCCCCCCAATCATGAACCAGTCGGTGATCAACATGCTGGTCGAACTGGGCGTAGACCGAGAAGACATCATGCTGGATGATTTTGGCGGGTAGCGATCCGTAGAACGTAAAGAAGAAAAGCCGCCTACACGCGGCTTTTTTTTGGTTTGGCGCATGGATGAAATTCTTTTGAACCCAAACCTCACTTGTCTCGACTTACCTTCATAAGTTTAGATCATATAAAGGACAAAACATGCGACCGATTGCTATTTTTCTACTTGGCACGATCGTCAATCTGCCAACTACCGGCTCCGCTTCGGATTTACGCTTAATTTCCAAAGAACCTGACCCAAGAGTGGCTTTTGCTAATTTGAAACACCATGTGCAACGCGGGCGTCAATCCGCTGGTGGTTACTACGAATGTTATCCATCATCGAGTGGAAATAGTGATATAGAGAGTGACTGCTCGCTCTTTCGAACCCTTTGCGCTCAACATCAAGGGGGCAAAGGAAAACTCCCGGGCGGTGGCTATTCATGCCACATTGCTCCATCGGCCAGTTCTAATGTCCCGTCGGGTTTGAAACGGCTAAGCAACTAGCCAATCAAAGCAGCCTCATGTTGACGGCCGAGGACGCTGACATCAAGTTTTGGAAAAGCGGCTATGGCTTAAGACGCCAGCCAAGTAAACCTGAGATATACGAAAAAAAACCGCGCGCCAGATGGCAGGCGCGCGGCGAGTTTTGTTAAGTCGCGAATCCTAGACTAAAAGGTCGACCTCTTCTTCCTCTTCTTCCTCGAGCGGTGCGTCATCATCCGCGCCGGTATCCGGAAGAATATCGGAGAGCAGGGTTTCGAGCTCGTCTACCTGTTCTTCCGTGACTTGAGGCAGATCCTCCTCTTCATCCTCTTCATCTACGCCGAACAGTTGAAGAATGAAGGTTACAATCCGGGCAACCATTTCCTCAAACTCAGAGGTTTCTTCTTCCTCGTCCTCCTCAGGGTCTTCTTCCTCAGGTTCCTCGACGGGGTCTTCCTCCGGCTCTTCTTCCTCCGGCTGTTCATCAACCGGTTCTTCAGGTTCTGGCTCCTCTTCTTCTGGGGCTTCCTCAGGCTCCTCGTCGACGGTCGGTTCTACCGGTTCCTCGTCAATTGGCGCGACCTCTTCTTCTTCGCCTGTGTCACCGCACATGCACACCGGATCGCCTGTTTGAGGACAAGGTCCTTGTTCGTCGCCTGTTTCATCCTCTTCTTCCTCTTCCTCGGGTTCCTCTTCCTCGGGTTCCTCGGGTTCCTCTTCCTCGGGTTCCTCTTCCTCGGGTTCCTCGGCAGGTTCCTCTTCCTCGGGTTCCTCCTCCCCGGGCTCCTCGGCAGGTTCTTCTTCCTCGGGCTCCTCTGCGGGATCTTCCTCTTCAGGGTCCTCAGCCGGATCTTCTTCCTCCGGCTGTTCTTCTACCGGATTCTCGTCCTCTGGCTGCTCCTCAACCGGATTCTCGTCCTGAGGTGGCTCCTCTGCCGGATCTTCATCATCGGCGTTATAGAGCGCATCCAGCCCGGCAAGATCACCATCAGCAGCCGCTAGGAAGGTTGCTTCAATCTCATTAATCGGGCGGTCGAGAAGGAGAACATCGCTGATCTCGCCGTCGAACTCCCATTGGAGATTGTCGTTGTCCCCGTTGCGCGTGCGTGTGGATGCACCAAGGACGAGATCTTCCTCGTTGCCGCTCATGCCGCCTGGGAACCCATTATCGCTATCGATGAGCTCACCGTCGAGATAAAGGCTGATCTCGTCGTCATCGAATGCGAAGGCAAGGTGGTATTCCTCTCCTGCTTCGATACGAACATCATTGTCGAACAGAAAGCGCTCTTCGTTCTCGCCCTGATAGCGCACTTTGAGCGTGCCGTTTCCGGTGATGTAGGCCGTCAGATGTCCACCATCCTTAAACCCAGTGTGGTCCTTGGAGAACAAGGCCTGGTTCTGGCCATTTCCGGGATTGTCCGCAGTGAAGTTAAAGGCCCAGGTGCCTTCTTCCGTGGCCTGCACTGGATCATGCGGGATTTCGATTGGCGCGTTGCCATCGCCGAAAGTACTGCCGTCATTTGACAACAAGACTGCGGGTGCTTCGATCGATCCATCAACTGCACGGTCAAGATCCACGAGCCCGTTGTTTAGCCAGTAGTTTGATGAGAACGCTTCCGGATCAGACCCGACCGGATCGCCTTCGACGTCGCGTGTGTCGTAGCCAAGATGCTCTGCAATGCCATCTCCGTCCAAATCGGTGTATTTTGTCTCGCCGGTCGGGGCAAAGGCGGTTTGCAGTTCATCGATGGTGTCGACAACACCGTAGTGAACACCTGCATCGGTAATGATGTCGTCTTCATCCACCCGATCGCCGTGTACGACCAGATAGCCCAGATAATCTTCATCATGGGCGCCACCGCCATTGCCCTGTTGCGAGTAGATTGTGACAACCGAAACCGCGTCGTCGTCAACGCCATCACCGTCAGTGTCGATGGTCGCATAATCGACTTCAACTTGCGTGGTGTGACCTTTGACCGAAATCGTGTCCTCATCGGCATTGTAATCCGCGATAACGTCTATGCCGATACCGTCCACCCAATGGTCATGAACAAACTGGTTTTCGCCGGCCACGCCGTGCCAGTGAATGCCGCGACCGTCGCCCATTGTGTTGTCCAGGATGCTTTCACGGGTGCCGTTAATCAGGGTTTCGATCTGGAAGATGTCGTTACCCTCGCCGCCGACGAGCACATCGTCGCCAACAAGTGGCTGATCAACCCAATCGAACAGCTTCAGGTATTCTTCATCAATGGATTTCGATGGCCTTGAAGGATCTCCCAGAACAAGCTGCCCGGCGCGATCCTCTCCAACGTCAGCGCGTGACAGGATTACATCATCACCGTCACCACCCATGACCAAATCAGACCCCCAGCCACCATCGACAGTGTCGTTTCCGGCACCACCAGAGACCATGTCGTCGCCATAGCCACCCTGGATGGAATCGTTGCCGTCTCCACCGGAGAGTTCGTCATCGCCAGCGCCGCCGTCGATATTGTCATCGCCGCCTTCGCCACTGATCACATCATCGCCTGCCAGGATCGTTTGCGGACCGGCAGGGTTAGTCAGAGCCGCTCCGGGACCCTCGTTGATCAGCTGGTTGATCTCGGCTTGGCTCAGAATGTCGTCGGGCGTGTAACCGCCCCATACACCAAATCCTGCAATACCACCTTCATATTCATTAACAAGCTCTTCGCGATCCGTGGCAAATTCCTGCGCTGTCTCGTTAAGTTCGGTGATCCGCTGGTCCGCGCCAAATACCCAAGGCTCATCATTGGCCAGAAGGTATGCCTCTTGATACACGCCTGGTGTGGCAACATCGCCTTCGGTTGGACTCCATGCGCCGTCGGCTACTGGATCGCCGTCGACGTATACGGTCACACCATCGGCGCCAAAGCTAACCGCAAGGTGCTGCCACTCTCCTTCTTCTAGTAACGGCCCGGTTTCCCATGTGTGGTTTTGGCCACCATCACCTTCGGCCATACGCAGGAAGAGACCACCGTCGTTTGTGTGACCGAGGCGGAAATGCCCGCCATCTTCCGCGCCACGCTGGTCCTTGGCGACAAAAGCGGATTCCTCTCCTAGATCATCAGGGCGCACCCACATGGCAATCGTGCCTTGCGTGATGTTCATCGACTGCTCATGTTCGAGGAACGCAAAGTTGTCTTCACCATTGAAGTAAAGCGCCTCGGTGCCTGGGCCGCCTGGACCTTCTGTTGTGGCGTTTGTATTCAACAGCGCCTGATTTTCATCCAGAGTGTACGCCTTTACCGCTGCACCGCCATTTGCCGCCTGATCGCCATAAGCGCCATCGACACCGTTGTCGAAGCCCCAGTAACCGAGCGCGCCAGGCAAACCATCAGGATCATCGGGCATTTCGGGTGCAAGCGTTTCGCCCGAATTGTCGCCAGATATGGTTTGTCCGGCGACTTCTTCAAAACCAAGCTGATCGAACGGCGCACGTGTTGGCTCAAGCGCGTCTTCTTCGTCGCTTGGTCCTGCAAGCATGCTTTCATCAAAGTTGTCATTTTCGAACGCGTTGAATGGATCGCCGGTCACTGCACCGAGCACATTTGTGCCGACACCTCCGTGACCACCATGGCCGCCACCGCCGTCACCATGCATCATCTGGTTTGGTTCGCGTGTGTCGTAGCCTTTGATTTCTTCGCCATTGACGACAGTGATTTTTTCCTCACCGTTCGGATGCAGCGCTTCGGCCACGTCGGCGAAGTTATCGACTATACCATATGTTACGCCGTCATCGGTTTCGATGTCGTCGACTTCTACCCGATCTCCAAACACAATGGCCTGACCGATCAGATCGCGATCGTGCGCGCCGCCATTGCCGTGTTGAACCGAAATAACGTTGATGATGGATTCCTCCACCCCGTCGCCATTCACATCGCTATAGGTCACATAGGGCGTCGCAGTGTGTCCGATAACCGCGATATGGTCGTCCTCTGCATCATAATCTGCAATGATATCAATCCCAAAGCTATCGACCCAGTGATCGTGAAGCTCATCGTTTTCGCCTGCAACGCCGGCCCAGTTGATGCTGCCGTCTTCTCTTACATGCTGCTCGATGATATCTAGCTTACCGTTGAGAAGCGGTGTGATCAGGAAAGTGTCACGGCCTTCGCCACCGATAAGGACATCATCGGCAGTGAGAGCCTGATCGGCATAAACGGCAAGCTTGTCTATATCGCGATCAACCTCGCCATCAGGATCGGGCCGGGTTTCTTGATCGAGTAGGATTTGACCTATTTTCTGCTCTCCTGCGTCAGAACGCGAAACCAGAATGTCGTCTCCGGCACCGCCTTCGAGTACGTCGGAGCCGCGACCGCCATCGAGCACATCATTGCCTTCGCCTCCGCGCAGGATATCGTCTCCATAACCACCATAAAGCTCGTCGTCCCCACCAAGACCGTTTATCTCGTCATCAGCGCCATTACCGCTGATAACATCGCGGGTTTCTGACGCCGTTTCTGTTACAGGCGTTTCAAGCGAGTCCTCTCCAAGGAAGAAGGAAGGATGATAGTCCTCCACTGGCACCAAAGGCACATCAGCGGGCGGATCGGTGAAATCCTGGATGTCTTGATAAAACGCGCTTTGATCTACCGGCAGGCCGTCGATCTCAAGGCCAAGAACCATGCCGCCGCCAGCATCAAAGTAAAGCAGGTCAATTTCATAAAGTCCGCCTTCGAATTGTGCCACGCGCGCGGTTTCATCGCTAGCCCGCTGACCTTCGAAGTCAGAAAAGGGAACGCCGCCGATTTCAAGCTCATACCCATCGTCGGAGACCACGGCAATTTCATGAACGCCTTCCGGAATGTAAACGTAGCCGTTGAGCGTCAGGGCTGACGGACCCATCTCGACATTGCCATCGCCTTGGACAGAGGCACCGTCATCGCCAAGAAACTCCGAGATTGTCGTGTCGCTCTTTCGCGCGCCATACGCGATTTCGGTCGCGACAAAGGTGGCAACCGGCGTGCCATCTGCGGCCTGTTGTGCCTGTTCTGTGTTGCGAATTCCAGATCCGGTCACAAAAGCAGCACCCATAAGTCCGGTGCCGCTGCTAGGAATGCCGTTAACGTCAGCCTCGGGAATGACTGGCGAAAGTCCGTCGGGTGTATCTGGATTGGAGGGGTCAAAATACTGAGTATATTCCATCACATGTCTCTCTCGTTGACGCGCGGAGGGGGCCGGCGCCTGGTGGGTTTTTATGAGGTACTCGAAAAAGGGAGCGCTCTGGCTTTTTGGGCAGCTACTAGAAGCGCATCACTAACACGTGACAGAAACGTTATCAGGAATTGTGACTATAAATAGGCAGATGCGCCACGGAGTGGTCATAGTTGCCTATTCCCGATAATCGCCTCGGCGCTAATTTGCCTGCAAAGAATTAGGTGTCTGATCTAATTGATAAAAATTAATAAGAATTTTTTTGCCCATCGAGTATTTCGATGCGCATGCGTAGGGTAGCTTTTTTCAAAATGGGCAACAAAAAGACTAATTCAAAATATTGTTTCTGATTCATAGTTCAACCCAGGTTCCGTCGTTGGCCGACTTGTATACTGCGTTCTCTATTTCGATCACTCGAAGGTAGTCTTTTGCTTGATTTTCAAATGGTGCGTTCGTTTGCAATGCTTTGATCACATGGCGCTGAAGCTCAAAAACACAATCACTGCCAAAATTGCTCTGATCGAGCGGCGCAAGGACCAACTCAGTATCTAAATGACCAAATTTCCGAAGGTAAACAGAGCCGTCGCCGTTTAGCGAAAGGGTTCCTTTTGTCCCTTCAATGAGCGCCTCACCCATCGTGCAGCGAGTGTTTGTTGCAGCGTGATCCAAAAGTCGATTGCCGTCAAAAATCGCGCGTTTGCCGCCTCCGTAGTCGAAGAGCAAAAGGCCAGAGTCCTCTCCTGAAATGGCAGGATTCAACTGTCTTAGGTCTGCGAAAACGGCCGTAGGCTCTCCCATGAGAAAACGGAAAGTATCGATCCAGTGCACACCTGTTTCGTGAATTAGAAAACGAGGCATAGTTTGGAAGTACGGCTGTCTGTCAAGATACGCATTAGGACCCTGACCGTCCCCAGGCCGTAGCCGGAATGTCATTTGTAAGACGTCGCCCAGGTTACCCGATACGATCAAGCGCCGCATTGCGCGGTACCATGGCTGAAACCGGAAATTCTCGTGAACAATGATCGGTATGCCTTCCTCCGCTGATAAATCAACGGCTAACTTGGCTTCGTCCATGCTTTGGCAAAAGGGCTTTTGACAGATGATCGCCTTGGGATGTGCCTTCAACGCTTTTTGAATAATAGCAAGGTGCGTCTTTGGCGGCGTAATAATATCCAGGATATCTGGCCTTTTGCTGGCAAGCATACGATCGACATCATCATACGGCGTCAGGCCGGTTTTTCTCGCTAGCTCTTCGTTCTTATCAACTGATGCAATAAGCTTTGCGTCAGGAATACGCGCCCACGCCTCATAGTGAAACTGCGCGAAATATCCGGCCCCTATGCATGCAACCGTTAGGTCGCCCATTTAAATGACTCTGTCTTTTGATCCTTGCATGACCTCTTTATGTGGTGTCTGTCCGGACACTGCAATCAAATGCGAGTTAATTCACAATGATTGGGGTGGCTATTCCGCCAGGTTTCGATGCGTAGTTCTCTAACCAAACCAACGTGTCCTCTAACGACATCGGGCGACCGATACCAAATCCTTGCGCCGTGTCGCATCCAACCGCTTTAAGTGCAGAAAATTGTTTGGCGTTCTCCACCCCTTCGGCGATCACCTCGAGATTCATGCCTTTTGCCAAACCGACGATTGCTTCAACCACTTGTCTCGGCTTTGCATTTTGTACGTTATCGATCAGATCTCGATCAATCTTTAGACCGGTCAACTGGAGGCGAGACAACATTGAAAGCGATGCGTAGCCAGTCCCAAAATCATCGATATCGATTTTGAACCCGCTCTCGGAAAGGTTTTTCAATGACCTGAGTGCCATGTCATTTTCATCTGATATGAGAGTGTTCTCTA
This sequence comes from Pseudomonadota bacterium, assembly GCA_038531775.1. Lineage (GTDB taxonomy): Bacteria > Pseudomonadota > Alphaproteobacteria > Rhodobacterales > Rhodobacteraceae > Roseovarius. The sequence continues at coordinate 104,909 of JBCBBI010000006.1, read as the reverse complement.
CGACTTCTATCCTGATATCTGCGGGTCTTAGTCCGCGGATCGCAACGGCCATTTTCAAATCGGGTACATAATTTGCATTGCGAAGCGACGAGGCCGATGCATTTACTGCTAACGTAGGGATGTCGTACCCATGCGCTCGCAACTCTGCGAGAGCATCAAGACCCCCAAGAGCAGTTGCACGATCAATTGAAGCGATCAAATCGGTTTCTTCGGCCAACTGAATAAATTGCCCAGGAGGCAAAATGCCCTGTTCGGGATGCTGCCACCGACTAAGTGCTTCAAATCCTTCTACGCGACCGTCTGCTAGAGCCACCTTTGGTTGGAGGAATGGAATAATTTCCTCGGCGTCGATCGCGCGCTCAAGGTCGCTGATGAGCTTGTATCTCTGTTCTATTTCGTTGCGCATCCCGTCGCCGAACGCAACGGCGACCCCCTTTCCGGCTCTTTTCGCCTCGTAAAGGGCGATATCGGCATCTGCGATAAGCCTGTCACTGTCACCACTCTCGTCATCTACGAGCACGTATCCTACGCTCGCACCCACAGAGCATTTGTTGCCATCGATAAGCATCGGCTCCTTGATTCGAGCAATCATACGTTCGGCTAAATTGCGCGCCGCTTCATGCGCATCGGCATGATGAGCGATGTTGGCAACGATGACAAATTCGTCTCCCCCTACCCGTGCCACCAAATCTTCTTTTCTGAATCGCGACCTCATAGTTTCTGCCGCACGCACAAGAACGGCATCACCGACGGGATGACCAAGTGTGTCATTGATTTCCTTAAACCGGTCCAAATCAACATGCATAACACAAATGCATTCGCCCGTTTCGGCCCTCTTTCGTAATCTGATTTCAAGATCGTCATGCAGTTTTTTGCGGTTGGCCAGACCGGTCAGTTGATCATGATTTGCAGAATGCTTCAGCTGCGCTGTCATAGCTTTCAGTTCGTTATTGTTATTTTCCAGTTGGCAAGCTCGCTCTTCGGCTGCTTCCAGCGCTGAGACCACACTTCGGTGTGCCGGCCAGAAAATGAAAAGCCCCTCCAACGCCAAGAGCCCAAGCGCGAGCCAGAGCGCAAGGTTTTGCAGGCGTTCAAGGTTGGCTAAACGCGCCTCGGTATCCGCAGTGAAGGCTTTGACAGCCCTATCGAGACTGACCAGCAGCGAGTCAAAGGCGGCTATTTCAATTTCGTTTATGTACAGCGACTGTTCGCTTCCCTCGGAAGCAAGAGCGATGGCCGACCGAACATCCGCAATAAATGCACCCACTTGAGAGTCCAAGCCTTCATCTTGTCCTTCTGCATAGATCTTCTTAGCCGAGGGAAAGCTTTCAGATCTTCGCAAAAGCTCTTTGTGAGATTTTTCAAAAGTCTGCAAAGCATCCAAAAGTGCGGGTTCTAGGGTTAGACGCTCAACAGGATGTTCTAGCGAACGGGATAATCCAGCTATCCGCTGGCTAAGCATCCTTTGGCGCCCGCTGAGATCAATGGTTTCAGCGTCCTTTGCGCCTTCTTGTAGAGTCTGCAAATGCAAAAGATGTCCGCCGACAAGTAAAGTCACCAAAATCATCACCGCAAGTGCGTAGCGTTGCCAAAGCTGTCTTGCGCCACCCCAAGCTAAAAACGCCATTTTGACCCACCTTACCATTGAACGATCAGGGCCTATTTGCCGGGTCAATTTTCCCTGACGTTTGCAAAATTGTGTCAAGCAAGGGGCGGTGAATGAAAATATGAAACAATTCACCTGTAACAGACCATCGCCCATAAGCGGCGTGGCGTCTGCACACTCAACTCTTCATGGGCGATTAAGGCGTGAAAGAAAATCTGCCTATTGTTACTTTACTTCTTCATCAACGGGGGTCTCTTCTAAGACTTGAGCATCTGCCACGATTTCTGCTTTTAAGTCTTCGCTCTTGTCCTCGAGCGCGCCTATTATGAGAGGCAACATTTCTGTTCCCATCCCGGTGTTGATCTCGGTTTCCTGTGGCTCTTTCCATGAAAGAGCGTCGAAAGCATCACAACTTTCGCAAACTGGAACCCATTCCGGCTGTATCAGTTGGCATTTATCACAAACCCATTGCGGACCTCGCGGTGCCGTTACGGCCTTTGCCAACCAGCCTTTTACCACACTGTCTGGCGCGCCCTCTCCGCGCTCGATGGCGGCCATGATTGTCAATGTACGTGCGTCTGGATTGACCTCTGCCATATCTCCAAGCGCTCGGCGTGCGCCCGGAAAGTTCTCGGCCGCCAACTCCAATTCAGCTTCGATAAGTTTGGATTCTCTATGTCCTGGATGCGTCTTGAGCAATTTGCCGAACCGTTTGATACGCGCCTGTGGGCTCTCGTCCGGTTCCAGTGCTGCAAAGACTGCTGCAAGGTCGGGGTGAGGTTGTGCAGCCCAAGCCTTGCGGATCACTCGAGCTGCGTTTCTTTTTGACCCGTTTTCGATGTAACCACGTGCGGTGAGCACGGCTGCAGGCACCAAATCGGGCGACAAACGATTTGATTCTATTGCACTTTCTCGGGCTTCAATCGTTTTACCCTCTTCGAGAATATCCTTGGCCTCGGACAGAGCCAACACCGCGTCTCGTCTGCGATGCACATCACGTGGAATATTCCCGGATTGTAATTTCGCGCTAAGCGTCTTGCGCGCACCGCTCCAGTCCTTGTTTTGCGCCTGAAGCATCAACAAAGTGTCCTGCACTTCCTCATGCTTGGGCTTTAACGAGAATGCTGTTTGCGCCAGTTTTAGGGCCGTTTGTGTCTCTCCATCCGCCAGTTTTTGGCGCAGAATTCCGCGCACGCCTACAAAACGTGTCTTTTCGTTTTGCAATAGACGTTTGTAGACCTCTTCTGCTTGACGTCGATCACCTGACATTTCGGCGGCCTGGGCCGTAATCAAATTTGTCAAAGCAGGCTTTTTTAGAAATTTCTCGGCTTTCCTCGCTTGGGCGATTGCTACATCCCCTTCGCCGGATGCGAGCGCAAGAATACCTTCGGATAACGCGCGATACCCCTTCTCTTGACGGTTTTTTTGGAAGTAACGGGATAACGCCGTTTCATCTCCATTGATAAGTTTTGCAATGGCGACAAGCAAGCCGGCAAGTTTAAGGAACAGCCAAACCAAAAATACGAGGCTAATCAGCGCAATAAACGCCATTATCGGCGTCAGGTTAAACTCTTGCCCGGCTAATTCGATGCGAACTCCACCTTGAAGCTCCATAAGATAAATCGCACCAATACTGGTCGCCGCGACGAGTATTATGAAAACCACAATCTTTGATACTGACCACAACATCTACGCAGCCCCCTAGGGTTTAATTCAACGATTCACTGAGCTCTTGTGCGGCCTGAACAGCGGACAATCGTTGTGTCAGTTGATCAGACCAATCTAAAAGCTCTGCCTTACCTTCCTCAGGAAGGCCATCAATTTCTGCCAAAACGTCATTCATTCGCCCATCGCGAAGTGCGGCTTCGGCGCGTGATAGCACCGCGTCTGGATCACCGCCTTCTTTGGGTTCCAAAGAGCGCGCACCAAGCTGGCTACGAAGAAAGCCAGTTAATCCGCCTTCGTTGCCAGTGACCGATCTCGATGAAGAAAGCGCTTTTCGCGCCACTGAAGGAAAGCTATTTTGCAAATCACTCATGGACGGAACGCCGTTGCTTGCGTGTTCTGCCAGGCCGCTGGGCACCTCGATACCTGAGGCTTGCAGATCTCCGACTGCACCGGTGAAGCTTTCACCGCTATCGATTGCAGAAAGTATACGGCTCAGAGCTGCGCGCCTGATCGCTGTATTTGCTGCGGCGTCCGCTTCATCTTCGACTGACCTAGCTTCTTCAATCAGGTCTTCTATTTCGGCGCGTTGGGCGCGGATAAAGGCCCGTGCTGTCTCAAGCTCTTGCTCATAGGCCTCAGCGGCACCTTCAGGCAAATTACCCGTTACGCCGGCTGTCTGAAGTTCATCAACGATCTTGATCAAATCCGTAATCGCGGCAGTATTCGCAGAACTTTGGGCCGTTAGATCATCGAGATTTGACGAAATCGTATCAAGCTGGTTCTGCAAAGGAGCGATATCCGGGACATCAATCGTTTCGGATGGTTTTTCCTCGACAATTGCAACGCGTTCTTTCACTGCATCGATTTGCGGCGAAAGCTGTTGTGACACGAAGAAATAGGCAGCAGCACCTCCAAGCAACCCGGCAAACAAGCATGCAAAAACGAGTGTGCTCATACCCACGCCTGAGGTATCGTTTTCTTCTATTGAGGTGGCTTTCTTAGCAGTTTCAACTTCTTGTTTGTCGGAACTATCGTCTACACGTTGCTCTTCCGAAGCTACAAGCTCTTCCAAGGGTGCGGTTTCTTCAGGGTTCTTTGCTTCGTCCGGTTCAGGCTCAAGATCAGCTTTGGGTACCTCTGGCTCGCCGCCGGTCAAACCTTCATCTAATGTGGCCTTGTCATCATCGCTGACAGATCCTGGAGGCTCTGTTACGTCGGTTTCACCAACATTTTCTAGATCGCCCGTAGGTTCCTCTTTGGGAGCGTTTGTACGACCTTTGTTTTTCTTTCTCGCCACGTGTGTGACCCTTTCGAATCTTTTGCTTGAAGTGCGCCCTGATCGACTTTACTGCGCGCCGCCTTGGCCCTCAAGTTGGTTGGCCGCGTTCCAAAGCGACAAAAGCGCGTCGAGCATGCCATCTTTGTTTGGCTGACGAGCAATGCGTATAGATTTAACCTTTGCTCGCGGTACATTTGCGGCCACTGCTTCGCTCATCGCAATAACATGCAGAGGTGCTGAGCCTATCCCCTGCTCGAAAAACAGCTGAGCAGAACGTGCTGAAAAAAGCGGCAAAAGCACTGGTTTTTTGCTATTCAAGGCATCCCGCGCCTCCAAGTTCAAAGGGGATACTGATTGACCGTAAAGTGTTACTTGGTGCGTTGTTATTCCGGCTGCATTCAACATTCCCGCGAGGTCGGAAGAGACATGCTCACCTCGCACATATAGGCAGGGTGTTTGCGGAAGGTCGTTGATAATCTTTTCAATCAGTGCATCCGCATGGCCACCACCGTCGATTGGCTCAAAATTTGCAAGCATCGCTATCTCTGCGGTGGCTGATCCGACAACGTAGCAGACAAAATCGCGCCGCTTTTCCAGATCAACAAACGCACGAACCGCATGAGCCGATGTGAAAATAAGCGTTTTGATATCACTCAAATTCGGCGGCGATTTAAAACGCTCGATCACCAATAAGGGCGATTGGATGATATCATGGTTATTGCCGATCAACTCAGCGATCTGATCTGCGAACATACGCCCTGAGGCTTCCGGCCTTGTGATAAGGATCACAGGGGTTTCCTGCGCTTGAGCGTTTGTCATGCCTAGTCGATGCAGTTGTTTCAGCGCTGCGGGAGTGTTACCTGCCGCAGGGACATCGCGCAACGGAAACAGCATGGCAGAAAGCATTTCAATTCTCGGTCTTGAGAGCAGTTGCGACGATACAGCCGCATCAATTGTGCGGTTTGAAGGGGAAAAACCCGACATTTTGTCCAACATTGTGCTTGGTCAGGCAGAATTGCACAGTGATTTCGGCGGCGTCGTACCCGAGATTGCGGCTCGTGCGCATGCTGAAAAGCTCGATATTTGCGTGGAACATGCGCTCAATGAAGCGGGCGCAACCCTGTCCGATTTAGATGCCGTGGCGGTCACAGCCGGACCAGGTTTGATAGGTGGCGTTCTTTCAGGTGTCATGTCGGCCAAAGCCATTTCAGCAGGTTTGAATATACCAGTTGTCGCCGTAAATCACCTTGCTGGGCACGCATTGACGCCGCGCCTTACGGACGGGCTTGCCTACCCCTATCTGGTGCTGCTTGTCTCAGGCGGTCATTGTCAATTTTTGCTTGTCGAGGGATGTGAGCGCTTCACTCGGCTGGGCGGAACGATTGATGATGCACCTGGCGAGGCCTTCGATAAAACAGCCAGGCTTCTTGGGTTGCCGCAACCCGGTGGACCGATGGTGGAGAAAGAGGCCAATAATGGCGAGGCAAAACGATTTTCCTTTCCGCGCCCGCTGCTTGACCGTCCAGGCAGCGATATGTCGTTCTCTGGTTTGAAAACTGCCGTTTTACGGGCCAGAGATCAGATTGTTCAAATGCAAGGCGGGCTAAAGACCCAAGATCGAGCTGATCTTTGCGCCGGTTTCCAAACAGCAATGGCAGATGTGCTTTCAGTAAAGTCTAGCCGTGCTATGGAGGCGGCTTCTGAGAAACTGGGTTTTGCTCCGCCCATGGCTGTTGCAGGCGGTGTTGCCGCAAACCAAGAGATTCGCAATGCGCTTAAAGCGGTGGCAAGCAATGCCGGCGTCGCCTTTATAGCTCCTCCGCTCAAGCTTTGTACCGATAACGCCGCCATGATCGCCTATGCGGGAGGCGAGCTATATCGGTCCGGGCGGCGCGACGATCTGAGCTTCGCCGCGCGGCCGCGATGGCCTCTTGATCAGGATAGCGCACCGCTTATTGGCAGCGGACGGAAAGGAGCTAAGGCATGATCGCGGTGATTGGTGCTGGAGCGTTTGGCACAGGGCTCGCGGTTTCCTTGGCGCAAAACGGTCCTGTGACATTGTGGTGCCACGACCCGCAGCATGCAGAGGATATGGCAAATTCCCGTGAAAATCGCAGACGTTTACCTGGGGTGCCATTGCCGGAAGAGCTTACAATCACAGCAAAAATGGATGATGTTTCGGGTGCAAATACGGCTTTGCTGGCTGTGCCGATGCAAAAACTACGTGATTTTTTGTGCGTGCATGGAACGTCTCTTTCATCATTGGATCTAGTTGCGTGTTGCAAAGGTATTGAGCTAAGCACGGGCAAGCGGCCGACGGAAGTGATTGCTGATCTTTTGCCTGATAACACGCGCGCTGTTCTGACCGGGCCTTCCTTTGCGTCTGATATCGCACGCGGTTTGCCTACCGCGCTAACATTGGCCTGTGCCGATGAGACAAAGTGTTTTCAACTACAAAAAGACCTGACGACCCCAAACATCAGGACGTATCGAACCTTAGATGTGATCGGCGCAGAGCTTGGAGGTGCTTTGAAGAACGTAATTGCGATTGCCTGTGGCGCAGCGATAGGTGCAGGTCTTGGAGAGAGCGCGCGTGCAGCACTTATGACTAGGGGTTTTGCGGAAATCATTCGTGTTGCCGAAACCAAGGGGGCGCAACCAGAAACGTTGGGCGGTTTGTCGGGTTTCGGTGATCTTGCGCTCACCTGTGGCTCAACTCAATCGCGCAATTTTCATTACGGCGAAAGCCTCGGTCGCGGCGCAGTCTTTGAAACCGGCGTCACCGTTGAAGGCGCGGCAACTGCGCTTGCCATGGCAGATGAGGCCGCTCCCAAGGGGCTCGATCTGCCGATAACAAATACCGTGGCACATCTGGTCAAAGGGGATTTGAAGGTGGTAGATGCCATCGAGATGTTGCTCTCAAGGCCACTTAAGGAAGAATAGATGCTTGTAGTCCTCATCGCGCGTGACAAAGAAGACGCGCTTCAAACGCGTCTTGATAACCGAAGTGATCATATTGAATACCTTGAACGCTCCGAGTGCGTTTCGCAGGCCGGGCCTTTGCTTGACCCAGACGGTAATATGACAGGCTCGTTGATCATTCTGGACGTGGAAAAGATGGAAGACGCTCAGGACTGGGCCGCAGGTGATCCATATGCGGCAGCCGGGCTTTTCGAAAGTGTTGAACTGATTGAATGGAAGAAAGTGATTTAAGGCGTGCGATATTGGCTTTTCAAATCAGAGCCTTCGAACTGGAGCTGGCAACAGCAGCTCGCAAAAGGAGAGATTGGCGAAGAATGGGACGGTGTTCGCAACTATCAGGCGCGCAATTTTATGCGTCAGATGAAAGTTGGCGACAAAGGGTTTTTCTATCATAGCCAGACGGAAAAGGCCGTTGTCGGAACGGTCGAGGTTATCGCGGAGTCCCATCCAGACAGCACCACGGATGATGAAAGATGGGACTGCGTGGATATCAAAGCTTTGCAAAGCGTGAAAACAGTCGTGACGCTTGAAATGATCAAAGCTGACCAGCGCCTGTCAGATATGGTTCTAGTCAAGAACTCACGTCTTTCGGTGCAACCGGTTTCAGAGGCGGAGTGGAACATCATTTGCAAGATTGCGGGTGTTTCCGCGGACTAATTTAAGGTCTTGGAAAATGGATATTTTGAACGTTTTTATCGCTGGTTTGGCGAGTTATATGTTCGGGGCTTTTTGGTATATCGCACTCTCAAAACCTTGGATGGCTGCAGCAGGCGTCGAACAGGGCGAAGATGGAAAGCCGATAAATGGCTCAGACCCAGTGCCTTATATCTTGGGTCTTGTTTGCGCGGTTATCGTGGCCGCAGCAATGAACCAGTTTTTTACAAAGGCTGACATTATAGGCATCGGCAGCGGTGCGATCTGGGGCTTCGGCATTGGTTCGTGCGTGGCTACTCCTTGGATTTTGACGAACTATGGATTTGCTGGCCGACCTCCGAAATTGATGTTCATTGACGGGGCCTACGCCACCATCGGCTGCACGATTATAGGGACCATTCTAACTCTATTTTAGAGCCCGAGCCTCATTATACGTCCGTTTTAGCAATGGAGGGTGCTTATAGTGAACCACCCTCCATTTCCCGCACTCTCCCGATACGAAAGATAGTGTTATGTAATAGTTGAAGCTAATGCGTTGCGGTTCCCAAAATCTTGTCCTCCAGAGGAATAAGAAGTTTTAGCATTTTAAGGCATTTGTAGTGTTGGTCTGCTCGAAGTGCTTCACTTGCCTTTTTCAGGTATTCACGGCTCTCGGCATCCCGGAACATTTCAATAAGCTGTTCAGTCTGACGCAAATTCGCACAACGTGCGTCTTCCGGGTCGCTGTCGCCAGAAAGGACAAGCTGTACAGCAAAGCAGGCTTGGCGCACGGGCGTTTTGGCATCCTCAGGTTGGATCGCATCACGAAGCCTGAGGATGTTGGCGTTGGGCGTCTTTATTAGATCTTTGACCGGCGGTCACCATTTTCAACAATTGCGCCGTTGATTAGCACGCGCTCTTTGGGGCCAAGTTTTAAGACCAGACCACTCATCAAAATGCATAACTTTGTAACATAGTAGGTCCGTTATCTGCGCCGAGCATCACCGCCCGTAGCAGCATGTTCCGCTCTGTTTCGTTTTTTCCATGAAAGGTGATCTCTTGCCTTCGTGCTTGAAATGAGCTCACGGATTGAATCAGCACGCCCTTCTGGACTGGTTGGGAAGATGGAGTGCCAGCCACTAAATTTTCACTAACACCCAACCGCAAACTGCTCTGAATTTAGCACGAATTCGGAGAGCATTTTTCAGGATTTTACTGGGATTTTCATCCAGGCTGACTGGGCTGGTCTTGTTCTAAAATCATCCGAAAGAAATGCTGGGAAAGACCGATTCCACCCGCAAGAACAATTTTTTCTGCGACGCTGCGATACTGCAATTTACCGGGTGTTTCACCGCTCATCATTTGTGTGAAATGTGTATTTTCATCGCCAAGACCCGCAGATTTGAGCAGTTCTGCGATCATAATCGCCTCAAGTTTTCGCGCAGTCTCTTTTGCTTTTTTATGTTGTTTGTTTTGCGGATCTGCGAAAGATGAAACAGACCTGGATGATCTGAAAATCGGGGTAAGGTCATTCATTGGTTTGCTCGAATATTGTTATAATTTTCGAGTATCTGAACTAACATCAGTAAAGATGCCGTAACCAAAGTATAAAAACTGGCTAAGAGGATATGAGAAGAACCGCCGTTACGGCTCCCAAGGCACCAATGCCAATTCCGAGAAAGAGCCAAATCACAGATTTCCAACGAATACCCGGATTTTCGACCTCTTCGGGCATGGACTGGCGGATCAACGCGTTTTCCACAATCTCAGGAAGGCGCGGACCATAGCGCGAGATCACCGCAACAGTTTTGCGCAGGTCCCGCAGAGCTGCCCCGGGACCAATGCTTTTGCGGATGTATTCTTCAACAACGGGCTTAGCGACTTCCCATATATTGATTTGCGGGTTCAAGCTCCGTGCCACACCTTCAACAACCACCATTGTACGTTGCAACAGGATCAGTTCTGTGCGCGTTTCCATCCCAAAACGCTCTGTCACCTCAAATAGATAGCTTAGCAAACCGCCCATTGAAATTCGCGTGGCATCCATACCAAAGATGGGTTCTCCAACGGCGCGTAGGGCACGCGCGAATTCATTCACATCCTGATCTGCAGGCACATAGCCAGCTTCAAAATGTACTTCCGCCACGCGCATGTAGTCGCGGCGGATAAAGCCATAGAGGATCTCAGCGTAGACGCGGCGGGTGTACTCATCGATGTAGCCCATGATACCAAAATCATATGCGATGATATCGCCATCAGGCGCTACCTTCATGTTGCCTTGATGCATGTCGCCATGAAAATAGCCGTCGCGAAGCGCGTGATTAAGGAACAATTGAAGCACTCTTGAACTAAGTTCGACCCGATCATGCCCGGCCGCGTCTAATGCTTCATTGTCGCCCATAGAAGTGCCATCGGCCCAGCCAAGCGTCAGTATACGACGGCTGGAATGTTCCCATTTTACTTTCGGCAGCCGAAAACCCGAGTCGTCGGCTGTATTGGCAGCAAATTCACTGGCGGATGACGCCTCAAGCCGCAGATCAAGCTCGCCCAGAACCACACCTTCGAAATGCTGAACAACATCCCCTGGCCGAAGCCTGCGCGAGGCCGGCGAAAGGCGCTCAATCATTCGCGCAGCAAAATAGAAGGCGTCAATATCTTTGCGAAAAGCTTTTTCGATCCCAGGTCGCAGCACCTTGACCGCCACAGGTTCGGCTGAGTCCACCAGCCGCGCTTTGTGGACCTGAGCGATTGACGCGGCAGCAACTGGCTCACTGAATTCTGAGAACAGTTTCTCGACGGGTTGGCCGAGTTCCTGAGAAAGACTCTGTTTCGCTTCATCCAGGCTAAAGGGCGGCAGTTTATCCTGCAGAATACGCATTTCTGTGGCCAGTTCAGTGCCGACAATATCGGGCCGAGTTGAAAATATTTGCCCAAACTTGATGTATGCGGGGCCAAGCGCGGTCAGCGCACGCACGGTGGGCGTCATTGACGTGTCGCCTTTATATCCCAGCCACTGAAACGGCCAAGCCAACACGCGCAGAGTACCTCGCACTAGACGCGGCGCCTCCATGGCATCCATTATCTGGCGCATTGCGCCGGTGCGTTCCAGTGTCGCGCCTGTGCGGATAAGGCGCAGGATATTATGCGGACCGCGCATGTTTTAGATTTTCCAGCCGGAATGCAGGCAAGCGATGCCCATGCTGAGGTTGCGATATTTGGCTTGCTCAAATCCAGCTGCGCGTACCATGTCGAGGAAGGTTTCCTGATCGGGGAACTGCCGGATCGACTCCACAAGATACTGATAGCTGTCGCGATCGCCCACGATCGCCTGGCCCAGGCGAGGGATCACGTTGAAGGAATAAAGGTCATAGGCTTTTTGCATTAGATCATTTGGTATTTGGCTAAATTCCAGCACCATCAATCGCCCGCCTGGTTTGAGCACGCGAAATGCTTCGGAAAGAGCCTCTTCGGGCCGAGTAACGTTGCGGATGCCAAAGCTGATTGTGTAAACATCAAAGCTGTTGTTCTCGAAGGGCAGGGACATCGCGTCGCCCACCAGCCAATCAAGATTTTGGGCCATTTGCTCAGCTTCCGCGCGTTTGCGCCCTTCAACCAGCATGTCCTCGGTCAGATCTACGACTGTCGCATGCCCATGACCTGCACGCTTGAGAAAGCGAAACGCGATATCGCCAGTGCCGCCCGCCACATCAAGAAGCTTTGACCCTGGACGCGGTGCCAGCCAGTCCATCATCGCATCTTTCCAAAGCCGGTGGATGCCAAGCGACATGGCGTCATTCATCACGTCATATCTGGACGCCACCGAGCCAAAGACGCCCCTAACGCGCCCGGCCTTTTCCGTTTCGTCAATTTCTTCAAACCCAAAATGCGTTGTTTTTCCGGTCATTTGCCTTGCTTTCGGATGCTATAGGCTTCTTATAGGCCGCTGGGGCCGGGTGACAATGCGCCCCTTTCGACGCAGGGATCAGAGATATGCCCGAATTGCCAGAGGTTGAAACCGTCATGCGCGGGCTGATTCCGGTCATGACCGGTCATAGAATCGCCAGCGCACAAGTGAACCGACCCGATCTGCGATGGCCTTTTCCACCAAAAATGGCTGAACGTTTAGCCGGACAGACGATTTTACAACTAAGGCGCCGGTCGAAATATATTCTTGCCGATCTTAGCTCTAAGGAAACGTTGCTCATACATCTTGGTATGACCGGTCGAATGCTGATCTCGGGCACAATGCTGGGCCGTTTCTATGCCGATCATGCCCCTGTTCAGAAACATGACCACGTTGTGCTCGAATTTGCCTCGGGCGCGCGTGTGACCTTCAACGATGTGCGGCGCTTCGGGGCAATGGATTTGATGGAAACCTCTAACTGGCACGCACACCACCTGCTGGCCAGCATAGGGCCAGAGCCGTTCGGTAACGAGTTTAATGAAACCTACCTTATTGATGCGCTGCGAGGAAAGAACACGCCTATCAAATCGGCCCTATTGGATCAGCGAATCGTGGCGGGTTTAGGTAACATTTACGTCTGTGAGGCCCTCTATCGTGCGCGCATTTCGCCCAAAAGAGTGGCAGGTAGGATCTCTGCCAAACGCGTAGCAGAGCTTGTTCCGATTATTCGCGATGTGCTTTCGGAGGCGATCCAGGCGGGCGGTTCATCGCTTCGTGATTTTCGACAAGCAGACGGTGAACTTGGTTATTTTCAACACAATTTCGATGTTTACGGTCGTGAGGGAGAGGCCTGTCGCATGCCTGATTGCGACCAAGACATAAGCCGTATTGTGCAGTCTGGACGGTCAAGCTTTTACTGCGGCAAGTGCCAAAGATAAGGTTGATCCGAGCCGCGACTTTGGTCATTCATTAGTTCTGACGACAACAAGCGAGAGCAAATGTCATGGCCTTTGAGACGATCCTCGTCGACACAGAAGACCACATTACCAAAATCACCCTCAACAGACCTGACGCCCTCAACGCTCTGAGCATTGAGCTTTTGCGGGAATTAGTGATCGCGCTGAACGAGGCGCAGACCAACGAAAAAGTGCGCTGCATCATCGTGACCGGTTCGGACAAGGCATTTGCCGCCGGGGCGGATATCAAGATGATGGCGGAGAAAAGCTTTGTTGATGTCTTCACGGGCGATCTCTTTGGTGATGAAGCCTCGGGGATCATGCGTATCCGCAAGCCGATCATCGCGGCCGTGGCAGGCTATGCGCTTGGTGGTGGCTGTGAGCTTGCTATGATGTGCGATTTTATAATTGCGGCTGATACGGCGAAGTTTGGCCAGCCAGAGGTAAACCTCGGCGTGATGGCGGGTCTCGGTGGCTCGCAGCGTCTGACACGCTTTGTAGGGAAGTCGAAATCGATGGATATGAACCTGACGGGGCGTTTTATGGATGCCGAAGAGGCGGAACGCTCTGGACTGGTCAGCCGCGTGGTCCCAGCAAAGAGCCTGATGGAAGAGACCTATAGCGCCGCCCAAAAGATCGCGGAGAAATCGATGATCTCTGTCATGGCCATAAAAGAGGCGGTGAACCGCTCCTACGAGGTGCCGCTCTCCGAGGGGTTGCTCTTCGAGCGCCGCGTGTTCCATTCGCTCTTTGCCACGGAAGATCAGAAAGAAGGCATGGCCGCCTTTTCCGAGAAGCGAAAGCCGCAGTTTCGGAATAAGTGACCACTCAGATTACAAACCCAATCTGGTTGAATCGCGTGCGCATTTGCTTGGTGCGCGGGGCGACTGCTTCGGGGTCGCCGTGCAGACCTTCTGCGATCAATTCGGCAAGCTCGGCGGTATCCTCGACACCGACGCCCCATCGGACCAATTCCGGCGTGCCGATACGCAGACCGTTCATGTCGCTCTCCACCGGCTCAATTGGCAGGCCGATACCGCAGGCCAAAAACCCGGCACGGCGAAGACGTTTTGAGGCGGCTTGCCCACCGCCATAGCGCGCGGCCTCCACCGCAAACTGGTGGGAGGCTGTCATGCCATTCTCTGTCTTGAACACTGGCACTCCAAGATCATCCAGCGCCGCAGCCAGCGCCTGTGAGACATCGATCATAGCCTTCGCATAATCCAGCCCGTGTTCGCGCCAATCCAATAAAGACACCGCCAGCGCCGCCGATTTCGCCACATCGAAATTGGCCGTCATACCGGGGAAGGCGATGGCATCCAACCGCTCGGCGATCTCGGCATCATTGCTGACGATCAACCCTCCCGCAGGCCCACCTAGGCTCTTGTAGGTGCTCATCGTCATCAAATGCGCGCCCTCATGCAGAGGGTTTTTCCAAGCTTTGCCAGCGATCATTCCGCATTGATGTGCCGCGTCAAAAAGAACCTTCGCGCCAACCTCATCGGCGATGGCGCGCATATCGGCCACGGGATGCTCGAACAGGTTCAGCGAGCCGCCGATGGTGATGAGCTTTGGCTTTTGCTCCATCACCAAAGCGCGCAGGCCGTCCAGATCAACAGTGTACCCCTGCGCGTCAAACGGCGCGTGGATGATGTTAAGCCCTATCAAGCCAGCACAACCCGCATCGTGATGGGTCACGTGCCCTCCTATTTCGGCCGGCGGCACGATGATCGTATCACCTTGCCGGCAAGTGGCCATAAATCCGTACATGTTCGCCATCGCGCCCGAAGCCACGCGTATCTCGGCAAATCGAGCATCAAAAATCTCGGCAGCCAAAGCAGCTGCGATAACCTCAATTCGCTCAATCGCTTCTAGACCCATCTCGTATTTATCGCCCGGGTAGCCAAGCGACGGGCGCGATCCCAAACCAGTCGACAGCATTGCCTCGGCCTTTGGGTTCATCACATTGGTGGCAGGGTTGAGGTTGAAGCACTCGCGCTCGTGAATTTCACGGTTCTCTTTGGTCAATGCTGTGATTTGGTCCAAAAGGTCTTCACTGCCTGTCGCAGCGGTTTGACCCGAGATGGTTTGCACCAAAGCCTCGCAAGCTTCGGGCACCCAATCGCGTTTTTGCAAAGTCATGATTTGCTCCATTCCTGTTACCCAACCATCGCTCGCCTCGACGCGTTCGGCAAACCAGATTATCAGCAAACAACACTAGAAAAACTAAAGGTAGAAAATGTCAGTTGCTCCGCCACGCCCGAAAGGCCCGCCTTTGAACGCCCTGCGTGCTTTTGAAGCTGCGGCCAGACTGGGCAGTTTCGCGAAAGCCGCTGAAGAGCTATCGGTGACACCCGGTGCAGTGTCTCAGCACATTAAGACGCTTGAGGATTGGGTTGGCGTGGCTCTCTTCGCGCGGAAATCGCAGGGCGTCAGCCTGACCAGCGAGGGCGCGCGACTTGTTCCGGCTTTTACCCAAGCCTTTGACGCCTTGGGCGTTGCCGTGCGTGATCTCAGAGATGCAGCACCTGATCGCAATATTCAGATCGCGGCGTTGCCAAGCATTGCTCAGCTTTGGCTGCCATCTCGTATGGCGGCACTGCGGCAGGAATTTCCAGACACGCGGCTCTCTGTAACGGCGATGGAGACACCGCCCAATCTCAAACGCGAGACCTTTGACATCACGATTTTCCTGTCCGAGCCAGATGGCGGAAAAGACGAGCGTATCCTGGAGCACGATACTATTTTTCCAGTTTGCTCGCCTGGGATTTCTGCGCGACTTCGTTCAGTAAATGATCTTCGAAATGAGACGCTGCTCGTCGATGCAAGCTGGAATTTGGATTGGGACATGTGGGCGTCCGAAGTCAATCTTGATCTGCCCAATATTAAACAAGCATCATATTATTCGCTTTATGCCTTAGCGCTTGAAGAGGCTTGCAACGGTGCTGGTGTTCTGATCGGTCACAAAAGCCTCGTGGAGCCCTCCTTGATCGAGGGTCGTTTGGTGAAACCCTTCCCGGGCTCTGTCTCCACCGGGTTGGCGCTGATTATGAAGGCTGCGGTACGAGCCAGTGATCTGGCGCACAGCATTGAACGGCGTGATCGCTAGGTTGCCAACTCGCTTTTTGTGCTTTGCAAGTCTGGTAAACTTGGCTATACGACCCGCCTGAACATGCGCGTGCGGCCCGCTTTGGCCAGAGGTATCCCGGCTGGGCCTGCCGGAGTCGGTTTGTCCGCACGTATCAACGAAAATTGGATAAACCGGAAAGAACCATATTATGGCCAACTCACCACAGTCTAAAAAACGAGCTCGTCAGAACGAACGCCGCCTTGAGATCAACAAAGCGCGCCGTTCAAGGATTCGCACTTACCTTCGTAAAGTCGAAGAAGCTATTGCTTCAGGTGACAAAGAAGCAGCAAAAAATGCGCTTAAGGCTGCGCAACCCGAGCTAATGCGTGGTGTGAGCAAAGGAGTCTTTCATAAAAATACAGCGGCGCGAAAAATGTCGCGTTTGTCTTCGAGAGTGAAAGCTCTTGGTTGATTCTGGTAACTAAGCCTTTGACGCAAAAAGAGTCACGGCAGCCAGAGTACCTTGTTTATTTGGCTGTCTCGAATCTTTAAACAAAAATTTTTTAGCTTTCAGCGACTGTCAAGCGATAAGAATTGTTGCTCCCGCGCGAACGATTTTGCTAATTTCATCTAGCGATTCACGCTGGGGGGACAGGTCGTTTTAATTGGGTGCGGTGAGCTGACATTCAACTAATACGACTTCTTTGCGAATGTAACTGTCCGTTGCATAGGCGCGCAGTAGTCAGAGGCAAAACGTATGTCGGGGCGTTTTGTACTGCACGCGCATAGCTATTTGGCCAGGTAAGGCTCGTCGTTTGGAGTTAATCCAACGAAGTGCGGAGCTGTGGCTAACCACCGGTTAACATCGCACGAGCGGAGTACGTTATTTAACGTGCTTGAAGGTGGACACGAAATAGGCGGAACGGTGGAGCATGACGCAAGAACAATGGGGCCAACTCAAAGAAGAACTTCGTGAGGCAGTCGGGAAGAATAATTACAAAAACTGGATAGAGCCGTTGCATTTGACGAACGTGTCAAACGACGTCGCGGTTTTCCGAGTGCCAACCAATTTTATAGGTAACTATGTCGCCCAGCACTACGGTGATTTGATCCTCTACAAAGTCACCAATCTGACGCCAAATGTTAGGCGAATTGAATTTCAGGTTGCGGCGAACTCTACGGATCAGCCTACAGCGGTGTTAGCCGAAACGCAGGGCGGAGAAGCCAATGAAATCGCGGTTCATGGAAAAGAATATAAGCTGCTTGAGTCAGTGCTTTCATCTGCGCCGCTCGATGAACGTTTTACATTTGATCGATTTGTTGTCGGCAAACCCAACGAGTTGGCTCATGCGGCGGCCAAGCGAGTTTCGGAAGGTGGCGAAGTTACATTTAACCCCCTCTTTCTGTACGGGGGCGTAGGTTTAGGTAAAACCCATTTGATGCATGCGATTGTTTGGGAGCTGCGACAGCGCAGTCCTGATCTGAACGTGGTTTATTTGTCTGCTGAACAATTCATGTACCGTTTCGTACAAGCGCTAAGAGATAAGCGCATGATGGATTTCAAAGAAATGTTCCGATCCGTCGACGTCTTAATGGTCGACGACGTGCAGTTCATTGCCGGTAAAGAATCGACCCAAGAGGAATTTTTTCATACGTTCAACGCACTTGTGGATCAGCACAAACAAATCGTAATTTCAGCAGACAGAGCTCCGGGAGAAATCCAAAATCTTGAAGAGCGCATAAAATCTCGTCTGCAATGCGGTCTTGTTGTCGATTTGCACCCGACTGACTACGAATTGCGTCTAGGTGTTTTGCAGTCGAAGTCTGATAGCTTTAAGGTGCAATACCCCAATGTGGTTGTCGCACCGGGTGTTCTGGAGTTTTTAGCGCATCGCATATCGACGAATGTAAGAGTTTTGGAAGGCGCTTTGACGCGCCTTTATGCCTTCTCTTCCTTAGTAGGCCACGACGTTACGTTGGAGCTTGCGCAAGATTGCCTCGCGGATGTTTTACGCGCGTCGGAAAGAAAAGTCTCAATTGAGGAGATCCAGCGTCAGGTAGCAGAGCATTACAATATTCGTCTGTCTGAAATGATTGGACCGAAACGGCTACGGATCTTTGCCAGGCCAAGGCAAGTCGCAATGTTCCTGTGCAAGCAGATGACAAGCCGCTCACTGCCAGAAATCGGGCGCCGGTTTGGAGGCAGAGACCATACGACTGTCATGCATGGTGTTCGTCGGATTGAAGAGCTGCGTGTTCAGGACGCGCAGGTTGCTGAGGATTTGGAGATACTGCGCCGAACGCTTGAGGGATAAGTGGCAACAAAAGGCTTGAGCCTTAGGCTGAACTTGTTAACGTGCGCGTCCCAAAGCCCATCAGAGGCCTAAGCACGGAGCAAGGGGATGAAATTCAGCATCGAACGCGGCACACTTTTGAAAGCCGTGTCTAAGGCTCAGTCTGTTGTCGAGCGCCGCAACACCATACCAATCCTCGCCAACGTCTTGATCGAAGCATCGGAAAGTGCTGTAAATTTTCGCGCCACTGATCTTGATATTGAAGTTCTCGACAAGGCTGTAGCGCAAGTAGAAAAGGCCGGTTCAACGACCGTGTCGGCAGTCACGCTGCATGAGATTGTGCGCAAGCTTCCGGACGGGGCTCTTGTTACATTGATGGATGACGGTATGTCAGGTCGGCTGACGGTCGAAGCGGGGCGGTCCAACTTTTCGCTTGCTACTCTGCCTAAAGAAGATTTTCCAGTAATGGCTTCGTCGGAATATAGCTGTAATTTTTCTGCAAAAGCACCGGAACTGCGCCGCCTTTTTGATAAGTCTAAATTTGCTATCTCCACAGAAGAGACGCGCTATTACCTGAACGGGGTATACATGCATGTCTCCGATGCGGATGGAGGCAAAATGTTGCGTTGCGTGGCGACGGATGGGCATAGGCTTGCGCGTATTGATGCAGAACTACCCGACGGTGCAGCCGATATGCCGGGCGTGATCGTTCCTCGCAAGACGGTGGGCGAGCTACGCAAGCTCTTGGAAGACGACGAGACCACGATTGCGGTCTCGGTCTCCGAGACAAAGGTGCGATTTGCAACGCCTGATATCACGCTGACTTCAAAGGTGATTGACGGCACGTTTCCCGACTACACGCGCGTCATCCCTCAAGGAAATACACGTAAGCTCGAAGTGGATGCGGCCGAGTTTGCTCAGGCGGTCGACCGTGTGGCGACGGTCAGCTCTGAACGTTCGCGCGCGGTGAAGCTGGCAATTGATGAGGACCGTCTCATTCTCTCTGTCAACGCACCTGATAGTGGCGCAGCAGAGGAAGAGCTTGCAGTCGCCTACGGTGACGAGCGTCTCGAAATTGGATTTAACGCCAAATACTTGCTTGAGATCGCAAGCCAGGTGGACCGGGAGAATGCAGTCTTTATGTTCAACTCATCGGGCGATCCAACACTGATGCGCGAAGGCAACGACACGTCAGCGATTTATGTTGTCATGCCAATGCGCGTGTGACGTTTTTTGAAGCCTCCGGCGGGGATATTTTTAGCAAAAAGAAAAGGGCGTGAATGCCCGGTCTGTTCTTGTCATCGCTAAGCGTCTCGCATTTCCGCTCTCATAAGGGTGTTCGGATAGAGACCGACCAGCGACCTGTTGCACTTTTTGGGGCCAATGGTGCAGGCAAGACTAATATTTTAGAAGCCGTTTCTTTGTTCTCACCGGGGCGGGGTCTGCGTCGTTCGTCTGCCCAAGACATGGCGCGCAGGCCCGATGCTATCGGATGGAAGCTTACGGGCGTACTGCAGTCCTTGAACCAGATCCACGAGGTAGAGATCTGGTCAGAAGGCGGTGCAGCTCGACAGCTCAAAATCGACGGAAAACCTGCCTCGCAGTTGGCTTTGGGTAAAATTGCGCGAGTGCTGTGGCTTATTCCGGCCATGGACCGTCTTTGGATCGAAGGAGCAGAGGGCCGCCGTCGATTCCTTGACAGACTGACGCTGAGCTTCACACCTTCGCATGCGGAAGCCAGCGTCGCGTATGAACGAGCCATGCGGGAGCGAAACAGGCTTTTGAAAGATCAGGTACGGGATGGGCACTGGTATGTGGCTTTGGAGCGGCAAATGGCGGAGGCGGGTGTCGCGATACATCAAAACCGGCTGAGTGCAATTGAACAGCTCAGCAATGCGCAGGCCCAGGCAGAAACGGCATTTCCGACGGCAGAGCTCGAACTAACGATGAGCGAAGGCGAAATGCCAGAAACGGAATCCGATTTTCGCGATGCTCTGTCTGAAAGCCGATTCCGGGATATCGCAGCGGGCAGAACGCTTGTGGGGCCGCACAGGGCCGATCTCTACGGTGTCTATGCCGCCAAGGGTGTACCTGCGTCTGAATGCTCCACAGGGGAGCAAAAGGCGCTCTTGGTGACACTTATCCTCGCCAATGCCCGCGCACTGGCCCAGGACTTTGGTGCGCCACCAATCTTGCTCCTAGATGAGGTGGCTGCGCATTTGGACGCTAATCGTCGTGCGGCGCTATACGACGAGATATGCTCGCTAGGGGCGCAGGCCTGGATGACGGGAACCGGAGAAGAGCTTTTTGCCGAGCTAGGCAGTCGCGCCCAGGGATTTGAAGTAGTCGAGGAGGATGGGCAATCGAGATTGGAGGCGCAGCGATGAAAGTCGCGGTCAGTTCTGAAATGCAGCATGTTTTCAAACAAAGCCTGGATCAGATCGAGGGAGAAGAAGACGTGCGCATTCTTTGTGCAATTGAACCTGGTTCGCGTATCTGGGGATTTCATTCAGAGGATAGCGATCACAAGGTGCGGTTCGACTATACGTGCACTGAGGCTTGGTAAGAAGCGGGACGTCATTGAACGCCCGATTGATGATAAGCTCGATATGTTTGGTTGGGAACTAGGTAAGCCGCTTGAGCTCGCCATGGGTTCAAATGCTGTCATAGTCGAACGGCTTCATCCGCCGATCACGTTTTGTCAGGTGCCGGAGGCGATATTGCGGCCTAAGGATTTGCCAAAGAAACGTGGAAGCGAAAGCCAGTGACATCGCCTATGTTTCTCTATTGAAGCGCCAGCAAGCTAGCGTACACGCGCCTGACGGGTCAGTGCGGGTGAAGCGGTGTCTTTAAGTTCTGCGGCCAGCGCTCGCATTGCGTTGGATGCGCCCTCATGATGCCGCTGTGCCTCTGATGAATGTGGAAGAGCGCCGTGCAGTTTGCCAACTCAGAACAGAAATTTTTAGCGAAACTGATGCTTTGCCGACATTGAAAATGACCGCCTATGAGAAAGTAACGAAGCAAATCGTTAATCCCGGGCTTGAAAGCTTGGTGAAAGACGAGTTTGAGCAAGCGTTGGAATGGCTGAAAGCAGTGGCTCGGCCCGAAACTTCAAGCATGCGAGATCGCGCATCAGAACTGCATCAGTTGTTATCCTAAAAAGCCTTCGTATAACCTTGTTTTTGTTGTCGCCCTGAAAAGCCCCATAAACACAAAATATTGTGGCCGGAGCGTGACAAACCCCCAAGAAAATCGTATAAAATAGCAGAAGCAAAAAGAAAGCTAATGCATGGCCGAACCAGCCGCGTCACCGGAAGACTATGGCGCAGATTCAATTAAAGTACTCAAGGGCTTAGAGGCCGTACGCAAGCGTCCGGGCATGTATATCGGAGACACCGATGATGGCTCTGGTTTGCACCATATGGTTTATGAGGTCGTCGATAATGGAATTGACGAGGCTTTGGCGGGTCACGCGGACCATGTGACGGTTACCATTCACGGAGATAGTTCGGTCTCAGTCAGCGACAACGGACGCGGCATTCCCGTTGATCTTCACGAGGAAGAAGGCGTCTCTGCCGCTGAAGTGATCATGACCCAACTGCACGCAGGTGGGAAGTTCGACAGCAACTCCTATAAGGTCTCGGGTGGCCTGCACGGTGTGGGGGTTTCAGTGGTCAACGCGCTCTCCGACTGGCTCGAACTTCGCATCTGGCGCGACGGCAAAGAACATATTGCGCGCTTTGAGGGTGGCGAAACATCAGATCATTTAAAGATCGTCGGTGAAGCCAGCGGCAAAAAAGGAACAGAAGTTCGCTTTCTGGCCTCGACCAACACTTTTTCTAACTTGGAATATAGTTTTGACACGCTTGAGCGGCGCTTGCGTGAGCTTGCTTTTTTGAATTCCGGTGTGCGCATCATTTTGCGCGATGAGCGTCCCTCTAAGCCGCTAGAGACCGAACTGCACTATGAAGGTGGTGTGCGTGAGTTCGTCCGTTACCTAGACCGCAGTAAAACCGGTTTGATGCCGGAGCCGATCTTTGTCACCGGAGAGCGCGATGAGATTGGTGTCGAGGTCGCGATGTGGTGGAATGATAGCTACCACGAAACGGTCTTGCCTTTTACCAACAACATCCCACAGCGCGATGGAGGCACGCATTTGGCGGGCTTTCGTGGTGCGCTGACGAGAGTGATCCAGAAATACGCGACCGAAAGCGGCATCGCGAAGAAGGAAAAGGTAAGCTTCACCGGGGACGACGCGCGTGAGGGTTTGACTTGTGTTCTTTCAGTTAAGGTGCCCGATCCAAAGTTCTCCAGCCAGACAAAGGACAAGTTGGTGAGCTCAGAGGTGCGTCCTGCCGTTGAAGGTTTAGTCAACGAAAAGCTCTCGGAATGGTTTGAGGAAAACCCAAACGAAGCGAAGATGATCGTCGGTAAAATCATTGAAGCAGCGCTTGCGCGGGAAGCGGCGCGCAAGGCGCGTGAGTTGACCCGGCGCAAAACGGCGATGGATGTGAACTATCTCGCTGGCAAGTTGAAAGATTGCTCCGAGAAAGACCCCTCCAAAACAGAGCTGTTTCTCGTCGAGGGTGATAGCGCTGGCGGTTCGGCTCAGACCGGACGTGACCGTGGGACGCAGGCCGTTCTGCCGCTTAGAGGTAAGATCCTAAACGTGGAGCGGGCACGGTTTGACCGCATGCTGTCCAGCCAGGAGATCGGCAATCTGGTAATGGCGCTCGGCACGGGGATCGGCCGGGATGAGTTCGATATCTCTAAGCTGCGCTACCACAAGATCGTCATTATGACAGATGCGGACGTAGATGGAGCACATATTCGGACGCTTCTCTTGACGTTCTTCTACAGGCAGATGCCCGAACTAATCGAAGGCGGCTACCTCTACATCGCGCAACCGCCGCTCTATAAAGTCGCGCGCGGCAAGTCTGAGGTGTATCTGAAAGACCAGGCCGCCCTAGACGATTATCTTATCGCACAAGGCGTGGACGACGCGGTACTTCGCCTTTCCACAGGCGAGGAGATCGTCGGGCAGGATTTGCTTCGGGTGGTGGAAGAGGCTCGGCAGGCGAGCCGCGTTCTGGAAGCTTTTCCGACGCATTACCCTCGCCATATCCTTGAGCAAGCGGCGATCGCTGGCGCTTTTGAACCTGGTCGAGTGGACTCTGATCTTGCTGGGACGGCCGAAGCCGTGGCCAAACGGCTGGATCTCATTGCGTTGGAGTATGAACGCGGCTGGCAGGGCCGTCAGACACAGGATCACGGTATCCGTCTTGCGCGTATCCTGCGCGGCGTCGAAGAGGTGCGCACCCTTGATGGGCCGATCCTTCGCGGTGCTGAGGCGCGCCGTCTTGGTCAGATGACGCAAGCCTTGCAGGAAGTTTACAATGCACCTGCGACGCTTCTGCGCAAAGAACGCAGTCAGGTGATCAATGGTCCGCTTGACCTGCTCGATGCGATTCTGAAAGAGGGCGAAAAAGGACTGTCATTGCAGCGTTACAAAGGTTTGGGTGAAATGAACCCTGATCAGCTTTGGGAAACCACTCTGGACCCAGAGGCGCGCACTTTGTTGCAGGTGAAGATTGAAGATGTGGCCGAAGCAGATGACCTCTTCACCAAGCTGATGGGAGACGTTGTTGAGCCGCGTCGCGAATTCATTCAACAGAACGCGCTCAACGTAGAGAATTTGGATTTCTGAACGGTCATAACCGAGGTAATCGTTTCAGTTGACCAGCTTGCTTCCATAGCAAATGATCACAGCATCTGTTCATGAACCGATGAGTGACCATAGACTTGACTATTCAAATCCATATTCTTGGAGCCGCCGCCGGAGGTGGTCTGCCGCAATGGAACTGTGGCTGTGAGAATTGCAACCTTGCGCGCAACGGCGCTATCCCGTCGCTCACCCAGTCTTCCATTGCCGTTTCTGCCGACGGTGAGAATTGGTCAATTTTGAACGCCTCCCCGGATATCCGCCAGCAATTGAGCGATAGTGCCGCGCTTGCTCCACGCAGCCTCAGACATACGCCGATCAATTCGGTTTTGCTCACCAATGCTGATCTTGATCACATTGCCGGGTTGCTTTGCCTGAGAGAAGGTCAGCCTTTCTCGCTTCTGGCGACATCGGGTGTGCATGACATCTTGAAAGAGAACCCGATCTTTAGCGTTTTGCGCGAGGGCGTCGTCTCGCGTAAAATCATTGATCTTGAACAGGAGTTTGAGCTTTGCCCGGGCCTTAAAGCTACACTCTTTGCGGTTCCTGGCAAGGTGCCTCTTTTTCTAGAGCGGGGGGAGGTGAACACCGAACTGCTGGGGGAGCAAACCGTGGGCGTGATGCTCTCCGCAAACGGCAAGCGTGCCTTCTATATTCCGGGATGTGCGACTCTACCGACCGATTTGTTGCGTCGAATTGATGGTGCAGAAGTTCTGTTTTTTGACGGTACCCTTTGGGATGATGACGAGATGATCCGCGCCGGCCTAGGACAAAAAACTGGCAGGCGCATGGGGCATATCCCGATCAGCGGGTCCGAGGGATCATTGCAAGCGCTTGCCGCTTCAGATATCGGCCAGAGATTTTACATTCATATAAATAATAGCAATCCAATCCTGCGCCCTGATACGCCTGAGCGCGCCACTGTTGAGGCGGCGGGTTGGACAATTGGGATCGACGGCATGCAGATTGCCGTGTGAATGGCTTGACAGAATCGCCACATCAGAAGACCGTCGCAATATGAACAATGCGCAGCTGACTGATCAAATACCAAACATCCGTCACGATCGCCGAACAGAGCGTTGCGATCTGGTCGTTTAGACAGCCTTGATAAGAGCCTTGCCGCTGATTGCGGTATCGTTGACTTCGCTGTTTCCTCGAAAGCACTTGAATGACTTCCAAACCTGATTTGCGCGTTGCCGTCGATATTGGCGGAACGTTTACCGACACCGTTCTCATGGAAACTGAAGGTGGCATAGTTGCCACCAATAAAACGCCTACGACACCGGCTGAGCCAACCATCGGCGCACTAGAAGGTGTCACCCGCGTCTTGGCAGATGCAAAGCGGGATTGGACGGAACTGACCGGTTTTATCCATGGCACAACCCTTGCCACCAATTCACTCATAGAGCGCCGTGGTGCGCGGGTTGTCAGCATCACCAATACTGGTTTCCGAGACATTCTCGAGATCGGCTACGAGCGACGCTATAGCCAGTACGATATCAACCTTTCCAAACCTGACCTTTTGGTTACAAGAGATCGTTGCCTGACCGTTTCAGGGCGTATCTCCGCCACCGGTAAAGAACTTGTGCCATTGGACGAAAGCGCAGTTCCGTGTCTTGCTGAAAAGCTTCGGCTTCTGGACGCGGACGCGGTGGCGATCTGTCTTTTGCATGCGTATGCCAACCCTAAACATGAGGAGCGATTGCGCGATCTGTTGCAAGACGAGCTTCCTGAGCTTGCGATCTCAATCTCTAGCGATGTGAGCCCTGAAGCGCGTGAATTTGACCGTCTCTGCACCACAATTGCCAACGCTTACATTCAGCCGATGATGGCTGCATATTTACGTGCCTTTGAACTTGAGTTTTCTAATCGCGGTATTGGCTGCCCAATCATGATGATGACGGCGGGAGGCGGAATAACGACCCTTAAAACTGCAGCGCACTTGCCTATACGGCTGGTTGAATCTGGTCCCGCCGGTGGCGCCATTCTAGCGGCGCGGATTGCCGCTGAGCATGGGCTTACGGACGTGCTTTCTTTTGATATGGGTGGCACAACGGCCAAGCTCTGCCTGATCGACAACTACCAAGCACAAAGCGCGAGGCGGTTTGAAATTGCTCGTGCGGAACGGTTTACAAAAGGGTCGGGTATGCCTGTGCGCATTCCAGTGATCGAAATGATTGAGATTGGTGCTGGTGGTGGTTCGATTGCATCGGTGGACCGGCTGGGCCGTATTCAGATCGGGCCCGAAAGCGCCGGGAGTGAACCTGGACCGGCCGCGTTTGGCAGAGGTGGCCAAGTTCCAACCGTGACCGACGCAGATATCTTGCAGGGTTTGATTGAGCCTGCGAGTTTTGCCGAAGGACGTCTTTCCGTGGATGTTGCGGCCGCCGAAAACAGCATCGCGGTTCATGTCGCGTCGCCAATGGCTATCGACGCGCGGTCCGCTGCAGCGGGCATAAGCGAAATCGTGGACGAAAACATGGCTGCCGCTGGCCGCATGCATGCCGTTGAGTCAGGCAAGGATCTAGGTGATCGTACCATGATCGCCTTTGGTGGCAACGGCCCATTGCACGCAACCCGTGTTGCGCGCAGATGTGGCGTACGCCGTATTGTGATACCTCACGATCCTGGCGTTGGGTCAGCAGTAGGTTTCCTGCGCGCGCCGGTCTCCTTTGAGATCGTACGAAGCCATTATCAAAGCCTCGACTTCTTTGATCCGGCGGGGGTTAACGAGCTTTTCGATGCAATGCTTTCTGAGGCAAAAGCTGTCGTCCGAGCTGGCGCTGGTCACAGCCAACTAATCACGCGTCGCGTCGGTTTCATGCGATATCACGGACAAGGTCACGAGATCGAAATCGAGCTTCCTGACCGCGACCTTCAAGAGGCCGACCTGCCCCAAATCTGCAATCTCTTCGAGACCGAGTACAGCCGCCAATTTGCCCGTGAAGTGCCGGGTATGCGAATTGAGATACTGAACTGGTGCGTGCAGGTATCTACACAGCCAAAACCCGTTGAAAAAGTCGAAAATCACGCTGAGACTTTTCAGCCTGCGCCCGACCGGACGACGCAATTTCTTTGCGAATTGACGGGCGAGCATCTTGAAGCGAATGTTTTTGATCGATCATCATTGCAACCAGGCGCGGAGATTTACGGCCCAGCACTCATTATTGAGCCGCAGACAACAACTTATGTCAGCGCGGATTTTGTGGCCAAAACCGATGGTTTGGGCAGTCTTATCCTTGAGCACGAAGGGCGTACGCTATGAGCAATCTCTCCAAAACGCGTCTGCAGGTAATGTGGAATCGGTTACTTGCAGTTGTCGAAGAGCAAGGGCAGGCATTAATCCGCGCAGCCTTTAGCCCGATTGTCCGTGAAAGCGGCGATATATCGGCGGGTATCTTTGACATACGTGGCCGTATGTTGGCTCAAGCGGTAACTGGCACCCCGGGCCATATCAACACTATGGCCGAGGCAGTAAAGAACCTACTGGCGCGATTTGCCACGCAACATATGCGACCCGGCGATATTTACATGACGAACGATCCATGGCTGGCATCTGGGCATCTGAACGACTTCCTGTTGATGCAGCCAGTGTTCCATCTCGACCGGGTCGTTGGCTTTACGTCTTGTACTTCGCATCTAGCCGATCTGGGTGGTAAAGGGATGGGACCGGAAGGTGAGGACGTCTTTGACGAAGGTCTTCTGGTGCCGCCTTGCAAGCTCGTTGATGGCGGAGAAATCAATGCGCTCCTGATGGATATCGTAAAGGCAAACTCGAGAGAGCCGATCGCCAATGAGGGAGACATATACGCTCTGATCGCCTGTTGCGAAACCGGTGCGCAGAGACTGGCAGGTATGATGCAAGAATTTGATTTGGAAGATCTTTGTGAGCTTGCGGACTACATCATCGACACCTCGCGTCGCGGTACGGTCGAGGCCATAGCGAACGTACCCAATGGCACTTACAACCATGAAATCATGGTCGATGGGTATGATAAACCGATCCGCCTTGCAGCAACGCTGACAGTCTCAGATGACCAGATCGAGGTCGACTACGTGGGAACGGATGGCTGTTCTACCAAAGGTATCAACGTGCCGCTCAACTATGCGACTGCTTACACGGTCTTTGCCCTGCGCTGCATCATTGGGTCTGATATTCCTAACAATGCTGGATCACTTGAACCGTTCCGAGTGGTTGGACCAAACGGCTGTATACTGAATGCGCAGCCTCCTGCGCCAGTCGCGATGCGGCATTCACTGGGACAAATGACGCCTGACCTAGTCTACGGTGCCTTGGCACAGGCCTTGCCGGATCACGTACCGGCCGAAGGCGCGTCTTGCCTTTATGATTTGCCGATGCGTCATACCGCTGATGTGGCGCGAGACGGTGGAGAAAAGTTCGCGCTGGAGCTTGTATTCAACGGTGGAACCGGCGCACGACCAACCAAAGACGGCCTCTCCGCGACCGCTTTCCCAAGCGGTGTCTGGGGCAGTCAGGTGGAAACCACAGAGGCCGTGGCACCGGTTTTGGTCACTAAACGCGAGCTGCGCCCAGATAGTGGTGGCGCAGGTATGCATCGTGGCGGGCTAGGGCAACAGATCGAGATTTGCTCAAGCAATGATCAGCCATTCATGGTTTTCCCTTCGGTTGAGCGTATTCGCTTTGCTGCTAAGGGGCGTCATGGTGGTAAGGCCGGTGCAGTGGGACGTATGCGGATTGGCGAGGACGGTGAGGATCTACCAAGCAAGGGTGAATTCACTATAACCCCTGATAAACCGATGATCCTGGAAACGCCGGGCGGTGGCGGTTTCGGCCCACCTGAAAACCGCGACAGGCAAGCAGTCGCTCGTGATATTAGAACTGGGCTCGTCTCAGTAGAACTGGCGAAAGCTCTGTACGACTGGGAGGGTGAGCCATGATCGTCCCGCAGGATCATATTGCTGGCATGGCAGCTTATGCGCTCGCAGACCTTTCACCGCCCAAAGGCAAGCGGCTGATCTCTTTATCGCAGAATGAAAGCCTGAGACCGCCAGCACCTGGCGTCTTGGAAGCCATTTCAAAAGCGGCAAGTGGTGTCCAAGCCTATCCAGATCCTGACTGGACAGACTTGAGAAAGGCACTGGCTACTCAACATGGCATTGATCCCGCATTAATCCTTTGCGGCAATGGTTCGCTTGACCTGATCGGATGTCTGGCCCGCGTTTATCTTGGTCCTTCAGACGCCGCTCTGGCTCCTGCGCATGCCTATCCGTTCTTCAAAACAGCGACCCTAATGACCGGTGCGCGGTTTGACACCGCACCAGAGACAGGCCTGACCGCCGATGTGGATGCCTTGTTGGCGGCTGTTACGTCGGAAACCCGTATTGTTTTCCTTGCAAACCCAGGAAATCCAACGGGCACGCGCCTTTCCCGCGCCGACGTTTTGCGCCTGCGCGATGGCCTTCAGGGTGAGATACTGCTCGTTTTGGATGAGGCGTACGGTGAGTTCGCTGACCACTTAAGTGAGCCTATGTTTGATCTGGTTACGCGCGGCAATACGGTTCTACTCCGTACGTTTTCCAAGGCCTATGGCCTTGCAGGCATGCGCGTTGGTTGGGCGTATTTTCCGCCAGAAATACGTGATGAGCTGCGCAAAGTAATGAACCCAAACAACGTCTCAGGCCTATCCCAAGTGGCGGCGCTTGCTGCGCTGGACGACCAAAACTATATGCGGGAAACTTGCAGGCTGACAGCTGACTTTCGTTATGCGTTTATCTCAAAAATGCG
This sequence comes from Pseudomonadota bacterium, assembly GCA_038531775.1. Lineage (GTDB taxonomy): Bacteria > Pseudomonadota > Alphaproteobacteria > Rhodobacterales > Rhodobacteraceae > Roseovarius. Next base: position 75,028 of record JBCBBI010000006.1, on the reverse strand, counting down.
CGACATTGGCATCGACGCGTCAGACAGCTTTGCAAATTTCGCGCTTTTGTCATTTGCCACATCGGAACAGGCCGCAAGCGTTGGTGCGGCCCTGCGTCGAGAGGGCGTCTTTGTCAGGCCTCAAGGCGGCGCTGGTCTCCCCCATTGCCTGCGCGTCACAATTGCCCAAGAAGCCGAAATGACAAAAGCCGCGCAACTTATAAAAAAGGCGGTTTGCCATGCCAATTGAAAACCGTAATGGTGCGCGCATTGGCGTTTTTGTTCCCTACACAAACACCAATCTTGAGCCGGATTTGATGATGATGCGGCCTGATGACGTTTCTCTGCATTTTGCAAGGCTCGGTGGCTATGACGAAGACGAAGTGCCCGATGAGGCGCAGATGGCCGCGCTTGGTGCCTCGGATATGGGAGAGCCGCTTCGCCTGATCCAAGGTGTAAAGCCCGATGTGGTCATGTATGGCTGCACATCCGCGACGCTGGCGCATGGGCCGGCGTTTGATCGGGAGTTGGCAAAGACAATAGAAGGCCAATCCGGGGCAAAAACTGTTACCGCAGCGGGCGCTTTGGTCCACGCACTTAAGCGACTTGGCGCGCAGCAAATAGGGTTTGCCTCGCCGTATGTGCCGAGCCTCAATGATGAGGCCGTCGCGTTTTTGGCTGCTGAAGGTTTCGCAATCATTCAACGTTCCGAAGTAAATGAGCGTTTGGGAAATGAGGGACAGGGCGCGTTATCGCCAGATCAGGTGCTCGAACTCGGCCAAAGAGCCAATCACGCGGATGCGGATACCATCGTTTTGTCGTGCACGGACATGCGCAGCGTTGAGATCATCGACAAGCTGGAGGCGGAACTGGATAAACCGGTTGTGACGTCCAACCAAGCGATGCTGTTTCAGGCGCTCGAATTGCTCGGGGGCCAGAAGCCGTCGTCTGGTTTTGGGTGTTTGTTTGAAAGGATACGAGCATGAATACCGCAATGAGCACGGTGGCGAAACCAAATCCAGCTCAATTCGCGTCGGTCTCTGACTTTGTCCTTGGTGATCGTTCGGACATTCCTGAAGAGGCAATGTCCCATGCCGCGCTTTTGTTGATCGACACACTTGGTGTTGCTGTGGGCGCTAAGAGGCTTGAGGTCGGCCAGATCGCGCGCGACTTCGCGGTGGAGTTTTATGGCTCTCATACTCCCCAGAACACTTCACCTCTATTGTTCGATGGCCGTCGTGCCAGCCTTCCTGGCGCGGCATGGGCCCTTGCTACACAGATTGATAATCTGGATGGTCATGATGGTTACAACCCGACCAAGGGTCATATTGGTTGCGCGGTTGTGCCAGCGCTTTTTGCATTTGCTGAACGTTATCCGGGTTTGACCGGGCGAGAGGCTTTGCAGGCCATGGTCATAGCGTATGAGGTGGCGACGCGCGCGGCGATCTCGTTGCACGAAACGGTTAGCGATTATCATACCTCGGGAGCTTGGAACGCGCTTGGTGTTGCTGCACTTGGCTGTCGCCTCGAAGGGGCAACGCCAGAAAAACTCCGCCATGCTCTAGGTATCGCTGAATATCATGGTCCGCGAAGCCAAATGATGCGCGAGATTGATAATCCAACGATGTTGCACGACGGCTCTGGTATGGGTGCGATGGTAGGCAGTTCTGCGGCGCTTCTCGCGATGCGTGGCTTTACGGGCGCGCCAGCAATCACAGTCGAGGCTGAGGAAGTTGCACCTTTCTGGGCTGATCTTGGCACACAGTGGACATTGGCCCTGAACTACATCAAGCCTTACCCCGTTTGCCGCTGGGCCCATGCCGCGATTGATGCGCTGCGCCAAGCCATGACGGAACATGAGGGCGTTAGCGCAGAGACGGTCTCAAGTATAGAAGTGCGGACGTTTGATGAAGCATCGCGGCTATATTCCGGCATGCCGAATTCCACGACAGAGGCTCAATACTCATTGGCATTTGCACTAGCCGTGATGTTGAAACATGGTGCCATAGGGCCAACGCATATTGCTGGCGATGGATTGTCCGATCCTGATGTCGCTGCGATTATTCCAAAGATAAAGGTGGTTGAAGAGCCTCGCCATAGTGACCGTTTTCCTGAAGGGCGCTGGTCCGATATCGAGGTGGTTTTAAGAGACGGCCGTCGTATCTCGTCAGGTGACGTGCACGCGACGGGAGGTCCGGAAGCCTGGCGCACGGACGCCGAGGTTGAAGAGAAATTTCATCTTTTTTGCGAGGGTGTTTTACCAAAGCAGCAGGCGAAGGCGATCTGGAAAATGCGCGCACGTCTATTGGAAGAAGATTGCCGGTTTTCCGAATTGGCAGAATTGGTGAGGGAGTAGCACATGCGTGTGATTATACACAACGACGCGACAGATGCGCTTTTGGAACGGCTAAGAGGCAAGTTTCCAGAAGTAGATGCGGTGTGTTGTAATAGCAATGCCGACCTGAGTGAGGCAATCGAGGGTTTCCGCCCGGATGTGGTTTACTCCATCCGCTTTGATAGCGCGCCTTACCCGCGCGACGCATTGCTATCGGATGCTGGTCCGCGCTGGATTTCCGTCGGCGGTTCGGGCTGCGATCATATAGGTACTTGGGACACTGGGCGCGTTACAGTCACTAATTCCGCAGGTGTAGCATCCGACATGATGGCCGAGTTTGTTTTTGGCTGCGCGCTTCACTTCACCCTTGATATCGAGGGTCTGCAAAATGACAAATCCGCACGTCATTGGCCGATTAAAATGGTTAAGCCTTTGCGCGGTAAGACGCTGCTTCTGGTGGGTCTTGGCGAGACGGGTCAGGCGGTTGCGGCACGCGCCAAAGCCTTTGGTATGAACGTGATCGGTACCCGAGCACGTCCGCAGCCCGTCGAAAATGTAGACGAGGTTTATGCCTCTTCTGATCTTGCTGACCTTTGGGCGCGCGCCGATTTAATATGCGTCTGCGTCCCACGTTTGCCTACTACGCTAGGCATGATCGATGCTACGGCTTTTGCCGCGATGAAGCCATCGGCACTTTTGGTGGATGTCTCGCGGGGTGGCGTGATTGAGCCGGAAGCCGCCATAAAGGCCATGCAAAATGGCCAGATCGCCGGAGCGGCTTTTGATGTCTTCTTTGAGGAGCCGCTGCCGGAAGAGAGCGCTTACTGGACGCTGCCAAATACGATTATCTCGCCTCATGCATCTGCCGTTTACGAGGGCTGGGATATTGCTTCTTTTGACATGTTCTTGGACAATCTTGGTCGCTGGCGAAATGGTGAGCCTCTGCAAAATATTGTCGACCCTGATCGTGGTTACTGAAGGACCAAGACGATGAACACGCGTTTGCAAGGCATCATTACGCCACTCCTGACACCGTTTAATGATGATCTCAGCATTGCCGAGGACCTCTACCTTGATCATGCTGCTTTCTGCCTTGGTGAAGGGGTGCATTACCTTTCGCCCTTTGGCACCACGAGCGAGGCTACAAGCCACACAGTCGCCGAACGCAAACATGCGCTGGAACTTCTTATCAGAAGCGGCACGGCAAAGCCGGAGCAGCTCATGCCAGGCACTGGTCTATGCGCCTATCAAGACACTTTGGAGCTTTGCCGTCACGCGGTCGAGCTTGGATGCGCTGCGGTCATGGTCCTGCCGCCGTTTTTCTTCTCAGACGCGCAAGATGAGGGGCTCTATCGCTATTTCAGTCAGTTGATTGAGGCAATCGGTACGGATGTCTTCAAGATGTGCCTCTATCACATTCCTCAAAACACGACTGTCGGGATATCTCCGGCATTGGCAGCGCGCTTGAACCAGGCATTTCCGGAGGTTGTAGTCGCCTACAAGGACAGCTCGGGTAAATGGGAGAATACGCGCGCTGTTATAGAAGCTGCCCCTGGGATATCGGTGTTTCCTGGATCAGAGGCGTTTATGGGCGATGCGATAAAGCTCGGCGGCGGAGGGTGCATATCCGCGAGCTGCAATTCAAACCCGGCAGCGATCCGCGCGCTCTATGACCTTATGCGCGCCGGCGATTGGGACGGGGTTGAAACAGCCATGACGCCTATCAAAGCGCATCGCCAAGCGGTGCAGGATGGTGGACTTATAACCGCGCTGAAGGCCTTGAAAGCCCACCAAACCGGTGATGCACGCTGGCTCAACCTGCGCCCACCGCTACAGGATGCGGATTCGAGCCTTGGGCCAATACTTGCAGCGACGCTTTAATTCACCGTATCAGCAAGACCCTCTGGTTGACCAACCACAATAAATGTCAGGCGTTCCGGGTTAAGGACCTCCTGCGCCACACGCTTGATATCTTCTAACGTGACAGCATTCACCTTGTCATTGCGGGTGGCGATGTATTCAACGCCACGCCCATCCATCTGCATTCCAACGGCAATGTTGGCAATTGAGCGATTGCTGTCAAAACGCAGCGGGTAAGCACCGGTAAGGTATGTTTTGGCGTCATCAAGCTCTTGCGCGGTTACGCCTTCGTCTCGAATGCGCTGCCACTCTGCCCGTATAACTTCAACCGCTTCTGCGACGCGATCATTTGCCGAGGCTACGCGCCCCATCCAGACCTGCGAGTGATCTCGGTCAGCCAAATAAGAATACACGCCGTAAGTCAGCCCGCGCTTCTCGCGAACTTCTTGCATCAGACGGCTTTCAAAACCACCACCGCCGAGGATGTGATTAAGCACAAAAGCAGGGAAGAAATCAGGATGCTCCCGGTCGATACCAGGCTGCGCAAAAGTCGCGATGGACTGTGGCGTTTCGAAATCGACAAGCTCAATACCGCCAGGCAGGTTGGCCTCCACCGATTGGGGCATTTCACCACCAACCGCTGGCAATTCACCCAGCAAGGCGTCGAGTATTTCGGCAAGGTCTGACGCGTTGATATCGCCAACCGCGCTTATATAGACGCGGTCGCGCGCCAGCGCCGCGCGATGTGCATCAATCAGATCATCGCGTGTCAGAGCATTCAGGCTCTCAAGTGTGCCATTTTGAGTGCTGCCATAGGGATGGTCACCATAAAGTAGGCCTGCAACCGCGCGACCTGCAATTTTAGATGGGTCTTTTTCGTCAGATTGAATGATCGACGCGATCTGCGCTCGCACTCGCTCAACAGCATCTTCATCAAACCGGGGGCTGACCAGAGACTTACGCAAAAGCTCCAGCGCTTCGTCACGGTTCTCTGTCAGAAAGCGTGCTGACACCGACAAAGAATCCGCGCCGACATCATAGGTAAGCGATGTGGCAAGCGCCTCTTTTTCCAAGGCAAAACCACGTGCATCAAGATCTCCTGCACCTTCTTCAAGCAACGCGGTCATCAGGTTTGTTGCACCTCGCTTGCCGGGAAGATCAAGCGACGCACCACCGCGGAACCGAATTTCCAGCGCAACAAATGGAATTGAGTGATCCTCTACCAGCCAAGCATTGAGACCGCCGGGCGTGGTTATCTCTTGGATATCAACGTCTGCGCGCGCGGGCAGCGAAAAGAGAGCGAGTGCAAGGACTAACGCATAACGGATCATTGGATTACCTCTTCCTCATTAGGTGTCGTGCCTCGTACAAAGCCGGTGACTGAGTTGGTTTCGGTGGAGAAGACTTCCTCAGCAGCAGTCATCACGTCTTCTGCTGTCACTGCGTTAAGTACTTCTGGCCAAGCTTGCACGTCTTCCACACTCAGCCCAATCGAAAGAGCACGCCCATAACGATTTGCCAAAGAGCTTACACTATCTCGAACATAAATCTCCGAAGCACGTGTTTGCGCCTTGATACGTTCAAGCTGCTCGGGGTCTACGCCTTCTTCCAGAAATTCGGCAATGGCCCGGTCCATCGCTTTTTCGGCATCTTCGAGACTGACGCCATCTGCAGGAACTATCGAGAGGTTGAAGGTTGTCGCATCAAGCGATCCACCTCTGTAATACGCGTTAGTATAGATCGAAGATTGCTCTTCAAACTGCAGTTTCTGAGTCAGCACCGAAGTCGTTCCTCCGCCCAAAATCTGCGCCAACATGCTTAGCGCTGCCGCTTTTTCCTGGTCACCGCTATTACGCTCAGGTGCTAGGTAAGACCTTGTGACGTAAGGTTGGGCGATACGCGGATCCTCAAAGTTCAGCCGACGTTCTGCCATTTGGCGGGGTTCCTGCGGGCGGGTTCTTTCCGGCAGGTCAGGGTTGGCCGGGAGAATGCCGTAATATTTTTCTGCCAGTTCCAAAACATCTTCAGGCTCCACATCACCGGCAACGACTAGAATAGCGTTGTTTGGCGAATAATAGGTGTCGTAAAAGTCCATGGCGTCTTCAAGTTCGAGCTCGCTCATCTCGTGCTGCCAGCCGATGATTGGTGTTCCATACCGGTGATTGAGGAACTGCGCCGCATTTTGTTGTTCGCGGAAAAGGGCGGATGGGTTGTTCTCCACCCTTTGATTGCGCTCTTCGATAATCACATCCCGCTCGGTCAGAGCTTCCTGTTCCGTCAGTTTGATGTTGACCATCCGGTCGCTTTCCATCTGCATCATCAGTTCCAGCCGGTCCGCAGCGACCCGTTGGAAATAGGCTGTATAATCATAGGAGGTAAAAGCGTTGTCCGTGCCTCCATTCCTCGCAACAGTAGCGGAAAATTCGCCTGGCTCGAGTTTCTCAGTGCCTTTGAAAAGCAAATGCTCAAGAAAATGCGCCACGCCAGAAACACCAGGTTTTTCATCTGCCGAACCTGCACGATACCATACCATATGCACAACGACAGGTGCTCGGTGGTCTTCGATAACGACCACGTCCATGCCGTTATCCAGTTTGTAGGACGTTACCTGATCGCTGGCCGCTGCGGGGAGCAGACCAGCAAACGCCGCAGCAACGGCGTAAAGGAATAATCGCATCGAAAGGCTCCAAACAAATTTGTTTGGGAAATAGATACGGCTTATCACGCCGGTTTCAACTCACCTGAACTGGTTGTGAGGATAGGGCGCAGTGCCGCAAAATAGTTATTCAGCAGGAGGAGCGGAGGGCGTCTGTATCCCTAAGCTTCGCAAACGTTGTTCTTCTGCTTGTGAGTCAAGCCATTGGCGCTTGTACGCAAGCGTGTAGTCGTCATTTTGGCCGAGGTTGAAAATATTCACGCGGCCACGCCTGCGTCTTACATCAACGTCTTCTGCGGCGAGAACCTGTCTGATATTGCCGTCTGCGCCAAAACGCCGCGAATGGTTGATCAAGGCGCCATCGCTTGCGGATGGTGTGTTAGTGCGAGCCACAGCATTCGGGTTTCCACCCAAGGCAGCAACGCTGTCTTGCAGAGGTGTAGGATCTGTTATGTTGGAGCCTCCTGGCGTCGGCGTCGGAAGGGTCGTGAAGTTTTCTGGCGGTTGCAATGGTTTGCCTGGGACAATTCCGAATTCATTTGGTCCGGTACCAGTATCTTTGAGCCGTGTAAGAACGATGTCTTTGTCCTTTCTGGCACAGGCAGAGACCGCTAAAGCAGCAACCAAAACGACAATCACTGAACCACGCATTGACCCACTCCTTTTGCGTCAGCGCTATTTGTACCCCAAACGATCATCTGCGTCACGCCGCCTTTTTTTCTTTGTCCTTGGTGAAAATCACCAAACCGATAGCACCCGCGAATATGAATATATCTGCGATGTTGAAAACGGTGGGATTGGTGAAACCACAGCAAGACATGTTTAGAAAATCAGCCACTGCACCGTAAATCATCCTGTCGATTACATTTCCAAGTGCGCCACCAACCAAAAGACCCGCTGATATCAGCTGCCATTTGCCCTGAGGGTCTTTGAAAACCCACCAAAGAACGAAACCTACGATACCGAAGGCGATAAGAATCCAAACAAAAGGGCTAGCCCCAGAAAATATCCCAAAATTAATGCCAGTGTTCCAACCCATTTTGAAATTTAGCAACGGTGGCAACACGTCAATTTCGCGTTTTTCAATTAGGTTAAGACCGTAAACCACCAAGTACTTCGAGACCTGATCGATCGCAAAGGCGATAAATGCGACAAAGCAAACAAGGCGCATAGGCTGCTCCAACTTTTGACGCTTAGTGCCGGAAATGACGCATGCCGGTCAAGACCATGGCGAGGCCCGCCTCGTCGGCGGCCTTGATCACGTCGTCATCGCGCATCGACCCACCGGGATGGATAACTGCAGTTGCCCCTGCCTCGGCTGCGGTCAAAAGCCCATCTGCAAACGGGAAGAACGCGTCAGAAGCCACCACACTGCCTTGGGTTAGTGGCGCATCGAGACCGAGTTCCGCCGCCATATCCTCTGCTTTTCGGGCAGCAATGCGACAACTGTCGACCCGGCTCATTTGCCCCGCACCGATGCCCACTGTCGCGCCGTCTTTCACATAAACGATGGCGTTGGATTTCACGTGCTTGGCCACGCGCCAGGCAAAGCGTAGATCAGTCATTTCCTGATCCGTTGGCGCACGTTTCGTCACCACCTTGAGGTCCGCCTCATCCAAAACGCCATTGTCCTTGTCCTGCGCCAAAAATCCTCCTGCGACTTGTTTGATCATTAAAGAAGCTGTTGCCGGATCGGCCAGCCCGTCCGTGATCAAAAGGCGTAAGTTCTTCTTGGCAGCAAAAACGTCTCGCGCTGCCTGATCCGCGCCAGGCGCGATCACCACCTCGGTGAAAATCTGAGAAATCGCTTCTGCTGTTGCGCCATCAAGTGGCTGGTTCATGGCGATAATTCCGCCAAAGGCCGATGTTCGGTCGCAATCGAAAGCCCGTGCATAAGCCTCTTGCAGGCTCGCGCCTTGCGCCACGCCGCAAGGGTTTGCGTGTTTGATGATCGCGCAGGTGGGGCCATCCGCGGCGCTGAACTCACTCACCAATTCAAAGGCCGCATCGGTGTCGTTGATGTTGTTATAGCTAAGCTCTTTGCCCTGAAGCTGTTCCGCAGTTGCAACACCCGGTCTGGCCGAACCGTCAACATAAAACGCCGCCGCCTGATGAGGATTTTCACCGTAGCGCAGGCTTTGCGCAAGCGTTCCCGCCAAAGCCCGTCTTCTCGGCTGTTCTGTCCCTATCGCACTCGCCATCCAGTTTGATACAGCCGTGTCATAGTCCGCTGTTCTGGCGTAGGCATTTTGTGCCATACGCTGACGAAATCCGAGGCCGGTTTGCCCGTCATTCGTTGCGAGTTCATCCAAAAGCGTTCCGTAATCTTCGACATCGACGATCACATTGACAAACCCATGGTTTTTAGCTGCTGCTCGGATCATTGCTGGACCGCCAATGTCAATGTTTTCAACGCATGTGCCATAGTCAGCGCCTTTGGCGACGGTGGCTTCAAAAGGGTAAAGGTTCACCACCAAAAGATCGATTGGCGCGATCCCGTGCTCCTCCATCGCCGCCAGATGTGCCTCGTTGTCGCGCAGCGCCAGTAATCCACCATGCACATTTGGGTGTAGCGTCTTCACGCGGCCATCCATCATCTCCGGAAAGCCTGTCACATCGGCCACATCGCGCACCTCAAGACCTGCATCACGTAGTGTGGCTGCGCTGCCCCCGGTCGATAGAAGCTCGATACGACGGTCGGCCAAAGCCCTACCCAAATCGATTAAACCAGTTTTGTCGGATACAGAAATAAGCGCGCGGCGCACAGGCAGCATATCAGGCATAAAGCAATCACCTCAAAATTCTCGTTTAGGTCAGCTGGCAGCGACCGGAGTTTTGCCGCTCTCAGCAAGGTCGCGCACACCTATCGGGGAATCCTCTGGCTTAGCCAGTGACCATCTTGTGCGCGTCGCATACTCTATTGCGCGCCCGGATAGAACGATTTGTTTTGAACTTCTAGGCTTGAGGCGGTTCTTTTCGAGGTAAACACTTGGTTCCAAGGACAAAGTTGTCGAAGTATCTGCCCTGAAAATCCAGATCTCACCGCTTTTGAGTGCCATTGAAACGGCCGTGGCGCTCATGTCCAGAGACGCGTCCACGTCTGGATGCAGGTGAAAGCGAATTTCATAAACCAGACCTTTTAGCTTGGTAACGTTCATCACCTTTTCAAACTTGCGTTTGCTGGCCTCGTCTATGGTCAGCAAGAGGTCCTCACCCGCTAATCCGCGCCCATCAAAGGCCATGTCGAGCTTTCGAACATGGGTTAGTCCAAAAAGATCACGGTATCCGTCATGGCCACCTTCGAACGTTATGCCGTCTGATGTGTGACTAAGTTCAATCGGCACCTCCGTGGGTGTGCTGATCAGCCATTCTTTCTTTTGAGCGCCTTGCCCCAAAAGACTGCTCGATTGAGCATTTAGAACAAGGGTTGAATGCGACGGTGTTGCCCGACCTGCTTTGCGCCATTCGGCTCCAAAGCTCGCGCCCGAACCGCAGTTTACGATTAATGGACGCCTTCCGGAGGTAAGTTCAAATGCCAGGGTAGAGGCATGCGCGTTGCTCGAGGCGGCATCGCGCGGCGGTCGCGAGGCATCTACAATCAAAGAGGAGCGTCCCGCGCTCAGCCTTGCAAACCCCATTGAGAGCCCGTTGGCATGGCGCGTCTTGACTTCGCTGGCTACCAGCGCACTGTCGAGCCGCCCTTCGACTCCGCGACCGCCGCCATGAAATCTTGCCAACCCACCATCTGCATGACGTAGAGTACGAAGGGTCGGGCTTATGCGTTCAATCGCGGCAGTTTGCTCATAAGGGATAGAGAGACCGGCTTCCTCTAGGGTTGCTGAAGCCCAGGTTAGAAGCGTAAAAACCTCTAACAACTCCTCGGGATTACGAGTGGGAATACCGCCTTCTTCGTTAATTTGATTTTTACATTCGCGCGCCAGAGCGGCCTTGGCGGGATCAACGTAAAGAGCCATGCCTTCAAGCGATATACCGGCGTAAACAAGACCCGTAAGCGCCTCAAATCGAGGAAGACCCGGTGCGGTCCCGCGCCATCGCTTTGCTAGGAAATTTGTTTGTTGCGATAAAGATCGCAGATACGCATCAGAGCGCGTTTGATCCTGGCCCTGCATTAGGAATACACCGTGTGTAATCCAGCGAATAAGGCGGCGACCCGTCAAGTCAGGCGTCCATCCGGATCCGCGCCCTTTACCAAAGCGGTCGATCCATTCGGCCAACCATTTTTGCGCAAAGTCGCGTGAAGTAACGTCACCGACTGCGGCCAGATCATCAAGCCAGCCAAAACCGTGTATCTCATTGGAGAAATTGAGGTCCGGTGGCGTGATTGCCCAAATGCTTTTTTCCGGTTCTTGAATCAGATGCCCGGCAAAAAGATAATTTCCGGCGCAGAGCTGCCTGCCTTTCGCAAAACTCCCGATCATATGCGGTTCCGGTTGCGAGACAAATGCTGTGCCTTTTCGAACAATCGTCGCACGCTTTGCCGCAATGCGGTCTCGTAAACGGCTCATACCTGAATAAAAAGTATCCGTGGTCGACATTTGTCTGTGTTGAGCCGCTCGTATCTCGCTTTCGTGTATAAGTTTTAAACTGCGACGAGTTTTAAGTCACTGGAGATTGCAGGTTCAATTGTAGCAAGAACGGCGGTTTCTTGCGCAAGCTGGACATTAGATGATCAAGCGCGACGCAGGCAGGCAATATAAAAACCGTCCATACCGCCAAGCTCGGGCCAAAAGTCCGGCCGAATGCGCAGGCCGCCTTCCGGTGTCATCCACGTAGGATCGATCCCGGGAAAATCGAAAGACTTCCTGTCGGTTTTGAAATCAGGGTGTCGCTGCAAAAGCTCCTCAATCTGTACTTCGCCTTCATCAGGCAAAAGGCTGCAAGTGCAATAGACGAGCCGACCGTCTGGTTTCAGAAGGCCTATAGCGTGCTCAAGTAGCGCGCTTTGCAGTTCTATGAGCTCGCTAAATTCTGATCCATCTTTTGCATATGGAAGATCAGGGTGGCGGCGGATAGTGCCTGTGGCGGAGCATGGCGCATCCAGTAAAATGGCGTCGAAGGGCTCCGATTTGTACTCAAGCGCGTTTTCTATAACGATCTCTGCACCTAGGCTTGTTCGCTGTAGATTCTCACGCAAACGTTCAATGCGCCATTCGGACTGATCCAGAGCTATGACCGAAGCGCCCTCTGCCGCCAATTGCATGGTTTTCCCACCTGGTGCTGCGCACATATCAAGGATGCGCTCGCCCGCCTTTGGTTGCAGTATTTTCGCTGGCATGGCCGCGGCAGCATCCTGAACCCACCAATCCCCGGTCTTGAAGCCCTCAAGAGTGGAAACTTGTCGCCGAGAATCAATTCGAACGGTGCCGGTTGGCAAACTGAAACCGCCGAGCCGTTCGGCCCAAACCTCTGGATTTTCCTTGACGCTAATATCAAGAGACGCTCCAGAAAAGTGCGCCTTTTCCATAGCTGAAACGGCGCCGTTCCCCCATGCCGCAACCAGTGGGGCGCGCAACCAATCTGGTAATCGCGGTACACGCAGGTCTTTCCAGGGTTTGCCAGCGTCGCCCGCCATTTGCCTTAGTATCGCATTCACCAGACCTTTGAGTTTTTTGTATCGTGGATTACCATTTAAAAGCGCCACAAGGTCGTTGACGACACCATGGGCATCGCCACCATTACAAAGTTCCACAGTTCCCAAACGCAGTATGTTCATCACATGCGGCATGGGACGTTTGCGCAATTGACGCGACAAAAGCCTGTCGGCGCGGTCCAAGCCACGAAGCGTTTGTGTTGTGAGCCTTAGCGCGCGAGCACGCTCTGCAGGTGCCAAGGGAGCTAGCTCCTCCGATAACTCTGAGAGCAAGCGGCCGTCGATTATGACCCGGTTTAGAAGCTTTACCGCGATGCCCCGTGCGCTTTGGTTTCTCATTGTAAATCCTTGGCTTTCGCAGGCGGTGAGCGTATATCAATCGAAGTACGGCAAGGGAACCTTAACGTGACAGACGATTCCAACATTCTGCCATTTCCAAAGCAGCCAGTGGCGTTAACGGAGGAAGAAGAAGCGCCAAAGGAGCTGCCCGAGGCTGCGAAACGCGCTCTCGCAGAAGCCGAAGAGCGACGGAAGAAGGCACAAGCGTCCGCTTTGCCAAAAGAGTTAGGTGGAAGAGAGGGCCCAGAGCCTGTTCGTTACGGTGACTGGGAGAAAGACGGTCTAGCGATCGATTTTTGATCCTCGTCAGAAACTACTCGAGCACTAAATCTGCAAAGCGCCCATTACCCTTGTCTGATGTGAACCGAATGGTTTCGCCCTGTACTTTGACTTCTTGACAATTTCCACCGAGTTCGCGCTTACCCCAAAACAGATCGCGACAGAAATACCCCGCGTTCCATTCCCAGGCGCCGGTGACGGGACGGCCAAAAGCTTTGCCTTTGATCTGGCCATTTGGTGTAACCGTCAGATTGATCCCAAACCTAGTCAATTTTCTATCTTCGATAAGCTCAACAAAACCATCGCGATCTTGCACCTTCGCAAAACCGTCGGCCATCGCTGGAGCTGCGAGTACAGCCAAGCCTGCCAATATCAAAAACTTACGCATACGCATCTCCTGTTTGACCTATTTTGTTACGTGCCAAAGAACGCGATGGATCAAAAAAGTGTGTAAAGATTACACCTTTAGAATGGATGCATCAATTACACTGCAAAATCAATATTCTAAGAAGGGTTCTCGGTTTTTTGGAACATTCCTGCCCAAATTCTACTTCAACCCAAGCACATCAACCATATCGTACTCGCCAGGTGCTTTGCCTAGACCCCAAATTGCGGCCTTGAGCGCACCACGGGCAAAGATCATTCTATCAGAAGCAACATGGCGAAGAGAAATACGCTCGCCGTTTCCGGCAAAAAGAACGTCGTGCTCGCCTACTACGTCGCCTCCACGGATGGAATGAAATCCTATTTTTCCGCGATCTCTTTCGCCGGTTATACCGTCTCGCGCCCGATCTGACATCTGACTTAGAGAAACCTCTCGTCCTTCTGCGGCGGCCTCCCCAAGCATCAGTGCGGTTCCCGAAGGAGCGTCAACCTTCTGGTTGTGATGTGCCTCGACAATCTCGATATCAAAGTCCTCGTCGAGAGCTGCCGCGACACGCTTTGTCAGTTGCACCAAAAGATTTACCCCAAGGCTCATATTTCCTGCGCGGATGATTGTTGCATGCCGGGCAGCCGCAGCGACTTTACCGAGCTCTTCGTCATTCATTCCGGTTGTGCCGATCACGTGTACGATCCTTGCCTGAGCCGCAATGCCTGCAAAACCAACTGTTGCTGCGGGCGACGTAAAATCGATGACCGCATGGGCACGCGCGAACGTCTCTAACGGGTCATCGCTTACCTTTATGCCCAAAGGCGCGCTGCCCATAGCCTCTCCTAGGTCTGAGCCGATCCAATCATGCGCGGGTCGTTCCAGTGCGCCGCAAAGCTGAACTTTGTCCGAGCTAGTGATCGCCTCAATGAGCATGCGGCCCATGCGGCCAGACACGCCGGTCACAATAATTCCTGGCAAATCCGTCATTTTTTCTTCCTTACCACGCCTTGCACTCCATAGCGTGGTGCTCCTTGCTTGGCAAAGCCTTCAAGAGAGCCTAGATGCTTGAGGATGGCGAAGAGAAAATTTGATAATGGCGCGGGACCTTCGCAACGACAGTTGCGCGTGGGTGAGCTGATCCGAAGGACTCTATCTGAGGTTTTCTTGCGCGGCGAAGTGCATGATCCGGATCTGAACCGGTTCTCCATCACCGTAGGCGAAGTGCGCATATCTCCCGATCTGAAAGTGGCTACGGCTTATGTCTCGCCTCTTGGTGGTCAGGGACAGCAGGATGTTCTCGATCTTTTGGAGAAAAACAAAGGTGAGATCCGGCGCATGATTGGGAAAAAGCTTGCGCTGAAATATTCTCCAGAGCTGCGTTTTAGGCTCGACGAAACATTTGACCAGTTAGATGAAACGCGGCGTTTGTTTGCCCAAGATGCGGTGCGTCGGGATGTGGAAGGCTAAGCTATCGCTATTTGCATTTTGGGCTTGTTTTGCCGCGCCGCTTTTTGCCGTGGATTGTGATGTTGTTGGTTTTGAAGGTGCTGATTATTCCGTCTGTGAAGTGGATGCTACACAACAGCAGATCAGATTTTTTCTTAACAACCCGGAAACCGACCAGCCGCTGGGTAGCTTTGGCAACGTGCAAAACTTGGCCAACGAAGACGATCAAATACTCTTATTCGGAATGAATGGCGGCATGTATCATCAGGATCGGCGCCCTGTTGGACTTTATGTTGAAGACGGAAAAGCGCAGTCAAAATTGATAACAAGCGCCGGTCCTGGGAATTTTGGCCTTATTCCCAATGGTGTGTTTTGCGTGCGGGAGGGAAGGGCAGACGTATTTGAGACGCTCCGTTTCAAGGAACGCGCACCAGACTGCAAATTCGCCACCCAATCAGGGCCGATGCTTGTGATCGATAGCGCTCTGCATCCTCGTTTTTTGCCCAAGAGCGACAGCCTGCATATTCGAAATGGGGTCGGCACCTCCGCTGATGGCTCAAAGGTCTGGTTCGCCATTTCTCAAGAACCGGTTAATTTTCACAGCTTTGCTCGGCTATTTCGCGATCATTTGAAAACGCCAAATGCGCTTTTCCTCGATGGCAGCATCTCAAAGCTTTTTGCACCCGATTTGAACCGCCGTGATCTTGGCTTTCCAATGGGTCCGATTATCGGCGTGGTTGATGCTCGCTCGAATTGACACGGACCCGCCGCTAGGCTACGCCGCCGCTCTCTGAATAACAGCAGGCAGGAAAATGGCGCGCATACGCAAAGGCAGGGATATTTCGGGCTGGCTTATTGTCGATAAACCCGCCGGAATGACCTCCTCTGCTGTGGTCAATAAAGTCCGCTGGGCGCTACAGGCTAAAAAGGCCGGGCATGCAGGCACGCTTGATCCTGAGGCCACTGGTGTTTTGGCGATTGCTCTGGGTGAGGCCACCAAAACGGTGCCTTACGTGACCGATGCCAATAAATGCTATCGTTTCACCGTTCGACTTGGTGCGGCGACCAATACCGACGACGCTCAGGGTGAGATGATAGCCGAAAGCGACCTGCGACCTGATGATGAGGCGATCAGGTTGGCTCTGGCTGCATTCATCGGCGATATCGAACAGGTGCCGCCAAAATATTCAGCCGTGAAGATTGACGGGCAAAGAGCTTATAAGCTTGCTCGCGACGGAGAAGACTTTGAGGTCGCCGCGCGTCCGCTTTGGGTCGAATCTCTGATCTTGCACGACCGTCCACATATTCATCGGGTCGAACTTGAGATGGTCTGTGGAAAGGGTGGCTATGTACGTTCAATTGCGCGCGATCTGGGTGAAATGCTTGGCTGTTATGGGCATGTTGAGGTGTTGAGGCGGCTATGGTCCGGACCGTTTGACGTCGAAGATAGCATTGGTTTTGATCAGATCGAGGCGATGGCGCAGGATTCGGCTCTAGATTCAAGGGTCTTGCCCGTCGAGGCGGGCCTTACTGGTCTGTCAAAAGTTTCTTGCAACGAGTGGAGCGCGTCTCGATTGCGCAATGGCAATCCCGGACCAGTGCATGGCAATGATGTCTCATATGGTGATACCTGTTGGGCCGCATATAAGGGCCAGGCTGTGGCGGTTGGGACGTTTCGATCTGGAGAACTGCATCCAAGCCGCGTTTTTAATTTAGTGGTCCCGGATGACTGAGGCGGTGAACAAACACGATCCCGGGGGTAAGGTGCGGTTGCAGCTTCCCGAGGGTGTGATTGGCAGCGCACGTTTTTCAGAATGTGGTCGCTATAGGCAATTGTTGATCCGAGATTGGACACCAAAAGGAGCCAAACCTCGTGCGATTTGTTTCATAGGGATGAACCCATCAGTTGCGGATGCGGAGGCGTCCGATCCGACATGTCACCGCGAGCTGATGTTTGCCCGTGACTGGGGCTATACCCGCTACCTAAAGGGTAATGTTCTCGACTGGCGTGCGACCTCGCCTCGGGACTTACCGCATGAGACTGACACAGCTTGTAGCGCGGAGAATGTCCCCGCTCTTGTCGAAATGGCCGGTGAAGCAGAAATAGTCGTGATGGCATTCGGCAAACTGCATAAACGATACAACGAGATTTTGAATACGACTATTGAGGCGATCACGGCCATGGATAAGCCGTTAAAGTGTTTCGGCTTTAATAAGGACGGGTCAGCAAAACACCCGCTTTACTTGCGCAAAGATAGCAGACTTATCTCGTACCTATAACGCTGTTATCGATACAAAAGTTTTTGGAGAGCTTTTGCGCAGTCTTTTCTGAAAAGATTTGCGCCAAAGAAAAACGGGCACTGCCTGTACAAAAATGCCCGTTTAATGTATTTTTTGGCTGCTTATTCCTCGCCGAGTTGCAGAGCCACGAAGCGAGGCTCGCCGGCGCGACGTACCAGCAGAAGGATCGATTTCCGGCCAGCCTCTCGCGCTTCTGCGATCCGGTCTTCGAGATCTTTGATCGTGTTGAGTTTTTGTTGACCAGCCTCGGTAATCACATCGCCTGCGCGGACACCCTCTTCATGGGCTTCCGAGAGCGTATCGATATCTGTGACGACCAGACCGCTTGCATCGTCTTCAAGTTCCAACTGCGAACGAAGTTCATCATTCACCGGCGTCAACGTAAGCCCCAAAAGCTCTACTTCGGCAGGTTCTTCAGTCTCTCCGCCAGGTTGCGCAGCAGGTACAGCGCCTTCTGCGGCCTCACGTCGACCAAGTGTTACTTTCAGCGTTTTTTCGGCACCCTCGCGGAAGACAACGACTCGCACGGTTTTGCCCACTTCCGTGTTGCCGACGCGGCGAACAAGACCGCGGGTGTCATTTACGTCGAACCCGTCAAACTGTAGGATCACGTCGCCTGCGAGCATACCCGCCTCTTCTGCTGGTCCTTCAGGCACATCGGTCACAAGTGCACCTGCTGCCTTTTCAAGTCCAATGGCCTCTGCCACATCGTCGGTGACATCTTGAATACGCACTCCGAGCCAACCTCGACGGGTTTCGCCGAACTCTTTTAGTTGGTCCACCACACGCGTGACAACGTTCGACGCCATAGAGAAACCAATACCGATGGATCCACCGTTGGGTGACAGGATGGCGGTGTTTACGCCAATAACCTCTCCATCAAGGTTGAAGAGCGGACCGCCTGAATTCCCGCGGTTAATCGCTGCGTCGGTTTGGATAAAGTCATCATAGCTGCCGGAAAGCGCTCTGTTGCGGGCTGAAACGATACCGGCGGAAACCGAAAAGCCCTGCCCGAGCGGGTTTCCCATCGCCATCACCCAATCCCCAACACGGGCCGTATCGCTATCGCCGAAAGGTACATGAGCCAGCGGTTCATCGGTTTCGACTTTCAAGAGTGCGATATCGGTTTTCGGGTCAGTGCCAACAACTTTTGCCTCAAGTTCTTCACCGGTGAAGAACTCGACGATGATCTGATCGGCAGATTCGATAACGTGATTGTTGGTAACGACAAAACCATCCTCAGTGATCACGAAGCCTGATCCAAGAGCAGATGTGCGGCGAGGCCGGTCTCCATTGTTGTTCCGTTCCTGAAATTCACGAAAGAACTCTTCAAATGGGCTGCCCTCGGGGACAACTGGCGACTGACCGGTGCCCTGCGCCACGACGGTTGAAGTGGTAATATTCACTACAGATGGGCTGATTTGTTCGGCCAGCTCTGCAAAGCTGTCAGGGCGTGCTAGAGCGGTAATCGCCTGTGCAAGTAGAAGGCCGACAGCCATGGCCATAAGCCAGAATATGCGGATCGGGCCGAATTGCGCCGAATGTCGGGATAGAGCTCTGGATCTCAAGGGTACACTCCTGATTTCTGTCGAGACAGCGCGGCTTCAGTGCCACGCGTATTTTTTCACTCTTAGTCATGTAGGTGTAGCGCGTTTGATCACCAAACCTGCAATCGACTTCGAAACAAACTGTCACGTCTATTTGAAAGCTACGTTACAAATAGCTCAATTTAGCGGCTTATGCACCGAGTAACTTAGCGATCCATACAAAGAAAACACCAATTCCAAGCGCGACAAGGCCCATTATGCGGCGTTGGTCCTCTGGCATCTCGCGCAGCGCGGCAAGCAGTTGCTCAATAAGCGAAGGGGCCAGTGCATAGACCAGCCCCTCGATAATCAGCACCAGCCCTATGGCCAGGATGAGTGTTGCAATCATTGTCCTGGTAATACGCCTTGATCAGAGCGCAGATAATTGAAGAACTCGCTATCAGGTGAGAGCACCATAGACGAGTTATCACCTCGCAGTGCTTTGCGGTATGCGTTCAGCGAGCGGTAAAACTCGAAGAACTCCTCGTCAGCGCCAAAGGCCTGCGCGAAAATCGCGTTGCGCTGGGCGTCCGCCTCACCGCGTGTGATCTCTGCATCCTTGCGTGCCTCAGATACGATTTCAACCTGCGTTCTGTCCGCCTGCGCCCGCACTCTTTGCGCCGCCTCATTCCCGCGGGCACGCTCATCAGCGGCCTCACGTTGACGTTCGGCACGCATACGCTCAAACGTTGCATCAAGGTTTTGCGCCGGAAGATCCGTGCGCTTGAGACGCACGTCGACGATCTCAATCCCCAATGCAGCCGCTTGCGAAACAGCACCGTTGCGGATGCGAAGCATGAGGGCTGCACGGTCAGAGCTCAGGATATCATTGGAAGAAACGGAGCCCAGAAACTCTCGCGTTTGCGAACGCAGGATTGAGTCGAGGCGATCTTCCGCAAAGTCGATACCGCCGCCACCGACCGCTTGGCGGAAACGTTCCACATCGGTAATGCGATAACGCGCGAACGCGTCCACAACCAGACGACGATCATCCAATGGCGTAACCTCAAGTGGGTCGATATCACGGCTCAATATACGATCGTCATAGCGGACCACTTCTTGGATCAGTGGAATTTTAAACCCAAGACCTGGTTCCTCTTGGACTTTGACGACACGTCCAAATTGAAGGACAAGTGCCCTCTCGCGCTCATCAACGATAAAGATCGAAGACAGCGCACCGATCACCAGAACTGCAAGGATCGGGACTAAATAACCTGATTTACGCATATTACTGTCCTCCTTGCGCGCTGCGACGCAGCTCGTTTAAAGGCAAATAAGGAACGACGCCAGATCCGCCTCCGGTGTTCTCATCCAAAATGATCAAATCCATGTCACCGAGCACGTCTTCCATGGCCTCAAGATAGAGCCGTTTACGGGTTACCTCCGGGGCTTTGTTATACTCTGCAAGAACAGCAGAGAAGCGACTGGCCTCACCTTCGGCTTCATTCACGACACGGGCACGATACCCTTCGGCCTCTTCCAGAGTTTGTGCGGCCTCACCGCGGGCTTCCGCAAGAATACGGGCCGCATAGGCGTCGGCTTCTTTTTCCAACCGGTCACGCTCTTGTTCCGCTGCCTGGACATCACGGAAAGCGTCAATAACCTCGCGAGGTGGGTCGGCTTTGTCAAAGTTCACACGAATGATGTTCACGCCGCTTGAATAGCTATCCAGAGTTTCCTGGATCAGATCTTCCAGACGACCGGCAATTGCGCCACGATCCCGGTTCAAGATCGGCGCCAGTCGTGACTGCGCGATGATCTCACGCATCGCAGATTCAGACACGGCCCGAATTGTCTGGCGAGGGTCGCGCAATTCAAACAAGAAATTCATTGGATCCGAGATATTCCAAACGACTTGGAAGTCGATATCGACAATGTTTTCATCCCCGGTAAGCATCAGACCCGCGTCAGATCCGCTACCTCCGACACCGATATCTTCATTTTGTTCTGTTGTAACAGCCAGCTTTTCGTAGGTCACAAGCGGCCATGGGGCAAAGTTAAGACCCTGTGTTCCAATTGAGGAGAATTCACCCAGGAAGAGTTCCACAGAGTTTTCTTCCGGCTTGACTGTGTAGAAACTCATGTAGCACCACATGGCGAATACGGCTCCGAGACCGAGAAGAATCGTGCCGCGTCCAAAAGCGGGTCCGCCGTCGCCGCCGCCTGAGCCATTTGCACCGCCACGACCGCCGCGGCCACCCATCAGCACGCGGAGTTGGTCCTGGCCTTTACGAACCAGTTCGTCGATCTCTGGGATCTGCGGCCCACCTTCGGGAGGGCGCCTATCACCACCGCCTCGATTGCCGCGCCCATCGCCATTGCCTCCGCGATTGCCGCCTCCGCCGCCCCAGGGGCCGCCTGATTGTCCAGCCATTTGAAGTTTCCCTCTAAAAGCGCGCAGCCGCCTGCGCGTGTGTCTATCCTTAACTGTGCAGTACAGGCGAAAAATCAAGCACTACGTACAGGCTCCCGCATGGTCACGATCTCTTCCGACATGGTGGGATGAACTGCAACAGTTTTGTCGAAATCTTTCTTTGTTGCGCCCATTTTGATCGCGATTCCGGCTAATTGGATCATTTCGCCTGCCCCCGGCGCGACAATATGACAGCCCAAAACCTTGTCCGTTGCTTTCGAAACAATGAGTTTCATCAAGACTCTGTCTGGACTTTCTGCAAAAGCCGTTCTCATAGGGCGGAAGGAAGTGCAGTAAATATCCACGGGCTCCCGATCTCTTGCTTCTTCTTCACTAAGGCCCACAGTGCCGAATTCCGGCTGTGTGAACACCGCTGAAGGGATAAGCTCATGATCCACCGGTGTGGGCTTTCCGTTGAACACCGTATCAACAAAAGCCATGCCCTCACGTATGGCCACGGGGGTTAAATTCACCCGGTTTGTCACATCACCGATCGCATAAATCGACGGGACGCCGGTTTGGCTATATTGATCGACTTCAACGGCCCCATTTCGATCAAGCGAAACGCCAGCCTCTTCCAGCCCCATACTTTTGCTGTTGGGTGTGCGACCCGTCGCAAAAAGAACTGCGTCAAAAACAGCTTCCTCTCCTTGGGTCGGCTTGACCCAGATCGGGCCGCCTTTTGCTGCCTGCTCGTCGGTTTGCGCTTGCACCGCCACATTTTCGGACAACGTACTTTCTAGGGAATGGTCTGCCGACGCAGGACCCATTTTCATGATGTTCGTACCCAGTTGCAGGTTCACACCACGCTCGCGCATGCCTTCGGCGATAATTCCGCGTGCCTCTTCATCGAAGCCTCGCAAAACCTGAGCGCCACGATAATACTGTGTAACCTCAACCCCGAGCCCGGCAAAAACGCAGGCAAATTCACAGGCGATATAGCCGCCACCAACAATCAGGATCGATTTTGGCAATTTTTCCATGTGGAATATGTCGTCAGATACGATGCCAAGTTCGGAATTTGGTATATCGGGACGCACAGGATGCCCGCCGGTTGCAACGAGAATATGCTTGGCTGTGAACTCCTCGCCAGTCGAAAGCGTGATAGTATGTGGGTCCTTTATTTTGGCCCAGGCGTCATAAGCCGTCACACCGGAATTCTTTAAAAGACTGCGATATACACCTTCCAGCCGGTCCAGCTCTGCGTTCAGCGAATCGGAAAAACGCGTCCAGTCGAATGATCCAAGTTCCATATCCCATCCATAGGCATGCGCTTCTTTTGGCAAACCGGAAAATTCCGAAGCAAACACCATTAGCTTTTTGGGAACGCAGCCCCTTATCACGCAGGTGCCGCCATAGCGGTCCGCTTCTGCAAGCGCGACCTTGGCCCCGCCTTGTCCAGCTACGCGCGCGGCTCGCACGCCACCGGACCCGCCCCCAATGACGAAAAGATCAAAATCAAAAGACATGCGTTTACGTCCTAATCTTGCAAATCACTGAAGAGGTTTTCTGTCTCGACAAAATCGAGACGATCCTCTTCAACCGTTCCTTCATTTATATCACGCGTCTCGACACGTCCGTCTCCGTATCCAAGAATCACAACATCGCAGATATCTATGAAAAGCCCGTTTTCAACGACTCCAGGCATCTGGTTAATGACCATCGCCAATTGATGCGCATTACCAATCCTACCTAACTGTAGATCCAGGATATAATTACCCTCATCAGTGATAAAGGGACGATCCCCATTCATCCTCATGTTGGCCTCGCGTCCAAGTACATCCATGGAGATCATGAGTTCTTCGATAAGCGACTTCGTGGTTTGCCAGCCAAAAGGAATAACCTCGACTGGCAATGGGAACGCGCCAAGGTGCTCTACCTCTTTGCCGATATCAGCGATCACCACCATCAAGTCAGATGCGGTTGCTACTATCTTCTCCTGCAACAGAGCGCCACCGCCACCCTTGATTAGATTTAGATTGCCGTCGAATTCGTCAGCGCCGTCAATTGTCACATCAATCCATCGCGCTTCGTCTAGGCTGATTACATCAATGCCAACCTCGTTGGCCAGTTGCGCCGTTCTTGCCGAAGTTGGGACACCCCGAATGCGTAATCCCTGCTCCCGCACCATGTCCCCTAAGCAACGTACCATCCACGCGGCGGTAGAACCGGTGCCAAGACCTACACGCATTCCATCTTCAACATACTCAACGGATTTTTTGGCGGCGACGAACTTGGCTTTGTCGATAGGCGACAACTCTCCGGACATGCATTTTCCTTCGGACTGGAAGTATTTCGCAGCTTTATATGCAGTTTACAGTTCGGGGGCGAGGGCAATTCGGCGTTACTTCTTTGCGTTTGGAAACGCTCCGGTACATTGCGGCTTTGCGAGGGCTGGGCTTGCTACACTCCCGCGCTAACTGCAGCTCTTCGATAAAGAGGCCAGCCATTGCGCCCGCTTACCGGAATAATGCTCAAGATCTGCGCGGTATTGCTCTTCACCGAGATGTCGGCCCTTGTGAAAACGACGGCAGATGGCGTGCCGCCTGGTGAGGCGGTGTTTTTTCGATCCTTATTTGCTATCCCAGTGATCTTTGTCTGGCTTTCTATGCAGCATGACCTCTCAACAGGCCCGCGGGTCAAATCACGCATCGGCCATTTCTGGCGCGGCGTCGTTGGCACAACAGCAATGGGTTTGATGTTTGCCGCGCTTGGTCTTTTGCCTTTGCCAGAGGTCACGGCGCTAGGCTATGCTTCGCCGCTTTTAGTGGTGATTTTCGCGGCCATGTTTCTTGATGAAAAGGTTGGTATCTTCCGGATCTGCTCGGTGGCAATTGGCTTTGTCGGACCGTTGTGATAGTGCCTCCCCAAGACCTTTTAGACAAAAGCCGAACTTGGTTTGTATCTGCTCTTCATGCAGGGCTCCAAGCATACTTTTGGGTGCGTTGTGAGTTTTGGTTGGGTCCTTTTCCACGCCACATTATTGTCACAATGCATGAAGCCTAAGCGTTAAAAAGCCGGCTCTGACGAAATCCAAAAAATTGAACTAATCAGTAGGCTTTCACGCCTTGTAGTCCGCTTTGGTTTACATGTAACGTGTTTAGAAATTTTTACATAAATACCGAGAGGTAAGCTATGGTACGCGTACTTGTGGACCGGATGTGTATGCTTGCCAAAGGTTTTGCCTTTGCATCAAGCACTTTTGCAATCATCCTTTTGCTGAACACGACTGATGCAAACGCACAGCAACAGGCGCTTCCCGTTGACGTGGCAAAGCCTTTGGTAAGAACAATTGTCGATTGGGATGAATACACGGGCAGGTTTGAAGCTGTTCAAAAGGTCGAAATTCGTCCGCGCGTATCCGGATACATTGATGAGATTCTATTTCGCGATGGTCAGCTCGTCGAAAAGGGCGACTTGCTGATGCGCATAGACCCGCGCCCTTTTCAAGCCACTTTGGACAGCGCGAAAGCACAATTGGCTTCGGCCGAGGCGGAACAACGCCGAACCAGCATCGAGCTTGAGCGGGGCGAGGAGCTTGTGGCAACGGGCGCACTTTCGGTGCAGGTCCTTGACGAGCGACTTGCGACCAAATTGCGCGCTGATGCACAGATCGTTATTGCGAAAGCTGCAATTAGATCGGCAGAATTGAACGTTGAATTCACCGAAATCCGTGCCCCATTTGATGGACGTATTTCTGATCGCGAGGTGAACATAGGGGCGCTTGTTGTCGAAGGAGACAGCAATATCGCAACTCTGATTGCAACGGACCCGATTTACCTTGTTTTCACGGGTTCAGAAGCCGATTTTCTCAAATACTCACGATTGAGCTTAAGCGGAAGTCGTGAAAGCTCCAGAGAGACCCCAACCCTGTTGAGGCGCGATTGATTGACGAAAAAGGCTGGCCTCACAAGGGCGTCATGAACTTTGTCGATAATGAACTCGACCCAGGTTCCGGCACGATCCGAGCTCGCGCAATTTTCGACAATCCCGACGAATTTTTGGTGCCGGGTTTGTTTGCGCGGCTGCGCGTCATTGGATCAGGTGAATACGAAGCTTTGCTATTACCGGACGAGGCGGTCCTATCGGATCAGGCCCGCAAGATTGTTTTGGTTGTTGACGAGGAAGGTGTGGTTGAAGCCCGTGTGGTGGAGCTTGGCCCTTTGCATCAAGGTTTGCGGGTCATTCGATCCGGGATAGCCGGAGAGGATCGTGTTATTGTCAACGGCGTCCTACGTGCACGACCGGGCGGCAAAGTTGCACCTGTAGACACTGTTCTCACGCTAGACGAACCTCGGACTGAATAGGTTGGTCAGATGAAATTTTCCCACTTTTTTATAGATCGACCGATCTTTGCGACGGTGATTTCGATCGTCATGACAATAATTGGTGCGGTGGCATATTTTTCGTTGCCGGTTGCGCAATATCCACAGATCGCACCACCAACTATTCAAGTTACAGCCAGCTACCCAGGGGCGTCAGCGGAAACGGTTTCTGAGACGGTAGCTTCCCCGATTGAACAGGCGATAAATGGCATCGAAGACATGCTATACATCACGTCGCAAGCGACGGGTGATGGGCAACTTTCGATGACTGTCACCTTTCAACTGGGCACGGATCTCGATCAGGCACAGGTACTGGTGCAAAACCGTGTAACCACAGCTGAGCCACGTTTGCCCGAACCTGTCCGCCGGCTTGGTATCACTACTCAAAAAAGCTCCCCGGATTTGATGATGGTCATTCATATGTACTCGGATGACGGCTCAAGGGATCAGCTTTACATTTCGAACTATACGCGCACCAGAGTGATTGACCGCTTGGCAAGGATTGACGGCGTTGGACAGGCGACACTTTTCGCCCAACGTGCATACTCCATGCGGGTCTGGCTCGATCCCGAGTTGATCGCGGCGCGAGGCATGACTGGCGGCGAAGTGGTGCAAGCGCTTCGTGTGAACAATGTGCAAGTCGCATCCGGTGTAATTAACCGCCTGCCGATCCCGGAGCCATCGGCTTATGAGGTCGCTGTGCAGACGCAAGGGCGCCTGACTGATCCAGAACAGTTCGAAAACATAGTGGTTCGTACAGAAGCAAATGGGTCGCAAATCCGACTCAAGGACATTGCGCGTGTCGAACTTGGATCACTTGACTACTCTACTATCGGATATCTTGATGGGAATACTGCGCTTCCCATTTTGATTTTCCAACGTCCGGGCACCAATGCCCTGGAAACTGCCGCGAATGTCTTGGGTTCCATGGACGAGATGGCCAAAGAATTCCCGCAAGGCGTAGCATACGATGTCATCTACAACCCGACGGAATTCATCGAGGAATCTGTAGAAGCCGTATACCAAACACTGTTGGAAGCGGTTTTGCTCGTGGTTCTTGTAGTGCTCGTATTCTTGCAAAGTTGGCGTGCCGCAATTGTCCCTGTGTTAGCCATTCCGATTTCGCTGATCGCAACCTTTGCCGTAATGGCGGCGTTCGGTTTTTCTCTCAATAATCTCACACTCTTCGGCCTTGTCTTGGCGATCGGTATCGTCGTTGATGACGCCATTGTGGTTGTGGAGAACGTCGATCGCTATATAGCCGACGGCATGGCGCCTCGGGATGCTGCGTACAAAAGCATGAGCGAAGTTTCGGGGGCGCTGATTGCAACCAGCCTAGTTATGATGGCCGTCTTCATCCCGGCATCTTTTGTTAGTGGGATCAGTGGTAAGTTTTTTCAGCAGTTTGCCCTGACAATTGCTGTCTCAACTGCGATTTCCACGATCATCTCGTTGACGCTATCCCCAGCTTTGGCCTCGCTTCTTTTGAAGGGAAACCTTGGTATAGAGAAATCCCAGGGCTTTTTTGGCAGACTTTCGCATGTCTTGCTTTGGCCATTTCGCGCCTTTACTGCGGGGTTCAACTTTTTCTTCCACGCCATGTCGCGTGGTTATGCTGTTTTGGTGCGGGGATTGTTATCGATCAGCTTAGTTGTGCTAGTTGCTTACGGTGGGCTTGTTTATCTGGGGTATGCGCAGTTTCAACGCGCGCCGACCGGTTTCATTCCGGATCAGAACCAAGGGTATCTCATCACCATTATACAACTTCCTGCAGGATCCTCTTTGAATCGGACTGACAAGGTCGTGCAGCAGGCAACCAGACTTATACTTGAGCATGAAGGCGTTGCTCATACTGCTGGCTTCGCTGGATTGGATGCGGCTACCTTTACGAATGCGCCAAACGCTGGCGCGATTTTCTTCACCTTCAAGGATTTTGAAGACCTCGCGAGCATGGGATTGACCCAGAATGATATCCTACAGCAAGTCCAGGGCTCACTTTTCCAGATAAAGGAGGCCGTCATTTTCGTTGTAGCTCCGCCTCCCGTTCGTGGCATCGGGTCGGCTGGGGGATGGAAGATGTATGTGCAAGACACCCGAGGCCGCGGACTGCGTGCGCTTGAAACGGTTGCTGGGGAACTTGCAGGGCAAGCCAACCAAACCGAAGGACTGTCGAGCGCTTTCACGCTATTCAATACATCCACGCCCAGGGTCTTCGCCGATATCGACAGGGTGAAAGCGGAGCAACTCGGCGTGACGTCCGATCAGATTTTTGAAACGCTAGAAGTCTATCTTGGGTCCGCTTTCGTAAATGACTTCAATTTCCTTGGCAGGACATTCCGGGTCACAGCTCAAGCTGATGGTGTCTACCGCGACCAACAACGCGACGTTGAGAACCTGCGAACCCGCACTGCTTCAGGCGGCATGATGCCCATAGGCTCTGTCGCTACTTTCGAGGATACGACGGGACCGTACCGCGTTGTTCGCTACAACCTCTTTCCAGCCGCTGCCGTTCAAGGCGCTGCGCTACCTGGGGTATCCACGGGAGAAGCACTAAAAAAAATGGAGGATCTGGCTGCCGCCCTGCCGCCCGGATTCAGCTTTGAATGGACCGAACTGGCGCTACAAGAAAAACTAGCAGACAACAGTCTCCTAATCATATTCACGCTCGCCGTGGTTTTGGTTTTTCTTGTTCTGGCAGCACAATACGAAAGTTGGGTCCTGCCACTGGCCGTGATCCTGATTGTTCCGATGTGCTTGCTTGCAGCAATTACAGGAGTTCTCTGGCGCGGCATGGATAACAATATTCTAACGCAGATAGGTCTTGTGGTGCTCGTTGGCCTTGCTTGCAAGAACGCCATTTTAATCGTTGAATTTGCAAAACAGGCTGGAGACTCCGGAAAAACGCCGTTCGAAGCGGCGATAGAAGCGGCGCGCCTGCGAATGCGTCCAATTTTGATGACGTCTTTCGCATTCATTTTGGGCGTTGTGCCCCTCATTACGGCAACAGGGGCTGGTGCTGAAATGCGACAAGCCCTTGGAACAGCCGTATTCTTTGGAATGATCGGGGTCACCTTCTTCGGCCTGTTGTTCACGCCAGTTTTTTACTACACTTGTCGAAAAGCTTCCTTTTTCCAGAAGACCCAAGACGGTCGTGCGGCGTAGCCGTCATCTCGTTAGATGCACCACCGTGCTTCACTGAATCGGAACTTAAGAGAAACGCGCTCAATCTCTGGCATCTGCGTGGCGAATTAGACCTTTTCATCAAGAGAAATGCTGAAAGAATTTTCTGTTTTTATAGCCTTTGGTTATCTCGGCATCCGAAGTTTTTTCAAACTGAGTTTGTTGCAAAATCTCACCAAACCCGTGTCGTATGGGCGAAATGCTACGGTCTGTCCTTCGAGCGTGCCATGCCTACTCCCCAGTCAACATCGCCCAGCCGTAAACAGGCCACAAAAATGCGCGGCGGAATCGACCGAGGGCGAAACGTTTGGGCGGTCTCTGCATGACTTTTGGGTAAAGGCCTTCGGGTTTTCGACCCCGAACTAGATCGGCAAGAAGCGTACCGGTATGACTTGCCATTGATACGCCGTTCCCGTGATAGCTCAACCCCGTCACGGCTCCCTTCATCTCGGGGATCGGGCCAGCATAGGGTGTGAAATCGGCCGCGATTGAGAGAAGCCCGTGCCAACTATGCGGCGTCTCCACATGGCTCCAGGCCGGGAACATGTTTTGAAAGTCTTTGCGAATTCTGCGGTGCATGGCAACATCTCCTGCCGGAGAGCTGCGCAGCCCGCCGCGCATGCCAAAAAGCATTCGATTGTTCGGCATAAGCCTAAAGTAGTGCATAAAGGTTCGATCATCGAAACACATCTGATTGCTGGTCCAGCCTTGCTCAGCCAGCTCTTCGTCGCTCATCTGTCGGGTAACGATGACATTTGACTGCGTCGGCAAGTAACGCCCACGCATCCATTTCGGTAGATCATCCGAGGAGTAGCCATTCGTGGCAACGATAAGCCGCTTGGCCTTTACCGTTGCTTTGGGTGTCGTAAGCGTGAATTGAACACCATGGTCGATCCTTTGGACAGGGCTTTTGGCATATATTCGCGCGCCAGCTTTTTCGGCAGCTTTCACCAGACCAAGCGTGTATTTGAACGGATTAAGTGCAAATCCCAGTGGGTTGGTTATTGCGCCGTAAAAAGGCCCGTTCATGCCATTTTGAGCCAGTTCTTCTCCGGCCAATACCTTGGCCGTGACGCCATAGTCACGCTCAATCTTTCGTGCCTCTTCTTCGTAGGTTCCGGCATGCTCCGGCGTATGCGCCAGGAGTGTTTCGCCTTCTGAATGGCGATCACAGGAAATGCCACGCGTCTCGATCAAGTTTTGCGCGGTTTCAACGGCAGCTGCTTCGGCCTGTCGCCATTCACGCCTCGCCGGCTCCCCGAACATACGTGCCAGAGCCTTATCCCCGGCCTTCGCCCCGCCAAGACAGCAAAAACCGCCATTACGCCCAGATGCGCCCCAACCTGGAAACTCCGCATCCAGAACAATGACGTTTTCGCCTTCCTCTGAGAGCTTTATTGCCGCTGATAGTCCAGTAAAACCAGCTCCGATAATGGCGATGTCGCAGGACAGATCGCCTTTTGCCACCGGGAAATCATCAGCCTCAGCAGTCGTCGGCCAATAGCATGCAGCGCGTGGTTCCTCTCCATAAGCGTGATCGGGATAGATGCGCCTCACGTTCTGTCGGCCGCCAATTCCTCGGCTTGTTGTCGCATGAGGGCGCGTTTGGAGGCGAGGGAGGCAGAAATCACGCCGATGGTGACCAGTGCGATCAGGATTGTCGAGAGAGCGTTGATCTCTGGCGAAACACCGAGACGGATCGAGGACCATATCTTGATCGGTAGCGTCGTGGCGGATGGCCCTGCCGTGAAGGATGCAATGACCAGGTCATCAAGTGAAAGGGTGAACGCCAAAAGCCAGCCCGAAATCACAGCAGGCGCGATGATTGGAAGAGTGATAAGGCGAAAAGCTTGAAACGGTGAGCAACCTAGGTCAAGCGCGGCCTCTTCCAAAGACTTGTCAAAAGACACAAGTCGAGACGAGACGACAACCGCGACAAATGCCATTGAGAACGTGGTATGCGCCAGAACAATCGTCAGCACCCCACGATCCAGACCAATGCCGATAAACAACAATAGAAGCGAAAGACCCGTGATGACCTCAGGCATCACTAGAGGAGCGTAAATCATCCCGGAAAACAGCGTTCGCCCGAAAAAGCGCCCGCTGCGCACCAGAACATAAGCGGCCATTGTGCCGAGAACGGTCGCAATGGTCGAACTTATGACTGCCACACGCAAAGTTACCCAGGCGGCCTCCAAAAAAGCATCGTTACGGAATAGCTCTCCGTACCACTTGGTTGAAAACCCGGCCCATACGGTCACCAGCTTGGATTCATTGAAGCTATAGATAACCAGAATGACCATTGGCAGATATAGAAAGGCAAAACCGAGCGTCAGAGATGTGGCGTTGAACCAGGAAAACTGCTTCATCCATCCGCCTCCCGCTGTTTTTGTTCGTTACGCTGGAATAAGATAATCGGGATGATCAGGATTAGCAGGAGGATGACCGCAACTGCGCTAGCGACGGGCCAGTCACGATTGCTAAAGAACTCTTCAAATAGCACCTTGCCGATCATCAGCGTTTGCGAGCCGCCTAGAAGTGATGGGATAACAAATTCGCCCATTACCGGAATGAAGACGAGGAAACATCCCGCAATGATGCCTGTCTTAGACAAAGGGATTGTCACGAGCCAAAACGCTGACATCCGAGAACAACCGAGGTCTTCGGCCGCTTCAAGCAATGAATCATCAAGCCGCTCTAGCGCCGAATAAATCGGCAGGATCATAAAAGGCAGGTAGGTGTAGACGATGCCAATGTAGACGGCCGTATTGGTGTTCATGATCTGCAATGGTTCACCGATCACGCCGAGGCCTAGCAAAAGCTGGTTCAAATAACCCTCTGTCGAGAGAATACCCATCCAGGAATAAACACGGATCAAAAAGGAGGTCCAAAATGGCAAGATCACCAGCATAAGCAGCGTTGGCTGCCAATGTTTCGGAGCTCGAGCCATGCCATAGGCGATTGGATAGGCCACCAAAAGGCTTAGAATGGTCGAGATAACCGCGATCCGTAACGATGACAGATAGGACTTCCAATAAAGATCGTCGGTTGTCAGAAAGGTGAAGTTCTCAAAATCTAGACCTGCAAGAAACGTTCTAAACCCGGTCCAGCCCTCGTTGAGATCAAGCGTTGGCGTGTAGGGCGGTATCGCCAGTTCCACATCGCTCAGACTGATTTTGAAAACGATTGCGAAGGGCACCAGAAACAGCGCCAGAAGCCAAAGGTAGGGGACAAATATAAGCGTCGCGCGGCGCATCTCTCAGCGTTCCAATAGGACACCGGCAGTGTCTGTCCAACTGATCCAAACCTCATCTTCCCAGGTAAACGGCCGGTTGGCGAGGCGGCTCGTATTAGCTGTCTGTGCCTTGATGATTTGACCGCCAGCCAATTCAACGTGATAGGTCGACAGGTTTCCAAGGTATGCGATGTCAAGGATTTTCCCTTGAAGCATATTGCGATCGTCAGAGGGCTTTTCGGCCGAAATAGACACTTTTTCTGGCCGGATTGCGATGTAACCGGTTTGGTTTTGCGCCAGTTTTAGATCGGACTTCGCATAGACCCGCGGATGCTTTTCATCGAACTCGAGTTCGTACCCGCCTTCTGTGGCTGTCACCCGTCCCTCAAGTATCGTCACCTCGCCGATGAAGTCGGCCACATATACAGAGCCCGGGCGTTCATAAATGCGATCAGGAGTGTCGGCCTGAATGATCTTTCCATGATCCATCACTGCTACGCGGCTCGCCACAGTCATGGCCTCTTCCTGATCATGGGTGACGATGACAAAGGTGGTGCCGGTTTTCTCTTGGATATCCATAAGCTCAAATTGCGTATCTTGCCGCAGTTTGGCGTCCAGCGCGCCCAAAGGTTCATCTAGCAGCAACAGCTTTGGTGCCTTCGCAAGGCTGCGTGCGAGCGCCACGCGCTGACGCTGACCACCGGAAATCTGATGTGGTTTTCGCTTGGCGAATTGCTCAAGTCTGGTGAGCGAAAGCATCTCGTCGACGCGCGTGTTGATTTTGGATTTGCTCATGCCATCGCGTTTGAGGCCAAAAGCGATGTTATCCCACACGGTCAAATGAGGAAACAGCGCGTAGGACTGAAACATCATGTTCACTTCACGCTTGTTCGGTGGCACCGGCGCAATGTCCTCGCCGCCCAAAAGGATCGTGCCCTCTGTCGGGGTCTCAAACCCCGCCAACATGCGCATCATTGTCGTCTTCCCGCAGCCTGACGGACCTAAAAGAGCAAAGAACTCGCGCGCGTAGATGTCAAAGGATTGATCATTGATTGCGACGAAACTGCCGAAGCGCTTGGTGACGTTCTTGAATTGAATGAGTGGGGTCTCATTGGGATCGTCCCACGGTGCGAACGTCTTTTCCGGCATGCCTGTCCCTCAATCTAAAAACCCGCGCGAGGGTGTCGCGCGGGTCGTTTTCTTTGTCCTTAGGTGCCGGACTTTATCTTGGTCCAAAGCCGCGTCACAACGCGCTGCACCTTTGCCGGATAGGGCGTTGTGGTGTAGAGGTTCTTGACAGTTTCCTCATCAGGGTAGACGGCTGGATCGCCAATCACATCCTCAACCAGCAGCTCTTGAGAGGCTGCATTGCCGTTGGCGTAATAGACATAGTTTGACGCAGCTGCGATGTTTTCCTTGTTCATAATGAAGTCGAGAAAAATATGCGCGCCTTCAGGGTTTGGGGCGTCCGCAGGGATAGCCATCTGGTCAAACCACATCAAAGCGCCTTCAGACGGCGCGTTATAAGCAATCTCGACCCCGTTCTCGGCCTCTGCCGCGCGATCGCGGGATTGCAGGATGTCACCAGACCAACCAAAGGCCACACAGATATCTCCGTTGGCCAATGCGTTGATATATTCAGAGCTGTGAAACTTCTGAACATGAGGCCGAACACCCGCCAGAACCGCTTCTGCTTTGGCGATCACTTCAGGATCATGGCTATCAGGGTCTTCACCGAGATATTTTAGAGCCGCCGGTATCATCTCAGTCGGCGCATCGAGGAAATGCACACCGCAGGAGGCCAGTTTTTCCATGTTGGCAGGATCAAAGATCAGCTCGAGCGAGCCGACGGGTGCGTCATCGCCCAAAATCTCGGCTACCTTGCCGGTGTTCACGCCGATGCCGGTGGTGCCCCACATGTAGTTGATCGAATATTCGTTGCCGGGATCATACTTTGCAGTGCGCTCCTCAATGGCGTCCCACATGTTACCCAGATTGGTGAGCTTGGATTTGTCCAGCTTCTGGAATGCACCGGCGGAAATCTGACGCTGCAAGAAGGTGCCTGACGGGACCACCACGTCATAGCCAGAGCCTCCTGCCAGCATCTTGGTTTCAAGTACTTCGTTGCTGTCAAATACGTCATAGACAAGCTTTAGCCCGGTTTCTTCCTCGAACTTGGTCAACAGCTCTTCGTCAATATAGTCCGACCAGTTGTACACGCGGACTTCCTCGGCAAAGGCCGCCCCTGCAGCCAGAGCCATCGCCGCAGCGGTGGTTACGATTTTCGATTTCATGGTTTCTCCCTTTGCGCTTTCGCTTATGCGTTATGACGCGAGATTTGATCAAACTTTTCTCTACGTGGCAATATGGTTATGTTTTCACGAGCCTGTTAAACTCGCAAGGACGCAGTGCAGTATTGCCAACCTGGAAAAAGCGCAGATGAACACGTCCGCTCATAAATTCAGCAAGAAGGCCGAGGGTGGTGCTGAGCGAGCGCGACTGCCCACTCATGAGCTGGTCTATCGCCGTTTGCGCGATGCGGTGCTGTTTGGAGATCTCGCGCCAGGGCAACCGGTGACCATTCAAGGGCTGGTTGAGCAGCTGGATGCGGGAATGACCCCGGTAAGGGAGGCAATCCGGCGGTTAACTTCGGAAGGGGCGTTGGAATTTCAGGGAAATCGTCGGGTCACGGTGCCGTTGCTCAGCGCGGATAACATCAGTGAACTTATCCTGGCGCGCCAGTGGCTCGATCCGCATTTGACTTTGCGCGCAACGGAGCGGGCGACGCTGGATGATTTAGATGCGCTGACCGCGATGGATGAGGCCCTTGATGAGGCGATCGCGTCGGGAGATTTGCGAGCGTATTTGGAGAAGAACTATCTCTTCCATAGTCATATCTACGCCATCGCCGACGCGTCTATTCTGGCCGATCTAGCAGAAGGGCTATGGCTGCGCTTTGGTCCGTCCTTGCGTGTGGTTTGCGGGCGAATTGGCACTCAAAACCTGCCGGACAAACATAAAGACACCTTAGCCGCCATGCACGCCCGGGACGCTGAAGCCGCGGCAAAGGCGATCCGTGAGGATGTCATTCAAGGGATGGAACAGGTGCGGATGTCGCTAGAACAGGCGATATAGATTTTGCGTAAATATGACCTCCTTCTCACGCTTCAATAAGTGAAATCGAATGTCAACTTTGCGGACAAAATCGGAATCTATCGATAGATTTTTGAAGGTCCGCTTGCAGGCGTCGATATTAGTCGGCCCTATTTACAGACGCAGCGAAGCAACCAGGCTTTGCATTGTGCAGATGAATATAAGCGATTTCATCCCTTTCGAACGCCTTAGACAGTTTGCTCGCAACTGTGTCGCCGGACACAACATCCGCATCTATCATCATGTGATTTTTGTCGAAGTATCGCAGGGAAATAATCCGCGAGCTAATGACCTCCGGAACTTCGTTAACAGAAAGACATGCTTGCTCTGCATTTTCTCTGATGAAAACGGCGTGACTTGCCTTATACGGACTGTCCTCGGGTTGATGTTCATAATTGAAGAGTATGACCGACTCTCCAATTTCAGCGTCTTGCAAACTGACCCGGCAAGGCGTCCCCGGATTCGCTGCAACGATCTGCCGACAGGCCTGCCGAGCCGCAAGATCAGCGTCCGACAATTTGAAAAGGTGCTCAAATTCTGACTTTTGCAACGGTTTGATTTGGAAATTCACGACAAATGCTCCTTTATTCTCTGATCGGTAATTTGTTCTTCTCTCACGGTCCAGGCGACCCGTTTCATGCGCTTCTGTGTTATCGTGATCGTTAAATTGTGTCGCTGCATCCCTCACTCTGGGCTCAATATCGTCATCGACCGACGTATTTCCATGTCAGTGGCCGAAATCGCTTTTTGGCAAAATTAGTATGTTGTTTGCTCGACCATATTGACCAAAAAAAATTTGATCATATTCTGTCATGGACAAATTTAGGCTCTTTCCGAGCGTTCCTTTGAGGGAAGGAAAACCCATGACCCTGATCACCAACCATATGCCCACGGAAGAGCTTCAGGCGCTTGATGCGGCGCATCATTTGCATCCGTTCACCGAGGGCCATGCGCTTAACAAAAAGGGCGCGCGCGTAATCACCCGGGCCAAGGGTGTGACCCTGACCGATAGCGACGGAAATGACTACCTCGATGCGATGGCTGGGCTCTGGTGCGTGAATCTCGGTTATGGTCGCCATGAGCTTGCCGAGGCGGCCGCGCGGCAGATGAAAGAGCTGCCCTACTACAACACGTTTTTTCAGACGACCCATGTGCCCGCTATTGCCTTGGCGGAGCGGTTGGCAGAGCTTGCCCCTCACGATCTCAACCATGTGTTTTTTGCCAGCTCCGGCTCCGAGGCGAATGACACCAATATCCGTCTTGTCCGCACCTATTGGGAGCAAAAGGGCAAGCCCAGCAAACGGGCCATCATTAGCCGTAAGAACGCCTATCACGGCTCATCCATGGGAAGCGCGTCACTGGGCGGTATGGCGGGCATGCATGCGCAGGGCGGTATGCCGATCCCGGACATTTACCACATTGATCAACCCTATTGGTATGCCGAGGGTGGCGATAGCGATCCCGGCGAATTCGGCCTCGCACGCGCGCGCCAGTTGGAGGAAAAGATTCACGAGTTGGGTGCCGACAACGTAGCCGCCTTTATCGGTGAGCCAGTGCAGGGTGCGGGCGGGGTGATCATCCCGCCGGATAGCTATTGGCCGGAAATTCAACGCATCTGCGACGAACACAATATACTGCTCATCGCCGATGAGGTGATCTGTGGCTTTGGCCGTACGGGCAATTGGTTTGGTCAGGAAACCTATGGCATCTGCGCCGATGTTATGACCATCGCCAAGGGCGTAAGCTCTGGCTACGCGCCGGTGGGCGGCTCGATGGTGAGTGACGAGATCGCCGACGTACTAAACGGCTGCGAGTTCGCCCATGGTTACACCTATTCGGGTCACCCGGTCACAACGGCTGTAGCATTGGAAAACCTGCGAATTTTGGACGAGGAAGGTATCGTAGAGCGAGCCGGTCGCGAAACCGCGCCTTATCTAAAAGAAAAGTGGGAGAGCCTATCGGAACATCCTTTGGTCGGTGAAGCCGTGATAATCGGGCTGATGGGCTCTTTGGCTCTCACGCCTGATAAATCCTCTCGCGCTAAATTTGCCGCTGATGCCGGTACCGCTGGCCTCATCTGCCGTGAGCATTGCTTTTCCAACGGTCTGATCATGCGCCATGTGGGCGATAGGATGGTGATCTCACCGCCGTTGGTGATTACCCGGGAGGAGGTCGACACACTTATCGAACGCGCCTGGCTTGCCCTTGATCTGGCGCATAAGCAGTTTGAAAAAGAAGGGCTTATGGTTGCGGCGCATTAACCACCGTTTGCAAATTCGCTCAGTGTTATGAATTTGATGCCGCGGTCGCTCGCGAGCCTCAGAATCCTATGCAATTGCCTATGGGAGCTGTACATTCCCGGCCCTTTTCGTTTAGTTGCACGGATATTGTGCCCTGCAAATACACCTGCGCCTTCATGCTCAACCAGCAAATCCAGCAATTGGGTTTGCCGTTCCCAACTCGGTGAACCAGATTTTTGCATATCGGCAAAGCCAAGACAGTTGACCGTTTTATGCTGTTTGGTCTGGTTGTATATCCGCCTTGTCGCGTTTTTGCTGTTGACGCCACGTGGGCCATTCGCGCGGATCACTTCGAACCGTTCGGCGCATGCGGCGAGGCTTTCCTTGGACGAAGAGTGGAACGGACTTGCGAAACTCTTGGCAGGGAATCCAAGCGCACGATGCTCTTCAATGCCTTTGTCAATTTCGTTTTCTAACCAATCTTCGAGGCCATGCGTGCGTAGGTATTTTCCGAATTTCGGGTGCGTTCGTGTGTGAAATGCAATCTCGTGCCCGTCATCCTGTAAGAGGTGAAGGCCCTTAATTTGTTCATCATTGGCTGTGTGCATATGCGAAATACAAAACGTAGCGCATGCATCGAACTCTTGAAAAATGTGGCGTGCCGCGACCCAGTTTGTCACGTAAAGATCGTCGTAGGTCAAACAAAGAGCGCCCGGCATGGGCGCTGCGTATTTCAAAATTGTCAATTCGAAAAGTGGTGTTTTGCCAAAAGAGGCAGAAGAAGCGGCTAGACCAGAACTTCCATATCTGCTTGCTGGCCGACACCAAATACCCTTTTGTAGCGTTCGATTTGTTCCTGCGGGCCCATAGCTTTGCGTGGATTGTCAGAAAGCTTGACGGTTGGTTTGCCATCCGCGGCAACCGCCTTACAGACCAGCGAGAAGGGTGCGAGCGCGTCGCCTTCGGTTAAACCACGAAAATCATTGGTCAAAAGCGTTCCCCATCCAAAAGAAACTTTGACCCGGCCGACGAACTGACTGTGCAAATCAAGGATTTTATCCTCGTCTAAACCGTCCGAAAAGATGATCAATTTCTGTTCTGGATCCTCTCCACGCGACTTCCACCAGTTGATTGCAGTCTCCGCGCCTTCTGCCGGATCCCCGCTATCGATCCGTATACCGGTCCAACCCGCAAGCCAATCAGGCGCTCGATCAAGAAATCCTTGGGTGCCGTAGGTATCAGGCAAAATTATGCGCAGGTTGCCATCGTGCTCCTCATGCCAATCCGAAAGCACTTTGTAAGGCGCTTGAGCCAGGGTTTCATCGTCCTTCGCCAGTGCAGCATAGACCATGGGCAGCTCATGCGCATTTGTACCAATAGCTTCAAGATCCCGGTTTTTAGCAATTAAGCAATTAGACGTGCCCGCGAAATTCGTTCCAAGGCGTTCCGTCATGGCCTGTACGCACCAATCTTGCCAAAGGAATGAGTGCCGCCTTCGCGTGCCGAAATCTGCGATCCGTAGGCCCTCGACACCACGCAAACGTTCGACTTTTTCCCAGAGCTTGGTCATCGCACGGGCGTAAAGCACCTGAAGTTCAAAATTCTTCATCCGGTGCAGCACGGCGCGAGAACGTAACTCCATCAACACCGAAAGCGCAGGGATTTCCCAAAGCATCACCTCAGGCCAGCTGCCCTCGAAGGTCAGCTCATACTGCCCATCGCGTCTTTCCAGGTGATAGGGCGGCAAGCGCAGATTTTCGAACCAATCCATGAATTCTGGAGTGAACATCTGGCGTTTGCCATAGAATGTGTTGCCCCGCATCCATGTGCTTTCACCACGCGCCAAAGACAAAGAACGGATATGGTCAAGCTGTTCACGCAATTCACCTTCGTCAACAAGCTCTGCGAGGGGAACGTTCTTGGTGCGGTTAATCAGAGAAAAGGTTACTTGGGTATTTGGGCTATTCCGAAAAATTGACTGACACATCAGCAGTTTATAAAAATCAGTATCGATCAGCGACCGTACAATTGGATCGATCTTCCACTTGTGGTTCCAGACGCGGGTGGCGATGTCGACCATGTTCTTCTTCCAGCGATTTCGCGCTCTTGTTTAAAGCAAAGACAGTTGAAATTCGCAAGAAGTGGGCGAAATCCAACGCCGAACAGGCGGAATTTAAATCCTCCGAATTCCGTTTTAAGCGAACAGAGAACAGACTTTTCTTGCAAAGTGTTACATTTCGCCGCACGGTGAGACAGGTCTGAACGGGAGGACACTAAATGGCAAACATAGAAAGTGCCGAAAATTCGGCATCATCAACAAGCGAGTTCGAGACGGACTACGAACTGGGGCAAGATAATATCACGCCCTTTGGCCTTGATATTCACAACCCAGTTTTTCTGATCTCGGGGCTCGTTATTATTGCGTTTGTTCTGCTTTCGCTGGCCAATCAGGAGGCTTCAGCGGAATTTTTTGGCTGGCTTCGGCCATGGCTGACCAGCGAATTTGACTGGTTCCTCGTCCTTTCGGTCGATTTCATGCTGATCTTCTGTCTTGCACTTGTGGTGCTGCCGGTGGGTTCGGTACGAATCGGCGGCAAGGATGCGAAACCGGATTATTCCTATGCCGGCTGGATCGCGATGATGTTCGCGGCGGGTATTGGCATTGGGCTGCTGTTTTTCGGCGTACTGGAACCGGTCTACTACAATTTCTCCGAAGGAGGTGGTGCGAGCCCACTTGGAATTGACGCATCTCTGCCGGGAAATGAATACATTGGCGTTGTAGGAACCATCCACCACTGGGGCCTCGAGGGCTGGTGCGTTTATGCTCTGGTTGGTCTGACCCTGGCGATCTTTGCTTATAACAAAGGCTTGCCAATGACCCTCCGCTCTGCATTCTACCCGATCCTCGGCGAACGCATCTGGGGCTGGCCTGGGCACATCATCGATACTCTGGCTGTATTTGCGACACTCTTCGGGCTGACGACCTCACTTGGTCTTGGCGCGAAACAGGTCGCTTCCGGCCTTTATGAGGTGGCAGGTATTGAACCTAGCAATACAGTGATCGTGCTTTTGATAATTGGCATTACTGCGGTCGCATTGGTCTCAGTCTGCCTTGGCATGGACAAAGGTGTGAAGCGACTGTCCGAGATCAACATGATTATGGCCGTGTGTCTCTTCATCTTTGTTTTGGTTGTAACCGGCGTCGGCACAGCTTTTGCTCGATACGGTCAAGTGATGGTCGACTACGTGACCATGCTGCCGGCGCTATCGAACCCGTTTGGTCGTGAAGATACAAGCTTCTTCCACGGCTGGACGACATTCTATTGGGCCTGGTGGATCGCTTGGTCGCCTTTCGTAGGAATGTTCATCGCGCGCATTTCAAAAGGTCGTACTGTTCGGGAATTCATCCTTTGCGCACTGATTGCACCAACCTTGGTCTGTGCTTTGTGGATGTCCACCTTTGGTGGCGCGGCAATCGACATGCTGAATGCCGGTGGAGCCGAAGGTGTGCGGGCCACCGTGATCGACAGCTACGCCCCAGAAGGTGCACTCTTTGGTTTCCTGAAAGAGCTACCACTTTATGGCATCGTCGCTCCAATCGCACTTGTTCTGATCATCATCTTCTTTGTTACGTCATCGGATAGTGGATCGTTGGTGATCGATACGATCACGGCAGGCGGCAAGATGAACGCGCCTGTGGCACAGCGTATCTTCTGGTGCACGTTGGAAGGTCTGGTGGCGATTGCGCTTCTGCTAGGGGGCGGTCTTTCGGCCCTGCAGGGTGCTGCGGTATCAACAGGCATTCCATTCACGCTGGTGGTTCTTGCCATGACATGGTGCGTCTACGTGGCACTGCGTACGGAACCACGTTAAGGCTAACCCAGTAACGAGATTTGCGCCGCTCCGGTTACCGGGGCGGCGTTTTCATTTTGCTACAGGCGACTGTGACCAATCTTCGACATCGGTTGCCTCTGATTTTGGTCGCGCAAGGAAAATCTGAGCATGAAAAAAGCCAGTGTTCTCATAACCGGCTGTGTCATGTCCGCGAGCTTCTGCGTTGGCCATTGCGCGCTCTTGTTCCGCAGGTTCTGAAAAACGACGATGCCGGAACGGCGGAACCGGGAGAACTTCAACAAGACGGCCATAATCACGCATCATGTCGAGCGCTTCGGCTGAGTCATTACCTCGGATCGGGGCACTGCATATCCATGCTTCTGTTGAAGATGTCGCGCGCAAAACTTTCTCAAGCGCGCCAGGAAGCATGTGCATCACACTGCCGCACTCAACAACCAATTCACAAGCCTCGAGCCAGGATTGCAATCCATCGCTTGGTTCTTCGTCCTGCAAATTTTCAGCGAATCCCGCGTCGAATACCCCGGCCTGTTCTCCATAGCGAAGTGCGTTCCCGGCGATGTCTATCCCGCCGTATAAGTCTTTTTGCCCAGCGCGCTGATTACGTGAAAGCCATGCCTTATCTGCCTGAGTGACATCCGACGTATCAGCTTCATCGAACCAGCTATCCATATATCGAGATAAAACTGTATCGAGAGTTACATCATGGCGCATGAGAGCTGCTGCAATGCCGTAGCCGCTTGCAAAATCCATTACTCTCTTTGGTTTTTCCCCACGTTGCCGCTTCAGCTCTGCCAATACGGCTAAGAAAGCTGCGCTTGCAAAGTGCGCCGTACGGAATCCAGCATTGTGCATCGCACGGTAATAGGAGCGACAATCGGGTAAATCGTAGATGTCATCGTATATGGTGACGATTTTTTGGCCGGGCTTGCCTTCGTTCTCGATCATCGGATCTTGTTCCGTCTATTTTTATGCGTTTAGCAGGCAGGTACCATACCGACAGCATCAATGTAGTTCTTTGCTTTTGTTATTTGAATACTTGTAAAAGAAATGAGATTTTTCTGTCGCTGGAAAATTACATTTAAAGTGATTTGGCGGACAGAACGTTTCTATAGTTTAAGGCGAGTGAAACACCTGTTTTGAAAAAGAGGCTGCTGCAATGGCACAACCCGCGACCAATCCGACAGGCGACTCGTCAAAGGTAATCATGGGTGCGCTGCTGATATGGGCGGCGGTGATCATCTACGCCTCGTCTAACTCTATCGTTTCGCTTTTGGCCAATATTGGTCGCGAGAACCCGGTTATGGGCCGCAATGCAATCTCTCTTTGCAATCTATTGTTTTTGGGGTCGCTAATCTCACTTGTACCTATGGTGTTTATCTTCTGGCGGGATTGGACACGAGAGAACTTGCGTAAGTTGGCACGCAAGGATTGGATGTTACTTACCATTTCGGCAGGCCTCTCCTCGGCGTTAACACCCGCCCTATTCTTCAT
Source organism: Pseudomonadota bacterium (assembly GCA_038531775.1). Lineage (GTDB taxonomy): Bacteria > Pseudomonadota > Alphaproteobacteria > Rhodobacterales > Rhodobacteraceae > Roseovarius. Next base: position 32,371 of record JBCBBI010000006.1, on the reverse strand, counting down.
TGCATTAGACTATACAACGGTTACAAATGTTGTTCTGCTTGGCCGGATTGAGCCGCCGCTTTTCCTTCTTGCTGCCCTGCTTTTTCTTGGAGAAAAGCTTGATCCATGGGCATTGGTCGCAGGTCTTGTTGCGCTTGGGGGAGCGCTCGTAATGTTTTTAATGAACACAAGTGAAGGCAGCATTTCCTTTGGCAAAGGAGAAATAGCGGCTGTCTTTGCTACGCTTTCTTTTGTGGCCTCGACGATTTTCTCCCGGCTCGGCCTGCAAGGTATACCTCTTGGAATCTTCTCAATCTACCGCACTGTTCTTGGCACCATAATCTACTACTTCCTGGGTCTCTACCTTTACGGTCCGCAGCATTTTCAGGACTTGTTTGAACCGATTGTGCTGAAATGGGTGTGGGTCTATGCGATCATTGTCATTATCATAGGCCAGTTTTCATGGAATATTGGGCTAAAGAATGCGCGGGCCGGCGATATCTCTTTGGCGACGTCTTTTTCCCCAGTGGCTGCGCTTGTTATCGCCATGATCCTTCTGGAAGAAGACCCGGGACCAGGCCTGATACCAGGGGGATTGATCATTCTGACGGCGATCGCAATTGGGCAATATGGCAGAATGCGATCCAAGGTGGTCGCACAGCAGAAAGTTGAAAGCAAAAAGCTAGAAACTGATGACGCGATGGAGGCAGAAAGCCGTCTTAACTTTAAGGGCGCCTAGGCGGCTTTTCCATCTGTGAACTGCAAACGGGCGAGGCGCGCGTAAAGCCCTTCCTCGGCAACTAGGGAGCTGTGCGTACCCTCAGCAACAATCTTTCCCTGGTCCATCACAATAATACGATCCGCCTTCTTCACCGTTGCAAGTCGATGAGCGACGATCACTGTTGTCTTGTCGTTTGACATGGCGTCAACCGCCTCTTGCACCGCGCTCTCGCTTTCTGCATCAAGCGCTGATGTTGCCTCATCAAGCAGCAGTACATGAGCATTCCGCAGGATGGCTCGAGCAATCGCTATGCGTTGCTTCTGACCGCCCGAAAGCATCATTCCGCGTTCGCCCAGAAACGTTCCGTAACCGTCTTGTGTCGCGGAAATGAAATCGTGCGCTGCCGCTGCTTGGGCCGCATTTTGCACCTCTTCGTCGCTCGCATTTGGATTGCCGAAACGAATGTTGTCCATAGCAGATGCGGCAAAAATCACAGGCTCTTGAGGCACCATGGAAATATGGCTGCGTAAATCGCTCTTGAGTAAATCTTTTACGGAAATTCCGTCAATACTGATATCGCCTTCATCGGGGTCATAGAAACGCTGGATCAAATTGGTGATGGTTGTTTTGCCTGATCCAGATGGACCGACTATGGCGAGTGTCTCTCCTGGCTCGATTACCAAGTCTAGATTTTGCAGCGCTCTCTCATCTGGCCGGCTTGGGTATCGGAAAGTAACGTCGTCAAACACGATGCGCCCCCGCACCGGTTTGGCCAGTGCCTTTGGTACGGGTGGGTCATCCACCTCGTCTTCGGCCTCGAGCAATTCGACAAGCCTCTCTGTGGCACCAGATGCTCTTTGAAGCTCACCCCAAATTTCAGAAAGTGCCGCCACAGCTCCGGCTACCATAATGGCATAAATCACAAACTGAATCAGAGTACCTGCACTCATTACGTCGGCGCGCACATCACGTGCTCCGACCCAAAGCACACCCACGATGCCGGTAAAGACCATAAAGATCACCAGAATGGTGAGCCATGCGCGAACGGCTATACGCTTTTTGGCAACGTTGAAGCTCTGTTCTGTAATTTCACCAAATGCTGCTCGGCTTCTCTGCTCTTGTGTGAAAGCCTGTATGGTCTGCACGTTGAGGAAAGCCTCAGACGCATTGCCCGAACTACTGGCGATCCAGTCCTGGCTTTCGCGGCTAAGATCACGCAGTTTGCGCCCCATGAGTACGATAGGCGCGATGATAAGTGGTACCAGCAAAAGCGCGAGCCCGGTAAGTTTTGCCGACGTGACGAGCATAAGCACAAGGCCACCAAGAAAGATAAGCACATTGCGCAAAGCAACCGACACAGAAGAACCAACGACGGAAAGTATGAGCGTGGTGTCCGTAGTCAGTCGGCTAAGAACCTCACCCGTTATCGTTCTTTCAAAAAAGGCCGGACTCAGACCAATGATGCGATCAAATACAGCTTTTCGTATGTCAGCAACCGCACGCTCCCCAAGTCGGGTGACAAGCGCGTATCGCAAGCCTGTACCAATAGCTAATAGACCGGCAAGACCAATCGCGGCTAGGAAATAGCGATCAAGAATCGCACCGTCTTGAATATCAAAATTGTCGACTACCAGACGTACAGCAATCGGCAGAATAAGAGAGACCGCCGCCGTGAGAACCAGCGTAGCGAAAGATGCCGCTGTCAAACCGCGATAGGGTTTCAAGAACGGCCAAAGCTGACGCAAGACACCCATTTTTTTGGAAGAACGGCGTTCGATCATGTCGGCGCCATATTCGGCTTTGCGTACCATATTTCTTTGCTTTACCGTGTCTTCGCCTGCGCATTTGTCTGCGGGTGGGCATAGCGGCGGATAGACGCCGGGTTGTGCTTTGGAGCGGGTGGCGGGAATCGAACCCGCGCGTTCAGCTTGGAAGGCTGACAGGCTACCATTACATCACACCCGCTAACCATGTTGTTGCCTAAATCAAGCGCGAAAACGCGTCAAGGCGCTTTGACACTTGGGTGCTGCGGCGAAAGAGTCAATTTACGGCTTTGCGAACTTTGCGCCGCTAGATCTGATCGAAGTGTCAGTGCTTTTTTCAGTCCGAGCACTGCCAGTTGAGTATCCCCGCGGCATCGCGCGCAGCTTACGTTTCAACCCGTCAATAACAGGCGGGAGGTACATGCCGTAAGCAATTGTGTTGCCTTGACGATCCTTGGTGCCTGAGACCACGAGGCTAACGATCCGCGCACGGTAGTCACCCTCGGTGAAAATTGGAGCACCGGACGAACCAAAAGTGACATTGCAATCGAATTCGATGATGCCCTGCCATCTGTTAAGAATACTGCATCGTTTTTGCCATGAAAGAGCTTTGTCGCGACCCTGTCCGTAGGACACAACGCTAATTTTTTCGCCCTTAATGGGTCGATCATGTACTGCAAAAGGTGCCGCCTTGGCCGATTGTATAGCGCTTTCCAGTTCAAGCAGAGCCGCATCGCTACGAATTTTCTCGATAGGGGTGCCTGATGTCGGGCTATAGCCGTCAGCAATTGCATAGCGCGTCACACGACGCTCGGCGATCGTATGTCCGTCATGTAAACCCGCTCGAAACTGTATTTCTGATGCAGGGATCGGCTTATTTTTACCGTCGAAAAGGCAATGCGCCGCTGTGAGCACAAGGTTTGTTGCGATTAAAGTCCCGGTGCAGTAGCCGCCGCTGTCAATATCGACCCGGCCGATAGCTTCCCATCCGTACAAATCATCGCGGTCTGTCAATCGAATGAGACCGCTCGCCGCTGCAAGGTTCGGCACGCCAAGCGCAACTATCAGAAGTATCAGACGGCACGCGCGGAACACTGCGTTTAATTTCCGCTGGAGGATGAGAACTTCGCGCCCGTTTGGCGGTCCTTTCCGGACGAAAACAAACGTTTCTCCGCCAAGCTCTCATATGCAGGCTGCAGCTTTTCGCGCATCATTGGCAATGCTGTGCGAAGTTGTGCCCCAAGTGCGACTTGTTGGCCGTCCATTTCGGCCATTGCTGATACAACCGATACGATATGCGGTTCACCGTTTTTGAAGGAAAACACTGGTGAGCCAGATGCACCAAAATTCACGTCGCAAGACATCACCAACACACCCTCGTCGCGACCAAGGACGGTACAGATTTCCTGCAAAGAGGGCGCTTCGGCGCGGTCACGCGCATAGCTGACCAACCCAATTTTATCATTCCTGCCTGGCTGTCCATCGGTTGGGAATGGTATGACACGCGCGTTGTTTATCGGGTGATGCAATTCGAGCAAGGCAATATCGTTGCGCACGCGCTCATTTGTGACATCATGATCGAAATCATATTCGGGGTGTATCACCACTCTTCTTACACTGCGGTAAGCGCTCGCGCGTCCGTCACGCCATCCGGCGAGAAACTCAACATCTTCGATATCGACTGCGGCTCCAGTATCACGATCAAAGAGACAATGCGCAGCAGTTAGAACAAGGTTGCTAGAAATCAGCGCGCCAGTACAAAAACCAGTACCACCGATATCAATTCGACCTACTGCTTCCCACTGTCGTCCGTCGTCGCCATTGTCCAACCTTGTAAGTCTGGAATCTTCCGCCACTGTTTGCGTTGCCAACAATGAAAAAATTCCGAAAATAAAAGACAAATAGCGCAAGTCACACCTCATCAGTCGAGCCATTGGGGTATTCAGCTATTTGGGCAGAAATAGGGCGTGTCACATCAATTTTTTGTTTTCTTAACGGCCATTGAATGTTGAGTTCGTCGTTTGAGCGGCAGTCCAGGCTCGACCCAGTTGCCGGATCATCACACCGTAAAAATACGCATCGAAGTGACACGTGCTTGTGACTCCATTAATTGGAAATAAGGCTTATACTCTAAGCTCTGTTATGAAAGTACAGCACACTTGTTTCTATGAAGAATATTTTTATCATAGCCTTGAGCGCGCTTATGCCTGCATTTGCAATAGCACATGAACCAGAAGTCGTGGGTGCAAAGATCGAGAAAGTGGGCATGCTGTGGAATATCCATATTACAATTCGCCATGACGATACCGGCTGGGATCACTATGCCGACGGCTGGGAGATCCTTGACGAACAGGGTAAATCAATCGGCTTTCGGAAGCTCGCCCATCCACATGTCGAGGAGCAGCCATTTACAAGATCTTTGACCGGTGTGGTCATTCCCGATGGTGCGAGTGAAATCTTTGTTGTTCCACGATGTTCGGTGCACGGTTGGAACGACGCGCCTGTGCGTATCAAACTCAAGCCATAGCTGAGTTTACCTTCGACCTTCGCGCAACCAACCTGCCAGAATTAGCCCTGATGCTGATAGAAGAACGAGCCATGGCGGCAACAACGGTATCTGTACAATGGAAGTTGTTTGATACGCGCCTCTGGGCGTGATCCCGATCCATCCATTTCCAGCAGCCACGCGGTTTTCTCTTACTTCGCGTATCCTGGGCTTACCATCTTCCAAAGCTAAAATGCCACCGCCGGTCGGTTCTATGACAGGTGCGAGAGTTTCGGTATCAGCGATGGTGTTCTCAAATTCAACTGGCGAGGCTGGCCCCAGGCCGATCACTGCTTTGGCATCACCATTTTCGAGCCGATAGAGCCCGATCTCAGGGCCGTCAAACAAAGCTTCAAACGAGCCCGGCGTGTTTTCTTTAAGTTCGAGCTCTAATTGTTCACCAGACGGTGTTGTGATGATCACCGGGCCGACAGCATCGGAAAGGGAGCGCCGTGTAATGCGCATCTGCTGGCCAGTTGCCTCAGCCGACAGCGCTTCTTCTTCCAGTTCAGGCTCTTTCATCATCCAATGCGAAAGCCGCCGCAGCAGTTCCAGTTGCGGTCCTCCACCTTCATAGCCTCGATTCCAGAGCCATGCGTGATCCGAGGCCAAAAGCGCAACGCGACCATCTCCGACGCGATCAAGTACCAGAAGCGGTCGTTCACCGATCCCTTGCATAACAGCATCACCAGAGCCTTGCTCGATTTCGACCTGACGCATCCAGCGTCCCCACTCGACGCCAAAATCCCGCTCCAATCCGGCAGTGACAGGATGGCGTTGGCCCAAATCGGTGACTTTGGGCAGGAAGCGCTCCTCAATCACTCTAGCAGTCGGACGAGCCGGCAGGATATCTTGCAACGGTGTTCTGTATAGGCTGTCAGCGGTCGCAAAATCAGGACCCGCTGCGATCAAAAGTGCGCCACCGTTTTCCACATATTGGCGAACGTTATCAAGATAAAGCGAGGGTAAGATGCCGCGACGCTTGTATCGGTCAAAGATGATCAGATCGAAATCATCGATTTTCTCCAAAAATAGCTCACGAGTAGGGAACGCTATGAGGGACAATTCGCGCACTGGTACCCCATCTTGTTTCTCTGGAGGGCGCAGGATGGTGAAGTGTACAAGGTCGACCGAGCTGTCTGATTTCAGGAGGTTACGCCAAGTACGGCCACCTGCGTGAGGTTCACCCGAGACCAATAAAACGTTAAGCCGGTCGCGCACTCCATTGATCTGAACCAAAGCTGTGTTGTTACGATCTGTCAGTTCGCCTTCAATAGCCGGTGTGGAAAACTGCAGAACGTTACGACCACCATGGGGTAAGCGAACTGGCAACGACACGTTGCGGTCAAGTGGTACATTGAAACGCATAGGTGCTTCACCATCCACCGAGATATCAACCGGAACGGTGGTTACGTCGTCGGGACCGGCTCCGTCGTCCGTAATCCTAAGCGACATGGTGATTTCTTCGCCCAGTATACCAAAAGCTGGAGCGTTGCTAATTGTCATGCGGCGGTCCCAGTCGGTCTTGCGACCGGTATGCAACAGATGCAATGGCGCAGGCATCTCCTGCGCGCGTTCCAGATCATGCAGACGCCCGTCAGAAAGAATAATAGCGCCAGCAATTCGCGCGCGAGGCTCCTCGCTAAGCGCTTCTGAAAGGGCGGACATCAACTGAGTGCCGGTGTTGTCTGCACCGTCAGAGACTTTGATGCGGCGCAGTTCTGTATTCTCACGGCCCTCGATACGCGTCACAAGTTCTTCAGCGGCTTGTGCAGTAAGGTCGCTACGGTCTCCAAGGGATTGGCTAGCGCTTTCGTCTTCTATCAAAAGCACGATGTCGCTCAGGGGGTCACGCTCTTCCTGCTGGAATACAGGGGACATAAGCGCGGCGAGTATTACCAAACCCGCCAAGAGCCTAAAGGGCCAACCAGATAAACCACGCCAAAGTGCAAGAGCAATACCCGTGCTCAACATTCCCGCCAGCACAGCGATTATCCAGATGTTTATGAGTGGGTCGAAAACGATGTTGGCGGTCATTGGCCCAACCTATCAAGAAGGGCAGGCACGTGAACTTGATCTGATTTATAATTACCGGTCAAAACATGCATAACCAGATTTACGCCAAAGCGATATGCCAACTCTCTTTGACGTTCTCCGGCAAAGCCTCTGCCCACTGGATAAAGCGGGTTTCCGCGCGCGTCGACGGCCCAGGCTGCGGCCCAGTCATTGCCGCCGATAACAACTGGCGTAACGTTGTCATTAAGGTTTCGGAATGGCATGCCCTCGACCTGTTCCGCATCGGGAGGCGCGGATTCAACCCAAATGGCGCGCCCGATATGACGGCCCGGGAAATCCTGCAGCAAATAGAATGTACGGGTGAGGACATGGTCTTCCGGGATCGGCTCTAGCGGTGGGATATCCAGCGGCGCCGCGATTGACTGCAGTTTACGACCGGCAGGGGAGGATGCTCCAAAACCAGCCACATTTGCGTCGCGTGTATCAAACAGGATCATACCACCAGTGCGCAGGTAATTGTTGATTTTGGCATAGGCTTCTGCCGATGGCTGTGGCTGCGACTCGGTGATCGGCCAATAAAGGAAAGCGTATACAGATATTTCATCTGTCTCGAGATTAACGCTGGCTGGTTCCGCAGGTTCCACCGACGTGCGAAAGAAAAGCGTCTCACCCAAGCCCGCTAAGCCAGCGCGCGCTGTTTCATCGACACGGGCGTCACCGGTCAGAACGTGGGCCAGCACAACTTCGGCTGTTGCCGCTAGAGCCTTTTCGTCAGCGGTCCTGTTCTGTGCATCTGCCATCTGTGGTGCAAGCATCAACGCAAATAGAATTGCAGAAAGCTTGGCTTGTGTGGGTAATAAACGCCCAGAAAGCGCCAGCGAGGCCATAATGTCGATCATCAGAAGAATTATGGCGGCGGTCAAAAGCCATCCGCCGAGCGGTGCCTCAGGCGGGCGTTCCAAACCAACTACCGGTACGTTTGTGGGCCAAGAAACGGGAGAAAGAACCGTGTCTTGTGCAATGACGTTCAAAGCAAGGCGTCGGTCTGGACCCTCGTATACCCCAGGTTGCAAATCCGGCCCTGGTCGCTCCAGTGCAAAGCGTTCTCCGTCCACACCTGCAAGGTTCCCGGCATCGCGCAAATTTCCAAAACCGGATAGCACCTGCACAGGTTGCCAAGTTGTGCCTTGCAGCTCAGAAAGCTCGGGCAGGGCCACAGCAGAAGAGACAGCAAGCCGTTCAAGCATTTGCACGAAGAGGCCCGATAGCGGCAAGGTCGACCATTCCGCATTTGCAGTTACGTGGAATAGAACAACTTGGCCCGATCCAATACGTTTGCGGGTCACCAAAGGCGTGCCGTCGCTGAGCTGTGCAATAACGCGCTCCGCCAGTGTCGGATCAGGTTGAGCCATGACTTGGGCCGAGATGGTCACATCGCTAGGGGCAGCAAGGCCGAAAAATGGGCTGTCTTCGGTGAATGGGGCAAGCGATTTAGGTTCGCCCCAGCTCATTGCTCCGCCCACAGAGCGACCACCAGCCCTCAATCGAACCGGCATAAGTGGGTGCTCTTCTGCGCGCGATACATCGGATGCTGCCAGGCGCGGACCGGCAAAGCGCAAAAGCATTCCACCTTTTGCGATCCATTCGAGCGCGGCAAGCTCTTCACCGCTTGACAACGTTGCAACATCAGCCAGGACCACAACATCCGGATTTGCAGGCAATATGTCAGACAGATTTCCCGATAGTATATCGGCGGTCGGCTCCAACGCCTGTTCAAGATAATGCAATGGTGACAACAACTCGAGCCCTTCACGGTCTTCACGCCCGGCGATCAGAGCGACCTCGCGCCGCTTTAAACTGTCATCTGTTAGGCTTACGGCTCCGGCATGATCCTGTGCTGCGATCTCAAAGCGCGACACCCTTGCGCGCAATTCTGCGGGCAAAGAAAGAAGCCCTGTCGTCTCCGTCTCACCTTGTTCAAAGGTCATGGGCATTGAAGCAAGTAGGCGTTCTGCACCGGACGGATCGCGGCCATACGCCTCGACGGTAATCTCACGCGCGCCTGCATCGGAGACCCGGCGTGCGGTCAGCCTGATATCGCTATCTTCAACCAACGCCGGTGTTAGGGCCAATATGCTACGCGGGCTTTCGTGCACTACGACCTGACCTCGCTCTTGCAATGCCGCCAGAAGGTCATCGCGCCCTTCACGTGCGAGACCGTCGGAAAACCAACGTGTCTCAAAGCTCTCTTCGCCAAGAAGCTCTTTCACTTCGGTCAATTCTTCACTGCTCGCCTGCCATGCCGCTGGCACCAAGCCAGACAATCGGGTTCGCCACGACTCTGCTGTTTGGAAAACTGGTACTTCGGGTTTTGAGGCGTGCATTATCGCGACAGAACGTGACGCGCGTCCGGCCTCCGACAAAAGCACATCAAGCAGTTCCATTTGCGCGGACCAATCGCGGGCACTGGCCCAGCTGCTGTCCAGCAATACCAAGATTGGTTCATCGCTATTTGCCTCTGGCTCTCCGCGCGGGTTTAAAACCGGGCCGGATAGTCCGACGATAATGGCCGCCACCGCCAGCATGCGCAAAAGCAGCAACCACCATGGTGTACGGTCTGTTACACTGTCATCGTCACGCAGGCCTAGCAAAAGAGCAACGCCGGGGAACCGTCGCCGTATAGGCGCAGGAGGCACAGCGCGCAGTATGATCCACAAAAGCGGCAAAGCGATCAGTGTCAGCAACAGCCAGGGCGTTGTGAAGCCTATTGCACCAAATGTCATAGGTGATGCGCCCCTTCTATTGCATTATAAAGCCAAAGAAGAGCTGTCTGCGCCGGCTTAGATGTGTGATGCAAGCCGTATTGCCACCCGGTGAGCGAACATAGCTTGGCAAGCTCATCCTTACGCGCGGCCAGACGATCCAGATACCTGTTGCGCAGTTCGGACGCCTTCAGCGTTTCATGGGCCAGCGTGCCGCCCATGCTTTCAAAGATCGTACGGCCGCGATATGGGAAGCTTTCCTCAGCTGGATCCAGGATTTGATAAACAAGGCCTTGCACACCGCGATCGGCCGCATCGGTTAGAGCTGTTCGGACCGCTTCGATGTCGCCCATGAAATCAGAAAAAAATATTGCCCTTCCATGGGCAAGCATGCCCCTCGTTTGCGGAGCGCCGTAATCAATTTCGTCGTCCTGAGTGAGCGCAAGGGCCAATCTCTCGATTTGGGCCTCACCTCGGCGGGGTGGCAGATCGGCGCCGGAAAGGCCGATGCGTTCTCCACCTCGGTTGAGCAGAATGGAAATGGCCAAAGCGAGAAGGCGCGCCCGATCACTTTTTTGAACGTGGTCGTCGTCAGACGCAAAACGCATCGAAGCAGCACTATCGACCCACAATGTCACACTTTGAGCGATCTTCCATTCGGTTTGCCGCAAAAACTGCGTGTCTGATTTCCCAGAGCGTCGCCAATCGATTAGCCGAAGTTCGTCACCTGCCTGTGCTGGTCGGTATTGCCAAAAGTCGTCACCCATTCCCGGTCTGCGGCGACCATGCTCTCCTAACATGACTGTGCCTGCCAAATGCTCGGCACGCGCTAAGAGTGCGGGAAATCGAGCCGCTTGTGCCTCCGATCGGGCGCGTAATGAGGCGCTGGAACTCACGCAGCGGCCTCAGGCCGGATCAGTGTTTTGGTCACATCAGAGATCAAATCGTCAAGCTTATCACCGCTCGCGCGCGCAGCAAAGCTTAGCGCCATACGGTGGGTAAGCACTGGCTGCGCCATCGCCTGGATATCGTCTGCATTTGGGGCCAAGCGACCGTCGAGCATCGCATTGGCCCGGACCGTTAGCATGAGCGCCTGCGCCGCACGCGGGCCGGGTCCCCAAGCAACGGTTTCTCGCACGCGTTCCGGTGCATCGGGGCTTTCTGGGCGGAGCGAGCGCACCAGATCGATGATCTGCTCCATTACAGCCTCTCCCACAGGCATGCGTCGCAAAAGGTTCTGAGCCGCTATAAGCTCTTCTGCCGAGAAAACCTGATGTGCCTCTTCTTCGCTGACGCCAGTCGTTGAAACCATGATTTCAATTTCTGTCTCGCGATCTGGATAAGGTACGTCGATTTGAACCAGAAAACGGTCGAGCTGTGCTTCGGGCAATGGGTACGTACCCTCTTGTTCAATCGGATTTTGCGTGGCCAAGACGTGAAACGGCTGTGAAAGCGGCCGGTTTTCGCCTGCCACAGACACCATGCGTTCCTGCATTGCTTGCAAAAGAGCGGATTGTGTACGGGGGCTGGCTCGGTTGATCTCATCCGCCATAAGCAATTGGCAAAAAATCGGGCCATGGATGAACTTAAAGGCGCGGGTGCCGTCACTGCCGGTCTCCAGTACTTCGGAACCCAGAATATCGGCGGGCATAAGATCAGGAGTAAACTGAATACGGTTCGAATTAAGCCCCATAACTACGCTGAGCGTTTCTACAAGACGGGTCTTTCCTAATCCGGGCAGGCCCACGAGGAGCCCGTGACCGCCGCAGAGCATCGCGGAAAGCGCAAGATCCACGACCCTTTGCTGTCCAACAAATCGTTTGGTGATCGATTGCCTGGCTTGGGCGAGCTTATCTTCCAGCGCCTCAATTTCCTCCAAAATTTTGGCCTCATCACTCATGGCAAAACTCCACTTAGCGCCTATTCTTTGTTCTTGGTACTATAGGTAAAGTGTAAGGCGCATGAACGAAATGGCAAAAGCAAACCGATGAGCAAACCGGCGATCACGACACTGTCAGCAGAAACGCTCGCAGAAGCAGCAAGAGAAGCAAATCAGAAAGGCCTTCCGCCGGTGCATTTGTGGAATCCGGCGTTTTGCGGCGAGATAGATATGCGCATTGCACGAAACGGCACCTGGTTTTACCAGGGTTCGGTCATTGAGCGCCCGGAAATGGTGAAACTGTTTTCCACTATTTTAAAGCGTGAAGGCGATACATATTTCCTTGTCACACCAGTTGAGAAAGTTGGAATAACGGTCGATGACGCACCTTTTGTAGCGGTTGATTTTGACAGCGCAGGAGAGGCGGAACAACGTGTGATCGTTTTTGAAACAAATGTCGGCGACAAAGTTATCGCTGGTAAACATAATCCAATCCGCATGACCAGGGATGCAAACACGGGAGAGCCTTCCCCCTACGTGTTGGTCCGCAAAAACCTAGAGGCTCTGATTGACCGCAAATCATTCTATAGACTGATGGAAATTTGCGAAGAGCACGAAGGCTGGTTCGGACTTTGGTCGGAGGGTCAGTTTTTTCGAGTGATCGCAGCAGAAGAGATGACAACAGACTAAAGGGTCTGCCAAGTAAAAATGGGTGCGTATCGCATCGCGAAAACGCACCCATTTTCAAAGTCATTGCTGGAATTCAGCTTAGAACTTGGTTTGCGGAGCTTCTTCCACAATTACTGGCGCTGGTGCTGGCTCTTCTTGTTGTTCACAAGCGGCAAGACCGACGGTTGCCATCAGAGCAGCGATGATTGCAAGTTTATTAGTCATGTGAATTGAATCCTTCCGTATCACGCACGCAATACTGCTCGTGAACGATTTTCTTTGTCAACACAAGAGGGTGGGGAAAGATTATTTTTCCGCGTCATTTAGTGGTTTTTGCAATAGTTTGAGCGATATTTCGCGGGACTGCAGTGCATTTTGTATCAGATTAGTGAGCCTTGGCCCAATTTGCACCTTTGCCGGCATCAACGACGAGAGGAACGTCCAGAGCTAGCGTTGGTTTTGCGGCGCTTTCCATTACGTCGCGGGCTACGGTGATTACATCGTCCACGGCCTTGTCCTCTACTTCGAACAACAGTTCGTCATGAACTTGCAAAAGCATCTTGCATGGCATTCCCGCAATTGCAGCAGGCATTCGGATCATAGCGCGCCGGATAATATCGGCGGCAGTTCCTTGGATTGGGGCGTTGATCGCCGCGCGACGCGCAAATCCTGCGCGAGGTCCCTTTGCTGCAATCTCGGGCGTGTGAATTTTGCGACCAAAAAGAGTTGCGACATGTCCGTGCTTTTTTGCAAAGGCTATGGTGTCGTCCATATAAGTGCGAATGCCTGGGAAACGCTCAAAATAACGATCAATGAAGGCCTGCGCTTCTCCACGTGGAATGCGCAAATTGCGGGCAAGACCAAAGCCGGAAATCCCGTAGATTACCCCAAAGTTGATGGCCTTCGCGCGACGGCGGATTTCTGGTGTCATCTCATCAAGAGGGACGTCAAACATCTCAGACGCAGTCATTGCATGAATGTCGAGGCCGTCAGAGAACGCCTGCTTTAGCGCAGGGATATCGGCCATATGCGCAAGAATGCGCAGCTCAATCTGCGAATAGTCGAGTGCAATCAGTGTCTTTCCAGGTTCTGCGACAAACGCTTCGCGAATCTTGCGGCCTTCCTCGGTGCGGATCGGAATATTTTGCAGGTTGGGATCGGTTGATGCGAAACGTCCTGTACTGGCGCCAGTTTGCACATAAGAGGTGTGTACGCGACCTGTATCTGGGTCTATGTGTTCTTGAAGAGCATCCGTATAGGTCGATTTGAGCTTTGACAGCTGACGCCAATCCAGCACGCGCGCCGGTAATTCATGTTCCGTCGCCAGATCTTCTAGTACGTCCGCGCCTGTTGCATAGGCGCCCGTTTTACCCTTTTTGCCGCCTTCGATGCCCATTTTTTCGAACAGGATTTCACCAAGTTGCTTGGGTGATCCAACGTTAAAGCTCTCTCCCGCAAGTTCAAAGATCTCCGCTTCCAGCCCTGCCATTTTTTGCGCAAAGCTGTTGGACATCCGCGAAAGCGTTTCGCGATCCACTTTTATCCCGTGCCTCTCCATTTGGCTTAGTACCGGCACCAGTGGTCGTTCTAGTGTTTCGTAAACGGTGGTTACGCGCGCGCTGGGCATCTTCGGTTTTAGCGTCATCCAAAGCCGAAGAGTGATATCGGCATCTTCAGCGGCATATTTTACTGCCTCATCAATTGGCACGCGGTCGAAGGTGATCATTGACTTGCCACTGCCGAGAAGGTCCTTGATCGGTATTGGCGTGTGACCCAGATAGCGCTCGGATAAGCCATCCATACCATGGTTATGCAGGCCTGAGAAAAGCGCATAAGACATAAGCATTGTGTCGTCGATTGGCGCAATCGAGACATCGTAGTTCGCCAGAACTTTGGCATCATACTTCATATTCTGACCGATCTTCAGAATCGATGGATTTTCCAGAATTGGTCTCAGCGCGGCCAAAACATCGTCAAGCGGCAGCTGACCTTCGAGAATGGCATCCGTGCCGAATAGATCGTCCGACTGGCCATCTTTATGCGTTAGCGGAATATAGCAGGCCTCGCCCGGCTCGACCGAAAGGCAAATACCCACCAACTCTGCCTGCATCTCATTGAGCGACGTTGTCTCTGTATCAAAAGCTACATATCCGCGTGCCTCGATCTTAGCGATCCAGCGCGCAAGTGCGGCCATGTCAGAGACACGCTCATAATTTTCTGGGTCAATTGCAGGCCATTCGTTTGCCGCGTCTTCGCCATTGGCTTCCTGCGTAGGCTCTGGGATTGTCGGCGCCTCGACGTTGAGCGCATCTGCCACGCGTCTTGTCAGCGTGCGAAACTCCATCTCGGTGAGGAACTCCATGAGCTTCTCCGGCTTTGGATCTCGCACCTCCAAATCGTCAAGCGTGAAATCAATAGGGGTCGCTGTATCCAGCGTCACCAGCCTCTTGGACAGCTCAATTTGCTCGCGTTTTTCGATCAGAGTTTCACGCCGCTTGGGTTGTTTAATCTCTCCAGCGCGGTCTAGCAGCTCCTCCAGAGATCCAAATTCGTTGATTAAAAGAGCGGCGGTCTTGATCCCGATGCCCGGGGCTCCGGGTACGTTATCGACACTGTCGCCGGCAAGCGCCTGCACATCGATGACGCGTTCCGGCCCAACGCCAAACTTTTCAGCAACGCCGTCTTGATCAATTCTGCGGTTCTTCATGGCGTCAAGCATCTCGACACCGTCACCCACCAACTGCATCAGATCCTTGTCGGAACTAACAATGGTGACACGGCCACCAGCCTCGCGCGCTTGAACGGACAACGTAGCAATAATGTCATCGGCCTCATAGCCTTCCATCTCTTTGCACGCGATGTTGAAGGCCTCTGTTGCGCGGCGTGTCAAAGGGATTTGTGGCCTCAAATCCTCGGGCATCGCCTCGCGATTGGCTTTATATTCCGAATAAAGATCGTTTCGGAAAGTATGCGAGCCTTTGTCAAAGATCACGGCCAGATGCGTCGGGGCGTCAGATTTTGCCGTATCGGCGATGTAACTTTGAAGCATGTTGCAAAAACCGGAAACCGCACCAATCGGCAACCCGTCTGATTTTCGCGTCAATGGCGGCAGCGCGTGATAGGCTCGAAATATGAATGCCGAGCCGTCAATAAGATGCAGGTGATGGCCTTTGCCAAATGTCATACTAGCCCCCTTGCCGTAAACATAATCTCTTATTGCCATGCTCGGCAGGTCGGGGCCAGTGCTCAGGTCATCAATCGCGTATAGATCGCCGCGCACCAGAGTAAACCGGCCAAAACGCATGCTAGAAGAACCGCAAGTGAACCCAGATCCTTGGCCAAACCTGATAGCTCATGGCGTTCAGGTCCGATCCGGTCGACAACCGCTTCGATGGCGCTGTTCAGCACTTCGACGATAACAATGAAAAGCGTAGCGGAAATCAAGATAGCCGCTTGGAAGATGCTGGTGCCCAACCAAAAAGCTGCCGGGACGCTAAGGAAAAAAGCCACAAGTTCTATCCGAAACGCTTCTTCTTCACGCCAGACAACGCGAAAGCCCGCACAGGAATTGTGGTATGCGGCGACCAGCCTTGGCCAGCCTTTAAGAGGTTGATTGCCCATATGAAGTACTCTTTTTCAAAAGGCTGATTGCTTTGCACGTATTTGTCGATTGTATTTGTTGGTCTGGCAAACGCAAATTGATGCATACGCCGTCTTTTGAATTTAAACGCGCTAATGAACCAAAGAGGATGGATCAGCTATTGGTTTTCGGCTTCGATGAACCATTTATGGGATAGGGTGACAGAGTAAGGTATTGGTGTCCAAGTGCCAAATTTTATGCCCGCAGCACGTATCATTCTGGAAATCCATGTGTTGCACGTCGCCAAGATATTGAATTTGCCCTCGCCTGCAAAAAAGCGATCAGTCGAGTTAAAGCCTGCCGCTGCAACCGGTGTCAAACTGCCGTCTGGATTTCGTTTGAAAGACGCGAGAATAGCGACCAGAAGCTGATCATATTGTGCATCGGACAGACGTATTTTCGGCGGATTAAAACCGGAAGGCAGTCGGCCCACGATATCAACTCTAATGACTGAGGCATCACCGGTAATCCCACGCCAAATCGCGCGCAACGAAAGGTCACTATACCCACCGACTGTGGTGTAAAAATCTTTTGCGCCCCAACCGACAAGCAGCCACTCAGCATCTGAGTTTGAGACAGATATGCCGCTTTGATCAAAAGCATTAAAACGTTCACGTGTGGTCTCATTTAGGGGTAATAGAAGGTCATAATGTATCGGACCGGAGACAAGCTTAATCTCGGTGCCGAAAGAACTTTGTCTTTGCTTTGAGATGGCGACCGCACCGGGGACCAATGCCCCGAGCACAGCCGCGATTAGGTAACAACCAACAAGGCCGATTAGCGAAACCAATGACCATTTGAGTATTTGTGCCATGTGCTATCCAGTTTTACTCCGCTCGCGGTTCCACTTTGGATTGGAACTTGATAACGCTCTGCCAAACTTTGTGCCAACCGCGTAACATATGTCCCAAAACGCAATTGAAATCACTGGATTAGAAAAGACCTATAGCGGCGGGAAGTCCGCGCTGAAGGGAATAGACCTTGCTGTACCAGCCGGGTCTATCTTTGGTTTGTTGGGACCCAACGGCGCCGGTAAATCGACTTTGATCAATATCCTGGCCGGTCTCGTTCTGAAATCCGCTGGGCGAGTGAAAATCTGGGGCTTTGATCAGGATGTAAACCCGCGTCAAAGCCGTGCGGCCATTGGCGTTATGCCGCAGGAACTAAATCTCGACCCCTTTTTTACGCCGCGTGCCGCGTTGGAGCTTCAGGCCGGGCTTTACGGAGTGCCAAAAGCTGAGCGTCGCAGCGATGAGATTTTGGCGATGGTCGGTCTGTCGGACAAGGCCGATGCCTATTCGCGTGCTCTTTCTGGCGGCATGAGAAGACGACTTCTTTTGGCTAAGGCTTTGGTGCACGGACCACGTGTTTTGGTTTTGGATGAGCCAACCGCCGGCGTTGATATCGAACTGCGTCAGATGCTTTGGGCCAATGTGCGAAAGCTTAATGACCAAGGTGTGACGATCATTCTTACAACGCATTACCTCGAAGAGGCCGAAGAGATGTGCGACGTAATTGCTATTCTTAGAGAAGGTGAAATCGTTGCGCAGGACAAGACAGCAAACCTCCTGAGTCAACTGGATACGCGTACCATCACAATAACACCTAACGGCATGCCTGGCGTTTTGCCAAAAGCAGACGGCGTGAACGTAGAGCTCAGTGAAGACGGAAGCTTCACCCTTCGCTACAGCGCATCAAGGCTTAGCGCAGGAGAGGCGCTTGATTTGATAAAAACAACAGGTGTTGAAATCGCTGATATACGCACCGATCAAGCCGATCTGGAGGATGTTTTTCTTGAGCTGACGAAATCCAAATAGCGTTAGCTTTTGTCTTTGAGAGAAGCCTCAATATCGCTCAAGCGCCGCAAAACCTCTTCACGGTAGCTATCCGTCTTCTCAGCGTCTTCTTCCCCATGCGCGTCCTGCATTGAGTTCACAATCAGACCGACGAGCAGGTTGACGGTGGCGAATGTGGTGATCAGGATGAACGGTACAAAGAACATCCATGCGAGAGGGTAAACCTCCATGACAGGGCGCACGATCCCCATGGACCAGCTTTCCAATGTCATGATCTGAAAAAGGGAATAAGCGGATCCACCAATCGATCCGAACCAGGCTGGGAAAGCATCGCCAAATAGTTTCGTGGCCATGACTGCGCCGATGTAGAAAATCATACCCATCAACACAAAAACCGATCCCATGCCCGGCAGCGCATTCATAAGCCCTTCGACGACGCGTTTTAGAGATGGTGTGACAGATAGCACGCGCAGCAGGCGTAATATTCTAAGCGCACGCAGAACCGTTAAGCCTTCTGTTGAAGGGACCAGGGCAATGCCAATGATTACAAAGTCAAAAACGTTCCAACCCTGTTTGAAAAAGGCAAGTCCGCGCGCGTAAAGCTTCAGCACAAGCTCAACCAAAAAGATGGCAAGGCAAATCCTATCAAGCAGCAGGATCATCGGCCCGATTGAGGCCATGACGGTTTTGGACGTCTCTAACCCCAGGATCACCGCATTGAACAAGATCACAGCCAGAATGAAATTGCTAAATAACGGCCTGTCGACAAGCGCGTTTACCTTTTCGCGCAGGCCTTGGGGTTCAGATTGCGACTGATCGGTCATGCGCCTGCATATGGGGCAGTCGGTTCAACATGGCAAGATGGGAACCCGCCTGTAATAGCGGAGTTTAGGGCCAAATCGATCTAATCCATTTTTGCAAGCATTCGTCCAAGTGCTCGTCCGCCCAGGATGTGCAAATGATAGTGGGGAACTTCTTGAACTGCGGCTTCACCGGCGTTTGAAATCGCGCGAAAGCCATCTTCACCCTCTCCAGGCGAAACATTTGTGATCCGGCACACCTCTGCAGAGGCGCGCATAAAATCGACAATCTCAGCCTCGCTTGCCTCTGCTGCGAAGTGATCGTGACAGACATATGGTCCTTTCGGAATCACCAGAACATGCACCGGTGCTTGCGGTTCAATATCGTTGAAGGCCAGCGTATGCTCCGTCTCAAGCACTGTGCTATTCGGAATCTCCCCACGCAGAATTTTGGCAAAGATGTTTTGGTCGTCATAGGAATAGGGCATAGCGGGCCTTGCTATAAGTTAATCGGCGAAAAGGTGATCTGTTTGCGCGATCTCTAGGGCCTTGTCCTGGGCCACATCAAGGAAACGTGCAATAAGGTCTGCATTTTTTTCTGGCGCGTCTGACTGCCGCATGACCATGTGGTTCTCAAATTCGGCATCGAGGATTACGTCAGCCTCATGATTTATATCGCCTCGGATTGTTGGCAAGAGGCGAGACAGTGCTTCTTCAGGTGTCTGCTCGCCGGCAAGCCCGACGCGCTTCGCATGTCCAATTAGGTAGCCATCGGAAAACTCACATTGAACTTCGAGAAGTTTGGTAATGGAGCGATCGCCGCAAAAATCATGTAGAAGGTCGATATTGGCCGGATCGATGCAAACGATGAGCCGATCTGTTTCATAGTAATCAAAAAGCATGCGCATCAGCGCCCTGCGGTGACGCGTTCGTTTTGACACACTGGCTTGAATTCCGCCTAGATCGGGAAGTGCTGTGTCGTCTTCGTTGAAAAGATACTCGATCGCTGGAATATTGGTGACTTGTTTCACTCGCGCCAAAAGCCGTTTGGCGACATGCCATTTCTTACTTATGACAATCATCAGCTCGCGATCACGGCCAAGCGTGCTTTCGGTCTCCCAGAAACGCTGCGCAAAACGTCGCCCTACACGACCGCGACCAGATAAAAACTTAAAAAGGCTGCGTCCCTCATCTGAGATTTTGAAGGCGGCGTCGTCATTAGCGTAGAGCGCGCCGAGCCTTGTCTTAAGCTCTGTTGCTTCCGGGCTGATCTTGCGGGCAAAGAGTGCATCTTGGCTAAGCAACAGATCGTAATGGTCGTTGTAAAATGTAACAGGCATGCCGTAGTCTGAGAACATCAGAAAAGTGAGAGTACGCGTCTGGATTTCTGTCTCTGGAACCAGATGGCGTACCAGCGTTTGAAAGAACGTCTCGTCGGGAATCCAGGTCGTTCTGAAAAACCGCATCACATCCGCCCTTTTGCGGGTAAAGTCCATAATCCATTCGATGGTGCGCCGTCTTAGGCACCACCACTGACTACCAATCTGCATCTGCAGGTCAGACGGGATTTGTCTTTTTAACCCAAATCTGCGCTGTAGATTGAAGGCAGCGTCAAAAAGTGTCTTATTTTGCCGTTCATTGAAGAAGTGCCGGTAGATAAGGCGTTCTTCCTTCATCCCAGTTTTGATCCAATCGCTTTTAAAAAAATCAAAGCTCTCGATATAGTCAGCGTCGTTGGAATCGAGAAACTCATGCGCGAATTTTGCTGACTTGATCGCCGCGCAATCACCTGAAAGCATATAGAAATGCGACGCTCTGGGAAACTGATCCAGCGCGGCTTCGATGGCATTTATCGTGGCCTGTACCAGTGACCACTCACCCCATCCGCATTTTACACGTTTTCGCGCGAAAACGATGTTGGGATTGTCTTTTAGAGCCTCCCGGATTTTGGCATAGCTTTTCGTATTGGCGCGTGCATCAAAATGTATAGACATATAGTCGCCGGCCTTGGTCAACATTTCTGCCTGACCGATGATTGCGTCGGGGTCTTTGTGACACAGCAATATATACGCTATTTTCGCCATCAGAGCGCGATGCCTGTTTTCCGCCCAGTTCCTATGGTGATAAAGATGAACGCTCTGTTAATAAAGCTTTTTGCGCGGTTCCTTGCCTGTAATTCCCCGTACGGGCGAGCGTTTGAAGCTAGCGCGAAGCGTAAAATTCTGCCAAAAAACCGTCACTCGGGCTAATTTAGGAGACGAAAATTGGGTTTCCCCGGCACCTGGATGACGGAAAGTGAAAGCGTGGTCTACCGCGTTGTACCCAAATGCGCCTGCTCGACAATTGGGCAGATCATGTATTTCTCCGATCATGGCGAGTTTTTCGACGGCGATATTCATGACGCGACCACAGGCCTGCACAAATGGGCGCGAGAAGAAAGTCAAACGGCCATAAAGGACAATGTGCAGGCGCACAGCTCTTATTCTTTCACGTGCGTGCGTAATCCTTATACTCGTGTCTTAAGCTCGTTCTTTGACAAGATCTGCGGCATTCAGCGCAATGGGCAACGCTATCGCGGTAAGCTGGTGCCTTTGCTTGTGCAGAAATACGGCATCGAAGTCGGTGGCGAAGATGGCAAAGAGGAATTCGACCAAATCGCAAGCTTTCGCCGTTTTTTGTTGTTTGCCCGTGACACCATCCGTTGGAAACGCCCAATGGAGCCGGATATTCATTGGTCTTCGCAGGCCGGGCATATCTCTACCTTCATCGTGAACGGTGGGAAATACGACAAAATATTCTGGACGGAGCATTTCAATGACGGAATGGGCGACGTCCTAAAAGCGATCAAAACACCGTCTAAGGTCGATTTAAAAAAAATACCGCGTTTTAACGAAAGCGAAGGGCACGGGCCGAAACGGGCGCACCCAGTGGAAGATTATTTCGACGATCTATCGATGCATCTTATAAAAGAGATTTATCATCGCGATTTTGCTCTTTTTAAGTACGATTTTGAGAATCCAGGCAACAAAATGCCCATAGGCGAGGTCGATCTAGATGAGGTTCACGCCAAGCTAGGCGAGTAATTTCGCACAATCCTACCTATATAAGTCACTATGATTATTGTTTTTTGTCTGCTTCTGGCAGTTTTGGGCCTTTTTGCCTTTCGTTTTTGGTCAAACCGGCAAGCGCGAATGCAGGCCATGGAGACCCCTCTTTCAGCACACGAGCGCAAAGTGATCGCTGAAATGGTACCGATAACCAAAAAACTGCCTGCTGATTTGCACACGAGCTTTGAAGAGAAAGTTCAGCTTTTTCGGCACCAAATTGACTTCGTCGGTTGTAACGGGCTGGAGGTCACCGAGGACATGCGCCTTTCGATTGCGGCGCAGGCCTGTCTTTTGGTCGTCAATAGCAATGCCTGGTACGATAACCTTCGAACAGTCCTGATTTATCCCGGCGCGTTTAAATCCCGACGCATGGTGCAGCATGGGGATTTGATCTTGGAAGAAGAGTCTGTCCGGCTAGGCGAGAGCTGGTCGCGTGGGCCAGTGGTGCTTTCCTGGCCGCATGTGGAGCAAGGCGGTTTGAATTACAAAGACGGCAGCAACCTTGTGCTGCACGAGTTTGCGCATCAATTTGACGATCTGTCGGGGGATACAGATGGTGTTCCTTTGCTGCGGTCCGGACAGTGTTATGCCGATTGGGATGAGATATTTGTCAAAGGCTATGAGGACCACGTGCGCCAGGTCGAGAAAGGCCGCTGGACCTTCCTCGATGATTACGGCGCGACGGGTCTGGAAGAGTTTTTTGCTGTTTCAGTCGAAGTATTCTTCGAAAAGCCGAAACAGCTTCAACGCGAAGAGCCGCAGATTTATGCGCAGTTGTCCAACCTATTCGGTCTTGATCCGGTGAATTGGACTTAGAAAGTGTCTCTAAAGCAGTCCTTCTGCCTGGAAAATAGCTTTCACATCCGCCTCAGGCCGGGCACCATAATGGCCGATGACTTCGCGAGCGGCGATGCAACCCATGCGACCGGAGACCTCAAGGCTTTGCCCGGTGGCAACACCGTATAGGAAACCCGCTGCGAATTGATCTCCGGCGCCGGTGGTATCGACAGGTGTGATACATTCGATTGCAACCTTGGCGCGTTCATCACCTTGAGCAACGATCACGCCATCCCCACCGCGTGTGCAGACGACTAGGCCGCTTTCTGACACGGCTTGCGAGATCGCGTTTTCAAGATCGGTCGTCTCGTACAGGGAAAGCCATTCTTCCTCATTGCCAAGCACGTAATCAAGCTCTCGCGCTAGAGTGCGGAAGTCTGCCCTGTGCCGGTCTACGCAAAACGGATCAGAGAGCGAGATACCCGCCTTGCCACCGCCTGCGCGGCAAGCCCGCGCTGCAGCCTGGAATGCGGATTTTCCTTTGTCCTTGTCGAAAAGATACCCCTCAAGAAGCAAAAGCTCTGCGCTTCCTGCGACATTATCATCGACATCCTCAGAGCTTAACTCCGTAGAGATGCCCAGATATGTGTTCATCGACCGCTCGCCATCAGGCGAGACAAAGATCATCGAACGGGAGGTGGTCATGTCAGAACCCGCCACCGGGGCGTTGACAAAATCTGTGCCTGCTTCTGCCATGCCCTTTGCATAGAAACGCCCAAGATCATCATCACTCACGCGACCAATGAATCCCGTTTTAAGCCCCATCGCGCCAAGCCCAGCGACCGAATTGGCCACAGAGCCGCCGGACATCTGTTTGCGGCCCTGCATTGCCGCGTAAAGCGTTTCTCCACGATCCTGATCGATCAGCTGCATAATGCCTTTTTCGATATCCATTTTGGACAAGAACGCATCATCACATTGGCTGATGACGTCCACAACTGCGTTGCCTATGCCGACAACTTGATACTTGGTCATAAGTTATTTTCCTCTTTGAAACAGAGATCCCGGAGTGGGCAGGTTGAGAGCTTGGTTTAAACGCCTTGCTTTGAATGCGGCCGCACTAGATCAGCCAATGCTGCGCGTAGTTTTGATAGTCAACTGTAATATTTGCGGTCACCGGTGACTTTTCGCGGACGCATTTACATTCAGATGCGCAACAATCGGGTCGCTTCGCATTAAGCCATCTCTTAAGTTCGAATGGAAACCGGAGGACATGCCATGAATATTCAGGCCAGCCAAAGCTACCATTATGGTGTGATCAGACGCGCGATCGAGTTGATTGATGAGCGCGGCAGCAGTACCAGTCTTGGTGATCTTGCGGGCGAGATGAATATGAGCCCGGCGCATTTTCAAAGGGTATTTTCCCAATGGGTCGGGGTGAGCCCGAAAAAGTACCAACAATATCTACTGCTAGAGCAGGCCAAAGATATGCTTGAGAACCGTTTCACCACGCTTGGCACTGCTCATGAGCTTGGACTTTCGAGCGGTGGTCGCCTGCATGATCTTTTCCTGCGGTGGGAGGCGATGAGCCCGGGCGAATACGCCCGTAATGGAGAGGGTCTGAAGATCTATTGGGGTTGGTTCGAGAGTCCATTTGGACTTGCGCTTGTTATGGGTACAGAAAAAGGTATCTGCGGCATCGGATTTGCCTGTGAGACGGGTCACGAGGCTGCCATGGAAGATATGATATCGCGCTGGCCTAAGGCGCAATTTGTTGAAGATCCGATGTTGCTGCGCCCGTGGGCTTTGAATGCTTTTGGGGCGGGCGATCAGGTTTTAGAAAAGACACCGCTCTATCTGATTGGTGCGCCATTTCAAATCAAGGTTTGGGAGGCTCTGTTGCGCATCCCTTCAGGCCATGTGACGACCTACTCAGAAATTGCCCAATCTGTAGGCAACCCGAAAGCGGTGCGGGCAGTGGGCACTGCTGTTGGTCGTAATCCGATCAGTTTTCTCATCCCTTGCCACAGAGCCTTACGTAAATCGGGGGCGCTAGGAGGCTACCACTGGGGTTTGCCTGTCAAACGCGCACTCTTGGCATGGGAAAGCGCACGCGCGGATGCGATTTAGGCAAAAACTAGAATTTAAGTAGTGTTCTTGGGTAAATTTTAAGTGCCAGTGTTTCTTGAAGCGGCGATTGCATCTATTTTGGCACCAAAGTTTTGCCGTTTCAGGAATCCTTCATGTCCAACACCGCCCTTATCACTGGAGCATCTTCGGGCATTGGTCGCGAGCTCGCTCTAATTCATGCCTCAAAAGGCGGCGATGTGATCATCACGGCTCGACGCCGGGCTGAACTAGATGCTTTGAAAAAAGAGATTGAAGACCAAAAAAGCGTTAAAGTGCATGTCATTGCTCTTGATCTTTCGGCTAGTGACGGCGCGGAAAAGCTCTACCATGCAGTTAAAGAATTAGGCCTGCAGGTTGATATTTTGATAAACAACGCCGGGTTTGGCGGGCGCGGTTTGCATATCGAACGGGATCTGCAAGGCGAAATTACGATGATCGACCTCAATGTCAAAGCATTGGTGTCACTTACACATCTGTTTGCCAATGACATGGTCGCCCAAGGTGGCGGCAAGATTTTGAATGTTGGTTCAACGGCGGGATTTATTCCTGGCCCGCTGCAAGCCGTATACTTCGCGACTAAGGCTTTTGTGAACTCGTACAGCCAGGCGATTGATCAAGAACTGCGAGATAAAGGTGTTACCTGCACGGTGCTAGCACCCGGTTACGTTGAGACAGAATTCGCCAAAGTCGCCGATCTTGAGGGAACACTTCTGGAGAATTCACGGGGAGCAAAGGCAAAAGATGTGGCGCGCATAGGTTACAATAGTATGCGTGGCAGGGAACTATTCGTGATCAACGATGGCGTCCTAAGTTTCGTTATGAATTGGATTGTGCCTCTCGTACCGCGTAGAATGATGCTGAAAATGGTGCATCGAAGCCAGAAAAAATAGCAGTGTTCACTTAGATATGCGCGAAACGTGCGCAGTTTCCCCTGATATAGCCCTTGGGTGAAAGCCCTTTATCGCCTATTATATAAAAAGATCTGGAAAACAGGCAAACCAAGTAAGGTGTGAGGAAATGAGCAAATTCAGAATTTCAGTAGTAGTCTTAGCGACCGTTGGTCTGGCGGCGTGCTCCAGCCCAGCTCATCTTGGCGGCGTGGGCGGTGGTTCGAATAATCCCAAGACCACGCAGGGCGCGGTCATCGGCGGCGTGCTTGGGGCGGGCCTTGGCGCGCTCGTAAGCGATAAGAAGGTCGCTGGCGCTGTTGTCGGTGGTGCAATCGGTGCCGGTGGTGGCGCTCTGGTTGGTAGTATTCTCGACCGACAGGAGGCTGATCTAAGAGATAGCTTGGGCAATGATGATGTAACTATAACCAATACAGGTGACAGACTGATTGTGACACTGCCAGAAGACATTCTGTTTGATGTCGATAGCGCGAGTGTTCGCCCTGGATTGCGTTCAGACCTTTTGAAGGTCGCATCGAACCTGCAAGAGTATCCGGATTCGACTGTACAGGTTGTTGGCCATACGGATAACACCGGTGGGGCGTCCTATAATCAGAACCTTTCTGAACGCCGGGCGAACGCGGTATCAGACGTGCTTCTCGACGGCGGTGTAGGCTTCAACCGCATCAACGCCTTTGGTCGTGGCGAGGATCGTCCTGTGGCGTCCAATCTGACCGATGAAGGACGCGCGCTGAATCGTCGTGTAGAAATTGTTATTCTGCCAAATGCAGTCTGAGCGGATTTAGCAATAACGAAAGCGGCGTAGAGCCTTTCTGCGCCGTGCTTCCATTCAGTGAAGAAGTTTGATTTCGCAATGACTAAGCTGCATGTGCCAGCCGAACAATGCACCATGCTGCGGCGACTATGTGCGACAGTGTGATCAAGACAGAGAACCAGTGTAGCTTCTTGAATCTTGATTTGTTACCGTCGTCTGTTGCAGCGTTGATCGCGGGCATCAGAATTTGGCGTGCATAGACAGTCGTCAAAAAAACCGCGCCAAGGATTGCGGCTGAAAGGTGATCCACACCAATTGCCAAGCCTGTTGCGATGAGTGAGCAAGTCAGCACAAAAAGATAAAAATGCGGGAATGCTTTGCGCAAGAGAGGGCTTGCTGTATCTGCAGGAAGCGAGGTGAAAAGAAACGCCGCAAAACCGAAAGAATAAAGCACCATACCGCCGAACAGTAGCGCAGTGATTAGCAGTGCCAGTTCTGTCATTTTCGTACCTTTGGTTTGCGCGCCACACCCGCATAAACGACTTGCTTGAATGGCAAGACGCCGAATTTAAAGTCGCCTTTTAGAGAAATTCCACTTGGCCCGATGCCGGTCATCGGGCCACAAACGAGCCCTGAATCTCGCAAACCATTTCTGAGCTCTACAGGTTTGATGAAAAGCGCGGGATCATGTGTTCCTTTAGGAAGCAGCCGCAAAATATCTTCGGCAACGGTAATCACCGCAATACGTGCCGCAGGCGTTCGATTTATTGTATCAAACAGAAATGCGCCGCCAGGTTTTAAAACCCGCTGAACCTCCGACAAGACACGCGCCAAGTCGGAAACATGTTCGAGGACATCAACACAGACAACTGCATCAAAACTCTCTCTTTCATAAGGCAGGTACTCACCAAGGCCGATGTCGTATTTGATATCTTTTCCAGTCGCATCGGCATGAGCTCGAGCCGCTTCGATTGCTTGTTCAGCGGGATCAATTCCGGTCACTGCCGCGCCCTTTTTATATAGAGCTTCGGCCATGAAACCGCCTGCGCACCCAAGGTCGAGCACGGTTTGTTTTGAAAATTCGAAATGGTGATCAAAGAAGGCAAACCGAGCTGGAACAAGGTTCTTCAGAGTGCGCACCCAGCGAATCTCGTCAGACCACCATTGCCCTGCGACGTCGTCATAGATTTCTTGTTTGTTTCGTTTTGTTGTCACAAAGCGAGCCTGCAAAATTCCGGTATGCGCTTGATATAGAAGCTTTGCTTAAGAAAGCAGCATCTTCAGACCCTGTGTGACATCAGCGCGCACCGCAAGGCAAAGCCCGGGTTCGTCACCTGCTCGAAGCGCAGAAATTATCATACGATGATACTTCGGTGCTTCTGTGCGTCTAAGGCGTTTGTAAAGTGCTCGCATTGTTGGGCCAAGTTGAAGCCAGACTGTCTCTGTCATTGCAAGCATCGCGGGCGCCTGGGCGCGAAGGTAGAATGTGCGGTGAAACTCCAGATTTGCCCGGATGTAGCCCACCGCATTATTTTCTTCGACATACTCAACGATGCGGTTGTTTATGCTGTTAAGGCGGTCGATCAAAACCATATGCGCACGAGGCAGCGCCCTGCTTGCTAACTCTACTTCAAGCATAGACCGCAACACAGAAAGCTCTTCAATCCGATCATTCGAAAGTTCTGGTGCTGTTACGCGACCCGATGCTGAAACGCTGAGCGCTCCCTCGGCTGACAGCCTTCGCACCGCTTCACGTGCAGGCGTCATAGATACTTCAAATTCTTTGCCGATACCGCGCAGAGTGAGGGGCTCACCGGGTGATAGCTCTCCATACATGATACGGCTCCGCAAACCGCGATATACGCGCTCATGGGCGGCGCCAGAGGTCTGGGCCGAAACGCCTCCGCCAAAAGCGGCGATACTCTGGGTTGCTTCGGTCATTGATAAACTGTGATCACAAAATTCGAGGGGGTCAACCGCTATTCGGTGTCAAACCGGTAACGGTGCAGTGACGCCCCATTTTTTCTTAACCATTGTCTGGGCTGTTCATAATCTGGGTATAGTGACTTGACCTTCGCCCAGAATAATTTTGAGTGGTTCATCTCCGCCAGATGCGCGACCTCATGCGCCGCTACGTAATTCAACACTTCTGGTGGCGCTAAGATAAGCCGCCAAGAAAACATCAAGCGCTTTTCGTGTGAGCATGAACCCCATCTTGAACGCGTATCGCGAAGAGTAAGACGACTATAATTTTGTCCAATCTCAAATGCGTAATGATCAGACATTAAGGCTAATTGATTTCTTGCACGTGCCTTGAGCCATGCCTCAAGTCTTCTTGGCAATGTCTGAATTCGACCAGGAATAAAAATTTCTGTACCCTGCATCGAAATACGTTTTCCTTTGGTCGAACTGATCCGCCTAAGCATCCCCTCTACCGGGAGTTCTACACCGGGCGCGACGCGTTTTAATTCGGGTTGCTTTTTGATCTGTGTCCGTAGCCATTCGGCCTTACTGTCTGCAAATTCAAGCGCGGTTTTTGCAGGTAAGCCAGAAGGCATTGTTAGTGTGATCCGCCCATCGACGCCGGATACACGCAATGAAATTCGTCGCGCGCGCGCAGAACGGCGCAGGGTTAACTCGACAGGGGGGTTGCCCGGAAGCACAAAGTGCCCCATATCACCTCGCAAATTATCTATAGGCGTCTGCTGCGATTATGCCTTTGACACCCTGTTTCTGTTATGGCAGGGGTCGCAGAACGTCTGCAACAGTAGAGATGCTAAAGGAAAAGCCATGCCCAAGGAAGAATGGGGCGTAAAGCGTGTTTGCCCTACGACCGGAAAGCGCTTTTACGATCTGAACAAGAATCCGATTGTCAGCCCTTACACCGGTGAGCAGGTTGAGCTGCACGCGGGCAAGACGCGCTCTATTGTTGCTGATGCCGAGGATGCTGAGACCAAGAAAATGGAATCTGCAGACGTCGAAGAAGAAATTCTTGATGATGACGATGATGTAGATATGGATGTCGACCTTGGTGATGATGTGCTCGAAGAAGACGATGACGACAATGTTTCGCTCGACGAGATCGCGGATGTCGCCGCAGAGGAAGATGAAAGCTAGCGGTTCAAACAACAGTCTTAATTTGTGCTTGATCCTGCAAGCCGCTTTGCCATAGACAAAAGCCTGTCGGGGCCTTAGCTCAGCTGGGAGAGCGCTTGCATGGCATGCAAGAGGTCAGGGGTTCGATCCCCCTAGGCTCCACCATATTTCGTGAATTAGAATACGTATTTGTTGTTTTTTATGTGACTCTGGACGTTCACTTATTAAAGCCGTGTAAAAACCTGCTCTAATCACAATCTATGCTTTGGTCAGTAAGAAAACCAATTCCCTTAAATGACAATGGAGCAACCCAATGCCACTAATGACATCTCCAATTGATGGTTCGCCAATGCGAGAAGTAGAGCGTTACGGTGTGAAAATGGATATCTGCGCAACTTCTGGCGGGATTTGGCTGGATCGTGGTGAATTGGAAAAGATCATAATGGCTATTCGGGAAGAAGCGTTGGTTGATGGCGGTGTGTCTGCCGAAGATGCCTATGGAGACGTACACTACCACGAAAGTCCACAGCGAACACAGCAACCCCGCCCAAAACGCCGGAAGCGCGAAAGCATGTTTGACAGCATTCTCGACATCTTCGACTAGGGGTCCAATAAGCGCTACTTCATAATTTTTAAGGCTTATGTCTGGTCAATTCGCAAATGAAGTTTACGTGCGCGACAACTGCGTTTGAGTGAATGTTTTTTATCCTCAAACGAGCCGCAAACGCATCGGCTCGTTGCTGAAGGACGTTATGGCTCCACCAAAATTCCTCTATGGTCTTTCTCTCCATCGTGCAATCAGCAATCAACCAGATGATCAAAATCGAGATGTTGAACATCTTGATCGATTTCGCGCGGTCGCCTTTCAAGATCGCAGCTGTTCGATAGCTGCTCCCCTACGACAGCATCAAACGGAACTGGCATGTCCTCGGGAAAAATCTAATGGGCGGATTGCAGTGTTCTGTGCATAGGCGAGACGAACACGTATGAAAAATTGATCTGGCTGATTTCATTTTGGCCTGTAGGGGTTGGCTCCCTCCAAGTGCCATATCTGGCGCATCCGAATATCATAGGATCAAGCTTAGTGCGGTTGAAAATAGCGTTGAAAGCCGATTGGGCGCGTCGAATATAGGCATTCAAATTACAAAAAGCTCTAAGTTACTTATAAGATCGCATGTTGGCTTTTCTTGATTGGGCCGCAGTGGTTCGGCCTTGTGACAATGAAGAAAACCGGCAAGATAATATTGCCTTTGTAAGGAGCTACCTTGAACACACCAGCGCATCTTTTGGTGGGCGTTGCGCTTTGCTCGCGAGGCCATTTACCGAGCACCGGTAAAATGGCAGCCTTGGGAAGCCTGTTGCCGGATGTTTCACTCTATCTAATGGCGGGCGTATCGTTATTCTTGTTGAGGATTCCTCCTGAAAGAGTTTTCGGGGAGCTTTACTTTTCGAACTCTTGGCAATCGGTTTTTGCTGTCGATAACAGCTTTTTGGTATGGGGCATCGTTCTTTTGGTAGCGGTTTTGATGCGCAGCATGCCGGCCGTAGCTTTATCCTGCGCAGGCCTTTTACATATCGCATCCGACTTTGCTCTACATAACGATGACGCTCGCCCACATTTTTGGCCATTGAGCGATTGGGTTTTCGAAAGTCCGATCAGTTATTGGGACTCCCAGCATCATGCAGGCCTGGTCGCGCCGTTCACGTTGATTGTCGTTTTAATCTCGGCGTTCGTGATCTTGCGTAGATGGAAGGATTTGCGCGTCCGGTTCGCGGTGCTAACGGTCTGTTGCCTTGAAGTATGGGTCGTAAGACAGTGGCTTCTGTTTTTTTAGGGAAATGATTATTTTTATTTAACTCAATCGGCTGCAAACAGCGCATCGCTGAGCCTACTGGCCGCATCGAAAAGAATCGAGCTTTTTGCGATTGCGTCCTCTACCGACACACGCTGCGTCGGACCGTGCACCGCGATTGCCGCAACAAACCGTCCGGTGCTGTCGGTGACAGGTACAGCAATTGCGACCATACCTTCCATAAATTCTTCTTCATCCAGAGAAAAACCGCGTTTTGCGATCATTGAAAGATTATCGAGCAATGTATCAGGGTCGCTGTGGGTATAAGGCGTAAGCTTTTCGAGCTTTAATGCCGCAACTTGCCTGCGACGTGATTTGGGGGTCAGACTAGCCAGAAAACATTTTCCGCTCGCTGTGCAGTGAAATGGAACGTGCGTGCCGATAGGTAACTGAATACGAAATGCCCAATCCGTTTCGACACGATCTACATAGCTCATACCGGACTCTTCGGGCACAACAAAATTTACCGTTTCCCGAAGCTGGCTAGCCACATCAATGAGGATTTGCCTTCTGGCGATGTGAAAGCGGGAGTTATGTAACAAGCCTGCACCAAGATCACGTAGCCTGCGTGCTGCATGATAACGTCTGGAATTGCCCTGTCTTGTTAGAAAGCCGTTCTGTTCCAACGTCGCACAAAGCCGATGAATGGTCTGTTTGGGTAAACCTAGACTTTCGTTGATTTCCGTGGCTGTCAAAGCCAGTTCGCTTTTGCCCAAAATTTCCAAAATCATCAGGGTTCTGAGATTGGTCGGGATGCGGTCCGTCTTTGGCATTGGTCAAAATTACAAGTTGAGGATTGTTTTTCTTACGAATCAATGTAGCGTATTTTTTAAGTAGAAATCGAGAAAAAAAGTCTCAATTTTTGATAAATGTGTAATGAACTTTGATTTCGTCATTGTGGGGGCCGGATCTGCCGGCTGTGCGCTTGCTAATCGCTTGTCTGCGGATGGGCGTTATCAGGTTGCTTTGTTGGAAGCTGGCCCAAAGGATACAAACCCATGGATTCACATTCCCGTCGGGTACTTCCGAACAATGGGCAACCCGAGATCAGACTGGTGCTACACGACACAAAATGATGCCGGCATTGCGGGGAGATCGATCCCATATCCGCGTGGCCGGGTACTGGGCGGATCAAGTTCGATAAACGGTTTGCTTTACGTACGGGGGCAACCGCAA